>NZ_JCAIUE010000001.1:0-1551315 GCF_059445355.1 Microbacterium sp. Y356
CACGCCCGCAGAAGTCCTTGCCGCGCTACTCTCAAATCCAACAAATCAAATCGGTGTTGCAGACACCGCTTGAACTCGCCGGTCGCGAGACAGGAAGGGTTACGAGACACCTGGAGTGGGCGCTGCGAGGCTTAGGCGCTTTTCGGCAGGCCTTCGCTCATGCGCGCAGCGTTCAGCGGTGCGTCCGTCGGAACCTTGATCGTCAGGCTTCTATGGTTGCGCGCAGCGAGCTAAGCCACTGATCTTCGAGCGCATGCTCGGAAACAGTCGAGGGCCACGTGTCCAAGCCATCGCCGCTCCACCGAGGGACTACATGTAGGTGCAGATGTGGCACAGATTGATCCGAACCATCACCACTAGCGTTAAGAAGATTCACGCCTTGAGCTCCGATGGAGACTGCCATCGCTTGGGCGACCTCTTGAGCTAACAGGACGACGGCCTGGAGTGCTTGGGATGAAGCGTCCTGGATACCGACTACATGCTCGTCGGGAATGACGAGCACATGCGCCTTGGCGAGGCGCCCATCCGCCAAGGGGAGAAAAGCTGAGGCTCCGGGGCGTCGCGCCACCCACGTTACTTCTCTCTGACCGCTCAACAGCTCACAAAAAACGCACGCATCCGGATCCATCCGCCAACTCTTCCATAGTCGTGAAGCGCCACTTGAAAGCAGCTAGCGCCAGTTGAAGAGCAGCAAGACGTCAATCAGTAATCCAGTGTCTCTCAACTCTACGGATACGAGACGTCTCACCACGGATTCACCCGTTGGAGGGTAATTCCGGAGATCACCCGGTGCGATCGAGTCTTAAACGATGTGTCACAACCTCTTGGTCGTATCGGAGTGCAAGCTCTTAGTTGTGAGACGCCAGAGAGCGCGGTTTGAAGCTGCTATTCGTGCGCTCTTGCGATGATTGTCGGTCGGGATGTAGCGAGGGGCATCAGGTTCTCATTTACCCCTGCGAGCGTGTGCGCCACGAAGGTCGCGCGTAGCGTGCGAGAGGCGAGGCATCTCGAATCGTGTGACCGTGGTGTCCCGGGGAGACTGTTCGCATTCGTCGCGCATAGAGCGGCTATGAACAAGATCATGGCGCTGCTGTTTCACGATGGATTCACTGACGAGGAGAGGGAGGATCGCTCACGGGTGTGGAACGTTGATGTGCACGCCCGTTCGCGTGTGCAGTTCGCGTACACGGCGGATTACTCGGGGATCCTTGCGATTCGCCACCTGTCGGCGACTGCTGATGAGGATGATTCGGAGGCGCTCGAGGGGTGCTTTAGCGTTTCCCCCAGGGAGGGCATGGGCGGCGTTTTGACGTCTGTCCTGTCGCTGCCTGCCGGATCGGCGGGTTTACGGCGGGTGCGGTATATGTCAGGGGAGTGCTGGCGGCGGATGTGGTTTTGTCTGAAGGAGAGTGGGAGCGTGCGCTGGTGCGGTGGAGCGACGGGGGAGTGTTCCTGCCGTAGCGCGAATCGCCCCTCACTCGGGGAGGAAGGCCGCAGCCAGCGGCCTCGGTCTCCGGACCGCCCGACGTAGGTGGTTGTGCTAATTGTTCCTGTCGGCGGCGGGTTGATGTTCGTATCATCAGGTATGGGTACTTCGGTTTCTTTTCAGCCCGAGCGCAGTGGCCTTGACGGCTTCGTCCGTGCTCTTCGCGAGCGTGGAGTTCCCGAAGAGCACGTCGCTACTGTGCTCGACGTGCTGGCGGAAATGGAATCGGCGGAGACACCGACGGACGCCGAGCTGGCGTTCCTTCGGACGGCCGGCATCCCCGCCGAAGTGTTCTTGGCTGAGGCCGCGCAGCAGAACGCCCTATATCTGCTGTACTCAGAGACCTTCCTCGCTGAAGAAACAGCGCAAACACTGAGATCGACGAAAGATGTTGCCGACATACTTGGCGTCACTCCGGCAGAGGTGCGTGAACTCGCCGACAAGGGGGACATCATGGCTGCCGGTGAGGTCGATGGGCAAGCAGGTTATCCGCGCTGGCAGTTCACTAAGGCGGGCACGGTCGTGCCGGGCTTGCGTGAGATCCTCCCTGCGTTTCCGCGCGACTATCTCCCGCTCGATATTCAGCTGGTGATGACAACTGCGGACCCTAAGCTAGGGGACCGGTCGCCGAAGGAGCGGCTCGAGGCTGGCATGGATCGACACACTATCGTTCACTTGGTGGCCGATCTCTCGTACATGTAGACCCGCGCGTGTGGACTGATAGCCCGATTGGTGGAGCGATGGCAGATCCTTCCCTGGCTGAGGTCGCCGCCGAGCTTTACACGCTTCCCCCTTCCGAGTTCGTCGCCGAGCGAAACGCGCGCGCGAAACAGTCCTCGGATCGGGAGCTAGCCGAGCAGATTCGGTCGCTGCGGAAGCCGTCGATTACCGCAGCGGTCGTGAACCTGTTCGCTCAGGAGCGTGCTGACCGGCTCGGACAGGTGCTTCAGTTGGCCGCGGACCTCCGCGACGCGCAGGAGGGCCTCGATGCACCGACGCTCTCAAAGCTCGGGAGTGAACGGCGCACGCTGACCCGTCAGCTCGCGCAGGAAGCAGTTGCGCTGTCGACGGCCCAGGGGTGGCGGGTCGCGGACGCCACGGTGCAGAGCGTTGAACAGACGATTACAGCGGCGTTCTTCGACCCGGATGCCGCGGCCGCTGTCGCCTCGGGAAGGCTCCTTCGCGAACTGGAACCATCAAGCGATTCCCTGATCGACTTCGACACGGTCCTCGGCGGCGGGGCACCGGAGCGCAAGGCAGTGCCCGTCAAGGCTCCTGCCGATCAGGTGCGCGTACGTCGGGAGCAGCGCGAAGCGGAAAAGGTCCTTCAAGCGGCCGAGCGAGAACTCAATCGTGCGAAGCGCGAGCAGGCAAAGGCGAACAAAGCGCTAGAAGCCGCAGACGCTGACCTTCGTCGGCTGGCCGCGAACCTCGAGGAGCTTGAAGCCGAGCTCGAACAGGCGAGAAGCGACGAAGACAATGCGCGATCAGCCGCGGAAGAGACGGCTGGCCGCGCTGCAGAAGCAGATGACCTTGTGCGCGACGCCGAATCGACAGTGAATGACGCGCGCTCGGCGCTTTGAGCCAACGACAATCCTGAGTCACGATTCGGACTCAGATGTCTGAGTGCTTCTAGCGAGCGGTTCACGAAGTGGTTCGGGAAAATAGGAATGCGGCCAAACCCGAGCGTGCGACAACCCAAGTGCGCCCCACCTTGGTTCCAGCAAGGCTATCCCGACGACAGAGTACGTTTATGTGGTCTTCTGTGAACCCGAGGACGTCAGCTGCTTCGTTTACTGTGACGAGATCAGGAAGGTGAGCGACCATTTCGGACTCGCGCGCGGTGAACAGTGCCCGTTTATCGACGAGCGAGACAAGGGCAAGTTCGTTCGCCTGGCTCTCGAGATAGGCGCGCACGTCCGCGCCCGTGTACGACCATTGCTTGCCCGTCTTTGTAGCGGGAAGCGCCTTTTGGCGGGTCAGATCGCCGATGAAACGTCGATCTACCCGAAGGTAGGTTGCCAACGAGTCCTGCACGAACGTGTCGGCCATCGAAGCGCAGGACGTAACAAGAAGGTTGTTCATGTTCCTTCCATGCGCGGTGCGCACAGCAATCGGCGCCATCGACCGATTGATGGTCATACGTGGCTGACGAGGCGCCCGCGCGAACTCCGCGGCTGTCACTGGGGGTTCGCCGAATGTATGGAGAAGCGCATTAACGGGATCGATGACGTTGGCCGCGTGCACTTGGCGCAGTATGTCGCGGAATGAGGTGCCCGTCTGCAGGCAGGAGAGAACCGTTTCGCTGCGGGCTGCGCCGAGCGTTGCAAGGACTCGTCCGTACGCTTCCGCTTGCTTCCGCGCGCGAAATGAACGGCTCGGGGATGCTGGCCCGAAGCCGTCTGGATACCCGTATCGAACTTCCCAGGAGCCGAAGGACTTCTTGAGACGGAAGCGAATATTCGATTTCGTCAGGTCATTGATGGGCATGGGCGCCTCGCGATGGGTTCGGTTGTTGCCACTGGGCTCAGGTGCAATCGGAACCTCTATGCGCGGACGCACGAACTCTTGGGAGGTTCGATCAAGAGCCCTCTGATCGTTTGTGTGATCTGCGGCTGTCCATGGCGGTGCGAGCGTAGATTCTGCGGTGCTGACTCTCATATCAACGATGTACGCGGCGCCGGCACAGACTTCTCGAAGGGCTATCCCGAGTCGCACCAAGATAGGCGAAGGGTTGAGTTCCTCAACTCATAGGAGGAGTGCACGGCGATTCGTGCATCACGGCCTTCCCGCCGGCTATGTGCCTGGAGCCGGAGGGGGAGCAGGGTCGACCATGTTTCGCGCTGATGCAGGCCACTAGTCACCGGAGTTTTGTGTTTTCGCGCTGAACGTGTCAGCCAACACGGAAACCAACACGCGTCCCACCACTTGTCGTGAATCGTAATCAGGACCGTTGATTCGTTACGAGTCAACGGCCCTGATTACGATTCAAGTGCCGGCGGTGGGAGTCGAACCCACACGTCCTTTCGAACAAAGCATTTTGAGTGCTCCGCGTCTACCATTCCGCCACGCCGGCAAGCGTGTTGCGTCTACGACTTTAGCGCAGAGTGAGGGGTGGTCATGCGTGTGCGGCGGGTTCCTGGGACTGCGCCGCAGCCACGGCCCACTAGAATAGAACTGTGACCGAGCAAGAACTGTCTGAGCAGCCCACGGCATCCGCCCCGCGACGCGTTGTCGTCGCCGAAGACGAATCGCTGATCCGACTCGACATCGTCGAGATCCTCCGCGACAACGGCTTCGATGTCGTCGGCGAAGCTGGTGACGGTGAAACGGCGGTTGCCCTCGCAACCGAACTGCGCCCCGATCTGGTGATCATGGACGTCAAGATGCCACTGCTCGACGGCATCAGTGCCGCAGAGCGACTGCACAAGGCGAACATCGCTCCGGTCGTGCTGCTCACCGCATTCAGCCAGAAAGAACTTGTCGAGCGCGCGAGCGAGGCAGGTGCGCTGGCGTACGTCGTCAAGCCGTTCACGCCGAACGATCTACTTCCTGCGATCGAAATCGCGTTGGCCCGCCACGAGCAGATCATCACGCTCGAGGCAGAGGTCGCCGACATGGTCGAGCGCTTCGAGACCCGCAAGCTCGTTGACCGGGCCAAGGGCCTGCTCAACGAGAAGATGGGCCTCAGCGAGCCGGAGGCGTTCCGCTGGATCCAGAAGGCGTCCATGGATCGCCGCCTGACAATGCAGGATGTCGCCAAGGCGATCATCGAGCAGCTCGCGCCCAAGAAGTAGTGCTCGACCTCGGCGACGGCATCCGTCTTCGAGCCATCGAAGCAGGTGATGGCGCAGCCTTGGCTGCGGCATACGATGCGAATCGCGAGCACCTCGCACGTTGGGATCCACTGCGGGATGATTCCTTTTACACCGCGGAGCGACAGGAAGAGATCCTTGCTGACGCGCTCCGCGATGTCGCAGACAGACGCGCGGCCCGTTTCGTCTTAAGCGCAACCGATGGCCGTGTGATGGGTGTCACAAACGTCGCCAACGTCGTCCGCGGCGCGTTCGAGAGTGCCGATCTCGGCTACTGGATCGATGCATCGCTCGCCGGCCGCGGCATCATGAGCAGAGTCGTTGAGGGCGTCATCGCGCATGTGCGCGATGAACTAGGACTCCACCGGCTGCAGGCCAGCACCCTCATCGACAACGCGGCGTCGCAGAGGGTTCTTCTGCGCAACGGTTTCGAGCAGATCGGCATGGCACCGAAGTATCTTCGGATCGCGGGGGAGTGGCAGGACCACCTGCTGTTCCAGCGCATCCTCGTGGACTAGTCAGCTCTCCTCGCCAGATCGCGTCTCGATCAGGAGGGAAGATCCTTGATCATGTTCGTGATGCGGATCGTCGAACAGCGACGGCCTTGATCGTCGAACACGACGATCTCGTGCACTGCGACGCTGCGACCCAGGTGAATCGGCGTGCAGACGCCCGTGACGAGTCCTGAGGTCGCGGAACGCGTGTGCGTGGCGTTGATGTCGACGCCGACCGCGAGTCGACCGGCACCTGCGTGCAGATTGGCGGCCATAGATCCCAGTGATTCGCCGAGCACCACATAAGCACCGCCGTGCAGAAGCATCACCGGCTGCGTGTTGCCTTCGACGGGCATGGTTGCAACTGCGCGCTCAATAGTGAATTCCGTGAACCGGATCCCCATTTTCTCTGCCAGAGCGCCCATACCTCGCTGCATCACCCACTGCATCTCAGGGGTCTCGATGGTCTCGCTCACGTGTCCTCCTCAGCGGGTGTCCGTCGTCCTCGTTAGGCTGGCAGTGTGACGGACTCCGCAAAGCCTACCCTCATGGTCGTTGACGGCCACTCGCTCGCTTACCGTGCTTTCTTCGCACTGCCGGTCGAGAACTTCACCACGAAGGACAATCAGCACACGAATGCCATTTATGGCTTTCTGTCGATGCTCGTGAACCTGATCAAGGCCGAGCGTCCGACTCACATGGCGATCGCATTCGACACGTCACGGCACTCGTTCCGCACCGATGAGTATCCCGAGTACAAGGCGACTCGCTCCGAGTCACCTCAGGAGTTCCGTGGGCAGGTTCCGATCCTGCAGGATGTCCTGGCCGCAATGTCGATCCCGGTTCTGACCAAAGAAGGCATCGAGGCAGACGACATTCTCGCCACGCTTTCCGTGCAGGGCGCTGAGCAGGGCTATGAGGTTCTCGTCGTTTCTGGCGACCGTGACACGATCCAGCTCGTCAACGACAAGGTCACCCTTCTCTACCCGTCGGTGCAGGGCGTCTCGCAGCTCAAGCGCTACGACCCCGCGACGGTTCAAGAACGTTACGGCGTTCGCCCCGAGCAATACCCCGATATCGCTGCGCTCGTAGGCGAGACCAGCGACAATCTCCCTGGAGTACCGAAAGTCGGAGAAAAGACAGCCGTCAAGTGGCTCACACAGTTCGGCAGCCTCGATGAGCTGCTGGATCGCGCCGAAGAGATCAAGGGCGTCGTCGGCGGCAACCTCCGCGAGCACATGGATGACGTGCGCCGAAATCGCAAGCTCAACCGCCTGCTCACCGACGTCGAACTCCCGCTCGCACCTGCCGACCTCGCGGTCGCGCCGATCGATGCGCAGGCAGTCCGCGACATCTTCGCGCGACTGGAGTTCCGCACCCTGCTGCCTCGCGTGTTCGACGCAGTCGGTGCCGGTGACGAGGCTGTCCACGACGAGCCGGCCGTTGAGATGCCGTCGCCTGTCGAATCGAACGCGACCGGCCTGGCTCAGTGGCTCGCCGCGCAGAGCGACGAGTTGGGCCTCACCCTTGTCACGAGCGGCGGTGTGATTTCGCGAATCGGCGTCGCGAGCCTGACGGAGCTTCACGAGAGCGACTGGAGCGAAGGCGCTGCCGACGCGCTACGTTCGTGGCTCGAATCCGACAGCTTGAAGGTGCTCAACGACGCGAAGCCGCAGGTGAAGGCGCTGCTGCGTGTTGGCATCCAACTCGGCGGTCTGAGCTACGACACGCTTCTCGCCGGATGGCTGCTGCGTCCGAGCTTCCCCGACAAGACCCTCGCGCATCTCGTTGGCCGCTACCTCGATGAGAAGCTCCCCGAAGCTGACCCTTCGCAGCTGGTACCAGAGACAGACGGCGCAACACCTTCGCAGGAAGCATGGTTCACGCTGCGTGCCGCCGCTGCGCTGCGGGACGATCTGCCAGAACCTGTGGCGACCGTGCTCACCGACATCGAGTTGCCGACGCTCCTTGCCCTCGCGGTCATGGAAGAGTCAGGCGTCGCCGTCTCGCATGAAGTGCTCTCGACGTTCTCGGGCGAACTCGCCAGCCGCACTGAAGGTCTCGCGACCGAAGCGTTCGCGCTCGTCGGCCGCGAGTTCAACCTTGGCTCGCCGAAGCAGTTGCAAGAGGTGCTATTCGAAGACCTGCAGCTGCCCAAGACTCGTAAGACCAAGACCGGCTACTCGACGGATGCCGCCGTGCTTGCTGATCTGCAGGAAACGAACCCGCATCCTTTCCTCAATCTGTTGCTGCAGCACCGCGAAGCGACCAAGCTGCGACAGATCATCGAGTCGCTCGACACCGCGATCCGCGATGACCACCGGGTCCACACGACGTATGTCCAGACGGGCAGCCAGACCGGGCGTCTTTCCAGCACCGACCCGAACCTGCAGAACATTCCCGTTCGTACTGAAGAGTCCCGTCGTATCCGCAGCGCGTTCCAAGTGGGCGAAGGTTACGAGACGCTGCTCACCGCCGACTACTCGCAGATCGAGATGCGCATCATGGCGCACCTTTCCGGTGATGAGGGCTTGATCGAAGCCTTCAACTCCGGCGAAGATCTGCACCGGTTCGTCGGCGCGAAGGTGTTCGGCGTTGAGCCGGCCGAGGTCACCTCCGCGATGCGCACCAAGGTCAAGGCGATGTCTTATGGGCTGGTATATGGTCTGAGCGCCTTCGGACTTTCGAAGCAGCTGCGCATCGAACAGTCCGAGGCCAAGAGGCTGATGCTGGAGTACTTCGCCCGTTTCGGCGCTGTGCGCGACTATCTGCGTGCATCTGTCGTGAAGGCGAAAGAAGACGGCTACACCGAGACGATCTTCGGCCGACGGCGCCCGTTCCCCGACCTCAACAGCCCGAACCGCGTTCTGCGCGAGAACGCCGAACGCGCCGCGCTGAACGCGCCTATCCAGGGCAGCGCCGCTGACATCATGAAGATCGCGCTGAACCACATCCACGGCGATCTGCGGGAAGCAGATCTGCGCTCCCGTGTGCTGCTTCAGATCCACGATGAGCTCGTTGTCGAAGTCGCACCTGGGGAGTGGGATCAGGCCGAGAAGATCGTCCGCACCCGTATGGCGGATGCCGCCGAGCTATCGGTGCCGCTTGACGTGGAAGTCGGCCGCGGACGTGATTGGAACGAGGCGGCACACTAAGCGCTCGGATGCACGTGCGGCGCTACGCTGAGGGGATGACGACTACCCCTCGCACCCCCACCGCGATCGACAAGGTCGCAGAAGAGTGGGTCGACACGCTCTCTGTTCTAGCGCCCACGCTCGGCACGTACATTGGCCGCAATGAGGCGAACGATCGCTATGGCGATCTCAGCCCGGACGGACAGCAGCAGTACGCCGCCGAAGTGCAGAAGACACTCAACGCGCTCCAGGCCACGGCACCCGTCGACGCCGTAGACGACGTCACCAAGGCCGATCTGGGCAGCGAACTGAAGCTCGCGCTGGAGTACCAGGAGGCGCGGTGGCATCTGCGCGACATCAACGTCATCGAATCTGCCGTGCAAGACATCCGGCAGGTATACGACCTCATGCCGACGTCGACGGTTGACGACTGGTCAGTGATCGCTAAGCGCCTCTCCGCCGTCCCCGATGCGCTGCGTGGCTACACCGCGACGTTGAGGGAAGGCATCAGTCAGGGCGTTGTGCCCGCGCGGCGCCAGGTCGCTGAGGTCGCCGACCAGATCGTCCGGTACACCGCGGACGACGGATTCTTTGCCTCTTTCGTCGCTGGAGCGGCACTCGACGAGGGCGAGCTTCCGGCATCCCTCGCACGTGACCTGGCCAACAACTCGAACGCTGCCAGGGTCGCCTATGACGAGCTGCGCAATTTCCTCACCGGAACGCTCGCACCGGCAGCATCCGATGTCGACGCCGTCGGCCGTGACCTCTACGCCCTGAACTCCCGACGGTTCCTCGGTGCTGAGATCGACCTCGATGAGACGTACGAATGGGGTCGCGAGGAACTCGCGCGCATGGTCGCTGAGCAGACCGCGATCGCGAATGAGATCCTTCCCGGCTCGACCGTCGAAGAGGCCGTCGCGCACCTCGAGGCAGACCCTTCACGCAAGTTGCACGGCACCGCAGAACTGCAGCGCTGGATGCAGGAGACCAGCGACCGTGCGGTTGCTGAACTCGGCGCCACGCACTTCGACATTCCCGAGCAGATTCGCACGCTGGAATGCATGATCGCCCCCACGCAAGAGGGCGGCATCTACTACACCGGCCCGACCGACGACTTCTCACGTCCTGGACGTATGTGGTGGTCGGTGCCAGAGGGTGTCACAGAGTTCGACACCTGGCGCGAGCTCACCACGGTCTACCACGAGGGCATTCCCGGTCATCACTTGCAGATCGGTCAGGCGGTGTACAACCGTGCCGAGCTGAACTCCTGGCGCCGTCTGCTCGCTGGCACCTCCGGTCACGCTGAGGGCTGGGCCCTCTATGCCGAGCGTCTCATGCAGCAGCTCGGCTACCTCGATGACCCGGCCGACCGCCTCGGCATGCTCGACGGCCAGCGCATGCGCGCCGCACGAGTGGTTCTCGACATCGGCGTGCACCTCGGAAAGCCACGCCTCGACGGCACCGGCGTCTGGGACGCCGACTATGCGCTCGACTTCATGCGTCAAAACGTCAACATGTCGGATGAGTTCGTCCAGTTCGAGGTCAACCGCTATCTCGGCTGGCCAGGTCAGGCTCCGTCCTACAAGGTCGGTCAACGCATCTGGGAACGAGTCCGCGACGACTACCAGTTGCAGCAGGGCGACGCCTTCGACATCAAACAATTCCACAAGCGCGCGCTCGATCTCGGCGGCGTCGGACTCGACACGCTGCGCACAGCACTCCTGACGAAGTAGGACACATGGATATCGAGTTCGGACTCGACACCTTCGGCGACATCACGAAGGATGTCGCGGGCAATCTGATGCCTGCATCCCAGACAATTCGCCACATCGTCGAACAGGCAGAGCTGGCAGACTCCGTCGGGATCGACTTCTTCGGGGTCGGGGAACATCACCGTGTCGAATTCGCGGTGTCCGCGCCCGAGATGGTGCTGGCAGCGATCGCGTCACGCACCAACCGCATCCGGCTCGGTACCGCCGTCACAGTGCTCTCGTCTGATGATCCAGTGCGGGTGTACGAGCGCTTCGCGACGTTGGATGCTGTTTCCAACGGCCGTGCCGAGGTCGTGTTGGGTCGCGGCTCTTTCACCGAGTCGTTCCCGTTGTTCGGCTACGATCTGCGTGATTATGAAGCGCTTTTCGAGGAGAAGCTGGAGCTGTTCGTCGAGTTGCTCAAGGAAAAGCCAGTCACGTGGTCAGGCACGATGCGGCCAGCACTGGAGAATGCCGAGGTGTTCCCGAAGACCGAGAACGGGCTGCGCACCTGGGTTGGCGTCGGCGGAAGCCCAGAATCAGTGGTGCGGGTCGCACGGCACGGACTCGGACTCATGCTCGCAATCATCGGCGGACCCGCTGTACGGTTCAAGCCTTTCGTAGAGCTCTATCACCGCTCGATCGCCACGTTCGGGACGCCGGAGCATCCGATCGCCGTGCACTCACCCGGCCATATTGCCTCCACCGATGAGGAAGCCTGGGATGCCGCATACTCGGGGTTCGAAGCGATGAACAACACAATCGGGAAAGAGCGTGGCTGGCCTGTGTACAGTCGTGCGCGATTCCAGAATGATGTCGGACCAGCGGGCGCAATCTACTCCGGCTCTCCAGAGCGTGTGGCGCAGAAGATCGCTGAGACCGTACGCACTCTGGGTATCGGCCGGTTCGATCTGAAGTACGCAACCGGAACGCTGGGGCATGAGCAGATGATGCGCAGCATCGAGCTGTATGGCACTGAGGTGATTCCGCGCGTGAGGGAGCTGCTCTCATGACGAACACGGTGCCGAGCAGGTCATCTCTAGCCGCACGCCTCGATGATCTGCCCTTCACACGCCGACACGCGCGCGTGCTCACCGGCTCCGGTCTGGGCTGGGCCCTAGACGCGATGGATGTCGGGCTCATCTCCTTCATCCTGGCGGCGCTGGCTCAACAGTGGGATCTGACCAAGGCAGAGAGCGGATGGATCGCCTCAGTCGGCTTCATCGGAATGGCGCTCGGTGCAAGCCTCGGCGGACTGCTCGCAGACCGTTTTGGTAGGCGGCAAGTGTTCGCGGTGACTCTGTTGATCTACGGGCTCGCCACGGGTGCGAGCGCGCTGGCCGGGGGTGTCGCGATCCTGCTGGTGCTGCGGTTCTTTGTCGGTCTCGGACTGGGGGCAGAGCTTCCGGTCGCGTCGACGTATGTCAGCGAGTTTGCGCCGGCACGCATCCGCGGTCGCCTCATTGTCATCCTCGAAGCCTTCTGGGCCGTCGGCTGGACAGCGGCGGCGCTCATCGGCTACTTCGTGATCCCGGCATCCGACGATGGTTGGCGGTGGGCATTCGCTCTCGGCGCGGTACCAGCGGTGTACGCACTCATCGTACGTTGGGGGCTGCCCGAGTCACCTCGTTGGCTCGCCTCTCGCGGGCGCATTGCGGAAGCCGAACGAATTGTCGCGAGCTTTGAAGCGGATGCGGGGATTGTCAGCGGTGACGCGATCCGGAAAGAGCCAGCCTCTCGAGCGATCGCGGTCACCACGGCGGCACGCCTGCGCGCGCTGTGGTCAACCGAGTTTCGGGTGCGTACCCTGTGCATCTGGCTGGTCTGGTTCTGCGTGAACTTCGCCTACTACGGAGCATTCATCTGGATACCGAGCATTCTGGTCGATGCCGGGTACGATCTGGTGCGTTCGTTCGGCTTCACACTGGTGATCACCCTCGCCCAGCTTCCCGGCTATGCCGTTGCCGCCTGGCTGATCGAAGTTTGGGGAAGACGGCTGACTCTCTCGGTCTTCCTGGTGGGTTCGGCAGTATCCGCGGTGCTGTTCGGCACTGCCAGCGGCGATGCTGCGATCATCGGTTCCGGTATGGCGCTGTCGTTCTTCAACCTCGGCGCGTGGGGCGCGCTATACGCGGTAACACCCGAGATTTACCCCACATCGTTGCGCGCGACCGGCTCTGGATGGGCCGCCGGTGTCGGCCGAATCGCGTCGATCATCGCTCCGCTGTTGGTTCCGGTGCTGCTCGCAGCAGGGGGAGCGCCCCTGCTGTTCGTCATATTCGCGGTCTTCTTTGTTATTGCGGCTGCTGCTGCCTGGGGTCTCGTGGATAGACGTGGTCAGGCACTCGATGACCGATGAGCTTCTGCGCCCAGGGCGGGCATAGGCTGGGGCAGTGACAGGTGTGAGATTCGTGGCGATCGGAGACTCGTTCACTGAGGGCGTCGGCGATGAGTTGCCCGACGGTCGAGTGCGTGGGTGGGCCGACATTGCTGCACAGGGATGGGCGAATGCTGCCGGGCATCCGATCCAGTACGCGAACTTCGCGATTCGCGGAAAGTTGGCATGGCCCATCATTCAGGAACAGCTCGAGCCCGCGCTCGCCCTGAATCCGACGCACCTTTCGTTCAACGGGGGTGGCAACGACATGCTGCGCCCGCGGACCGATATGGAGCACATTGCGGATACGTTTTCGCGTGTGCTGAGACGGTGCGATGAGCAGGGCGTCACACTCATCATGCTGTCGGGTGCGAATCCGGCCGGGCAGCTGCCGATGGGATCGCTCATTCAGCGCCGGGGCGACGAACTGTCGGCTGCGGTGTTGCTGCGAGTCGTGAATCGTCCCGATGTCATTCGCGCGCTCAATTGGCCCGACCGCGAGTTGTCGTCGCGGGAGTACTGGTCAGAGGACCGGCTGCACATGAACACCGCCGGACACCACCGGGTCGCCGCTCGCGTGCTGCACGGTCTGGGCTATGAGCCGCCATCGGAATGGTGGGCTCCTCAACACACCGCGATCGGCGGACCGTCGGGAATGGCTTATTATCGCCAGCACGTCGGGCCATGGGTCAAGCGTCGCCTGACTCGCACTTCATCCGGTGACGGCCTCACGGCCAAGTATCCGATCTGGACAGAGCGAGTGCCTCAGTGAGCCGCCTGAGGGGGCGCCGCATTCCACGGCGTTCCGTGCAGCTGATGGTTGGGCTGTTTCTCTACGGCATGGGTATCGCGTTCATGGTGCGCGGCGAGATCGGGGCTGCTCCGTGGGATGTGCTGTCGCAGGGCATCGCTCGCCACGTGCCGCTGAGTTTCGGTGTCATCACCATCCTGATCAGCATCGTCGTGCTCTTGCTCTGGCTACCTCTA
Source organism: Microbacterium sp. Y356 (assembly GCF_059445355.1). Taxonomy (NCBI): domain Bacteria; kingdom Bacillati; phylum Actinomycetota; class Actinomycetes; order Micrococcales; family Microbacteriaceae; genus Microbacterium; species Microbacterium sp. Y356. The sequence goes on from NZ_JCAIUE010000001.1 coordinate 14,045, forward strand.
CGCCAGAGATTCGGGGTCGGTACGTTGCTGAACGCGCTACTCGTGGGGCCCTCCGCAGACATCGGTCTCTTCCTGATTCCAGTAGGACAGCCGCTGTGGTTGCGCGTCGGGTTCTTCGTGATCGGGCTGCTGGTACTCGCTGTCGCAACCGGACTTTACATCGGCGCGCACTTCGGTCCTGGTCCTCGTGACGGGCTGATGACCGGACTACACGCCCGCACGGGCTGGCCCATCTGGATGGTTCGGACCGGCCTCGAGATCATCGTCGTGGTCATCGGCTGGGCGCTTGGCGGAAACGTGGGCATCGGTACGCTCGCGTTCGCGCTGCTCGTTGGGCCGCTGTGCCAGTACTTCATGCGGATCTTCGCCGTGCGGATCGAGGAGCGTCCGCAGGAGGATGTCTCAGCGTGAACGATTTCGAGATGTCCCGCATCCCTGCTGGTTCCGTCACGCTGCACGATGCACGGCGGAAGACGCAGCGGACGGTGACGCTGGAGTCCTTCGAGATCGGTTCGTTCGCCGTCACAGAAGAGCAGATGGCCGAGGTCTTGGGCATCGCCTCTCGGCATCCTCGCCGTCCGGCGATTGACCTGAGCTGGCTACGTGCAGTGCGGTTCTGCAACGCGGCATCCGAATGGGAGGGTCTGGACCCCGCCTACACATTCGACGGTGAAGTCGTCACCTGGCACGTCGACAGCGACGGCTACCGCCTTCCCACCGAAGCTGAGTGGGAGTACGCCTGCCGCGCTGGTTCGACCACGCCACACTATGGCCTGCTCACCGATATCGCCTGGACTGCGGCAGACGGCGTGCGCACACCGCAGAATGTGGGCGGCAAACTTCCGAACCTGAACGGCATGTTCGACACCCTCGGCAATGTCTGGGAGTGGTGCTGGGATCTGCTGGATCCTGCGCGATATGACGAGTATCGCGTGTTCCGTGGCGGCGGATACGCGGATGACGCGTGGAATGTGCGCGCATCGGTCAGACGCGGGGGAGCGCCACGCATGCACCACGAGGATGTGGGGCTACGGCTCGCCCGTGGTGGGTTCGATGCAGTGGATGCCGCACAGGGCTGGTCGGCTGCAACGGACTTTGAACGAGCAACCGTGGAAGGGGCGCTGCCGTCAGGGTGGACACCTCGCGGACGCTGAATGTCAACCCGTTGTCCAGATTCTTTCGTCCTGTCATGCTCGGATGATCATCGGGCAACGCCCGCTGGAAGGTGTCGATGATCGGCACCGGGAGGGATTGCTATGAGTATTGGTACCGGAATAGTCCTGTTTGTCCTCGGCGCCATCCTCGCCTTCGCAGTGAATGTGGAAGTCGACTGGGTGAATCTTGATCTCGTCGGCTATATTCTCATGGGGGCAGGGGCACTCGTCTTCGTGATCGGTCTGATCTTGCTGGCGCGCCGTCGGAAGACGAATACCGTCACACACACGTCGATCGATCCGAACTCAGGGCAGCAGACGACGCGGGGAACGACATCTTCGACGGACGACACCGCAGGGCTCTGAGCGCGCGGGGTCAGAGCATCGAGCGTCTGAGTTCGTTCAACGCGTCTTCGACGATATCCGCGATCAGCGCGGGGCCAGAGATATACGGCGAGTGATCAGTCGCGATCTCAAGGCTTCGAGTACAGCGACGTGCCATCTCGCGCTGAATCGCGGGATCAACTGCCCGATCCATGCCGCAAACGACATACATGCTGGGAGTACGTCGCCAGGCGAATCTCTGTGGAATGCCGCGACCGTGGCCGGAGGCCTGGCGGACTAGAAGCTCGCCAGCCCACGCGGCGGTATCCGCATCGCTGTGAGAGTAGAGGGCGTCTCGCGCGGCTTCAGGCGACATGAATGTGCCACCTCTGGATGCCGCTGCATCGTGTCATTGATCAGCGCTCCGCCGATCGATGCGCAGCTTTCGCCTTCGTCGGGAACGTACGCGGCAAGGTAGATCAGCGCACTGATGCCGGTGAGTCCGGTGATGACGGATCCGCCGTAGCTGTGCCCGAGAACGAGTGGTGACGTGGCGCATTCATCGACGATGTGTTGCACGTGGGCAGTGTCGGCGGCCAGGGAACCACGGTGCAGATCAGGGGCTCGCACGTCATGCCCGCGCGAGCGAAGCACCTCGGCGAGCATCGCCATGTGTTCACCCTGATGCCAGAGACCGTGCACCAGGACGATGTCACTCATCGCTTTCGCCGCTCGGGGTCAAGGCCGATGCGGATGCGGGTGCGCTTTCGTTCAATGATGATGAATGTGGTGCCGATCAACCACAGCGGCACCTGCATCGAGAAGGCGACCCGGAATGCGTCCATCGAGTAGGTATCCGGCGTACCGGCTCCCTGAAGATCGAGCATGAGGCCGATGAGGAAGATCGCGATGAGGGCTGCGATGAACCCGCCGGCATTCGTTACGCCGGTCGCTGTGCTCAGCCGGTGCGATGGGTTGTGGGTGCGTGCATGGTCGAACGCGATCATCGAAGCCGGGCCTCCCGTCGCGAGGGCGATTGCAAGCATATAGAGAAGCCATGTCGGCGCGGGGCCGGGGAGCGCAAGGATGATTAGCCAGGCGATGAACTGGATGGCGATTGCGGGGAGTACGAGCGCAACCGTGCGCTGATTCGGGTTGCGTTGCGACAACGTTCCGATGATCGGCCCAAGAATCATGCCCGCAACGACATATACAGAGACGAGTGTCGCAGCATGCGCGGTTGACAGCCCCTGGCCGGCGGTAAGGAACGGTATGCCCCAGAGCAGCACGAACGCAGTTCCCGCGAACGGGGTGGTGAAGTGCGACCAGAACGCCAGCCGGGTGCCTGGATGGGCCCAGGCCGCGCGAATGCCGACGCCGGTATCGATCGCAGATGTGACGACACGAATCACACCGGTGTCTGTATTCACTGACACATCCGCGGTGCGCTCAGGCGGATGGTTTCGGATGATCAGGAAGACGAGAACCGCGAAAAGGATCCCGAGCCCTGCGATGCTGCCGAATGTGATCGTCCAGCTTGTCGCGTGCAATAGCGCGGCGAGCGGAATCAGTGCGATTAGCTGACCCGTCTGCCCGATGATTCCCGTGAACTGCACCATCACGGGGCCTCGTTGGGCGGGAAACCAGGTCGCCACGAGACGCAACACCGCGGGGAAGACAGCAGCATCACCTGCGCCGAGAAGAATACGGGCGAGGATTGCGACGCCAATACTGGGGGAGATCGCCATGACGAGCTGTCCTGCAGCCATCAGAACCATACCGATCGTGATGATCGGCCGCGCACCGTACTTGTCCAGGAAAACGCCGATCGGGATCTGCATTCCGCCGTAGACGGCGAGTTGGACGACGGCAAACAACGACAGCGTTGAAGCGTCTGCTTGGAAGCGCTCCGCAGCATCCACACCGACGGCGCCGAGCGAGGTGCGGTTGGTGATTGCGAGTACGTATGCGGCGACGCCGACTGACCAGATCAACCATGCCCGCCATCCCGGTGTAGAGAGGGGAGAGTGGGAAACGGAAGTCACGTCTCTACGCTACTCCTGGCCGGTGCCCCTCTCCGTCGCCCCGGGCGGGAGCCGGTCAGCGCAGGCGTCGCCCGAGGACGCAGAATGTGGGGGAATTGTTTATGTGCGCGTCGGTGACGATCTCCGCCCATCCCTGAGCTGCATAGAACTTCCGCGCGGGAAGAGCTGCCGAGTCGCATCCGAGCACTGCGGTGTCGTAGGGCAGATTTTTCAGCACAGCGTCCATGAGCGTGCGTGCCAGTCCACTGCGTCGCTGGGCGGGAGACACGGCAAGTTCGACGACCGCGAAGCACTCGTCTCGCAGCCACGTGACCCGCTCGTCGGGAGTGAGGAGTTCGACGATGTGGTCGCGCCACCAATCGCCAGCGGCAATTCCCGTACCCATTACAAGGCCAGTGAGCTCGACGCCCTCCCAGGCAAGGATGAGGCGGAAATGCGGCTTAGTCGCGCCGTAACGGTGCACGCGTTCGATGAAGCTGGTTCGGCTCGCTTCGACGTCGTCATTGTATGGAGGCTCTGTGAACGTCCGCGCGTAAAGCTGCGCAGCAGACTCGAGTTGCGCGTTGCTCCCGTCCCATCCAGCGATGCGTTGGCCCGTCATGCGAGGTCCTGGCGAACCAGCGAATGGATCACGAGGTCGGTGCGGCCCGCGTCTGTGAAGCCGGCGTTGCGCGCCGTTCCTTCGCGGGTGAAGCCTGCGCGTTCCGCGACCCGCTGCGAAGCAACGTTGTCGGGGGAGATCCGCACCTCGATGCGCTGAAACTCCAAAGCGCTGAGCAACCACGTCGCAAGGGTCCGAACGGCGGCGGTCATGACCCCTTGACCTCGATGCGCTGGCGCCGTACAATAGCTGAGCTCCAGCGTCTGTGCGCGCCAATCGACCCGTTTTGCGTCAAGGCTTCCGAGCAGGTCGTTATTGCTGCGAATAGCGACCACAAGCCCGCGACCGGATGCGCGCAACTCCTCCGATGTGTGGGTGCACCAGGCCTCCGCGATCTCCTTCGTGTAGGGATCGGGGAGTGGCAGCCACCGCCTGACCTCCGGGTCGCGGAAGCACTCGACCAGTGCATCCGCGTCCGATGAGATGAGGGAAGTCAGACCCACGCCGGGTTTCACCACGAGATCAGGGTTGCGAAAAGAGGGCACCGACACATCCTCGCGCAATGATGCTGTTCCGGAAAGCTGACTGTCGCTCCGCTCAGGCTGCGCGCGCGGTCACGAGCAGGTACTCCCAGTTCATCACTCCGTCGTTGAGATGGCGCTCTGCGAGTGCGACGAGTGCGGTATCAAGCGTTGCCAGCCGCGCCGAGTCTTCTGCGACTGACCGGTAGGCTGCGGCGGACGGACCATAGAAGTCACGGAAGAAGTCACGAAATTCCTCTGCCGTGGCGAATCGATCGACTTCCAGCTGCCGTCGCTCCAGCGCGAGGTCTGTCACTGTGTCTTTCAACAGATCCCGTACGTGTCCTTCGTCGCCCCAGAGAGGAGGCGGCTGAACTCCTGCAGGAGGAGCGGGCATGAACGGTCTCATAGTCGCGAACAGCTGACCAACGAAGCCCTCAGGCGTCCAGTTGATCAGAGCCAACCGTCCAGACGGTCGAAGCACGCGTGTCAGCTCGTTTGCCGCCAGATCATGGTGCGGAGCGAACATGACACCCACGCAGGAGAGCACGACGTCGAAAGAGTCGTCGGCATAGGGGAGCGCTTCGGCATCCGCCTCGTCGAACGTGAGATCGACGCCCTTCGCCGCAGCGTCGCGACGAGCGATCTCGAGTAGTTCAGGTGTCAGGTCGCTGGCCACGACGGATGCCCCCGTGCGCGCGGCCTGGATGGCAGCGTTGCCCGTTCCGGCGGCAACGTCGAGCACCCGGTCTCTGGACTCGATCTGCGCCGCGGCCACGAGCACGCGCCCGAGCTCTGGTATCACTTCTCTGGCCACGGCGGCATAGTCTCCGAGGGCCCAGACCGCCCTGTGCTTCGCTTTCAGGGCACGATCTGCTTCGGCCTGGGGGTTTCTCGTTGTGGTGTCCATGATGTCCTCCTTGTTGTGACTCTCCTCACGCTACGAGCGGCATTGAAACAGCTCTAGTATCGGATCTGTACCAGGTCTATCGTTTGTTTCGTGGGAGCCCCGTACTACCAGTTTTGCCCCGTCGCCAAGGCGATGGAGCTGTTGGACGAGCGCTGGACGATGCTCCTGTTGCGCGAGCTCCTGCTCGGCACGGAGCACTTCAACGATCTGCGTCGCGGGCTCCCGCGGATGTCGCCGACGCTGCTTTCACACCGGCTGGATCAGTTGCAGCGGGCCGGCCTCATCGATAGGGTCCGCCAGGGAGTCGACGTTCGCTATGTGCTGACGCAAGCAGGGTTTGAGCTGCGACCCGTCGTCGAACAGCTCTCCATGTGGGGCATCCGGTGGATCGGTGAACTCGGCGACGCCGATCTCGACCCGAAACTGCTGCTCTGGGACATGCACCGCAACATCGACCATATGACCGTGCCCGCTGCGCGCACCGTCATTGCGTTGCAGTTTCCCGACGCACACCCGGCGCAACGGCGGTGGTGGCTCGTCATCCAAGACGGCGATGCCGATGTCTGCGATGCGGACCCAGGCTATGACGTGAGCGTCGAAGTGCGATGTTCGTTGCGTGAGCTGACGCGATTCTGGCGTGGTGACATCGAATGGACGACGCTTCTGCTGACCGGTGATGCCACGACGATCGGGCCGAGCCATCTCCAACAGGCGTTGCCCTCATGGTTCACCCGACCGGCATACGCGGGTGTACCGCGTGTGTTGGCCGCGGGACCCGGGTGAGTGAGCAGTACTCACCGCGTCGCGTCGCGTCGCGTCCTAGACTGTCCGGATGCCTGACAATCCGACGGTCGCGCCGCGGGTTCGTGCTGTGGCGGTGGTGTTGGCAGGCGAGACAGCTCTGGTGATCCGACGGTTGCGTGCAGGTCAGGAGTATTGGGTGCTTCCCGGCGGCGGCGTAGAACCCGGCGAATCTGCGGAGGATGCCTGCATTCGCGAACTCGCCGAGGAGACCGGGCTGATCGGCACGATCCGCCGGCAACTTACTGTTTCGGCCGACGATGCGTACTACGACGTGGATGCCGCGGGCGCTCTGAATCTGGGCGGACCGGAATTTAACAGGCAGACCGAGGACAACCTGTATGAGCCAAAGTGGATGGCTGTCGATGAACTGCTCGGGGGAAAGCTTGTTCCGGCGGCCGCGCGCGAAGCGCTGAGTTCAGTGCTCGGCCTCCACACTCGGCGATGATCCGTGGTGGTCGCAGCAACTTGATCACCTCATGTCGGTCCCTCATGTCATGCTCGGCAGATGAGTGACATCCAGCTCCGCCGGTGGGCAGATCACGACGCTGATTTGCTCCGCCGAGGCAATACTCCAGCGATGACGTTGCATCTTGGCGGCCCTGAGACAGAAGCGCAATTGGTCTCACGTCACGAGCGCTATCTGCGTGTCTGGGAGACAGGTGAGGGGCGTGCGTTCGTGATTGTCGACGGCACGGAGTTCATGGGCGTCATCTGCTATTGGAAGATGACCTGGCGCGATCAAGATGCCTTTGAAGCAGGCTGGTTCGTTGTTCCGGAGGCACAGGGGAGGGGAGTGGCATCCGCCGCGCTCGGCCTCCTGCTCGACGATGCCCGAGCGCACCCAGAAGGTCGGCGGATGCTGACGGCATTCCCCGATGAGGGGAACGTGCCGTCGAACGCAGTCTGTCGGAAGGCGGGATTCACACTAGCGGGTCAGACAGCCGGGATGTTCCGCGGAGCTGAGCTCATGATGAACGAATGGGTCTTCGACCTAACCGCGTGAATGCAAGATGATGGCCAGCGCCCCTACGTGCTGGCCATCATCCTTCACATTTGGGGGAAGCGAGCTTTCACGCTGCGGGAAGCCAGTTCCTCGCAGCGACCACGAGTGCCGTCACCCCGAGGGTGAGCGTCGGTTCGATCACAGGAGCATAATGCGGCGAGTGATTGGAGGGGATCGTGAGCATTGCGGGATCGTCCATGCCGCCTGTCGTGAACAACGACGGGTCTGTTCCGCCAAGCAGCCAAAACGAAAGCGGTGCACCGGAACTGGATGCCAAGACGCCGACATCTTCGCTACCGGCACCGGCGCCTGGGTCGATGATGTTGTCAGCGCCGAGCCAGTCGCGGAAGGCATCGAGCGTCCTGCCCAGCGCGGTGGCGTCGTTGATCACCACGGGGAAGCGTTCGATTGGCGTGATCGTCGGGGCGGCTGGTGCGCCGGCCGTTTTCGCCTCACCATCCGCGATCCGTGCCACCGAATCGAGGATGTGCTGGCGAACCGTGGGATCGTAGCTGCGGATGTTCAGCTGCAATTCGGCTTGATTGGGGATTACGTTCGCGGCATCACCGGAGTGGAATGAGCCCACTGTGAGCACGGCGAGGTCCGTGCTCGCTAGCTCGCGTGAGACGATGGTCTGCAGTCGCAAGACCGTCGCCGAGGCCATGACGATCGGGTCGATCGAATTCTGCGGCATGGAGCCATGGGCGCCTTTGCCAACCAGCTGTACCCGCAGCGAATCAGAACCCGCATAGGCGGCGCCCGCGTGCGCGGCGATTTTCCCGGCGGGGAGAGGAGCGACATGCTGGCCGAGGATGACGTCCGGAGTGGGGAATCGGTCAAATAGTCCGTCGTCGACCATCGCCTGAGCGCCGGCGCCAAGTTCCTCCGCGGGCTGGAATACGAGCATCAACGTGCCCGACCAGCTGGAGCGGTCGCCAGCGAGCGTGGCTGCCGCACCCACCAGGCATGTCGTGTGCACATCGTGACCGCACATGTGTCCGACGCCAACGGTCTTGCCGTTATCATCCGTTGCAGTTGCAGTACTCGCGTAGGGGAGGCCGGTCTCTTCCGTGATGGGCAGCGCATCCATGTCCGCGCGTAAGAGCGCCGTAGGGCCGTCCCCGTTGCGAAGTATCGCGACCACACCGGTCTTGCCGACCCCCGTGGTTACTTCGAATCCGAGGTCCGTCAAGCGTTCGGCCACGGCCGAGGAAGTGCGCAGTTCTTGGAAGCCCAGCTCCGGGTGCGCATGAAGGTCCTTGTAGAAGGCGATGAGGCTCGGGTCGACCACGATGCCATCAGCATTCGATCTTCCAATGTGGCTGTTCATAAGATCTCCTTAATGGGTCTTGAGCGGCCAGCCAAACATCTTCCTTGGCGATGCGACAGGGCCTTGCGGTCGCACGCTGCGTCCTCTAGATTCGCCCACATGATGGCGGTCAGGTCAGGTCAGGTCAGGTCAGATCGGACGATGGGCGATTGCGATCAGATGCAGGCTCTGATCGCGGATGCCGGGAATTGAGGATGCGGCGCGTGCAATGATCAGGGCCGCGTTGCGAAGTTCGTCGTCAGCTTCCTCGACCACCTCCAGGAACGCTCCCGCTGGCCCCTCAACTCCGACAACTTCGCTAACTTTGAATCCGACAGCATCAATCTCGTCGTGCAGTTCTTCCGCGGTATGGAAGTGCCCGGCCGGGAATCTCAGCCGCGGGCTAGGAACTCCCTCGACCACCAGTGCAGCCCAGTCATCTGGCATCCGTGCAGGAGCCGTCTGAGTCAGCGACAAGCTTCCGAACGCAACATATCGCGATAGTGCCGCGGCGATCAGCACGCCACCCGGCTTGATCACGCGGGAGGCTTCAGTGAGTGCCAGGCGGCGATCCGAGGCCGAGTACAGGTGATATAGCGGTCCGAGCAGAAGTGCTGCGTCGAACGTTCCGCTAGAGAATGGCAAGTCACGCGCATCTCCTAGATGCGCTTTGAGACCAGCGGCTCGCGCGGTCTCCACATGTCGTTGTACCGGATCGATCAGCTCGACGTCGTATCCGTCAACTTGGAGCGCTTTCGCGTGCACGCCCGAACCGCCGCCGATGTCGATCACGCGACCGGCTGGCGCGTGATCGCGAATCAGCTCCTGAGTGCGCTGAAACTCAAGTGGCCCTTGCGCTGAGCGCGTCGTGAGCCTGGCGCTCTCGTCAAAGATCTCGTCGTAGTACGTCTGGATCCGGGCGTCGATGTCGCTCTGAGCGCGTGTGGGCATACGGGGATGGTACCGACACCGTCACTGCGGTTGTCCTCGTCACGAGCCGTGTTTCGAGATCGAACGGTGTTGACCGAGGTCCTGCAGGATGATCGACACGAGATCGTCGGCTGTTACTTCCGGGCCAACTCGATGCTCGTCGTACCAGGGGAGTGGTTGCCACCCGTCGTGCCACTCACGGATCTTCTCCTCGCTGATAACGCTCCCGAGTGGTCGGTCGGCGTGGCGTCGAAGTGTCTCCTCGAGACCGACATCGAGCTGGTAGATACGTGTCAGGCCACGGTGGTCGCGGTGCAGACGCTCAAACGGTTCTGCGTAGTCGCGCAGATTGAAGATTCCGTCCAGGATGACGTCGTACCCGAGATCGAGGGCCTGCCGCGCGGCGCCGACGATCAGGATGCTGGCGTCATGCGAGCGTTGACGACGGTCGGTGTCGTGCAGCAACTCGCGTCGCACGTAGTCCTGATGAATCAGCGCGACCCGCGAACCGAGCGTCGGTCGCAGCGCGGTCGCCGTCGTCGTTTTTCCCGAGGCAGAGTCCCCTCGGATGATCACGAGACGCGTTGATGCGCTGCCGATGCGAGCCATCGCCCCATTGTCGCAGTTGCGACGAAGAGTACCGGGCGCGTGTCGCATCAAAACTATTCGTGATGGCTGCTGTCTGGACCGTCCCATGCGGCCGATCCGATTGCGGACATTCCCAAGTAGGCTCGGGCCCATGTCCACGCCAACAGATTTGCTCCGCTATCTGTACCCGGATGGCCGACCTCAGGCAGCGTTGCCGATGTATGTCGTTGAGCAGGAAGATGACCTCCTCGTTGGATGGCTACCGACTGAATCCGAGATCTCGTACTGGTCGACATCTGAGGGAGCTGACCCTCGCACGGTTCCCCTTAGCGGGAGGTTCAAACAGTTGCTCACCACAGTGCGACGTGCATGGAGCGGCGGTGGCGTGCTTCGCGTGATTCCATTTGACGAATACTGGCAGGTTCTACATTTCTGGAATCCTGACTCCGGGGAATTCTTAGGCTGGTACGTCAACCTCGAATCAAAGAAGACTCGCAGTGAAGCATCCATCGACGCGGTCGACTGGCATCTCGACCTCATCATCTCTCCGTCGATGACGGTCACGTGGAAAGACGAAGATGAGGCGGCGGCAGCGGTAGACACTCCATACCTCCGAGCGGAAGACCTGCAGTTGGCTCGAGAGGTCGGCGAAGCAATTGCTGCCGACCCGCAACGTCTTCTCGATCGAATTGGCGACTGGCGAGGCTTCCGTCCCTCGACCGACTGGACGGCGCTCAAACTTCCCAGCGTGTAGAGGACAAGGAGCAGTTTGGCCGCGTCGCTCGCCCCAGTCCCCAGCGGGTACTCGTGTCCTGCTTGTCGACAGCTCCGCGTTCAGCCCTCGTGCGTGGGTAAACCCACGCTGCCGCTGGAGCCCTTCACAGGGGCAGCTCGAGAAGCAGCTCTGAGTTGGCCCACCCGATTCGGCGGTAGAACTCTGCACCCATCACGCTGGAATGTAGGACGATCTTGCTGAGGCCCCGCATACGTCCTTCGTCGACGAGCGCGTTGATGATCTCTCGCCCGACCCCGGTACTTCGCTGCTCCGGGAGGACATAAACGCTTTGAATATCGCCTGAGCGGCGGTCATGCTGATTCGGCGTCGGAAGTCGATCGACGACAGCCAGCCATCCCATCGCGATGACCACGCCGTCTTCGCGTTGCGCAAGTTTACCCACGACACTGCTCGCATGAGCCTCGACCCATGTTGACAGTCCGGAAGCGTAGGTGCCGGGGTCTTCGATTGCGTCCCCACGCTCCTCAGCCCATCGCAATCGCAGAGTCGCGATCGCCGATGAATCATCAGGGGTCGCATTGCGGATGAGCATTTAACGATTTTACCCAAGGTGTCGGTCAGGCTCGGCCGACGCCCTCACCACCCTGACTTCCTGGGCAATCCAACTCGACCGCCTCGATCGGGTGGAGTTGTACGTGGAGCCATGGAACAAGGGCTCTTGGCGTGCCGCCGAACGGGCTGGATACGAGCGCGAAATGTACATGTACGCGCGATTGACCAACCGCGCGCAGCGCCGCTGATTCCGCAATGGTGGCCGCGTTGAGGCACGGCTTGCGCTACTACCGATGGATTCATCGGAGACGTTGAGCGTCAACCCGATAGGTCATGTAGAGAGGAACGGCGAAGAGCAGGAGTATCGCCGCGCCGACCCAGCCGCTGACCTGTCTCAGCGCCGGGATCGCGAAGATCGCCGCCGCGCCTGTAGCGACGAGAACACCCGCCAATGCGCCATACAGCCACATCCCGTAGAGCGAGATGAAGGTCAGGTAGTGAGCGCCGACGATGATGAGTGAAGCTGGCAGGAACAGTGACGGTTCGAGAACGCCGAGCGGAATCGCGACGAGTAGCCCCAGAGGCACCGTGAACGCACTCTGCATGGCGAGAAAAACCGACGGATGACCTTTGGGTAGAAATGCGGGGCCACCCAAGACTTTTAAAACGAGCGAGCCGAGCGGGAAGATCAGCATTCCGCCAAGGAACAAAACGGTCATCGTTGCCGCTGAAGAACCCCACTGATAAGTGGCTGAAGCTGCAGCCCAGATCAGCGCCGAGACCAGCGAACCCGAAAATCCGCCTCGATAGACACGGCGAACATCCTTCTGTGCTTGCTTCACTTCCATGTCGCTCATCCTGGCAGAGTCGTATTAAACACGTAGGCGAAGTATCACTCGAGCTCGACAAGCCACGAATGGAAAGCTGAGGCGACCGCCATGCCCATGAACAATCAAAAGGACGACATTGATGTTGTGATTATCGGTGGCGGACCGGCGGGTTTGAGCGCGGCCCTGTCATTAGGGCGGGCGCTACGCCGCGTGACTGTGGTGGATGCCGGACAGCCCCGGAACGCGACAGCAGCCCACATGCATGGCGTCCTCGGCCATGATGGGCTTTCTCCGTTGCGGCTTCTCGAGCTCGGACGGAACGAGGTCACGCGCTACGGGGTCCGAATCATCTCTGGGGCTGCCACTGCGGTACGCCTGCGGGACATGTCGATCGAAGTTGATTCTGCAGGTGGGACGATCAGAGCGCGGCGAATTCTGTTCGCGACGGGTCTCGTGGATGAGTTGCCGAACATTCCTGGAATGCAGCAGCAGTGGGGGAGCGGTGTGGTCGTATGCCCGTATTGCGACGGTTGGGAGCACAGGGGCGATGTGATCGGCGTGGTCGCAAACTTGCCGGACGGTGCCGCACAGGCTCAGACTCTGCGGCAGTGGTCGGACCGTGTCGTCTACTTTCCGAACGCGGTTGGCGAGCCTTCGCATGACGACAGGGAGGCGCTCGTGCGTCGGGGCATACAGGTCGTGTCGGGTATCGTCACGGGGTTGCGGATCGAGAACGACCGGGTCGTCGGGGTCGACGTCGCTGGGCGCACGATTCCCGTGGGCGTCGTGTTCACAGCCCCGATTCCCCGGCCGCGGGACGCTCTCCTTCGTTCGCTCGGTGTGGCGACGACGGATGGCCCGTTCGGACAATGGGTCGATATTGACCCAGATGGGCGCACGTCGGTCCCACGAGTCTGGGCGGTCGGCAACGTGGTCGACGTACGTGCCAACGTCTCGGTCTCATTGGGGCTTGGCTCACTCATCGCTGGTGCCATGAATGCAGACCTTGTCGCTGACGACATTGCCTGCCTCTAACTGGCGAGCCGCCATGACAACGAGGCACAGGTGTTTGCCCAGCGAAGATGATGAGCGCGGCCACGCAGATTGCCACAGATTGCTTCTAGGGCATTTCGGGGATATCTGGAGGGAGCAGCCGAGGCTGTGGATGTCGTCGAGGGCAGCGCGTCAATCAGACCGTTCGGCGGGCAAGGGCCTCCTTGGATGCGGCCGACGCAGCCTCTGCCACGTTCACCTGCAGAGTTGGAATCAGTTGTTTACGACCTTCTCGCTCTGATAGGTCATGTGCATACGTTTCAATTGCAAATTGTGACGTCAGCCAGTAGCCAGAATGATCGCGCTCGCGCTCGCCCTCCTGGATCCCGGGCACGCCGAGCAAGGCGGTGATCAGGCCGCCCAAGTCATCGTGCGCTTCTATAAGTTGTGCGGAATCGGGGTAGCTTGCAAACCAATTGAAACTAGTAGTAAATCGAGGCTCGTGAGGGGAGCTGTACTCCACGTCAGGGTCGCCGTGCCCACGTCTGCGTCGACACACAGCCGCACGCGGTGCGGGCTGGTAATGATGTAGAGATCGGCGGTAAAGGTTCCCTGCCTCCACGCGCCACTCGCGCACCGAGTTCGGACAGCGCCGCCTTGGATGCGCTGGGCAGCCAAAGTGGTGGCAGTCAGATCCTCGGGGGAGATCTCCACAAGGTCGGCACTGTGCCGCTTCGGGATTACCAGCAGGTGACCGTCCGAGCCGGGATCGATGTCCATGAAGGCGAAAGTCGTCGCATCCTCCGCAACCTTCGCGCAGGGAATCGTCCCTGCGACAATTTCGCAGAACACGCACTGCGCGGACGAGTCGAGTAAGTCGCTCACACCGGCGATACTAGCGAACCATCAGACGTCCATGAAGTGGCGGACGGTCGTCAACAGGGTGCCAATCTCGGAAGTTACTGATTTCTAATCTGACATAATGTGCATTATCGGCGTATCCGTTGAGACTCATTCAGCGATATTTGCCACCGAAAGACCAGCTTCCAGCCACGCGCCCAATAGTGTGCGATCGCCGCTGGTTGCCAGCGTGTCGACGCCGGCAACGCTAAGCGCGCTGGCGCAATGCACGGCGTCGTAGCCGCGAAGACGGAACTCTCGCGCACATGCCGCAGAGCTGAGCATTAACAGTTCGTCCAACTCCACAACGCTGACATCGGCCCACAGCTCATCGAGCAAAGCTCGGGCGTGGTCTGCCGCGGGTTGATCGATCCGAGATGCGCGAGTAGCCGATGCGATCGCTGCAGCCACCTCGACATACGTTGCACGCGCTGCAACGAATGTGCGGGCGCTGGCCCACAGATGACGGCATCGGGCGCTCGTCGGTTCCTCAAACACGAGCGGGACAAATGCCGACGCATCGAGGTACAAGATCATCGACGCTGCTCGATGACCAGATCACTGATCGTGACGCCGGGCCGCAACTTGATCGGCTCTGGTAGCTTTTTCCGGCCGGATCTGTTGGTCGGCGGTGTCACCCGCCCCTCAGCGATCAACCGCTCCAACGGACTTTCCTGATTGATCGGCACGAGCTTGGCCACCGGCTTACCGTGATCAGTGACGGTGATCTCCTGCCCCTCACGCACAGCCGCAAGGTGCCGGCTCAAGCCATCACGCAACTCTCGAACACCAACATCCATGACACACTCCCCTGCTTATGGCGTCTTTACACTAAAAATTGTAGCCATAAGGCGAAAAAGCATCAAGACCTGGGAAAACTTCAGTTATCGAGCAGCCTCCGCCAATCGCTGCAGTTCCGTCACGTGCGCACGAAAAGCCGTCCGTCCGCTGTCAGTGCGAGCCAAGTACGCTGACGCCCACCCAGCGACCGCTTGGCGACGGTGAGGTACCCGGCATCCTCGAGCGCCTTCGCATGCTTGGAAAGCACCGAATCGGACACGCCAATCCGCTCCTTGGCGAACGAGAACTCACATCTTCGACTTGCGCGAGGATGCCACACAGCTGGAGGCGCGCGGGAGCATGAATGACTGAATCGAGGGCGCTCACGGCGCCGGCACCTCTTTGAAGTCTCGTCGCCAGACAAGCATCCAGACGAAGCCCAGGCAGCGACCAGGACCGCTGCGATCGCTCCCACAATCACGCTGACCCAGACTGCGTCGGCCATGAACGAGACGAAGGCCAGGCCCGCGAGAACGACTGCCATCAGCACTACCACCCAGCGCCTCCGCTTCGGCCCGTAGCCAGGTACCCACCAGCCATGCGACTTGCGCCACCATGCCATGAACAACGGCACAATGTCGCGGCATCAAGTCCCGCAAGCTCTGCGGATGCGTCGAAGCGTTCCTCGTTTTCCATATTGGAGAGCGATCACTAACTTTCCAATATGGAAAGTGGATTGTCGCGACAGACGCTGTTGTCGCCCTTCACACGTCACGCCCCGACATACTCGGCGAGGTACTCCCCCGTGACCGTCGATTTCGTCGCGACCATGTTTGCCGGCACACCCTCGAACACCACACGACCTCCATCGTGGCCTGCACCAGGGCCGATGTCGATGATCCAGTCGGCATGCGCCATGACTGCTTGATGGTGTTCGATCACGATGACTGTCTTGCCAGCGTCCACCAGGCGATCCAATAGCTCGAGGATCTTGTCTACGTCAGCCAAGTGCAGCCCGGTCGTGGGTTCGTCAAGAACGTAGACGTCGCCCTTATCCCCCATCTGGATCGCAAGCTTCACACGCTGCCGCTCCCCACCGGAGAGCGTCGACAATGGCTGGCCGAGCGACAGATATCCGAGCCCCACGTCCTCCAGGCGTCCGAGGATCGTGACCACTGCGGGAATCTTGGCCTCGGCGGAAGCGAAGAACTCGCGCGCTTCGGCAACCGAGAGATCCAGGACCTCAGTGATGTCCTTGCCCGCGAGCTTGTAATCAAGCACGCTCGCCTGGAAGCGCTTGCCGCCGCAGTCCTCGCAGGGGGTCTCGATCGTGTCCATGAAACCGAGCTGCGTCACGATGACCCCGGCGCCCTTGCAACTCGGGCACGCGCCTTCCGAGTTGGCACTGAACAAGGCCGGTTTCACACCGTTCACCTTCGCGAACGCCTTTCGAATCGGCTCCAGCATTCCGGTGTAGGTTGCCGGATTGCTACGACGAGAACCCTTGATCGCGGCCTGATCGATGGTGACGACGCCCTCGCGGCGTGCGACAGAACCGTGGATCAACGAGCTCTTTCCCGAACCCGCAACACCGGTGATGACGGTGAGCACGCCCATCGGGATGTCCACGTCGACGTTCTGCAGATTGTTGGCATTGGCCCCGCGCACTTCGATTGCACCGGCTGAGTCGCGTACGTCCGATTTGAGTGTCGCCCGGTCATCCAAGTGGCGGCCGGTGATCGTGTCACTCTCCTTGAGCCCCGCGACGCTGCCCTCGAAGCAGATCGTGCCGCCCTTGCTGCCTGCTGCCGGTCCCAGATCGACCACGTGGTCTGCGATCACAATTGTCTCCGGCTTGTGCTCGACGACGAGCACGGTATTGCCCTTGTCGCGCAGTTGCAGCAACAGCTCATTCATCCGCTGGATATCGTGCGGATGCAGACCGATCGTCGGCTCGTCGAACACGTAGGTGACATCGGTGAGCGAGGACCCGAGGTGTCGCAACATCTTGATGCGCTGAGCCTCTCCCCCAGACAGCGTCCCCGACGGTCGTTCCAGGCTGAGATAGCCGAGCCCAAGGGTGACAAAGGCATTGAGGTTCGCGCTGAGTGAGTCAAGCAGCGGCGCTGCGCCGGGAAGGTCGAGTCCGCGCACCCATGCAGCGAGATCAGTCACCTGCATACGGCACGCATCAGCGATGCTGACACCGTCGATCTTTGATGACCGCGCGCCCTCGGTCAGTCGCGTCCCGTCGCAGTCGGGGCACGTCGCGAACGTCGCCACACGCTCCACGAACGCGCGGATGTGGGGCTGCAGGGCATCGAGGTCCTTCGACAGCATCGCCTTCGTGATCTTCGGAATCAACCCTTCGTAGGTCATGTTGATGCCGCTGATCTTGACCTTCGTTATCTCGCCGTACAGAAATAGCTGACGCTGCTTCTCGGAGAACTCAGAGATCGGCTTGTCCGCCGGATAGAACCCCGAATGCGAGAAGCCCTTCACCATCCAGCCGTCGGCGGTGTATCCGGGCACCATGATGGCGCCACCATCGAGCGACTTCGATTCATCGACGATCTGCGCCAGGTCGAGATCGGACACCGATCCTCTGCCCTCGCATCTGGGGCACATACCGCCGAGGTAGATCGCGTCCTTGACGATCTTCTTCTCTCCACCGGGGCCTGTCATCACGCCGCTGGCCTTCTGCGTAGGAATATTGAAGGAGAAGGCGGTCGGCCCACCGATGTAAGGGTCACCCAACTTGCTGAAGAGGATCCGCAGCATCGCATTGGCATCGGTCACCGTTCCGACGGTCGATCGAGGATTCGCCCCGAGACGCTCCTGATCAACGATGATGGCAGTCGTCAGCCCTTCCAACACATCGACGTCAGGGCGAGGAACCGACGGCATGAACCCTTGCACGAAAGCGCTGTAGGTTTCGTCAATCATGCGACGTGATTCCGCGGCGATCGTGTCAAAGACGAGAGAGCTCTTGCCCGAACCGGACACACCGGTGAATACCGTCAGACGACGTTTTGGAATCTCGACGCTGACATCCTTGAGATTGTTCTCCCGTGCCCCCTGCACACGGATCCAATCGTGAGTGTCTGCGAGATGAGAAGCGTCAGCCATCGTCTTCTTTCGTTTTGATTGGTCAAGCGGCCTGGTTGATACGGAGAAGATTGCCCGCGGGGTCGCGTACGGCGCAGTCTCGTTCGCCATAAGGCTGATCCATCGGTTCCTGCACGACGTCGGCGCCGCGCGCGACGAGTTGGTCGAACAGCCCGTCGAGATCGTCGCTTGCGAGGGTGAGTGCGCCGTAACTGCCCTTGGCGATGAGCTCGAGGATGGTGCGTCGCTCGTCCTCGTTCAGCCCGGGATCGGTTGCCGGAGGATGCAGCACGATCGAAGTATCAGGCTGTCCGACGGGACCAACAGTCAGCCAACGGAGCCCGTCATAGCCGACGTCTTTACGCACTTCGAAGCCGAGAGTGTCGCGGTAAAAGTCGAGCGCGGCCTCGGCGTCGGTGTGTGGGAGGAATGCGTAGTGAATTTTGATGTTCATGATGCCCAGGTTAGGTTCGCGGCGGTCCGTGGCGCTTCTTGATTCCTGATCGGTCTAGTGACCTGCTTGATCTGAAAATTAGGGATGCCTGCGACATCAACCGCGCGCTCGCGATAGACGCTCGGCGGCACTCCAACGAGTTCAGTGAAACGAGTGCTGAATGTGCCCAGCGAAGATGAACCTACCTCGAAACAGATCTCCGTCACGCTCAGGTCGCCCCGTCGCAACAATGCCATCGCTCTTTCCACACGTCTCGTCATCAGATATGAGTAAGGCGATTCGCCGTATGCGGCCTTGAACTGGCGGCTCAGATGCCCCGCCGACATGTGCACTCCTCGCGCCAGGGCCTCGACATCGAGCGGCTTGGCGTAGTCGCGGTCGATCCGATCGCGCACACGGCGCATCGTCACCAACTCGCGCAGGCGTTCTTCATCGATCACTCGTTTCGCCACGTTTCGATCCTGCCACGCAGCACTGACATTGCGGACCCCTGAGCGCTACGCTGAGCACGTCTGCCGCAGGACCAACAACGAAAGGCACCATCATGTCTGAACCACTCGCTGAAGCGAAGTCGCTGTTTAAGTCGATCCGTATCACTCTCGCGATCTCCGGAATCATCGCCCTGATTGCTGGCATCGTGCTGCTGGTCTGGCCGCTGAAAACCGCGATGCTCGTCACCGGCATCCTCGCGTCATACCTGATCATCGCCGGCTTGGTGTACGTGGGTCTGGGCATCTTCTCTGGCAAGAAGGGTGGGTGGGCACGCATCGGGCACATCGTGCTCGGGTTGCTTTACATCGTCGCCGGTGTCGTGGCATTCGTGAATCTTCCGGCCGCCACCGCGACGCTTGCACTCGTCACCGCGATTTTCCTCGGCGTGAGCTGGATCGTCGACGGTGTCGTGTCGCTCACCCTGCTGAACCAGGATGCCTCGAAGGCATGGACCATCATCTATGCGATCCTCAGCATCGCAGCCGGCGTGATCCTGATCTTCTCGCCGCTGGTCGCCGCTGTCGCCCTCTGGTGGATCCTCGGATTCACGCTTGTGATCCTTGGCATCATCCAGATTGTCCGAGCCATCACCCTCGGCCGCGACGAGAAAAAGATCGCGAGCGTGTTCGAGCCGAGCGCTACTCAGTAACAGCTCTACTCAGTGACGAAATCGCTGGTGTCTCCTACCAGGCGGGTGTTGTCCGCTGGCACCTGATCGACCGCCGCACGAGCGATTTCCGCCGCGAACTCTGACACGTTGTAGAGCTTGCCGGCGGATTCGCGGCGCCCGGCGATCGCGCCTGGGTTCGCGCGCTCGAGCAGGGTCGCGGTGATGGTGCCCTCGATCATGTCGCCGGAGACGACCGTGAACCCGATCCCCTTCTCCGCAAGAGATGGGATCAGTTCACGCAGAGCATCCTCACCCGCACGCTTGGACAGCGCGACAGGCACGTACTCCGGCATCGTCGGTGTGGTGCGGATGAAGTGCGCCTGGTGGCTCGTCACGAACACGACGCGCGAACCATCACCGAGCAACGGTAGCGCGGTGTTGAGAACGCTGAGCTGTGCGTCGCGGTTCAGCGTGAGGGCGTAGTCCTCGGCCATCCCGGCTTCCATGCCTCCTGAGGCATTGAGCACGAGAATGTCGAGGTGGCCGTACTCCGCTGTGACCTGCGCGAACATCTCGTCAACGGATGCCGGATCGGTCAGGTCTGCGCCCACGACGAGTGCACGGCCGCCCAGCTCGCGGAGCTGGGCCGCCAGCTTCTCCGCACGCGGAGCCTTGTTGCGGAAGTTGATGACGACGTCCGCGCCGGCCTCAGCAAGGTAGCGGACGGTGTCCGCACCGATGCCGCGGGAAGAACCGGTCACAAGAGCGACCTTTCCGGCGAGAGAACCTGCAGGCAGAACGTCGGTCACGGTGACTCCTTGTGGTGCGGGGAACGCCACGAAATGCGCGGCACCATCACTTTAGCAATGCCCTCTCGTTGCCCCAGTCGCGCCACAACACCGTGGTAAGTTGACGGCAAAGGAGGACCCATGAACGACGTATCTGTCTTCATCGAACTGGTCACCGAATGGGCATGGATCGGGTGGCTCGTTCTGATCGCTGTTTTCCTGGTGATCGAGATGCTCACGCTCGATTTCACGTTCCTCATGCTTGGCCTCGGAAGTGTAGTGGGACTCCTGACCGGTCTCGTCGGGCTTCCGGTATGGGGCCAGCTGGTCGTAGCCGCAGCGGCCGCTGCGCTCTTCATCCTTTTCATCCGTCCCCCGCTGCTTCGGCGCCTTCATCGAGGTGAGGATCCGACGAAATCCAACGTCGAAGCACTCATCGGACTTCGGGGCATCGCCCTCGCAGACATCACTCAGATCTCGGGGCAGGTGAAGGTGAGCAACGGCGACACCTGGACCGCCCGCACCGAAGCAGCAGTCCCCATCCCCGCGGGTGCCCCGGTCGCGATCTCCGCGATCAACGGTGCGACCGCCATCGTCCGACCCGTCAACGACTAGGAGGAACAGTGAACGACTCCTCGTTCATCCCCACCGCGATCGGATGGATCCTCGCCATCGCGGTCATCATCTTCGTGGTGGTGACCGTTGCGCGATCCATCCGAATCATTCCGCAGGCGTCCGCAGGCGTCGTGGAGCGGCTCGGCCGCTATCACAAGACCCTCGCACCTGGGCTGAACATCCTGGTGCCGTTCATCGATCGTCTTCGCCCGCTCATCGACATGCGCGAGCAGGTCGTGTCTTTCCCTCCGCAGCCGGTGATCACTGAAGACAACCTCGTCGTCTCCATCGACACGGTCGTGTACTTCCAGGTGACCGACGCTCGCGCGGCGACATACGAGATCGCCAACTATCTGGGCGCCGTCGAGCAACTCACGACAACGACGCTTCGTAACGTGGTCGGTGGGTTGAACCTCGAAGAGGCGCTGACCAGCCGCGACAACATCAACGGACAGCTGCGCGTCGTCCTCGATGAGGCAACGGGCAAGTGGGGCATCCGCGTCGGACGCGTCGAGCTGAAGGCGATCGACCCGCCCCTCTCGATCCAGGACTCCATGGAGAAGCAGATGCGCGCCGAGCGTGACCGTCGTGCTGCGATTCTCACCGCTGAGGGAACCAAGCAGTCCGCGATTCTCGAAGCTGAAGGTGCTCGCCAGGCCGAGATCCTCCGCGCTGAAGGTGACAAGCAAGCCGCTGTGCTCCGAGCGCAGGGTGAGGCCGAGGCGATTCAGAATGTCTTCAGCGCCATCCACCAGGGTGCCCCTGACGACAAGCTCCTCGCCTACCAATACCTGCAGATGCTGCCGAAGATCGCTGACAGTGAGTCGAGCAAGCTTTGGATCATTCCGAGTGAGCTCACCGAAGCTCTCAAGGGTATCGGCAGCGCGTTTACGCCTCGTCCCGGCGCTGGCCAGCCTCCCGCAGGCACTCCGGGCGCGTGACGCACCCGTATTTCAACAAGACACGGCATCCCCGAGTCCTCGCCCACCGCGGTTTTACGACCGCGTCGGGCGGGGACTCCGCCGTGTGGGAGAACACCGCAGGGGCGTTCGCTGCCGCGCATGCGGCCGGCGCGGAGTACATCGAGACCGACTGCCGGGTCACGGCCGATGGCGAAGTCGTGCTGTTTCACGACGAGACCTTGAGCCGGTTGCTCAATGATGATCGAGCGATTGCCGACGTTCGCTCAACCGAGCTTGCCGAACTTCTCGCCCCTCATGGCGGCTTACTGACCGTCGCTGAGATGCTCGATATGTTCCCGGAGAGTCGATTCAATATCGACGTGAAGACGGATGCCGCGGTGCCTCTTCTCGGCCCGATCATCACCCCGCATTCACACCGGGTGCTGTTGACCAGTTTCTCGGACGCGCGGCGCGTGCGCGCAGTCGCCGCTGTGTTGGCCGCCGGAGCCTCACTTCCACCCGCGACCTCGGCAGGTCAATCGAGCATCGCCCAGGTACGCTTGCTCAGCGCTCTGCGCCTCTCCCCCGCGCGGGCGCTAAGGGACATTGACGCGCTGCAGATACCCGAGCACTATGGGGGGCTGAAGGTGCTAACACCCGCCTTGCTGCAGGCTGCTCGTCGCCACGATGTGGAAGTCCATGTGTGGACGGTCAACGAGGCGGAAGACATGCGCAGACTCATTACGGCGGGTGTCGACGGCATCGTCACAGATCGCGCCGACATCGCCCTAAAAGCCCTCTCCTGACGCGAAAGCACGCAGGGCTGGGATTCGCCTGTGAATACCGCCGGGATTCCGCGGACGTTGAGCGGGCGCACAGACGAGACCGGTATACCTGACAGCGACGAGAGGACCACAAAATGGCAGATCGCAGCCTGCGCGGCATCCGACTCGGCGCCCAGAGCCTACAGAGCGAAGAGGGCGTCGTTTTCATGGAACGCCGCGAGACCACATACAAGTGCGACGAGTGCGGTCACGTGACCTCACTGATGTTCGCGGCCGACGCTGAGCCGCCGCAGAAATGGGAATGCCGTACGTGCGGTGCTGAAGCCGTGCTTCGTGTCGATGGCAAGACCATCACACCGGATGCCACCGACGTGAAGATCGCACGCACCCACTGGGACATGCTGCTCGAGCGTCGCACACGCGACGAGCTGGAGGAGCTCCTCGAAGAGCGACTTGCGTTCATCCGTGCGCGTCGCGGAGCCGGCGATGTGAAGATCGGCGCCTAGCGCCGACCACGGGCGCGCCACCACCCGAAAAGGAGCGCGCCCAGTCCGCCCCACAGTAGCATTTGCTGCAACCAAGGGCCAAGGACAACCCCCGCCGTGAGGCCGGTGCGAAGCTCGACATCCTCGAGCATCGCACCGGCCTCATCGGCGTTAACAGCCGCCAAGGTCGAGCCGTCAGGCCGGATAATCTGACTGGCGCCGACGGTGGAGATGTTCACCACGCTCCGACCGGTCTCGATCGCTCGCATTCGAGCGAAGGCGAGCTGCTGAAGATTCTCGTCGGTTCCGCGGAAATCAGCGTTGTTGGTCTGGAACACCAGAACCTGCGCACCACCGTGTACGCCCTCGTGGATGACCTCGTCATAGATCACGTCGAAGCAGATGGCCAGTCCGACCAAGACGCCGTCCACATCAACGAGTGGCGCATTCGTGCCGTGCGAATACTCACGGCCGATCAGTCCGATCAGGTCGGGGACGATCGCGTTGTAGAAGTCCCTATCGGGGACGTACTCCCCGAACGGGACAGGGAATCGTTTGTCATGTGTCTGCTCGGCGGTGCCGTCCTGAGTCCACAGCATCGAGGTGTTGAAGTACTCATCTCCCCGTCCGGTGGCCGCATTCGCCAGCAGCGGAGCATCGACTCGCGTGGTGATCATCGTCATCCGGCGGGCAAGAGAAGCATCTTGGAACGGGTCGTAGTCCAGTCCGCCCTCTGGCCACACCAGCAGATCCATGTCCTGACCGATCAGGGGCTCGGTCGCATCCAACTGCGCCTGGATCACCGAATACGGCTCGCGCGTGTCGAAGTACCCGGTCGGCCCGTTTCCCTGCACTGCGCCGATGCGCATCGTGCCAGCGTCTGTGGTGGGAAACGCCGGGGTCAGTAGCAGCACGGTGACCAGCAGTGCCGGGACGATGAGACGTATCGGTCGGCGCCAGAGCCGCAGACATACGCTCTCGATGGTCATTGCGACAGCGAACACCATCAGGAAGCTGAGTCCGCTCACCCCCACCCAGGAGGAGAGCGCGCCCAGGGGACTTTCTGATTGCGTCATGCCGAGCCGCGCCCAGGGGAAGCCTGTGTAAGGCCAGGAGCCGAGGAACAGCTCTCTGCCCACCCAGAGCGCTGCAACGACCGCAGGAAGCGCTACAAGGCGTCCTATGACCCCTGGGAAGGCGCGAGGCAGCCAGCGATACGCCAGCGCGATCGGAATAACTGCCACGGCGGTCAGACCCGCTTCGACCGATGCGAGCGCTGCCCACGGTATGACACCGAGGTACCGACTCGTCCACGAGACGAGAATGAAGAAGAACACCGCGCCGTAGACGAGGCCGACCAACAGCGCTCCCCCGGCCCTCCGACCGATCAGTGCGAGCAGTAGCAGCGCGATCGCGGGGAAGGCCAGCCACCAGATGCTTGCCGCCGGATAAGAAAGATCCATCAGGAACCCCGCAAGCGCGGCCACCAGCACAGCCAGCCACAGTGGCAGCAGTGGTCGGGGCCGTCGCACAGGGTCGGCAGCGGGTGTGGTCATCCGTCTCATTCTCACATCGTGGAATAGGCGACGATGCCGCGCCGTACGCCATCCAGAGCCTGTCGCGCTGTGCGGGCGATCGTGATGTCCTCCGCGACGATGGAGAGCTGGTCGAGAAGGTCAATCGTCTGCTTTGCCCAACGAACGAAGTCACCGGCTGCCATGTCTGCGTCGATCAGAACACGGTCCAGGAGCGCACCGCGCGCCCAGGCGTGCATGGCACCGGCAAGCCCGGCTGCGAGCGGTTCGGAACCCGGTAGGTGATGATCCTGCTCGAGGTCATCGAGTTCTGCCCAGAGCACAGTGGTCTTCTCGTATGCACTTCGGAAAGCACCGCGCGGCAGTCCGCGCTCTCCCGAGTTTGCTTCATCGCGTCGCGGCTCGTAAACGAGACAGCATGCCATTGCGGCAAGCGACGGCGCATCCAACCCCTGCCAGAGGCCCTGGCGCAGAGATTCCGCCACCAGCAGGTCGCGTTCGCCGTAGATGCGACGCATCGTGCGCCCGGCATCCGTCAGCGCGGTGTCATCTCCTGTGCCGGTGACGTAGTCCAGCGTGGCGAGTACTTCGACGACACGGTCGAACACGCGCGCGACGGTGCCGGTGCGTGTCTCGATCTGCTGGCGAGTGCGGTCGGTCTGACGCTTGAGCTTCCAGTATCGCTCTGCCCAGCGTGCATGCGAGTCGCGGTCAGGGCAACCGTGGCAGCCGTGCCGCTGCATGCGAGTGCGCAGCGATTGAATCCGTTTGAGACGCTTCTCTCGTGCGACGCGTGGCGCATGCGAATCCTGTTTGTTCTTCTTCTCCAGGTCGCTGAGCTCGCGGCGTATGCCGGCGTAGTCGAGGAAATCGCCATGCTCGCACTCCATCGCCGTCACATATCCCGACAGCGAGCCCTCGGCTTCGCGCACCTGACGAGCAAGACCGACGACCGCACGGTCTGCCTGGAACTGGGCGAACGACGATTCCAACACCTGACGCGCCCTTGGCCGACCGAACATGTCGATCAGGTTGACCGCCATGTTGTATGTCGGCCGGAAGCTCGAATTCAGCGGATAGGTGCGCCGAGACGCCAGCGCCGCAACCGCCTGGGGATCCATCCCCTCGGTCCACTGCACCACGGCATGACCCTCTACGTCGATGCCTCGACGGCCGGCACGCCCGGTGAGCTGGGTGTACTCCCCCGATGTGATCGCGACGCGGGCCTCGCCGTTGAACTTCTCCATCTTCTCCAGCACGACGGTGCGTGCAGGCATGTTGATGCCGAGCGCGAGCGTCTCGGTGGCGAAGACGACCTTGACCAGTTTGCGACGGTAGAGCTCTTCTACGACCTCTTTGAACGCCGGAAGCAGCCCGGCGTGATGCGATGCCACGCCTCGTTCGAGGTTCTCGAGCCAATCGAAGTACCCGAGGACGCCGAGATCTTCATCCTGCAGCGTGCGAGTGCGCTCTTCGACGAGTTCACGGATCTCGGCGCGCTCTTCCGCGTTCGTCAGCCGGATGCCGGATCGACGAACCTGCTGAACGGCTGCATCGCACCCCACTCGGCTGAAGATAAAGAAGATTGCCGGAAGAAGGTTGGTGCGCTCGAGAAGCTGAATGACATCTGGGCGATCCATCCGCTCGATGCGCTGAACGTTGGCAGCGCGCACTGGGCGACGCTCACCGCGGTTCGGGCGTGGTCCCTGACGGCCCGCATGCCTGTTGCTGTTGTACGACTGCGCGCGCTTGTTGCTGTCGTAACGCGAACCGGTCGACGAGCGAATGCGCATCAGCTCCTGGTTCACGGTCGCTGTGGCGATGCCGGCGCGGTCATCGAACAGCGGCAACAGGTCGTTGCGGACGAGCACGTGCTGTTCAAGCGGTACGGGGCGAATCTCCGAGACGATGACCTCAGTGCTGCCGCGCACGGTGTCGAGCCAGTCGCCAAACTCCTCGGCATTCGACACAGTTGCGCTCAGCGAAACCAAACGCACGGCCGGGGGCAGATGGATGATGACTTCTTCCCATACCGCGCCGCGGAAGCGGTCGGCCAGGTAGTGCACCTCGTCCATGATCACGTACCGCAGGTCGGCGAGACCTGCGGAGTCGGCGTAGATCATGTTCCGCAGCACCTCGGTCGTCATCACGACGATTCTGGCGTTGCCGTTGATGTTCGTGTCCCCAGTGAGCAGACCCACCTGATCAGCGCCGTAGACCTCGACGAGCTCTCGGAACTTCTGATTCGACAGCGCTTTCATCGGCGTGGTGTAGAACGCCTTGTCTTTCGCTGTCTGCATGGCGAGGTGGATTGCGAACTCGCCAACGATGGTTTTGCCCGCCCCAGTGGGCGCCGCGACCAGGACGCTGTTCCCGCGTTCGAGTGCGTGGCATCCCTCGATCTGGAAGGGGTCGAGATCGAACTTCTGCCGCGCCGCAAAAGCCTCGGTCTCTGGGTGGGATGCTTTGTTTCGTGCAGCGGCGTAGCGCTCTGCCGGAGAGGTCATACGACACTGTCCGGAAGAAGTCCCTGGGACTTCAGCCGCTTGTTTTTACGCCGATCGAACAGCATCGAGAGCAGGCTTGCGGCGAAGTACAACACGATGAGGATGCCGGCGAGTAAGAGCATCGAGAAGATGTCAGCGGCCGGCGTCGCGACGGCGGCGAACAGCGCGGACAGCAGGACAGCGACGCGCCACCCCTTGATCATTGCTTTGCCGGTGATGATGCCTGCGACATTCAGCGCCACCATAAAAACTGGCAGCACGAACGCGATGCCGATGACGATGATGAATTTGAAGATGAAGTCGTAATACTGCTTCGCTTCGAAGTAGTTGACACCACCTTCGGGCACGAACGTCGACATCACCTCGATCACGTGCGGCGCAACCATCACGGCGACATATGCGCCGCCGAAGAACAGCGGAATGGCTGCACACACGAAAGCGATCGTGTACTTGATCTCCTTGCGAGTGAGGCCAGGCATGATGAACGCCCAGATCTGCCACAGCCAGATCGGCGCCGAGAACACCATGCCGATCGCGAAGGCAATCCGCATTCGAAGGTCAAATCCTGACGAGACACCGGAGAACACGAACTGTGCAAACGGTGTGTCGGTTCCGCGCTGCTCGTCGAGAATCCGAATCGGGGATGTGATGTACCAGATGATCGGATCGGTCACGAGAATCGCGGCGACCATGCCGATCACCAGACCGATAACGGCGATGATCAGGCGACGGCGTGCTTCTTTGAGGTGTCCCCCGAGCGACATGCGCCGTTCACGACGGACAGTCGGGGGCGCCGGTGCGTCCAGCTCGGTCACGGCTTATGGAATGCGCGGAGGCGTGTCCTGGTTGGCGACTCCGTCACCTGAAGGCGTCACGGATTTCGGTGCCACTGCGGTGTCAGCCGAGGCCGCGGGCGCGTCGTCTTCCTTCAGCGCCTTCATCTCACCCTTGAAGAGCCGAGCGGACTGGCCGAGGCTTTTCGCGAGCGCTGGGAGCTTGGCAGCGCCAAAGAGCAACACGATGATGATCAGGATGATCCACAGGTGCGGTCCTGCAAAGAGATTGCCCATAGCTTGCTCCTCCAAATGGGGTGGCGTCGTGTCAGTCTAACCGAGCGTCATCGCTTAAGGGTGTCCGTAGAGCGCGAGTCCCGCCGCGGCCCACTCTCGTGTGGCCGAACGAGCACTCTCTGGGTCCTGCACCTCAAGTTGGCCACCGAATCGCCCTGCAACGCGCTTGATGCCGCGTGGATCGGCCATACGAATGCGTACGGTGACGAATCCGTCGTGCGAATCTGAATTGTCTGCGTGCACGAAGTCGCCAAGCAGAGGCACCAGTCGCTCCGAAAGCCGCACCGTCACTTCGTCGTCATCGCCGATGCTGCGGAAAGCATCAGGAAGGTAGTCATCCGCGTGTGTGATCGGGATTTGCGTCAGTTCCGGCTCGCTCACTCGATCGAGGTGGAAGGTGCGCATCGCCTCGCGCAGATGACACCAGCCCTGCAGGTACCACTGGCCGTTCGTGATCAGTACCTGCACCGGGTCGACGGTGCGTGTGGTGGCTACGGCATCCGGTGCCTGATAGCGGAAGGAAACTGCCACACCGGTGTTCACGGCGGTAGAGACGACGTCACGCACGTGATCGACTGCGCTCGGCGCGATCACAACATCCGCTGGTGCGTCCGCTGCTGCGCTTGAAAGTTTCGCGAGCAGACCTGCCACAAGTCCAGAATCCGCCACTGCCGGCACTGCGGCCACCACCTGCAGGCCGGCCAGGAGCGCGGCCGCTTCACGTGCAGTGAAGCGGGGTACGCGACGAAGGCCAACTTCGTTCGTGATCTCGATGACGTCTTCTTGATCGAGAAGATCCCAGTTGATGTCGAACATCTCCTGGGGTTGCTGCCAGTACCCGCCCTCACCGGGAAGGCCGATGACCGTGAGCTTTTCGACCATGCCGCGCATCTCCGCAGCGGTGACGTCGAATTCGCGTGCCGCCTCGTCAAGCGAGACCTGTCCGCGCTCCAGCAGGTATGGCACCAGCGTGAGGTAAGCACGCACACGATCCGCGGCCAGGGGTGCCTTCGGTTTTTCCGCCATCACGACTCCGCGCTGTCGTTGTGAGTGGCGATCGTCGCTGTCAGACGAGCGATCACCGCGTCCATGAGAGAGGCCGGCTCCACCACGCGAACCTCTGGCCCGTAGGAGGCCAGCTCATCGGCAAAGACGTGGAGGTCAACGAATGGGACGCTGAATCCCTGTACCTGTGCGGTCGCACGACGTCCGAGGCGAAGCGCGGCCTCGGTGCCAGGGGTGATCTCAAGTAGCGCGGAATTGCGCGCCGCCACCGCTTCAAGCCCTGCCAGTGCGCGGTCGCCCGCACCGTCACGCAGACCTGCGTCGAACGACTTCTTCGTCACTGTGACGTCGCCGACGACCCTGCTGAGCAGAAAAGTCCGCTCGTCATCTGCGTCGAGGTCGATGCCATACACATGCCAGCGCGCTTCATAGTCAAGCAGAGCGAGTGGCTCCACACGCCTGTGTCTGGGCGACTGCTCTCCCGGCTTCAGATATTCGAAGGTGACGACTCTGCACTCCTCGATAGCCGACTGGAGAGGCGCGAAACTCGCTTCCCGCGTCGTGATGCGCGGCGCGAAGCCGATGATCGGCTCATCACCGTCGATGCCGAGCGCCCGGATCTTACGAACACCTGCTTGCGCATCGGCCGAAGATGAGCCTGCGCTCCACACGCTGCCCGCCAACTGCAGCACTGCGAGTTCTGCGGCGCTGAACTCGATGTCTTCCGGTAGGTCGTACTCGGCCTTCGGAATCCGATACCTCGCCTCACGGAGGTCGTTCGGCTCCCCAGGCTCACCAATCGTCTCGATCGGGACCCCGAGTGTGCGCAACTCGTCTTTGTCGCGCTCGAACATCTTCTCCAGCGCATCTGTCCGCGTGCCTGCCTCGGCTCGCTGACGGTACCCGGAGATGTTGTCGAGAATCTGCTGTTTTGTGAGCCCGATCTCCGTGGCCATCAGCGCCACGACAAGGTTTGTCTGACGCTCTTCAGGGGGAATCCGGGCTGCCATCACTGAGTCGCAGGTGCGGCAGGAGGATTAATGCCAAGGATGTCGACGACGAACACGAGCGTCGCATCTGCGGGAACGGCACCCGAGCCTTCTGCGCCGTAGCCCAGCTCCGGCGGAATGACGATGAGCACCTGCGAGCCGACGGTCTGCCCGACGAGGCCCTGAGAGAAGCCGGGAATCAACCCTGCTAGGTCGAAAGTGGCTGCTGAGCGGTCCCAGGACGAGTCGAAGACCGTCTTCTCATCCCAGGTGACGCCGGTGTAGTTGACGAGGATCTGATCGCCCTCTGCGATCTTCGCGCCGTCGCCCTTGAGAAGGGTCTGAACTTCGAGCTCTGTGGGGGCGGTGGTGTCCGGCACGATGATGCCGGGGCGTCCGTCCGGTGCACGGACGACGGTGGGCATGCCTGCTGCGTCGTTGTACTGCGGCGCCCCGTCGGCCTTCGACGGGAATGCTTTGGCCACATCGAAAATCGCGACCACCGCTTCATCTTCTTCCAGACCGAAGCCGGCCAGGTTCTCTGCGCCGAAGTCCTCGGGTGTGATCACTGCGAGCACCCGGCTGCCCCCGGTGGCACATTCGAGAGCCGTGCCGAATGCGGGGACGCGCTGTGCCCAGTAGTCGATGCTCACAAGCTGCGCCTGATCTTCTTCGTACGCGGTGCCGGCGACAAGCTCGCCCGTGTTCCCGGAAAACAGTGAGAACTCGATGACTGCGCTCTGG
The DNA here is from genome assembly GCF_059445355.1 of Microbacterium sp. Y356. Taxonomy (NCBI): domain Bacteria; kingdom Bacillati; phylum Actinomycetota; class Actinomycetes; order Micrococcales; family Microbacteriaceae; genus Microbacterium; species Microbacterium sp. Y356. The sequence continues at coordinate 45,114 of NZ_JCAIUE010000001.1, forward strand.
GTCGGGCTGGTCAGCGCGGGGCCGTCCCCGACGACGACATCATTGAATGCGCTCTTCTGCGCTCCGATCGGAGTGAACATCTCGACTTCGGGCACTGAGCCGACGTCGCCTTTGATCGTTGCGATGTCTTCGAGCCCGCTTGTGGATGCTGCGCGATCGCACGCGGCACCACTGAACGCGGGGCCTGACGCGCACCCGGTCAGGGCGACGAGAGCGAGACTGAGTGAGGCCAGAACGGCAGACGTTTTACGCACGCGCTCCAGTCTATTGTGAACGCTGCTCAGATTCGCGCGACGCTGCAGCTTGGCGTGCGCCGTCTGCCGCCTTGGTCGCCTCTCGCACTCGCTTGCGCAGATTCTTGTCAGTGATCTCGCGGTCGCCGACGGCTCCTGGCGTCCAGGCGTCCACGTCCTCGTCGCCATAACTCGACTTCGATGCGCGACGTTTCACCTCAGGCGCGATCGTCCCAGGCGCGAGCCGACGTGCGGTCAGCAGGAATCCGGTGTGCGCGACCATACGGTGATCTGGTCGTACGGCGAGTCCTTCAACGTGCCAGCCTCGCACCATGGTCTCGGATGCATCCGGATCGGTGAACAGGCCGGTGCCGCGGATGTATTCGGCCACGCGTGAGAGCTGAGTGGCGGTCGCGACGTAGCAGAGCACCACGCCACCCGGCGTGAGCGCGTCGGCGACGACATCCATGACCTCCCACGGCGCGAGCATGTCCAGCACGACGCGATCCACCGCGCCATCGGGCAGTTCCGCCGGCAGTGCATCAAGCAGATCGCTGACGACGACCCGCCAGGTGTCTGGCGTTGCCCCGAAGAATGTGTCGACATTGGCTTTGGCGACCTCAGCGAAGTCGTCACGTCGTTCGAAGGACACCAGCGTTCCGTCAGAGCCGATGGCGCGCAGCAGCGCCAACGAGAGAGCCCCAGAACCGACGCCGGCTTCCACCACGATCGCGCCGGGGAAGATGTCGGCCTGCATGACGATCTGCGCGGCATCCTTCGGGTAGATGATCGCCGCACCTCGGGGCATCGACATCGCGAAATCTCGAAGTAGCGGACGCAGCGCGAGATACTCGTGCTCGGAGCTATTGGTCACCACAGAACCATCTGGCAGACCAATCAGATCACGATGCTTGAGCACGCCATGATGGGTGTGCAGCTCACCGTCTTCGGCCAGCGTGATCGTGTGCAGACGATTCTTCGGGCCAGTCAGCTGGACCCGGTCGCCTTCGCGAAATGGACCGCTCGGTCGTACGGCTGCGACACTCATCGCGCGGCCCCTTCGGTCTGTGTAGCCTTCGTGGTGTTGTAGAGCTCGATGACGTCGGCAGCTGTGCGTCCGGCCAGCGTCGGCCAGAGTGCGTGTGCACCGTGGCCATCAAGTGAAATCATGTGAGGCACGCCGAGAGTAACCGCGCCCGAGGCTGCTCCGGCCCGGAGGCCTGTCACGGAGTCTTCGATGACCACAGCATCCGCGATGTCGATGTTCAGAAGATCGGCCGCCTGCAGATACGGCGCGGGGTGCGGCTTCGGATGTTCGACATCGTCACCGGCGACGATGTACTCGAAGGCATCGAACTCGATGAGATCAACGACGCTGAGCGCCATGCGACGCAACGACATGGTCACCAACGCAGTACGAATTCCTGCGGAGTGGAGTTCCCGCAGCAGCTCTTTTGCCCCAGGACGGAAAGGCACTCCCTTGGTGGCAAGAGAATTGCGCACATCGTCGGTGAGCTTGTCGACGATCGCGTCGGGCGCCATGTCAACGCCCGCGGCGCGGAGGAGAATCGCGCTGTCGAGCAGGCCGTTTCCGACGAGTTGCAAGGCCTGCTCGTGCGACCAAGTGCCACCGAACGATTCGACCATCGTCGTCTCGGCCGCCATCCAATACGGCTCAGTGTCGACCAGTGTTCCATCCATGTCCCAGAGGACCGCGCGGGGCTTTTGACTCACCTCACCATGCTAGCCCGGCGCATGTCCCACACTGGCCGAGCGCCGACTAGCCTGGAGGGATACTCATTTTCAATCTGGATGGAGAAATCGATGAATGCGCTGGGAGACCGCGTCGTCGTCGTCGCCTTCGACGGCTGGAACGATGCCGGTGAGTCAGCGAGTGGCGCTATCGAGGTGCTCCGTGAGAGCGTCGACTACGAGCTCGTGCACTCCGTAGACCCAGAGCTGTACTTCGATTATCAGTACACCCGCCCATCGTCGAAGATGGATGCCACCGGGCGCCGCGAGCTCCGCTGGCCAGAAGCTGCCCTGTGGCGTCCTGCCGAGCGGTCAACGGACGGATCCCCTGAGTTCTGGCTACTCACCGGCGTCGAGCCTGCACGTACCTGGCAGGCGTTCGCGAACGAGTTCATCGATGTGGCGCTGCGCGACGATGTCACCGGCTTCATCACACTGGGCGCGATGCTGTCGGACGTACCGCACACGAGGCCCATCTCGATCTTCTCGGCGAGTTCGAACGAACAGGTGCGCGAGACACTAGGGATCGAGCGTTCGCTGTATGAGGGGCCAGTCGGAATTCTCAGCGTCATCGAGCACTTCGCGGAGCGTGCTGGCATCCCTACCGCCAGCCTCTGGGCGAGCGTGCCGCACTATGTCGCGACCGCTTCTCCGTCGCCGAAGGCCACGCTGGCCCTGCTGGATCGGCTGGAGGAACTGACCGGTGTCGACATGCCCCGCGATCGCCTGCGCACGGACGCGGCGACGTGGGAAGCATCCATCGACGCCGCTGCTGCCGATGATGAGGACATGACCGAGTACATTCATCAGCTCGAGCGCACGAGAGACACCTGGGACTCCCCCGAGGCATCAGGCGACGCGATTGCACAGGCCTTCGAGCGCTACCTGCGTCGCCGCGGCGATGCGCCGGGTGACCACAAGCGCTAGCCCGCGATCACTCCGGTCGACAGCAGGATCAGCAGCGTGGCACCGAGCAGGATGCGGTAGATCACGAACGGCAGGAAGCTGTGCTTCGAGATCCAGCTCATGAAGAACGCGATTACGCCGAGTGCCACAACGAAGGCGATGCCTGTAGCGGCAACCGTCTCACCCATCGTGAAGTACTGGTCCGGCGCATCCCAGCTTTTGAACAACTGGTAGAAACCACTGCCGAACACCGCGGGGATCGCGAGTAGGAACGCGTAGCGTGCCGCGGCCGCGCGTTCGTAGCCGAGGAACAGCCCCATCGTGATCGTTCCGCCTGAGCGGGAGACGCCGGGGACCAGGGCGAGCGCCTGCGCGATGCCGAACAGCACGCCGTGCGGGTAAGTGATCTGATCGAGTTTGCGACGCTTCGCGCCGACATAGTCTGCGACGCCGAGCAGGATGCCGAACGAGATCAGCATGATCGCCACGATCCACATCGAGCGCAGCACCGTCTCGATCTGATCCTGGAAGAGCAGGCCAAGCACCACGATCGGGATGCTGCCGATGATGATCAGCCACCCCATCCGTGCGTCTGGGTCGTTACGCGGAAGCTTGCCGATCAGCGATCGGAACCAATGCCCGATGATGCGGGTGATGTCCTTCCAGAAGAACACCACGACCGCCGCCTCAGTGCCGATCTGGGTGATCGCGGTGAATGCTGCTCCCGGATCCTCGCCAGAGCCAGTGAAGGTCCCGACGATGCGCAGATGTGCGCTGGAGGAGATCGGGAGGAACTCGGTCAGTCCCTGGATGATGCCGAGGAACAGCGCTTCGAGCAGGTGCATAGAGAGACTTTCTGGATGGTGCGGAACTGGATCAGTATGTGCGCAGCAGGTCGGTCAAAACCTGGCGACCGAAGACAAGCGATTCTACGGGCACCCGCTCGTCAACTCCGTGAAACATCCCCGTGAAGTCGAGATCTGCCGGAAGTCGGAGCGGGGCAAAGCCATATCCGGTGATCCCAAGCCTCGAGAGCGCCTTGTTGTCGGTTCCCGCACCGAGAAGGTATGGAATGACCGGAACGCCTGGGTCATGGCGCCCCAACGCCTGCACCATGTTGTCGACCAAATCTCCTTCGAAAGGCGTCTCCATACCGATATCACGCACCACGGTTTCGATCATGATGTCGTCGCCTACGATTTGCTGCAGTTCGGCGAGAACGTCATCTTCCGTACCTGGCAGCACGCGAACGTCGATGAGCGCTTCAGCACGCTCAGGGATCACGTTGTGCTTGTAGCCGGCGGTGAGCGAGGTCGGGTTGGTGGTCGTGCGGAACGTGGAGCGCAGGAACGCCTCGGCGGGGCCGGATGCCGCGGCAAGAGCATCCGGATCATCCAATGAGCGCCCAGTGAGGTCGCTGAGGCCCTGTAGCAGCGCGCGCGTGGTCGCAGTGAGCCGGATAGGCCACCGCGTGCGCCCGATCGCGGCGACGGCCTCGGCGAGTTTCACCACGGCATTGTCGTCATGCAGGCGGCTGCCGTGACCGGCACGCCCCTTTGCGACGAGCCGAATCCAGATGAGGGCCTTCTCCCCCACCTGCAACAGGTACGCCCGGCGATCGTCGACAGTGATCGAGTAGCCGCCGACCTCGCTGATCGCCTCTGTCGCACCGGCGAACCACTCTGGACGATCCTTCACGACGAGCGCCGAGCCTTCGACACCCCCGTTCTCCTCGTCGGCGAAGAACGCCAGCACGAGGTCACGCTCAGGCTGCTCCCCCGCACGCAGGATGTCGGCGACGGAGGTCAAGATCATGGCGTCCATGTTCTTCATGTCGACGGCGCCGCGGCCCCACAGCATCCCATCGCGAACGTCACCCGCGAACGGATCGACGCTCCAGTCCTCTGCCATCGCCGGGACCACGTCGAGGTGGCCGTGCACGACGAGTGCTGGTTTGCTGGAATCACGTCCGGGAACGCGCGCCATAACGTTGGTGCGGCGTGGGATGGGCTCGTAATACTCCGGGGCGAGCCCGAGGCCTTCCAAATAGGCGCCGACGTACTCGGCAGCTTCGCGCTCACCCTCGGCTTTTCCGCCCCCGAAGTTCGAAGTATCGAAGCGGATGAGGTCACGCGCAATGCGCACGACTTCCGGATGCTGCGGCTGAGACATGAGTCAAGGCTATCGAAGCTGCCCGGCACGCCCGGGGTGCGCCTTGGTTCGTAGCCCCTGATCGGATCTGGTAATGTTTCTCTTCGGTCGGCAACGACTTTTCATCACCTGCGCGGGTGGCGGAATGGTAGACGCGCTACGTTGAGGTCGTAGTGCCCGTAAGGGCGTGGGGGTTCAAGTCCCCCTCCGCGCACAGATAGCACAGCAGAGAAGAAGGCTCCCGAGAGGGGGCCTTCTTTTTTACGTCATCACCGGTGCGACTTGTATCCCCGCATCCAGTGCGGGAAGAGAAACACGGCCCGCAGTCGAATCGCGGCCGTGTTTTTCCTCCCACGTCATTGCCGGAGTGTTTGCCGGCGTGATCAGACGGCGCCGACTCCGAAGAGCAGTCCCAGCGCGTAGGTGATCGCCGCAGCACCGAATCCGATCGCCAACTGCCGGAGCGCTCGCCGCAGCGGCGGGCCGCCAGAGAGAATCCCGACCATCGCTCCGGTACCCAGCAACGCGATGCCGACCAGCACGAGCGCCAGCACGATTGCCGGCATCCCTTCGAGACCGAAGATCCACGGCAGCACCGGGATGATCGCCCCGGAGGCGAACAGGAAGAAGCTGGAAAGCGCAGCTGTCCAGTCGCTACCGATGAGTTCATGATCGCCCGTCACGTCATGAGCACGAATCGGGCCGGTGACGGTGCGGCGCACCCCCTCTTGGGCTGCCGTGATGATGCGACGGGAGCGGGCCAGCGCCTCTTCTTGGGCGATGCCTCGTGCTCGGTACACGAGCGCCAACTCGTTCTCGTCGATGTCGAGATCTGCGGCGGAGTGCGCCGCATCCTCGTTGACTTCGGTTGATGCGAGAAGCTCACGTTGGGATCGCACGGAGACGAACTCCCCCGCGCCCATCGACAGGGCGCCGGCAAGAAGACCCGCAATCCCGCTGAAGAGCACGAGGCTCGAGCTCACACCCGTCGCCCCGATTCCGAGCACAAGGGCGAGATTGCTGACAAGCCCGTCGTTCGCTCCGAAGACCGCCGCGCGAAAGGAACCGGACAACCGACGACGGCCGCGCGCGGCGAGACCGCGAACGACCTCGTAGTGGATTTTCTCGTCCGCGCGCATCGCCGGCGTCGCGTATTTCTCGGTGTCATAGGGAGATCTCGCCTCGGCACTCTGAGCGAGCACCAGCACGAAGATCGATCCGAAGCGCCCCGCCATCCATCCCAGCAAGCGTGAGCGCAGCCCTACTCGGGGAAGCCGGGCGGGTTCGCCACCGAGCAGATCCAGCCAGTGCTGCTCGTGACGGCGCTCGGCCTCTGCGAGGCTCTGGAGAATCTCTTTTTCCTCCCCGGTCTTGCGCGCAGCGAGCTCCTGATAGACGTAGCCCTCAGCGCGCTCCTCCACCAAGTACCGCGCCCAACGTCGACGGTCAGCTGCGGTCGGCTGCGCGAATGCAGGCGCGGTCATGAATCCTCCATAGTGGGGTGGGCCGCCCAGTTGGGGCGCCTTCAACGGTATCGAGACGGCGAAGTCGAACACGCCAGAATGCCCTGATTGCCAGCATTTCGGGGTTCCTAATGACGCCGGCTCTGGCCGGTCAAAGCATCCGGCGCTGCGTCAGGAGCGTACGCGTTTGCGCAGCACTTCGATGCGCGATTGCAGCTGGGTCACCGTCGCTTGCGAGACGGCTGGCCCGCCGCAAATACGGCGCAGCTCGGAGTGCACAGCGCCGTGCGGCTCGCCTGCCTGGCGCGCATAGAGTCCCACCAGGCTGTTCAGCAACTGACGCTGCTCTCGAAGCGTGCGGTGCAGCGGCGCAGGCAGCGTCGTGACCGTCTCCGTACTCTCCGTGGCCTCACGCGCCTCACGCAGCTTCGACTGACGTGACTGGCGCTGCATGAGAAGCTCATGGACGTGCTCCGGCTCCAACAGGCCCGGAATCCCGATGAACTCTTCTTCTTCGGCCGTGCCTGGTTCCGCGAGCTGACCGAACTCCTGCCCCTCGAACACCACCCGGTCGAAGTGCGCAAGGGAGGAGATTGCTTGATAGCTGAACTCCTGAGTCAGCGCGTCAGACGCTTCCTCTTCACGGTTCGCGCTCTCCAACAGCGAGTCGTCCAGACCATCTTCGTCTTTACTCTGACGGTCGAGCGCGTGATCGCGCTGCTTCTCGAGCTCGTTCGCGAGGGTCATGAGCACGGGAACGTTGGGCAAGAAGATGCTCGCAGCCTCACCTCGGCGCCGCGCTCGCACGAACCGACCGATGGCCTGAGAGAAGAAGAGCGGCGTTGAAGACGATGTGGCGTATACGCCCACAGCGAGTCGGGGAACGTCGACGCCTTCAGACACCATGCGCACCGCGACCATCCACCGGCTGGTATTCGCGCCGAATTTCTCAATGCGTTCGGATGCCGTGGCATCGTCAGACAGCACAATGGTGGGTTGCTCCCCGGTGATGCTGTGCAAGATCTTCGCGTAGGCGCGAGCGACCGTCTGATCAGTGGCGAGCACGAGCCCGCCAGCATCCGGAATGTGGTTGCGGATCTCGGTGAGGCGCCGATCTGCCGCGGAGAGCACCGCGGGCATCCACGCACCCTCCGGGTCCAGCGCCGTGCGCCAGGCCTGCGAGTTGACGTCCTTCGTGTTGTCCTGCCCAAGATGGGCTTCGAGCTCATCTCCTGCGCTTGTGCGCCAGCGCATCTTGCCGGCGTACATGTGGAACAGCACCGGTCGCACGACGCCGTCAGCGAGGGCACGGCCGTAGCCATAGGCGTAGTCGGTGACGGAGACGCGTGCACCAGACTCATCTGGCGCGTATGTGACGAATGGAATCGGGGCGGTGTCGCTGCGGAACGGCGTTCCTGACATCGACAGTCGACGTTTCGCTGGCCCGTAGGCGTCGCGGATCGCGTCACCCCAGCTGAGTGCGTCACCACCGTGATGCACCTCATCGAGGATGACGAGGGTCTTGGCGTCTTCGGTCAGATGGCGGTGCAGGGATGGCTTCGCGGCCACCTGGGCGTAGGTGACCACAACGCCGTGATATTGCCGGGACGGCGCCCAGTGGCTATTACGGAATCGTGGATCGAGGCGAATGTGCACGCGCGCTGCTGCATCGGCCCACTGTGTCTTCAGGTGCTCGGTGGGTGCGACCACGATTACGCGGTTCACCTCTCCCAACCGGAGCAGTTCCACGGCGAGAGTGAGTGCGAACGTCGTCTTTCCTGCGCCAGGGGTCGCGGCGACGAGGAAGTCCCGCTGATCACGGGCGAAGTAGGCCTCAAGGGCCTCTCGCTGCCAGGCACGGAGCTTGTCAGCCGTTCCCCATGGGGCGCGCTGGGGGAAGGACGGAGAGAGCATCAGTTCAAGGGTAATCGGTACTGACGACATCGGATGCCCGCCCGCCACGAGGCTGTCACTGCGGGTAGGCTCGTTCTCTGCGTGGCCGCGATCCAGGTCGTGCAAGCTGCGAACGCGCATGCTGCGAAGGAGAGCACGATGACTAATCAGGATTCGTTCGGCATCCCACACGTTTCAAACGAGAGTGCGCACCCGTGGCGTCGGTTTGTGGCCATCGGAGACTCATTCACCGAAGGCATCGGAGATCCGAATCCGGCGTCTCCAGGTGGGAATCGCGGCTGGGCGGATCGCGTTGCGGAGGTGCTGTCTCAACAGGTTGACGACTTCGCGTATGCGAACCTCGCAGTGCGCGGCAAGCTCATCGCGCAGATCGTTGCGGACCAGGTCGAGCCGGCAGTTGCGCTTCGCCCCGACCTCATCTCCCTCTGCGCCGGGGGCAACGATGTTCTCCGTCCAGGCTCGGATCCCGACCAGATCGCAGACCAGCTCGACGACGCGGTGTCACGGCTGTCCTCCACCGGCGCCGCCATCCTGATCTTCACCGGCATCGATACCGGGTTCGCGCCGGTGCTGCGCCCCTTCCGCGGCAAGGTCGCGATCTACAACGAGAATCTTCGCGCCATCGCAGACCGCTACGACTGCATCGTCGCCGATCAGTGGGCCTTGAAGTCGGTGCAGGACTCGCGGTTCTTCGCCGATGACCGTCTGCATTTCAATCCCCTCGGCCACCACGAAGTCGCACGCATGGCGCTCCGAGCGCTGAACGTCCCCAATGACCTGCAGCCGATGCAACCAGACGCACTACCTGTGCGCACGTGGCGCGAGGCTCGTGCTGAAGATCTCGGCTGGGCACGTGAGCACCTCGTCCCGTGGGTGCTGAGGCGCATCCACCACCAGTCGTCGGGCGATCTGATCACTGCGAAGCGGCCTGAGGCCTCCCCGGTGGTCTTGCCGGACACTCGGTAATCAGTTCGAGAGTGCCCACAGGGCGACGGCTGCGGCGGATGCGACGTTGAGCGAGTCCACTCCCCCACGCATCGGAATCGTGACGACCGTGTCGGCCGCATCGAGTGCCGTGCGGGAGAGCCCGTCGCCTTCGGTCCCCATCACCAGCGCGATCTTCTCCGGTCGTGGGCCCGCATAGGCTTTGAGTGACACGGCGTCGTCGCTCAAAGCGAGCGCCGCGATGTCGAAGCCCGCGGCATGCAGTTCGGTCACGGCATCTGCCCAATCGCCGATCCTGGTCCACGGCACCTGAAACACGGTGCCAGTGCTCACCTTGACGCTGCGGCGATACAGCGGATCCGCACAGCGAGGCGAGACGAGCACCGCATCGGCGCCGAGTCCGGCGGCAGCGCGAAACGCGGCTCCGACGTTCGTATGCTCGATCAGGTCCTCCAGGATGAGCACGAGGCGCGCATCATTCAGTACCTCGGCGACAGTAGGCAGTTCAGGGCGATGCATAGAAGCGAGGGCGCCGCGGTGCACGGCGTACCCGGTGACTGCTTCGGCGACGTCATCAGGCACGACGAATACCGGAGTGTCAGTTTTGGCGAGGAGATCTTGGATGCCAGCAACCCAGCGTCGCTGGACGAGCACCGAACGCGGCTTGTGGCCCGCTGAGATCGCCCGCTCGATGACCTTTGCAGACTCCGCGATGTACAGACCGCCTCGGGGCTCGTGCACGCGGCGCAAAGCCGTGTCGGTGAGGTTCCGATAGTCGGCGAGGCGAGGATCTGCCGCATCGGTGATGTACTCGAGTTGCATGTCATCCACTCTGCCATCGCGCGCCCCCTTCTACCGGGCGCCCAGGCAGGTGTGCTCGCCGTTAGACTCGCTCAGGGAGGTTCCGTGACCGCGACGACACATGTCGATCTATCTGCCGACATTGCCAAAGCCGCCGAACTATTGCGCGGACATAAGATCACGCTCCTGACCGGTGCCGGGATCTCGACCGACTCCGGCATCCCCGCCTATCGTGGCGAAGGTGCCCGCACTCGGGCCGATCCGATGACCGGGCAACGCTACCTTGCCGACGAAGCGGCCAGGCGTCGGTACTGGGTGGGCGGACATCTCGGATGGCGCGCGTTCGCCTCGGCAGAGCCGAACGCAGGACACATCGCGCTTGCCGAAATGGAGCGGGACGGCCTCGTCTCCGGCGTGATCACACAGAACGTTGACGGCCTGCATCTGCGCGCCGGTAGCGCACGGGTGATCGAGGTGCACGGCACGATGCGGCGCGTCAACTGCCTGCAGTGTGGCCAGGTGTTCGACCGCAGAGACATCGCGGTGCAGATCGAGCAGCTCAATCCGTGGATCATGGTGCCCGAGAATATCGAGCTCAATCCCGACGGAGACGTCGCACCGGAGAGCACCGCGAACTTCATCGTTCCCACGTGCACGGTCTGCGGCGGAATGCTGAAGCCTGATGTCGTCTTCTTCGGCGAGTTCGTGCCCACCGACCGATTCCGCGCCGCTGAGTCGCTGCTGCGCGCGAGCGATGCCCTGATCGTCGCGGGTTCTTCCCTCGTAGTGAACTCCGGTGTGCGGATTGTCGAGCGTGCTCGCCGCCGTGGCATCCCCCTGATCATCATCAATCACGAGCCGACGCGCGCCGATGCCTGGGCGCATGTCACGCTCCCCGGCGGCACCAGCGACGTGCTCCCTGCCCTACAGGAGCTGCTGAAGTGACGTTGCTGACTCTCGTGCGCCATGGCCAGACGGAGTGGAATCTTGCTCGTCGAATCCAAGGCTCGACCGATATCGCTTTGAACGCGACCGGTCAGAACGACGCCCGTAATGCGGCTGCACTCCTCGCGAACGGCACACACCACGCGATCTACGCGAGCCCGCTGGTGCGTGCGCACGAGACGGCGCAAATCATCGCCGCAGAACTCGGTCTGGCAAGTCCTGAGCTCGTGCCGGATCTGCGTGAGCGTTCTTTCGGCGAAGGAGAGGGCATCCTCGTCGCCGACTATCTCGAGCAATACGGCGATTGGCATGCGGCCCCTCCTGGTTCGGAGACGCTCGCAGGCGTATGCGAGAGGGCGCTCGGCGCGCTGGATGCGATCGCACGTGAGGCCCGTCGCCGCTCAGCGCCCGTCGCAGAGTCGGTGATCGTCGTTACGCACGGCGGCGTGATCCGATCGCTCCTGAATCACGTCTCCAGCGGCACGCTTCCGCGCGAGGGTGATGTGTTGCGCAACGGCTCGGTGCACCGCTTCGAAGCATCGCCCGGCGTGCTGCGGTTGCTCGAGCCGATCGCCGCCTGAGCGGCTACCGCGCCCGCGCCACTGATGCGCGCGCGTGCCGAAGCAGTGGTTCATCGATCATCTGCCCCTGGAAGCGGAAGACGCCACGCTCCCCCTCTGCGGCAGCCAGAACGTCACGTGCCCATTCGAGCGTGGCCGCGTCCGGCGCATAGGCCTCGCGGATGACAGCGACCTGACTCGGATGGATGCACGCTGTCGCCGCGAAGCCGGAGGCCGCAGCATCCATCGCCTCATCGGCGAGACCGGTGACATCGTCGATATCGATATGGACCGCGTCGATCGCGGCCTTGCCGTGTGCGCGGGCCTCGAGCAGCACCGTGGATCGGGCGTAACGGGCCACCTCGCGGTAGGAGCCGTCGATACCGCGACTCGACGTACCGCCCAGTGAGGCGACCAGATCCTCCGCGCCCCACATCATTGCGACCACTCGCGGATGCGCCGCGATTTGAGCCGCGCTGCTGATCCCACGGGCTGTCTCGCACAGGGCGACCAGTGAATACGTGGCATCGAACAGGTCGAGAGATGCGGCATCCTCTGTCTTTGCGACCATCACCGTGCGGTACGGCGACTGTTCGATCATGGCGAGGTCGGGCGCGAACTCTGCGGTGTCGGGGGCATTGATGCGCACGATCACCCGGGCCGGATCCAGCCTCGAGGCGAGCACGTTCGTGCGTGCAACCGCCTTCGTTCCTGGTGCGACGGCATCCTCGAGATCGAGGATCACCGCATCCGCCCGCTCGTAGGCCTTCTCGAAGCGCTCCGGTCGATCGCCGGGGCAGAACAGCAGTGCGGGGCCTGAACTGAAGGTCATCTCATTCCTTTGTCGACACACCTGGCAGGCAATGGACAAGCGCGACGCGGGTCGCGGTGGCAACCACGACGGCGTCCTGGTTGCGCCCGGTGTGAGCGATCGTGCAGATGCCCTGACCAGGACGCGAGGACGACAGACGTTTCTCGGTGATGACACTCTCTGAGTACAGCGTGTCGCCTGCGAAGAGCGGATGCGGGAACTCGACATCTCCGAGCCCCAACTGTGCCACCAGCGTGCCCTGTGTGAGCTGCGCGACGGATGCTCCGACCATGGTCGACAGTGTCCACATCGAGTTCATCAATCGCTGGCCGAACTCCTGGGTTTCCGCGAACGCCGCATCCAGATGCAACGCCTGGGTGTTCATCGTCAGCGTCGTGAAAAGCACGTTGTCTGCCTCGGTGGCGGTGCGTCCTGGGCGATGGAGATAGCGCGCCCCGACCTCGAACTCCTCGAAGTAGAGCCCTCTTTGGATGATGTCGGTCATCAGGTCAGTCCCAATCCACGCGCGATCACCAGCAACTGCACCTCGGTCGTGCCTTCGCCGATCTCGAGAATCTTCGAATCACGATAGTGCCGCGCGACCGAAAATTCATTCATGAATCCGTTGCCGCCGAAAATCTGGGTCGCATCGCGGGCATTGTCCATTGCGGCATCCCCTGCCACCAGCTTTGCGATCGCGGCGGGTTCGGAGAATGGCTTTCCGGCATCTCTCAACCGTGCAGCGTGATGCCACGCCAGACGAGCGGTGTGTACGCGCGCCCGCATGCGCGCGAGTGTGAACTGTGCGTTCTGCCGCGTGCTCAGGGCACTCCCGAAGATCGTGCGGCTCTTCGCATATTCGACCGCTGCCTCCAGGCATCCCTCGGCCGCGCCGGTCGACAGCGCGGCGATCGCGATGCGCCCTTCGTCGAGGATGCTGAGGAAGTTCGCGAACCCACGCCCCTCTTCGCCGAGAAGATTTCCTGCTGGCACTCGCGCGTCGTCGAAGGTGAGTGGGTGCGTGTCGGAGGCGTGCCATCCGACCTTGTCGTAGGGCGGTTCGACGGTGAAACCTGGCGTACCGTTCGGCACGATGATCGTGGAGATCTGCTTGCGGCCCTCACTCGATCCGGTGACCGCCGTGACCGTCACGAACTTGGTGATGGGGGTACCCGAGTTGGTGATGAACTGCTTCGATCCGTTGATGACCCATTCATCGTCGTCACGACGTGCGGTCGTGCGGGTGGCTCCGGCGTCACTTCCCGCTTCGGGTTCGGTCAGTCCGAACCCCGCCAGCGCGCGACCGGCGAGAAGGTCGGGTAGGTACTCGGCGCGCTGAGCATCTGTACCGAAGCGGAACACCGGCATGGCACCCAGACTGACGCCTGCTTCCAGTGTGATGGCGATGGACTGATCCACACGTGCGAGAGCCTCGATTGCGATGCCGAGTGCGAAGTAATCTCCGCCCTGCCCGCCGACGTACTCAGGGAAAGGCAGCCCAAACAACCCCAGCTCCCCCATCTGCGCGACGACGTCCATGGAGAGAGTGTGCGTGCGGTCGGCCTCGTAGGCCTGCGGTGCGACGACAGATTCGGCAAAGTCGCGCACCATCGCGCTGAGGGAAACCTCGTCTTCAGTCAGATCCTGGGTCATGATGTTCCTCCGTCAGGGTGTTTCAGCGGCATCTTCGGACGCGGATGTCACGGTATCGATTGTCACGATCGCGACCGGTTGGTCTCGTCGTGCCTGGTCGCCGACGGCGACCAGGAAGTGCACTGTGCCGTCGTGCGGCGCCAGTACCGGATGCTCCATTTTCATTGCCTCGATTGAGACGAGAGGCTGCCCTGCGGCGACGGCTGATCCGTCCTCAACATGCACGGCCACCACACTGCCAGGCATGGGCGCGCGCGCCTCTGGGCTCGTCTCCGACGCAATCGGATGTTGCGATGCCAGCCTGTGTCGCATTCGCTCGCGACGATCGAGCGGGCGCAACCGCGCCGTGTGTCCTGCCTCAGTCACCCAGACCGCGCCTTCGGCGTCTATTGCTGCATTCGCTGGCGTTGTCGTTGAAGTGCCCGGGGCATCCGCGTCGACCGTAGCGTCGAGTACCTCACCGTCGTCAGTGAGGAAGCCGACCTGGCGAGCGGATGCGTCCATCATCTGCGCCCACGCGGACCCCGCCCGGCGAGAAAGGTCTTGCTGCGTGAGACTCGGTTCCTGAGGGCCTGTCTCATGCAGGAGCTCCTTTCTCGCCGCCGCGAGCATCGCCTTGGAGGGCTGCGGGATCGGCAGGGGCAGCATCGTGTCGATCAGGCCGGTGTCGAGGTCACCACTGATCACACGAGGGTGAGTCACCAGTTGCCGAAGGAATGCGATGTTCGTGTCGACACCGAGCACGACCGTGTGCGACAGAGCCTCGTCGAGCCGTCTGAGCGCGGTCTCACGGTCAGCACCGTGAGCGATGACCTTTGCGATCATCGGGTCGTAGTATCCGGTGACCTCGCTGCCCGTCTCGATCGCGGCATCCACTCGCACGCCCCACGGCGCGTCGAAGCGCAGAATGTGCCCCGTCGACGGCAGGAAGCCGCGTTCCGGAGACTCCGCATAGATACGGGCCTCGACGGCGTGACCCGACACCGGCGCCGGCGAGGGCAATGCCTCACCGGCAGCGACCGACAATTGCAGCGCCACCAGATCCAGACCCGTGACGGTCTCGGTGACGGGATGCTCGACCTGAAGCCTGGTGTTCATCTCGATGAAGAAGAACTCCTCAGGCGAGTCGGCGTCGACGAGGAACTCCACTGTTCCCGCCCCGACATAGTCGACGCTGGATGCCGCGCGCACTGCGGCATCAAACAGCCGCTCTCGCACGCCTTCGGGCAATCCTGCTGAGGGTGCCTCTTCGACCACTTTCTGATGTCGGCGCTGCAGTGTGCATTCGCGCTCGCCGAGTGCGATCACTGTGCCATGACTGTCGCCGAATACCTGTACCTCGATGTGCCGAGGCCGGGCGATCAGACGCTCCAGCAACAGGGAATCGTCCCCGAATGCTGCTGCAGCGACGCGTCGCGCCGAGGCAAGTGCGACGCGAAGGCCGGCAGCCTCGGCGACGATCTCCATGCCCTTCCCGCCGCCTCCCGCACTCGGCTTCACGAGCAGCGGATACCCCACCTCGGCCGCGTGCTCTTCAATCTGATCGTCGGTCAGATCGACCGCGTCGAACCCGGGAACAACCGGCACGTCGTGCGCCGCGACCTGCACGCGGGCGGCTGCCTTGTCGCCCATGATCTTGATGGCTCTGATCGATGGCCCGATGAAGGTGATGCCTGCCTCCGCGCACGCTTCAGCCAGCGCAACGCTCTCGGAGAGAAAGCCATACCCCGGGTGGATCGCCTGGGCGCCGGTCTCCTGCGCCGCACGCACGACCGCGTCCACGCTGAGATACGACTCCGCAGCCGCAGCAGGACCGATCAGCACCGCGACGTCTGCTTCACGCGCATGCGGAGCCGTAGCATCCGCCTCGCTGTAGACGGCGACGCTGCGCATTCCGCGCTCACGCAGAGTTCTAATGATGCGACGCGCGATCTCACCCCGGTTCGCGACGAGGACGGTGTCGAACCTTACGGCCGCTGAGCCTTCTCGACTGAACATGGCACTCACATCCTGAATACGCCGAAGCGCGACTCTGGCAGCGGACTGCGGGCGACAACATCCAGTGCGAGACCGAGCAGATCACGAGTTTGGTCCGGGTCGACGATGCCGTCGTCCCAGAGCCGGGCGGTCGCGTAATAGGGTTCGCCCTGGGTCTCGTACTGATCGCGGATAGGTTCTTCGAACGCAGTGCGCTCCTCGGCGCTCCAGCGCTCGCCGCGCGCAGTGAGCTGGTCTTCTTTCACTGTGGCGAGAACAGACGCTGCTTGCGCGCCGCCCATCACCGATATGCGACTGGCCGGCCACGTCCATAGGAAACGTGGCGAATACGCCCGCCCGCACATTGAGTAGTTGCCTGCACCGAAGGAGCCGCCGATGATGACGGTGAGCTTCGGCACACGCGTCGTTGCCACCGCGGTCACCATCTTGGCGCCGTCCTTAGCGATTCCTCCGGCTTCCGCGTCGGAGCCGACCATGAACCCGGTGATGTTTTGCAGGAACAGGAGTGGGATACCGCGTTGATCGCACAGTTCGATGAAGTGAGCGCCTTTGAGCGCCGATTCGCTGAACAGCACTCCGTTGTTGGCGACGATGCCGATCGGATGACCGTGGAGCCTCGCGAATCCGGTCACCAGCGTGGTGCCGTACTCGGTCTTGAACTCACGGAACGAATCGCCATCGATGAGTCTGGTGATCACCTCTCGTACGTCGTATGCGGTGTTCACATCGACCGGGACCACGTCATACAGGCTGGAAGCGTCGTCTGGTGCACGGGAAGTCGCCACCTCCCATGCCGGAGCGGCCGGTGGTGGCAGCGTCGCGACGATGTCCCGCAGAATCTCAAGTGCGTGTTCATCGTCATCAGCGAGGTGATCAACCACGCCGGAGCGGCGGGCGTGCAGCTCTCCACCGCCGAGCTCCTCGGCAGTGACGATCTCGCCGATCGCTGCCTTCACAAGTGGCGGTCCGCCGAGGAAGATCGTGCCCTGACCCCGCACAATCACCGTCTCATCGCTCATGGCTGGCACGTAGGCGCCGCCCGCAGTGCAGGATCCGAGCACCGCCGCGAGCTGAGGGATGCGTTCCGCGCTCATCCGCGCCTGGTTGAAGAAGATGCGGCCGAAGTGGTCGCGGTCGGGGAATACCTCATCCTGCTTCGGAAGGAAGGCGCCGCCGGAATCCACGAGATATAGGCAGGGCAGCCGGTTCTCCAGCGCGATCTCCTGGGCGCGAAGGTGCTTCTTGACCGTCATCGGCAGGTAGCTGCCGCCCTTCACCGTGGCGTCATTGCACAACACCATCACGTGGCGACCGTGCACGAGACCGACTCCGGCGATCACGCCAGCGCCAGGGGCTTCACCGTCGTACATGCCGTCGGCCGCGAGCGGGGATACTTCGAGAAAGGGACTCCCCTCGTCGAGCAACCGGGCGATGCGTTCGCGTGGCAGTAATTTTCCACGTTCCTGGTGGCGCTGCCTCGAACGCTCTGGACCGCCTGCGGCAGCAGTCGCCAAACGAGCGCGCAATTGGACCGCCAGCATTTCCTGGGTGGGGGGCATCGTGATGTCCTCCTTGACTCACGTGGTGGCACTCAACATGCCTTTTCGGTTAGTGTTCACTAACCAGCTCATTTAGGTTAGCGAGCATTAACTGAGATGACAAGCCCCCTCACGGCGCGCGATCGCGCCAAAGCCGAACGCGCAGACGCCCTCCTGCAAGAGGCTGCGCGGCTATTTGCTGCCCGCGGATACTCTGGCGTGAGCCTGGAAGACATCGGCTCTGCCGTGGGTGTCTCTGGCCCAGCGGTGTATCGCCACTTCGCAGGTAAGCGGGCACTGCTCGGTGCCGTGCTGGTCAAGGTCAGTGAAGAGCTGGTTGGCGGCGGAACAGCAGTGGCCGATGCAGCATCGTGCGCCGAGGATCGGATGCTGGCGCTCGTCAGTTTCCACGTCGATTTCGCGCTGTCCAATGCTGATGTGATTCGCGTGCAGGACCGCGACATGGCCCATCTTGCCGAAGATGACCGCGCCGAAGTCCGTCGCCTGCAGCGCGCGTACATCGACCTGTGGATCTCGGCACTTGCACCGCTGCGCGAGGCATCGGCCGACGAACTTCGGCTACGGGTACAGGCGTGCTTCGGGCTCATCAACTCCACCCCGCACAGCACCCGCAGTGCCTCGCGTTCGAAGAAGGCGACAGCAGGAACGCTCATCGCCATGGCTCACGCAGCCCTCATCGCCTGATCAGCGCAACAGCATCGCTCGCCCCGGCTCCTCGAGAATGTCAGCGACATCCTTGACGAAACGGGCGCCCTCCGCGCCGTCAACGATCCTGTGATCGAAAGACAGGCTCAGCGTCATGACCTGACGCAACGCGATCTCCCCACGGAACTCCCATGGCTTCAGGCGGATCGCTCCGGCCGCGAGGATCCCTGATTGACCAGGGGGCAGGATCGGTGTGCCTGCGTCGATGCCGAAGACTCCGATGTTGGTGATCGAGAAGGTGCCGCCGGCAAGCTCTGCCGGAGAGGTCTTTCCTGAGCGCGCTGTTTCAGTCAATGCACTCAGAGCGTCAGCAAGCTCGGGCACAGTCATCTGGTCAGCACCCCGGATGTTGGGCACGATCAGTCCGCGCTCGGTGGCGGCGGCGATCCCCAGATCCACATAATGCGGTTGAACGATCTCGCCTGCTTCCTCATCCCACCGCGAGTTCAGGCCCGGTGTGCGGGTGAGCGCTAGGCACACAGCCTTGGCAACGATCACGAGCGGGCCGATTCGGTGCTCCGAGAGCGAGCGATCCTGGCGCAGCCTCGCTATCAGATCCATCGTTGCGGTGACGTCAACCGTATGGAACGTCGTGACGTGCGGCGCAGTGAAGGCGCTCTGAACCATGGCGGCCGCGGTGTGCTTGCGCACCCCGCGGATCGGAATCCGCGTCTCGCGTTCCCCCACCGTGAGGTGCTGCACCGCGTGCGGCCGCGCAGCGGGGACGTCATCCGATCGTCCACCGACGCGCTCTGCATAGGCCTCGATGTCGTCCCGAGTGATCACCCGATCGCCTACCTCTGCGGCGACAAGCACGATATCGATGCCTAGCCGTTTGGCGTAGGCGCGCACCGGCGGGGTCGAACGAGGGCGCTCGCCTATACGTTCAGGAATCGGTGCGTCTGGTAGCACATCGTGAGGCGCCGCCTCCAAAACCGCGGTGTCGACGACGACAGGAGAGTCGCTTGCCCGGCGCGCACGGCGCATAGGTCGTGATGTGCTCGACGGTGCGGCGCCGTAGCCGACGAGGTTCGGCGGTGTTTTCTCTTCAGCCGGTTCTACACCCTCCACATCGAAGGCGATCAAGGGCGAGCCGACAGCGACAGTTGCCCCTGCCTCAGCATGCAGAGTCGTCACCGTGCCCTCATAAGGCGACGGCAGCTCGACGATGGCCTTGGCTGTCTCTACCTCCGCGAGGGTCTGGTTCAGTGTGACGGTGTCGCCTGGGGCGACCAGCCACTGCACCACTTCGGCTTCGGTGAGCCCCTCACCGAGGTCGGGAAGGTGGAACTCTTCGATCATGATTCCGCTCCGGTCAGACTGTTTGGCCGGTCCAGCACGCGGTCGACCGCGTCGAGGATCCGATCCAGATCCGGCAAGTGGAACTTCTCAAGCTTCGCGGGCGGATAGGGCACATCGTGCCCGGTCACCCGCAGCGGCGCAGACTCCAGATATTCGAAGCACTGCTCGGTGATACTGGCGATCACTTCGGCGGCGACACCCGCCTCACGTGATGCCTCGTGCGCAACGACGACTCGGCCGGT
Source organism: Microbacterium sp. Y356 (assembly GCF_059445355.1). Classification (NCBI taxonomy): domain Bacteria; kingdom Bacillati; phylum Actinomycetota; class Actinomycetes; order Micrococcales; family Microbacteriaceae; genus Microbacterium; species Microbacterium sp. Y356. Next base: position 65,054 of record NZ_JCAIUE010000001.1, read on the forward strand.
ACGGCGCACTGACGCAGCGACGGTGTCGTAGTCCACCGGAGAGATGGAGCGCAGGTCGATGACCTCAAGCGACAGGCCCTCGTCCTCGGCTGCGGCCGCGGCATCCAGAGCAGTGGACAGCATGGCGCCGTAGGTGATGATCGTGGCATCCGATCCGGCACGGACCACGCGAGCGAGGCCCATCGGCGGAGCATCCGCCAGCGAGGATTCCAGATCGACCTCACCCTTGTGGTGGTAGAGGCGCTTGGGCTCGAAGAAGATGACAGGGTCGTCTGAGGCGATCGCCTGTTGCAGGCAGCGGTAAGCATCCTGCGGATTGGACACCGCGATGACACGGAGCCCAGCGGTGTGAACGAAGTAGGCCTCAGGCGATTCCGAGTGATGCTCGGCGGCACCGATTCCGCCAGCCCACGGGATGCGGATGGTGATGGGCATCTTCACTCGGCCCTGGGTGCGATAGTGCAGCTTCGCGACCTGCGAGACGATCTGGTCGAACGCCGGGTAAACGAATCCGTCGAACTGGATCTCGACGACCGGGCGGTATCCCCGATAGGCAAGTCCGACAGCTGTTCCGACGATTCCTGATTCTGCAAGCGGCGTGTCGATGACACGGGAGGCGCCGAATTCATCCAGCAGCCCATCGGTGATGCGGAAGACTCCCCCAAGCTTGCCGATATCCTCGCCGAGCAGCACGACTTTGTCGTCATCACGCATCGCCTGGCGGAGCCCCGCATTGAGCGCCTTACCCAGAGTGATCTCAGTCATCTCAGGCCTCCTTGAAGGAGGCGAGGTACGCAGCATACTCATCGCGCTGGCGTGAGATGCCGGAATGCGGTTCGGCGTACACGCCGTCGAATACAGCCAGCGGCTCGCGCGTGACCATGCTCAGACATGCCGCGCGCATCTCACGTGCCATCACGTCAGCGTCAGCGTGTGCGGCCGCGATCTGCTCGTCATCGATCTCGTCGACTGCCCGCAGATACGCTTCTAGCCGGGAAATCGGGTCGCGTGTGCGCCACGCTTCCAGCTCTGCTGGATCGCGGTAGCGGGTCGGGTCGTCAGAGGTGGTGTGCGGTCCCATCCGATATGTCACCGCTTCGATGAACGCGGGGCCCTTGCCTGCGCGGGCATGAGCCAATGCCCACCGCATGGCGGCCATGCACGCCAACACGTCGTTCCCGTCTACGCGCATACTCGGGATTCCGAAGCCGGGGGCCCGGCCCGCAATCGGATACTGGGACTGCAGAGCGACCGGCTCGGAGATCGCCCAATGGTTGTTCTGGCAAACGAACACGACAGGTGCCTGGTACGAGGCGGCGAACACCATGGCCTCGTTCACATCGCCCTGGCTGGTGGCACCGTCTCCAAAGTACGTGACGGCGACTTCTGGGGCCTTCTCGTGCTTGATCCCCATCGCGTAGCCGACCGCGTGCAGGGTCTGCGCGCCGATAATGATCTGCAGCGGCGCCATACGCATCTGATCCGGGTCGAACGGCGCGCCTTCTTCTCCACGCCAGACGCGCACGAAGTCACCCGGCTGAGCGCCACGTGCGTAGATCACGCCGGTTTCGCGGTAGCTCGGGAAGACGAAGTCGACGGGGTCGAGTGCACGGGCGGTGCCGATCTGGGCAGCTTCCTGACCTTGGCAGGGCGCCCAAAGACCCAGCTGGCCCTGGCGCTGGAGTGCAACACCTTCGGCGTCGATACGACGGAGGATGACCATGTCGCGATGAAGTGAACGCAACTGCGCCGCGTCGACGTCAGCAACGTAGCGCTCGAGATCAGGGTTGCGGAGTCGCGTTCCATCTGGCGCGATGAGGCGCTCAGAAAGTTCTAGATCCTGCGTGGTGTCGGCAATCGGGGTGGTCTGCGGTGACATCATCGTCCTCCTGTCGTGTGTCTCCCTCGTGAGGAGTTGCACGCCTGCTCCGACGTCTTCATCGGATGCTTCGAGGTTACGTCCATTGATCAGCACGCTCAAGCATCTCGACCTGCCTTGAGCATGTTGCGCAGTTTTGCCCCGAGCATCCTGCTAACGTTTGGCACTATGTCTGCTCTCGATCGTGTTGATCTCGAACTGCTCGCCGTGCTCGCTGAAGATCCGCGCACCACAGTCGTCGCGCTTGCTGAGGCGCTCGGACTGTCGCGCAACACCATCCAGGCCAGGATGACAAGGCTGGAGCAGACAGGAGTATTTCTGTCCTACGAACGATCCTTCTCCCCCGAGGTGCTCGGCTTCCCGCTCCAGGCGTTTGTGAGCATTGGCCTGCGGCAGACAGATCTGCCCCGCATCACTGCGGAGCTCGCTCGGATCCCTGAGATCCTCCAGGTGCATGGACTCAGCGGATCCATCGACCTTCTCGCACGCGTCGCCTGCAGGGATGCGCGACACCTGTTCGACACGGACGCCCGAATCTTGTCCATCGAGGGCGTCGAGCGGACGGAGACGTCACTCGCAATGGGCGAAGTGATTCCGTTCCGGGTTGCGGGGCTTATTGGCCTCGCGCGACGGGAACCCTGAGGAAACGGCGGATCGCCCCGGCTGCTTCTGCCGGGGTTTCATAGTGGATCAAATGCCCCACGTCGGCGATTTCCACGAGCTCCGCGCTCGGGAACAGCGTCGCGAGGTGCCGCTCTGCTTCGATCGGGGTGATGTCGTCCTGCTGTGCCGCGACCAGCAGGGTCGGGACGTCGATCTGCGGGGCGGAGGCGCGGACATCGTGCGAGACGCTCGCGACAAAAGCGTCTCGCAGGACGTCCCGGTCCGCGAAGTCGGAGAAGTAGGTGTCGTGCTGGTCGTGGATGAAGCGGCGAAGTACCGGATCCTTGGTCTTCGCCATCGTGTTACTCATGACCCGAACGATCAACTTGCTTCGCAGCAGCGCGGTTCCGAGCTTTGCTGGCAGCTTCGCGCCAAGGTCGTAGTAGAGAACAGCAAGGCGTGTCATCACACCCTTTGGCCCTTCCAGGGCGGGTGCTCCGATCGGGTTGATGAGGATGACCCGGGGCGTCTCCAGCCCGCCAGCGACCGCGGCCGAGGCAACAATCGAGCCGAAGGAATGACCGAGGATGACGGCACCGGGTGCGACTGTGGCGGCGAAGTCCTGTAGCCACCCGGCGTACTCGTCGAGGTCATGCGTGCGGCCGGGAATCGGCGGAGTTTCGCCGAAGCCGGGCAGATCCGGCGCGATCACGCGAACTTCGGGAAGATAAGCCAGCACTGGCTCGAGTCCGTGGTGCTCACCGCGGAAGCCGTGCACAGCGATGACGGTGGTGACATCCTCCACCTCCGGCGCTGGTCCGTACACCCAGTACGCTGTCATTCCGCCCCGCACCTGGGCCTCATGACGCTCGATCGGAAGGCGGCTAAGCCGGTCGGCATAGGGCGAGAAGACGGGCATGAATCCAGTCTACGGGCGAGCCTGCGCCCCGATGTCCGAGGCCCTCCTTACCTTGGGTTCATGGCAATCGATCTCGAACTCCCTGGCTGGCTCGGACGCATCGGCGTTTTCGATCTGGAGACGACAGGCGTCGACGTCACCAGCGATCGCATTGTCAGCGCTCACGTGGGTGTGCTCGACGCCAAGGGACGAGAGATCGCGGCGCGTACGTGGCTTGCCGACCCCGGTATCCCTATTCCGGAGGGCGCGGCCGCCGTGCATGGCATCAGCACGGAACAGGCACAGTGTGAAGGGCGAGTCGCCCACGAGGTTGTCGGAGAGATCACCGAGTCGTTGCGGGCGCTTTTCGCGCAGGGTATGCCAGTGGTGGCATATAACGCCTCCTACGACTTCTCGCTGCTGACCAACGAGTGTGTGCGGCACGGCATTGCGCTGCTTGAGGCTCCTGGTCCCATCATTGACCCGCTCGTCATCGACAAGGCTGTCGATCGCTATCGCAAGGGCAAGCGCACACTTGAGGTCGTTGCCGAGCACTACGGCGTGATTCTGGATGGCGCACATGAGGCATCAGCAGACGCCATCGCCGCCGGCCGCGTCGCACAGGCGATTGGGCGTACCTTCGAGCTTGCGCCTTCGGCTCACGAACTGCACACGCAGCAGATCGGCTGGGCACGCACGCAGGCGGAAAGCCTCACCGAGTACTTCATCCGTATCGGTCGCCTCGACGCAGAAGATGCGCTCGACGGCACGTGGCCGGTGCGGCATCCCGGCCCGGCATCCGTCTGAGAATCGCCGACGCCCCGGCTTACCGTCGACGCCCCGTCGAACTGACGTTGTGCTGTCTCAGGAGTTAGTGGACGGTTGAGTCTCAGGACATAGTGGACTGTTCTGGAGTCTCAGGACTTCGTGGACGATCGGTCGATGAGCCGGATTCCTGATCGTGTTCGTCAGCTGGTTGTTGAGTGGTCTGAGGATGCCTCGCGCGGTGAGGTCGACGAGTTCTGCCGCCGTTACGGCGTGTCCCGATCCTGGTTCTATGCGGTGCGGAGAAGGGCTCGCGTGGATGGTGTGGCCGCGTTACTGAAGGACAGCACGCGGCCGCACTCGACGCCAACGGCAGTGCCTGTCGGGACCATCGCTGTGGTCGTTGCAACACGGCGCCGACTGGTCGAGGAAGGCAAGGATTGTGGTCCGTTGTCGATTCTTGATGTGTTGGATCGGTCAGAGTTCAGCCCGCTGCCATCGCGGTCAACGATCGCGAGGATCCTGGACCGGGAACAGCTCGTCGAGCGCAATAAACGCAAACGCCCCAAACGCTCGCATCAGCGGATCCGCTCGGAGTATCCGAATCAGCGATGGCAGTCCGACGGGTTAGAAGTCACTCTCGCGACGGGCGAGGTCGTCGTCGTGATCGAGATCATCGATGATTGCACCCGATTCAATCTGGCATTGCATCCCGGGCCGGCCGAGTCCTCAGCAGTCGTGGTCGAGGCGTTCCGACTCACGATCCAGGCCTATGGGCGCCCGGTGCTCGCGCATACAGACAACGGATCCGCGTTCAATCAAGAACGCGCCGGGAAGGTCAGCGCCCTACAAGTGTTCCTGGGGGATCTGGGCGTGAAGATGATCACGGGCCGGCCCCACCACCCACAGTCTCAGGGGAAGGTCGAACGCGCTCATCAGACGATCCTGAGATTCATCGAGGCGCGAAACCCCGCCACGATCGAGGAGCTGACGCGAACCGTCGAGGAGTATCGGAATTGGTATAACCATCACCGTTCACACCAAGCCCTACCGCCACGGACAGCGCCCGCAGATCTCTATGAGACGCTCCCGAAAGTCGCACCGCCCGGGGACCCGATCTCGCCGTATTCACCGTCAACACGGCTGCGAAAGCCCACCGCCAGAGCAGCACGCTACAACGAGGCGATTCAACAACGCATCGCTCATCGCGGTGGCCGATTCAGATACCTCGGGATTCGATACTTGCTCGGCAACGCCTGGGACGAGCAGACCGTCACGGTTCTGCGCCACGAAGACCGCCTCGACATATACGACTCACGCGGCGAGTTCGTCGCCACCACGCCCTGGCCCACAGCCCTCCCAGAAATGAGCCTCTACCCGCAGATCGACCACAACCCACCGCCGATCGAACCGTCCACTATGTCCTGAGACTCAACCGTCCACAATGTCCTGAGACTTCACACCGTCGAACTGACGTCGCTACGCCGAGGCGTCGGCGACACCCCGGGGCGTGGATGCTCGAGGTGAGCGATTCGACAACGACAAAGGCCCCGTCTCCGGAATGGAGACGGGGCCTTCGTACTGAAGGAGGCTGCTTACTTGCTGCCGCCGAAGCCCTTGAAGCGCTGGTTGAACTTCTCGACGCGACCGGCCGAGTCCATGATGCGCTGCTTGCCCGTGTAGAACGGGTGCGAAGCGGAGGAGATCTCGACGTCGATGACGGGGTACTCCACGCCATCCAGCTCGACGGTCTTGTTGCTCGACACGGTGGAGCGGGTGAGGAAGGTCTCGCCCGAGCCGAGGTCGCGGAACACGATGTCCTTGTAGGTGGGGTGAATGTCAGTCTTCATTGCTGAGTCCTTGGCTTGCGGATGCGAATAGAGGAAAAGTCAGAGTGTGCGGTTGCACCAAGGGTCGAGTTTAGCAGATCCACGCTCATGAAGTGGCGCGCGCCGCGTATCGACCGTCGTCAGATGTGAGCAGGATCGGCATGCCGAATGCCTCAGTGAGAGCATCAGCCGTCAGCGTCTCCGCGATCGGCCCCGCCGCGACGATGCCGCCGTCGCGGATGAGGAGCACGTGCGTGAATCCGACCGGAATCTCCTCGACATGGTGAGTCACCATGACCATGGCCGGCGTCGTCGGCGAGGAGGCATAGCCGCTGAGAAGGCTAAGCAGCTCTTCGCGCGCACCAAGGTCAAGTGATGCGGTCGGTTCGTCGAGCAGCAGTAGCTCAGGGTCGGTCATCACCGCGCGGGCAATCTGGACGCGCTTCTGCTCGCCATCGCTGAGCGTTCCGAATGTGCGGTCAGCGAGCTGATCGAGCTTCCACTCGCCGAGCACGCGCAGGGCACGTCGTTCGTCGATGTTCTCGTACTGCTCGTTCCAGCGGCCCGTCACCGAGTAGGCAGCGGTGAGAACGACATTGATCACGGTCTCATCACTCGGGATGCGCTTGGCCATCGCCGAGGATGCGAATCCGATCCGCGGGCGAATCTCGAAGACATCGGTGCGACCGAGGGTCTCCCCGAGCACGGTCACCGTTCCCCCGGTGGGGTGCATCAGAGTGTCAGCCAACTGCAGAAGGGTGGTCTTGCCTGCACCGTTCGGGCCGAGCACCACCCATCGCTGGTCATGTGCGACCTGCCAGGTCACATGATCGATGATGTTGCGCCCGTCACGGCGCACGACGGCATCGGTGAATTCAAGAGCGCTCGGCATGTTTCCAGCCTATCGGCTCACTGCGTCAGGTCGGCGTAGAGCGCGCGCGTGGTGTCGGCAATGGCCGCCCAGCTGAACTCTTCGGCTGCACGCCGTCGTCCAGCCGCGCCATATGTGGTCGCGCGCTCGGGATCCATCGCCACCTCGGTCATCACACGGGCGAGATCCGCGACATATCGTTCGGGATCCACGGGCGTTCCGGTACCGTCCTGAACCTGATCGATTGGCACCAGCCGCCCTGTCACACCGTCGGCGACGACCTCGGGAATGCCGCCTGTCGCCGTCCCGACGACGGCCGCGCCGCATGCCATTGCTTCGAGATTCACGATGCCGAGCGGTTCGTATACCGAAGGGCATACGAACGTCGTCGCTGCTGTGAGAATTGCGGACAGCTCATCACGCGGGAGCATCCGCTCGATCCAAATCACACCCTGACGGGTCTGCTGCAAAAGGCGGACGCCCTCCTGCACCTCAGCCATGATCTCGGAAGTGTCCGGGGCTCCGGCACAGAGCACGAGCTGCACCTCTGGGGGCAGTTCAGCCGCGGCCCGTAGCAAATATGGCAGCCCCTTCTGGCGAGTGATGCGCCCGACGAACGCAACCGAGGGCCGCGTCGGGTCCATGCCGATGCTCTGCAGGAAGGCGGCGTTGTGCACTGGACGCCAGCGTTCGACATCGATGCCGTTGTGGATCACCCGCACGCGATCAGGATCCACCTTCGGATAGCTACGCAGAATGTCTGTGCGCATCCCCGCGGATACTGCGATGATCGCCGCTGCATTCTCGTACGCGAGCTTCTCGATGCCGCTTGACACCGCGTACCCACCGCCGAGCTGTTCCGCTTTCCATGGGCGCAGTGGCTCGAGGCTGTGAGCGGTCAACACATGCGGGATGCCGTGCAGTTGCGAGGCGATGTGCCCGGCGAAGTTTGCGTACCAGGTGTGGCTGTGCACGAGGTCAGCGCCGGCGACATCCCCCACCATTGTGAGGTCCGTCCCGAGGGTCTGCACTGCGGCGTTGGCGCCGGCCAATTCAGCTGGGCTTCGATAGGAGTGAGTCTGGGATTCGTCGCGCTGAGCGCCGAAAGCACGCACCTGCACCTCGATGCTTTCCCTCAGCGCAGTGACGAGCTCGGCCACGTGCACTCCCGCACCGCCGTACACCTCTGGTGGGTACTCCTTGGTGATCATGTCAACGCGCATGTCTGAACGCTAGTACAGCGACGCGTTCCGCATCTATGGTTGAGCCATGGCGGTCCCAAAGAAGATTTTCGGCATCATCCTCGCCGGCGGCGAGGGTAAGCGGCTTATGCCCCTGACAGCAGATCGAGCGAAACCGGCCGTGCCCTTCGGCGGCCAGTATCGACTGATCGATTTCGCGATCTCGAATCTGATCAACTCGGGGCTGCGGCAGGTCGTCGTGTTGACGCAATACAAATCGCACAGCCTCGACAGGCACATTTCGCAGACCTGGCGGATGTCCTCGCTGCTCGACTCTTATGTGACGTCCGTGCCCGCGCAGCAGCGGCTTGGCAAGCGGTGGTTCTCCGGGTCGGCCGATGCCATCCTGCAGAGCCTGAACCTTGTCAACGACGAAAAGCCGGACATCGTCGTCGTCATCGGTGCCGACCATGTCTATCGCATGGATTTTCGGCAGATGCTCAAAGCCCACATCGCTTCCGGTGCGAAGGCGACCGTGGCAGGCATCCGCCAGCCGCTTTCGATGGCAGATCAGTTCGGCGTGATCGATGCCGAACCGGATGGCAGTGGGCGCATCCGAGCCTTCCTGGAAAAGCCGGCGGATGCCGAGGGTCTCGCCGATTCGCCGCACGAAGTTCTTGCATCGATGGGCAACTACATCTTTGACACGGACGCACTGATCGAAGCGGTGCAGACCGACGGCGAGCTACCCAACTCGAGCCATGACATGGGCGGTGACATTGTGCCGTACTTCGTCGATCGCGGCGAGGCTGGCTACTACGACATGAAAGAGAATGATGTCCCAGGGTCGTCGCTGCGCGATCGGGCGTATTGGCGCGATGTCGGAACGATCGATTCGTTCTTCGACGCGCACATGGATCTCATCTCGACACTTCCGGTGTTCAACCTGTACAACACGCTGTGGCCGATCCGAACTCAGAGTGTGAATTCGCCGCCCGCGAAGTTCGTGCGAGACGCGGTGGGACGTATCGGAAACGCGATCGACTCGATCGTGTCGTTGGGATCGGTGCTCTCCGGAACTCACTTGGAGCGCAGTGTGGTGGGCCCCGGCACGCTCGCAGCCGGTGGCTCGACGATCACCGACTCGGTGCTGTTCGACCAGGTGATTGTCGGCCAGGGCGCCCGCATTCATCGGGCAGTCCTCGACAAGAACGTGGTTCTTCTCGACGGCGCCACAGTCGGAGTCGATCGTGAACGCGATCTGGAGCGCGGATTCACCGTGACCGAATCGGGAATCACTGTGGTGGGCAAGGGCGTGCAGATCGAGCGCTGATCGGCGCGCTACGCTCGATCGTGTGACTGCTGCGCGCTTCCTCGTCGTCCTCGATGCCGATTCCACCCTCATTCGCGATGAAGTGATCGAACTTCTTGCCGATGAAGCTGGGCGCCGTGAAGAAGTTCAGGCCGCCACCGAGGCTGCAATGCGCGGCGAGGTTGACTTCGCATCCAGCCTGCGTTCTCGGGTGGCCGCGTTGACAGGCGTCTCCACTGACGCCTTCGCACGGGTGCGTGCTCGTGTCGAGCCCACACCCGGTGTGCGCGAGCTGACTGCGGCCGTTCATGAACGTGGCGGTGTGGTTGGAGTCGTTTCAGGCGGATTCCACGAGATTCTCGACCACATCGCACCTGAGCTCGGCGTTGATCGCTGGCGTGCGAATCGGCTGGCTGTGACGGATGGTGCGCTAACAGGGTTCGTGGACGGCGAGATTGTGGATGCTGCTGCCAAAGCACTTTCGTTGCAGGATTGGGCGGCCGAGCTCGGTGTGCCGCTGAACGCGACGATCGCCATCGGCGACGGTGCGAACGATCTGCAGATGATGGCGGTCGCGGGCCTCGGCCTCGCTTTCAACGCGAAACCGGCCGTGCGAGATGCCGCAAGCCTGGTTATCGGCCTGCAGGATCTCAGCGAGGTCATTCCCCTGCTGCCTTGACTCAGCGCTCCAACCCTGGCGGATGTCCGTGGCCGCGCGTAGCGTCGCCGTATGGACATCATCCTCGTACCGGGACTCTGGCTCGACGCATCTTCATGGGATGACGTCGTGCTCAAACTCAAAGCCGCTGGCCACAATCCAATTCCATTGACCATGCCGGGGGTCGGTTCACCTGCCGCGACGTCCGCAGATATCGGCATCGCCGATTGGGTAGCCGCGGTCGTGGCGCAGATCGATGCCACCGATGAACAGGTCCTGCTCGTCGGGCACAGCGGCGGTGGAAACGTCGTATGGGGCGCAGCAGACGCTCGACCGGATCAGGTGGCACGCGTGATCTTTGTCGATACCGTTCCTCCCCCGCCAGGCTCGTCAATCTCTGAGTTTCCCGTTGTTGGCGGGGTCGTTCCCTTCCCCGGTTGGGAGTATTTCCCCGAGGAGGATGTGTTCGACATCGACGATGCAACGCGCACTCGCACCCTGCCGTTGACCCGCACCGTGCCTGCGCGCGTCCCGACCGATCCCATCCTGCTCTCAGGAGACCGAGGTCACGTGTCGGTCACGCTTCTGATGGGAACGCTTGATCAAGAAGACCTCGAGGCGCAGCTAGACCAGTGGGGCGCATATGCAGACGAGTACCGAGCGATCAGGGACATCACCGTCATCAAGATCGGCTCAGGCCACTGGCCACAGTTAACCCAGCCCGACCGGCTAGCCGAGTTGATCATCAGAGCCCTGGCATAGCTGGTGGGTTTGCCGGAGGTTAGTGACCCATCCCCAGGCCGCCGTCGACAGGGATCACAGCGCCGGAAATATAGCCAGCATCGTCCCCGGCGAGCCATGTGACAACGCCGGCCACCTCATCCGGAGTCGCGAAACGCGCGGCCGGGATGCTCGCCTTGTACTGCTTCTGTGTCTCTTCCGGCAGCTCAGCAGTCATGTCGGTCTCGATGAAACCCGGCGCAACGACGTTCGAAGTGATGCCGCGTGCACCAAGCTCACGCGTGAGCGAACGCGCGAACCCGACTAGTGCGCTTTTGGACGCGGAATAGTTGACCTGCCCGGCCGAACCATACAGTCCGACGACGCTGGAGATCAGGATGATGCGTCCGAAGCGTGCACGGAGCATCCCCTTCGAAGCCCGCTTGACGACCCGGAACGTACCACCCAGGTTCGTCGCGACCACGCTGTCGAAGTCATCCTCGCTCATACGCATGAGAAGAGTGTCCTTGGTGATACCTGCGTTCGCGACGACGATCTCAATCGGACCGAGTTTGGCTTCGACCTCTGTGAATGCGGCGTCGATGGCTGCGGCATCCGTCACGTCCGCTCGAACGGTCAATGTGCCCTCTGGCCCTTCGCCGCTGCGGGCCGTGACCGCGACACGATAGCCGTCGCGCACGAAGCGCTCCGCAATCGCACGACCGATACCTCGGTTGCCTCCGGTGACAAGGACGACGCGTTCTGAACTCATGTTTTCACTCCAATGGCGCTCGGTCAGGCCCGAGCAATCATATCGGGGTGCGCTTCAGCCCTCGGGCAAATTGACACCGCCTGGGTCAACTGCGAGCCTGAGTGCAACGAAAGGTAGCGGCATGAGCGGCAACAATGATTTCCCCGGGGTAGAACCCACTGTTCCCCCTGTCCCCCAGGCGAATCCCTACGCTCCGCCACAGCCGTATCCCGGCGCCGCAGTCCAGCCGGCCGCAGTCCAGCCTGCCGCCCCTAGCTACCCGGCCGCCCCCAGCTACCTGGCGGCGCCTGCACAGCCGTCCGCGCCGAACTATTACGCACCGCAGCAGCCCTACGCTGGCGGGCAGCCCTACGCTGGCGGGCAGCCCTACGCCGCTGGTCAGCCATACGCTGCACCGCGTCCGACCAGCGGACTCGCAGTGACCTCGTTGATCACCGGCATTGCCGGGATCGTTCTCAGCTTTGCGTTCATCCCGCTGCTGGCATCCATCGTCGCGGTGATCACCGGGCACATGGCACTCAAACAGACTCGCCAAAACCCGGCAATAGGTGGGCGCGGCCTCGCGATCGCCGGTCTCATCCTCGGCTACGTCGGTGTGGCGATCCTCGCGATCGCCATCATCATCGGCATCTTCTCGATTATCCTGATCGGGACCGCGGGATTCCTGCCGTTCTTCCTGTCGTAGAACCGGCATTCTGCGTCGAGCAGCGGCGTCCGCAGTACGCCACGCGGCGTAGGCTGGAAGTACCGTGAAGCACTCCCGTCATGCACCAGCAGTAACCTCCCTGCCGCAGTCTCCGCAGGACGAGGCGACCGGTCGCGTGCGCCGTTACACCCTCACAATGCTGATCCGTGGAGTGTGTTTTCTCCTCACAGTTCTTATCACTCCATACGGGTGGTACACCTGGGTGTTCGCGTGCGGTGCCGTAGTGCTCCCCTACATCGCCGTCGTCTTCGCCAACGCGGTCAGCCCGACCGTCACTGCAGCGCCAGAATCACCGATGCAGGAGTTGTCGGCTCCAGCCACGGAGCCTGATTCCTCTGCGGAGGCTGAAGATTCGACGATCATCACCATCCAGGAACGTCCGAAGGATGACGAACAGTGACGACCGAGTGCTCGCGCGCCGCATGCCGCAACGCCGCCACGCAACACATCGTCTGGCGAAACCCTCGAATTCACGCCGCTGATCGCGAGAAGATCTGGCTCGCCTGCGATGAGCACGTCGCCTATCTGCATGATTACCTCGCCGCCCGTGATTTTCCGGTGACGGTGCGAGAAGGACTGCCTGAATGAACAATCGCTTCGTCCGGTGGGGTCTCTATCTCGTTGTCTCCGCCGCACTCGCTGCCGGGTGCGTGTTCCTTTCTAACTGGCAGTTCGATCGCAATGCGGGCCGCGCCGAACAGATTGCACTCGTCGAGCAGAACTACGATGCCTCGCCGATGCCCCTCGCGGACGCCATCGGACCTGACGGCGCACTCGACCCTGCGGATGAATGGCACCCCGTTTTGCTGCAGGGTGAGTATCTCGCCGACGAGCAGGTTCTGGTCCGCAATCGCCCACACGGTGGCACGAGCGCATTCGAGGTGCTGGTGCCATTCCGTGACGTCGATGGGCGCGTCTTCATCGTCAATCGTGGGTGGGTTGCTCCGGGCGAGGGAGCCCTCCCCGACGTAGTACCAGACCCACCGACCGGCACAATCGAGGTCATTGTCAGGCTGCGCCCTGGTGAGCCGCTACCCACCTCCGGGCGCAGTGCCCCCGAAGGACAGGTGCCAACAATTCACCTGCCGAGCATCGAGGTGACCACAGACGGCGACGTCATCACGAGCGCATACGGGTTGCTGGTGAGTGAGGCCCCGGCCGCTGAGATTGCACTCGGTGGGTTCGACTCCCCCACCAATGACCCTGGCCCCCATCTCTCGTACGCAATCCAATGGATTCTGTTCGCACTGATGGGGTTGATTTTCGTCGGCTACATGATTCGCACTGAGGTGCAGAAGCACCGCGAAGAAGTCGAAGGACGCCCCGCTCGAGTCAAGAGATCACGACGCCGTGATCACGACGCGGATGCCGAAGACGAGATGCTCGACGACGTCGACGCTCGCGTCTGAGAAGGGTCGTTCAGACAACGGCTCCCGCTCCCAGCGCTATCCCAAGACTCAGAGCTGCGAGCACGATCGTTGTCGGCGTCATGGTGTAGCGCTCGGGCTTCGAACGCGAGATGGCGTTCATCGGGATGCCAAGGCAGAAGTATCCGAAGATCACCCACATGGTGACGACGGAGAAATCGCCAGGAAAAATGTCGATCGCTTGGAGACGGTCGAATGCGACGACGGCAATGAATGCGTAGATGAGCACCGACACCGCACTGCCGATGCGAAATCCAAGTGGCAACACACGATGCTGCCCGCCCCACGCGAAACGTCCGATCGGTGCGCCGAAGACCAGCGCAATCTGGAATACGGCAAGAATGGCGAGAATGATCGCGAGAAAGATGGCGAACGGCACAACCACAGCGTAGTCAGTGCGGGTGTACCGCGTGTGGCCGTGAAGCTACCGGGCTCAATCGTCGAGCAGATCCGGTCGTCGCTGTCGGGTGCGCTCGAGCTGCTGCTCACGACGCCAGGCAGCGATTGCTCCGTGGTTGCCGCTGAGCAACACATCCGGTACGGCGCGCTCACGCCAGGTCGAGGGTTTCGTGTACGAGGGATACTCGAGCAGACCATCCTCGTGCGATTCTTCGACAAGGCTTTCCGGGTTGCCGACAACACCCGGAATCAGCCGACCGACGGCTTCGATCATCGCCATCGCAGCCACCTCTCCGCCGTTGAGCACGTAGTCGCCCAAGCTCACCAGGCGTACTTCACCCAGCGAGGCTGCATACTCGAACACCCGCTCGTCAATGCCTTCGTAGCGGCCGCAGCCGAAGATCAGATGCTCCCGGGTGGCGAGTTCTCGCGCGGTCGACTGGGTGAAGAGCTCACCGGCCGGCGACGGGAAGATGATCGTCGGCCGATCTGAGCCAACCGCGATCTGGTCCAGCGCGACACCCCAGGGCTCGGGCTTCATCACCATTCCGGCGCCACCACCGTATGGAGTGTCATCGACTGTGCGGTGGCGGTCGTGCGTGAAGTCCCTCAGGTTGTGGACGCCGAACTCGATGAGGCCTGCGACCCTCGCCTTCCCCAGGAGGGATATATCGAGGACGTCGAAGAACTCCGGAAATATCGAAACGATGTCGAGGCGCATCCTCTCAGTCTCCCATCTCAACAGCCGCAGCCCACAACCGAGTGCGGACAACGGTGAGCAAGAGGTGATCGGACGGTAACCCCCGGAGTGCTCGAGCGAAACAGCACCGCAATAGCGTCGGATCGACACCTCAGCCCTGACACGATCTTCCGAGAGGAACACGTATGAGCAACACCGATACGCGGGTCGCCACGCAGTACACGAGCCCGCTCACACGCCGGCCGGGGCGGTGGATCGAGGGCTGGGATGCCGAAGACGAGACGTTCTGGGAAGCCGAAGGCCGAACCATCGCCCGCCGAAATCTCGGTTGGTCGATATTCGCCGAGTTCCTCGGGTTTGTGGTCTGGCAGCTGTGGTCAATCGTCGTGGTGATGCTTCCCCATGCCGGCTTCTCCTTCACCAGTTCGGAATCCTTCTGGCTCATCTCCCTGCCGAGCCTCGTCGGCGCGACGCTTCGCATCCCTTACTCGTTCATGGTGCCGCGCTTTGGGGGTCGGAATTGGACTGTCATTTCCGCCGGTCTGTTGCTCATCCCGACCGTGCTGCTCGCTCTTGCGGTCGGGAATCCAGACACTCCGTTCGGCGTGATGCTGTTCATCGCCGCGATCGCGGGCCTCGGTGGTGGGAACTTCGCAAGCTCCATGTCGAACATCACCTTCTTCTACCCACAGCGGGAGAAGGGGTGGGCGCTCGGCCTCAACGCCGCCGGTGGCAACCTCGGTGCCTCTGTTGCCCAGTTCGTCGTACCAATTGTCGTCACGATAGGGGCGGCCGCGACGGTCAACCTCTCCCTGGCTGGCTGGATCTGGGTGCCATTCATCGTGGTCGCCATGATCGGCGCGTATAAGGGCATGGACAACCTGTCCAGCGCCAAGGCCGACGTCCAGGCTTCGCTTGCCGCGATCAAGGAGCCGCACATGTGGATCCTCTCGCTCCTTTATGTCGGAACCTTCGGATCCTTCATCGGCTTCGCCGGGGTGTTCCCAAAACTCATCGCCGATCAGTTTCCCGATTTCAGCAGCTTCCAGATCGGCACGGCCTCTGTATCGCTTGCATTCACGGGTGCACTCGTCGGATCCATCGCTCGCCCGTACGGCGGGCGACTCGCTGACCGCTTTGGCGGCAGTCGAATTACTCTCGGTGCGTTCGCTGTGATGGCACTTGTGGCGTTGCTGGTGATCTGGACTCTGCCGCTCGACAACTTTTGGCTGTTCCTCGGCTGCTTCCTGGTCTTGTTCGTCACGTCCGGCGTCGGTAACGGCGCGACCTACCGCATGATTCCCGTGGTGTTCGCCGTCCGTGCAGGTAAGGGTCCCGCCCTTCCTGCGCAGCGCACTTCCGCTGCCGCGCTCGGTCTCATCTCCGCAGTAGGCGCGTACGGAGGGTTCCTCATCCCCCAGGTACTGAATCTGTCGCAGAGCTCGACGGGAAGCTACTCGACAGCTTTCGCTGGGTTCGTGGCGGCCTACCTGTTGTTCATGATCGTCACATTCACGGTGTACGTACGCCCTCGTGGCGCGCTCGCCGGACACCGCATCTGAGCCGCCGAATAGAACGAAGCCCCGGTCCGCGGACCGGGGCTTCGTTCTATGTGCACTGAGCGGGGTCGGCACCCGCTCAGTAAACGTCGCGCACGTACCGCTTGTCGACGGCCAACTGCTTGGTGAACCGCCCGGCGGCCACCTCATCGAGCCCGCCGTGAGTGCGTGCGATCCGCATCAGCTCGGCATCGACATCCTTGGCCATCCGCTCGGCATCGCCGCAGACAAAGAGGCTCGCACCGTCCTGAAGCCACCGCCACAGCTCCGCGCCATGCTCGCGCATGCGATCCTGCACGTAAATCTTCTGTCTCTGATCGCGCGAGAACGCGGTGTCGAGGCGAGTCAGGAATCCGTCCTCGCGCATGCCGAGCAGCTCGTCGCGGTAGTAGAAGTCGGTCGCGGAGTGCTGTTCGCCGAAGAACAGCCAGTTTCGGCCGGTATGCCCCTCGGCGCGCCGATCGTGCAGGAAGCCCCGGAACGGAGCGACGCCGGTGCCTGGACCGATCATGATCATGCTCGCGGTCGGGTCTGCCGGAGGTCCGAAGTGCGGGGAGCGCTGCAGGTAGATCGGTACCAGGGTGTCCTCAGCACGGTCTGCGAGAAAGCTCGAGCATACGCCGCCGCGGGCACGGTCGCCCTCGGCGCGGAAGCGGACCACCGAAACAGTCAGCTCGACCCGGCCGTGACCCTCCTTAGGACTGGAGGAAATCGAGTACTGCCGCGGCTGTAGCCGCTTGAGGACGTCGAGCCACTCCTCGGGCGTTGCCTGCACTGGGTGCTCGCGAAGCACGTCCACGGCATGCCGGCTCCATGCGTATTGGGCGAAGCGATGGGAGTTCTCGTTACGTCTCAGAGCAGCCAGTTCGCTGCTACGACTGCGCTCGGCAATGAAATCAATCACGTCGCCGCCGATGCGGGTGATGTCGAAACGGGTGCGCAGCACGTGCTCGAACAACTGGTCCTGGCCGTCGACATGCACGACGGCAGAGGGTTCCAGCCCCGTTGCGCGCAGCCACTCCGTAACCATCGCTGGGCTGTTGTCACAGACCACGCCGAGGGCGTCGCCAGCTGTGTAGGTGTGCTCTAGGTTGGCGAGGTCGAAGCCGAACCGTCGCACCTCTTTCTGTGAGCCCTCGATGCTGAGCAGTTCATTCACGGTCAATCGTGCGGACAGCGGGTTCCTGCGTGTGAACGGGGCGGCCTCTGCCTGTACGGCGGGTGGCGGGCTTCCAGCCGGCTCGGTGCGTCCAGGGGCGGACGCCGGCTCCGTCCCGGCGGCGAATGCGTCCAGGGCTCGAGCCAGCCAGACCGCGGGGGCGTCGTCATCGAAAGGTTCGCAGTCGACCCGGTCGAGCAGCGCGACGGCGCCGAGCGACCGGAGCCGCTCGTCCACGCGCCGCCCGTGACCGCAGAAGTCGTCGTAGCTGGAGTCCCCGAAGGCGAGCACGGCGAAGCTCAGGCCGTCCAGCGACGGCGCAGCGTTGGCGCTGAGCTCATCCCAGAACGACGAGCCATTGTCCGGTGGCCCGCCCACGCCGAACGTCGAGGTCACGACGAGCAGTCGCTGCACGCCGCCCAGGTCAGCGGAGGGGAACTCATCCATGTTCACCAGGCGCGCGCGCATGCCCCGTTCGGCGACCGCCGCCACGCACGATCCCGCGAACTCCTCCGCATTCCCGGTCTGCGAGGCCCAGAGGATGGTGACCTCGAGTGTGGTGGCAGCGCCTGGCGTCGACCCGGCGGCGACCGTAGATACCTCCTGGCCGACCCGCGAATAGGTCCCGGCCATGAGGCCGTCAAACCAGAGCCGAACCTCGGCGGAGACCGGGGCGGTCGACGGTAGAACCGGCACGACTCCGCCCGGCGGCGGCACAGACGCGAGCGCCGATAGGAACCCCGAGACATAGAGCTGCTCGGCGGGGCCGGGCGTTGGCGCGGTTGCCGTGAACGCCTCGAGTGCCGACGAATGGGAGACGATGTCGCTCACGGGCTTCGCTTCCGCCGGAGCGGGCCCGACGCGACGGAGCGCCACGGCGGAGAATTTGAACTCGGGCTGCAGCGACGCCTCGTCGACGGCGTCGCTGGTGACCGCGTTGATGGTGACGTGCTCGCCGTGCTCGTCGTTCCAATGGAACGGCGCGAACAAGCCGCCGGGCCGAACGCGGTCGGTTACGACGGCGGACAGCACCACGCGTCCGCGGCGCGAGGCGACCTCGACTTGATCGGTCGCGGCGATCCCGAGGGCCACGGCATCGTCGGGGTGGATCTCCACGAACGGGCCTGGGGTGAGCTTGTTGAGCTTCGCGACCCGCCCGGTCTTGGTCATCGTGTGCCATTGATGCTGCAGGCGGCCGGTGTTGAGCACCAACGGGAAGTCATCGTCCGGCATCTCGGCGGGATCGGCATGCGGCCGAGGGAAGAACTGCGCGCGTCGCGACGGTGTAGCAAAAGCCAGGCGCGGCGCGGAACCGTCGTCGTCGACGTGGAGACGCTGGCTAATCCCGTCGTTGAGGTAGCGGATGGGATGGCGATCGGCGTCATCGTCGGGCGGAGCGGGCCACTGAACTGGCCCGCGTCGCAGGCGCGCGTAGTCGACGCCGCGGACGTCCCACCCTGTTTGTGGGTTCCAGAACGAGCGGATCTCATCGAAGACTTCCTCCGCCGACGAGTATGCGAATCCCTCGGCGAATCCCATCGCGCGAGCGACGTCGCAGATCGTCTGCCAATCTGGTCGGGCATCCCCTGGCGCATCGGCGGCATGCCCGACGAGTGTCATGGTGCGATCGGAATTGACCGTGACACCCTCGGATTCGACCCAGAGCGTCGCTGGGAGCAGGATGTCTGCATAAGCGGCGGTGGCTGTCTCGGCGAACACGTCCTGGACGATGACCAACTCGGCGCGCTCAAGCGCCTCGATAACGGTCGCCCGGTTCGCGACTGTGGCGACCGGGTTCGTGCAGATGATCCAGGCGGCCTTGATGCCGCCGCCTGCCATGTCACGGTACATATCGATCGTTCCCGTACCGCTCTCAGCCCGGATCGCCCCTGGCTCGAGGCCCCACACATCCTCGACGAACGCACGGTCGGCGGTGCTGAAGACCGCCCGCTGCCCCGGCAGGCCGGGTCCCATGTAACCCATCTCGCGGCCGCCCATGGCATTGGGCTGCCCGGTGAGCGAGAACGGCCCGCTGCCGGGGCGGCAGATGGCTCCCGTCGCAAGATGGAGGTTGCAGATCGCGTTCGTGTTCCATGTGCCATGGGTGGATTGGTTCAGGCCCATGGTCCACAGCGTCATCCACTCGCCGGCCTCAGCGATCCAGCGCGCGGCGGTGCGAATGTCGTCCTCGGCGAGGCCGGTGATGCGCGCGACGGCTTCCGGCGGATAGTCAGCGAGGAGCGGCGCCATTGCCTCCCAGCCATCGGTATGCGCCGCGATGAACCCCTCGTCGATCGCGCCCTTCTCTACGAGCAGGTGCAGCAGTCCGTTCAGCAACGCGAGATCCGTTCCTGGTGCGATCTGCAGGAACAGGTCTGCGGCGTCAGCCGTCGCCGTCCGGCGGGGATCCACGACGATCAGCTTCGCACCGCGCTTGAGGCGATCCGACATTCGCAGGAACAGGATCGGGTGGCAGTCTGCGGTGTTCGAACCGATCACGAAGAACAGGTCAGCGTGGTCGAAGTCCTCATACGATCCGGGCGGGCCATCAGCGCCGAGCGATTGCTTGTACCCGGTGCCGGCGGAGGCCATGCACAGTCGTGAGTTCGACTCGATGTGGATGCCGCGGACGTAACCCTTGATGAGCTTGTTCGACAGGTACTGCGCTTCGATCGACATCTGCCCGGAAACATATAGCGCTACGGAGTCGGGGCCGTGCTCCTCGACGATCGCTCGCAGCCGCTCCCCTGCGAGGCGGACGGCGTCGTCACGGTTGACGTGCTCGAGTGGTTCGCCCCGGCTTGGGCGGCGGGACGCAGAGGTCATCCGGCCGGGTGCCGCCATCATCTCGGTGTGTGCGCCGCCCTTGGTGCACAGGCGCCCGCGGTTGGTGGGATGCTCCTTGTCGCCGACCACCTTGCTAACGACGGCAACGCCAGTCGCCGCGGTCTCCGTGGTGACCGTGATGCCGCAGCCCACACCGCAGTACGAACACACCGTGCGCAGCGGAGTACGAACATCACCCATGCCATCGAGCATCCGGCATCGACGTTGCCGGAGCTTTCCCGCGCTGTTTCCGGCGGATCACATGTGACGCACACGCCTCCCGCAACGATGTGAGCGGGGGTAGTCGTCGTCAGGAGGCGTCTTGCCCGTCTTCGACGCCGGAATCCTCCGGCGCATCGTCCGGAAGTTCTTCGAAGAGCCCTGCAGGCGGAGTCACGATCACTCGGCCGGCGGCAAGGTCGACGGAGGGGACGATGGCTTCGACGAAGGGAACCATGATGTTCGCGTCATTGTCGGTGCCTTTTGCAGGCCGGACGATGAGAAGATCTTGCGCCGGCATATGTTCGACACGGACAACCTTGCCGACGATCTTCTCGTCGCGCACGACGTCGAGGCCGACCAGCTGGTGGTCATACCAAGCGTTCTCTTCTACATCGTCAGAATCCTGATCGATCCAGAGGATGGCGCGCACTAGGCCATCGGCAGCCTCGCGATCGTCGATGCCGTCGAAGAACACGACGGGGTTTCCGTTCATCACCCGGTACTCGCGCACGGTGACGGTCTTGCGATGCCACGGAGATGCCTCAGGCACCTGCAACGTGAACTCGGCTCCGGTTGTGAAGCGCCGCGCTGGATTGTCCGTGTACAACTCCAGCTTGAGCGCGCCCTTCAGCCCATGAGCCTTGACGAGGCGTCCGACGCGCAGCTGGTTCTTACCCTGGTTTCGGTCTGCGGATTCCACGTCAGTCGTCCGCGACGTCAACGCGAATGCGCTGCCCATCAGCGAGGGCAGTGATGAGCGTACGTAGTGCTTTTGCGGTGCGGCCGCCGCGCCCGATTACGCGCCCCCGGTCGTCGGGGTGCACGCGCACCTCGAGCAGGTCGCCTCGCGGCGACGTGGAAGCGGTGATCTGAACTTCTTCAGGGTGATCAACGATCCCCTTGACGATGTGTTCGAGCGCGGCGGCAAGCACGGCGATTATTCGGCGTCGGTAGCGGGGGCCGCAGAGGCCTCCGCGTCGGCAGCGGCGGGGGCCTCCTCAGCGGGGGCCTCCTTCTTCTCCGCCTTCGGCTTTACGACAGACTTCTTCGATGCGTCAATCTCGAAAGGCACCTTCGGTGCCTTGACCTGAACGGTCGAGACTGCGTCCTTGTCGCCCTTGAACTTGCCCCAGTCGCCCGTGAGCTTGAGGATGGCGGCCACCTGGTCGGACGGCTGCGCGCCGACGGAAAGCCAGTACTGTGCACGCTCGGAGTCGACCTCGATGAACGAGGGCTGCTCGGTGGGGTGGTACTTGCCGATCTCTTCGATCACTCGACCGTCGCGCTTGGTGCGCGAGTCGGCGACGACGATGCGGTAATAAGGCGCGCGGATCTTGCCCATGCGCTTGAGACGAATCTTTACAGCCACGATTCTCCTGAATTGTGTGGAAGGAAACGAACTGGTCGCCTGGAGAGTGGGGTGCACACCCGGCGGAAGCTCAAATGAGTGAACGAGTTCTGGATAGAGGGTCGAGAACATCGTTCGACCTTCCATTCTGCCAGATTCGGGAGCGAGTCGCGAAACGAGAGGCGATCTGGATATTCGTGTCGCGCTCGCTGCGTGTCAGACTGTGCTGGTGAAGCAAGATTTCGCCGTCTCCGCCCGGTCTACCGTCGGACTGGAATGGGAGATTATGTTGGCCGATCCTGCCACCGGAGATCTCATCGGAAGAGCACCGGAGCTCTTGCACGCGCTGGAAGGCGAGAGCGAGCTGGAACGGCACACCGTCACCGGCGAACTCCTCACGAACACGATCGAAGTGACCAGTGGGATCGGTGAATCCGTGGGGCAAGCGGTCAGCGACATCGCCAACGCGATCGCCGCGGTCCGCGCCGCCACCGACCCAGCCGGAATCGAGCTGCTGTCCGCTGGCAGCCACCCGTTCGCGCAATGGTTCGACCAGCAGGTCACAGATAAGACGCGGTACCACCAGCTCATCGAGCGTACGCAGTGGTGGGGACGCAACATGATGATCTGGGGCATCCACGTACACGTCGGCGTCGAAGACCGCGACAAAGTCTTCCCAATCATCAACGCACTCTCCTGCTACCTCCCACATCTGCAGTCACTCGCAGCATCAAGCCCATTCTGGGCTGGTGAGCGCACGGGTTATGCATCCAATCGTGCCCTGGTGTTCCAACAGCTCCCCACCGCGGGGTTGCCCTGGGCGTTGCACAACTGGGGCGAGTTCGAGCGTTATCTCGATGACATGGTTCGCACCGGTGTGATGGCTGATGCAACCGAGGTGCGCTGGGACATCCGACCAGCGCCGCGGTGGGGAACGATCGAGGTGCGTGCATGCGATGGACTGTCGACGCTGACGGAACTGGCGTCCGTCGGCGCACTCGTACAGGTTCTCGTCGAGCATTTTTCGCGCCTGCTTGACGCAGGTGAACAGCTGCCGACTATGCCAGCCTGGTTTCATCGTGAGAACAAGTGGCGTGCGGCGCGTTATGGTCTGGATGCTCGGCTGATTGTGGATGCCGACGGCACACAGCGTCGGGTTCGGGAGCATCTCACCGAGACGGTCACCGCACTGGCGCCCATTGCACGCGACCTCGGCTGTGCCGAAGAGCTCAGGGGGATCACCACAACCCTTGACGAAGGGGCGAGTTATGAGCGCCAGCTTGCCGTTGCGGATGCCACCGACGGCGACCTCCGCGAAGTGGTACAGCATCTCATCCGCGAGTTCCGCTCCGGCCCTGGGGCTCCGGTGATCTGAACAGGTGCGGCGCTGTCAGTCCTCGTCGACCCAGTCGAAGGTGCGAGTGACAGCTTTGCGCCAGCGCGCCAGCCGACGATCGCGCTCTGGCTTGTCGATTGCGGGTTCCCAGCGCGCATCCTCGCGCCACAGAGCACGAAGCTCGTCGAGGTCGGCCCACACTCCGACCGCAAGCCCCGCCGCATATGCCGCACCAAGAGCCGTCGTTTCGATCACGTCAGGACGGATGACGGGCATGCCCAGCACATCGGCTTGGAATTGCATGAGCGTCGTGTTGCCGACCATACCGCCGTCCACTCGCAACTCTTTCAGCGGTAATCCGGTGTCTGCGATGACGGCATCGAGCACCTCCCGGGTCTGGAAGGCGACAGCTTCCAGCGCCGCACGTGCGATATGGCCCTTGTTCGCGAACCGGGTGAGGCCGAGGATTGCGCCCCGCGCATCCGGGCGCCAGTACGGTGCGAACAGGCCGGAAAAAGCCGGGACGATGTAGACCCCACCGTTGTCATCAACGGTGAGAGCGAGTTCTTCGACTTCGGGTGCCTGCGAGATTATTCCTAGGTTGTCGCGCAGCCATTGGACGAGCGATCCGGTGACGGCGATGGATCCTTCCAGGGCATACCGAGGCGCATCCTCACCGAGGCGGTAGGCGACGGTCGTGATCAGTCCGTTGTCGCTTGCGACGATCTCCTCCCCTGTGTTCACGATGAGGAAGTTGCCGGTGCCGTAAGTGTTCTTGGACTCGCCACTGCCGAAAGCGACCTGCCCGAATGTCGCCGCCTGCTGGTCGCCAAGAATTCCGGCGATCGGCACGCCGTCGAGCGCGGTGCCGACGGCGGTGCCGTACACCTCGGATGAGGAGCGGATGTCGGGGAGCATCCCTCTGGGTACCCCGAATGTCTCAAGTAGGTCGTCATCCCAGTCGAGGGTGCGCAGATCCATCAGCAGAGTGCGGCTGGCGTTGGTGACGTCGGTGACGTGGACGCCACCGTCGATGCCACCGGTGAGGTTCCACAGCACCCAGGTGTCGGCAGTGCCGAAGAGTAACTCGCCTTGCTCTGCCCTCTCACGCGCACCCTCGACGTTGTCGAGAATCCAAGCGATCTTGGAGGCGGAGAAGTAGGTGGCAAGCGGAAGGCCGGTGGTGTCTGCGAATCGGTGCACACCCCCGTCCGCGGCGAGGGCGTCGATAAACGACTGAGTGCGGGTGTCCTGCCAGACGATCGCGTTGCAGATCGGTTCGCCTGTAGTGCGGTCCCACACGATCGCCGTCTCACGTTGGTTGGTGATCCCGATTGCGGCGACGTCGGATGGTGCGACGCGGGCCCGCTCGACAGCGACATCGATCACAGCCTGGACGTTCGTCCAGATCTCGGCAGCATCGTGCTCCACCCAGCCCGCCTGAGGAAAGAGTTGCTCGTGCTCACGCTGACCAGTGCCGACGATCGTTCCTTTCGCGTCAAAGACGATGGCTCGCGTGCTCGTGGTGCCCTGATCGACGGCGACGATGTGCATATTTATTCTCCCCAGCCGGTGACGGCGTTGTCTGGTCTGCTGCACAGCCTAGAAGAAGTTGGGTAGGTGCCTCAGCACGGCTGCACGAACGTGCAGCTGCCGTCCTGGATCACGAGCCAACGAGCTGCTCAGCGAGATGTTCATCCAACACGAGATCGGTGATCAGGCGCGTGGCTATGGCTCCACGCAGGCTCGGCAGCTTCTGCACACCGGAGACAACGCAGATTCGCCGCGAGGCTCTTGCAAGCACGGGGAACGCCGGGCCGGTGGCCCGATTGTTCAACTCAATGTCGTTCCAACTGCCGTCCTGTCGGTAGAAGACTGTGGCGATGTCGCCGACGATTTGCTCATCGCGAAGACTGCGGTAGTCGGCCTTGTCGAGATATCCGCCGATGTACACGCGGCTGGGGATCTCTGCGAACGGGGAGCCAAGTCCGAACAAGATGACGTCGGCGCGTGCCTGCAGATCGAGCACGCGGCGAGTGCTGCGCTCACGCCACATCGCCTCTTTCGTACGGGGGTCGTCGAAGAACGCTGGCACCGGGAATTGCTGGATGCCTGCGCCAAACGACTGGCCAAATCGGTGCAGGATCTCGCTGGCGTAGTCCACTCCTGTGGTGAAGGTGTTTCCCGCACCGTTGAGTTGCACCACAGTGGAGTTGTGCGTCTCCTTCTTCGGCAAGTGCCTGCTGATCGCGTCCAGCGTCGAGCCCCAGGCGATACCCAGCGTCATGTTCGAGTCGAAGTACAGCGGCAGTTGGCGTGCGGCGCTCATGGCCACCCGTTCAAAGCGCTCCACATCAGACAGACCCTGCGGGGTCGGCACGACATGTGCGGCAATACCGAATCGCGCTCGAATGGTTTCCTCCAGGCGCAGCTCCTGGCCCTGTGGCGGGTGTATCTGAATTTCGACCAGACCACTGTCTCGGGCATGGGTCAGCAGCCGCGACACCGACGAGCGAGAGGTCGCCAGTTCGCGCGCAATCGCATCCATGGTCATGTCTTGCAGGTAGTACATCTGCGCGGCGCGCAACGCGGTTGTCGCCCTCGGATCACTCAGTGATCTATCGATCATGATTCCTCCTTGCACGTTCGTGCACCGTGCTTGCGCGGTTGTGCCGATCGGCTCAGGATATACCTGTAGGCCCAGCAAGGAGAGACGATGAGCGCTGTCAGCACCAACCCGACCGAGCGGGAGAACGTCCGCTCTGCGCGTGAAAGCGCCCGCACCAGTGTTGTCATCATCGGCGCTGGCATCAACGGCATCTCCACCTTCCGTGATCTCGCGATGCAGGGTGTGGATGTGCTGCTCGTGGAGCGCAATGACTTCGCCTCCGGCGCCACTGCGGCATCCAGTCATATGATCCACGGCGGCATCCGCTACCTCGAGAACGGCGAGTTCCGTCTCGTTAAAGAATCCGTGCAGGAACGCAACGGACTTCTGAAGATCGCGCCGCACTATGTGAAGCCCCTCGAGACCACGATTCCGATCTACTCGACCTTCTCCGGCATCCTTGCCGCTCCCCTGCGCTTCGTCACCCACAAGTCGGGCAAGCCGCAGGAGCGCGGCGCGTTCCTGATCAAGATCGGCCTCACCCTCTACGACACGTTCTCCCGCGATGGCGGAACCGTGCCGCGACACCGTTTTGTCGGGCGTAAGAAGTCGCTGGCGCAGCTGCCGGCGCTCGACCCGAACATTAAGTACACCGCGACGTACTATGACGCGTCGGTGCACGACCCAGAACGCCTGGCGCTCGATGTGTTGCGCGACGGTGAGGCGGCTCACGCTGGCGCTCACGCGCTCAACTACGTCGAAGCCATTGGCATGGACAACAAGGGTGTGCGCCTTCGCGACCGCGAGACAGGCACCGAGTTCCATGTCACGGCCGACGTCGTCGTGAACGCCTCCGGCCCGTGGACCGATATCACCAACGAATCGCTCGGCACCGAGACCGTGTTCATGGGTGGCACCAAAGGCTCGCACATCGTGCTTGATCACCCCGAACTGCTGGATGCCACCGCAGGGCGCGAGATATTCTTCGAGCACTCCGACGGTCGCATCGTTCTCATCTACCCGCTGAAGGGCCGCGTACTGGTTGGCACCACTGACCTCGAGGCAGATCCGCGCGAGCCTGCACGATGCACCGATGAGGAAGTGGACTACTTTTTCGCATTGATCGCGCATGTCTTCCCGAACATCAAGGTCGACCGCTCACAGATCGTGTATCGCTATTCCGGCATCCGGCCGCTGCCACACCACGATGACACCGCTCCTGGGTTCGTGTCGCGTGACTACCGCATCGAGCGACGCAAGGATGCTGCATCTCCTGCTGTCTTCAGCCTCGTTGGTGGCAAGTGGACGACCTTCCGCGCTCTCGGCGAGACGCTGGCTGATCATGTGTTGGACGAGCTCGGCCGTCAGCGGGTCGCCAGTACCGTCGGAGTTCGCATCGGCGGCGGCAACGGTTACCCCAAGACTCCGCGCCGGAAGATCGAGTGGCTCCGAGAAAACGTCGGCGATAACGAACGCGGTCGCGTGCTCTTCACCCGCTACGGCACTCGCGCGGCGGACGTCGCGACGTTTGTCACCGAGGCCGACGATGAACAGGTTGTCGGTGACACTCTGTCAGCACGAGAGCTGCTCTGGATGGTAGAGAACGAACAGGTCTGCCACGTCGCTGACGTGGTGTTCCGTCGCACCAGCCTCGCTTTCACTGGCAATGCCGATGCCGGGGTTGTGCGTGCGATCGCCGAAGCGCTCGCACCGCTTCTCGAGTGGGATGCCGCGCGCGTCGACGCCGAGATCAACGACACGCTCACCCAACTGCGCGAGGCGCACGGAGTGAACGTCGCCGCAGATATCCCCGCAGGCTGAATGAATTTACGAGAAAGGCTCCCACCGCATGGTGAGAGCCTTTCTGCGTTTCAACGTCAGTTCTTGCCGAAGAGCTTCTGAATCTCGGCCATGTCTGCCTCGGTAGGGGCCTTCTGGCCGCCCAGTCCGAATCCGGAACCGGTGGGCTGGGCAGTGGGAAGACCGGCATCCTCGGCCGCCCGCTTCGCGGGATTGCCCGAGCGCGATACTGCCTTGGACTTGCTGCCCTTCTTGCCGCGCTTGGCCGAGGCCCCTGGACGTCCCATGCCTGGCATCGCACCCATCCCCGGAATGTTCGGGGTGCCGCCGCGTGCGACGGTCTTCATCATCTTCGCTGCCTGCTCAAAGCGCTGGACGAGCTGGTTGACGTCGGTGACGGTCATTCCTGAACCCTTTGCAATGCGCATGCGGCGCGAGCCGTTCAAAACCTTGGGGTTATGGCGCTCGCCCGGGGTCATCGAGCGAATGATCGCCTCAGTACGGTCGATCTCGCGCTCATCGAAGTTCTCGAGCTGATCCTTCATCTGGCCCATACCCGGGAGCATCCCGAGCATCTTCTTCATCGACCCCATCTTCTTCATCTGCTGAAGCTGGCCGAGGAAGTCCTCAAGGGTGAAGGTCTCGGTCGCAAGCTTCTCGGCGACCTTCTGCGCCTCTTCCTCGTCGAAGGCCTCCTGTGCCTGCTCGATGAGGGTGAGGATGTCACCGAGGTCAAGGATGCGGCTCGCCATGCGATCGGGATAGAACGGCTCGAGATCGTCGAGGCCCTCGCCCGTGGAGGCGTAGATGATCGGACGTCCGGTCACGGAGGCCACCGACAGTGCCGCACCACCGCGTGCATCGCCGTCGAGCTTGGACAGTACGACACCGGTGAAGTCGACGCCCTCTTGGAACGCCTTCGCCGTGTTTACGGCATCCTGACCGATCATCGCGTCGATGACGAACAAGACTTCGTCCGGGTTTGTGGCCTTCCGAATATCGGATGCCTGCTTCATCAGCTCCGCATCGACACCGAGACGACCAGCCGTATCGATGATGACCACGTCGTGCTGGTGACGACGAGCGTGCTCGACCCCGTCACGGGAGACCTTGACTGGATCGCCAACGCCGTTGCCAGGCTCGGGAGCGTAAATGGTGGCCCCGGCCTGTTCTGCGACCACCTGCAGCTGGTTCACAGCGTTCGGTCGCTGCAGGTCAGCAGCCACGAGGAGCGGGGTGTGACCGTCCTTCTCGAGCTGCTTGGCCAGTTTTCCCGCGAAGGTCGTCTTGCCGGAACCCTGCAGACCCGCGAGCATGATCACGGTCGGCGGAGACTTTGCGAACTCCAAGCGACGCTGCGCACCGCCGAGGATCTGCACGAGCTCCTCGTTGACGATCTGTACGACCTGCTGAGCCGGATTCAGCGCCTTGCTGACCTCGTCACCCAGCGCACGTTCGCGCACCTTCGCGGTGAACTCCTTGACGACGACGAGCGCGACGTCGGCATCCAGCAGGGCGCGACGGATCTCGCGGACAGTGCCGTCGATGTCGGCAGCGGTGAGCTTGCCCTTCGTGCGAAGGTTGCGGAAGGTATCGGTGAGCCGATCGGAGAGCGTGCCAAAGGTAGCCATGGTGCTCTCGATTCTACGCGAGCGGAGCCTCCACGCTCAGCGCGGCACGAAGGTGCTCTCTGGCGCGCTGGTAACGACCCGAGCGGTGAATGCCGGGATGCCGAGCGGGCCGGCCTCGTCCCCACCAGATTCGCCAGGTCAGAGTCCCCAGGAGAGTGCGCTGATCGCCTGGAACGCGTCACGCAACACCGTCTCCGGCGATCCCCGCCCAGCACCGTGCTCAGCCCAGACGCGCAGTGATGAGAGCACGGCCGCGGCCTGCGCGGCCCCAAGGATGTCGGCCTTGATCACATCGACGCCCGATGATGACGCGGCCCCAGCGATCGCTGCGGCGAGACGCGCATGCCTGATGCCGGTGTCACTGATGAGCTCTTCTTGCAGTCCCATTGCGGCCGAGTTGCGCAGCGCAAGGGCCAACGGATCAGGGGCGAAGTCCCGCACGACGTGCAGCAGGATGTCGCGGACGGAATCACCCGTCGCGTCCGTGCCCAATGCGCTCAGCGCGGCGACCGCCTGCGCGATGCGCTCGTCGAGCCCCGCCCACAAAACATCTGACTTCGACGAGAAGTAGTTGAAGAAGCTTGAGCGACTGACACCTGCGCGCGTGGTGATGTCCGCGACTGACGTGGCTTCGTACCCCTGCTCAAGGAACAACTCGCACGCGGCTTCAGCGAGTGTCTCCCGCGAGGAAGCGCGAGGGCGTCCGGCGCGGGGTTCGATATTCATAGTTTTACCGTACCGCGTGCCACATTCTTCTTTAGATTCACTATTGTTAGACACAATCCAACAATGCACGAAAGGCGATCATGCTCGACATCCTCACACCGGGTCTCGCCCCAGACCTCGTCCCCTACCTCGAGGGCTGGGAACTTCAGCGACGTGTCCACGCCGACGTCGTCGACGGCACTCGCCCCGACACTCTCCTTCTGCTCGAACATGAGGCCGTTTACACAGCTGGCAAGCGCACAGAAGCACATGAGCGCCCGCAGGACGGAACGCCGGTGATCGACGTCGACCGAGGTGGAAAGATCACCTGGCACGGCCCTGGCCAGCTCGTCGGATACCCGATCGTGCGGCTGCCTGAGCCGATGGACGTTGTCGCGCATGTGCGGCGTCTTGAGCACCTCCTGATAGACGTTCTGAAACCACTCGGCGTGAACGGATACCAGGTCGAAGGCCGCAGTGGCGTCTGGGTACGCCGTCCGCTGTCCGAAGACAAAATTGCCGCAATCGGCGTTCGCGTGCAGAACGGCGTCACCATGCACGGCTTTGCGATCAACTGCAACAACTCGCTCGCCGGATTCCAGGGGATCATCCCGTGTGGAATTACTGATGCCGGCGTAACGACGGTGAGCGAGGTGGTGGGGGCCGACGTCTCCCCCGGCGAGATCATCGACGGCGTGAAGTCTGCCTTCGCCACCGAGTACGAGGGAGTCCTCGCGTGAGTACCGCAGCACCAGATGGCCGCAAGCTTTTGCGACTCGAGATCCGCAACGCCGAGACTCCAATCGAACGCAAGCCAGAGTGGATCAAGACCAAGGCAAAGATGGGGCCGGAATACACTGCTCTGCACTCGCTCGTCAAGGAAGAGGGCCTGCACACCGTATGCCAAGAAGCGGGATGTCCGAACATCTTCGAGTGCTGGGAAGATAAAGAAGCGACCTTCCTCATTGGCGGCTCTCAGTGCACTCGTCGCTGTGACTTCTGCCAGATCGACACCGGCAAGCCGGCCGACTACGACACCGACGAGCCGCGACGGGTGGCCGAAAGCGTCACTCGCATGGGGCTTCGCTACGCTACGGTCACCAGCGTCGCCCGCGATGACCTGCCAGACACCGGGGCCTGGCTGAACGCCGAGACCGTCCGGCAGATCCACGCGCACAACCCCAACACAGGGGTCGAACTGCTGGCGAACGACCACAGCGGCGATCCAGCGTTTCTTGGCGAGATTTTCGACGCGCGGCCTGAGGTGTTCGCCCACAACGTCGAGACCGTGCCACGCATCTTCAAGCGGATCCGTCCCGCGTTCCGCTACGAGCGGTCGCTGGACGTACTCACTCAGGCTCGAACGGCCGGGCTCATCACCAAGTCGAACCTCATTCTCGGCATGGGCGAAGAACCGGAGGAGATCGTGCAAGCTCTGCAGGACCTCCACGACGCGGGATGCGACATCATCACGATTACGCAGTACCTACGCCCCTCACCGCGGCATCTGCCGGTGGCCCGCTGGGTGAAGCCTGCGGAGTTCGTCGAGTTCAAAGAGGAGGCCGAACGTATCGGGTTCCTCGGCGTGCTCGCTGGTCCTTTGGTGCGCTCGTCATACCGCGCCGGACGGCTGTGGGCGCAGTCGATGGTGTCGAAGGGGCAGGAGATCCCCGCGCACCTGTCACACATCGCCGACACCGCCGACCTCGGATTCGCGCAGGCAGTGTAGTCGGTCGGGCCAGGAAAAACAAAACGAGAAATGAACAAGCCCTTCCAAACCGGTACTGCACCCCATACACTCACCCGCAGGGGGACGCGGCCATCAGTAAGTCGACCAGGAGGAACTCATGGAAAGCACTGCTCGAATCGGATCGGGGCGCAATGCGCTCACCCGCAGGAAAATCTACGCCGTTCTCGCCGGGGGCCTCGTCCTCGGCGTCGGCACAGCTTTGACGCTCGCTGCCTGGAGCGATTCGGAGTTCGCGACCAGCGACTTCACCGCAGGCGTGTTCGAATTCCAGGGTTCCACTGACGGGACCACCTGGGCAGATCATGCCGTTGAGGGCGATGCCGCAGCACTGACATTCAGCGCTGGCTTCGACGCCCTCTCACCTGACGACGTCGTCTACGCGCCGTATGCCCTCCAGCTCACTGCAGCGACATCAGATTCCGCGACGCTCACTGCCGTCGCCCCGGTCGCGACCGGCGACCTCGCCGCCCAGTTGACCTTCGCCTCGGTGGCGACGACAACCTTCGGCTGCGACGAGGCCGCGTTCACCGGCGGAACTGCTGTGCCCGCCGCGCTGGATCCAGGCGACATCATCTATCTCTGCCTCCAGGTGACCGCGGGAAGCGCCATTGTTCAAGGCGACACCGGCACGGCCGTCTGGCAGTGGGACGCCGTTTCCAGCTGACCGGCTGATCGCCTCTCTTGCGTCGTCACACCGTCGGGCGCGTCCCGGGCACGTTCACCCGTGTTCGGGCGCTGTTCGCGGGTGCCCTGGTCCTGGGACTCGCCACCACCGGCACCCTGGCCTCATGGACCGACCAGGAGCTAGCCGGTGGGGCGCTTGCGGCGGGGACGTTCGCCCTCGTCTCCAGAACCGACACGGGCGCGTTCATCTCGCACGGCCAAGATGGACACGCCGTTCTCGCGTGGGATGATGCCGCGTTGTTCCCCGGTGAGAGCACGGCGGCCTGGGTGCAGATCCAGTCGTCCGGCTCGACCGCGGGCGAGGTTCTGCTCACGACTGCCGAGTTCGCCGAGGAGGTCGTGGACGGATCCAACGATGCTGCCGTCCGCGACGCGCTTGTTGTGCGGATGTCGGCGTCGGTCTCATCAGAGGACATCCCACCGGAGTGCACGACGAACACTCCGGGTGTCGAGGTCACCGGTCTCACGAACATCCCAGTTCTGCCCGGTCAGCCTGTGGAGGCAGCGGCGGGCAGCACTGTGACTTTCTGCGTCGTGATCACGCTCCCCGACGACGCACCCAGCACCGCGCAAGGCGGAGCAGTGCTGCCCAGATGGATCTTCACCGGAACGACCACCTGAAATCCGAGGAACAGAGACGAGCATGGGAATAGCAGCCAACGCGCTCACCCGCACGGGTCGCATCGTGCGGGAAGTGCTGTTGACGTGCGCGGCGCTCGGCGGCGCGCTGTGTATCTTGCTCGCGGTGCTCGCCTTCACTGGCGGCTTCTCGCTGATGCTCTTCAAAACGGGATCCATGTCTCCCACGATCCCTGCGGGCTCGGTCGCACTGGTGCAGGAGCTCCCCGCGCCCGAACTGCGCGTCGGCGATGTCGTGACCGTGGAGCGTGAGGGGGCGCTGCCGATCACACACCGCATCACCAGCATCGACGATGGTGATTCCCCCGATCAACGCATCATCACAATGCGAGGCGACGCCAACCTCGCAGACGACCCTTTGCCCTACACGATCGACGAGGGGCGCATCGTTCGCGGCTCCGTGCCGTATCTCGCCGGGGTCATCATGTGGTTCGGTAACCCCTGGGTGCTCGGATCATTGACGATCGGCGCCGCGCTGCTCGTTGGCTGGGCGTTCTGGCCTCGTCGGCAAGATGCCACAGCGGAGACCGAGTCCACAGAGCCCACAGAGCCCATAGAGCAGAGCGAGCAGGAGTCCGACCTGCCCTCGACTCGAGCCGCGCTGCGGCGTTCCGGCGTCCTCGTCGCGGCGGGGATTCTCATATCGCCGCTCCCTCTGCTCGCTTCTGCTGGGCCCCCTGCCGAGGCCGCGGGCACATCCGCTCTCACGATCCATTCTGATCTCGAAGGTGCCGGCGTCCAGCAGCTGGATGCGACCGACCCCCTGCTCTGGCATGTCGATGTCGACGCGCTCACGGCTCCTGACCCCGGCGACCTCCAGATCTCGATCTCTGCGAGCGGCGACGATATGTTCGGTCTCCGGGCAGAGATTCGGTCGTGTACGCGGCCCTGGCAGGCACAGATCTGTGACGCCGACGAGCGAGTGTTGCAACCCTCGGGTCCTGTGGGCGTCGACGGCACGTGGAGCGTGCTGTGGACTTCCCCCACCCCGGATGCTGTCTTCCTCCGAATCGCGCTCACAGCTACTCCCGCTGTCCAGGCGACGGGAACGGAGGGCGCATCGGTCACCATCCGCGCCACAGCTGCCGGAGACACCGAAGACACCGAGCTCGATGGCACTCCGCAGTTGCCCTCAACCGGCGGCGGCAACACGGCGATGATCGCCGCGCCAGCAGCCGTGCTGATCGGGCTAGGCATTGCACTCATCGCTCACCGTCGGCGTGACCGAACTCACGAACGGAGGCGACCGTGAACGGATCCCGCCGTCAACATGCACGGCGGCGGCGAGTCACTGCCCTCACCCTCGCTGTTGCCGTTCTCGTCATGCCCTTCGTGCTGTCAACGTCAGGCGCCGCGACTTCGCCTGTGACAGTCACTGAGGCATCCTGGACCGATACCCAGCACGCCGGCGGCACGCTCGCTGCGGGCGAGCTCACCACACCGGAAATCACGCAGTGCGTCGCCGACAACGACCCCCTACTCGGTACGTTCTCAGCTCTGACCCTGGAGTGGACATCGGTGCTGGACGATCCCGAACGCATGGCGCTGACGCTGACAAGATCCGGTGGAACACCCGTCGAGGTTCCGTCCGAAGACATCGTCCGCAGCGGACCTCTGAACGGCACCTACACTTACACCGTCGAATACACCTCGGGCATGCTTTCGGCGATGCTCGGCCCGTTGTTCGGCTCGACGGTCGACATCTCGCTCGGCGCGCAGGCGGGGGCGTCGTGGGTATCACCCGGCACGTCCGAGCGCACTCTGACGGTCGGTGCATTCGGTGGGGCGCTCGGATCGGCAA
Source organism: Microbacterium sp. Y356 (assembly GCF_059445355.1). Lineage (NCBI taxonomy): Bacteria > Bacillati > Actinomycetota > Actinomycetes > Micrococcales > Microbacteriaceae > Microbacterium > Microbacterium sp. Y356. The sequence goes on from NZ_JCAIUE010000001.1 coordinate 99,842, forward strand.
ACTGCGACGTCGCCCAAAATCTGACTCTCACTGGACTCATTGCTAGCACTCCCGCCGTCAACCGCGTCGTGGCTGTCGGCACTGCGCTGACTTCATCGCTCCCCCCGGAGTTGCAAGACCGCCGTAGGACACCCGAGTACACCGCCACGCTACGCAGCTCGACCACGAGCGCCGTCGTTCCCGGCGCAGCGGTCACGATTGTCCTCCCTGACGGACTCGCCTTCGAGTCCGGTGCATCCGCCGGACAGAGCAGGGGAACTTTCACCACCAGCGCCACCGGAACCGTGATCTTCCGCGTGGTTGCAAACCGATCAGAGGCTGCGCAGGGAGTGGTGCGCGTCGAATCCCCTCGCGCGCTGTCCATCATCTCGGCGCAACCGGTCGCTTCAGTTCCGCTGGTCGCCTGGGGTTACAACGCGCAGTCCCAAACCGGCTCAGATCAGGCCGGAAATCGCCTGAGCGCGGTGCCCCTCTGGGACCAGCTGGACATCACCGGAGCGACAGCCCTCGGATCCAGTTATGCCACTCCGCTGTACGCGGACCAGAACGGCAACCTCTGGGGGCGTGGCTACAACGTATCTGGCATCATCGGCGACGGCACGGTGACGACCAGGACAAGCGCCGTCGCGGGGATCATCGCCGATGGCACTCAACTCGGCGGGATCGTGCAGATCGGAAGAGGCACCGAGCAGTTCTCATCCGTCGCTGTCGACTCCGCAGGTGAAGTGTGGGCCACCGGTGATGCCGAACTTCAAGGGTTCGGCACCGGATACACGAACACCTACCGCTGGCAGCGAATCAGCGACAACCTCGATATGCCGGTCGGTGCGATCTCGGCGCAAGTGAATCCCTGGGGTTCGGTGCTTCTCGTGCTCTCCGACGGACGCGCAATGGTCACCGGCGCGGACTCCTACGGATACGCGGCTCAGGGATCAGCGGTGACAGCCGCGCAGGGAACCCGGGGCCTGTTGATGCTCACGGCCGCAGGTACGCCGATCACTGGCGTTGTCTCCGGCGGGATCGGGTGGTATCACTCCGCCGTCGTCACCTCCGACGGCGCGCTCTACACCTCGGGGCCGGCCGCGTACGGTGGAAGTGGTTCGATGTATCTCACCTCGATGCCGCTGCCCGAAGGCAAATCAGCGGCCAGCGTCGTGGTCGGAGAGCTCAAGACTCTGGTGATCATGACCGATGGCACCGTGTACGCCCTGGGAACGAATACCAGCGGCGCGCTCGGCATCGGTAGCAGCGCGAGCCCACAAGGCACGCTGACCGCCGTGGCACTTCCCGCGGGAACAGTGGCGACCGATGTCGCCATGGGAAATGACGCATCGCTGTTCCTTCTCGACTCCGGGACGGTCTATTTCGCGGGGGCCAATGACAACGGAGTCGCCGGCTCAGGTGCGGCTGGCGGATACTTCTACACTCCCGCGCAGGTTCCACTCGCGCATACGGCAGTCAAGGTAGCGGCGACCTGGTACGACACCTATTTCGCCGAGCTCGGCTGAAGCTGGGCGGATCAGTCCGCTCAGAACTCACCCTGGTGCTCACCGCATCTGTTCGGGCACAATCGGAACCAGCGCGATTGTTCGCACGGTCTGGGGGCCGACATGGGGCAGCAGAATGAGGGAGCCACCGAGCAGATCTTCGCGCTCTCGAACAAGGACGCCGAAACGGCGCGGGAATGGCTGGCTGAAGCCTTCACGACACAACGCCAACGCGGTTCCGCCCGCGCACTGAGCGCAGAGCAGCAATCGAGCATCAGCGAGGTGCTCAACCTGGACTGGTGGCAGACAGCCGTGGCCGAGGGAGTGGATGACGGCCATGCCGTGCACGGCGCGCTTCTCGGCGATCTGCTGCCGGCCGCTGTTCATGCAGCGTCCGAACTCACCCTGGGCGGCGTCGTCCTAGCGATGTACCTGCGCAACCTCGTCAACGAGGCCTGGGAACTCAACTGGGACCACGGGCTGATCCGTGCCGCGGTGAACACCGCTGTTGATACCGCGTCGACCCTACCTTTCGAAGGAGCGGATGCTGTCGCCTGGGATCTTCTGCGGTTCATGAACCGCGAGTTCGACGTCGAAGCCGCACTACTCACCGGCAACCTCACGGCCGTAATCACGATGACAGCGCAGGCTGTGTCGGAGATCGCGCCCGTCCGCCAAGCGGCCGGCGAGCTCGCAGCGCAGCCGGGCCGCTCGCAGTTGATCGCCGAAACGCGCTCTGAATATCGCTACTACCAGGCCGTCCACGATATTGCGCGCGCGACATCCGATCTGCTCGCCCGCCGAACGGATGATGCCAGCGCGGAGATCGCCCGGATCACTGCGCTCATCGATGAGGGCGGTTTTCGGACCGTAGACGCAAGCGAGCTTCGCGGACACCTGGCGTCGCTGCATACTGTCAGCGATGCGGCGGACAGACCCTGGCTGCACATTGACGAAGGGCGAGTGCGCATCATCTACGGATTCGGTGTGATTCAGCGGGGCTCCGAGAAACTCTCGACCGATCTCGAGGAGTTGCATACGCGCGTCGCCGCCATCAGCGCGGCCGGAGGGCATCTCGGCCCGCTGAAAGTCACGAAGGCGCTGCGACGCCTCACTCTCAGTGATGTCTGGCAGGGGTCCGACAGTCTGGGTCGTCGCTACCGGGGCACGACCTTCCAGCTGGAGGAACTCGCTCTGAGGGTGCCCGGGGCGCCCGGCAAGCCGCTCATGATCGGCGCCCAGATCCAACTGTCCGAGTTGGGCAATCATGCCGTGCTCTTCGATATCGACCTCAAGGATGTCGCTGCGTTTGAGGTCGCGCAGATCGTCAACCTCGCTACCCCGGTCTACGGCGACCTCACCGAGATCCCGAAGGCACTGCATCTGCACCCGCGTTCCGACGAGCGTCTTCGGCTGTCCCGGATCGCGGCCGTCGTCAGCGGCATCCTCGACGATCTGCGCACCCTCCTCAGGCAGGTGCATCATGACCGTGACGTCATCGGAGGACTCGCCCATGCCACCGCGACCGACCCGATCTCCTCCCGGTCCGGATCCTTTGGATTGCTCATCACCGTCGAGCGGGCTTCACGCGATGTCGCTGGCCGCCGTACGTCGCTCACGTCCGCCCGAATGATCAACCAACTCTGGGGCGCACAGCCCTTGCTGCATCCGCTCCCCGCTGGAGCATCCGGAGTCGCCGATTGGACGATGTACGACGTCGACGACGTGCCGGGGTTCGAAATGCTGCACCTGAACGATGAGCTACTCACCGCCAACTCGAACGTGACCCTGCTCGCCAGCTTCCGCTCACCCGACTACGCGATCAGTGAGATCGAGAGTTTCATCACCTTCGCCCACAGCATGCACGGCATGTACCAGGCATGGCACACCAAAGTCCGTGACCACGCCGAGAACATCGCGGACCTTCTGATGGCTGTCGAGCGGCTACTCGAAGCTGCGGATGCCGCGGCCACGCGCAAGGACCACGATGCGCAGGAAGAGCTCACGGACGAACTCGGCGAGCTCGTCCGTGTGATCGAGCGTGCTGAACTTGAACTGCAGTCGTTCGTGCAGTCCAAGCACGCGATCATGCTGTTCGTCGAGTCGCCAGCTATCGTCTCCTCACCGGCGTTGCGTGTGGATCTCGACACGGTGCTCCGCTCGAACCACTACGAGCTTCTCCGCGCGGGATTCGAGCGGGCCGTTCGGGATGTACTGGGCTCGCGACTGCAACCCTTGCTCGAGGTGTGCCACCGACGGATCGAACGCATCCTCGACGACAGGCAGGCAGAGCGCGAACGCCGCACCGAGCGACTCGCGCAGGTGCTCGGTGTAATCCTCGCCGTGATTGGAATATCCGGTCTGGCCTCGGTACTCCAAGAGGGATTCGGTTTGCAAGGTGACGTGACGTGGTGGTTCCTCGCGGCGATCTTGGCGGCTGCGTTCGCGATCGGGATCGCCATGATCCTGATGTCGCGCCGTTCGCGGAGCTCCCGTCTACGGCGGCCAGGAGGAAGCAAATGATCACTTACGTCACGAGCACGGATGCCGACCAACTGCGCGAAGCGCATCGAGCGCTGATGACGCCCTCGTTCCGTCCTGGCGAGCTCATACCCGAGGACGACTTCGTCGCTCAATTCGCAGACAGCGCCGAAGCAGTGCTCGCGCGTGACGCTGACGACCGGATGCTGGGGCTCGCCGTCGTAGAGCACTTCCCCGACGCCGTCTTGCTGCAGTACCTCGTGGCCGCTCCCGAGTCGCGTGGCATGGGCGTGGGCTCGGGCCTGCTCGACGCTGTCATCACCGGCTGGGCGCCCGCAGTCTCAGTGCTGCTGGCCGAGTTCGATCGGCCAGATGTGCGGTCGCCCCATCCGCTCCACGGTGACCCGGAAGCACGACTGCGCTTCTACGCGCGTTTCGGTGCGCGTGCGCTCGAACTGCCGTACTTCCAGCCGCCCGTCTCAAACGAGGCCGAGCGAGAGCACGGGATGTTGCTCGCGATCTTCGATCCTGACGGTGCGATTGCGCAGCGAGGGCGGCTCTCTCCCGACCAGAGCACGGCCGTCCAGAATTATCTCGACGACATCCTCGACGGTGCAGAGGATCCGGATGCGCAGCGCCTGCGTGATGCGGCACGTGTGCACGACGGCATCCGTGCCCGCCCGCTCTCCGAGTATCGGGACGTGCCGCTCTCCCCACTTCGGGCATCGCCCGATGCGTGAAAGCCGTCAGTCCGCGCTCATCACCGACTGCACGGTGCCGTCTGACGCCAAGTTCACCAACAACACGTCGTCGGCTTCATCCGCATCGAGCGCGTACTCGAGCACTGCGAATGGTTCAGAGCCGCCGTGTTCGTCGGCGAGGATCGTCATACTCATCAGACGCATCGAGCGGATGATGTCGACCGCGGCGTCGCCGCTGACATCGACGAGCACGTTCTCAAGCTCGTCGCCGTAGGCCAGCTGCTGCTGCAGAATGTACTCGGTCACTTCACTGGTGCGGTCGTCGACCTCGGCGAGCATGCCGCGCCTGGCCGTATCGTCCACATCTTCCAATCCGGAGATGAGGGATGCGGCGATGTCGAGCGCATCCTGCGAGACGTCGTCTTGATCAGGCGCGGTGAGATCGACGGTCACCGCCTGGTCGCCGAGTTCCACGGTCTCGCTCCAAAATATCGACCCGTCTGGCCCGGAGGACAAGAGCCCGAAGTAATCGTGTTCGATCGCCATAACGCTATGAAACCAGTCCCTTCACTGACCGACAAGGGATGCTACGAAGACATGCGGTGTGAATCCGGTGAGATCATCGATCCCCTCACCCTGGCCGAGGAGCTTAACCGGGATGCCGGTGCGCTCCTGTACCGCGAGTACGAAGCCGCCCTTCGCTGAACCGTCGAGCTTGGTGAGCACGAGACCGGTGACGCCGGCATGCTCGAGGAAGGCCTCGGCCTGCATGACGCCGTTCTGTCCTGTCGTTGCATCCAGAACCAGCAGCACCTCGCTGATCGGTGCCTGCTTCTCGATCACGCGCCGGATCTTGCCCAGTTCGTCCATGAGTCCGCCCTTGGTGTGCAGGCGACCGGCAGTGTCGATGATCGCTATCTCGATGCCCTCTCGCTGCGCGAACTCAACGGTCTGATAAGCAACGGATGCCGGGTCCTGACCCTCATGCTGCGGGCGGACGATAGCCGCTCCCCCACGCTGGGCCCAGGTTGCGAGCTGGTCGACGGCCGCGGCACGAAAGGTATCAGCGGCGCCCACGACGACGCTGCGCTGGAATCCACGCAGGAACTTCGTGAACTTGCCGATGGTGGTGGTCTTGCCGACGCCATTGACTCCGACGACGAGTACGACGGCCGGACGCTCGGTGAGCTTCAGCGTCGTATCGAACTTTGCGAAGTGTTCCTCGAGTGTCTCTCGCAGCATCCGCTGCAGATCCTGCGGGTCGGTGGTCCGGAATCGGGCAACCTTCTCGCGGAGTTCTTCGACGATGCGCTCGGAGATGTCAGGGCCGAAATCGGCCGTGATCAGCGCGGTCTCGAGCTCTTCCCACGTCGTCTCATCGATCGTGGGCTTGACGAACATGCCGCGCAATGCGCGACCGAGGGACCAGGACTTCTCCGCCATGTCTCCAGCCTACGGTGCCAGGTAGCATCGGGGCATGCACCGGCTCCCAGTCTTCCGCCGACTGTTCATCCACGGAGCAGGCAGAAAGGGCCGGGATGCGTGGCCAACAGTCGATGGAACCGACGACGAGTTCCTGAGTTTCGCCGCAGGGTCATCGATCGGTGCACAGGCTGAGCAGCTCATCGATGGATACGGCGATGAGCCGCTGGTGATTTACGCTCACTCGATTGGGGCCGTGCCAACTGTGTTGGCTGCGGCATCAGGAAAACTCGACGTGCGTGGCCTCGTGCTGGTCGAACCTGCGCTGTATGACATCGCCCGAGGCGACGCTGCGATCGAGCGGCATATCTCTGCCGTCACCGAAGCACGCTCTCAGGCGAATGCCGGGAACCTGCACGGATTCTGGGGGATCTTGCGTCCGTTGATGTTCGGGGGCGGGTTCGCCCCCGACCGTTGGGAAGCCGAGCAGTCCGTCGCACAACACTGGGCCACCACGAATGTCCCTTGGGGACACGGCATCCGCGCAGGAATGCTCGCAGGCCTCCCGACGCTGGTGATCACGGGTGGCTGGAACGATGAGTACGAGATGATCGCCCGCACGTTGGCTAGGAACAGCGCGCGGCACGTGGCGTTGGAGGGCGCAACGCACCGCCCCCAGGACCTTCCCGGCTTCGGACCTGTTGCGGAGGAGTTCGAGCGTTCGCTTTAGGTTCAGCTCGCCGCGGCGGCCCGATCGCCGACACGCTGACCAACCACTGCTGACACGCCGTCCTGCCGCATCGAGACTCCATAGAGTGCGTCGGCGATCTCCATCGTGCGCTTCTGGTGCGTGATCACGAGCAACTGTGAGCTCTCGCGCAGCTGTTCGAAGACCGTCAGCAGACGGCCGAGGTTCGCGTCGTCAAGCGCGGCCTCGACCTCGTCCAGGATGTAGAACGGGCTGGGGCGCGCCTTGAAGATCGCTACCAGCAGCGCGACGGCCGCCAGCGACCGCTCACCGCCCGACAGCAACGACAGCCGCTCGATCTTCTTGCCGAGTGGGCGTACAGACACCTCGATACCCGTGGTGAGTATGTTGTCTGGATCGGTCAGCGAAATGCTGCCGGCCCCACCAGGGAACAACAGCGGGAAAACTTCGAGGAACGCCTGCCTGGTGTCTTCGAATGCGGAGGCGAAAATGGTCTGCATCCGCTCATCGAGGTCGCCGATGATTGTGAGCAGATCCTGACGGGTCTGAGTGAGGTCGGCGAGTTGCTCCGTGAGGAAGGCATGCCGCTGCTCGAGGGCAGCAAACTCTTCCAGTGCCAACGGGTTCACACGCCCGAGTTGGTTGAGCTTGCGTTCTGCCTCAGCCAGCCGGCGTTGCTGCATCCGCCGGTCGTACGGGATCGCGGTCGAGTCGATTTCATCCGACTCCGGCTCTGATTCTTCCACTGCCAGCGGGTCGCGTGGCACAGCCTGATCCGGGCCATATTCCGCAACGAGAATATCTTCATCAAGCGCCAACTCGGATGCGACGCGCTCCAGCAGACTCGTCAGATGAAGCTTCTTCTCGTGGATCTGCAACTCGAGTCCGTGCACGCTCTCGGTGAGGCCTGCCAACCTTTCACGAAGCGAAGTCTCCTGAACGCGAAACGCGGTGAGTTCCTCGTTCTGTGCCGAGCGGGCATTCTCAGCCTCAGCCAGTGCGACCCGAGCTTCTGTGACCGACCGGTCGAGCGAGTCAAGAATGCGAGGCAGCTCCCCCGCAACGCCGGCGGCCGCTTCGCGCTGTGCGCGACGGATCACAGCGCGACGCGCGGCTTCGGTCGCAGCATCCCGTTCCTGTTCACGCTGGCGCTCCAGGCTCGCGACTCGCGACTGCCCTGCCCGCACCCGCTCGCGCAGAGTCTCGATTTCCAGACGCGCACGTACTTCTGCCTCGCGCGCAGCTTCGAGCGTTTCAAGCAGGCCGTCACGTGCTGACGCATCAAGTACCGGTCGCGGCGCGGCAGCAGCCCCTTCGAGTTCGGTCTTGGCTGCCGCCGACGCGGTTTCAGCATCTGCCACGGCTGCCTGCGCTTGGCCGAGTCCAACCTCGAGCCGCTCACACTCGGCGGCCGCCGACTCGTGCCGAACAGTGACCCGGTTGGCCTGTTCTGCATACGTCGCCAGCGCGGCGTCGTGCTCGCGCAGGGAACGAAGCGTTTCCTTGGCCCGGCGCCTGGTGTGCTCAACTCGCTCCGAGGCCTGCTCGCGCTCCTCGCGGAGCGCATCCACAATCACTCGCACTTCAGCGAGTCGCTCCTGGGCGGCATCGCGTTCGGCGGCAAGCTCCAAGCGAGAACGTTCGCCACCGGATCCGGTGCGCAGTGTCTGCGCCGTGACAACATCGCCGGCTGTCGTCACGATTGTGACAGCAGTATCGCCGAGCACGTCAAGCGCAATCCGAGCCGTACGCGCTGCGGCAAGATCGTCAGCGATGAGCACGTGCGACAGCACACCAAGCACACCGTCCGGCGCAGTGACGACGGAGGGTGCCGGGGTGACGCCGACGATCTCTGGCAGTTCGCTAAGGTCGCGCAGAGCGTCAGCCATTACAAAATCGACGACTCCCCGCTTCTGCACTGTGGACTCACTGGCGAGAACGAACGCGGAGTCCACATCGTCGACCAGCACGCCCTCGGCGAGAGGGCCCAGAACTGCGGCGATCGCGGCCTCATAACCCGCCTTCACGTGCACGGAATCACCAACGAGGCCGCGTACCCCTGGAGCACCGGACTTCACAACCTCAGCGGCGCCACCCGACAACGAGAGCGCGCTGCTCAGCGCGGAGGCTTTCGCCGTGAGAGACTCCGCCTCACGTTCAGCAGTGTGCAGCCGCTCGCGCAGGCTCTCCCGCTCTGTCTCCGCTGCCGTGGCCTCTCGCTGCGCGGTCTCATAGTCCGCGGCATGCTCGGCTGCGCTGCCTTCCGGCGCTTCGGCCTCGTCGAGCATCTCCAGCGCATCGGTGGCTTCCCGGCGGCGCTCGTTCGCCGCTTCAAGAGCGTTCTCCTGCCGCAGCACTGCGCCCCGCACGGCGGCGAGAGCGGAAGCTGCGGCCTCGGCGGTGCCCCGCAACGCGGTCAACCGCATGTCGTGCTCTGACACCAGAGCACTCTGCTCGGCGATGTCCACGTCCAAGGTGTCGAGTTCCGCACGCGCGTTCATCACTTCGCGGCTGGCAGCAACCGCCGCATCCTGCGCATCGCCGAGCCCTGCGGAGATCTCCGTGATGTCGTCTTTGGCCTCATCGATCGTCGCCTGTGTGACGGTCACCGTTGTCACTGCGGCGTCGTCATCTTCCGAGCCGAGTAGCGCGAGCCGCTGATTCGCGAGCGTGTAGAGCGACCGCATCCGCTCTTGAACCTGCTCGAGACCGAAGGTGACCCGTCGTGCCTCATCGACTGCTGCCGAGTTCTGGTCGGCTTCGAGCTTCGCGATTCCGGCGCGCACGGTGTCGGCCTGGTCGGTGAGCACGAGACGCTCGGTGTGCCGTTCCTGCTCAGTGCGGGTGTGGTCGGCAAGCGCTGTGCGCAATGCAACGACATCGTCGGCGAAGATGCGCGCTTTCGCGTCACGAAGCACTGCCGCAATGGTCTGCGCCTCACGGGCGATCTCGGCCTGACGTCCCAGTGGCTTGAGCTGGCGACGAATCTCACCGGCGAGGTCACTGAGACGCGTGAGGTTGGTCTCCATCGCGTCAAGCTTGCGAAGGGTCTTCTCTTTGCGACGACGGTGCTTGAGGATGCCGGCTGCTTCCTCGATGAATCCTCGGCGGTCTTCCGGCGAAGCCTGGAGCACCGTATCGAGGCGACCTTGGCCGACGATGACATGCATCTCACGTCCGAGCCCGGAGTCGCTCAGCAGTTCCTGCACATCAAGAAGCCGGCAGCTGGACCCGTTGATCGCGTACTCGCTTGAGCCGTTTCGGAACAGCGTTCGGCTGATCGTGACCTCGGCGAACTCGATCGGCAGCGCGCCGTCGCTGTTGTCAATGCTCAGCTGCACTTCGGCGCGTCCGAGCGGGCCGCGGGTCGAGGTCCCGGCGAAGATGACATCTTCCATCTTCCCGCCGCGAAGCGTTTTCGCTCCCTGCTCGCCCATGACCCAGGCGAGAGCATCGACGACGTTCGACTTCCCAGAGCCGTTCGGCCCGACGATGCACGTCACGCCGGGTTCGAAGACGAAACTCGTGGGCTGCGCGAACGACTTGAAGCCCTTGAGCGTCAGGCTTTTCAGATGCATGCGGGCACCGTTCGTCCAGGGAGAATCACGCCGCCACGCTACCGGAATTCCGCGCAGTAGTCGGCATCCCGCGCGGTGCAGGGCCGGATGAGCATGCACGCGACACGCCGAGAAAACACCAGGATGCTTGACGTCGCACCTGTTGGGGCACTAACTTGACAAATCGGATCGCTCACGAAAAGGAGGACGCTCATGATCATTTCAAATAACTTTGCTCACACCGCAGGCACTGCCGCGGCTCGTGTAGATCAGGCGTCCTCGTACTTCGGCATCCGTCACAGCACTCGGTCATAGAACCACCTGAGATTTCTGGCTCCTCGCGGGCCATCTCTTCCGGTTCTTCCTGCTGTCCGCATCGGTCGATGTTCTGACTCCGACCCCCTGCACATCTCTGGGCAACGTCTCCATTCTCTGAGACCTCTCGCCCGCGCATCCGGTGTCCCCGGATTCAGCGCAACGCCCCCTTCACAAAAGATCGAAAAGAAACGAGCACTCTCGTGCATACGAACACGCTGCTTCGCAGCACCGCCCACCCACCATGTACCGAAGACCAGGAGGTTCTCGAGATCACCGTCCCCGCCGACCGGACCGCGCTCCCACTCGCAGACCGCGTTTCACTTCGAGTCGGCGTATGGCTGTTGATGCGGGCCCAGCGTCCGCGCCGGTCGCCTGCGCGGACTATGACCAGCGAAGAGGTGATGCGGATGTTCGAGACCAAACACGTCACCGAACGCGAATCGTTGGCGCTGCTCGCCTACAACCTGCATCACCAGATGCGCTGACCTGGAGCCCCGAGATGAACATCAAACTCACCGATAACGCGACGCTGCATTCGCTTGTGCTTCCTGCGCAAGCGGATGCGGCGCCGTCCGCTCTCGTTCGCGAGTATGCAGCCGTACGAAACACCTCGATCAGCGACCTCACCGGTCGTGACGATGAGGATCTGACGGCGGAATCGCTGTTGCCGCTCCTGCGTGACAGCCCAGAGTTCATCAGACGCCAGTGGTACGTGTCCGTGAACGATCAGATGGTCGGCGTGGGCACGTTGAACATCCTGGCTGATGACGGTGGGCGCACCGGTTTCACCATCCTCAGCCTGGTCCGTGCGCGCTGGGGAGCCGGCATCGGCTCTGCAGCACTCCCCCACATCGAGGCTGCCGCACGCGAGGCAGAGGTCCAACGCCTACTGGTCTGGGTCGAGCATCCCGCTACGACTTCGGAAACCACGCTGGCGTCACCGACCGGTTTCGGAGAGATCCCGAACGACCACGGCGCACGCTTCCTGGTGCGTCACGGGTTCACGCTGGAACAGGTGGAGCGGGTGAGCACGTTCGTCTGGACTCGCCCGCTCGAGCAGAACGTGCGAGATCTGCTCGTCGAAGCGGAGAGCCATGCCTCGGGATATCGCGTCGTGCAGTGGATGCTGCCGACACCCGCCGAACACGTCCCCGGGTATGCCTGGATGAAGGAGCACATGTCCACGGATGTGCCTGATGCCGATCTAGACATGCCTGCGGAGAAGTGGGATTCCGATCGGATCGCGCGCCATGACGAACGCCATCAGCAGCGCGGCAACACCGTACTGGTGACCGCTGCGCAGCACATCGAGACCGGAGAGCTCTGCGCATACAACGAGCTGGCGATCGGACCGGATCCTGCGTCGGTGTCGCATCAGGAAGACACTCTGGTACTCGCATCCCACCGCGGTCATCGGCTCGGGATGCTGGTCAAAGCTGCAGGTCTCTTGTCGTGGCGCGAGCAGCATCCGTCATCCGACCGGGTGATCACCTACAACGCCGAAGAGAACCGGCCGATGCTCTCCATCAATGAAGCACTCGGCTTCGAGGCCATCGCCTATGAAGGCGCATGGAAGAAGGAACTGACATGAAAGCACTCACGATCACCGAGATGGTGATCCCCGCGAGCGTGGATGCTCCGGATGCCGTCGAGTTCCAGACCCTGATCGACATGGGCAACATACAATGCCGGCTCGATGCCGGTATCGACGACCTCGACGAGACGGCAGAAGAGACGCTGCCACGTTGGCTCGACCGAACCGATCGCACGTACACCGGATTCACCGCGCGACGAGGCGGCGAGATCGTGGGAGCCGCCTTTCTCGTCACCGCGAACCAGGAGGGGACGACCTCGGCCGAGGCGAACGTCATCGTGATCCCGCCGCATTGGGGAGCCGGGGTCGAGATGGCCCTCCTTCAACGGCTCGAGCAGGAGGCTGTCGCTCTGGGCAGACAGACGATGCAGGTCTGGGCGCTGCATCCCGCTGCCCACTCCGAGCGAATGCTGACACCAGCGACCGGGTGGGGCACCGTTCCCGCCACCGCTCTCAGCGAGTTGCTGCTGGAGAACGGGTTCACGATGGAGCAGGTGGAGCGCAACAGCATCCTTCCGCTGAGCGGATCGCTCGAGCGCGTCAAGCGGATGCTGACCGAAGCATCGGCATTCGCGGGCGATGACTATCGCGTCGTCAGCTGGACGCTACCCACCCCGGCACATCTTCGGGATGGGTACGCCGATGTGATCTCACGGATGGCGACAGATGCACCCAGCGGTGACCTCGACATGGACGAGGAGATTTGGGATGCAGAACGAGTTATCCGCCACGACCAGAACCTCGCCGACGGCGGGCAGGTGATGTCGGTCGCGGCCGTCGAGCACGTCCCTTCCGGACGGCTGGTCGCTTTCAACGAGCTGGTCATCGGTGCGGATCACTCCGGCGTCACCCACCAGTTCGGCACCCTCGTCGTGAAAGAACATCGAGGTAAGCGCCTCGGCACGATTGTGAAGTGCGCGAACCTACTGCGGTGGCGGGACATCGCTCCCGCATCATCGAAGGTGTCAACGTTCAACGCCGAAGATAACCGGCCGATGCTCGACATCAACGAGACGATCGGTTTCGTGCCGGCGTCGTATGCGGCGGGTTGGCAGAAGAAGCTCGGCTGAACGATCATCCTTCGGGATGACGCCGTGGCGCGAATCTGCACCCAGAGAGGGATGATTCGCGCCACGGATCCAGCGAGGCTGAAAGCATGAACGACACAGTCATCCATGCCCAGACCCTGCACAAGACCTTCGGAACGACCCATGCGCTCGCCGGTGTCGATCTCATCGTGAGGCGCGGCGAGTCTCTCGCCATCATGGGAGCCTCCGGTTCTGGCAAGACGACTCTGCTGCACATTCTCGCGGGAATCGTGACGCCGGATGCCGGCGCGGTGACCTTCACCCCGGCCTCGGGAGTGGCGATCGATGTGACGGGTGGTTCGGAGTCGGTACGCTCGCGCCTGCGTCGTGAGCAGTTCGGTTTCGTTTTCCAACAGGGGCTTCTGATGCCGGAGCTGACAGCCGTCGAGAACGTGGGGCTGGCGCTCATGATCAATGGTGTGAAGAAGGCAGATGCCACGGCTCAAGCGGCGTCGTGGTTGCAGGCTCTCGGACTCGCGGGCAAGGAAGACAGTCGCATCGGGGAGCTCTCCGGTGGCCAGGCGCAACGTGTCGCGATCGCCCGCGCTCAGGTGACCGGCGCAGAGCTGGTCTTCGCGGATGAGCCGACCGGCGCGCTGGATTCGCAGACCTCGGCCGAGGTGATGGACGCTTTGCTGTGGTCGACAACTGGTCAGGGTAAGACTCTGCTGGTTGTCACGCATGATGCCGACGTCGCGGCGCGGTGCTCACGGATCGTGCATGTGCGTGACGGTCGTTTCGTCGAGACGGGGGTCGCCGCATGAACGCCCGCGTTCTCGCACTGCTGCTACGCCCTTCGTCCGGGGAACGCGCTGTCGTGGCCCTGCCCGTCATCGCATTCGGCGTGGTCACCGCGCTCGTGCTCACCGTCATCGGCGGCGCACAGGCATTCTGGTCTTGGACGGATTCCGACGCCGGTCTTTACCAGGCGCTCGCTGCCATAGCCGTCGTGCTGTTGATCGTTCCGCTGTTCACCCTCGGTGGCGCCGCCGCCCGACTGTCTGCGCGCCGCAGGGACGAAAGGTTGTCGACGCTTCGACTCCTCGGCGTCTCCCCCGCTGGTGTCGTCACAGCGACGGTGATCGAATCTACGTTCTTGGCCCTCGCCGGAGCTGTCGTCGGTGTGCTCGGATACCTCGCGTTGACCCCATTGGTGGCGCTGATTCCCTTCCGTGGCGAGGCGCTCGGGATCCAAGCTGTGATGCTGCCGGCCCTTCACATCCTCGCCGTCATCATCGGAGTCGTGCTGCTCGCCGCAATCAGCGCGGCCGTCGGACTGCGGCGGGTCGTCATCTCACCTCTCGGTGTGCGGATGCGCACGGACGTGCCGCAGGTTCATTGGATTCGTGCGGTCCTCGCTGTCGGAGTGATCGCCACGGCCATCGCGGTGATTCAGGTGTTCCCCGGCATGGCGGGGTTGACGATCACGATCCTCGTTGTGGCTGGGCTCTTCGGCGCGGTACTTGCCGTGCTCAATCTTGTCGGCCCGTGGGTGCTGAAGCTGCAAGCACGCGGACGCCTTCGTCGGGCTCAGCGACCGGAGCAGTTGCTGTCGGCCCGGCATGTGTTGGAGTCTCCGAAAGCAGCATGGCGGCAGGTCAGCGGTGTTGCGATGACGAGCTTCGTGGCGGTGTTCGCTGGCACTGGAGTGTCCATGATGGACACCATGAGCGGCGCAGAGGCTGACGCGAATCTGATGCTCGCTGTAGACATCCGCACCGGAGTAATCATCACCCTGGCCGCATCGTTCCTGATGGTGGCCGTCTCCGTTGGCGTGAATCAGGCATCCGGCATCCTCGATCAACGCGACTTGCATCGGAGCCTGCACTATCTCGGGATGCCGGTGCGCACGGTCGACGTCGCCCGTCGGCAGTCCACAATGTCACCCCTGCTGATGACATCGATCGGGTCCGCGGTATGCGCCGCGGTGATGATGTTTCCCCTGATCGGAATCGCGCTCATCGTGTCGCCGCTGTCACTGTTGACGATCGCTGCTGTCGTTGCGGCAGGAATCGGGCTCGTGTGGCTGGGTGTACGGGTGACCTCGCCGTTGCTCGGCAGAGCGTTTCAAACCACCTGACGAAACAGTTTTGCTAGCGACCGTCGACGATGGACATGAAACCGGCGAACGCGAAGAGGCCCGGCACCACATAGAGAAATGTCAGAGTCGCGAACCAGCCGACGGCGCCGAGCACCGACCAGACTCCGGTGCGGCGATCACGCATGTCGAGTCGACGTCCCGTCGGATCGATCCGCGGCACGGGTTCGATCCATGCGGCTCCCGGTGTCTTGATCGATGCGCGGATCGAGGCAATCGCCGCTGAGGTCCGCTGTTCAGTGACCCTTTCGTCGCGGTAACGGCGCGCGTTCGACATGACCGGTACGGCCGCTTGCAACAGGGATTCCACGGTTCGCCAGGATTCGGCAGCAGTGAAGTCTGCGGGTGAAGGTGTGAAGAAGACGAGATGGTCATCGACGAGTTCGATGTTGAACCGATGTGCGCGGTCGATCAGCGTGGCCATCACGTCCGGTGTGACCACGAAGAGTGCGTCCCGCTCGTAGGTTGCCGGGGTATAGAGGTGAAACCATCGGTCGAAGTCGCCTTCAAGTGACAGCCGTTGGTCTCGCTTGAGCGCGACCGGAAGCTCATCGAAAAATCCACCCGTTGCCGTTGTCGCAAAGAGAAGATGCGGGAGCAACACCGGCAGCTGCACTGCGAGATACTGCCATGATTCCGAGCGATGGGTTCGGTTTGTCACATTGCCGAACTCCACGCCGGGCGCGGTAAATCGAGGATAGAAGGAGAGCTGGCCCGAACCCGCGGTGATCATCGACACGAATGCTGTTCTCTGTGTTGGTTCGGCCTCGAATCCATTCGCGAGAGCGGTAAGCGCCTGCCGCCACTCGCCCATACGGGATCGCCGCGAGGGCGGCAACGCGGCCCAGCGATGCAGCCAGAAAGTCCCAAAAAGCCAGGCGACGAAGATCGCGGTGGCGATCACCATGTCTCGGACATCGACAGCGTCGATGCGATTCTGCTGGAGCGTATCAATACGAATGCCGAGTGTCATCAACACGATGCACAAGTACCAGAGCATCAGGCAGTTGTTCACGTGCACGAGCGTCTGTCGCTTCGTCGGCACCCAGCTCGGCCGTCCCGTGCGACGCACTCGTGCCATCGCCTCGGCGATTTCGTGCTCGGGCGCACTCAACCATCGCAAATCCACGGCAGTTCCCTCTATATCTGGCAGTCAGCGTTGTCGCTGGCACCGCGGACAAAAATGCGACGAGCGATTCATGAACGCCGCGCGTGTGATTGAGCTGCCGCAGCGAGCACACGGCACTCCCTCGCGCCCATAGACATTCAGCGAGTGCGCGAAGTACCCCGCCTGTCCATTCACGTTGACGTACTGCGCATCGAAACTCGTGCCGCCCTCGGCGAGAGCCTTCTCCAGCACCAGCCGCCCCTCGGCCAGCAGCCGGCGAACGGCTTGCGCGGAAAGCGCACGGCCAGGGGTCTCCGGGTGGATGCGCGCTGCCCACAGCGACTCGTCGGCGTAGATATTGCCGATTCCGCTGACCACGGTCTGATCGAGAAGAATGCGTTTGATCGCGCTCGATCGACGACGTACTCCGGCGATGAACGCGGCATCATCGAACGCCGCATCCAACGGATCACGCGCGATGTGCTGTACCTGCGTGGGAACGCGGTCAGTGCCATCGGCGATGAGGGTGTCGACGGCGAGCGAGCCGAACGTGCGCTGATCAGAGAACACGATGGCGAGCTCGCCGTGCTGCGGATGCTCGACGGCGAGCCGGATGCGCTCGTGCCGTTCAGCGGGAGCGTTCGGCGCGCGAAGCAGCATCTGCCCGCTCATGCCCAAATGTGCGGTCATGGCTTCGGCTTCGCCCTCCAACGGAAGCCAGAGGAACTTGCCTCGCCGCATAGCGGCAACAACAGAAGCACCTTCAAGGCGTGCGACAAAATCTGCCGCACCTGCTGGATGCCGGGTCAACGCCCGTTCGTCGAAGACCGCGACGCTCGTGATCGTCGCGCCGATGACAGCAGGTGCGAGGCCTGCGCGCACGACCTCGACCTCGGGAAGCTCAGGCACTCTCGCCGAGCGAGCGCCATGCGCTGAGCGCCGCGGCCATCTCAGCGGTCTTCTTGCTGGTGCCGGCACCGGTCATGCTCACATCGCCGACCATCACCGTCGCACTGAAGCGACGGTCGTGATCTGGGCCGCTGGATGACACCGAGTACTGCGGGGGTGTGGAACCAAGACGAGCTGCCAGCTCCTGCAGGCTGGTTTTGGGATCCATGGCCGCACCGTACCGCTCAGGATCGTCGAGTAGCGGTTCGGTGAGGCGGAGCACAAGTTCGGTCGCAGCCTCGGGACCCGCCGACAGATACGTGGCACCGAAAACGGCCTCCATAGTGTCGGCGAGGATCGAGTCTTTGTCACGACCGCCGGTCTGCTCTTCGCCGCGCCCTAGCAACAGGTATGCCCCAAGGCCGATGCCTCGGGCCACCTCCGCGAGGGCGACGGTCGAGACCACACTTGCGCGCCTTTTGGCGAGCTGCCCCTCATCGAGATCGGGGTGGGTCGTGAACAACATGACGGTCACGGCCTGCCCCAGCACTGAGTCGCCGAGAAACTCCAGGCGCTCATTGTGCGGGCTGCCGCCATGCTCGTATGCGTATGACCGGTGAGTCAACGCCAACGCAAGCAGCTCAGGGTCGATATCGACCCTGAGCTTCTTTGCGAGAGATTCAGTCCCGCCGGGGACCTCTGTCACGATCGTGAGACCGTGGTTCAGACGTCGGCGACCTTGCGGCCCTTGTACTCCATGAACAGCTCAGTGCCCTGCGAGTCAGTGACGACCTTCGCCTGGTGCGGGCGGCTGTAAACGGTCTTGCCGTTCTCAACGGTCTTGACGAGCGCGATGGGCGCCGCCTTCCACTGCGCGCGACGCGAGCGGGTGTTGGAACGGGAAACCTTGCGCTTCGGGGGGTTACCAGCCATGGCTAACTCTCTTCTGTATTCTCGGGCGCACGGCTCTCTGCCGCACTCCCCTGGTCTGTGATCTGTTGGAGCGCACTCCATCGCGGATCGATGGGAGCGTCTATCTCCGCTCCGGTGCTTACGGCCAGCTTCACGCCCGTTGCCGGGTCGAGCCCGGGGCAATCCGGCTGACACACCGGCTGAAACGGAAGCGACAATACAGACGCTTCCCTAACTAGAGTTTCAAGATCCACGTGGTCGTCTTGAACCTCAAAGTCAGTTTCTTCCTGTCCAGGATACGCGAAAAGCTCCTGGAACTCGACTTCGACAGGCTCAGCGATGTCAATCAGGCATCTTCCGCACACGCCTTTGTACTCTGCATCCGCTGTTCCGGAGACGAGAATGCCCTCGTGGACTGACTCCAGTCGCACTTCGATGTCGATCTCAGCACCGGCTTCGAAGGAAACGATGCCCTCACCCCACTGCTCTTTCAAAGCAACAGAGAACTGATGCTCACGCATCTCTCCCGGGCGTCGGACGATGTCACGTACGGGCACCACGAATGGGCCGCTGAGTCGGGTCTTCACCACTTCATGTTACCGGCGGATGCTGAATGAAGGGCGTTGATCCCCCGGCGCTTCGACACGCCGGGTGACAACCAGGGCCTCAGAGCCCGCGTGCACCCGTGTCGAGGAAGGCCGCGACCGCGCGCGGGACGAATGGTGTGACGTCGCCACCGAGGCCGGCTACCTGGCGCACAAGCGAACTCGACACCATCGCATGCGAAGGATCAGGCAGCAGGAAGACCGTCTCGATATCGGCGAGGTGTCGGTTCACGATCGCCATCGGAGACTCGTATGCCACGTCGATCTGGGAACGGATGCCCTTGATCAGCACACCAGCGTCAACATCGCGGGCGTAGTCAACCAGCAGACCCATGCTCCACGAGTCGACGATGATGTTGGCCCCGCCCATGCCGTCCTCTGCGATCGACTGCTCCAGCAGCGACAGTCGCTGAGCGATGGGGAGCATCGCCTCCTTGCCGGGGTTGTGCACCACCAGCACGTGCAGTTCATCGTAAAGCTTTGCAGCTCGACGAATCACGTCGAGATGACCAAGGGTGGGTGGGTCAAACGAACCCGGGACAACGGCGATCCGGCTGCTCATGGCTTCAGCCTATTGCACCCCAGGTGCCTAATTCTTCGCGAGCGCGGCCCGATCATCTTCAGTCACGCGACGCTTGATGACGTCTCGCAACCCGGTGTGCGAGTCAAGCTGCGGGTCGGTCAGCAGAATGTCTTCCGCAAGCTCGCGAGCTCTGGCGATGAGCTTCGAGTCTTTCACCACCCGCAAAAGCTTCAATGACGACCGCACACCAGACTGCGTCGACCCGAGCACATCGCCCTCGCCACGCAGCTCGAGATCGACTTCTGCCAGAGCGAAGCCGTCCAGGGTTGCCGCGACCGCCTCGACACGGTCACGCGCAAGGGAACCTTCTTCGGCCTCGGTGACGAGCAGACACAATCCAGGAACTTCGCCACGTCCGACGCGACCGCGCAGCTGGTGCAGCTGAGAGACGCCGAATCGATCGGCGTCGAGCACAATCATCGTCGAGGCATTCGGCACATCCACTCCGACCTCGATGACAGTCGTGGCGATCAGCACGTCGATCTCCCCACGCGCGAAGGCCTGCATCACGGCATCCTTCTGGTCTGCCGGCATCTTTCCGTGCAGCACCGCACGCCGGAGCCCACCGACCGTCGGATGCGTCGCCAGAACGGCATCGAGCTGTACGACCCCCCAACGTGGACCGGTGGCGCCTTCTTCCGACGGCATCAGCGCGGCCTGATCTTCTTCGCCAGAGCTCTTCTTGGTCGTATCGATCGCGGCGCACACAGCGAACACCTGTCTGCCCAACGCGACTTCTTCCGCAGCCCGCGACCACACTCGACGAAACCAGTCCGGATGCTCCGCAAGCGGCGCAACAAAAGACTCGATGCCCGCACGTCCCGCGGGCATCGTTCGGATCACGGAGGTGTCAAGATCACCGAACACCGTCATCGCGACCGTTCGGGGAATGGGTGTGGCCGTGAGCACCAGCGCGTGCGGGCTCGACCCCTTCGCCCGGAGCGCTTCGCGCTGCTCGACGCCGAAGCGGTGTTGCTCATCCACGACGACCAGTCCGAGATCGGCAAACGTCGTCTTCTCCCCCAGAAGCGCGTGGGTGCCGACGACGATCAACGACTGGCCCGAAGCGACTCGCAGGGCAGCCTTGCGTCGCTCAGGTGCCGACATCTGCCCCGTGAGCAGTGTCGGCATCAGAAGCGGCGCCAGTGCCGGGCCCAGCATCCGCGTAATGGAGCGCAAATGCTGAGAAGCGAGCACCTCGGTCGGCGCAATCAGCGCGGCCTGCCCGCCAGATTCTGCAACCTGCAGCATCGCACGCAGCGCGACGAGGGTCTTACCCGAACCCACCTCCCCCTGCACAAGCCGGTTCATCGGCCACGCGCCGGTGAGGTCATCGGCGATTTGATCGCCGACTGTCTGCTGGTCGGGTGTGAGCGTATAGGGCATCGCGGCGTCGAAGCGCTCCAGCAGCCCACCAGGCTTCGCTGGGCGCTCTGTAGCGCTCAATGCACGTACTGCGGCACGCTGCTGCAACAGCGCCGTCTGCAGCACTAGGGCCTCGTGCATCCGCATGGTGCGCACAGCAGGATCGACCTCGTTGAGGGTCTGCGGTCGGTGCAGCTGGACCAGCGCGGTATGAGCGTCAAGAAGCCCCTCGCGCACGCGGATCTCTTTCGCCAACGGATCAGGCACCTCTCCGAGCTCCGGCAGTATCTTCTCGACGAGTTCCCTGAACTGCTGGCTGGCAACGGCTGAGGTCGCAGGATAGATCGGGATCGGCCGGTGTGCCCTGTCATCTGCACGGGCCTGCGCGCTTTCCTCATCGTCGAAGAGTTCGACCTGAGGGTGGGCGAACTGCGTCGTCTCGTTGTACATCCCGACTTTGCCGGAGAAGACCCCTCGACGGCCGGGCCGCATCTCGTTCGCCCGCCACTGAGCCTGCGCGAGGTTCTTCGCGAAGAACGTCAGCGAGACACGCCCGTGCTCGTCGCCGATGATCACGTCGGTCATGGCACCTGGTCGATTTCGCATGGTGCGCGCCGATGACGACAGCACCTCGGCCACGATGGTGACGGTCTCACCGACCGGAAGATCGCGGATGGGTGTCAACTCAGCGGGGTCGGCGTAACGACGAGGATAGTGCCCGAGCAGATCGCCGACGGTCTGCATGCCGAATGCACGCTCGACCTTCTTCGTCGCCACGGGGCCGATGGCGTCAGCCAGGCTCGTGTCGAGAGAGAAGACCATGTCTGAAGTCTAGAGAACACCGCGGACAGTCATAGGCTGAACGGGTGACGAGAATCATCGCCGGAGAGGCACGAGGACACCGCCTGGAGGTACCGGGCAGCGGCACGCGCCCCACCAGCGATCGGGTGCGCGAGTCACTGTTCGCCGCGCTGGAATCTGCGGATGCCATCGCCGGTGCTCGTGTCCTCGATCTGTATGCCGGCTCTGGAGCACTGGGACTCGAGGCCCTCAGCCGGGGCGCGACAAGTGTGGACCTCGTGGAGCGTTCCCGCCCCGCAGCCGCAATCGTGCGCCGCAATTCAGCCATAGTGACCAAAGCGCTCAGCGTCGCGTCCGCCCGCGTGCACGAGAGCGCAGTGCTGGCGTTCTTGAAGCGCGACGCTGGTACCTATGACCTCGTCTTCACCGATCCGCCATACGACCTGGACGACGCAGCAATGACGGCCGATCTGGTCGCACTCGCGCCGCTGCTCTCAGAGGACGCCGTCGTCGTGATCGAGCGTGCACGCCGATCTACTGCGCCAGACGTCGCAGCCGCACACCTTGAGGTGTTCCGCGAGAAGGCCTACGGAGACACCGCCGTGTGGTGGGCTCAGCCCGCCGTAGAGTCCCAATCACGGTAGGGGTCCCACCCCGCAGCATCCACCGGCTCACCGTCACACAGCACGCCTTGGGTGCCCTGCTCACGCACTTCACCGATGATGCGGAAGCCAGGCGGCAGCGTGCCAGGTGGGAATGTCGCCAGCAGCCCATGGTCTTCTCCGCCCGCCAACGCGCGGTCAGGGTGAGCACCGAGCGCGGCTCGGGAGAGATCAAGCGTGACCTCGGATGCCGCGGCAAGCCGACCGGCATCGAGAGCGAGTCCGTCAGAGACGTCCATCATCGCTGTTGCACCAGCCACTGCCGCCATCACACCGAGCCCGATCGGAGGTGCAGGCCGTAGCTGCGCATCGAGGGCGGCGCGCTCGCCTGACTCAAGCGCGGCCGGGTCGATCGGAACGGGCGTGTCGCCATCGCGGAAACGACCGAACAGGACGGCGAGTCCGTGAGCGGCATGCCCGAGTTCACCGGCGATCGCGACGACATCTCCTGGCCGTGCACCCGAGCGCGTGACAGCATCTCGCCCCTCCAGGTCACCCAGAGCCGTGACAGCGACCGTGAGCACGTCAGACACGGTCAGATCACCCCCGACAACTGCGCAGCCTGGAGCAAGCGCCTCGCACGCGGCACGAAGACCGTCGGCCAACTGCTCGACGAACGAAAGTCGAAGATCGCGAGGTACGGCAAGCGCCACCAGAAGTGCCGTAGGACGCGCGCCCATCGCAGCGACATCCGCGAGGTTCACTGCAGCCGACTTCCAGCCAAGGTCGTACCCGCTCGACCAGGCCAACCGGAAGTCCGGCCCGTGCACAAGAGTGTCGGTGGTCGCGACAACAGAGCCGGACGGTGTGGAAATCACCGCTGCATCGTCACCGGGTCCGATGATCGCTCGTGCTGCGGGCGCGGTACGGGCAAGGATGGCACGCAGAATCGTACCTTCGGAGAGATCACCCAAACGTGGGTCATCGTCAGCTGAACGGGAAGGCATGCTGTCAAAGGTAGCCTGGAATCATGTCCCGTCGTCTCGCCACAGTCGCTGCCGTTCTGCTCGGAACGGCTCTACTCAGCGGATGCTCGACCACCGTGCATCTCGAACCGGCGGATGACGCGAACAACCCGCTGTGCGCCGAGGTGTCAGTCGGGCTGAACAACGCCGCAAGCGTGGCCGAAATGGACCGGCGATGGACCGATGCCCAGGCCACCGCCGCCTGGGGCGTACCAGGAGACGACTCCGCCGTCCTCTTGCGCTGCGGAGTCACCGTACCGGCGCCCACGAGCGAACTGCAGTGCGTGACATTGGAAGGCGTCGACTGGCTTGTCGATGCATCCGAAACGCCGTTTCTGCGTCTGACGACTTACGGACGCGACCCTGCGGTGCAACTGGGCATCGACACTACTGTCGTCAGTTCGAATGATGTGATCAGCTCTCGCGCTCTCGTCGGCGCGATCACCGCAGTCCCCGCCGACGGCCGGTGCACCGCACCCGATGAACTCGACGAGGAAGCCCAAATTCTTCTGAAGTGAGCGTTCCGCTCAGCGGCCGAGCCCGATCTCGACCAGCTCGGTGATCAGGTCGCTGTAACTCATGCCCGAGGCGATCCAGCACTTCGGGAACATCGAGATCGGTGTGAAGCCAGGCATCGTGTTCAGCTCGTTGACGATGAGCTCCCCACCAGGGGTGACGAAGAAGTCGACCCGCGCGAGGCCCTTGCCATCGACCGCTTCGAACGCACGCAGAGCGGTGTCACGAAGTCGTGTGATGAGTTCGTCGTCGACGTCGGCTGGGCATACGATCTCGACACCTTCACCACCGAGGTACTTCCCCTCGAAGTCGTAAAAGCTGCGCGACGTGAGCACGACCTCGCCGGGAAGGGAAGCACGTGGGGGCCTGCCATCGCGACCGGCGAGCACGCCGACTTCGATCTCACGTCCTGTGACCATCGACTCGACGAGAACCTTCTCGTCTTCTGCGAATGCGATGCGCATCGCCTCGTCCAGACCATCGCTGTCGACGACGCGCGACACCCCGACACTTGATCCTGCACTGGCTGGCTTGACGAATACGACGGAGCCCAGAGCGGCGATCTCGGTGCGGAGTCCGACCGAGTCGGCCTCCCACCGGCTTCGACGGATCGTGACGCCCGGTGCGACGGCAAGACCTGCAGCAGACAGCGCGAGCTTCGTGAAGTGTTTGTCGAGGCACACAGCAGAATCGAGGATGCCGCAGCCGGCATACGGAACTTCGAGCACGTCGAAGAATCCCTGGATCGCGCCGTCCTCGCCATGCAAACCGTGCAGCAATGGGAGCACGATGTCGATCTCGCCAAATCCGACGACGGAACCATCAGCGTGCGTCACGCGCAGCGCGCGATCTCCGTTTGGTTGCGGCCACTGCACGCGTGTGCCGTTGTCGACGACCTCTGGGAGCTTCGCAGCATCCAGTGCGAACTTTGCCGGATCGTCTTCTTCCAAGACGAACGCACCGTCACGGGTGATCCCGATCGGGATCACCTCGTATCGATCGCGATCAATCGCCTGCAGCACTCCGCCCGCCGTTGCGGAACTGATGGAATGCTCGCTGGAACGCCCGCCGAAGAGCACCACCACCGTCTGCTTGTCCATGATTGGTTCTCTCCTCCTGAGGAGTGTCGTCTTCTGTCGTCAGGTGGGGTGCGATGTCGCGCGGGTTCATCTTCCCGTCGAGCACCATCTTCACCTGCTCGACGATGGGCATGTGTACGCCAGATTCGTGGGCCAGCTTGAGAATCGGAGAGACGGAAGCCAGGCCCTCTGCCGTCTGGTTCATCTGCTTCACGACGTCCTGGTAGCTGTAACCCTGACCGAGGAGGCGTCCCGCCGTGTTGTTCCGGCTGAGTGGCGACTGACACGTGGCGATCAGATCGCCGAGACCGGCGAGTCCTTGCAGCGTCTCCGGCTGGGCGCCGTTTGCAACAGCGAAGTCCGTCATCTCGACCAGACCTCTCGTGATGATTGACGCCTTGGTGTTTTCCCCGTAGCCGACGCCGTCCACGATACCGATCGCGACCGCGATGAGGTTCTTGAGCACCCCGCCGAACTCAGTGCCGACTACATCAGTGTTCACGAAGGTGCGGAAATAGGAGTTTCGGGCGGCACGGGCGACCGTCTCAGCGGTCTCCTGGCTGAGCGACGCGATGACCGCTGCCGTCGGCTGCTCACGTGCGATTTCAAGCGCCAGGTTCGGGCCGGATGCCACCGCGATGCGCATCGGATCGCAAGCGATCTCCTGCTCGATGACCTGACTCATACGCAGACCTGTGGAGCGCTCCACACCCTTCATCAGGCTGATGATCGGTGCGTCGCTGTCGTCGAGCAATGGGCGCAGCGCCTTGAGGTTCTCTCGAAGCGACTGGCTGGGCACCGAGAGGTACACCTGTTCGGCACCCTCAATCGCGGTCGCGAGTTCGTGAGTGGCGGTGATCGAGCGCGGCAGGTTGATGCCAGGCAGGTACTTGGAGTTGCGCTTTCCTTCGGCGATCTCCAGCGCCTGTTCGGGACGACGTGCCCACATTGTCACCTGTGCCCCGCCATCCGCGAGGATCTTTCCGAACGTGGTGCCCCAACTGCCGGCACCGATGACCGTGACGCGAGGCCCAGTCGACGCGAGATTCTTACGAGTCAAGGCGTCCGGTCTCCTTCTGTCCGTGATCATTGGGGTTCCAGCGCGTCGCCGGCGCCTTCTCTTCACGCAGGTCTTCGAGCAGTGCGGTGATCGCGCTCATGGTCCGCTGCGTCGCTTCAGTGAGTGTCGCAGATTCGCCTGCGCGCGCCTTGAGATCGTCCAGATCGATGGGGTCGCCAATGAGGATCTGCACGCGCTTGCGCGGTGGCCATAGGCTCAGACCCTTCTGATACCGACCCATGATCTTGTGCGTTCCCCACTGCGCCATCGGAATCAGGGGGATGTCGCCTGACAGCGCAAGTCGCACCGCACCGGACTTGCCACGCATTGGCCACAACTCCGGGTCCCGCGTCAGTGTGCCCTCCGGATACACGATTACGCCGCGACCGTCCTTGACGAGCGCCCGCGACTGCTCAATGGTCTGCTTCGCAGCAGCCGCTGACGTCGCGCGCGCGACGGGCACCATGCCGGTCTTCTTCAGGAGCCAGCCGAGGACCGGCAGACGAAACAGGCTCTCCTTGGCCATAAACCTCGGAGCACGCCCGAGTCGCCACACGGCGACGGCGACGATCAGCGGGTCAAGCTCCGAATAGTGATTCGGCGCAAGGACAAACGCTCCGTTCTGCGGGAGCTTCTCTTCGCCCTGGATCTCGATCTTCGCAAGGTAGCCGACTACAGGCACCACGAGCGCCGCGAGCGGCCAGAACAGACTCGGGCGAGATTTCTCAGATGAGCGGGAGCCCATCTGACTCACCGGACGACGTCGAAGTCGGCGCCGAGAGCATCAAGCTTGGCGAGGAAGTTCTCGTAACCGCGGCTGAGGATGTCGACACCGGAGACCTGCGACTCGCCCTGCGCGGTGAGCGCTGCGATCACATGGCTGTAGCCACCGCGGAGGTCGGGCACCACGATGTCTGCGCCGTGCAGTGGTGTGGGGCCGGTGATGACCGCGGCCTGCTCGAGTTCGCGGCGCGGCACGCGTCGCGGCCCGTCCTGCAGACCGTGCGGGTGAACGACGATGTCGGCGCCCATCTTCACCAGCGCCTGAGTGAAGCCCATCCGGTTCTCATAGACCGTCTCGTGCACGATGGAACGGCCGTTCGCCTGCGTGAGAGCGACCACCAACGGCTGCTGCCAGTCGGTCATGAAACCGGGGTGCACGTCGGTCTCCACCACGACAGGACGGATCTCACCATCGCGGCGGAACAGGATGCCGTCTTCTTGGATGTCGAACCAGCCGCCGGCCTTACGGAAGACGTTGAGGAAGGTCAGCATCTCTGGCTGCTTCGCACCGCCGACGAAGATTTCCCCGTCGGTGGCAAGAGCCGCGGAAGCCCAGGACGCAGCCTCATTGCGATCGAAGATCGAGCGGTGATCGTACCCGCGAAGCTTCTCGACGCCCTCGATGAGGATGACGCGGTTGGGCTCGTAGGAGATGATCGCGCCCATCTTCTGCAGAAGGGCGATGAGATCCATGATCTCCGGCTCGATGGCCGCATTGCGCAGTTCCGTGACGCCCTCAGCGCGCACCGCGGTCAGCAGTACCTGCTCAGTGGCGCCGACGCTCGGGTACGGGAGGTGAATGTTCGCGCCGTGCAGACGTCCGCCCTGAGTCGACAGACGGATGCCACTGGGGAGCTTCTCCACGACGGCGCCAAACTTGCGGAGCGCATCAAGATGGAAATCGATCGGACGGTCACCGATGCGGCATCCGCCGAGATCGGGAATGAACGCCTGACCCAGCCGGTGCAGGAGCGGACCGCAGAACAGGATCGGGATGCGGGATGCCCCGGCGTGAGCGTCGATCTCTTCCATGTGCGCGGATTCGACGTCACTGGGATCGAGGATCAGGGAACCTTTTTCATCACCCTCGCTCACGCGTACGCCGTGAACTTCGAGCAGCGAGCGCACCACGGCGACGTCGCTGAGATTGGGGACGTCACGCAGGATGCTGGCATCCTCACCGAGGAGCGCAGCAACCATCGCCTTGGTGGCGAGGTTCTTCGCGCCAGTCACATCAACACGGCCC
This sequence comes from Microbacterium sp. Y356, assembly GCF_059445355.1. Lineage (NCBI taxonomy): Bacteria > Bacillati > Actinomycetota > Actinomycetes > Micrococcales > Microbacteriaceae > Microbacterium > Microbacterium sp. Y356. The sequence goes on from NZ_JCAIUE010000001.1 coordinate 127,870, forward strand.
CGCAGCGCGCGGCCGCCTCGAATCGCCAGTACGTCTCCGGTCAAAGCAGAAAGTCCATTCTGAAGTTCAGCACGCACGGTTGTCGTCATTCGATGGGCCTCACTTCGATTTCACGGTCGCGGCATCAGCCACTGGAGCGGTTGCTCCTGGCCCACGGTGTGCTCGATGTCAGCGGACAGGGAGCGTACGTGGCCGCCACGACTCGCGGCGGGCCTCGAACTGCGCGATCTTGTCTTCGTTGCGCAGAGTGAGCCCGATGTCATCGAGCCCTTCGAGTAGCCGCCATCTAGTGTAATCGTCGATACCGATGTCGGCCTGGAAGTCGCCGATTGTGGCTGTGCGCGCCTCGAGGTCAACTGTGATGGAAGTACCAGGATTCGCGTCGATCTCGGCCCAGATGCGCTCGAGGTCTTCCTCAGAGATCGTCGCCGCGAGCAGACCCTGCTTGCCGGCGTTTCCAAGGAAAATGTCAGCGAAACGGGGGCTGAGAACGACGTGGAAGCCGAAGTCTCGCAATGCCCAGACGGCGTGCTCGCGGCTGGATCCGGTGCCGAAGTCGGCACCGGCAACCAGCACAGAGGCGCCCTGAAATGACTCTTGGTTTAGGACAAATTCGGGGTCTTGACGCCATGCGTAGAAGAGCGCATCCTCGAAGCCGGTCTTGGTGACGCGCTTAAGGAACACCGCAGGGATGATCTGATCGGTATCGACGTTCGAGCGCTTCATCGGCGCGGCAATACCTGTGTGGGTGGTGAACTTGTCCATGATCAGGCTCCTACCAGTTCGCGTGCGACGTCGAGATCGCTGGGGCTAGACAGCGTGCCGCGTACCGCCGTGGCAGCAGCGACCAGCGGGGAGACGAGGTGCGTGCGACCGCCCTTGCCTTGACGGCCCTCGAAGTTGCGGTTCGACGTGGATGCGCAGCGCTCCCCCGGTGCAAGCTGGTCAGGATTCATGCCCAGACACATCGAACAGCCGGCGAATCGCCACTCGGCGCCGAAGTCCTTGACGATCTGATCGATGCCCTCGGCCTCCGCTTCCAAGCGCACGCGTGCGGAGCCCGGTACGACCATGACACGCACGCCATCAGCCTTCTTCCGGCCCTTGATGACCGATGCGAACGCACGCAGGTCTTCGATACGACTGTTCGTGCACGAGCCCATAAACACGGCATCCACTGGTACTTCCTTCAGCGGCGTACCGGGTGTGAGATCCATGTATTCCAGCGCACGCTCCGCTGCCGCCCGCTCGTTGGCGTCGGTGATATCGGCGGGGTTGGGCACAGACGCTGAAAGCGAACTGCCCTGACCAGGGTTCGTGCCCCAGGTGACGAACGGTTCGAGCTCGTTCGCGTCGAGGAAGACCTCGGCGTCGAAGTTCGCACCCTCGTCAGTGGGGAGCGTCTGCCAGTAAGCAACAGCATCTTCCCAGTCCTGACCCTCTGGGGCGTGTGCACGCCCCTTCAGGTAGGCAAAAGTCGTCTCATCTGGCGCGACCATGCCAGCGCGGGCGCCGGCCTCGATCGACATGTTGCAGATCGTCATGCGCCCTTCCATGGAGAGCGCGCGGATGGCGCTGCCACGGAATTCGAGCACGTAGCCCTGGCCGCCACCGGTACCGATCTTGGCGATCACTGCGAGGATGATGTCCTTTGCACTGACGCCGGGCTTGAGCTCGCCATCAACGGTGATCGCCATCGTCTTGAAGGGCTTCAGCGGCAGAGTCTGAGTCGCCATGACGTGCTCGACTTCGCTAGTACCGATACCGAAGGCCATGGCACCGAATGCGCCGTGTGTTGAAGTGTGAGAGTCACCACAGACAACCGTGATGCCAGGCATCGTCAGCCCCAGCTGTGGACCTACCACGTGCACGATGCCCTGCTCGGCGTCGCCGAGCGAGTGGATACGCACGCCGAACTCGGCCGCGTTTCGACGCAGCGTCTCGATCTGCGTGCGGCTGGTGAGGTCTGCGATCGGCTTGTCGATTTCGAGCGTCGGAGTGTTGTGATCCTCGGTGGCGATCGTGAGGTCGACGCGACGCAGCGGTCGCCCCTCTGAGCGCAGGCCGTCGAAGGCCTGTGGGCTCGTGACCTCGTGCACCAGGTGCAGGTCGATGTAGATGAGGTCCGGTTCGCCGTTTTCGCCCTTTACGACGAGGTGGTCATCCCAGACCTTCTCAGCGAGTGTGCGCGGGCGAACAGAAGAAACAGTGGTGTCAGCTGAGGTCATGTCGATATCTCCGAAAGTTGGCGGTTCGGCCACGCTGAACGCCGCGACGAGAAAGGCCTAGTTCGAGGTCTCGTCGCGGCCACTAAGGAGAAGAACCACCCGCCGCATGTCGGTCAGTTTACACCGATGCGGCGGGTGGCTCGCACCACGACGCTTAGTGCGTGGGCGGCTCTGGGTGCAGCTGCTCAGGTGCGCGGCGCCGGTCTCGCGCGGACGCGATAAGGCTGGCGACGGTGGCAACGCCCATCGCGGCGACAATCACCGTCAGCGACAGCCAGATCGGGATGTCTGGGGCCCATTCGATGTGCTGTCCGCCGTTGACGAACGGGAGCTCGTTGACATGCATTGCGTGCAGGATCAGCTTGACGCCGATGAAGCCGAGGATGACCGCGATGCCGTAGTGCAGGTAGCGCAGGCGATCGAGCAGATCCCCGAGCAGGAAGTAGAGCTGGCGCAGACCCATCAGAGCGAAGATGTTCGCGGTGAACACGAGGAACGTGTTCTGCGTGATGCTGAAGATCGCGGGGATTGAGTCGATCGCGAACATCAGGTCGGTGACACCGATCGCCACGAACACGATGATCATCGGAGTCCACACGCGCTTGCCGCCGACGACGGTGCGAAGCTTGGCGTCGTCGTACTCGTCACTGATGTCGATGCGGCGACGCAACAAGCGAACGATGAAGTTCTCGCGCTTGGCCTCGCCTTCGTGGTCCCCCTCCGGCATGGCCTGGCGGATCGCGGTCCAGATCAGGAAGGCGCCAAACAGATAGAAGATCGGCGAGAAGTTCTCGATGATCGCGACGCCCGCGACGATGAAGATACCGCGCAGGACAATGGCGATGAGGATGCCGACCATCAGCACCTGCTGCTGCAGACGCCTCGGGACCGAGAACTGCGCCATGATCAACACGAACACGAAGAGGTTGTCGATCGACAGGCTGTACTCGAGCGCCCAGCCGGTGAGGAACTCGCCAGCGAACTGACCACCTGCGATGAAATAGAGCAGAACGGCGAAGATCAGAGCGAGGCCGACGTAGAAGGCGACCCAGAGGCTGGATTCCTTCGTCGAGGGGATATGCGGTCGCAGACGAACCAGCAATAGGTCGCCGATGAGAATGGCGACCAGGACCGCCAATGCGGTGATCTCAAACCAGACAGGGATATTCAAGGGTGCTCAGCACCTTTCGAGAGGGTCGGAAAAAGGGCCGAAAGTCTCTCCCCCGCACAATACGCGGCCCGCGTCCGGAGCAACAGTGTTGGTGCTCGTGATGACGAACGCGGAGAAGTGGGATACTCCCTCTCGCTGGATCGATATTACCTGACGAATTTCATCTGAGACGATCGCCCGGACTCAGACACTCGTCAGCATGAAGCCGCATCGCGCTGTCTTGTGTACCCTCGCCGCGGTGCTGGTGCTGTCGGGATGCACAGATATGCCAACGGCTGCGGTCGAAGCATCCCCCACACCAATCGCCGGGTGGCAGCAGCTACCCGACTTCCCGCTCACTCCGCGCACCGAACCGGTCGTCGCGTGGACCGGGCAAGAGTTCCTGGTCGTCGGCGGCGTTCCTGGTCCGCCGTGTCCTCCGACCGCTGACTGCATACTCCCGGAATTCGCCCACGATGGGGCCGCGTATGACCCGGCCACTGAGACCTGGACCGAACTCCCCGAAGCTCCGGTCGGCGTGGTCTCGTCATCCGCCGCTTTCGTAGACGGAACGCTCTTCATAACGGTCACAGAATCCTTAGAGCGCACCCGGCTGCTCTCGTACGACACGAAGACGTCGGTGTGGGCGACACAGGAACTGCCAGATGAGATGTGGCGAACGCTTGTCGCGGACGGCGACCGCCTTCTCGCCGCCGTTTTCTCAGATGAGAACGGCGCGGATGAGACCGGCGCGGGCGAAGATCTGATCCTGGACGTCGCTACCGGCGAGTGGGCCGCCCTCCCTGCAGATCCGCTCGGGCCTTCATTCGACCGGGTCATCACGCCGACGCCCGACGGACTCATTCTGACCGCGACGCCTCTCGTCGATAGTCCCGGTTCGGAAACGCCGGCATTGGTGACCGTGGCACGCTTCAACGAGCAGAGCCAAGAATGGACCCGCCTGCCCGACACGGAGCAGCGCAGCAGCGGCAGCGTCTGGATGCAAGCCGGCGAAGAACTCGTGACCGCGCAGCTCACCGGCACCGATGGCAGGTGGGGACGGACCTACCCATACGGAGGCATCCTCACGCTGTCGGACGGCACATGGTCACCTCTGGCGGATGCGCCGGAACCCGACTTGGGTGCGTGGCTCCGTCAGAGTACAGTCTCCGACCGCTTCGCGATCAGTGACGGGTACGTCTACGACCACGCGCTCCGAACGTGGACAGCGCTCGGGCGACCAACGGCAGCACCCACAGAGGCGGGGCCGGCCGTGTGGGCCGAGCACGCCCTGCTGGTGGTCGGCGGCGTCGACTGGACGCGACCCGGCGGGCACATCAGCGAGAAGGCCTGGATCTACCGGCCGCCCACCTCATCAGAAGATTTCTGAGACGATGAGGCATCCTCCGACACTTCATGATGAGAGACGCTGAAGGGAACCGGATGCCTGAACGGTCTGAAGACCAGAATTTGGCGGCACGCGCCGCGTCAGGTGATGAGAGCGCCTTCCGCGCTCTGTACCGCGCGCACGTTCGTCCGGTCTACTGGATCGCCCACGGCATCCTGAGTTCCCCCGCGGATGCCGAGGACATTACTCAGGAGACATTCGTGGTCGCCTGGCGCAAGCTTCCGGGGCTCGAACTGGTCGGCGAATCGCTGTTGCCATGGCTTGCGACCATCTGTCGCTTCCAGGCAGCAAATCGGCTTCGTCAGCGCCGGCGTGAGCAGGCGCACACAACGGATGCTGCAGACGACACCCTCGCCGACACGGTGAGCGTCGAAGACCAGGTGATCACCGCCGCGCTTGCCGAAAGGATCGCCGAGGAGATCGGCACCCTGAGCGAGTTGGATCAGGAGATTTTCCGGCTCTGCGCCACCGAGGGGTACGCGTATCAGGCCGCGGCCGATGAGCTCGCGGTGAGTCACGCCGTCGTCCGCAATCGTCTCTCGCGAGTGCGCACGCAATTGCGAAGCGCTGTTGAGGAAGTGAGAGACGCATGAACGATCAGACCGCTGGGGCGACCCTCGAGTTGCCGGAGCTATCCCAAGCGAGCATCGACAGGATCGAGGGTGCGGTGTTCTCGCAGATCGAGCTGGATCGGGCGCCTGCCGTGGGGCCGCTCCCGACACACCAGAAGAAGCGCCGTCGTCGCAGGTGGCTGACCGGGCTCGGCGTTGCCGCGGCGTTCGCCGCAGGGATTCTGGTAACCCCTCCGTTGCTGAGCATCACAGGCGGCACGGCCTCCGGAGGAGGAGACTCGTCCGCGGTCTCTGCGGGTGATGCAGTTGGCGAATCGTCTCGCGTGTCAGACATGGCCGTGCCGGAGAGCGCATCAATGGACTCCGCTGCAACAGACGTCTCATCTGCGAACGCCGACCGCGAGATCATTGCCAATGGCCAGGCAACGGTTCAGGTCGACGATATCGAAGCAGCCGCGGACGCGATCTCTACGATTGCAGAGGAGAAGGGCGGGTATGTCGAGAGCACGGACATCTCGGCAGATCCCCTGAGCTCTGATACGAGCATGCCGGAGCAACCACGCACGGGGTATGGCTGGATCAGTGTTCGCGTACCATCTGCCGACCTCACCGTGGTGATCGACGCCCTCGGCGACACTGGCACGGTAGTTCGGTCATCCATCTCAAAGCAGGACGTCACGTCCACAGCGATCGATCTGCGTGCCCGTGTAGAAGCGACCAGTGCATCGGTCACGCGACTGACTGAGTTGATGTCGCAATCGGGCAGCGTCTCCGAACTGATCGAAGCTGAAGTCGCGCTGACCGATCGGCAGGCCCAGCTCGAGTCGTACACGCAGCAGCTCGCCGCGTTGGAGGACCAGATCGCGATGTCTTCGCTGCAGGTCGAACTCACGAAGCAGACTTCGGCCAGCACGCCTGAACCGGATGGATTCGCCGATGGCCTGCTCGCAGGGTGGAACGGACTGATCGTGTCACTGAACGCCCTGGTAATCGCGTTCGGATTCATGCTCCCCTGGCTCGTGATCGGCGGTGCGGTCTTCCTCGTCATCTGGCTGATTCGCCGCCGTCGACGGAGCGCATCAGCATCCAAAATCTCTTGATTTTCCGGGGTATACAAGAAGTCTTGTGAAGATAGCGATCCGCGCTTAGCGTGGGTGGCATGGAAGAGATCGAGGCGATCACCGCCGTCCACCATCCGGTGCGCAGACGGATCGTCGACTACCTCGGGTTGTACGGTGCGAGCCAGGTGACCACGTTGGCTCGTACCCTCGACCAACAGGTCGGCAGCATCAGCCATCATCTGCGGATGCTCGAGCGCGCTGGCATCGTCGAGCGAGCTGACGACCCGACGGGCGATCGACGTACGAGTTGGTGGCGGCCGGCGCGACGCGGCTTCAGCTGGTCGGTCGACGACTTCGCCGACTCCCCCGCAGATGCGATGCTCGCCCGCGGTGCGGAACGCGTCAATATCAACACGCAGCTCGGCAGGCTGCAAGCGTGGCGGCGTCGCATTGATCCTGCGCAGGAGTGGCGCCGCGCCGCGTTCAGCACCGATTCACTCACCTGGGCCACGTCTGAAGAACTCGCCACGCTGTCGACGAGGCTGGGCGAGACAATAGATCTCTGGCGCGATGAAATCGACACCTCCGACGGCGCCGAGCGCCAGCCGGTGTTCGTGTTCGCCCACGGATTCCCGACGACTCCATGAGCACCATCGAACCCACTCTGCTTCGCGAGCCGCCCCGGTTCTCTCGAGACACGGCGGTGCATGCCTGGATTGTCGTCAAGGCGCTCTCGGATGCCGGCGATGCGATCTGGACGATCGCGCTGGCCTGGACTGCCGTGCAGATAACCTCACCGGCGATCGCAGGGCTCATCGTCGCGGCAGGAACGATCCCCCGCGCCGTCATCCTTTTGTTCGGCGGCGTGCTCGCCGACCGCGCAAACGCCCGACATGTGATGATCGTGTTCAACGTCCTGCGCGTGGGTGTGTTGGTGTTCGTCGCCTTATGGACGTTGGCTTCCCCGCCGTCGGTCTTGGTGCTCATGCTCGCAGCCATCGCTTTCGGCGCATGCGACGCGTTCTATGAGCCATCGGCCGCCACGATCGGTCGGCAGCTCGTGCGCACGAGCGACTTGCCGTCCTACAGCGCCGTCATGCAGACTGCGACCCGCCTGGGCACGATGGGTGGTGCCGCGATTGGTGGATTCCTTGTCGCCTTCACGGGCCTCAGTGGCAGCGCGTCGATTAACGCCCTGACGTTCACGCTCGTCATCGCGTTCATCGCGATCTGGTTGCGTCCCCGCTTCGCGCTGCCCCGCGCACCGCGAGAGTCTGTGCTCCGCGGCATCCAACACGGTTTCACTCACCTGAGGGATGCCCCGACCACACGCACGCTCGTGATCGCACTGTCGGGTCTGAACCTTGCGGTCGGTCCTGCGGTCGGAATCGGTATCGCGCTGCGTGCGTTCGACGAGGGGTGGGGTGCGGGAGCCGTCGGACTCTTCGAAGCTCTTATCGGCCTTGGCGCGGCGCTTGGCGCGATCTCCGTGGCACGTTGGCGTCCGAAACACGAAGCTCTCGGTGGATTCTGGGCCCTCGTGGTGCAGGGCGTGGGAATCGTGCTGGTCGGCGTCGGCCCCGCGTGGCTCACCGGTGCGGGGTGCTTCGTGATCGGCTTGACCGCGGGCTTCGCATCGGTTCTGCTGGGCGCGACGTTCGCCGCGACGATCGACGCCGCGTACCTCGGGCGAATGAGTTCGATCACGCGGCTCGGGGACGATGTGCTGATGCCGATCGCGATGGCTGCGTTCGGTGCCCTGGCGTCCGTCACCGCGACCTGGGTGCCATTCGTGGTGTTCGGCGCTGGCCTCGTGATCATGATGTCATTCCCACTGCGCAACCGTCAGTTCCGCACGATGACGCTGCGCGCCGCGTAGCGTTCCCCTTTCCGGTCGCAGTTTGTGCGCGTATTTCACCCGTTTAGCGACACAAACCGCGACGGGGAACACAACCGGCGACGGCGCTAGTCGGAGCTCGGCCGCTGGCGCTGACGCTTCGTGGCCGAACGCTGTTCCTTTGCGGCCAAGCGTCGCCGATCCGAACCCTTGGTCGGCTTCGTCGCACGACGGCGCGCTGGCGCCGGTGCGAGACCTACCCTGACGAGCTCGGCGAGTTTGGCCAGAGCGATCTCGCGATTGCGCAGCTGAGAGCGCTGCTCCGAAGCAGTCACGGAAATTGTCCCTGATATCAGGCGTCGAGCGAGCCGAGTGAGCAGCAGGATCTGCTGGGCATCGGAGAGCACAGCAGAGTCCGCAACGCTCCAGCGCAGCTCGACGCGACTGTCTGAGGTGTTGACGTGCTGCCCGCCGGGCCCCGAAGACCGGGAGAACCGCCAGTCAAGTTCCGACGCCGGAATCGTGAGAGCGGGTGAAATCTCCAGATCCATCCATCAAGCATGCCGGAGATTTGGATCTATGACCTGGACACCGGCCGATCTGCGGAGCGGGTCACACGCACGTGGATGCTCTTCATCAGCGGCTGATCGCTCTGCGCGCTGTAATCGGCGTTCCCAATCAGAACGTTCATCTCGGGCATATAGCCCGCGGCGCTTCCTTGCGGGGTGTTGTAAGCCACCGCCCGGTATTGCCGAAGTGAGCGCTCTGTGCCGTCCTTCGACGTGGAGACGATATCGACGAAGTCCCCCTGCTCGATTCCTCGATCTCTCATGTCTGATTCGTTCAGGAAGATGAGCTCGCGCAGATTCTTCACCCCGCGGTAGCGGTCGTTGTTGGCGTAGATGGTGGTGTTCCACTGGTCGTGTGAGCGCATGGTCTGCAGCACCAGCATGTCGTCGGCGGCGGGCCGCACATCGTGCAGCGCCGGTGCGGAGAAATCTGCCTTGCCGGAAGCCGTACGAAAGTCGAGCTCGCGGGCCGGTTGCGGGATGCGGAACCCGTTCGGGTGAGTGATGAGCTCATTGAAGCCCTCGAATCCAGGCAGAACCTGCGCCATCACATCGCGGATGAGGCTGTAGTCGCCGACGTACGACTCCCATGGGGTCGCGCTATCTGGCATTGTTGCCCGCGCCATCCTTGCGATGATGTCTGGTTCGGAGAGGAGATGTTCGGAGGCTGGCTTCTTCTTGCCGACCGAGAGGTGGACCATGCTCATGGCGTCCTCGACGGTCTGGCCTTGGAGTCCGGCCACTTGCTCATCGCGCTCCGTACGTCCAAGGCACGGGAGAATGAGCGCCTTTTGGCCGTGCACGAGGTGACTGCGGTTGAGCTTCGTGCTCACCTGAACGGTGAGAGCACACTGACTCAGCGCCTCTGCGGTGTACGTCGTGTCTGGTGCTGCCAGCACGAAGTTACCGCCCAGACTGACGAATACCTTCACCGCGCCTTCGTGCATGCGATGGATGCTGGCGACGGTATCCAGTCCTGGTTTCCGCGGAGACGTGATCCCGCACACCTCGTCCAGACGATCCAGGAGCGCCGCCGGGGAGTGATGATTGATCCCGCACGTACGGTTCCCCTGCACGTTGCTGTGCCCGCGCACTGGCGCGGGCCCCGCTCCTGGACGGCCGATGTTGCCCCGCAGCAGCAGCACATTCATGAACTCGCGGACCATGTCGACGGCGTGCTCCTGCTGACTCACTCCGAGGCACCAGCTGATGATCGTTCTGTCGGCTTTGAGGTAGATCGCGCCCGCCGCTCTGATCTGCTCCTCGGTGAGTCCCGATTGTTGCACCAGCTCGGGCCACCCGGTCGCCTCGACGACGGCACGGTACTCTTCGATCCCCTGGGTATGACGTTCGATGAACGCGGTGTCGAGCGCACTCGGGTCGGTCTCGGCCGCTTCGAAGACAACCTTCGCGATGCCGCGCATCAGCGCCATGTCACCGCCGATGCGCACCTGAAGGTCGAGGGTGCCGGTCTCATGGGTCTTGAACAGCGCCATGTCGACAAAGTCGTGTGGCACGGTCGTGCGAGTGGATGCCGCCTCGATCAGCGGATTGACGTGCACGACCTGCGCGCCATTTTTCACTGCGTCCGACAGCGCCGTCAGCATTCGGGGCGCATTCGAGGCGGCGTTCACCCCGAGGAGGAACAGCGCATCCGTCTGTTCCCAGTCCTCGACGGTGGTGGTCCCCTTGCCAGAGCCGATGGATGCCGTCAGCGCCCGACCGGATGCCTCATGGCACATGTTCGAGCAATCCGGCATGTTATTCGTGCCGTACTCGCGGATCATCAGCTGATAAAGGAAGGACGATTCGTTGCTGAGCCGTCCCGACGTGTAGAACGTGGCCTCATCCGGGCTGGCCAGGGCTCGCAATTCCGCCCCGATGAGCGCGAAGGCGTCATCCCAGCTGATCGGCGCATAACGGTCGGTCTCAGGGTCGTAGACCATCGGCTCGGTGAGGCGACCAGCGTTCTCCAGGTCAAAGTCGGACCACTGAGCAAGCTCCGTGACGGTGTGCTGTGAGAAGAAGCCGCTCCCGACGCGCTTGTGCGTCATCTCCCAGGTGACATGCTTCATGCCGTTCTCACAGATGTCGAGCTTCAGCCCCTTCTGATCGTCGGGCCACGCGCACCCTGGACAGTCGAAACCTTTAATGGGGTGGTTCATCGTGAACATCGCCCGCGCACCGCTCACCGGCGCTTTCGACTTCAGAAGAAGCTCGCCGACCGAGAGCGCCGCACCCCAGGCAGCGGCGGGGTGATCGTAGTCCTGCTGCGACCATGGCCGAGCGGTCATTGGTCCGTATCCGCCCTGCCGGGGTTCCGCGGGCATCAGCCCGAGTGCCACTCCGGATTTCGCGTCAACGTCTTTTGATTCATCGTCCAGACTGGTCATATCCTGTCCCTTCGGCGATCAGCGCGCGATCATCGGATGCCGTTGTACTCACCCTCACGCGGTGAGCGTGGGCATAAACGTTCATGGACCGACCGCGGAGAAATCCCACCAGCGTCAGACCCGACTTCTCGGCGAGCTCCGCCGCAAGCGACGACGGCGCAGAGACAGCGGCGAGAACGGGAAGGCCTGCCATCACCGCCTTCTGTACGAGCTCGAAGCTGGCACGACCGGACACCTGCAGCACAGTTCCCCTCAGTGGCAGTCGGTCGTTCAGCAACGCCCATCCGATGACCTTGTCAACGGCGTTGTGTCGGCCAACGTCTTCGCGGAGCACCAGGAGCGTGCCGGTGCCGGCGTCGAAGAGCGCCGCTGCGTGCAGCCCACCGGTCTTGTCGAACGCGTCCTGCTTCTCACGCAACCGCGCAGGGTAGGTGACGAGGTCTGCGGCGTCGACGACAGCGTCGTCCACCGCGACGTCGTAGCGCGACACTGTCTCCACAGCATCGATGCTGGCTTTGCCGCACACGCCACAAGAACTACTCGTGTAGAAGGCGCGAGCGACGTCCGGGGCGGGCGGGGGCACGCCGGGAGCGAGGGTGACGTCCAAGACGTTGTAGGTGTTCTCGGTCCCTCCGGTACCAGGCCCTCCGCAATGTATAGCGGAGTGGAATTCCCAGCCTTCGCCGATCACACCCTCCGAGACGAGGAATCCGGCGGCGAGTTCGACATCGTTGCCCGGTGTGCGCATGGTCACGGCCAACGCGGTGCCGCCAACGCGGATCTCCAGCGGCTCCTCAACGGCGAGCGTGTCGGCGCGACGGTGCACACCGTCGTCCAGCGCGATCTTCGTCACCGACCGCCTCGTCGTGATCCGGCCCATGCGTTTGAGCGTAGCCCAGTCGTGCGGGTTGGATCCTGCCTGATCGGGTAGGCATAAACGGTTCGAGGGTAGGTAGCGCGAACAGCCGCACCTGGGACAGGCTGAAGAAGCGGAGATCTCCGCCCGAGAGGAAGGACGAAGATGTCTGGAAACAGAGCGGTCGCCTACGAGGGACCCGGCGTCGTGAAGGTGATCGATACGGATTACCCCGACTTCGAACTCCATGACGGCCCAGGCGTGAACCCGGCGAACGTCGGCAGGAAGATCCCGCACGGTGTCATCCTTCGCACCGTCGCGACCAACATCTGCGGTTCCGATCAGCACATGGTGCGTGGGCGGACGGGGCTTGTTCTCGGCCATGAGATCACCGGCGAGGTAACGACCTTAGTTCCGCCAGTCGGGTGACACCGCGACGCGCCGACATCGTGGTCGACCGGGTCAGTACGTGCCGTAGCCGCGATGGAACGCAGCGATGTCGTCATCACTGTGCGGAAGCTGCTTCAAGAAATCGCCGCACGCGATGTTGATCGCCGTCGCCCGCTCCCACGCCTGCCAGAGGTCAAGGTCAACCAGGTAGGGCAGCCCGTTGTGGATGATGATGTTCTGCGCGAGCCAATCGTCGGGGAAGAAGACGTGCCCATGGCGCGGCGTCTCGTACGTGTCCGACGCGAGTGTCGCTTCGTGTATCTCGCGCAGCAACCCTCCAACAGCCTCCGCATCGCTCGCACGGGTCGGACGGTCAGGCTTGAGATAGACGACGATGACCGCGTGTGAGTCGCCGACCTCGATGACATCGTTGATTAACGGCTGCTCGCACCGAACTCCTGCGGCAGCGAGCACACCGAGATCGTGAAGGTAGTTGTAGCGCGTGGGCTCGTATCCGACCTTGACCACGAACGTGCGCTTGTCGCTCCAGATGTCGCTCGTGTCGTGCAGGTTGACCAGAGTAGCTTCCGGTGTGATCTCATGCGCCCGCAGTGCAGCGATAATCTTGGCCTTGATCGTCATCCTTCCATCCTGCCAATCGGCGACCGCCTATCGAGACCATGCAATCGCGGGGGACGAGTCACCCCTCACTCTGTTCACACACGTCACCCCCTCGATAAGGTTTTGGCATGACTTCCCCGAACCGCCACTCCATCGACGATCCGAATTGCTCATTCCTCTACCCGTCGTACCTCAAAGACGCGCAATCAGTCATCGACTACTACGAGGACATTGAGATCGACGATGCGACCGTGTCGAAGTTCATCGACGCCTACGGTGCCGCGCGCGCCGAGTGGGCAGATAGCCATATGACAGTCTTTGACGCCGACCTCAAGTTCAAGTACAACGGAGACGCGGCGCACTGGAAAGAGTTCGGTCAGATGGAGGTCGATCACCCGACGTTCGTCAACCCGGTCTTTGCTCGCGACATCCCCCGCGCTGTGCCGATGGCTCGTATCGCCGACTGGGGCCTCCATGACGAGGACGAGAGGGAAAAGGTTCTCGCTCACCGTATCCCGCTCGCGAACGGACAGGAACAGTCGGTTGAGGCTTTCAATAAGCGCTACCTCGTGGGGCAGTACGAAGCCGATCTGATCTAAGCAGCTTGGGGTTCTACGCCCCAGAAAGTGTCCGTGGCAAGCGATCGCGCTTCTGCCACGGACATTTTGTTTGCCCCGGCGATCTGGTTCCAGCTACGACCCGCGCGGCGCTCACCGACGAGTCGGACGCCCGATTCACCACACGTTCGGCGGATAGTATGAAACAGCCTCCGCGTCGATACCTGCGTCGTCGAGTCGTGTCTGGAGCCCCTGCGCAGCACCCTTGCGATTGAGCGCTTTCTCCGGGACGAACACCCGCACGAACGGTGGGTCATCCGGCGGCACCGAAGTCGCGTGCCGGAGCCAACTCAGGAACGAGGTACGGCGCGTGCATCGCTCATCGACGACGACCACGACCAGTTCATCATCGAACTCGGAGGGGTCGAGTACCCAGAGGTCAGCACGAGAACCATCGTCCGGATTGATCGCGGTCTCGTCAGGAACCCCACCGAACGCGAGTTCCTGGTCATGCCCGAAGAGCACACCACAGGAGAACAGAATGGGCTTGTTTGGGGTGCCGCCCAGCAGAGCGCAGGCCGGTGACCGCTTGTGTTTGACCATCATGAAGCCACGCTACCCGCACGCCGCTTCGCTCTGAGGGTCGTCGTCTCGATACCCTGATCGACGCCGTGACGCCGTGACGCCGCACGACGTTGCCCGTGGGTGGGCCTTCCGTTTGCTCTGGCTTCTGCTTCTGCGTAGGGCAGCTATGCCTTCTTCTTCTTCTTCTTCGAGGTCGCGTACTGCTCGCCCTTGTAGTTCATCCCCGCGACAACGAAGACGATGATGAAGAACACAAGACCGGCGAGCGTCGGGAACCAGTTCGGCAGTGCGCCGGGAATCCAGAAGGTCACCGTCATGTCGCGGACGATGAATCCAGCGTACACCGTATCCAGAGCAGAAGCCCGAGCACCGATCGGCTTGCGATCCCTGCCCAGAGTGAAAACGCCGCCGCCGCGACAAGCAGTAACGCTTGTGCCCAGAAGGCGATCTGCTCGCCGCTCAGAAGCGCCGCTCGTGCCGCCTCAGCAACAGCGTTGGCGCCGAGAGCGATCGCCGCAAAGATTGCTCCCACCGCGAGCCCGACGAAAGCGAGCACAAGAATTAGTCCCCAGAGAAATTTCATGGTCGGAGGTTGGCAGCGCGGGCACTTCTGCCATACCCACGCTTTCGCGCCGCCAAAGCGAAGAGCCGGGTGGAGCCTGACTCTCGAACGCCGACCTGCGGCGCGAGATGGTGCAGGACGGTGAACTGGAGAGCGTGCGGGTTCCCTACCGCGGGCGCATGGTCACGCGGATCGCTGAGTGAGGTCAGCCCGCTTTGCTCGATAGCTCAGCGATGAACTCGGCGAGCGTTGGATAGTCGTCTGCGTAGACCGGGAACGACAGCCCTGACTCTGGCTTCAACTCACCCTTGCGCGCGCCTCGGAGGTAGAGTTCCTGCCCGTACTGCGTTCGTGAGACATCCACATCATCAGCGAACTGTCGAGCACTCGTCGCGTACAACGTCATCGTCGGACGCGGCAGCCTGATCTCCCCCTCGACGAGAGCCGCTCGCTGCACATCTGTTGCGTGCGCGAGGATGAACACCGCAATCCGACCTTCGCCCTCAGCAAGGTCGGCATACGTGCGAGCGTCGGCTCCCGGCTTCGCCCAGTGGATGGCTGCCCGTGCCTTCGATGTGCACTTGACCTGGACATCGAGCCGGAGGTCACCGCGATCCGCATAGCCGTCCCGGAACTTGCTGCCCCCTCCTCGCATGTCCACGGTGAACCCGAGAGCGAATAGAGCGTCCGCCGCCACGATCTCGCCGTAAAGCCCGGTGGGCACCTTGGGCAGTTGTAGCGTCGGGGCGGGTATCTGTGGTCTCGGCATCGAGGTCAGTCCTTTCGTTCCGCTCACGTTATCGCGCACTTCGCCCGAGTGGCTGCCGCTACATCTGCGGTGCGGGCGTGACACGAGCCCGCCGTCGTCGAAGCGGAAGTCGCAGAAGAGCGCGACGTTGCCCTCGGTCTGCACAGTGAAGGGCACTCGTGGGTGCATGGCGACACGGATTGTCGGGTATGGTTCAGCGCGCCTCTGCGGCGTCGGTGGCGCAGCGGGTCTAATCCTTCGTCCCCGCCGGATAGCGCTTTGAGAAGCACGCTTCCAGGCGCTTGATGTGTTTCAGCGAGTTGTATCGGCGTATCGTCGCGACCTGCTCTGCGGGCATGGGATTCGCGGCAGTTGCGTGTGCGCTTGCCAGCATCAGCTTCTGGATGCCCTCGTAGAGATCGTCCTGCACAAGACCCTCGAAGTTGCTTGAGTCCAGCGGCAACATCACACCGTTCGAGGCTTGCCCCCCTCCCAGCGGTTTGATGGTGTTCACGAACGTACTTAAGTGCTTATCCGCAGTGACGAAGACAACAGGCTCAGGCACGCGCCCCCACAGCGGTGTAGCGACTGCGAGGCGGGTGTATGTGAGGTCGAAGCTCGTGTTCCAGGCAGCGTCCAAAGTTTGCGAGAGTCCCGCTTCGTTCTGGAGCTTCATGATGTTGAGCGCAAGCTCTCGCCCGGCGTTCGTCCCCGCGATCAGAAGAATCGCGAGCATCATCTCCCTCGATCCTCGGCAGCGCGTCTCTACCGCAACGCGCTCCACGGAGCGCAGCGCCCTCATCGGAATCGGGTCGCTGAGATGCGCCCAGTACGCCTGCAAAACCAAGGCGTATGACGGTAGGAGGAAGTTCTCGACCACAACACCGAAGAGGCCTTCCGTCTGCTTCTGCCGCTCACCTTCGAGATCGACGCTGACTGGTTCTACATCTTCGCCCGCTGCCCAACGCCGCAGGGAGTCTCTGTTCTCGTTGAGGAGAGACAGCGCATGTGCGGAGCGCCGGTGGAAGTTTGAGTAGTCAGTCTCGCGGAACTCTCGCCTGATGTCCCCCTCGGCTGCACCCAAGCCTGCCATCGCCAGAACTTCAGAGTCCCCAAGGCGATCAAGGAGACCGGCGATCCGTTCGCGGACAGCCTCATCTCGAAACGCTGAGCCACGCCTCGCTATCGAGTCGAGGTGAGCCGTGGCATTCGCGTCCAGCAGGACTGACCCGATCTGACCTGAGCCCTTCGGGAAGTAGGTGTACTGATATGTCAAGCGTTGCTCCGTCCGGGCATCGTCGCGCTCTCTCCGAGTCTATTCGCGCCGCCCGCCGGTTGCTCAGATGGGGAAGCGCCTATCCCCTGGGATGATGCTTCCTAGAAACGAAGGAACCAACGGGATTCATTCACGTTTCACAATCCCCCGGAACCACGTCAACACAACCGCCAGCACAGGGCTCGTGTCCAAAACGGGTCCAAAGGAAGAGATCGACCACTTCACGTTCACTCGGTAGGCAAAAGAGAAAGCCCCCGATCCCTGTATTTCAAGGGAATCGGAGGCTTCTCACTGTTGTGACCCCAGCGGGATTCGAACCCGCGTTACCGCCGTGAGAGGGCAGCGTACTAGGCCGCTATACGATGGGGCCAGTCTTACGGGGCGTTTCCGTCCCGCGACAACTGTACAAGTATGCCATGAGATTTTCTGCTCCGCCAAATCGAGGCACAGGGGGACAGTATCCCGGGCGCGTCATCCTGAGAAGCAGTTTGCCGGACGGCTCTCGAAGGAGTTGACTCTCCCTATGCGCGTAACAAAGCACGAACATGCCGCCCTCCGTATCGATGAGAGCGGCGACACACTGATCATCGATCCAGGATCATTTACCACGCCGCTCGACGACCTCTCGAATGTGGTGGGCGTTGTGATCACTCACGAGCACCCAGACCACTGGACGCCCGAGCATCTCGACCGCATCCTCCGCGCTGCCCCCGGCACCCCGATTTTCGCCCCGGCCGGTGTCGCTGCAGCGGCCGGTGACTACGAGATCATCGTGGTCTCCCCCGGCGACACCGTCACGGTCGGTCGATTCACTCTGCGCTTCTTCGGCGGCGACCACGCTGTGATCCATTCATCACTGCCCTCGGTCCAAAACGTGGGAGTTCTCATCAACGACGAGCTCTACTACCCCGGTGATTCCTACGCCATTCCCGAGGACGTCGACGTCGACGCGCTGGCTGCTCCCCTGGGGGCGCCCTGGCTGAAGATTGGCGAGGCGATGGACTTCGTACTCGCAGTGAAGCCCCGTCGCGCCTTCGGCGTGCATGACATGACCCTCTCGGTGATCGGACGCAACATGCACCGTTCTCGGTTGAAGTGGGCGACCGAACAGAATGGCGGAGAGTTCTTCGAGGTCGATCCTGGCGAGTCGCTCGACCTCTAATCATGGTCGATTCCCCCGCTGCTGAGCGCCTACTAGATGAGGCCGGAGTGCGGCTGCTGCTCGCGCAAGACGCGCCGGACCTCGCTTCCTTTCCCCTGCAGCTCGTCAGCGAGGGCTGGGACAACGCCACCTGGCGGCTCGGCGATGAACTCGCGGTACGCGTCCCGCGTCGCGCATTGGCTGCGCCCTTGATCACGCATGAGCATCAGGCCCTCGCGCTGCTCGGTCCCCGGCTTGCTGCAGTGGGCGTCGATACGCCGGTCCCGGTCGTCCACGGGCGGCCGACGGACGACTTCCCGTGGCCGTGGTCGGTCGTGCCGTGGATCACGGGGATGCACGCGCTGGGGAGGGCGCGAGTGGACAATTCCAGTTGGATTCCGTCTCTGGCCCAAGCTTTGCGCGCACTGCACCAGCCTGCCCCCTTGGACGCGCCGCATAACCCTGTCCGTGGCATCCCGCTTGTCGGACGCGACCAACGAATGCGGGTGCTCCTCGCCCAGCTGCCAGCACACACCGCACAGCCACTGGAGGGTGCCTGGACCGCCGGCCTCGCCGTACCCGAAAGCGCTGAGAGAGTGTGGGTCCACGGCGATCTGCACACCGGCAACATTCTTGTCGACGGAACCCGGCTATCTGCCATCATCGACTTCGGCGACGTCTCGGCAGGCGACCCGGCCTACGATCTCGCTGTCGCGTGGATGGCATTTGATGCGGACGGGCGAATCTCGTTCCGCCGTGCCGTCGGCGACCGGTACGACGATGCAACGTGGACCCGGGCGCGCGCCTGGTCTGCTTCAGTCGCTGCCATTCTGCTCACCCAGAGCGACGACCGCACCGATTTTCTCGCGCTTGGTCGCAGCACCGCCGCCGAGATCACGGCTGAGATAGCCGCCGAGATCACCTGAGCGCCGTTACTGCGCCGCTCGCACTCGCAGGTCGCGAGCGAGGTGGTCACGCTGCTCGATCACGAGACGGCGCAGCGCGGCGGGCGCGTTCTCGTTGGCGACGAGCCATGCGTCGACCAGCTCGAGATCATCGGATGCCGGGAACAGCCCGATCACGAGGCGTCTGGCGAGCTCGATGCTGCGGTCATTCCATGCAGCGGCAATACGTGTGAAGTATTCCGCATCGAGCCCGGCGATGAGGTCTCGCCGGCCGCCGCCGCGCACTCCATCAATGATGGCGCTGAGGTGGTCGTTGCTGAGTGAGCGATCCTCCCATGCTCGGTACCAGGAGGTCACTCGAATGGTCTCGACCGGGCGTGCGGCTAGAGCGCGCACCGCCGCCGTGCGGCCGCTCGCCGTGTCATCGCGTTCCAGTTCGGCTTCGACCGTGTCGTGAGATGCGTGTCCGGTGGTCGTCAGTGCGGTCAGTAGTGACCAGCGCAGGTCAGGGTCAACTGTCAGCCCCTCCGGCGCGTCGCCGTCGAGCATCGTGAGCACCCGATCCGCGTGCGATCCGTCATATGCGGATGCCGCAGCGAAGGCCCGCGCCCAAGACAGCTGCGCGTCACTGCCACCGACTGCAGTCGTGAGCGCGTTCCACGTTGTGGTCAGCCACGCCGCGCGCTGCTCGGCACGGTCAGCGTCGACTGCATAGTGCCCCACGGCATAGGCCGCATTCGCCAGCACGCCGGCGAGCAGACCGATGTTCTCCTCCGCGGGCGCGTGCGCGCCCACGATGGCCAGATAGCGGGCAACAGGTAGCGCGCCGTCACGTGTGGCGTTCCACAACGACGACCAGACCAGAGCACGCGGGAGGGGTTCGAGCGTCGACAACGCCTGCTCGACCGAGGCAAGCGATCGCTGATCAAGTCGCGACTTGGCATAGGTGAGGTCATCGTCATTGATCAGTACGATATCCGCATCAGGCAGTTGCACTGGCGTTCGCTCCGCGGCGACGTCGAGTTCGATCCGCTCACGCAGCGAAAGCTGACCCTCCACAAAGTCATATAGGCCGATCCGAAGCCGATGCGGACGCGGATCCGTCTGCACCAGCGTCCGCTCGCCGGCACCGTCGGTCTCCAGCCACATCGTCGAGACGCCACTCGTCTCCAGCCATGCCTTCGACCACGCCCGCAAATCGCGACCAGAAGCCTCCTCGAGCTGTATCAGCAGGTCGTCGAGCGTCGTGTTTCCATAGGCGTGAGCTGCGAAGTAGCGCCGCGCTCCCTCGAAGAACTGTTCCTCACCGACGAAGGCGACCAACTGTTTGAGCACCGAGGCACCCTTGGCGTAGGTGATGCCATCGAAGTTCAACTTCGCAGCTTCCAAATCAGTGATGTCAGCGACGATCGGATGCGTCGTCGGCAGCTGATCCTGCTGATACGCCCATGCCTTGCGGTTGGCGGCGAAGCGCACCCAGGCATCAGTGAAGCGGGTGGCCGCGACCGATGCGTGTGCGCCCATGTAGTCAGCGAACGATTCCTTGAGCCAGAGGTCGTCCCACCAACGCATTGTGACGAGGTCTCCGAACCACATGTGAGCCATCTCATGCAGGATCGTGTTGGCGCGACCTCCACGCTGTGCGTCGGTCGCTGCACCGCGGGACAGGTACGCCTCAGTGAAAGTCACCAGCCCCGGGTTCTCCATCGCACCAAGGTTGTACTCCGGCACGAAGATCTGGTCGTATTTACCCCAGGGGTAGGGGAAATCGAACGCGTCCGTGAAGAAGTCCAGGCCCTGACGTGTGACCTCGATGATCTCGTCTTCCTCAAGGAACTTCGCCAAGGACGGACGACACAGCACCCCGAGCGCCACACTTTGCTCACCGCGAGTCCAGGTCGCATCCACTCGGTGATAGGGCCCCGCGGCAACCACGGTGATGTAGCTCGACAGTGGCAGCGTCGGTGCGAACTCCACTGTCTGGGCGCTGCCCTCGTCATGTACCGAGACCGAGTTCTGGTTTGACAGCACGTGCCAGCCGCCGGGCGCACGCACGAAGAACGTGAACGCCGCCTTCATGTCTGGCTGCTCGAAGCACGCCATGACGCGCCGCGAGTCAGCCGGCTCGTACTGCGTGTAGAGGTACGTCTCACCGTCGACGGGGTCGACGAAACGGTGCAGACCTTCACCGGATCGGCTGTAGAGACCGATCGCCTCGACCACGACGGTGTTGGATGCTGCGAGTCCTGTGACGGCGATGCGCGCGCCGTCGTAGACGACGGGCTGTTCGGTGCCATTGACCGTGACTCTGTTCACGGATTCGCCGATGAAGTCGATCCATGTGCCTGAGACGGTGGCGTCGAATACCAGCGTTGTGGTGGTGCCGAAGCCTGGCTTCTCCTGATTCGGCGCGTCGAGAAGATCAAGTTCGACACGAATGGTGTGCACGGTGACGGCCGCAGATCGTGCGGCAGTCTCTTCCCTGGTCAGGTTCGCAGAGCTCATTGATCCATCGTTTCATGTGTCAAAGCGATAACTGTCAGCAAGAAGCGACAAGTTTGGGCTAGACTGGAGCGACACATTCACGATGACCTTCGGAATCTCCGGCTGTTCATCGGTCCGATTGCCTCACTGGCATGGTGGCCACTCGATCATCCGTCCTCACCTACCTCACGCTCCCAGCCACGTACGCCGCGAATTTCGCCGTCATGCTGAGAGCCCCCACAAGCTGCCGAGCCGATCATCGTCGAGGCATTACGGGTCGAAGCTCGGCCCACGAATACAAAGGAAACACAGCATGGCTACTGGCACTGTCAAATGGTTCAACTCCGACAAGGGCTACGGCTTCATTGCTCCCGATGACGGATCTGCCGATGTCTTCGCGCACTTCAGCGCGATCCAGGGCAGCGGACACCGCAACCTCGAGGAAGCACAGAAGGTCGAGTTCGACACGGAGCAGGGTCCCAAGGGCCCCCAGGCGACGAACATCAACGCTCTCTAATTAGAGCTTTAAAGGCCCAGTCCCACTTTGTGGGGCTGGGCCTTTTTCTTGCCCGCGAGGAGCATCCAGCTGCGGCCTCTAAGCCGACTAGACCGTCGTACCTATGGCCCATAGAACCAAGAAAACCCCCGCTGACGCGGGGGTTTTTCTTTGGCTGGGGTACCTGGACTCGAACCAAGAACAACGGTACCAGAAACCGCCGTGTTGCCAATTACACCATACCCCAAGGGCGAAATTTGAACCTCGCACCGAGAGTTAAGCTTACCCGAGCTTGGGCATAATGCCAAAGTGACGCGCGTACGCCGTCGCCC
Source organism: Microbacterium sp. Y356 (assembly GCF_059445355.1). Classification (NCBI taxonomy): domain Bacteria; kingdom Bacillati; phylum Actinomycetota; class Actinomycetes; order Micrococcales; family Microbacteriaceae; genus Microbacterium; species Microbacterium sp. Y356. The sequence continues at coordinate 150,041 of NZ_JCAIUE010000001.1, forward strand.
GGGCGCGCCGTCAGGACTGCAGCTGTGCGGAAAGTCCTCGCAGGCGCCGCAGCGTCTCGTCCTTGCCGATGAGCTCCATCGACTCGAACAGCGGCGGAGACACGCGCCGGCCCGTGATCGCGACGCGAGGAGGCCCGTAGGCGATGCGCGGCTTGAGCTCAAGGTTTTCGACGAGCGCCGTGGCGAGAGCATCTTGGATCCTCTCCGGGACGAACTCGGTCACCGGCTCGAGAGCAATGACACACGCATCGAGCACCTCAGCAGCGTTCGCCGGCAGCCCCTTCAGCGCGTCAGCGTCATACGAGACTTCATCGACGAACAGGAACCCGAGCATGCCGGGCACTTCACCGAGCAACTGCACGCGCTCCTGCACGAGCGGTGCCGCGCGGAACGCGAGTACGAGCTGCTCGTGACTGGGCTCGTCGAACAATCCCGCAGCGGCGAGATACGGGATCGTCCGCTCCGCGAAGTCCTTCACATCCAGCATCCGAATGTGATCGCCGTTGATCGACTCGGCCTTCTTCTGATCGAAGCGTGCCGGATTCGGGTTGACGTTCTCAATGTCGAACGCGGCGATGAACTCGTCCAGCGAGAAGATGTCCCGATCCGGACCAATCGACCAGCCAAGTAAAGCGAGATAGTTCAGTAGGCCCTCCGGAATGAAGCCGCGATCCCGGTGCAGGAAGAGATCTGCCTGAGGGTCGCGCTTGGAGAGCTTCTTGTTGCCGGTCTCCCCCAGCACCAGCGGCATGTGCGCGAATCGCGGCACGAACGTCGTGACGTCCGCATCGATCAAGGCGGCATACAATGCCAACTGACGAGCCGTCGACGGCATCAGGTCTTCACCGCGCAACACGTGAGTGATGCCCATGAGCGCATCGTCGACCGGATTCACGAACGTGTACAGCGGAATACCGTTCGGCCTGACAACCACGAAATCGGGGAAGGATCCGGCGGGGAATGTCACCTCACCGCGAATCAGGTCGACATAGGTGAGGTCTTCATCCGGCACGCGCAGACGCAGGGCAGGCTGTCGACCCTCTGCGCGGAAAGCCGCCTTCTGATCGTCGGTCAGATCGCGATCGAAGTTGTCATACCCGAGCTGCTTGGCCCGACCATTCGCCTCGTTGCGCGCATCAATCTCGTCTGCATTCGAGTAGCTCTCGTAGAGTGCGCCGCCGGCGAGGAGCTTGTCGATCACGCCGCGGTAGATCTCGTGTCGCTGTGACTGGCGGTACGGCGCGTGCGGACCGCCGATCTCAACGCCCTCATCCCAGTCGATCTTCAACCAGGACAGCGCGTCGACAAGTTGACGGAAGCTCTCCTCGCTGTCACGCGCGGCATCGGTGTCTTCGATTCGGAAGATCAGCTTGCCGCCGTTGTGACGGGCGTATGCCCAGTTGTAGAGCGCAGTGCGCACCATCCCGACGTGTGGAAGACCCGTCGGCGAAGGGCAGAAGCGGACACGGACATCGGCACCACTAGCGGTCGTGGTGAGGGGGTGAGGAGTAGCCATAGCCCCTCAATCCTACGCGTGTGAGCGATGCGCGCTGCTCTGCTCAATCAGGTCGGCCGACGGCGACTGCGGCCGTGTGATCGAGCGCGATCGTTCCGTCAACAACGTGCTCAGCACACAGTTGATCGAACGCGCGACGAAACCGTGCACGGTCGGCGACGACGAGCGACTGATAGAACGTCCCCGCAGAGGCCACACCACCTTCCGCGGACGCCCACAGCTCTCGAATCGTCGTATGCCAGCTCCAGTTGAGCTCTGCGACCTCGACCGTGCGCCAGCCGCCTTCTGACAGCATCCGTCCGAATCCAGACTCCGTTCGTTCGAAGTCCTGCCCCGGCGGCAGTCGTGTACCTGCCACGGGTACAAGCTCTGCTCGCTCGCATACGGACAGCCAGAACCACGAAGGCGAGACGGTCCAGATCGTCGCCGCCAACACTCCGTCCGGTGCTGCCACGCGCGCCATCTCCTGTGCAGCCGCTCGGGGATCGACTACGTGGTTGAGTACGAAGTTCGCCGTTACGGCATCGAACTCGGCGTTGGCAAACGGCAGGGCGGGCAACGCGCCGTCCACGAGGGTAAGCGTCGGATGTTCCCTGCCAGTCACCACGCGCATCGTCTCCTCGGGTTCACACCCAGTGACGTTCCACCCCGCATCGGACAGCTGCGCCGCCAGAGCTCCCGTGCCGGAACCGACATCCAGCAGTCGACGTTCACGCGCAGGGCCGAGCCGGACGACAAGGGCATCATGAGTGCCGGCGCACAGAGCGGCATACGAGGCGGCATACGCCTCGCCAACGCCAGCCCACTCTCTCATCCCCTGGTCCGCCCCAGCGGTGCGAGCGCCACCATAACGATCACGAGAACGGATGCCGCGATGCCCAACCCCGAGTACTGGAAGTTCGAGAGCACCACACCAGCGAGCACGGCTCCGGCCGCAGCGGACAGACTCATCAACGAGTCGCTGCGACCCTGGCGACGCGTGCGCAGCTCTGGGGCGCTCGCCTCGGTCAACAGCGCTGCGCCGGCTACGGTCGAGGCACTCCATCCCAGACCGAGCAGCACCAGCGCGGTCATCACGCCGCCGGCCGAATCGTTCGCGAAAATGGCGAAACCAAGCGCCCCGGCCAGCAACACTTGCCCGAGAAGCACCACCCGCAGGCGTCCTATTCGGTCAGCGAGGATGCCGAAGACCGGCGACAGCCCGTACATCCCTGCCACGTGCAGTGCGATTGTCGCTCCCACAAGCGACGAGACATCCGCGCTCGAGGCGTGGCCGCCATGAGCGCTCTGCGCCATGTGGGAGAGGTGGATCGGCGTCATCGCCATCACTGATGCCATCACGACGTGTGACCCGGCGACCACGAAGATCGCGTAGCGCGCGACGGTGGGTCGGTCCGGCAGAGACAGCGGCGCTGACAGTGATGTCGCGGCATCCCGAGCGATGCGCTGCGCGGTCAGCAGCGGATCGGGTCGCAGCGCAACGATGTACAGCACGAAGGCAGCTGCCTGCGCGACGAGGGAGAAGAGGTACGACCCGGTCTGCGGCGGCATGCCTATCGCCTGACCGACGATCTCGCCCGGTCCGAGCAGCAAAGGACCTGATACGCCACCGATCGTCGTCGCCCAGACGACCACAGACAGTGCGCGCCCACGATGCTGAGGCGCCGCGAGGTCTGTCGCCGCGAACCGCGACTGCAGGTTGCCGGCGTTGCCGGCGCCGATCATCAGGATGCCTACCAGCAGCAGCGGGAAGATTCGTAGCGCGGCCGCCAGAATCACGACGCCGATGCCGAGGAGCGCGAACAGGTTCCCGAGCGTCAGCGCGCGACGTCGACCGACGCGATTGGCGAGTCGAGCCAACGGGATCGCGCACAGTGCCGCGCCGAGCGTCACCGATGCCGTCGCCAGTCCCGACAGCGCGTCGTCGCCGGAGATATCGGCGGCGAGCAGGGCTCCAAGCGAAACGGTCGCGCCGAACGCAATCCCGCCCAGCACCTGCCCGAGCGACAGCACGATGACTGTGCGTCGTTGCACGGCCGCCTGTTCGACGGCCGTGATCCCGATCATGCGACTGGCAGTGCGTCGCGCACGGAGTTGCGAAGGATGCCGAGGCCGCTGACTTCGACTTCGACGGTGTCGCCCGCGATGAACGGGCCGACGCCTGCGGGAGTGCCCGTGAGGATCACATCGCCGGGAAGCAGCGTGAAAACCGCCGAGGCATACTCGATGATCGCTTCAACGGAGTGGATCATGTCGCTCAGCGGAGCGTGCTGGCGCACCTCACCGTTCACGCGAGTCTCGATCGTGGCATCCTTGGCATCGAATTCCGTCTCGATGACCGGACCGAGCGGGCAGAAGGTGTCGAAGCCCTTGCCGCGGGTCCACTGCCCGTCCTTCTTCTGCAGGTCGCGAGCAGTGACGTCGTTTCCGATCGTGTAGCCGAAGACGTACTCCAGAGCATTCTCGGCCTTGACGTTCTTGGCGATCCGCCCGATTACCACGGCCAGCTCGCCTTCGTGCTCGGTGCGCTCTGACAGCGTCGGACGCACAATCGTGTCACCAGGGCCGATCACGGAGGTGTTGGGCTTGAGGAAGAGCAGGGGCTCCTCGGGAGCCACTCCCCCCATTTCTGCGGCGTGATCGTGATAGTTTTTGCCGACGCAGACGACCTTCGAGCGCGGAATCACCGGTGCGAGTAGCGCGGCATCCGCCAGCGGCACACGCTCACCAGTGGTTTCATACCCGGCGAACATCGGGTCACCGGCGAGGACGACGAGCTCCCGCTCATCGACGATGCCGTAGCGGATTGCGTCATTGTGGCTGAATCGAGCGATCTTCACTCACCCAGCCTAGCGATTACCGCGGGGCAGAAGTTTGACTGCGATCAGGCGTCGAGGCGCAGCAGCCAGCCGTGCTTGTCTTCGCGACGGCCGTACTGGATGTCGGTCAGCTCTTCGCGCAGCGACAGCGCCAGCTCACCGGTCGGCTGCACCTCTTCGAAGTCCGCCGTCACGAGCGCACCGATCGGCGTCACGACCGCGGCCGTGCCACAGGCGAACACTTCGACGATGTCGCCGGATGCAACACCATCACGCCATTCCTGCAGCGATACCGCACGCCGCTCAACCGTGTGGCCGCGGTCTTCGGCGAGTTGCAGCAGCGAGTCGCGGGTGATGCCCTCGAGGATGCTGTCGGAGTGCGGTGTGACGACGCGTCCGTCCTTGAAGACGAAAACGACGTTCATGCCGCCGAGCTCTTCGACGTTGCCGTCCTGATCAAGGAACACGACCTGGTCGCAGCCCTTCTCATAGGCCTCGGCCTGGGGCAGCAGGCTGGATGCGTAGTTTCCGCCAGTCTTCGCTGTGCCAGTGCCGCCCTTGCCTGCGCGCGCATACTGCTCAGAGAGCCAGATCCGCACCGGCTTTACGCCGCCCTTGAAGTACGAGCCCGCCGGGCTCGCGATCAGATAGTACGCGACCTTCTGCGCCGGGCGCACGCCGAGGAAAGCTTCCTTCGCGAACATGAACGGACGCAGGTAAAGGCTCTGGTCGTCCCCCGACGGCACCCATGCACCGTCGACGGCGATGAGTTCGCGAATCGACTGGATGAAGTACTCGACGGGCAGCTCCGGCAGCGCCAAACGGCGGGCGCTGTGCTGCAGGCGCGCACCATTCCGCTCTGGTCGGAACGTGTGGATTGATCCGTCAGAGTGACGGTATGCCTTGATGCCCTCGAAGATCTCCTGACCGTAGTGCAGCACTGCTGCAGCGGGGTCAAGAGAGATCGGCCCGTAGGGCTGAACCCGCGGGCGGTGCCAGCCGCCACGAGCAGACCAGCACACGTCGACCATGTGGTCGGTGAAGACCGTGCCGAAGCCGGGGTCCTTAAGGATCTCTTCACGCGCGGCAGCCGACTTCGCTGCAAGGTTCTTGGTCACAGAAAACTCGAGAGGTGCGAGTTCGGTGTCGATGGTTGTCATGTCACATCCTGCGTTTGATGCGGGCGGCGCTCGCATGCGTCCAGACTACGCCTGGAGCCTCGCGACGATGGCGTCACCCGTCTGGCTGGTGGTTCGTGAGCCGGCTCGATCGGCGATGTCTGCTTCGACCGCGTGAGTGACGCGGTCCGATTCCTCCCGGAGCCCGAGGTGATCGAGCAGGAGTGCGACAGACAAGATCGCCGCCGTTGGGTCGGCTTTCTGCTGGCCCGCGATGTCAGGCGCCGAACCATGAACGGGTTCGAACATCGAGGGGAACGTGCCGTCGGGGTTGATGTTGCCCGAAGCGGCGAGGCCGATGCCACCGGTGACGGCGCCAGCCAGATCCGTGAGGATGTCACCGAAGAGGTTGTCGGTGACGATCACGTCGAAGCGGGAAGGGTTTGTGACCAGGAAAATCGTTGCCGCATCGACGTGCAGATAGTCTACGGCCACTTCGGGGTGCTCCAGCGCCACCTCGTTGACGATGCGCTGCCACATACCGCCCGAATGCACGAGCACGTTGGTCTTGTGTACCAGCGTGAGCTTCTGCCTCCGGCGTCCGGCGAGCTCGAACGCGTAGCGGACCACGCGCTCGACTCCGAAAGCGGTATTCACGCTCGTCTCGTTCGCGATCTCGTGTGGCGTTCCGATGCGGATCGCACCACCGTTTCCGACGTAGGGACCTTCGGTGCCCTCACGGACCACGACGAAGTCGATCTCGCCAGGCGATGACAGCGGGCCGGGCGCCCCGGCGTAGAGCTTCGACGGCCGCAGGTTCACGTAGTGGTCAAGCGTGAACCGCAGCTTCAGCAGCAGCCCTCGCTCGATGTTGGCATCCTTCAGCCGAGGGTCGCCAGGGGTGCCACCGACCGCGCCCAGGATGATGGCGTCATTCGCGCTGATCGCGGCAAGATCTTCATCTGTGAGAGTGTCACCCGTGTCGAGGTAGCGCGCAGCCCCCAGCGAGAAATGGGTCTTCTCGAACGTGACGTCACTGTCTGCGGTGACCGCATCCAGAATCTTCTCTGCTTCGGCGACAACCTCGGGACCGATACCGTCACCGGGGATGACGGCCAGCTTCACGACACGCGACATGACACTCCTTGCAACCGGAACCGCCCGCAGCGCGACATCGCCGGGGCACGTATCCTCCAGCGTACTGGTCAGCGCGAAGCCTTCGTGCGCAGTGTGACGGCCGCGATCACGCCGGCCAGTGCGACCAGCACTGCACCAATCAGTGCGGTCACCATCACCCCGGATTCGAAGGCGGATGCCGCAGCATCCCACAGCGCCGATCCGAGCGGCTCCGGCAGCCCCTGAGAAGTCGTGTAAGCCCCGGCGAGAGTCTCACGGGCCGTATTAGCTGCCTCCGCCGAAACTCCGTCAGGAATGACAAGCGCGCCCCGGTACAACGCGGTGATGATTCCGCCGAGGATGGTGGTGCCCAGCACTGCGCCGAGTTCGTAGGCCGTTTCAGAAACGGCACTCGCAGCTCCGGCCTTCGCCGAAGGCGCGCTGGAGAGGATCAGCTCATTGGAAATCGTCTCCGCGGCGCCGATCCCAATGCCCAGCACCACGAAGGCGATAACCAACGGCAGCGCACCGTGACCGGCCGTCGTGAAGGCGACCAGCAGGTAGCCGATGAAGGAGAAGACGAGTGCGATCGGCACGACCAGGTGCGGCTGTACCCGGCGCGAGATCGGCACGACCGTGAGCCCCGCGACGATGATGGCAAGCATGCCGGGAACAAGCGCGAGCCCTGCAGCCATCGGCGACATACCGAGAACAAGCTGCAGATGCTGCGGGACAAAATACAGGAATCCGACCAGGGCGACGACGCTGAGCAGGTTCACCAGGATTGCGCCGGAGAATGTGCCACGACGGAACAGCGCCATATCCAGCATCGGATTTTTTGCACGCAATTGACGGCGCACGAACAGCGCGCCCATCCCGATGCCCAGCAACGCCCACGCCGCCGCACCGAACGTCGGCCCGTCAACGGCAAGAGACTTGATCGCATAGACGACGGGGATCATCGCGCCCATCGAGAGCAGGATGCTGATCGGATCGATCTTGCCCGGATCCGGGTCGCGACTTTCCGGCACAAGCAGCGGCGCCGCGATCAGCAGTGGAATCAGCACTGGCACCGCAATGAGGAATACCGAGCCCCATGAAAAATGCTCAAGCAGGAAGCCGCCGATAATCGGGCCGAGCGCCGAGCCGGCAGAGAATGCCGAAGCCCAGACCGCAATCGCCAGACGGCGCTGGTCACGGTTCTGGAAGATCGAGCGCAGCAGCGACAGTGTCGAGGGCATGAGCATGGCACCAAAGAAGCCGAGCAGCGCTCGCGCGGCGATCAAAAGAGCCGCGGAGGGCGCGAACGCGGCAAGCACCGAGACGGCAGCGAATCCGGTCGCGCCGATGAGGAGCATCCTGCGGCGACCGAAACGGTCCCCCAACGTCCCCATCGTGACCAGAAGCCCTGCGAGCACGAGCGGATAAACGTCGATGATCCATAGCTGCTCGGCGCCAGACGGTGCGAGATCGATAGCGATTTTGGGCAGAGCGAAGCTCAACACGGTGTTGTCTACTGATACGAGGAGCACCGGCAGCATCAGCACGACCAGCGCGAACCATGCGCGTGCGCCTGCGCGAGGCGCATGGATGCCGCCCGTATCAAGCGTCCCGGTATGAACCATCACGTATCTTCCTCAGCGTCAATGAACCTGATTACTATACCGTCCAGCTGGTACAGTAATCAACATGTCCCGACCACCGCTTGCACGTGAACGAGTTCTCGATGCCTTCGAGACGATTCTCATCGAGGGCGGTGAGCGCACCGCGACACTGGATGCCACGGCGAAGGCCGCTGGAGTCTCCAAGGGCGGCCTGCTCTATCACTTCGCCAGCAAGGACGACCTCATCGCTGGGTTACTTGAACGACTCGAACTGCTCGCTGAGGCCGATCTGTTGCGCATGGCATCTGCACCCGACGGTCCTGCCTCTTATTACCTGCGCACGTCGGTTATGGAGGATGCGGCACTTGATCGCGCATTGATCGCGGCCTCGCGGGTCGCGCAGGGCGGATTCACTCCGGCGTCGGATGCCTTACGTCGAGTGCGGGAATCGTGGGCGGATGCACTACGACCACACGTGCGCGATGATACTGCCCTCGATCTCATAATGCTCCTCGGCGACGGCCTGTACTACAACAACGCACTCGATGCGGCAGAGACAGCGGCCAGCGGGCTTGCGGGCCCAGTCCCTACGGGCGAGCAGTTGGAGAAACTCATCGCTCTCGCGTTGCGCGCAGCGGCTTAAAAGCGCCCGTCACCTCCTGCGCAGATACTATGCTTGTCATACTACGTACGGCGTAGTATCGTGAATGTCCTTGAGCGCGAGAGGAGCACGCATGATCAGCGCAGACGCAATCCGTGGATACGTCGACCTGATGCTGCTCGCATTGCTTCGCAAGGGCCCCTCGTACGCGTACGAACTGGCCCAGCAGATCAGTGCTGTAACGGGAGCTGACTACACGATCAAACAGACCACTCTGTATTCCGCGGTCAAACGCCTCGAGGGTCTCGGCTTCGTTACTTCATTTCCGGGCGCTTCCGACTCAGGCAAACCCCGCACCTATTACCAGATCACCGAAACAGGCCTGTCCCATCTCGATCAGAAGATCGTCGAGTGGCGTGATACGAAGGCCGTGGTCGATCGTTTCGTGAAAGGAACCAGCTCATGAACGTGATCATCGAATACCTGGAGACGATGTTCAGTGCCTACCCGCAGACGCCTCGTCTACTCGAAGCCAAAACCGAGCTGCGGGCAATGATGGAAGACGCCCACGCAGAACTTATTCGCTCCGGGGCCACTGCAAATGAGGCCGTGGGCCGGGTCATAACTGATTTCGGCAACCTGGACGAGTTGGCCATCGAGCTCGGTATCTCTTCCGAGATCACCGCGACCAACACTGCATCTGCTCCCGAGCCCACGCGCGTTGGACGGCGCGCCAAATCTGGGCATCCACCAGTCACGATGGATGAAGCTACCGGGTTCGCACGAGCGCACAAGCGAACACGATTTCGCTTGGGTGCAGCCGTCGCACTCTTCGTCATCTCTCCCATCCCACTACTCATCATGATCGCGTTCGATAGTGTGGATGCCCTGCCGTTCGCCGAGGATGCATCGGTCGCGATCGGCGTCATCGTTCTACTACTCATCGTCGCTATCGGGGTAGTGCTGCTCGTAGGGGTTGGGGGTGCATTCTCGCCCTACATACGATTGCAGCGCGGTCACTTCGCCCAAACTCCTGAAGTGACACGTTGGGCCGACGAGCTCTCCCAGGCTCAGGAATTTACTCGTACGCGCGCGCTTAAGATCGCACTGCTGCTCTGGGTGCTCTCGCCCGTTCCGATCTTCGCCGCGGTATTCGCGACCGTCTCCCAGTCAGCTGCGGTCAAGGATTCGTGGATCGTCGGTAGCGTTCCGCTCACGCTGACGCTCGTGGCGATCGGGCTTTTCGTGCTGCTAACCGCGGCCTGGGCGCGCAGCGTCGCCGACACGATGAATCGCGCTGGGTTCCGCGACGACTGAGCTCAGACCTCGGTGATCTCGATCGAGCGGATTACCTTGGCTTCGATCGCCTCTCCGACCTCGGCGAGAAGCTCCTCAGGCACGCGCGAGTCGACGGTCAGCACGGTGAGCGCCGGGCCACCCGCCTCACGACGGGCAACCTGCATCCCGGCAATGTTGATACCGGCCTCGCCGAACTTCTGGCCGTAGACCGCGACGATGCCTGGGCGATCGGTGTACTGCATCACGATGTGGTGCGTCTCGATCGGTACCTCAATGTCGTGTCCGTTGATCCCGACGATCTTCTGAACCATGCGTGTACCGGCGAGGGTTCCTGCAACGGTGAGCACGGTGCCGTCGGCAAGCGCGCCGCGCAGTGTGGTGAGGTTGCGGTACTCGGGGCTTTCCTTATCGACGATCAGGCGGGCTTCGATTCCACGCTGCTCAGCAAACAGCGGGGCGTTCACATAGGAGACGTTCTCGCTGACGATGTTGGAGAGGATGCCCTTGAGCGCCGCCAGACGGTAGACGCTGACGTCATAGTCGGCCAGCTCGCCGCGTACCTCGATATCGAGGCTGGTGAGAGCAGAGGTGGTCAGGCCGCTGAAGATCTGACCGAGCTTCTCGACCAGGGCGATGCCAGGACGCACGAACGGGTCGATGATGCCGCCGGCGACGTTGACCGCGTCGGGCACAAGATCGCCTTCGAGCGCGAGCTTGACGGAACGAGCGACCGAGACGCCGGCCTTCTCTTGGGCCTCGTCGGTCGACGCACCCAGGTGGGGCGTCACGACAATGTTCGGCAACTCCAGAAGCTCGCGAGCGGAACCGCCTTCGACAGGGGGCTCTGAGGTGAAGACGTCGAGACCGGCGCCAGCGATTTCGCCAGCGATCAGAGCTTCGCGCAGCGCAACCTCGTCAATGAGACCGCCACGAGCGACGTTGACGACGTAGGCCGACTTCTTCATGGCCTTGAACTGGTCTGCGCCGATCATGCCGGTGGTCTCGGGAGTCTTCGGCATGTGGATCGTCAGGAAGTCCGTCTCCGCGACGAGCTCATCAAACGTTCGAAGCTCGACGCCAAGTTGCTGCGCGCGTGCGCTGGTGACGTATGGGTCGAAGGCGATGATCTTCATACCGAACCCCTGCATGCGCGCAGCGACGAGTGCGCCGATGCGGCCGAGTCCCACGATTCCGAGAGTCTTTTCGAACAGCTCAGTTCCTGTGTACGAGCTGCGCTTCCACTGACCGCTTGCCAGAGACGCGTGAGCTGCCGGTACATGGCGGGCAAGGCTGAGAATGTGCGTGCAGGTGAGCTCTGCCGCGGAGATGATGTTCGAGGTCGGCGCGTTGACGACCATGACACCGGCCCTGGTGGATGCCTGAATGTCGACGTTGTCGAGGCCGACGCCGGCACGGGCGACAACCTTGAGTTTCGGCGCGTGGCTCAGCGCCTCCTCATCGATCTTCGTCGCGGAGCGGATGAGCACAGCATCCGCGTCAGCCAGCGAAGAGAAGAGCGCCTCGCGATCGGTGCCATCAACCTGGCGGACATCGAAGTCGGGGCCAAGGGCCTCGATCGTGGCGGGCGAGAGAACTTCGGCAATGAGCACGACGGGCTTCGGCACAGCGGATCCTTCGAGGTTAGCGACACAGCGCGGATGGGATCGATGCGCCGCACACCGTGGGGGCGCGATCGATTTCCACCTTACCGGAGGGTGAACACTGCTCTGTGACGTGTGACGTCGATCGTCACCTAGTCAGGTCGTCAGCGAAGAGAAATTCAGCGTGCTCAGGGCAACGACATTCATCCAGAACACCGCAACAAGCGCCAACCCCGCGATCATCGTGACGGATAGCTCGCCCGCGCCTCGACGTCGACCGAGCGCAAATGCTGCCACGAAGATCAAAATCGGGAAGATCACCGAGAAGATGAGGACGAACCATCCGTAGGCGTTCATGCCGTACTGCGCGACGGTAACCAGGTAGGCGACCGCGTTCCACACACCGTAGGCGTAGAACAGTCCGGCAAGACCGACGATGATGCTCTTCCACAGGCCGAGTGTCTGTGTCGCTGGTGCTGTCTGATCGCTCATGCTCCCACCACCCCGGTCATCACAAAGGGCCACGGCACCAGCAGTGCTACACCGGCGAGAAGACCCAGCGCCCGCACCCATCCCGCCGACTTTCGCGTCAACATCCAGACCGCAGCAAACCATAACGCCGGCGCCAGCACGGCCGCCCAGAGCGCCACCTGGTACATGACACCGGGAACAAGGAACAGCGCGCTCCCCTGCAGATTCAGGCCGCCGATGATCCACCCCAGTGTGTAGAGGAGATAGACGCCACCGACGATACCGAGGAGAAGAAGCATCGGCGTGCTCAGCGGACGGGGCTCATCTGCCTCAGTCGCGACAGCAACGTCCTCAGGTCGCCCCACCGATTCGCTGTCTTTACCCACAGCATTCCAGCCGTGCGGGAGCACAGGCTTCTGCGTAGGCGCGTCGTCATCGCCATCCCAGGAGAGTGCGTCGTCAGCATCCGATGTCATGTCTCCAGCGTAGCGATGCCAACACGGAGACCGATATGCTCAGGGCGATCATCACATTTAGAGGGAGAACTCACCGTGACTGAGCGTAAGAACAAGGCGGTCGATTCGACCGCCGCTCCGGTTGCGGAGTCAGAATCGACGGCGGAACGGTCCTGGACCCCCACCGCACAGGGGAAGAAGAAGGCCACGACGTTCCGCTGGATCGCCGTCGCACTGTGGATCCTCGCGATCGCGGCGGAGGCATTCGCCATCTTCTGGCTGCTGCGCCAGCGCGAGTTCGTCGGTGAGGACGGCACGCTCGTCCGCAACGCCGACACCGGGCTCTTGGAGACGCAGAACGCCACCGCGCAGTTCCCGCAGTGGGCATTCATCACGCTCATCGTGGCGCTCGTCGTCATCGCCGCGTTGGCGATCACTGGCTCCGTGCTGTGGAAGAAGGCGAACCGTCTCGACCCCGCGAAGAAGTCGGAAACCGTGCGCTTCTTCGTGCAGAATCAGCTCGGCGCGATCATCGCGATCATCGCGTTCCTACCGCTGATCATTCTCATCTTCCTGAACAAAGAGATGGACAAGGGGCAGAAAGCCACAGCCGGCATCATCGGCATCGTGCTGGCAGCCCTCGCCGCCTACATCGGGGCGGACTTCTCCCCGCCGTCGGTCGAGCAGTACACCGCCGACCAGTCGGCTGTGATCCAGCTTCTCGGCGAGGACGAGGTCTTCTGGGTCGAGGGCGGTGCCGTCTACCACGTCTGCGAAGAGGTTCCGGCGATCCAGACCGGCAGCGAGATTTTCGACGGCACGACGGCTGAGGCGGTCGAGGCCGGCAAAATCCGACTCACCCTCCAGTTCGCCTCTGAGATGCGCGCATGTGGTCTGACTGTGCCGGAGAACGCCGATGAGATCACCGAGGCACTCCGCGCCATCCAGGGCGGCGCGGTCGACACACCGCTGCCGACCCCAGTCTGGGCGAACGAGGCAGACGCACCGATCGTGATCCAGGACGCCCCTGCGGAGTAGTTCTACCTCCCGGACAAAAAGGGCGCCCCGTGAGGGGCGCCCTTTTTTTACGTGAAGCTATGCGTCAGCGCGCAGCACTGCCATCGACCCACGCCGCGCAGCGGCCAGAAGGCAGAGCCCTCCAGACTGCGTCGACGTCAGCGCGCAGCACTGCCGTCGACGTAGTCCTCGTCGTCCTGCTTCCAGGCGAAGAGTGAACGCAGTTCCTTGCCGGTGACCTCGATCGGGTGCTGCTCTTCCTTGGCGCGCAGCGCAAGGAACTCCTCCGCACCGTTGTCCTGGTCCTCGATGAAGCGCTTGGCAAATGCGCCGGACTGGATGTCGGCGAGCACGCCCTGCATGCTCTCCTTGACGCGAGCGTCGATGACACGCGGACCGGAGACGTAGTCACCGAACTCAGCCGTGTCAGAGATCGACCAGCGCTGCTTGGCGATGCCGCCCTCCCACATGAGGTCGACGATGAGCTTGAGCTCGTGCAGCACCTCGAAGTAGGCGATCTGCGGCTGATAGCCAGCCTCGGTGAGGGTCTCGAAGCCGGCCTGCACGAGGTGGCTCACGCCACCGCAGAGCACAGCCTGCTCACCGAACAGGTCGGTCTCGGTCTCTTCGGTGAAGGTCGTTTTGATCACGCCTGCACGGGTGCCACCGATCGCCTTCGCATACGACAACGCGACGTCCCAAGCCTGGCCGGAAGCGTCCTGCTCGACGGCGATGATGTCCGGGATGCCACGGCCGGCGACGAACTCGCGACGCACGGTGTGACCAGGAGCCTTCGGAGCCACCAGAATGACATCGACGCCTTCTGGTGTGTCGATGTAGCCGAAGCGGATGTTGAAGCCGTGCGCGAACGCCAACGTCTTGCCCGAGGTCAGGTTGTCCTTGATGGACTCGCTGTAGATCGTGCGCTGGTGCTGGTCCGGCGCGAGGATCATGATGAGGTCGGCCCAGATGGTTGCGTCGGCGACGGTCTTAACCGGGAACCCGGCCTCTTCGGCCTTCGGGGCCGACTTCGAGCCCTCCTTGAGGGCGATCGCGACCTCGACACCCGAGTCGCGCAGGTTCTGCGCGTGTGCGTGGCCCTGCGAGCCGTAACCGACGATCGCGACCTTCTTGCCCTGGATGAGGGACAGGTCGGCGTCGGCGTCGTAGAAGATCTCAGTACTCACGTTGTATTTCTCTTTCTTCTGGAGGTTTGGTGTTAGTCAGTGCTCAGCCGCGCAGAACGCGTTCGGTGATGCTCTTGCCGCCGCGGCCGATGGCGAGGAGCCCCGACTGGGCGAGCTCCTTGATGCCGAACGGCTCGAGGGCGCGCAACAGAGCCTCAACCTTGCCCTTGTCGCCGGTGACCTCGATCACGAGAGCATCAGAGGCGTAGTCGACGACCGACGCGCGGAACAGGTTGACGACCTCGATCACATTGGAGCGAGACGCATTGTCTGTGCGCACCTTCACGAGAACGTGCTGGCGCTGCACAGAGGAAGCCGGATCGAGCTCCACAATCTTGATGACGTTGATCAGCTTGTTCAGCTGCTTCGTCACCTGCTCGAGCGGCAGGTCCTCGACATCGACGACGACGGTGATCCGGGAGATACCAGGAACCTCCGTCACGCCGACAGCGAGAGATTCGATGTTGAATCCGCGACGGGCGAAGAGCCCGGCGACGCGGGTCAGCAGACCGGGCGTGTTCTCTACGAGGAGACTCAGCACGTGAGTTGACATGGCTCAGATCTCCTCATCGAATGCGGGAGCGTGGTCGCGTGCGTACTGCACGTAGTTGTTGCTGACGCCCTGTGGCACCATCGGCCACACCATCGCGTCGGCGGAGACGACGAAGTCGATCACGACCGGACGGTCGTTGGTCTCCAGCGCGAGCTGAATCGCGGCGTCGACTTCTTCTTCCTTCTCCACTCGGATCGCGAGGCAACCGTAGGCTTCGGCGAGCTTGACGAAGTCAGGAATTCGGATTGTGCCGTGACCGGTGTTCAGGTCGGTGTTGGAGTGCCGACCGTTGTAGAACAACGTCTGCCACTGGCGAACCATCCCGAGGGAGGAGTTGTTGATGATCGCGACCTTGATCGGGATGTTGTTGATGACGCAGGTGGCGAGTTCCTGATTCGTCATCTGGAAGCATCCGTCACCGTCGATCGACCACACCACGCGGTCGGGTTCAGCGACTTTTGCCCCCATGGCTGCTGGCACTGAATACCCCATGGTGCCGGCGCCACCCGAGTTCAGCCAGGCGTTCGGCCGCTCGTACTTGATGAACTGCGCGGCCCACATCTGGTGCTGTCCGACGCCTGCGGCGTAGATGCCCTCAGGACCGGTCAACTCGCCGATGCGCTTGATCACGTACTGCGGTGCGAGCAGGCCGTCGCTCGGCTCGGTGTATCCGAGCGGGAACTCATCGCGCAGGCCATCGAGGTACGACCACCACTCACCGGTGTCGGGCTTCGCGCCGTCCAGCGCACCACGGAACGCAGCATCCAGATCAATCAGCACATCACGCACGTCGCCGACGATCGGCACGTCTGCGGTACGGATCTTGGAGATCTCTGCCGGGTCGATGTCGACG
The DNA here is from genome assembly GCF_059445355.1 of Microbacterium sp. Y356. Classification (NCBI taxonomy): domain Bacteria; kingdom Bacillati; phylum Actinomycetota; class Actinomycetes; order Micrococcales; family Microbacteriaceae; genus Microbacterium; species Microbacterium sp. Y356. The sequence continues at coordinate 166,251 of NZ_JCAIUE010000001.1, forward strand.
TGCACAACCTTCGCGTTCGGAGCGAACAACGACGCCTTGCCCGTCACTCGATCGTCGAACCGAGCGCCGAGCGAGATGAGCAGGTCGGCTTCCTGCAGCGCGAGCACCGCGGGAACAGTGCCGTGCATGCCGGGCATACCGAGGTGCTGCGGGTGCGAGTCGGGGAACGCGCCGCGAGCCATCAGCGTCGTCACCACCGGCGCACCGGTCGACTCTGCGAGTTCGAGCAGTTCGGCCGATGCCTTCCCCCGGATGACACCACCACCGACGTACAGCACCGGCTTCTTCGCCTCGACGAGCAGTGTCGCCGCGGCCTGAATCTGCTTGCCGTGCGCCTTGGTCACCGGACGGTAGCCGGGCAGATCGATCTTGGGTGGCCAGATGAAAGGTGCGGTGGCCTGCTGCGCATCCTTCGTAATGTCGACGAGCACGGGGCCAGGACGCCCGGTGCCGGCGATCTCGAAAGCTGCGGCGATCGCGCCCGGGATCTCGGCTGCATCCTTCACCAGGATCGAGTGCTTGGTCACCGGCATCGTGATGCCGATGATGTCCGCCTCCTGGAAGGCATCCGTTCCCATCAACGTCGAGAACACCTGCCCGGTGATCGCCACCATCGGAACCGAGTCCATGTAGGCGTCGGCGATCGCGGTGACGAGGTTCGTCGCACCGGGACCTGACGTCGCGATGCAGACTCCGATGCGACCGGATGCCGAGGCATACCCTTCCGCGGCGTGACCGGCACCCTGTTCGTGGCGAACGAGAATATGCCGGAGTTCAGTGGAATCCATCAGCGGGTCATAGACCGGGAGGATCGCTCCCCCAGGTAGACCGAACACGTCGGTGACGCCGAGCAATTCCAGCGAGCGGACAACGGCTTGCGCGCCACTCATCTCTGGAGCGGTGGATTTCTGGGATGGCGGCCGGGGCACGGCCGAAACAGAATCAGCAGTCATGTCTTTCCTTGATGATCTGAAGTGTCGTCGACAGTACGCCGACGTAAATCAACCGGTCGTCGCGCCTTCTGCGGCGGAGCGCACGAGGGCTGCGTACTTGGCAAGAACGCCACGGGTATAGCGCGGGGGCAGCGGTTCCCAGCCAGAACGGCGGGATGCGAGCTCTGCATCATCGACGAGTAAGTCAAGCGAGCGAGCTGCGATATCGACCCGTATCAGATCACCATCGCGCACGAAGGCGATAGGACCTGCGTCCACCGCTTCGGGTGCTATGTGGCCGATGCACAGGCCGGTTGTGCCGCCTGAGAATCGTCCGTCAGTCAAGAGTAGTACATCTTTTCCGAGGCCAGCGCCCTTGATGGCGGCGGTGATCGCTAGCATCTCGCGCATACCGGGCCCGCCCTTGGGACCCTCGTAGCGGATCACGACCACGCTGCCTGCTTCGACCTCGCCGTTCGCGACAGCATCCATCGCCGCGCGCTCGCGTTCGAAGACACGAGCCGGTCCTTCAAAGACAGTTGCGTCGAAGCCGGCCGTCTTCACGACGGCACCCTCTGGTGCCATCGAACCGTGCAGGACGGTCAGTCCGCCGGTGGCGTGGATCGGGTTGTCCAACGTGTGGATGACTTCGCCATCGATCGGTCCGGGGTTGAGATCCGCGAGGTTCTCCGCGAGCGTCTTGCCCGTCACCGTGAGCGCGTCACCGTGCAACAGACCCTCGTCGAGCATGGCCTTCATGATGACCGGGATGCCACCCTGACGGTCGACGTCGTTCATGACGTACTTGCCGAACGGCTTCATATCCGCAATGTGCGGCACCTTGTCGCCGATCCGATTGAAGTCGTGCAGGTTCAGCTCGACTTCGGCCTCACGTGCGATCGCCAGCAGGTGCAGGACGACGTTGGTCGAACCGCCGAGCGCCATCGCGAGGGCGATCGCGTTCTCGAAAGCTTCAGGTGTGAGGATGTCGCGCGTCGTGATGCCCTGGCGAAGCAGGTTCACAACAGCTTCACCCGAGCGATGCGCGTAGTAGTCCCGGCGGCGATCTGCTGCGGGCGCCGCCGCGGAGCCGGGGAGGCTCAGACCGAGCGCCTCGGCGACCGATGCCATCGTGTTGGCGGTGTACATGCCGCCGCAGGCGCCCTCACCGGGCGCGATCGCGCACTCGATGCGCTTCAGATCCTCTTCGCTCATGAGACCGGCACGGTGCGCGCCGACTGCCTCGAAGGAGTCGATGATCGTGACATCCTTCTCGGTGCCATCCGAGAGCTTGACCCAGCCCGGGGCGATGGAACCTGCGTACAGGAAGACGCTGGACAGATCCAGACGCGCGCTTGCCATGAGCATGCCAGGGATGGACTTGTCACAGCCAGCCAGCAGCACACTGCCGTCGAGTCGCTCCGCCATCATGACCGTCTCGACCGAGTCAGCGATGACCTCACGAGAGACCAGCGAGAAGTGCATGCCCTCGTGGCCCATCGAGATGCCGTCAGAGACCGAGATGGTACCGAACTGCAGCGGGTAGCCGCCGCCGGAGTGCACGCCTTCCTTGGCGCCCTGGGCGAGCCGGTCAAGGCTCAGGTTGCACGGCGTGATCTCGTTCCAGCTGGACGCAATGCCGATCTGGGGTTTGTCCCAATCTGCATCCCCCATGCCAACGGCACGGAGCATGCCGCGAGAAGTCGTAGCCTCAATACCGTCAGTAACGACACGGCTGCGGGGTTTGATGTCGATGGGCGCGTTCGAAGCAGGATCTTGCGAGGACATGACGGCAGTCTATTCCCGTCCGACAGCCCGCTCGTTCGCGAGCGCCTCCAGAAGAGCGGCCATCTCTTGTGGAGTGTCCACACGAAGTGTCGCGGCCGACTCCCCCGGTCCGACGCGCACGCCCAGATCTCCCGGCTGAAGCACGCGAATGGCGTCCTCGTCCGTCACATCGTCGCCTGCGAACAAAATGCCTGTTGCGTCGAAGTGCTCACGCAGCACCGTCATGGCCGTATCTTTTCCCTCGACGCGCGAGGAGAACTCGAGCACACGATGGCCCGACCGGCGGCGCCACTGCGGGAAACGCTCGGCCACCAAAGCGTCGATCTCCGCGAATGCAGCGGCCTCGACCTCTGGTGTGGCCTGGCGAGTGTGAATGCCCATTCCGAAGGTCTTCGGCTCAAGGCGCACGTTCTCGTAGCGATCGACGATCGGCTGAGCGGCCTCCCAGAGCGCCTCGCGGGCACCCTCTTCCGTGATCGCGCCGGGCGTGTCGGCATCACCGATTCCGGGAAACCAGTACTGGGCGCCATGCGAGCCAGCGAGAGCGATGTGCGACTCGGGATTGTGCTCTGTGATCTCCTGCAGGTCGTGCATGCTGCGGCCTGACACATACGCGATGAAGGTGTCCGGCAGCGCCGCGAGTCGCTCCACTTGTGTCTTCACCTCCGGCAGCGCTCGCGCTGCCATGGGCTCAGCCACCAGCGGCGATGCGGTGCCGTCGAAATCCAGTGCGACCACCAGTCGCGGTGTGTGCGCGATCGCCGTCAGCGCGTCGTCAGCAGATCCAGGGGTCCAAGTGCGGGTCACAGCGTGTCTCCTCGTCGGTTTGATCCCGACCAGCCTCTCACGCGCGGTGCGAGCGGGCTGTCGAGAGAGCCTGCAGAAACGAGGACGACCATGCGATGACGTCGTGCTCGAGTACGCGACGCCGCAGCGACCGCATGCGCTTGCCTTGCTCGGCAGGGCCCATCTCGACCGCTGCCATGATGGCGTCTTTCATGCCATCGATGTCGTGGGGGTTGATCCTGAGCGCCTGTCGGAGTTCGTCGGCTGCGCCAGTAAATTCGCTGAGCACGAGCACGCCGCGGTTGTCAGTGCGCGTTGCGATGTACTCCTTCGCCACGAGGTTCATTCCGTCGCGGAGCGCGGTGACGAGCATGACATCGGCAGCCAGATAAAGCGCGACCATCTCCTCGCGCGGGAATCCCTGATGCAGGTATCGAATCGCGGTGTGGCCCATCGTGTCTGTGTCGCCGTTGATGCGGCTGACGGCGAGTTCGATCTCGTCTCGAAGCTGCACGTAGGCATCCACTCGTTCACGGCTCGGGCTCGCCACCTGGATGAGCGTGACTTCTTCGACCTTCAGGCGCCCCTCTGCAAGCAGTTCGCCGTAGGCCTTGATGCGATGCCGAATGCCCTTGGTGTAGTCGAGCCGGTCGACCCCCAGCAGAATCCTCTTCGGGTTGCCAAGGCTCTCCCTGATCTCGAGGGCTCTGGCCTGTACCTCTGGCCTTGCCGCAAGTTCGAGATACGGCGTCGTATCAATCGAGATGGGGAACGCCTTGGCGATGACTGTGCGGGAGCCATCTTCGCCTGGCACTGCGACGGTCGTTGACTTCACCTCATACTTCAGACGGCGGCGCACGGCAGCCAGGAAGTAGGAGGCATCCTGCACGCGCTGGAACCCGACGACGTCGGCGCCCAGCAGTCCTCGCAGCATCTGATCACGCCACGGGAGCTGTGCGTACAGCCCGTGCATCGGGAACGGGATGTGATGAAAATACCCGATCGTCACGTCGGGACGCAACGCACGCACCATCTCGGGCACGAGTTGCAGTTGGTAATCATGCACCCAGACCGTCCCGTTCTCCGCAACGGCCTCGGCAGCGGCTTCGGCGAAGCGTCTGTTGACGGTGACGTAGGAGTCCCACCATTCGCGATGAAACTGCGGCGGGGCGATCACATCGTGGTACAGCGGCCAGATCGTGTCGTTCGCAAAACCCTCGTAGTATTCGGCGACCTCTTGAGCAGACAGGACGATAGGGATCAGCCGGATGCCGTTAGCTTCGAAGGGCTTGAGCTCAAGGTCGGCTTGCCCTGCCCACCCCACCCACGCGCCATCCACCTGGTGCATCACCGGCTCGAGCGCTGCGACCAGACCGCCCGGTGAAGTGCGCCAGGTCTCAGTACCGTCCGCTCCCACCACGCGATCGACCGGCAACCTGTTAGCGACGACGACGAAATCTGCGGTGGCCATGGTGACTCCTCACACAGTGGATCAGTTCCCCTAGGCTATCGAGTCCGCATGTGGACCCGACTCAAGTACCAGTTCACGACGCCGGCGAGGAAGGCGATCGCCGCCGCGAGCATCGGCAAAAGCAGTGCGGGCGACGTCCCCATGCTCTCCGCGATCTCACCGGTCACGGCCGCTCCGATCGACTGGCCGACGATGACGCCTGAGCCGAGCATCGTCATGACGGTGGCAGACCGACCCAGCGGACTGCGAGCAGCGCCGAAGCTGTACTGGGTGACCAGTGTCGGCCCAATGCCGATTCCCATGACGCCCAGGGCCACCATCATGGCGCCGGGTGTATCAACCATGCCCAGAAACAGTGAACCGGCCAGCAGGATGCCGGAGAAGACCAGCCACCGCGCGCGCAGCGAGAAGCGCGGCGGCAGCCAGGCCACACCGAGCGCGAGAATCGCGGAACCGACGCCCATCACGCCGTAGAGCACTCCCGCCTGCTCTGGGGCACCCCGATCGGCCATGAACGAGGTCAATGCCGTGAGCATCGTGCCGAAGAAGATGCCAACGCCGAGGATGCCGAGAACGACGACCAGTAATTGTGGACGGAAGAGTTCTGACACCTTCGAGGGCGCGCGTCCATCGGCATCGCGCTCCTGAGAGACATGTCGTCCGCTCGGATGCAGGGCAAACGCGCCGACAAACAACACCGTCAGCGCAGCCGCGCCCACCAGCGGTGCCCAGGGGGCGATCCACGAGGCGACGACACCGACGATGAACGGCCCGAAGACGAAGACCGTCTCATCGGCGGCTGATTCGTAGGCCATGGTGCGCGACACTGTGCGCACGCGCGAAGGTTCCGGCATCCGGTCGTTGATGATCGAGACGAGACGCGAACGCGACATCGGGGCGACCTGCGGTGCGGTGGCACCGATGCCGAACGCAGCCAGCAATATGAACGCATCCGTGGACGCACTGTAGACGACAAGCGTGAAGACGACGAGCATCGTGCCGTTGGCGACGGCGAGAATCAGGAGGACGACTCGCTGTCCGAATCGATCAGCGGCTGCACCGAGCAATGGCCCGAAGCACGCGGTGCCGAGACCCACGGCCGCGGAGGTCAGCCCACCGAGAGACAGTGATCCACGCGCGGAGACGACGACAGTGAGAACCCCGACCACCATCATCGCGAAGGGCAGTCGCGCGATGAACGCGACGAGGAAGTAGGGGAAGCCAGCGACGCGGAGCAGGCTTGTTTGCGTTGCATCGCGAGGCGGAGCGGGTGCGGGTGTGTGGGTCATGACTCTCGCACGTCCAAGGACGCGGGGATCAGGTGCCGCCGCTGTCCGCCGGGGTGCCGACGGCCGGTAGTTACACAGCTTTAGCGCCGAAGCGCCGAATCCATTCTATCCGCGCCGCCTGAGCGAAGGTAGGTTGGAGAAATGCGTTACCTCTTCAGCACAGGCCTCATCGGAGCGATCACCGCCGGTGTGTCACTGCTACGCGGCACGCGTGACGCCCCGATCACCTGGCGTGCAGCGCTCGCCTGGCTGAGTTGGGGCATCACCGTCGCCCTCTCGATCGGCGCGGCGATCGATATGCGCCGCGCCGAGCGTGGCGTCATCGTGCCGGCGGACTCTCCACTCGCGGCAACGCAGACCAAGCGCATGAAGAAGGAAGCCAAGCATCTCGAAAAGCAGCTCAAGGCTGCCCAGAAGCGCTGAGGCGCCCTCTCATCAGCCGGTGAGGATCAGCGGGTAAGGATCAGCGCGTAAGGATTAGCGCCTCTCCCTGACCGCCGCCGCCGCAGAGACCAACCGCCGCCGTGCCGCTGCCCCGGCGAACCAGCTCGTGTGCCAGGTGCACGACCAGCCTGTTTCCGGATGCTCCGATCGGGTGCCCGATGGCGATCCCGCCTCCGTGAATGTTCACGATGTCGCTGGACACGCCGAGCTCGGCCTGAGAACGGGCGACGACAGCACCGAATGCCTCATTGATCTCCACGAGATCGAGATCTGCAGCGGTGATTCCTTGCTTCTCGAGCGCGCGGTGGATCGCCTGAGCTGGCTGTGCCTGCAGTGAGTTATCTGGCCCCGCGGTCTGTCCACTGGCACCGACCGTGACGAGCACTGGCCAACCCTGCGCCTCAGCATTGTCACGTGTCGTCACCACGACTGCGGAGGCGCCGTCCGAGATCTGGGAGGAGTTCCCCGCAGTGATCGACCCGCCATCAAGAAACGCGGCGCGGAGCTTGCCGAGCGTCTCCACGGTGGTCTCGGGCCGCACGCCCTCGTCCTGGGCGACAACGACCGGCTCACCGCGCCGCTGGGGCACCTCGACCGGCACGATCTCCGCGTCGAAGATGCCTGCCGCTGTCCCGGCAGCAGCGCGCTGATGCGACAGCGCCGCCACGGCATCCTGTGCCTCGCGGGTGAGCTCGAAGCGCTCATTGTGACGCTCGGTCGATGCGCCCATGCTCTCTTCGTCGTAGGCGTCGGTGAGACCGTCGAACGCCATGTGGTCGAGCACCTCGACGCTGCCGTACGTCCACCCATCGCGCGAGCCCATCAGCAGGTGCGGTGCGCGCGTCATCGACTCCATTCCGGCAGCCACGACGGTCGTAGCATCCCCGGTGCGAATCATGCGTGCGGCGTCGATGATCGCGGTGAGGCCAGACAGACACACCTTGTTGACAGAGTGCGCTGGCACGTCCCAGCCGAGACCCGCACCGATCGCGGCCTGACGCGCGGCGTTCTGCCCTGAACCCGCTGCGAGCACCTGACCGACGATCACAGCGTCGACCGCGGCGGGATCGATGGATGCCTGTGCCAGCGCGCCCTTGATTGCGAAGGATCCGAGCTGAGGCGCAGTGAACGATGCAAGCTGGCCCTTCAAACGCCCCTGGGGCGTGCGGGCGGCTGCGACGATGACGATGTCGGTCATGACTGGTCCTTCAACTCGGGTGAAATGGTCAACGGCGGCTCTGTTGCATCGATGACTTCCTGAACACTCACGCCCGGCGCGGTCTCGACGAGCACTAGACCTTCATCTGTGACGTCGATAACGGCGAGGTCAGTGATGATCCGATGTGCCACTCCCCTGCCGGTCAACGGCAGCGAGCACTCATTCACGATTTTCGCGGAGCCGTCCCTTGCCACGTGCTCCATCAGGATGATGAGCCGGCCAGCGCCGTGCACGAGGTCCATCGCGCCGCCTGGACCCTTGACCATCTTTCCTGGAATCATCCAGTTCGCAAGGTCTCCCTTTGCGGATACCTGCATCGCGCCGAGGATTGCCGCATCGATCTTCCCGCCGCGGATCATGCCGAAGCTGGTGGCCGAGTCGAAGAAAGCCGTGCCTGGCAGGGTCGTCACGGTCTCTTTGCCGGCGTTGATGAGGTCGGGATCGACAGCATCCTCGGTCGGATACGGACCGACTCCGAGGATGCCGTTCTCAGACTGCAACACGACGGTGATGCCCTCGGGGACATAGTTGGGCACCAGGGTCGGCAGGCCGATGCCGAGGTTTGCATAGGAGCCGTCGGTGAGTTCGAGAGCCGCACGGGCTGCCATCTGCTCGCGGGTGAGTGCCATGTCAGGCTCCTTCGCTCTGGTCTGCGGGCTGTGAGACGGTGCGGCGCTCGATGCGCTTCTCGATGTCGGTGCCGACCTCGACTAAGCGGTGCACGAATACGCCAGGGAGGTGAACGCGATCCGGGTCGATCTCGCCCGGCTCCACGAGCTGCTCCACCTGCGCAATGCACACGCGACCTGCCATCGCCGCCAGCGGATTGAAGTTGCGGGCGGCCTTGTTGAAGACAAGATTTCCGTGCCGGTCTCCCGCAATGGCGTGCACGAGAGCGAAGTCTGTGCTGATCGCCTCCTCCAGCACGAACTCCTTCGGTGCGCCGTTCACGTCGAAGGTGCGGGTGTCTTTTACCGGGGATGCGACTGCAATCGACCCGTCCGCGTTGTAGCGACGCGGCAGCCCGCCCTCGGCGACCTGTGTGCCGACGCCGGTCTGAGTGAAGAACGCCGCAATACCTGATCCTCCTGCACGCAACTTCTCTGCCAGCGTGCCCTGGGGTGTCAGCTCCAGCTCGAGTTCACCAGAGAGGAACTGGCGTTCGAACTCTTTGTTCTCGCCCACATACGACGAGGTCATCTTGCGGATGCGCTGCGCGTTCAGCAGGATGCCGAGGCCCCAGTCATCGACGCCACAATTGTTACTGACGATGCTCAGGTCGGTCGTCCCCTGTGCGAGCAGCGCTTCGATGAGGGCGATCGGGTTTCCGGAGAGGCCGAAACCTCCGACTGCCAGGGATGCACCATTCGGGATGTCGGCGATTGCTTCCGCCGCAGAGGCCCATTGCTTGTCGATCACGCAGCACTCCTTCGTGTGAGGTCTGCTTCCAGCATCCGCCTCTTACACTCTGACGGAAAGCCCGGTCTTGCGATGTGGGCGTTCCTCTCGATAGCGTCCACATTATGAACACTTCATCACGCACGGTTCCCGGCACACAGGCCGTAGCCCGTGCCGCGAGTCTGCTGCGCCTCGTCACCGCAGGAGGCGAAGGTGGTGCGAGCCTCCAGGACCTCGCGCGGCAGGCCGATCTGACCCGCTCCACGACGCATCGGCTACTCAGCGCACTGCGCGCAGAGGGCCTGGTCGATCGCGACGAAGATACGGCCAGATGGATGCCTGGTCCCGAGCTCTTCCTCATGGGATCAGTGGCTGCGGCACGCTATGACGTGACGGCCCTTGCCCGCGACATCGTGCGCTCACTCGCCGTGAAGACCGAGGAGAGTGCCTTCCTTTCGGTGCGGCGCGCTGACGAGACGGTGTGCCTTGTGCGCGAAGAGGGCTCTTTCCCGATCCGCTCTTTCGTGCTCAGCGAGGGCGTGCGCTTCCCGCTCGGCGTCGCGAGTGCAGGACTAGCGATCCTGTCGTTCCTGCCTGACCACGATGTGGATGCATATCTGGAGCGGCATCCTGAACTCAGCGAACGCTGGGGACGCACGCACAGCACCACACCACTGCGAACGAGGCTGGCCGAGACGAAGGAACGCGGATTCGCCATCAACCCAGGGCTCATCGTCGAGGGCAGTTGGGGAATGGGAGCCGCGGTGTTCGATCGCGCAGGACGACCCGAATGGGCACTCAGTCTGACCGGAGTCGAATTCCGCTTCGGCCCGGATCGGATCGCTGACCTTGGCCGCACTTTGCTCGCGCACGCGCATCAGCTCTCGTCGCGGATCGCAAATGCCAGGCGCTGAGCTTGCCCCGATCAGACGCTCTCTGCACCGAGTGCCATCTGCAGAAGAGGCGACAGTGCCTTCGCACCCCGGGCGCTCATCACCACTGTGTAATGGTTCAGACCGTCGAGGTGCTGATGGGCGATCGCAGGATGCGCGGCGAGAAGCTTCGCACGGTGCGCGGCGGCGTACAGCCCTGGCTCCTCATTCTGCAGTCCGCGCGCCGCGGTGATGAACAGCGTCGGATGCTGCAAAGCGGCAAGAGCCTCCGACAGCGCCGAGCCAAGGTTCAGGTCGATCGTGTCTTCGACCGTCGTCTGATAACTCGTCGCCGGGCGGTAGGCGTCACCATCGCGGTGGAGGTCATAGGCGATGTACTGCTCGAGCTCTTCGCTCCAGTCCTCGGTGAATGCGGGGTGGCACCGCCAGAATTCCTCCGTGTACTCGGCGACGCTGGCCCAGCGGCGCGACAGACGCTCTGCTGTGGGTCCGAGGATCAGCGACACCAGCTGCTCGGGTTCCACACTGGAAGGAACATCCAACGGCAGCCCACCGTCGACGAGGATAAGCTGCTGCACGCGCTCCGGATGCCGGTGGGCAAGCACAACCGCGACGAACGCCCCCATGGAGTGACCGATCACCGGCACCGAGTCGATGCCCAGAACATCCAGGACCGCCAGTACGTCGGCCGCATGGGCGACCATGCCCGCGGGCCCGACAACGTCGCTACTGAGACCACGGCCACGCAGATCGGGAGCGATAACCCGCACGCCGGGGAGTTCGGCGACTATGAAGGGCCACGCGAGGTGCGATGAGGTCACCCCATGTATGGCGAGGACCGTCGGCGGTTCGCCAACAGCATCGTGCGGATCCCAGATCCCCACGCTCAAGTCGCCACCAGCGACGGGGACGGTGAGGGTGCGATAGATGTGCGTGTTCATCGAGCGGTCCATCCACCATCCATCGTGTACGACGCGCCAGTGACCATCGACGCATTCGTTGATGCCAGCCAACCGGCAAGCGATGCCACCTCGGCCGGCTCGACCAGACGCTTTATCGCGCTCTCAGTCAGCATGACCTTCTCTACGACCTCGCTCTCCGGAATCCCGTGCACCTTCGCCTGATCGGCGATCTGCTTCTCGACCAGCGGCGTGCGCACATATCCGGGGTTGATGCAGTTGCTCGTGACGCCGTACGGGCCGCCTTCAAGAGCGGTGACCTTGGACAGTCCTTCGAGCCCGTGTTTCGCGGCGACGTACGCCGATTTGAACGCACTCGCACGCAACCCGTGCACGCTGGAGATGTTGATCACTCGTCCCCAACCGCGCCCGTACATGCCAGGCAGCACTGCGCGAACGAGCAGGAACGGCGCCTCCAGCATGATGCGCTGGATGGCGCGGAATGCATCCGGGTCGAACTCAGGGATAGCGCTGACCCGTTGGATCCCCGCATTGTTGACCAGGATGTCTGCGTCTAACTTCAGTGTGTCGAGAGCCGTGGTGTCGGAGAGATCGACCTCCCATGCCTCGCCACCCAGAGCGGAGGCGTGCTTCTCGGCTGCAGCGCGGTTAAGATCTGCGATGATCACGTGCGCGCCGCGTGCGGCGAACTCCTGAGCACACGCGAGTCCGATGCCACTCGCTCCCCCTGTGACGATCGCGCGGCGCCCGGCCAGATCCTGCTCAGCCATTCTCGTTCTCCTTCTCCGATATCTCAGCCGTTGCTCGTGTGGCCCCCGCGGGTCGCAGCGCATTGCCGATGAACCGGGTCATCCCCTCGATCACCGCAGGGTCGATTGCGGCAGGTGTGTGGCCGTCCGCATCGCGCTCCCAGAGCAGGTAGCGCATACCGATCAGCTCACCAGCCCCCATCAGCGCCCATGCGGCTACTTCAGGGTCGAGCTGCGGATCGACATCGCCGGTCTGCTGGGCATCGCGTAGCCCTGCACGATAGCCGTCGACGATGCGCTCATAGTGCAGCTTCAGCGTGGCAGGCGACACGAACTCAGCCTCCCGCACGACGCGGTAAAGCGCGGGGTGGGCGGCGGTGAAACGGAAGAAACCCTCAAACCCGAGCCGCTCCGCCTCGATGCGGTTCGCGGCGTCCGACATAGACTCGGACATCGCGTGGCGAACGCGACGGTTCAAGTCGATGACAAGCGCCTCGAAGATCGTCTGCTTGCTGTCGAAGTACAGGTAAAAAGTGCCGAGCGCGACATTCGCCGCCTCGGTGATCTTCACGATCGACGCCTCGTGGTACCCGAGCTCGGCGAAGACGGACTCCGCCGCCTCGAGCAGCTTCTGCCTGGTCACCTCGCCGCGTTTGGTGAGCGGACGCCCGGTCGCTGGCGACATGTTGACGTCGGCGATGATCTCAACGGACTCGGTCATCAGCATCCTTTTCTTGATCTGCCGCGATAAGGTCGGCGGCCATCCGGCGCAGCGTCGCACGAGCGATCTTCTCGATCGTCGACTTCGGCAGTTCGTCCGTGAAGACGATCCGTGCCGGGAGTTTGAAGGCGGCAAGTCGCTCTCTCGCGAAGGCGAGCAACTCGTCGATGGAGAACGGCGTGCGGGCAACGACGAACGCAACGCCGCGCTCACCCCAAACCCGGTCGGGCGCGCCTACGACAGCGACCGAGTCCACGAGCGGATGCTGCGCGAGCACACCCTCGACTTCAGCCGGGGCGACGTTCTCTCCCCCGGAGACGTAGATCTCTTTGAGCCGGTCGACGATGCGGTAGATGCCCGCGGCATCCCGATGTGCGAGGTCGCCGGTGCGCAGCCACGGCCCCGAGCGCGCGCGGACGGTAGCATCCGCATCATCGAGGTAGCCAGCGAAGGTGCTCGGGCCGCGGACCCAAAGCTCTCCGGTCGCCTCGCCTTCGAGCGCCAGCTCTGTCGTAACATCGACGAGGCACACGTCGACGGACGGGTATGGACGCCCTACCGTACCCCGGTGCGCGGCCAGCTCCGCGGCGGGAAGCGCCAGCACATTGGGTCCGGCCTCAGTAAGCCCGTACCCCTGGGTCATGCCGACGCCGCGGTCGGCCCAGACCTCAGCCAGCGTCTCCGGTATCGTCGCCCCGCCCACCAGTACGTGGCGCAGACTCGACAGATCGGCACCCCGCCAGCCCGGAGCGTCCTGCAACATGCGGTATTGCGTGGGTACGCCCATCATCGTCGTCACCCGGCGTTCAGAAATGAGCTGCAGCACACGCCCCGGCTGGAAGGATCGCTCGAGCACGACCGTCGCGCCCACCCACCAGGCCAGCAGCGGCTGCACGTTCCACGCAGCGACGTGGTACTGCGGCAGCATGGCCAGCACCACATCAGTGGAGATCATCGGCATGACGCGCGACAGCGCCATGTTCGTCCAGAAGCAGTTCTCGTGGGTGAGCACGACGCCCTTGGGTGCTGCCTCGCTGCCGGAGGTGAAGATCACCAGCAGCGGGTCATCGTCGCGCACGCTCCGGTCACGTGTCGGGAATGCGGCGGCGGGAATCTGTGCCTCGACCCCGGTGGCGCCGAGGAAGACGTACGCGGGCGCCTCGTTTTCCAGCATCCGAAGTGCCGTCCCCGCGAGCGCGACGTGCTCGTCTTCCACGAGCACCAGTACTGCGCCGCTGCGGCGAATGAGAGCGGACAGCTCCGTCGGCGTCAGCCGCCACGACAGCGGGATGAACGCGATGCCGAGGAACGCGCACGCGAAGAAGGCGACCACGTGGTCGGTCGAGTTGCCCGACACTGTGGCAATGCGCTGACCCGCCCCGTACCCGGCATCCCGCAGGCGAGTCGCAAGCTGCTCTGCGCGGCCGGTCAACGTCGCAAAGTCCACGCCCACTCCGCGGTCGTCGATCGCGATCTTGTGCGGGTTGGATGCCGCGCGTTCACGCAGCCACCTCCCCAATGTGTGGGGACCGTCAACTTCGAAGCTCATCGCACTCCCACCTCCGCGCCCTGAGCATCGCTGTCGTCGAGAGCACCGAGAGATCCGGCCGCCGCCGCTGTCGTCCCGCGACGACGTCGCAGCCAGGAGTCAACGGTACCGGCGATGCCGCCGGGCAAGAACATGACCACGAGGATGAACAGCACGCCGAGCAGGAAGAGCGGCTCGGAAAGCGGAATGCGCAGGAAGTCGGGCAGCGTCTGGATGCCGTCGGCACGGGCCAGCACTGTCAGTCGCTGGTCGAGAATCGTATAGAGCACTCCACCGACGACGGCTCCCCAACGGAATCCGACGCCGCCGAGCACCACCATCACGAGCACGGTGATTGTGAGGTCGGCCCCGACCGCGCTGGGCTGGGTGCCCGACTGCAGCAGCAGATAGGCGACACCGGCCAGGCTCGCGCACATGGCCGCGATCACGAAGACGATCAGCTTCGCGCGAGCGGGCTTGAGGCCGAGAACCTGCACTCGCAGCTCATTCTCGCGCGATGCGGCGGCGAGGTGGCCGAGGCGGGACTTATCCACCCACAGCACCACGAGGTAGACGATGACGACGACGACCAGCGCGAACCAATACAGGTTGCGAGTATTCATCACACCGACCAGCCAGTCCGGAACGCTGGCGGTGTTGAGCCCAAGACCCTCTTCACCGCCGGTGATCGCCTGGTTGCGACGGACGAGTACCGAGCCGGCCTGGGCGAACGCGAGCGTCACCATCGCGAACGGAATGCCGTTGACGCGCATGGCGACGGCGCCCGTGACAAGCGCGATGACCATGCCGCCGATGAGGGCGACGAACACGCCCTGCCAAAGTGGCAGTTCAAAGGCACGCAGCAGGATGCCGAGGCCGTAGGCCCCTGCACCGAAGTACAGCGCGTGACCAAATGAGAGCATGCCCGCGGTGCCGAGCAGCAGGTTGTACGACAGTGCGAGGGCGGCGAACACCATGCACAGCGACAGCAAAGCGAGCGAGCCCGGCGTGTAGGTGGGGCCAGGAAGAATGCCGGGCAGCGACAGGTTCAGCAGCGGTAGCACCGCCATCACGACGATGAGTACGGCGCCGATGATCACGGGCGCGAAGCGCTTGAGCGACGACATCATGCTTTCCTCCCCATCAGGCCCGCAGGTCGCACGAGCAGCACCACCGCGAGCAGGATGACGACGATGAAGTCGCCGGTTCCGCCGAGGTAGGTGTTGGCGACCTGCTGCAGCACCGCCACCAGCACGGATGCGACGGCAGCGCCGGTCAACGAGCCGAGGCCGCCGACCACTGTCACGATGAAGGCGAAGATCAGCAGCGTCGAACCAAGGTGCGCAGAGACGTAGGTCATCGCATGCATGGCGAGCACTCCCCCGATACCGGCAGCGGCTCCTCCAATCGCGAACACGAGTGTGAACGATCGACGCACGTCGATGCCGAGCGCGGTGACCATGGCCCGGTTCTCGACGCCGGCGCGGATGATCATGCCGTAGCGGGTCTTCTTCAGGAAGAGCACCAGTCCCGCGAGAACCAGGCCCGCCGCGATGATCAGCACCCAATACTTGTTCGGGATGCTGGCGCCGAGCACATCTGTGGTCTGCCCGAGCCAGGGTGGCCCTGCAATCGTGATGGCGTCAGTGCCCCAGATTCCTTCGAACAGCGCGATCGCGGCGAAGGAAAGACCGACTGTGACGAGTACCTGCTCGATGTGTCTCTCGTACAGCGGCCGGATCAGCACCAGTTCCGTGAGTGTCGCGAAGACCGCGCCGACAACTGCGCCGACCAGGATCGAGACCAGAAACCCCAGCCATGTCGTGGCGCCGATCGCCTGCGCCACTGCCCAGCCGACGAAGGCGCTGAGGGTGAGGAAGGCGCCGTGTGCGAAGTTCAGCACATGCATGAGGCCGTAAATGAGGCTCAAGCCGCTTGCGACCAGGAAGTACAGGGCACCAAGGCCCACGCCGATCACGAGGGTGAGGATGAGCGCGCTCATGCGTGGGCCTCCGCGCTGACTCCGAGTAACCTGCGAGTGAGATCGGCGTCGTCGAGGATCTCGCGTGCAGGCCCGGTGTGCACGACGCGACCGCCCGCGATCACCACGGCACCGTCGGCGAGCTGCCGCACGACCTCGAGATTCTGCTCCACGAGCAGAATCGGCGTGGTCTTGGCAGCTTCGGCGAGAGCATCCGACACCTCTTTGACGATCTTCGGAGCGAGGCCTTTGGTCGGCTCGTCTACGAGGATGATCCGGTTGTCGTTGAGGAGGGCGCGTGCAACGGAAACCATCTGCTGCTGCCCGCCGGAGAGCGTTCCCGCGCGCTGGTCGCGGCGTTGAACGAGGTCAGGGAAGAGTTCGGCGACGAACTCGTGACGCGGTTCGCGCTGCCGTTCTGCGAGAGCGAGGTTCTCCGCGACGGTGAGACCGGCGAACACCTCCCGATCCTCTGGCACGTAGCCGACACCTCGCTGCACGATCTTGTGGGTGGGTAGGTTATCGATCCGCTCCCCATCCAGCAGTACTTCACCGCGGCGGGTGATGAGCCCGAGGATGCCGCGCAGCGTGGAGGTCTTGCCAACACCGTTTCGGCCAAGAATGGCAGTGATGCCTACGGCGGGCACGTCAAAGGACACGTCCTCGACGACCTGCTGTCCGGCGATCGATGCGCGCAGGGAGCGCACCTGAAGAATCGGATCAGTCATGCTGCAGTCCCGGTTCCGAGATACGCGCTCTGCACGGTCGGGTTCTCCATGATCTTTTGGGGCGTGTCAAGAGCGATGATCGTGCCGAAGTACATGACGGCGACAAGGTCAACCAGCCCCATCAGCACGTCAATGTGGTGTTCGACCATGAGCACCGTGCAGCCATTTTCCCGCTGCATGACGCGGATGTTCTCGACGAGCCCGGAGACATCACCGGAAGCGACTCCCGCCATCGGCTCGTCGAGCAGCACAAGACGAGAGTTCGTGGCCAGCAGCGATGCGATCTCGAGCTTGCGCTTGTCGCCGTGGCTGATGTCACCTGCGAGGGTGTCGAGCCGATGGCCGAGCCCGACCTCTTCCAGCACCGCGATCGCCTGCCGAGTTGCCGAATCGTCGCGGCGGGGGAACTTGAGCAGTGAATAGCTGCCACCGTGGGTGGCCTGTGCCGCGATGCGGACGTTCTCGAGGATGCTCAGCTTGGGGAACAAGCTCGAGGTCTGAAAGGTGCGCCCCAGTCCTGCCCTGGCACGTCGCGGAACAGATAGACCTGTGATGTCTTCACCGTCGAGGAAGACTCGGCCCGACGTGGGCTTGATCACTCCGGAGATGGCGTTGAACAGCGTGGTCTTGCCGGCACCGTTGGGGCCGATGACTCCGACGAGAGAGCCCGGGGCAATATCGAGGTCGACGTCCTTGAGGATCGTCGCTCCGCCGATCTGAAGGCCGAGCCCTTCGACGCGCAGGGCCGCGCCGATGGACGGGGTCTCGGGCAGGACTGGGGTGCTCATATGCTTGTCAGCCTCTCGGTCACGGAGCGACGTCGGCGGCATCCGCCGTGTCGAGGAGCTCAGCGACGAACGTGTCACCGTCAGCGACAAGACGCACCTGGTACATGTCCTGCAGCAGTGCGTGGTCCTCCGCGCGGACGGTGTTCGTGCCCTTTGGACCCTCGAACTCGAAGCCTTCCAGCGCCGCGATCATGGCACCCACGTCACCCTGGCCCTCTTTGACTGCCTGCACGAGCATGATGGCCGCATTAAAGCCGTCAGGGCTGAACAGGTCGGGCGTGCCGCCCGCGGCCTCGATCGCGTCGACCATCGCGTCGTTGACCTCGTTGTCCGGGGCCCCCGGGAAGTAGTGGTTCAGGAAGTTGATCTGTTCGCTCGCCTCGCCATAGGCACCGAAGGTCGCGGCGTCACCGAGACCGGTGACAACGGGAACGTTATCGAGCACGCCCTGTTGGCTCATTGCCTGCCACATGGCACCCGATGTCGCACCTGCCCAGGCTACGAACACGAGGTCAGGCTGTGCGCTCAGCACCTGCTGCGCGAACGGCGTGAACTCCGTGACGTCCTCTGCCACCAGAACCGGGGTGACCATTGCGCCCTTGCCACCGAGGATCGCCTCGACTGCGGCAACGTTCCCCTGCCCGAACGCGTTGTTCTGAGCGAACACTGCGATGTTCTTGCCGTTGATGTCGTCCAGGAAGCTGCCCGCTGTCGCGACGTCCTGTGCCGACTGCCGACCGGAGCGGAAGGTGTACTCGTTGACTCCGGTGATCGCGTCCGCGGCCGCAGGACCCGAAATGAACAGCACTTTGTTCTGCGCTGCCTGTTCTGCCATCGCCAGCGCCACGCCGGAGGATGCGCTGCCGAGGAGGACGTTGACGCCGTCCCCGATGAGTTCCTTGGCCGCGGTGACCGCGGTGTCTGGGTCACCCGCGTCGTCGCGGTACTCGATGGTGATCTTTGTGCCGTCCACCTCGTCGGTGCCGTCGGTGGCATAGTCGAGGCCCGCCTTGAACGCATCGAGGTACTGCTTGCCGTAGCCGGCGAGAGGTCCCGTCTCGCTGGTGATGACGCCCGCGACGATTTCGGCGGGGCCGGAGGCCTCCTCGCCGCCGGCGCCGCCGCCGTCGCCACCTGTTCCGGTCTGTGGCGCGCACGCCGCCAGAACGATGGCAGCCGTGGCGACCACGGAACCCAGGAGCAACTTCTTCGAAACTCGCATGTGAAATGCCTCTCGCCGTTGGAAGGTCTTGATGCCGAACCTGAAAGATGATTCAGGTTACTTAAACTCTAAATCCGGTGCGGTCTTTCGTCAAGCTCGCCGATAGGTAAAACGATCGTGGTACCTTAGCCATGTGACCACAACACGAGAACGGATCATCGCTGAAGCCGAACCCGTCTTCGACCAGTTCGGATTTGCCGCGACTGGCGTCGACAGACTGACCGAGGCGGCCGGAGTGTCGTCGCGGACCCTGTACAAGCATCTAGGGAGCAAATCAGCCCTCATCACCGCTGTGCTCGACGCCCGCCGCGGACGATTCCTCGACGCCTTCGATGTCACGACAGTCGACGGCCTCTTCACAGCTCTCGCCGGTTGGGTGCGTGTTGAGGGAGCACGAGGCTGCTTGTTCCTTCGCGCGCTAGGCGAAGGGGGCGAGAGCAGTTCGGAGATCGCCGCGACAGTACTGGAATACCGAACACAGCTTCACCAACTGATTGAACGCCTCGTTCGCAGCGACACAGGAACCGACAACGAACTACTCACCGAACAACTCGTCGTGCTGTTTGAAGGTGCAACATCCGCGGCTTCCTACCGGGGCGCTCGCGCAGTCACCGCTGCCCAGACGGCCGCGGCAACACTCCTCGCAGAGTGGTCTACTCGTCCCGACGCTCAGCAACTGTGAACGGAGCATTCCATGCACCTGTTAACCGTCTTCTCCCATCCCTTCCGCGACAAGTACCCCGCCGCAGTCATGGATTCCTTCCATGGCCCGTTCGAGCGAGCGGGCCATACGATCGATGTACTGGACCTGCACCGAGAGCAATTCGACCCGAGATTCACCGCCGAGGACCACGCCCACTTCTGGGGCGGGGCGATCCCACCTGGTATCGAGGAGATGCATCAACGGGTCGAAGCGGCTGACCGGCTCGCCTTCGTTTTCCCCGTCTACTGGTGGTCAATGCCTGCGCTGATGAAGGGATGGATCGAGCGCGTGTTCACGGCAGGCTGGGCGTACCAGTACGGCACAGGAGCCAAGGATCGCGGCAAAGCCGCCCTCCACGGACTCCTTCCTTCGATACCCACCGTCCTCATCGGCATCGGTGGCTCCAAAGAACACACATACGAAAAGTACGGCTACGACGAGGCGATGCGTACGCAGCTGGACGTCGGCGTCTTCGCCTACAGCGGGATCAACGATGTCGAGAGCCACCTCATCTACAACGTAGAAGGTGACCAAAACGCCCCAGTGCGCGAAGCCGGACTCCTTCAGGCGCGCGAGATCGGACTCTCGTTCGCTGACCTAGGCAGAACGGCGCGCCACGCAAAAGAGGATCACCTCGAACGTCAGGCCTGGCGCATAACGACTGGATGATCGACTTCATCGCTCATCCAGTCGTCAACCTTTGGCTGCTCCTGAGCGAACTGCGCCCGCGCGAGCTGTTCGGCACGAGCGAGTACATCGAGCTGCGCCGGGTTGTACAGCGCTGCGAGTGCTTCGACGAAGATCAGCCGTGTCGCACGTTCACCCTTCAGCAGGTGTTCCACCGGGTTCGCCAGCCAGGGGTAATCCGCGAGGTGCTGAACGAGGATCGGCGCGAGACAGGCAGCGAGCCGTTTCCGCGTCACTTCGTCCGCGTTTGCCGGGAGCGCATCGATCTCCTTCCCGACTTCGCCACCGCTCGCTTCAGACTCCACCATCTGCCGCAGATCAACCATCGCATCGTCGTCATACAGCTGATTCGAGATATGCAGCAGTGCCCTGTCCGACTCCGATAGACGTGACGAAACAGACACGAAACCGATGGGCGAATCGGGGGGCGCGTCATGGCGCAGGATCGCCGCGACATCCGCATGCGCCTGTTGCAGGCTCCGGATGCGCCTCGCCAGATCCACACTCTGCTCCTGCAGGAGCGTCCGTGTGCTCTGTCTACCCGCACCGAAATCGGCGATCTTCGCCAACGGCACACCGAGGCCGACCAGCCGGAGGATTCGCAGCAGGCACACCAGGTCCTGAACGCTGTACTGCTTGTATCCGTTGTATTTCCGCTCCGGCTCGACCATCAGACCGACTCGCTCATAGTGTCGGATCGTGTTTACCGTCGTCCCTGCGAGTTCAGCGAGTTCGCGCGTGCTCCATGCCACGAATCATTCACCTGCTCGGTGAATCCGCGTACCGTCGACGCTCAGACTCAGCATGATCGAGCCGAGCACGGCGGCAAGGCCGATGGAACCTTCCATTAGTATTTCCGGCTCGTCGGATTGCGGCCCGCGAGTTCTTCCCTTCTCAGACTTCCGTCGGACAGACAGCTGGTCCGCGGAAGCGGCTTTTGTCAGAAAGGCGACCTGACCCATGTCTTTCTCCTTCATTCGAGCTGTTGATGTCTACAGCCTTGTTCCGATCGAGCGGGCCCGCGTCGGTGGAAATCACTGAGATGTGTGCTGGCGTCTGCCCGCACTACACAGATACTTCGCGCGGGCGAGTGTCGAAATGAACTGCAGCTCGGATCCGGCTCCAGTGCCGCGTGCATCCGGGATACTGGTGTGGTGACCACATAGTTCGGTTGCGGGAACTGACCATGCGCGAACGGGAGCGAACGTGTCGAAGCTGTTGGGCAGGAGCCTGGAGCACCGCAAGGTCGAGCAGCTGTTGATCGATGCGCGAGCAGGACGCTGTGGGGTGCTCGTCGTGCGCGGCGAAGCGGGGATCGGTAAGACGGCACTGTTGGAAAATCTCCGCGATATGGCAGTTGCCTCCCGATTCCGTGTGGAGACTTCGACCGGTATCGAGTCGGAGACGCAGTTCGCGTTCGCCGGACTTCATCAGGTCTGCGCTCCGTTCCTCGAGTATCTTGACGCTCTGCCCGACCCGCAGCAGATTGCCCTCGGTGTGGCACTGGGGACTCGAAGTGGTCCCCCACCGGACAGGTTCCTCGTCGGACTCGCCGCTCTCAATCTGCTTGCCGAGGCCGCCGAGCAGGGGCCGCTGCTCTGTCTCATCGACGACGCGCAGTGGCTGGACCAAGCGTCTGCCGAAGTCTTGGCATTCTTGGCGCGACGTATTGATGCCGAGCGGCTGGTTGTTGTGTTCGGTGTGCGTGATGTCACCGG
The DNA here is from genome assembly GCF_059445355.1 of Microbacterium sp. Y356. Classification (NCBI taxonomy): domain Bacteria; kingdom Bacillati; phylum Actinomycetota; class Actinomycetes; order Micrococcales; family Microbacteriaceae; genus Microbacterium; species Microbacterium sp. Y356. Next base: position 188,216 of record NZ_JCAIUE010000001.1, read on the forward strand.
CACTCCGAGCGTCTTCGCTGGTTTGCCGGAGCTGCAGCTGACAGGACTCGACGACGCGTCTGCGCGAAAGTTGTTGGACACAGCTCTCCACGCACCGCTCGACGACGAGGTACGCGAACGGATCATCGCAGAGGCGAGGGGTAACCCTCTTGCTCTCTTGGAGCTACCGATGAGCGGTCAGGCTGCTCGGCTCGCGGGCGGATTCGAATTGCCCGACCTATCTGATGTCCCCAGCCGCGTCGAGCGTGGATTCCAACGCCGTTCGAGCGACTTGCCCGAGGCAACGCAATTACTGCTGCTCGCCGCCGCAGCGGACCCGACCGGAGACGCAGGTCTGCTCTGCCGCGCGTCCGCCGAACTAGGTATGGCTTCCGATTCGGCTGCACCCGCGGAAGCCGCCGGCCTGATTGAGATTGATTCTCGGGTGCGATTTCGCCACCCACTTGTGCGCTCAGCCGTCTATCGGGCTGCGGACCCGGCGAGTCGTCGCCGTGTGCACTGCGCATTGGCCACCGCCACTGACGCCGACCTCGACCCCGACCGACGCGCATGGCATCGCGCCCAGGCCGTGCTGGGTGTCGACGAGGAGGTCGCCGCAGAGCTGGAGCGCTCAGCAGGGCGGGCGCGTGCTCGCGGCGGCTACGCCGCTGCCGGCGTATTCCTGCGACGGTCTACGGAACTCACCCCTGACAGCGCCGCTCAAGGGATGCGCGCGCTAGAAGCAGCGCAATCGCTGCACAGGGCCGGCGCATCTAAGTCGGCGTTGGATCTGCTCGCGATCGCTGAGGGTGGATCTCTCGACGCGCCGGCGCGCGCTCGAGTCGAACTGCTACGCGCCCAGATCGCATTCCACCTCACTCAGGGTGCAGAAGTGCCGGAGCAGCTGGTAAACGCCGCTGCGACGCTTGCCTCGTTCGACCCTGCTCTGTCTCGTGAAACGTATTTGCACGCATTGGATGCAGCGACGATCAATGGCCTGCCTGAGTTGGCGATCATTGCCGAGAGAGCTCTCGCCGCGCCGACTGTCGAGCCTCCGCGGCCGGTAGACCTGCTACTTGACGGCCTCGCGGTGACGATTGTGCGCGGGGTCGAGGCGGGCACTCCCCGTCTGAGGGTGGCGTTAGATGCGTTGAGCCAGTCAATCAGCAAGGGCACCGCTGTGGAGGATGGCAGCCAGCCGTGGCTTTGGTTGGCAAGCCGACTTGCGGTCGGAATCCTCGATGAGGAAAGAGCTCATCAGCTCGCCGAGTACGATGTCGTCTTGTCGCGCAGTACAGGCGCATTGGCAGGACTGCCTGCCGCATTGGTTTTCCATGCCCACATTTTGACGTTCAGCGGCAAGATCGCCCGTGCGGAAGAGCTGGGCGCCGAGGCCGCGATCATCACGGAATCGACTGGCGCGTTTCAGATGCGTCATACCCGAGCGATCCTGGCAGCTTGGCGCGGTGACCGAGCCGTCCTCGCAGAGTCGAATGCCCTCACACTCAGCGACGAGCGCATTCCTGAGGGGAGCGGAGAAGCAGCATTGGCACACTATGCGAGCGCCGTGCTTCATAACGGACTCGGCGAATATGCGCTCGCGCAGCGTGCTGCAGCGAAGACGTGCGACTCTGCCGAGCTTTCGCTCAGCATCATCGGCTTGCCCGAGATGATCGAAGCATCCGTTCGCGCGGGCGACCACGAGAGCGCGGCCAGCGCCCTTGAGCGTCTCAGTTCGCGGGCCCGCGCCTCTGGCACTGCATGGGCCCTCGGGCTGGAGGCGCGTTCCCGCGCCTTGACCATCACGGGTGCTGCCGCAGAAGAGTACTATCTCGAAGCAATCACGCTTCTCAGCGGGTCGAGAATCGCTCGCGAGGCCGCTCGAGCTCATCTGATTTACGGCGAATGGCTACGGCGGGAAGGACGCCGTCAAGAAGCACGCGATCATCTTCGCACCGCCCACGAACTCCTGACAGAAATGGGCGTCGAGGCTTTCGCCTCGCGAGCCGCCCGTGAGCTGCGCGCTACTGGCGAGCATCCGCGAAAGCGCACTGCTCGCCTGACCGACGAGCTCACGGCTCAGGAACTGCACATCGCACGGTTGGTGGCCACCGGCGCAACGTCTCGAGAGGTCGGCACGCAGCTGTTCTTGAGTCCACGCACGATCGAATCCCATCTACGCAACATCTTCCGAAAACTCGATATCTCGTCCCGCAGACAGCTCAAAGAGCTGCAGCTCGCCTGATGCGAGTGTTCGTAGTGGGCATCACCGGCGCGGTCGGAGGGCTGCTCGCGCAACGGCTCACCGCTCACGGCGATGGCGTATCTGGCCTCGTTCGGACAGCGAAACAGCGAGATGCTCTCGATGCGCTCGGGATCCGGACCGCTATAGGCGATCTGGCGGCGCTGACTGTCAACGAACTCGCCGAGATGTTCACCGGCAACGACGTGATCGTGTACAGCGCAGGCTCCAACGGAGGCCATCGAGACGTCACCACCGCGATCGACGGCGACGGAGTGGAGCGAGCAGCGGAAGCGGCCCGCGCCGCGGGCGTTCGACGCTTCGTGCTCGTCTCGGTGCTTCCGGAGTCCTGGCGGGAACGCAACCTCGATGAGGAGGTCGAGTACTATTTCGCCGTCAAGAAGCGCGCGGAGGTGTCGTTGACACGTACCGATCTCGACTGGGTGATTCTCAGACCGTCGCTGCTGACGGACGCACCCGGTCAGGGACGGGCGTCGCTGGGACCGGCAGAACTGCACGATGAGATCAGCCGTGAGGACGTTGCTGCGACACTGGCCGAGATCGTCCACGAGCATCGGATCCGCCGCCAGATCCTCGAGCTCAACACCGGCGCCACCGCGATCCCGGAGGCCGTGTTCGACAACATCAGAGTGTGATCACTCCTGGGATCCCGGTGTCTCTGATGTTGGCGTTTCAGAGGGCGGTTGCTCGTTCAGAACGTAGTCGGCAGCCATCCGCAGCACCTCGAGCTCGGTCGGGAGCAGCGAGGTCTCGGCAGGGAGCGCCTGTGTGATCGAGAGCCCGCTGACGACCGTGTACAGGAATCTTGCTCGGCGTGCGTTGTCACCGGGGGTGAGCGCCCCCTCTCCCTGGAGAACCGCAAGGCAAAACTCGATGCGACGGTGCAGTTCCCTCACGCTCGCCGAGTACTCGTCGCGCGCCGCCTCTGTCGGCGTCGACCTCACGTAGCGGTCGAAGGCCTGGACCCACGCGTCGCGCGGGTCCAGGCCTTCGACTCTGAGTGCGAGCAGTCGCTGGAGGGAGGCAACGAGCCGGTCCCTCGCCGGTATGGATGAGTCGTGCACGCTGTCATCGGGAAGCACGGTGTCGTAGACCAAGACGAGCACCTCGTCCATCAGCTCGCGCTGGGTGGGAAAGTGATGCTGAACCGATCCCGCACTTACCCCGGCCCGTGCAGCGACAGCCCGAACGCTCGGCGTCGTCGCGGACTCCCCTCCCAGCATCGTCGCCGCGGCCCAGAGGATCTTGTCACGGGTGCTCAGACCTTCCGGTGGACGAGCTTCCATCTGGTGCCTCCCGTTACGCTGTATTAGGTTTCTAGTTTATCCGTGCGCCGGTCTCTTCTGGCGTCGCAGTTTGCCCTAGCGAAGTATCCGTCCCCGAACGAGCCGGGTGTCCCTCGCCGTCCCGGCTGGGCAGGGCGGGTGTTCGGGCCGGTCCGCTGCGCCAGGTGATCATAAACACCACCACAGTCGTGAGGATAATGACGATGGCGGGCGCGAGGATGATCGCAATCTCTCCTACGCCCGCGGAGCGATCCACCGCGGCTTGGAAATCTTGACGCAGTGCAGCTTCCATCATCAAGACCAGCGTGTTGATCCCCGCGTGCAGCACCACGGCGATCTCGATGCCGCCGGTGCGCCAGGTGATCAACGCGGTCCCGACGGCAAAGATGACGTAGTGGACGTTCAACCACGGGTCGGTCGACAAGTGGATGAACGCGAAGGCTACAGCCGAAACCAGGATACCGACGACGAGGCCCGCCCGTGCTCCGCGCGCCCACCCGCCGGCGACCCGGAAGATCAGCCCGCGGAAACCGTACTCCTCGCCCGCAGCCTGGAGTGGGGTGAGTAACAGCGTGGCAAGGATGAACAGGAGAACGTCCGTATTCCTCCAGGCGATGCCCTCCGGCACCGACCCCGGCGCCAGGTATTGCACGCCAATGAAGACGATCCACGCGGGAAGAATGATCACCAGCGCCCGCCCGAAAATGTCGAATCGGAATCGCGAGACCACCGAGTGCAGCGACGCCCCCTTCACTCCGTAGAGCCAACGCTGAATCAGCATGCTCCAGGGAATGAGCAACGCGAGCGAGAGCATCCCCGTAGCGTAAACAAGGGGGTTATTCGCCGCAGGGCCGTCCGCGCCTATCGCGGCGTTCACTGCTGCCGCAATGGCCGCGAGGACGACGCCGAAGAGCAGCATCCCGCCGATGAGGAGCATGATCGCGAGGATGCCGCGACCGATTCGTCGTTTCTCCCCGGCGAGTACACGGTGGTATTCAACGTTGGGCGCAATGTTGTTCGTGCGCTTGTTCATGATGATTGTTCCTTTCGAATTGAACGAATATTGAGCGGAAAAGTGGTGGGCTGACGTACGTACTCAGGTGCCGAAAGCGTCGAGCAGCCAGTGGAACTTCAGGCGGAGCGCACGTTCAGTGGCCGCGAGGCCGGCCGCGAAAGCCAGTGCGATGTTTTGCCAGAGCGGGAGGTCCAGCGGCGAGTGAAAACGCCCGAAGCGCTCGGCGACCGGCGGAATCTCAGAGAGAACCTCCAGCAGCTGTACTCCGTTCACTCCCGCGCCAACCACAAGCACGACGATCGAGATCGCGCCCAACAGGTGGCTGAGCGCGGGATGATCTCGATGGAAACGGAGCCTGCGGCCGATCGCTGTCTTCGGGTGCGGAATCATACGCTGGGCGGTGCCGCCGTCCGGCAGATAGTGGGCACGTCGTAGTCCGGCTGACCCCAGGGACACCTCGATCACGCCCCCTTCGACGGGCATAACAGCGGGCAGGGGCGACGCGGCATGGTGCCGACCATCGAGATACAGGTGCACCATGCCTTCGTGCAGGTCCATGTCGTCGTCTCGGGCCTGCTTACCGGACGTGCGGACGTCAACGACGTAGTCGATACGGCTGCCATCTGCGTAGGTGAGCGGCAGTTGGAGCAGCTTCCGCCCGGAGAGCAGATGCCACCAGCGAAACGGCTCGAGCGGCCGCCCGTCGCCGGCACGTGTGTCTTCCGCGCCCTTTCGACGCTGGTGATCGCTCAGCATGCGCACATTCCCTTCGATCGATACAGCCACCAATACAGTGTATTGCTGGACTTGATCGATGGTACCACGGATTTCAATACACTGTATTGGTATCGTCGAGGTTGCACTGGGACGCACCTTCCCCGCCGCGGGACTCTCAGACTCGTCGAGCAGTCCTATCCCGGCGCGGCTTCACCAGAACTTCTCGTCGCCGAGCTTCGGGGCCGGAATTATCTCCTCCGGACCGACGAAAATGACCTCGTGACCGTCCAGCGTGAGTCGGCGTGCGACCTCTAGGAGCATCCGCCTTGCCACGTCATCAATCGAATGCACCAGCGAGACGTCGAGCACCACCCGGGGTTCCGAAGGCGCGCTTTCGAGGACCTCGCGAACAATCCGCTCTGCTCCGGCGAAACGGATCCCGCCCTGAAGTCGGAAGATGCGCGTCATCCCTTCCATTCCGGCGCGGACACGGTTAGAACGCACCACCGCACGCGCAGCAGGCGGCACCTCCATGACGTGCAGCCCCATATCGGACGAGAACCGTTCGAACAACGACACCCCGCGAACGCTGTTCCCATGTACATCCAGCCGAGGAGAGAAGGTGGCGATGCCGAGCTGGCCTGGCAGGGCGCCGATCAGCCCGCCGGCCACGCCGCTCTTCGCAGGTATGCCAACCTGGGTCGCCCAGTCCCCTGCCGCGTCGTACATTCCGCACGTGGCCATGACGCTGAGCACCTGGCGCACCACTGTCTGGTCCACCACTTGCTCGTTCGAGAGCGGATTCACCCCGCGGTTGGCCAGCGTCGCGGCCATCATCGCCAGATCCCGCGCGGTCACGAGCACCGAGCACTGCCGAATGTACCCGTCGACCACGGCCCGCGGATCCTCGGTGAGGATGCCATGGCTGCGCAGCATATGTGCGATGGCGAGGTTGCGGTGCGCACTCCCCATCTCTGAGGCACATATCGTCTCATCTACCCGCAGTTGACGGCCAGCGAACGCCGAAAGCCCCTGAACAACGCGCTCAACGCGCTCAAGCGGATTCAGGCTCTCCGTTCCCGCGAGTGAGTGAGTGGTGATCGCACCTGCGTTGATCATCGGATTGCGGGGACGCCCGGTGTCGCTTTCGAGGGAGATCTCGTTGAATGCCTCTCCTGATGGCTCAACTCCGACCTTGGCGAGCACCGAATCGAATCCTCGATCAGAAAGGGCCAATGCATACGTGAACGGCTTGGAGATCGATTGGATCGTGAACTCGATATCAATGTCGCCCGCACCGTAGACCTCACCGTCGACGGTGGCGAAGACCGCACCGAGGCGTTCGGGATCGGCCGAGGCGAGTTCGGGAATGTACCCCGCCATCTCCCCCGAGGCATCCGCTTCCACATCTCCCAGCACATCGGTCAGGTAGTCGGGAACTATGGAACGCATTCGTTCTCCATGTCTTCTTGCATCGGTCGAAGGGCGGCACCAAGAAGTCATCACAACCCTCGTCACCGCGCTCGCAAGTAGACAGTGTGTTGTCGGCACATGGTCAAGACCTCACCGACGACACCGCGCAATTGTGGACGCTCGGGGACCAGGCACGACGAGTTTGCATGCCTAACCCTGCGGCGGGGTCTCGATGCCAGTTGCCGATGCCGGACGAGATCGCGATGATCGCCGGAGCGCTCTTGCTGCTGGCATCTGCGGGCGGGCTTCTCGGTGCCGCTATCGCCGCGCAGAGGAAGCCTGCAGCTTAGGACGACTGGGACAGCCGTCGGGACCAGGTAACGACAGCATTGAGGACGACCGCGGCACGGTAGATGATCGCGTGCTTGTCGTAGCCGCCGATCTATTTGTCAGACACGCCCTAGCCGACGAGCCCGTTGAAGAGCGCGTTCATGCCCGGGTCAATGCGCTGCAGTTCCGAGTGCGCGTCATGCCACTCAATGATTTCATTCGCCGCGTGGTGGAGCGCGATGGTTGGGTTGAAGTCGGGCACCAACCGCCGGATCTTCGTGTTGTCGAAGACGACTGAGTGCGCCATGTCGCCGGTGAGCTGACCCGCGCGTTCCGGCGCGGCCCGCTCGATCGAGCTGCTGGTCGCATAGCGGAGCTTCGGTTCTGCCCCGGCCGCGCGCCCGAGGATCGAATAGATCTCGTTCCATGTGTAGACGAAGTCACTCGTGATCTGAAACGTGTCTCCGTACGCGAGCGAATTGCCAAGAAGCCCCACGAATCCAACCGCGAAGTCGCGCGCATGAGTGAGGGTCCACAGAGATGTGCCATCACCGTGAACGATGATCTCCTCACCTCGACGGATTCGATCGATCGCCGTCCAGCCTCCGAATGCGGGGATCGTCCACTTGTCATAGGTGTGCGATGGACGCAGCACGGTCACGGGAAACGCGCGGTCGCGGTACGCCGCGGTGAGGAGGTCCTCGCACGCAATCTTGTCGCGAGAATACTGCCAGTACGGATTGCGCAACGGCGTCGATTCGGTAATCGGCAGGCGCGCGACCGGCTTCTGATAGGCGGATGCGGAGCTAATGAAGACGTATTGTCCCGTGCGCCCCTCGAAGCGTTCGATATCGCGCTGTACCTGGTCAGGAGTGAAGGCAACCATGTCCACGACGACGTCGAACTCGCGACCCGCGAGCGCAGCATCGACTGCAGTAGCATCCGAGATGTCTGCCGTCAGCACCTCGACCCCGTCTGCGGGCGCGCGGCGTGACTGTCCGCGATTCAGCAGCGTCACGTCCATGCCACGCGTCGAGGCGAGCTCACTCGCTGCCGAGGAAATAATCCCTGTCCCGCCTATGAACAACACTTTCATCGCAACCATGCACGTACTCTACCGAGGCAGCAGATGAGAGCAGGAAGCAGAAAAGCCTCGAAGACACTGGCGAGAGTGTTTTCGAGGCTTATCCGTGCACCCCTCGGGACTTGAACCCGAAACCCATTGATTAAGAGTCAATTGCTCTGCCGATTGAGCTAGAGGTGCGTGGCTGGGATTTCCCCGGCCGAGGAATTACATTACCAGCGATTCAAGCTCATGTGAAATCGAGCGAGGAACCGGCGTGGCGCGGCGCCCAGTATCCTGAGAACGTGAGCGCCTCCCCCATTATGACTGATTTCTCGGACGATCTCGAACTCGCACTCAGGCTCGCTGATGCCGCCGATGCGCAGTCCCTCCCGCGTTTCGATGCCGCCGATCTAAAGATCTCGACCAAGGTCGATCGCACACACGTCACCGATGCCGATCTCGCCACAGAGCGTGCCATCCGGGCTTTGCTGGCAGACGCGCGCCCTGGCGATGGCATCTTCGGCGAGGAGTTCGGCGTCGAGGGCAGCACCCATCGCCAGTGGATCATCGACCCGATCGACGGCACCGCGAACTTCATGCGCGGAGTTCCGCTGTGGGGCACGATGATCGCGCTCGCGATCGACGGGGTGCCCCAGGTCGGCGTGGTCAGCATGCCGGCTCTCGGACGCCGCTGGTGGGCCGCAACGGGCGCTGGCGCATGGACCACGATGGATGCTGCACCGCGGCGCCTCACAACGTCAGCGGTGGCTTCACTCGATGAGGCAGCCGTCAGCTTCCAGAGCATCACCCAATGGGCGGATGCCGGGCACCTTCCTGCACTCCTGCGTGTCGCCGACCGGGTGTGGCGTGACCGCGCGTATGGCGACGTGTATGCGTATATGCTGCTCGCCGAGGGACGCCTGGAGATGGTCGCAGAGTTCGACGTCAAGGAGTACGACATCGCCGCTGCGGTGCCCATCGTGCGTGAAGCCGGTGGAACTTTCACCTCCTTCGACGGCGACGACACGATCTCCGCTCGCTCATCGCTGGCCACCAACAGCATCCTTCACAAAGCATTCCTCGAACTCACCCATCCCCCGACGAACGACTGACTCAACGAACCGCTGACCGACAGGCCGAGATGATTCCCCGCATCCCTACCGCCGCCCTCGCTCTACTGACGATCACACTGACCTTGACCGCATGCTCCACCTCGGCTCCCCCTCAGGAGGCCGAGGCCGGACCGAGTTGCGAAACGATTATCGAGCCCAGCACGATCAGCGCCCTGACCGATCAGGACTGGACCTACGAAAAGCGGGAATTCCGCTTCGGCGCCGACGTCATCGAAGGCGGGATCGAATGCGTCTGGGGTGATTTCACTATCGCTTCGGATCACGTACAGGTCTTCGGTTGGGCTCCCCTCGACGCCTCAGCCGCCAGCGCCGCACAGCAGAAGCTGATTTCCGAAGGCTGGGTGCGAGCAGACATCGACGGCCATGTCTACGTCACAGAAAATCCTGAATTCGCAATCGCCACAGACGACGACGGATACGGCATGACCTATGAATTCGGCGACGGCTGGACGACTCTGGCAGACACGAGGCAGAGCCTGGTGCTGATCTCGTTCCCCTGAGCCAGCTTTCGCGCAGGCGTGAAAAAAGGCCTGCCTCCCTGGTTTTCACCAGAGAGGCAGGCCTTCATTCTTGTGACAGCGGCACGGTGGAGCTGGGGGGAATCGAACCCCCGTCCAACGCTGAGTATTCACGGCTTCTCCGGGCGCAGTCTGTGCAGACGTTCTACTCGGCTCCGACCTTTGTCACAGACACCTAAGTCGACAAGCCCAGCCTGGGAAGAGTCCCGTGTGACGTCCAAACGCCATCACACAGCAAGATTCCTAAATGACGCCAGGATCCGTATCGGAATCACATACGGCCTGACGGACTATCGGGCTCGCTTATGCAGCGAGGGCGAAGTCGTTGCGCTTTGTTTCGGCAACTATAGTTTTGCAGGGAGCGTTCACGAGATAACCCTGCATCCTCGGCCCGCTTCACGTGGATTCACAAGCGCTGTCGAAACCGATCAGCCCCGTGATCCTTCTTTCGAAGGGACCGCTGTCACTCTGTGGATTTATCACCTCGGATTACTTAAACACCCGAGCATCACAGGATACAACGGATCCGGGCGGCATGCTATTCCTGGCGTAGAGTCGCTCCCATGAGCGATGTCACCATCACTGTCCGCGGCGAGAACGAGGCACGTATCGCGCCCGAACGCGCCACCATCCGCGTCACCGTACGCACCGAGGGATCAGCCCGAACTGCCGTCGTCGAGCAGGCAATGAGCCTGGCCGAACCACTGCGAACGAGCATTGCCGAACGCAAGGATGCCGGCACTGTGGCCGAGTGGGCCAGCAAGCGTCTAGCTGTGCGTGCCGAACGCCCCTGGAACAGCGAGGGCAAACGCCTCGCACTGGTATTCCACGCCACCATCGACTTCAGCGCGACCTTCACGGAAGCATCCGAATTATCGATCTGGGTCTCCGAAATCTCCGCATGGGACGGCGTCGAAGTCGGCACAGTGAACTGGCATCTCACACCCGAGACTCGCACGCGTGTCGAGCGGGAAGTGGCATCCGCCGCCGTCGGCATCGCGGTCGCCCGTGCTGAGGCCTATGCCAGCGCCCTTGGCCTCGCCAACGTCACTCCATTGGAGATCGCCGATGTGGGACTCATCTCCAACGGTCAGCCTCCCGCGGGCTTTCAGGCCATGAAAGCCCGTGGTCTCGCCTTCTCCGCCTCAGCGGAATCCGGGCCTTCTATGGAGTACGAACCGGACGACATCGTGGTTGCAGCGACCGTCGAGGGCCGCTTCACCGCACGCTAGCGTTTTCGGTCGTTCCGAGGTCGGGACGACCGAAAACGTCGGCTACTGCGTGAACGGCGCCAACTCCGCTGCAAGGCGCTCTGACACATGCGCGTGGATGCTCGTACCGTGCTCGCCATGCTCCGAAGACAGCAGCATCCCGGTCGCGTGCACGGCAGCGACGAGGTCTCCACGGTCGTACGGGACGAGCGCATGCACTTCCACCGCAGGTTTCGGCAGTGTCTCATCAATCGCGGCACGCAGTTCTTCAATGCCCTCGCCAGAGCGTGAAGAGACGAAATGCGCGTGCGGTTCAAGGCCCTGCAACACCAAACGGTCATCGTCAGAGATCAGATCAGCCTTGTTGAACACGACGATCTCAGGAAGATCGCGCGCTCCGACATCCCCCATCACGTCACGCACCGTCAGCAGCTGCCCAGCGGGATCAGGATGCGCGCCATCGACGATGTGCAGAACGATGTCGGCGTCCGCGACTTCTTCCAGCGTTGACCGGAACGCTTCGACCAACTGATGCGGCAGGTTCCGAACGAACCCGACGGTGTCAGTAAACGTGTAGACACGGCCGTCAGAAGTCTCGGAGCGACGCACCGTGGCATCCAGCGTCGCGAACAGCGCGTTCTCGACCAGTACGCCCGCGCTGGTGAGCGCGTTGAGCAGACTTGATTTGCCCGCGTTGGTGTAGCCAGCGATCGCGACAGACGGAATCGTGTTGCGTTTGCGCTCGGCACGCTTCGCTTCGCGAGCCGGCCCGAAATCACGGATCTGCCGGCGCAGCAGCGCCATCTTCGTGCGGATGCGCCGACGATCGAGCTCGATCTTCGTCTCACCGGGACCACGCGAACCCATACCTGCGCCGCCGGCTCCGACCTGGCCACCGGCCTGCCTGCTCATCGAGTCACCCCAACCGCGCAGACGTGGCAGCAGATACTCGAGCTGGGCGAGCTCGACCTGTGCCTTGCCCTCGCGGCTCTTGGCATGCTGGCTGAAGATGTCCAGGATCACCGTCGTGCGGTCGATCACCTTCACCTTGACAACATCCTCGAGAGCACGCCGCTGGCTGGGTGCGAGCTCGGTGTCGGCAATCACGGTGTCAGCACCGGTCGCGGCGACGAGGTCTTTGAGTTCCTGCGCCTTGCCACGGCCGAGATATGTAGCGGGATCCGGGTTCGGACGCCTCTGCAGCACAGCATCCAGAACGACAGCGCCCGCCGTCTCTGCGAGGGCTGCCAGCTCGCGTAGCGAGTTCTCGGCGTCCGTCTGTGCTCCCTGCGGATAGACCCCGACCAGCACGACATTCTCAAGCCGCAGCTGGCGGTACTCGACCTCGGTGACGTCTTCGAGTTCGGTGGACAAACCGACGACGCGACGCAACGCATGTCGGTCTTCCAAATCCCATTGGTCGCCGTCGCGATTGGTGTGAGCGGCGGTCGTGTTGTCGTGCAGCGCCTGCGCAGCGCCGAACACGCGCGCCTCGGTGCGCGTCTCTGCGTTAGCGAGCACGCGGTCGAGCGTCTCGTCGGTGCGAGTTTCGTCTGTTGCTTTCGTCATCCTCTGCCTTCTGTGTGCGGCGCCTTAACCTTAACCCGCCTGTCCGGTACGCTCGCCATATGGGGTCCGATCACTACTTCACTGCGACCCCGGCAAGTCCGGAGAACCTGCGAACCATTCGGGTTTCGCTCGCAGGTCGAGAACTCGAGATGACCACCGCTGGTGGCGTCTTCAGTCCTGACCGCCTGGATGCCGGTACAGCAGTTCTTTTCGCCAATATGCCACCGCTGCCTCCGAGCGGCAATTTTCTCGACCTCGGAAGCGGCTGGGGCCCGATCAGTATCACTATGGCGCTCGCCTCCCCGCACGCCACGGTGTGGGCCGTCGATGTGAACGAGCGTGCGCTCGATCTCGTCCGTCGCAATGCCAGCGCGTTGGGCCTTACAAACATCAACGCTGTACTGCCCGACGATGTTCCCGACGACGTCGCCTTCCGGACGATCCGCTCGAATCCGCCGATCCGGGTCGGCAAGGACATGCTGCACGACATGCTAGAGCGCTGGATTCCCCGCCTCGACGAGCACAGTGACGCCTGGCTCGTCGTGCAGCGCAACCTCGGTGCAGATTCGCTGCAGCGGTGGGTCGGCTCGACCTTCGACCCCGGCTACAGCGTGTTCCGCACAGCGACGAGCAAGGGTTACCGTGTGATCAAGGTTCGCAAGCACGGCAACCCTCCGACGGAGCCGATCACGATCGGTTGAACACCGTCACACCGTGGATGTGTGGCGCAGGCTGAAGCTCGCTCCGCGGTGCTCGTCAGGAAGCCGATCACCACGGCCATGCAGCTTATGGCGAAGCGTGCCCGGGGTGTATTCGTTCTGGTAGACGCCACGGCGCTGCAGCTCGGGAACGATGAACTCGATGATGTCCTCGAACGTGCCGGGAGTAATCGCGTAGGCGAGGTTGAACCCGTCGACGTCGGTCTCCTCCACCCAGTCCTGCAGAAAGTCTGCGACCTCCGTCGGCGAACCGACCACGCGAGGTCCGAGGCCGCCGATGTTTCCGAGCCGCGCGATATCACGGACCTTCCACTCCTTGCCGTCGTCACCTGCCTGTTGGAAGTTCGCGACGGTGGACTGGATGGCGTTGCTCTTGACGTTACCGATTGGATCATCGAGGTCGTACTGGGACAGGTCGATGCCCATCCATCCGGACATGAACACCAACGCACCCTCGTCGCTGGCGTACTGCAGGTAGTCCTCGTGCTTGGCGTGCGCCTTCTCGCTCGTCTCGTCTGTGATGATCGTCAAGAGCGTGTAGATCTTCGCGGAGTAACGGTCGCGGCCCGCGCCCTCAAGAGCATCGCGGATTCTCTTGACGACACCCGTGAGTACACCCTTGGTCGGAGCGGCGACAAAGATCGCCTCTGCGTTGCCGGCGGCGAACGCGATGCCACGAGGGGATGCGCCTGCCTGGTAAATCACCGGGGTGCGCTGCGGCGACGGCTCGGAGATGTGGATGCCTGGAACCGTGAAGTGCGTGCCATGATGGTCGATTTCGTGCACTTTCGACGGATCTGTGAAGACGCCGCTCTCGCGGTCGCGGATGACCGCGTCATCCTCCCAGGACCCCTCCCACAGCTTGTAAGTGACCTCGAGGTACTCGTCCGCGACGTCATAGCGCTGGTCGTGCTCGAGCTGATCGTCGTGTCCCATGTTGCGAGCGGCGGAGGGAAGGTAGCCGGTGACGACGTTCCAGCCCACGCGTCCACCGGTGAGGTGATCGAGCGTCGACATGCGCCGCGCGAATGGATACGGATGCTCGTAGGCGGTGCCCGCGGTCACTCCGAAGCCGAGGTGGTCAGTTACTGCCGCCATGGCACTGACGAGGAGGATCGGATCGTTCACCGGCACCTGCGCACCGTGGCGGATAGCGGCTTCGTTGGAGTCACCGTAAACGTCGTACGTGCCGAGCACATCGGCGATGAACAGCCCGTCGAAGTTGCCGCGCTCAAGGAGCGTGGCAAGCTCGGTCCAATAGCTGAGTTCCTTGTAGCGCGCTGACTGGTCGAGCGGATGCCGCCACATGCCAGAGGACTGGTGGGCAACACAGTTCATGTCAAAGGCGTTGAAGCGGATCTGCTTGGTCATACCGGCAATGGTGCCCGATGGTTTGGTTTGACACCTCATCGGCGGTCATCCGGCGACTCAGAATGGCTGACCGCTTCAGATCATCAGGTCAGAACAGATCGACCTCACCGCTGTAGACCAGCTGCGCCGGCCCTGATAGCGCGACGTGCTCGCCATCCTCTGCAGCGAACATACGCACCCCCAGCGTGCCACCAGGCACCTGGACGCGCCAGTTGTCGGGTGCGTTGTCGCCTGCCCAGTAGCGCACCGCGAGGGCGGCGGCTGCGACTCCGGTTCCGCAGCTGAGCGTCTCGCCAACGCCACGCTCGAACACGCGCATGCCGACGTGACCGATGCCATCCCGCACGAGCGGCTCCCCCGGCACGACAAACTCCACGTTCGCTCCAGCCGGCAGCGCGGGCTCGAGTTCGGGGATGTACTCGAGCTCCAAGCCAGCGAGCTCCTCTTCAGAAGCAAGCGCGACGACCACGTGCGGATTCCCGACGTCAATGCCGAGACCTGGGCGTGCGACGGAGAGACCGCGTGCCTTGGCGAGTGGGTCAACACCGGACAGGCGCCAGCGCCCGAGATCAACCTGGTAGCCGTTGCTGCTGCTCGTGACGTCGCGCACCCCTGCACGCGTGCCGATCGGCAGCGTGGAGCCCGGTTCGATCACTGCGAGCCCGGCGCGCACCAAATAGTGCGCGAATACGCGAACGCCGTTGCCACACATCTCGGCGATGGATCCGTCGGCGTTGCGGTAATCCATAAACCATTCGGCCGCAGGCTCTTCCTCAAGCGACGCGGCTCCCTCGGCGATCGAGGCGGAACGAACAACACGCAGCACACCGTCGGCGCCGATGCCGAAGTGCCGGTCGCAGAGCGCGGCAACCTGATCGGCGGTGAGTACGAGCTCTCCATTAGGGTCGGCGATGATGACGAAATCGTTGCCGGTGCCGTGTCCTTTGGTGAATGCGACCATGCCCAACAGTCTAGAGAGGATCGGTGACCCGCCAGGTCTCCTTCAAAGCCACATGCCCGACACGAGTGATGCCCAGACCGCGACCGGCCGGCCTCCGAACCACCCATGCGCGTTGGAGGAAGGATGTCGCGATCGCAGATCCCAGTGAGCCGGCGAGGTGCGGTCTGCGCTCGGTCCAGTCCGGACACCCGCGCACCAAGCGACGACGGGATCCGGTGAGTTCGTTCACCTCGATGCCCTGTGCCCGCAGGTGTGCTGCCCCCTTTGGCGTCACAGCGGCCATATCCCGATCGACCCACCCGTTCTCCGTCAGGCTCTCTGCAAGCGCGATTCCTAGCCGCCCGGCGAGATGGTCGTAGCAGAGCCGGGCGTGGGCCAACTCGCGCGCACCCGCGGCCTGCCTGTAGCTGATCTCCGGCGCCGGTGGACACAGATGTCCCAGCCGTTCGAGCGCGCTAGCGACCTCTGCGTCGGTGATCGCATAGAACCGCTGGCGACCGCGGGGTCTGCATTCGATGAGACCCGCATCGAGCAGCACCGACAGGTGCTCGCTCGCCGTCGACGCGCTGACACCTGCGGCAGAAGCCAGTTCTCCTGAAGGGCGGGCCGAACCGTCCATCAGAATGTTGAGAAAAGTGGAGCGGGTCGGCGCTGACAGCGCATGCCCGATCACCGAGAGTTCACGCGACATGTCGCCATCGTACGCGCGCACACTTCGGTGCATCCCGAAACGTCTCCGCAGTATCGTGCGGGCATGACACTGCACACATACGACACTGCCCGGAGCGCCGTGCTGCGGGACATCGGCTTGCTGCTGCGCACGGGTCCAGGGTCACTGGCTGATTTCGGCAAGATTCTCGGCGCCGCAGGCGTCAGCCTCGAGGGCGGAGGCGTGTTCACGCATCAAGATGCATCGATCGCGCACTTCCTCGTGGATGATACCGACACTGCCGTCGAGGCGTTGAATGCCCACGGGATCGGCCCCGTCACCATCAGCGACCTCGTCATGGTGAGACTCGACCAGGAGAAACCAGGTCAGCTCGGCGCCTTTACTCGTATGCTTGCCGACGCCAGGATCGACATCCTCGTGCAGTACAGCGATCATGACCACCGACTGGTTCTGGTCCTGTCGCCGGATCAACACCTGCGCGCCAAACAGCTCGCTTCTGCGTGGACTGCACGCTGACTACTTCAGTCGGCGATCAGCCGCTTGCCGGTGTTGGAGACGTCGAAGCGCTCGTAGCCGAGCGCGTCATAGAAGCCGAGGACCTGCTCGTTACCTTCGCGCACCATCAGTTGCACTTTCGGGCATCCCATCGCCTCAAGCAGACGTTCTACCTCGACGACGAGCGCACGTCCGATGCCCTCGCCACGGCGATCTCCCGCGCTCGCGAGGTAGTACAGCCAGCCCCGGTGGCCGTCGTACCCGGCCATGACAGTGCCGACAATCGTTCCGGCCTCCTCGGCGACGAGGAACAGTTCCGGTTGCACCTTCAGCTTGCGCTCGATATCGAGGTACGGGTCATTCCACGGCCGTACGAGTCCGGCATGCTGCCAAAGACCGACGACCGAATCGGTATCCTCCCGGACGAAAGCGCGTATCTGCGAAGTCACCGCAGAACTCTACAGCGAATACGGCCGCCGCTCTGGCGCACAGCGCGTCAGAGGCCGAGGATAGAACCCAGGAGGTCGAGACATGGGTCGCGCGAAGAAAGACATCAGCCAGGTGAGCCCGACAGGCAAGGCGGCGCTCGCAGCGCTCGGAACCGTGCAGGTCGCCTTCGCGGCGCTGGCATTCTGGGATCTGGCACATCGGGCGGACGAGGAACTGCGGGGCCCGAAGCCCGCCTGGATCCCCGTCATCCTGGTGAACTGGATCGGTCCCGCCATCTACTTCGTGTTCGGTGTCAGACGCGATACCCGGTAACGCCCACACAGGAAATCGCGGTTTCGAGCGACCTCCAAGAGCTCGAGATCCAGCGTGCGTGGGAGCAGCGGGGAACCGGCTCCGAGCGTGACGGGAGCGAACTGCACCCAAACTTCATCGAGCAGGCCGGCGTCGGCGAACTGCCCTGCTAGATCACCGCCCCCGATGATCCAGAGATCCTGCTCCCCCGCTGCCTCGGACATCGCCGCATGAACCTCGGCGATGGGCGCCTGAGTGAGCGTGACATCCGCACCATCAGGTATGGGAAGCGTACGATGCGTGAACACCCACGCAGGCTGGGTGTAACCCCATCTACCACCTTCGTGTTCGAGCACCCACTCGTAGGTGGATGCTCCCATCGCCAGCGCACCGATCGTCTTCTCAAACTGTTGATAGGCCATCGCCCCGTCAGGATCGACATCTTGCTTCAATAGCCAGTCGAGCGAATGCTCCGTCGTCGCGATGAACCCGTCGAGGCTGGACGCTGTGAAATAGTGAGTCGCCATACATGCATGCTCGCACCCACCACAGACATCGGTCAGAGCGCGGTCGCGGGATCCGATCCAGGGCTGACCCATTGCAGGTCCGGATAGCGTTTGAACCAGGAAACCTGACGGCGTGCGTAGCGTCGCGTCAGCGTCTGAGTCTCGGCGATCGCGTCTGCCTCTGACTTCTCCCCCGCCAGCTGCGCGAGCGCCTGGGCGTAACCGATGGCTCGCGGCGCGGTCGTACCCCGCTCCAGCCCTGCTTCGCGCAGCAGGGCGACCTCGCCCAGCATGCCCTGCTGCCACATCCGTTCCACTCGGCGATCAAGGCGTTCGACGAGTTCAGGGCGTTCGATATGCAGGCCAAGGATGCGTGTAGCCGCGCGCCAGAGCTGAGGCTTGTCCGGCAGAGCCGCACCGTGTGTCTCTGCGCCCTGTTCAATGACTTCCAACGCACGCATCACGCGACGGCCGTTCTTCGGGTCGATGCGCGCCGCCGTCACGGCATCGGCTAGCTGCAGCCGGACGAAAAGTGCGGGAGCACCATACTCTTCGAGTTCGAGTTCGAGTCGCTCGCGTACCGCAGGATCGCGCGGAGGGAACTGGAAATCAAAGATCACGCTCGATACATACAGCCCGGAACCGCCGACCAGAATCGCGTCACCACCTCGCGCATGGATGTCAGAGATCGCGGCGCGTGCCAGGGGCTGATACCAGGCGACCGCTGCTTCCTCATCCACCTCGCGTACGTCGAACATGTGGTGCGGGATGCCGCGGCGCTCGTCGATCGGAAGCTTGGCGGTGCCTATGTCCATACCGCGGTAAAGCTGCATGGCATCAGCGTTGACTATCTCGGCGGGATTTCCGGCGCTACGAAGAGTCTCGGCGAGGTCGAGAGCCAGATCGCTCTTACCCGTGCCCGTCGCGCCGACGACAGCCCAAAGGCGCGGCCTCGCGCCCAGGGGTGTGTCAGACACCGACGCGCAGAGTGGGAAGGCCCAGCGACACCGCGCGCGGAGCGCCCGGCTCACCAGCAGGTGTCGGAATACCGCAGGATTCCGTTTGTGACCGATCCCAGGCGTCACCACCTCGTGTGCGTCGAATGCGCAACGGCGCACCTGTCGGGTCATCGGCGAGCAGGTGGAAAGGCGCCCCGTGTGTGATCTTCACTGTGACCACGTCTCCTGGCCTCGGAATCTCCGATCCAGCCGTGACTTCGAAATGAACCAGCCGGTTGTCTTCGGCGCGGCCGGTCAGACGGTGCGTTGAGGCGTCTTTCTTGCCTTCGCCGCTGGCGACGAGAACTTCGACCTCACGACCGATCTGACTCTGGTTCTCTTCCAGCGCGATCCGCTCCTGCAGGGCGAGCAAGCGGTTGTAGCGTTCCTGTACCACTGCCTTCGGGATCTGATCCTCCATGGTCGCGGCGGGAGTGCCCTCGCGAATGGAGTACTGGAAGGTGAAGGCGCTTGCGAAGCGCGCCAGCTCGACCACTCTCATCGTGTCTTCGAAGTCTTCTTCGGTCTCGCCCGGGAAACCAACGATGATGTCGGTAGTGATCGCCGCGTACGGAATACGCTCGCGCACCTTGTCGAGGATGCCGAGGAACTTCGAGCTGCGATACGAACGCCGCATCGACTTCAGAATGCGGTCGCTGCCTGACTGCAACGGCATGTGCAGCTGCGGCATCACATTCGGCGTCTCTGCCATCGCGTCGATGACATCGTCGGTGAAGGCGGCCGGATGTGGGCTCGTGAAACGAATACGCTCCAGTCCGTCGATCTCACCGGCCGCGCGCAGCAGCTTGCCGAAAGCCTGACGGTCGCCGAACTCGACACCGTATGAGTTGACGTTCTGGCCAAGAAGCGTGACCTCTATTGCACCGTCATCTACGAGCAGTCGGATCTCGTTCAGGATGTCGCCAGGTCGGCGATCCTTCTCCTTGCCGCGAAGGCTGGGGACGATACAGAACGTGCACGTGTTGTTGCAGCCGACAGAGATCGACACCCACCCGCTGTGTGCGGAATCGCGCTTGGTGGGCAGCGTCGAGGGAAATACTTCGAGAGATTCGAGGATCTCCAGTTCGGCATCACCGTTGTGACGCGCGCGCTCGAGCAGGCCGGGCAGTGAGCCCATGTTGTGCGTGCCGAACACGACGTCAACCCAGGGCGCCTTGTCGAGTACGACGTCCTTGTCCATCTGTGCCAGACACCCACCGACGGCGATCTGCATTCCGTCCTTGCGTCGTTTCACCGACGCGAGGTGACCGAGCGTGCCGTAGAGCTTGCCTGCCGCGTTGTCGCGAACGGCGCAGGTGTTGATGATGACGACGTCGGCCTCCGCCCCGTCGTCAGCGCGGAGATAGCCCGCGCTCTCGAGCGAACCGGAAAGACGCTCAGAGTCGTGCACATTCATCTGGCACCCGAAGGTGCGCACTTCGTACGTTCGCTGATGTCCGTCGGCGTCGACGGCTGCCGACGAGGCCGTGATGATCGTCGGTTCACTGCGCGGAATAGTCATGATGAAACCATTCTACGAGCGGAATCTGGGACTCTCTCCGAACCGTTGAAGAGCGTCACTCCGAATCGACGAACCGTACGCCTCTGGTCGGAGTGCCAGATGACGCTTCGCTCAGCGCTGTACGCGCAGCGGTCGTGGCGACAGAACCGCCGTAGCCGCGACGGGCCAATTGTCCGACAAGCCGGCGCAGGGCTGTCTCAAAGTCGAGTCGAGACATCGAACGCGCCTTCGTGCGCGCAAACTCCAGCGCGCGCTCCGCATCGTCATCAGGCACTTCGTCCAGCGCCGCATCAATCACGTCGCGAGGGATGCCTCGTTGCGAAAGAGAGCGTGAGAGCGCCACGCGCCCCTGCCCCTTGCGCTCGATGCCGGAGATCACCAGCTGTTCGGCCAGCCCCACATCGTCGAGGTAGCCCCGCCGACAGAAGTCATCGATTACGTCATCGATTTGGGCGGCACTCAGTGCATTTCCACGAAGCACCTGTCGGGCCTCTGAGATGGAAAGCGAGCGCGCCCTCAGCTTGCGGACCAGAGCCGCTTCTGCCGTCTTGCGCGTGTCGTCATCGTCATCGTCTTCATCAATGGAGGTAGGGCCATCGACCGGCGCGTGCATCTCGCCACCGGTGGAATGCGCCCGCTCGGGCAGAGGCGACGACGGATCCTGAGCCGAAGCCGGAGCGGGCGCCGAAGCCGAAGCCGGAGCGGGCGCCATCTTCCCGCCGAAAAGAGGGATGACGGGGGCGAGGCGATCCTCGCCCCCGTTCGAGTTGATCACAATCAGGCCGGACGACGCTGTGCGAGCTCGTCAGCAGATGCCGGAGCGACCTCGGCGGACGCGCCGCCAATGCCGAGCTTCTGCTTGATCTTCGTCTCGATGGTCAGCGCGATGTCAGGGTTCTTGAGCAGGAAGTTGCGCGCGTTCTCCTTGCCCTGCCCCAGCTGGTCGCCATCGTAGGTGTACCACGAGCCGGACTTCTTTACGATCGTGTGCTCGACGCCGAAGTCGATCAGGCTGCCTTCACGCGAAATGCCGATGCCATAGAGGATGTCGAACTCCGCCTGCTTGAACGGCGGCGCCATCTTGTTCTTGACGACCTTGACACGCGTACGGTTTCCGACTGCATCGGTGCCGTCCTTCAACGTCTCGATACGGCGAATGTCCAAACGGATCGAGGCGTAGAACTTCAGCGCCTTTCCACCAGCGGTCGTCTCAGGAGAGCCGAAGAAGACGCCGATCTTCTCACGCAGCTGGTTGATAAAGATCATCGTGGTGTTCGTCTGGCTGAGACCACCCGTGAGCTTACGGAGCGCCTGCGACATGAGGCGCGCCTGCAGACCCACGTGCGAGTCACCCATCTCGCCCTCGATCTCAGCGCGAGGCACCAAGGCCGCGACGGAGTCAATGACGATGAGGTCGATGGCACCGGAACGCACCAGCATGTCTGCGATCTCAAGTGCCTGCTCGGCAGTGTCAGGCTGCGACACCAGAAGCGCATCGATGTCGACCCCGAGCTTCTTCGCGTACTCGGGATCAAGCGCATGCTCAGCATCGATGAAGGCCGCGATACCGCCATTGCGCTGCGCATTGGCGATCGCGTGTAGCGTCAACGTCGTCTTACCCGACGACTCAGGGCCATAGATCTCAACGATGCGGCCACGCGGAAGCCCGCCAACACCGAGAGCGACATCGAGGGCGATGGAGCCGGTCGAAATGACGGCGACAGGTGCGCGCTCGTCGCTGCCCAATCGCATGATCGAGCCCTTTCCGAACTGCCTGTCGATCTGAGCGAGAGCTGATTCCAGGGACTTCTCGCGGTCTGCGGGTGATGGCATGACGTGCTCCTCGTGTTCGCATGGTGCCGCCTGTAGGCTGTCGCGGCCGCCCCGACTGGGGCGAGCTCTCCGACAAGGCGTATGGCTTTTCGGCCTGTCTTCACCGTAGGAGGAGCCTCAGACATTGCGTCGGAGATTCCAGGAACGGTGGAAAACAACACCTCGAAACCACTTGTGCAGAACACTACGCGTATTTCGAACACATCTTCGACGACACGCCGAGTGTGTTGATCGACGGATGGGCGTGGAAAGACCGAGCCTTCAGCGCTTGCGCGACTCCAGCCGGCCGACGCCGTAGCGTCGTTCTGCCGGCACGTCGGTATCAATGCACAGCGCCAACCAGATCTCGCGCGGCGGCACACCCGCGTCCAGCGCGTCCAGCGCTGAGCGATTGCCCAGCGCCTCCAGAACGAGATCCTTCATCAAAGTGGATCCGCGCGCACCGAACTCAAGTTCGACCGCGCGAAGAAGTTCACTGCGTCGCATAGAGGTTGATCAGTGCAGCGAGAGCTCAGGCTCGATCGATGCCACGAGGTCATCCGGAACAACATCCGGGAAGACCTGAATGCCTTCGAGCACAGACATGCGGTCGCCGACCTCACGCATGATCAAGGAGATGGGTACGTCGAGCGCATCGGCAACCGAGGCGAGAATCTCGCTGGATGCTTCTTTCTGCCCACGTTCGACCTCGCTGAGGTATCCGAGCGCAACCGAAGCTTTGCTCGCGACCTGCCGGAGCGTACGCCCCTTCTGCAGGCGGAAGTCCCTCAGTACATCGCCGATTTCCTGTCGTACAAGAATCATCGGAACCTCCTCTCCAGTCCCCTCAACGGAGCTCCTTCTAAACGGATCGCCAGTCTAACCTGACTCCCTGATGAAAACGCTATCGTTTCACGCTGTGCTTTGGTTGTGAGCACATCTTTCATTGGCACATTAGACCCAACAGTCGCGTGCACTCGGCTATTCCCGTACCTGGTGAAGCACGGCAACGATCGCCGCATCCACAGCCTGCGCGCGGATCGCCGCGCGATCACCATCGAAAAGATATGCGTGGGCGTGCACGCCATCTGGCGTCGCGACGCCAATGTGCACGGTTCCCACTCGCTGTCCATCAGGCGAGTCAGGGCCGGCTACGCCTGTTGTCGAAATCCCGACATCCGCAGGTCGACCCGCAACTTGGACAGCCGACCGCACACCCACGGCCATTTGTTCTGCGACCTGCGGGTGCACGGGGCCATGCTCGTCAAGCAGAGCGGAATCCACGCCGAGTAACGTCGCTTTGACCGGGGTGGCATACGCGACCACCGCCCCGAGAAATGTCGCCGACGCGCCAGGTACCGAGACGATCTCGGCGGCAAGAGCACCACCAGTGAGAGATTCGGCAACACCGAGCGTCCAGTTGCGCTCCCGAAGAACGGCGACTAACTCGGCGGTATCACTCATAGACGTCACCCATGCGGCGCCCGCGCACCACGCACCTGCGAGATGACGTAGTCGATGCCACTGGCGATCGTCAGGGCGAGCGTGGCGTACATCAGCACCACGCCGATACCTGTCCACCATTCCATGCCGATCAGCTGATGAAGCGGCAGCAGCCACCACCCGAGGGCGACGCCTTGCAGTGCAGTCTTGAGCTTGCCCATCCACGCGGCCGCGACGATGTGGTTGCTCGAGACGATGAAGCGGTGCACAGTGATGCCCCACTCGCGGATGAGGATGACAATGACAACCCACCACGGCCATTCACCGAGGATGGCCAGCCCGACGAAGCCGGCACCGGTCAGCAGCTTGTCTGCGATCGGATCCCAGAGCTTCCCGAAGTCGCTGACGATGTCGTACTTGCGGGCGAGATATCCGTCAACCCAGTCGGTGGAGATCGCGAAGATGAACAATCCGCCCGCGATCCAGCGAATGACCAGGTCGTCGAGACCGTAGCTGCCGCCCATCAGGAGCAGTACGAAGAAGACGACTGCCAGCGGGATGCGGGCGATCGTGATCGCGTTCGGCAATTGTCGCGGAATCATCATCAGTCGCGTCCCGTCAATCCCCAGGCGTCTTCATCGCCGTCATCTTCGTTTACGACCGGTAGTCCTTCGAACTGCGCCTCAATCGGATCGTACGCCGGAGCGGCCGGAGCGACCGGAGCGGCCGGCATCGCCGGCGCAGCCTGCGCCGCAGGCGGGGCATTGGAGGCAGCCGGTCCATCCTCTCCGCGCAACTGCGCCATGACAGCAGACAGCTGTTCGGGCGCCACCAGCACATCACGCGCCTTTGATCCTTCAGACGGGCCGACGATCTCGCGAGACTCCAACAGATCCATCAGACGCCCGGCCTTCGCGAAACCGACGCGCAGCTTGCGCTGCAGCATCGATGTCGAACCGAACTGGGACGAGACGATGAGCTCAGCCGCGGCAAGGAGAACCTCGAGGTCATCGCCGATGTCCTCATCAACTTCCTTCTTCTTGGTCGGTTCGAGCGCTTCCTGCACGTCCGGACGATACTCCGGCCGCGCCTGCGCCGTGACGTGCTTGACGACCGCGTCAATCTCGCTTTCCTCGACCCAGGCGCCCTGGAGGCGGAAAGGCTTGGAGGAGCCCATCGGTGAGAACAGGGCGTCACCCTGGCCGATCAGCTTGTCAGCGCCAGGCGAGTCAAGAATCACTCGGCTGTCGGTGACGCTGGTCACGGCGAACGCGAGTCGCGACGGCACGTTGGCCTTGATGAGCCCGGTGACGACATCGACGCTCGGTCGCTGCGTGGCAAGCACCAGGTGGATACCGGAGGCACGAGCAAGCTGCGTAATGCGAACGATCGAGTCCTCTACGTCACGCGGGGCGACCATCATGAGGTCGGCGAGCTCATCGACGACGACAAGTAGATAGGGGTACGGCTTGAGCACCCGCTCACTGCCCACCGGAAGCACAATCTCACCGGCGCGAACAGCCTTGTTGAAGTCGTCGATGTGGCGGAAGCCGAACGACGCAAGGTCGTCGTACCGCATGTCCATCTCTTTCACGACCCATTGCAGGGCTTCCGCAGCCTTCTTCGGGTTCGTGATGATGGGTGTGATCAGGTGCGGGACACCTGCGTAGCTGGTGAGCTCCACCCGCTTCGGGTCGATGAGCACCATGCGCACGTCCGTGGGACGGGCACGCATCAGAATGCTCGTGATCATTGAGTTGACGAAGCTGGACTTACCAGATCCAGTAGAACCAGCAACGAGAAGGTGGGGCATCTTGGCGAGGTTGGCGACGACGAAGTTGCCCCCGACATCCTTGCCGACGCCGACCGTCATCGGGTGTGCACTCTTAATGGCTGCCTGTGAGCGGATGACATCGCCCAAGGCAACCGTCTCGCGGTCGGTGTTCGGAATCTCGATACCGATGGCGCTCTTGCCAGGGATCGGCGAAAGGATGCGCACGTCATTCGATGCGACGGCGTACGAGATGTTGGCGCTCAGCTGCGTGATCTTTTCGACCTTGACGCCGTGACCGACTTCCACCTCGTACTGCGTCACCGTCGGGCCTCGGGAGAAGCCAGTCACCTTCGCGTCGATCTTGAACTGCGACAGCACGCTGGTGATCTGCTCGACGATCTTGTCGTTCGCCTCGGAGCGGGCCACTGACGGCGGCCCGGCGCTGAGGATACCCGGCGACGGCAGGATGTACGGGGCGATGGGAGCCTGCAGCCCGTGGTCGCCTGGGCCCTCCGTGCCGAAGCCAGAGAGTCCAGGGAGGTCGGGCTGCTCACCGGTGTCACCGAAATCGTCGAGCAGGGCAGTGCTCCCCTGCTCGCCGAGACCGGCCGTGACGCCCCGAACATCAGTCAGAATCTCAGTCGCGGCATCCGATGCGTCCGCGACGATGACTGATTGATCGTAGGCAGTCTTGTCCACCGGCTTGGTCGCTGCCGGAAGGTTTTCAATCGGCATGTTGTCTGTCGGCAGCAGAAATTCGGTGAGGTCCTGCGAGCTCAGACCCTCGTCGGGGTCTTCCTCACGGCCAGTCTTGTTTCGTCGCCACCAGGGCAGCGAGTCATCCGTCTCATTGCTGGAAGCTTCTTCAACGACCTTCTCGGGCTGGGGCTCGGTGCGCTCGGCTCCGAACATCCAGGCGTACAGGTCGCCCAGACGAGCACCGATGCGGTTCGGTGGAGTCTTCGTGATGATCAAAATGCTGAGCGCAGCCAGCAGCGCCAGGACGATGTAGGCAACGATCTCGGTGAGGTAGGACAGCGGTTCACCCAGCATCCAGCCGAACAGACCACCCGCCGCGCTGAGCGCTGGCATGCCATCTTTCGGCTCAGGACGCCCGCCTGCGACATGGCAGATGCCGGCGATGGCGAGCACGAACAGCCCGAATCCAATTCCGATCCGACCGTTGTCGTGCACTGACGACGGATGCCGGAACAACCAGCCCGCAAGCACAAGCAGCAGCACGGGCATCAGGAATGCCGTGCGCCCAATCAGTAGGCCGACCGAGTAGGCACTGATGTTCTGCGCGATCTCGTTGCCGATGAAGAACCATTCATTGACCGCCCCAGCGATCGCGAACAGAACGAGGAGGAACGGGAAGCCGTCGCGGCGATCGTCCTTCTCCAGCGATTCGGGCCCGAACGCGCGAAATAGTCCGCCGACGCCGTGCGCCATGCCGACCCATGCCCGTACGGCCAATGCCGGCTTCTCGGCCTCGTCGACGTACTTCTTCGGGGCCGCCGGTGCCTTGGCGCGCGTCGGAGTTTTCTCGGACGCGCGCGTCAGTGTCTTCTCGGACGCGCGCGAGGTCTTCGGGGTACTCCTGGGCATACGAGAAGACTACGTTCGGGCACCGACACTGCCGCGTAATGACGCGGCTTTCTGCCGAATCGGCTACGCCTCGATGACCAGCGGAACAATCATCGGACGACGCCGCAGCTTCTGGTTCACCCAGCGGCCGATCGTACGACGAACGATCTGTGAGAGCGCGTGCGTGTCGCGGACGCCGTTGCCGGATGCCTCTTTGAGTGCTGCGGCGATCTTGGGCAGCACATCGTCGAACACCGAGTCGTCCTCGGCCACGCCGCGCGCCTGGATCTCCGGACCCCTGATGATGCGGCCGGTAGAGGCGTCCACCACGACGATCACGGAAATGAAGCCCTCTTCGCCGAGGATCCGGCGATCCTTTAGGTCAGCGTCAGTAATCTCGCCCACGGTCGAACCGTCGACGTAGACGAAGCCGATGTCGAGCTGGCCAGCGACCTGAGCGACGCCGTCCTTGAGGTCGATGATCGTGCCATTGGAGGCGATGATCGTGTTCTCGGCGGGAACACCGGTCTCCTGCGCAAGCCTCGCGTTGGCGATGAGGTGCCGATACTCGCCGTGCACCGGGAGAACGTTCTTGGGCTTGAGGATGTTGTAGCAATACAGCAGCTCACCCGCGGTGGCGTGACCGGAGACGTGCACCTTGGCGTTCGCCTTGTGCACGACATTCGCACCCAGCTTGGTGAGCCCGTCGATGACGCGGTAGATGGCGGTCTCGTTGCCCGGGATGAGGCTCGACGCGAGGATGACGGTGTCGCCCTCACCAACCTCGATCGCGTGGTCGAGGTTCGCCATCCGGCTGAGGACAGCCATCGGCTCGCCCTGTGACCCCGTCGACATGTAGACGATCTTGTCGTCCGGCAGATCGCGCGCCTTCTTGTAGTCGATGAGGACGTTCTCGGGCACCTTGAGATATCCGAGGTCTTCGGCGATCGTCATGTTACGCACCATGCTGCGGCCGAGCAGCGCGACCCGGCGTCCGTTGGCATGCGCGGCATCCAGCACCTGCTGAACGCGGTGCACGTGGCTGGAGAAGCTGGCGACGATCACGCGGCGTGGCGCCTTGGCGATGACCTGATCGAGGACTGGTCCGATGGAGCGTTCCGTCGGAGTGAACCCAGGAACATCGGCGTTGGTCGAGTCCACCAGGAAGAGGTCGATGCCCTCCTCCCCCAGACGCGAGAAGGCGCGGAGGTCGGTGAGACGGCCGTCGAGCGGCAGCTGGTCCATCTTGAAGTCGCCGGTGGCCAGCACGAGACCCGCGGGAGTGCGGATGGCGACGGCGAGAGCATCCGGAATCGAGTGGTTGACCGCAACGAACTCAAGATCGAACGGGCCGACCTTTTCGTTCTGCCCCTCCGTCACCGTGAGAGTGAAAGCCTTGATTCGGTGTTCCTTCAGCTTCGCCTCGATGAAGGCGAGGGTGAGTCCGGAGCCGATCAGTGGAATATCGTTTTTCAGCCGAAGCAGGTACGGCACTGCGCCGATGTGGTCTTCGTGTCCATGTGTGAGGACGACGCCGACGATGTCGTCCAAACGATCACGAATCGGGTCGAAGTCGGGCAGGATCAGATCGACTCCTGGCTGGTGCTCCTCAGGGAAGAGCACACCGCAGTCGACGATGAGAAGCTTGCCGTCGTACTCGAACACGGTCATGTTGCGACCGATCTCACCGAGACCGCCAAGCGGGATGACGCGAAGGGTCCCGTCTGCGAGGGGTGCTGGATCAGCTAGCGGGATTGACATATTGTCTCCTCAGTCGGACAGTTCTGGTGTCCGTTCATTCTTTTGACGCGTTCAGCGCACGCGTTGGGCGCACTCGTTTTGGACGCTTCTCAGCGCGTTGTGCCGTGCACCTTGGGCAGGGCACCGCCAGCGGCCGCATTGCGGTCTGGGCGGAAGTTTGAGAAATCGGCGCCGGGCACGTCGGTGACGAGCGAGAGCTCATCTTCGATGAGCGCGGCTTCCCATTCCTCCGGTCCCACCAGCGGCAGGCGCACACGTGGACTGGAGATACGGCCAAGGCCGTGCAGGATGTACTTCGCCGACACAGTGCCAGGTACGTGGGTCATCGTGGCGCGTACCAGCGGCTCAAGACGCTTGTGCGCAGCGGTCGCCGTGGCGAGATCGCCGCGGTTCACCGCATCCACAATCGTGCGGTACGGGGTCGCGGTGATGTTCGCCGTGACGCCGATCAGACCCGTCGCCCCGATCGCCAGCTGCGACAGCGCATTCGCGTCATCGCCGGAGAAGTACATCAGGTCGGTCTGGTTCAACACGCGACTGACCTCGCTGAAGTCGCCCTTGGCGTCTTTCACCGCAAGGATGTTGGGGTGCTTGGCCAAGCGCAGGAGCGTTTCGTAGTTGATCGGCACACCCGTGCGGACGGGGATGTCGTAGAGGATCACGGGCAGGTCGGTAGCGTCCGCAACCAGGCGGAAGTGCGTGAGAATACCGGCCTGAGTGGGCCTGTTGTAATACGGCGTGACGATCATGATGCCGTCGGCGCCGGCCTTCTCACTAGCCTTGTACAGCTCGATCGCATGCGCGGTCTCGTTGGAGCCGCCGCCGGTGATGATCTTGGCGCGGCCCGCAGATACGGACTTGCCTACCTCGACGAGCTTGAGCTTCTCGGCATCCGTCAGGGTCGAGGTCTCGCCTGTCGTTCCCGTCACAACGATTCCGTCTGCACCAGCGGTGATGACGTCATCCATGTGCTTCTCGACGGCGGGCCAATCGACTTCACCGTCGGCCGTCATTGGAGTGACGAGCGCGACGAGAACCTGTCCGAAAGGATTGCTCGAGTGCGTCATAGTCCCAGCGTATAGGTTCGAAGCTCAGACGCATCGCGCCGGATAGGCTCACGGACATGACGTGGCAGACCAATGACTCTCGACTCGTGTACGAGAACCCTTGGATCTCGGTCCGTGAGGATGCGGTGACGGGACCCGCCGGTGACGGCATCTACGGTGTCATGAGCGTGCACCATCCCGCTGTGTTCATCGTCGCAGTCGATGATCTGGGACGGGTCTGCATGGTCACCATCAACCGCTATACCGTCGGACGTTCGATCGAGATCCCGTCGGGCGGCAGCGACGGCGAGGAGCCGGTGATCGCGGCCCAGCGCGAGCTGCGAGAAGAAGGCGGTCTCCATGCCGAGAAATGGACCCACCTCGGCCGGATGTACTCGCTTGACGGTGTCAGCGACGCAGCGGGGCACGTCTTCCTTGCGCTCGACCTGCACCCTGCTGACGGTGAGGCGCGCGAAGAGGAGGGCATAGAGGAGGTCGCGTGGATCCCGTTCGAGGAGGTCCTGCGAATGGTCGCGGACGGGCGGATCACAGATGGTGAGACCATCGCCGCTCTCGCCTATGCGGGCATCCATCTCGGCCGTTTCCGCTGAGACGCGACCCGGCTCCAGTCAGACGCGCTCCGGCTCCGGTCAGACGCGCCCGCGACGGGCGGCGCCCGCCGTGAGTGACGCGGGCAGCACCTTCGTGAGCGCCACGACGAGCTTGTAGCGCAACGATGGGACCGACACCGCGTTGCCGCGCGCAGCGTCGCGGAGGCCTTCACTTACGACGTCCTTCGCGTGCAGCCATCCGAACGAGGGGATCCCCTCGTGCCCGGGAGCCAGGCCCATCCGCTCATGGAAACTCGTGTGCGTGAATCCAGGGCAGAGTGCAGTGACGGTGACACCGTCACGTGCATACTCGGCGTTTGCCCAGCGGCTGAACCCGATGAGCCATTGCTTGCATGCGGAATAGGTCGAACGCGAGATGAATCCAGCGACGGACGCGACGTTGATGATGCGTCCGCCGCGACCGCGCATCGCACCGAGGGCAGCATGTATGAGCCGCAGCGGAGTCTCGACGTGGAGGCGCAGGTGTCGCACCTCGGCTTCGACATCGTTGTCCGCGAAGTGCAGCGGGAGTCCGAAGCCGGCGTTGTTGACCAGCAGATCGATCGGGTTCTGCGACTGAGCGATCCGTGCCGCCACGCGAGCCACGTCATCATCGATCACCAGGTCAGCGACGAGCACCTCAACGGCCACTCCGTGACTCTCTCGCAATTGGTCGGCAAGATCCTCTAGCGTCGCGGCCGAGCGAGCCACCAGTACGAGGTCCGCACCGCGAGCCGCAAGCTGACCAGCGAACTCCGCGCCTAGACCGGCACTGGCGCCCGTGATAAGAGCGGTGGGCATCAGCGTTCGTACGCGAGGAAGCGGTAGCGGATGCCGGTGCGCGAGGTCTGCCACTCACCCTCGGAGGCCAGCCGCCAGCCGATCTTCGCTGGAGCGAAGGCGTCACCTTCAACCTCGAGGTCGATCTCCGTGATCTCGAGCCGATCGGCGCCCGCGATGACCTGCGCATAGATCTCCGCACCACCGATGATCCACACTCGCTCAAGCCCGCGCACAGCCTCGGCGACGTTTGCCGCCCGACGTGCACCGTCGGCAACCCAGTCTTGTTGACGTGTGACCACGATGTTCTCGCGCCCTACCAGCGGTCGGAAGCGCTCCGGGAGCGAGTCCCAGGTCTTGCGCCCCATGACGACCGGTGCGGTCAGCGTGACCTCCTTGAAGTGCGCCATATCCTCCGGCACATGCCACGGCATCCCGCCGTCGGCGCCGATGACACCGCCAGCAGCTTCAGCCCAGATCAGGCCGACCCAGGTCATACCGCCACCGCCGCCCGGATCGGAGGATGATGCTGATAGTCCTCGACGATGAAATCGGAGAAGTCGTAGTCAAACACCGACTCTGGCTTACGTGCGAAGCGGAGCGTCGGGTACGGATAGGCATCGCGCGCCAGCTGCTCGCTCACCTGCTCAAGGTGGTTGTCGTAGACGTGGCAGTCGCCGCCGGTCCATACGAAGTCACCAGGCTCAAGCCCAACCTGCTGCGCGATCATCATGGTCAGCAGCGCGTAGCTCGCGATGTTGAACGGCACGCCGAGGAACATGTCTGCACTGCGCTGATACAGCTGGCAGGAGAGCTTCCCATCGGCGACGTAGAACTGGAACAGCGCGTGGCACGGCGCGAGCGCCATGTCGGGAATATCAGCGGGGTTCCAAGCCGAAACGATCAGACGTCGAGAATCCGGCGTCGCTTTGATCTGCTCGATCACCTGAGACAGCTGGTCGATGTGGCCGCCGTCGGGGGTCGGCCAGGAGCGCCACTGCACGCCATACACCGGACCGAGATCGCCGTCGGCGTCCGCCCACTCATCCCAAATTGAGACGCCGTTGTCCTGCAGCCACTTCACGTTGGACTCGCCACGCAGGAACCACAGCAGCTCATAAGCGATCGACTTGAAGTGCACGCGCTTCGTCGTGATCAGCGGAAAGCCCTTCGACAGGTCGAAGCGGATCTGCCGGCCGAACACACTCGTGGTGCCGGTTCCGGTGCGATCATCTTTGTGCGTGCCGTGCTCCAGCACATCGCGGAGTAGATCTTCATACGGCGTGGGGACAGCTGCGCTCATGCCTGCCACGATACCTGGCCGAGGCACATCGCAGGCGGATGTGGAGCACTCTGTCGCGTCATCATCGGTCATATCGACCTCCGTCACCGCGTGGCGACTTATCCTCAGGAGATGCCCATCTTCACCGCCCTCCTGATCGCTGGCGCTGTCCTCGCGCTCGCGGTGTTGGTGGGTCTCGTCCTGCGCACACAAGATGGCCGCAGGCGCTCCGGCGGACATTTACGGGTCCGGTCCGAAGATCTGACCGATGCGATGCTGGCGCCGCGTGCGAGCCTGGTGCAATTCAGCACGGAGTTCTGCGCCCGCTGCCCTCAGGTGCGTCGCATGCTCACCGCGATCGCCGACGGCAAAGACGGCATCACCCATGTCGAGATCGATCTGACGGATCGCAACGATCTCGCCACCCGCTATCACGTGCTGCAGACTCCGACCACGTTCCTGGTCGATGCATCCGGCGCAGTACTTTCCCGTTGGGGTGGCGTGCCGGACCGTCGAGCGATCGAGGACGCGCTCTCAACCATCCCCGCCGTTTGGACACAGGAGCAGAGATGACCCATCCCACCGGAATCGACCCGAGGGGGCCCCGCTTCGCCGCGACGATCACCTCTGTGCTGCTGCTCATCGCCCTCGTGCTCAGCCTGATCGGACTGTCGACAGCACGGGCCTCCGCTGGATGGTTCGCGATCATGCCGTCCAACGGATCCGCGTTCGCTCCCGGTGACACTTGGGCGATCCAGTCCGCAAGTGTGTTGCAGCGCATCCTCGACCCCGGCTTCCTGCTCCTCGTGGTCATCGCGTTGCTGTTTCTGTGGGGCGTCGTCTCACCGCGTACTGCCCCGTGGGGTGCGATCTTCCGCAGGTTCGTACGGCCGCGCCTCGCCGCCCCCACTGAATTGGAAGACCCCCGCCCACCGCGCTTCGCGCAGGGCGTCGGCCTCTTCGTTGTCCTCGTTGGCCTTGTGCTGCACCTGATCGGCGTGCCGTGGGCGCTTCCGATCGCCGCTGGCGCCGCCTTCATCGCCGCTTTCCTCAACGCGGCGTTCGCGTTCTGCCTCGGTTGCCAGATCTATCTGCTGCTACAGCGTGCCGGAGTCATCGGCAGGGCTGCTGCTGCCGCCTGAAGCACCGGTTCCCCGCATGCCCCGGGATGGATAGGCTGGCTCAACAACCCGCCACGACCCCCGGAGGAATCATGCCCGTCACCAGTGAAGCAACAACCACCTGGACCGGCTCTCTTGCCGAAGGATCAGGCACCGTCCAGTTCTCGTCTTCGAACCTTGGCACCTTCCCGATCAATTGGAAGGCCCGCAGCGAGGGATCTGACACCACGACCACGCCGGAAGAGCTCATCGCGGCTGCTCACGCCTCTTGCTTCAGCATGGCGCTCTCGCACGCGCTGAGCGAGAACGGCACCCCGCCGGATCGCGTGAACACCAGCGCGTCAGTCACCTTCAAGCCAGGCGTCGGCATCAGCGGCAGCCACCTCAATGTGAATGCCACCGTCCCCGGGCTCACGCAGGAGCAGTTCCAGGAGATCGCCGAGGGCGCGAAGATCGGTTGCCCGGTCTCTCAGGCCCTTGCTGGCATCACGATCACACTAGAGGCGACGCTGGCCTAACCTCTCACCACCACTCGCGGTTAGTTTTTGGAGAGGGTGATCGCGGTTCGGATGCTGGCGCGCGCGTCCTTGCGCCGACCCGCGGCATCCTGGACCACGCCCAGTCGATACATTGCGCGCCAGTCGGTTGATGCGGCATCAGCCTCAGCTGCGTAACGCTGAATGAGCGGCTCCGCGTCTGCCTTGGTGATGCGGCCACTGGCGGTCAGTTCGGTCTCAGCCTCCGGCATGCCGCCCTCGGCATTGAGCTTCGTACCGAGCTTCTCGGCCTGCACGCCGAACTGGATCTCGCGCACAAGAGCCCAGACTCCAATCAGCGGAAGCACTATCAGTGCGATCCCCATCGCGATGCCGATCGGGTCACCACTCGCGATGAACAGCACCGCCTTCTGTCCCATGAGCACGAAGTAGAGGATCAGGGCAGCCCCGATCAGCGCCACCCCGATGCGCGTCATCACGAGCGGGCCTGAATTCCGATGTCGATCATGTTCTCCAGCCCGACAACGACACCGCGTGCCTCTGCCGCAAACGGGACAGCGAGACGGATGCCGGGGGCATAAGCCTGCGCGGATTCCACCGTGTCGTGAGTGATCGTGAGTGACTCTCCCGGCCCGGAGAGGATGACATCCTGACGAGCGATCACACCAGGACGGCGCAGCGAGTGGATCGGCACGCTCGCCACCTGCTGCCCGCGCGCACGTTGGTCGACATGGGGCGCGTTGACCGGCCCCTCATCCGCGCGAGCTGCGGCGATGAGCTCGGCCGTGCGCACAGCCGTGCCACTGGGCGAATCGATCTTGGTGTCACGGTGCGCCTCGATGATCTCCACGGACGGGAAGAACGGAGCGGCAGCGGCTGCCAAAGCTGAGCCGAGTACCGACCCCAGCGAGAAGTTCGGAATGAAGACCACGCCAGTTCCGGCAGCCTCCACCAGCGGACGCACCAGCGCGATGCGCTCGGATGACCATCCGGAGGTGCCGACGAGCACGTTGATGCCGAGGTCAATAGAGGTACGAACGACCTCGACACTCACCTGCGGAGTCGATGCATCCACGACGAGGTCCGCGCCCTCGAGCTCGGCGAGATCACTCGAGGAGGAGAGCACTCGCGTCACCTCGAAGCCATCAAGGTCATTGATCACCTGCTTGATGATCGTCCCGAGCTTCCCCGTACTGCCGACAAGTGCCACCTGCTTGGTCATAGCTCCAGTCTATTTAGACCAGCACTGCGCCAGCGCCAGGCGCACGGCAGGGACCGACACACGAGTAGCGTTGATTCATGCTCGAGTTCCGCCCCGCATCACCCACAGCCGTTGAGGCTCACGCAATCCTCGTCGACTATTTCACTCTTCGCGCAGAAGAATTCCCCGGCGGCACGTACACACCAACCTTCCCGACGGAGTCGGCCTTCCAGCCTCCGGCCGGTGTGTTCCTCCTCGCCGGCCCATCAGGTGCACCGGTGGGATGCGGCGGCATCCGACGCCTCGAGGACTCCCCCGCCGGCATCCGCTACGAGGTCAAGCACCTGTTCCTGCGTCCAGAGACCCGAGGCCAGGGTTGGGGTCGCGCGATCCTGGACGAGCTGGAGCGCCGCGCACGCGAGTGGGACGCTGTCGAGCTCGTGCTCGACACCCACCACACGCTCGAGGCCGCCGGCGCGCTCTATGCCCGCAACGGGTTCGAGCCGATCGAGCGCTACAACGACAACCCGAACGCGACCCGCTGGTACCGCAAAGCTCTCTGAGAGCGTCGGCTCAAACCGGAATCGGATCCGGCAGACCAGTTCGCAATTCGACCGGCAGGTGCCCGAGATCGTTGTGATTGATCAGCGTCCAGGGTCGACCCTGTTTCTGCGCGATCACCGTCAATCCACAGTGGGCCTGGTTCAGCGTCATCCAACGCCATTCAGGGGCCCCGAGCACTTCACGCACGAACCATGAGATCACGAAGTTGTGTGTGATCAGTACCTCGTGCACATCGCCCTGCTTGCGGACGAGAAACTCGTTCACGGCATCTGCCATCTGAGCGTTGCCAGCCTCAATTTCCGCGTCAGTCACCGAGCCGAAGAATGGCTCGTAGGCTGACGGCGTCTCGTCCGTCATGCCCGTGGGCACGCAGTCGAACAGCAGCGCAGACGGCTCAGGCACAACGGATGGGAGCCGTTCAGCGATCGCTCGCGCGGTCTCTGTCGCCCGCAGCAGCGGCGAATGCCAGACCCGGTCGAGTGGAAGACCAGAGAGCCGGTCGGCGATCAATTCTGCCTGTCGCTGCCCCCGAGATGAGAGAGGTCCGTCGTCGATGCCGTACTCGGCATCCTGATGTTCGCCGTGTCTGACCAGATAAATGTAATGCGTCACAAACCACTCAATTCGTCGTCGGCTTTCGCCCAGGCGTCATTCCACCCTACCCGGAGCCCCCGACAGTCGGTGGGAGTGTCTCAGTTTCCGGCGCGCGTGAGTTCAGCGATCTGCCCACGAGAAAGGCTGATGCCGGCGCCCTGCATCAGTTCCTCCACGTGTTGCGTCGCAAACGTGTTGACGATGGGAGCGGCGACGGTGCGTTGCGCGAGTAGCCACGCAATGGACACAGCCGCGACCGGAACTCCGAGTTCAGTGGCGACCAGATCGAGCGCACGAAGAATCCGGATGCCTCGGCGATTCAGGTGCCCGCGAAGCTGCTCACCGCGCACCCCCTGCGAGACCAGCGCCTTGCTGCGGTGACGACCAGAGAGAAATCCGTGTTCCAGCGCGTGTGACGGTGTGACCGCGAGGTTCTGAGCCCCGGCGACGAGCCTCAAATCACCTTCGAAGGCCTCACGCCGAATAAGGTTGTACGGCTCATCGAGAACCTCGATGCGTGGGTAACCGGCGGATGCGAGGATGCGTGCCTCCACAAGCCGTTCCGGGGCAAAGCGGAAGGCACCTAACGCACCGATCTTGCCAGCATCCTTCAGCCATTCAGCGGTCGAAAGGGTGTCTTCGAGGTTCGTCGTCTTATCGAGCGTCGCGTCGAGGTAGAGCACATCGATACGCTCGACCCCCAGCCTGGTGAGGGAGCCTTCGACCGCGCGCACAAGGTTGGTGGAGCCAAGGCCGGGATTGTCAGCGTGAGCGCCGATGCGTACGCTCAGCACCGCTCGATCACGAAGACCACGGGATCGAAGCCACTGACCGATAATGTGCTCGCTACGGCCTCCGGAGAACCCGTCAGCCGTGTGAACTGCATTCCCACCGAACTCGATGTACCGGTCAAGGATCGCATGGCTGGTTTCGAGATCGACATTCCAGCCAAACTCGGCGGCTCCGAGCATGAGCGGGAAGGTCTCAATGCCGGTCTCGCCGATCGCCACGCGAATACTTTCGCCGATGCCGGGGCCGACGACGGGAATCGGAGCAGAAGGATGCTCGAGCTGGCGTTCCTCAGCGCTCACTGGCCGAGGATCTGCCCCTGTGCCGAACAATCGCATCTCTCATCCACCTCCGCGCCTGTCTCCCCGTGGAGACCGCCAGCTATGCATGCACCCCCCGGTGCGTAATTCGAGGGTAAGCGAGAACCGTGACCTAACCCGCCATTACAGGTAACAGCTGGCAAACTTCTCATAACGTTTTGATCACTTCAGATACGAAGAAGGCCCGGCTTCCGCTCTCGAGGAGCAGAAGCCGGGCCGACGTCGACTACTTAGGCCTCAGCGGACTCCGCCTCGGGCACAGCTTCTGTTGCAGCAGCTCCGTCGACAACGGGCTCCAGCGACAGCTTGCCGCGGTCATCGATCTTCGTGATCTTGACCAGGATCTTCTGGCCGACGGAGAGAACGTCGTCGACGTTCTCCACACGCTTGCCGCCGGCGAGCTTGCGCACCTCGGTGACGTGCAGCAGGCCATCCTTGCCAGGCAGCAGTGAAATGAACGCACCGAACGATGCGATCTTCACGACCGTGCCGAGGAACTGCTCGCCGATCTCAGGGTTGGTCGGGTTGGCGATCGCGTTGACCTGGGCACGAGCGGCCTCGGCCGACGGACCGTCGACTGCACCGATGTACACGGTGCCGTCTTCCTCGATGGAGATCTGTGCGCCGGTCTCGTCCTGGATCGAGTTGATCGTCTTGCCCTTCGGGCCGATCAGCTCACCAATCTTGTCGACCGGGATCTGCACGCTGATGACGCGAGGCGCGGTCGGCGCCATCTCGTCAGGCGTGTCGATCGCAGCGTTCAAGACACCGAGAATCGTCAGACGTGCGTCGCGAGCCTGCGTCAGTGCGCCGGTGAGGACGTCAGACGGGAGTCCGTCGAGCTTCGTGTCGAGCTGGATCGCGGTGATGAACTCGCTGGTGCCTGCGACCTTGAAGTCCATGTCACCGAGAGCGTCTTCTGCACCCAGGATGTCGGTGAGCGCGGCGTAACGCGTCTGACCGTCAACCTCGTCAGAGACAAGACCCATGGCGATACCGGCAACGGCTGCGCGCAGCGGCACACCCGCGTTCAGCAGCGACAGAGTCGATGCACAGACGGAACCCATCGACGTCGATCCGTTGGAGCTGAGAGCCTCAGACACCTGGCGGATCGCGTAGGGGAACTCCTCGCGGCTCGGCAGCACCGGCACGAGGGCGCGCTCGGCGAGGAAGCCGTGCCCGATCTCGCGACGCTTCGGCGAACCAACGCGGCCGGTCTCACCGGTCGAATAGGGCGGGAAGTTGTAGTGGTGCATGTAGCGCTTGCTCGTGGTCGGAGACAGCGAATCGATCTGCTGCTCCATCTTGAGCATGTTCAGCGTGGTGACACCCATGATCTGGGTCTCGCCGCGCTGGAAGATCGCGGAACCGTGCACGCGCGGGATGACCTGTACCTCTGCATCCAGCGGGCGGATGTCAGCAAGGCCACGGCCGTCCATACGGACGCCCTCAGCCAGCACGCGGCCACGAACGATCTTCTTCGTCAGCGACTTGTAGGCACCGGAGACCTCACCAGCGGCGGATGCCGGCAGAGTGCCAGCCTCAACAGCGGCAGCGACCTCAGCCTTGACGCGGTCCTTGACCTGGTCATCGGCCGTCTGACGCTCGATCTTGTCGGCGATCAGGTAGACCTTCTCGAGGTCAGCCTGTGCGGACGCAGCGATGAAGTCGTACGTAGCCTGCTCGTACGCCGGGAAGACCGGGTAGACGCCCGGAGCCTTCGAGGAGTGCGAAGCCATCTCGGCCTGCGCCTCGACGAGCTGCTTGAGGAACGGCTTGGCGGCCTCGAGGCCACCGGCGACGACCTCTTCGTTCGGCTTTACTGCGCCGCCCTTGATGAGGTTCCAGCTGTTCTCGGTTGCCTCAGCTTCGACCATCATGATGGCTACGTCTTCGGTGCCGTCGGACTTCTTGACGACGCGACCGGCGACCATCAGGTCGAACACTGCTTCAGCGACCTGAGCCTGGTTCGGGAACGCGACCCACTGGTCAGCGTTCTCGCCCTGGCCGGGGATGAGTGCGAGGCGCACACCGGCGATGGGGCCAGAGAACGGCAGACCAGAGATCTGCGTCGATGCGGAAGCCGCGTTGATCGCAAGTGCGTCGTAGTACTCGCCGGGAGCGATCGACAGCACGGTGATGACAACCTGGACCTCGTTGCGAAGACCGTCAACGAACGACGGACGCAGTGGACGGTCGATCAGACGGCAGACCAGAATCGCCTCAGTCGAGGGACGACCCTCACGACGGAAGAACGAACCGGGGATCTTGCCTGCTGCGTAGGAACGCTCTTCAACGTCAACGGTCAGCGGGAAGAAGTCGAAGCCCTCGCGCGGGTGCTTGCCAGCGCTGGTGGCGGAGAGAATCATCGTCTCGCCGTCGAGGTATGCCGCAACTGAACCCTGTGCCTGCTGAGCAAGACGACCAGTTTCGAAGCGGATGGTGCGGGTGCCGAAGCGGCCGTTGTCAAGAACGGCCTCGGCGGCAGTGATTTCAGGACCTTCCAAGAGGTCTCTCCTTCTTTGTTTAGACTCGTCCGTCCGTGTGACGGGCGAGATATTACGTAAGCGTGAACATTGAAGCACGCAAACTGCACACAGCAGTCCACCGTTTACCCTATCAGCGAGCGCCTGAATTCCCGTGATCATCTGGGATCGCGGCGTACGTTCACCGCCCGGCAGTGTGCCGCTGCATGATGGATGCGCGGCCGATATAGACGTAGTCGTCGTGCTTGGCGACCAGCCCGTCACCGGCCACACGTCCGCGCATGCGTCGCCACACCCACGGCAGCGCGTGCTGACGCCACCAGGCCGCTCGCGACGTCACATCCACATCGTGCAGCACCTGGTCGAGCGCCCCGAGCGTCTCAGCGTGCGGCACGCCGAGCAGCTCCCCCGCGCGGTACGCGAGGAAGCGATGACCTCGGCTGCTCAGATGCACGAGGTCCTCACCCCAGTTGGGCCTTGAGGGCAGCTCCGGATGCAGGTCGGTGTCAAGCAGGATCGCCCCATGCCGCTGTGCGATGCGTGCAAGCAGGCTGGCAAACTCTGCGAAGCGTGCGCTGAACAGGCGCGCGGCGCGGCGGTCAGGCAGGAAGGGTGTGACGAGCAACACGTCCGCACCATCTTCGCGAAGTGTGCGAACCGCGACTTCAAGCTGTGCGGCGAGCCCTTCGACATTTACGTGCGACTTCACCAGGTCGTTGGCGCCGATCAGGATCGAGACCAGATCGGGTCGCAGCTCCCGTGCCCTGGTGAGCTGCTCTCCACACACATCACGAACCCGACGTGAGCGCACCGCGAGGTTAGCGAAATGGAGTCCGCCCCGAGCGGAAAGCAGCAGGGCGAGACGGTCGCCCCAGCCGCGCAGCGCACCATCGGGGGCCGGGTCACACAGTCC
Source organism: Microbacterium sp. Y356 (assembly GCF_059445355.1). Taxonomy (NCBI): domain Bacteria; kingdom Bacillati; phylum Actinomycetota; class Actinomycetes; order Micrococcales; family Microbacteriaceae; genus Microbacterium; species Microbacterium sp. Y356. The sequence continues at coordinate 229,280 of NZ_JCAIUE010000001.1, forward strand.
CTCTGTCAAGGAGTCGCCCAGTGCGACATAGCGCTGCCAACGACGCCCCACGCTCGGTGTCGACAATTCTGGCCGCCTCTGCCGAGGTGAGCGAAGCGAACGGTCCACACCGTGCAGTTCCCGCGCCTCATCGAAATGGCCGAGCAGCTGATCGCAGATCACCTGCCAGCTGCGTCCCTCGACAGCAGTACGGCCTGCGACGCCGAAGGCACGGCGCTTGCGCGCATCGCCGGCGAGGTCAGCAACCCGCATCCGAAGGTCGTCGAGGTCGCCGGGGCGGTACAACCATCCATCGATTCCCATCCGCACCAGATCGAGAGGTCCGCCGCGTCCGGTCGCGATCACCGGGACTCCACTGGCGTGGGCCTCCTGCAGCGTCTGCCCGAAGGTCTCACTTTCGCCCGGATGCACAAAGATATCGATCGAGGCCATCGCCTGCGCAAGCGCATCACCGTCGAGGTGGCCAAGGAACACAGCATTCGGAAGCAGCGCTTGCAACCGAGCGCGCGACGGGCCCTCACCGATGATCACAAGGCGAACACCAGGGATCTGCTGCACGACGCGCAGATCCTCCACCTGCTTCTCTGCGGCAAGTCGTCCCACATAGCCGACGATCACCTCGCCGGCATCATCGCGCTGCCACCGCTCGTCACGACGCGAGGGGTGGAAGCGTTCCGCATCGACTCCCCGTCCCCAGCGGCGCAGGCGGTCGACGCCCAGCGCGGCGAGCTGGTGTTCGGATTCGGCGGAGGGCGCCAGAGTGAGCGTCGCCCGACGGTGCAACCGGACGATGTGGTTCTGAGCGAATGCCGTGGTCGCCGCAACATGGTAGCGCTCGGTATAGGCGGCGATATCAGTCTGGTAGGCCGCGACCGCGGGGATGCCACGGTGCGATGCCGCCGACACGCCACGCCACCCCAGAGCGAACGGCGAGGCGAGGTGCAGGACATCCGGGCGGAAACGGTCGAGCGAGTTTGCAATGCGGCGGGTGGTCGCCGTTCCCACCCGAACATCGCGGTAACCAGGCAGGGGGACGCTCGTCACCGGCTCGACGTGGGCGCCGTGCATCGTTCGTGGAATACCTACGGCATCCGGAGCGATCACGTGCGCCTCGTGTCCGGCGCGCTCGAGGTGGCGCAGGATCTGCAGCACAGACCCCGTCACACCGTTCATGTGTGGCAGGAAGGATTCGGTCACGATTGCGACTCTCACGATGTCAGGATGCCGTGCAAAGTCGCCACTTCCGCGCACAGACGGGGGCTGGCATCGAGTGTTCACCTGTTGCATGGCTGTCCTTCACCAGCCGTCCCCAATTCGGTTTCCGTTCACCTCCGCCAGACACTCTGGCGGAGTGAATCTGGATGCACTCGCGGACGCGGCGAACGGTCCTTGGGCCCTGGGCGTGATGGCGTTGCTCGTACTCGGAGATGCCTTCTTAGTGGTGGTTCCAGGTGAGATCGCGGTGACGGCGCTCGGCGCTCTGTCGATATCCACGGGGAGTCCCCCACTATGGCTGGTGATCGTGTGCGCCGCGGCAGCCGCCACCATCGGAGACCTGCTCTGTTACAGCGTCGGGCGGTGGGTGGGTGTTGATCGTTGGCGGTGGATGCGCGCCGAGCGCGTGCAGCGCGCACAGCACTGGGCGCGAGGGCGTCTGGAATCAGGAACGGCCGTGGTGCTGTTCACTGCACGCTTCATCCCCTTTGCACCCCTCGCCATCAACCTCGTCGCCGGTGCAACCCGAATTCCGATCGGACGGTACGTAGGCCTCGTCGTCCTCGCCACCACAGGCTGGGCCACCTACCAGGTCGCGGTGGGCGCATTCTTCGCCGCGATCCTGCCAGGCGGCCCCATCGTCGCGATCCTCGTGTCGGTCGCCGTCGCGATGGCGATTGGCGCGCTCATCGATCTGCTCATCAGGCGACGGGCTGGCAGTCCCAATTCCTTCCCGGCCGAGCCCCCGTCAGAGTAGGCTGATCCCATGAGCACCGAAGAAGGCGCAGCCTCCTCCTCTGAGGACATGAAGCGCAAGTTTAAGGAAGCGCTCGAGAAGAAGAACGCACATCACCGCAGTGGTGAGACGCATCTGGATGGCGACTCCGCCGTCCATGCGGCACACGCCCCGCAGACGCGGCGCGAGTTCCGACGCAAGAGCGGTTGACCGTCTGAGGGCCACCCCGATCGGGGTGGCCCTCATCTTTTTCCGTTCGCGATCTTCCGTTCGCGGGGTGTTATTGCTCAGCGTTGGGCGCGGGCGCGGGCACGTTGTTCTTTCGCCGCGAGTTCTGCGACGGCCGCTTCTTCCAGGCCCTGTGTGCCGACAGCGTCAGTCGCGGTGGACATCCCGTCGTGAGACGACCCCTCGAGCATCGACTCATCGAAGGGCCGCTCACCGCGGAGCACGCGTCGTGCCTGCTCCGGGTCGATCTCCTTGGTCCATGTACCGATGAGGAGGGTCGCCACTGCGTTTCCGGTGAAGTTCGTCAGCGCGCGCCCCTCCGACATGAAGCGATCGATACCGACGATGACGCCGACGCCGTCGACGAGGTCAGGGCGATATGCCTGCAGGCCACCGGCGAGTGTGGCGAGCCCCGCGCCGGTCACCCCCGCTGCGCCCTTGCTCGCGATGATCATGAAGGCTAGTAGGCCGATCTGCTCGCTGATCGACATCGGCTGTCCCATCCCCGCGGCGATGAACAGTGACGCCATCGTCAGGTAGATCGCCGTGCCATCGAGGTTGAACGAGTAGCCGGTTGGCACCGTGATCCCGACGACCGGTTTGGACACGCCGATGTGCTCCATCTTCGCGATGAGTCGGGGCAGAGCCGACTCGGAGGACGACGTGCCGACGATCAATAGATATTCACGTGCCAGGTACTTGATGAGCTGGAAGATGTTCAGCCGCGTGACGAGGTACAGCAGCGTACCGAGCACGCCGACGATGAACAGGATGCAAGTGATGTAGAAGGCGACCATCAGCAGTCCCAAGCTCCAGATCGCCGCGACACCGGTCTTTCCGACGACGGCGGCGATCGCACCGAATGCGCCGATCGGTGCCAGCCACAGAATCATGCCGAGGATGCGGAACACGAGCACCTGGAGGTGCTTCACGAAACCCATAATCGGTGCACCCTTCGTCCCCAGCCCCTGTACGGTGAACCCGACCAGCAGCGCGATGAAGAGAACCTGCAGCACGCTCTCGCCGGTGAACGCGGAGAAGAACGTGGTGGGGATGATCCCGAGAATGAACTCCTGAGTCGTCTTCGCTTCGGTGTCAGAAGCGTCATAGGAGGCGCCGGCCATGTCGAGGCCGGATCCAGGATGGATGATGTTGCCGACGACAAGACCGATCGCCAACGCGAAGGTGGACATCACCATGAAGTAAGCCAGCGCGAGCCCGCCGATCTTTCCCACCGTCGCGGCCTTCGCAATGGACCCGACGCCCACCACGATCGTGCAGAAAATGATCGGGGCAATCATCATCTTGATCAGTGAGACAAATCCCTTGCCCAGTGGCTCAAGACTCTGGGCGAATTCCGGCCAGATCAGCCCGATCGCAGCGCCCAGCACGACGGCGATGAGAACCGAGACATAAAGCCAGGTGTGTTTGTCCCAGGCGCGCTTGCCTTTGCGCCAGTTGTACCCGGGAAGTGTGAAACCCGTTGTGATAGCCATGTTGTTCCTCCGTGATCATGAACTGCGTCGTCGCATGACGTCCGGCACGTCGCCGGTGAATGGGTATCACCCTCTCGGGGTTCTCAGATGCGCACCATTTGTGGTCGTATTGGTCGTGGACCGCGGAGCCGGTCAAGGATGCAGGAGGAGATCGCGATGACGCGTTCGGAGCGCAGCCGCAGTGCTGCATCGCACGTCTTCCTCGTGCTGCTCATCACTGCGGTCCTGGTAGGAGCCCTGGCCGCGATCATTCTCGCCTTCGAGAGCCAGCGCGCATCACGCGCCGAGGCAGAACAGCTCACCATCGCGCTGGCACAGTCGATCGCCGATTCTCCGAGCGTCATCGATGCTCTCGACGGAGATGACATCGACGGCGCATCCGCCGCACTTCAGCCCTATGCCATGGCCGTCGTGGAGCATTCCGCGCTGGACTTCATCACTGTGATGACTCCCACCGGAATGCGTGTGACACATCCCGACCCCACTCAGCTCGGCGCCCACTATCTGGGCACGATCCCGACCACCCCGGTCGCCCTCACCGAGGAGTTCACCGGCACCCTCGGAGCGTCCATCCGAACGATCACCCCTGTTCTGAACACAGACGATCAAAATGTCGGCTGGGTGGCGGCCGGTGTCACAGTCGAATCCATCGCAGAGTCGTTCTTTCGTCGGTTGCCGTCTGCAATCGTCATCTCAGTGCTCATCGTTGCGGCAGGCTCCCTCGGCGCCTTCCTCGCTCGCCGCTACACCCGCCGCATCGCTGGCGATCTGCCGGCAGGACGGGTACGCGACGCGGTGGCCTCCTACGAATCGGTTCGCACCCTCGGCGAGGCCCTGCGCGCGCAGACACACGAGCACGGGAACCGGATGCACACTGCCATCGCGCTGCTGGAACTCGGACGCACGAAGGAAGCCATCGACATCCTCGCCGAGACTTCACAGCAGAGCCAGTCGCTCGTGGATCAGGTTACTGCGCGAAGAGACGGCGACCCAACCGTCGGGGCGCTGTTGCTGGGCAAGGCATCCCAGGCGAAGGAGCGCGGTATCGACTGGACTGCGAGAATCGCCCCCGATGCGCCGCGCTCAGTGCTTGCTCCGGTCGACAGCGTCGCGGTGATCGGAAACCTGATCGACAATGCACTCGATGCGGCTGCCGGTGCGGACGAACGCTGGGTCCGGGTCACGGTCAGCGCCGCGCCGAACGGCTGGGTGGTGCTGGAGGTCACGGACAGCGGCCCCGGCATTCCCGATTCACTGCGCGACCAGATCTTCCAGCACGGGTTCTCGACGAAGCCCACCGACGCCGACGGCAGGGGCGTCGGGCTCGCGCTCGTGCGCTCCATCGTCACCGGTGTCGGCGGCGCCGTGGTGATCGAAGCCGACCCGACGACATTCCGGGTGACATTGCCCGGAGCTCACAAGTCCGGTCCATCCGAGGAGACCTCCCGACCATGATCCATACCCTCCTCGTCGATGACGATGCACTCACGCTCGAACTGCACCGCGACTACGTCGAGCGGCTGGACGGCTATGACGTCGTCGGAGAGTGCTCCGGCGCCCGTGCCGCATTGCACGCACTTATTGAGGACCCGCCTCAAGAGGGGATCGATCTGGTTCTGCTGGACATGACGATGCCTGATGGCTCAGGACTCGATGTCCTACGCCATCTGCGCGCACGCTCTGTCCCGGTCGACGTCATCGCCATCACCGGTGTCCGCGATGCCGAGACGGTCCGTCAGGTGGCCGCTCTGGGCGTCGTGCAGTACCTCGTGAAGCCGTTCACTTTCGCGACGTTCCGAGAACGCATGGACCAGCACCGCGCGTACCGTGAGCAAGCTGTCGCTGCTGCTGGACAAGCCAGCCAGGCCGAGATCGATGCACTTCTGGGCGCGTCACGCCCCACCGGAAGCATCAGAGTACCCAAGGGCCTCTCCGCGACCTCGCTCGCTCGTGTGACTTCGGCCGCGCGCACGGCGGGCGTTCTGTCGGCGAGCGAGACCGCAGAGCAACTGGGGATGTCGCGTGTGGCGGCCCGCCGCTACCTCGAGCATCTCGCGGACGAGGGCAGGCTTGAGCGCGCCGCCCGGTACCGGGGCCGAGGTCGCCCAGAGACCGAGTACCGATGGCGCTGAGCAGCTCTACTCCCCCGCGAGCCCTCCGAGCAGGTGTCCGAATGAGCGCCCCTCACCGAGGTAGTTCGCCGGGTCGAAGGGGTCGGTCGAGGTGACCGGTGCTTTGCGCGCGATGGCCTCGGCGAGTTCGCGCGTGCCCTTCTCGACGCGCTTCGCCAGCGGGGCGATCTGGTCGCCGGAATCACCCCAGTCGCTCGACGCCGCAAACACGCCCGTCGATACCGGCTCGGCGTGCAGGTAGGCGAACAGCGGACGAATCGCGTAATCGATCGCCAGCGAGTGCCGCGGCGTGCCCGCGTTCGCACCGATCAACACCGGCTTGCCGGTGAGGGCATCCGGATCGAGCACGTCGATGAACGACTTGAACAGTCCGGAGTAACTAGTCGAGAAGATCGGCGTCACCGCGATGAGCGCGTCCGCGGAGTACACCGAGTTGATGGCAGACTCCAGCGCGGCCGGCGCGAATCCGGTGAGCAGGTTGTTGGTGATGTCGTGCGCAAAATCGCGAAGCTCGATGAAATCGACGGTGGCCTCGATGTCACGCTCTGCAAGCTGCTTCACTGACTCCGCGGCCAGACGATCTGCCAGCATCCGGGTGGATGAGGGATTGGAAAGTCCCGCCGAAATGACGGCGATACGACGTGCGCTCATGCTCATGCTTCCTTCCTGCCGAGACCGAATGCGGCACCAGCGGGGGCTGGGGTGTCCTGATAGGGAGAACCAGCGGTGAGGTTGTCGCCGCGGTTGGCGCCTGGGACCGCCTGTCGGGCGGGACCATCCCCGTAGACCGCCTTCACGCGGGCGGCGTGGGTCGGAGCATCCGGCACGCTCGCCGGACGGTTCTTCGCCAGTTCCTTGCGGAGAGCCGGCACCACTTCCCCACCGAGGATGTCGAGCTGCTCGAGCACGACCTTCAGCGGGAGCCCGGCGTGATCGATGAGGAACAGCTGACGCTGATAGTCGCCGAACGTGTCGCGCATCGCCGCGTAGCGATCGATGACCTGCTGCGGTGAGCCCACAGTGAGCGGCGTCATCTCGGTGAAGTCCTCCATGCTCGGGCCGTGACCGTAGACCGGTGCATTGTCGAAGTACGGACGGAACTCGTTCACGGCATCCTGCGACTTGGCGCGCATGAAGACCTGACCACCGATTCCGACGATCGCCTGCTCAGGCGTGCCGTGGCCGTAATGCGCGAAGCGCTGACGGTAGAGCTCGATGAGGCGCTGGTAGTGCTCCTTCGGCCAGAAGATATTGTTCGCGAAGAAGCCGTCGCCGTAATACGCGGCCTGCTCTGCGATCTCCGGGGTGCGGATGGAACCGTGCCAGACAAACGGGGCGACGCCGTCCAACGGACGGGGCGTAGAAGTGAAGCCCTGCAGCGGCGTGCGGAACTTGCCCTCCCAGTCGACGACGTCTTCGTCCCAGAGCTTGCGCAACAGAGCGTAGTTCTCGATTGCGAGGGGCAGGCCCTGGCGGATGTCCTTGCCGAACCACGGGTAGACCGGGCCGGTGTTGCCGCGGCCCAGCATGAGGTCAGTGCGACCGTCGGAGATGTGCTGCAGCATCGCGAAGTCCTCGGCGATTTTCACCGGGTCGTTCGTCGTGATCAACGTCGTCGACGTCGAGAGGATGATGCGCTCGGTCTGGGCAGCGATGGCAGCCAGCGTCGTCGTGGGCGATGAGGACCAGAACGGCGGGTTGTGGTGCTCTCCGACGGCAAACACGTCGAGACCGACCTCTTCGGCGTGCTTCGCGATGGTGATCGCGTCCTTGATCTTCTGACCTTCACTGGGAGTCTCGCCCGTCACGGGGTTCTGCGTGATGTCGCTGACAGTGAAGAGTCCGAACTGGATGCCTGAGGTGTCGGCTGGTTCGCTCATTATGTTCTCCATGATTCGAGGGGTGCTGATGGCATCCACTTCCATGCAAATGAATGTATATGAGATAACACCATCCACGCAACTTTATTCCCGACCGGTAGCCTCATTGAATGAGCAGTACCGCACAAACGCCGACCGGACCGATCACCGGGAGCGTTGCAAGGCCCCGGAGACGTGTGCCGTTCTGGGACAACGCTCGTTACGCTTGCATCGTGTTAGTTGTGCTGGGTCACGCAATCCAGCGCCTCACTTACGACTCCGACATCGCAATGGCGATGTATCTCGCGTTCTACGCCTTCCATATGCCGGCGTTCGCAATCATCGCCGGCTACTTCTCCAAGTCTGCGCCCCCGACGAGGAAGCAGATGGCTCGCGTCATCACCGACATCCTGGTGCCGTATGTGATCTTCGAGCTGCTGTGGACGCTGACGAAATGGCTCGTCGAGGGGCAAGCGAACCCGAACCTCACAGAACCGTCCTGGACACTGTGGTTCCTGCTCGCCCTCGGAATCTTCCGGTTGGTGCTGCCATACCTTGCCCTGTTGCGCTGGCCGCTCCTATGGAGCCTGTTGATCTCGATCGGCGCGGGCTACCTCACCAACGTCGACAGCACATTCTCCCTCTCGCGCACGCTCGGGTTCCTGCCGTTCTTCGTGCTCGGATGGTGGATGCGAGAGCACGATGTTGTGGACCGATTCCGCTTGATCGATTTCCGGCCATGGTGGCTGCGTTTAGTCGCCGTGCTGATCTTCGCAGTGGATGCCTTCGTGGCGTGGAACTGGGTTGAACTCTGGGCCAGCATCGACCTGGACAAGTGGTTCTTCTACGACGACACCTACGCAGACCTCGGCGGAGATGAGTGGTGGTCAGGCGGAATCCGTCTGCTTCTGATCGCCATCGGACTGCTGCTCAGCGCTGCCTTCTTCGTGCTGATTCCCCGTCGCACCACCTGGTGGACCAGGTTCGGGCAGTACACGATGTATGTGTATCTGCTGCATTCGTTCGTGCTCTACCCGTTCCGCGAGTCCGGCATCCTTCGCGACGCAGAGCCGACCTGGATCTGGCTGCCCACCGTGATCATGCTCTCCATCGTGATCGCGCTGGTGCTAGCAACCAAGCCGGTCAGGTGGCTGTTCCGCCCGCTCGTCGAGCCGCGGGCCCGCTGGCTGTTCTCTGATGAACGACTCGGCATCGACACCTCACGACGCGAAGATCCGACGGGCTCGCGCCGCTCTCGCGACAGCTGATCAGGCTATTTTGATGCGACGCGCGCCGAGCACGATGTACCAGACGAGCGCTGCGAGCAGCAGCAGTTCGGCAGCGATGTATCCGTAGTGCAGCCACGACTCGCCCGGATCACCACCGGCGATGATGACGTCGCTGCGCGCGGCAAGTGTCGGCCTGATGACGAATGACTCGACCGCCATGATCACCCACATGGCAGCGATCAGCATCCAACCACTTCTTGTCTCGCGAGGTCGGGCCTGAGCGACCAATGTGAGTACAACGAGAATTATCCAACCGGCGACCGAGAGGGCGATGAATACGAGGCGACCTATGCCAAGGCCGAGGGCCGTAGTGATTCCCGGTGCATGGAACTTCAAGGGCGTCTCCATGAAGCTCAAGCCGATGATCAGACCGATCCAGACGGCAGGCAACACGAGACGTAGTGAGATCCATAGACGAGCCATGCATCCAGGCTATCGGCCGACGTTATCCGTAACACTCGCCCGTCGCAGCGCAGTGTCGGTTTAGCCTCAGGGTCATGGCTGATCTGAATCTCCCCGTCCTCGACCTGTCCGAACTCGACAGGGGCCCGGAGGCGGCCGCGCGTTTCCGCGACGAACTCGCCACGGCCGCACACGACGTCGGCTTCTTCTATCTCACCGGCACGGGAATCGCCCCCGAGCTGTTCCGCCGGCTGCACCGAACTGCCGTCGACTTCTTCAATCTCCCGGAGGACGAGAAGCTCGCGATCGAGAATGTGACGAGCCCGCACTTCCGCGGCTACACACGCGTCGGCGGAGAGCGCACGCAGGGCGAAATCGACTGGCGTGAGCAGATCGACATCGGCCCGGAGCGAGAGCCGATCGAGGACGGCCCGGCGTTCAACCGACTCATCGGCCCGAACCTGTGGCCGGCCGATCAGCCGGAGTTGCGCGAGGTCGCCGAGGAATGGCGTGAGCACCTCACCGGGATCTCCCGCAAGCTGCTGCGCAGCTGGGCTCAGGCGCTCGGTGCAGAGCCAACCCACTTCGACGCCGATTTTGGCGACCCGGCCAGTCTGTTGAAGATCGTCCGCTACCCAGGAACCCACGAGCCCGAGCCCCAACAGGGTGTTGGAGCGCACAAGGACTCCGGCGTGCTGACGCTGCTCTGGGTGGAGCCGGGCAAGGGCGGCCTCCAGGTCGAGCGCGACGGCGACTGGGTCGACGCCCCTCCCGTCGATGATGCCTTCATCGTCAACATCGGTGAGATGCTCGAGTACGCTACCGGTGGTTATCTGAAAGCCACGAACCATCGTGTGATCTCATTGAAGGCTCCGGAGGACCGCATCTCAGCGCCGTTCTTCTTCAGCCCGGCGCTGGATGCGAAGCTGCCGCTGATCGAGCTGCCGGACGAGCTTAAATCCGAAGCGACCGGGGTGTCCGAAGACCCGAGCAACCCGATCCACAGCTTGTACGGGGAGAACGCTCTGAAGTCGCGTCTGCGCGCGCACCCCGATGTCGCCGCGATCCACCATGCGGATCTGGTGGGAACGGCTCAACCGCGCTGACCACCGAACTCGACGATCTCCTGAAGCGCCTGGAGGTGTGCGGCGAAGGTGCGCTCGCCTTTCGCCGTCGAGCGCACCCATGTCCGAGGGCGACTTCCGACATCGCCCCTCCGCGTCGCGACGTAGCCAGCGACATTCAGATGCGAGATCGACTTGCTGAGCGCCGAGTCCCCCACCTGAAGGATGTCGGAAAGGGTACCGAAATCGAGTTCGTTCCCGTCGAGAAGTGCAGCCATCAGCGAGAAGCGGATAGGGCTGGCGAAGTTGTCGTCCAACCGCAGACGCGGGTGCTTCTCAGCCATCTCGACCGTCCAAGAATGCGCTGCCCACGAAAAGCAGCAGGATGGTCATGGCGCCGAAAGGTGCCAGTGCTGCGATGGATGCTGCAAGGCCAAGAAGTTGCGTGGCGATGACCGCGGCCACGGCCGCGCCGGCGAGAGCGAACACCAGCCATTGCGGCCACGCCCACACAGCGCCAAGGGCCGGGAGCCGTTCGCTGATCCGTCCGGCGACCCACCAGCCGAGATAGTAAACCATCACGGACATTGCGAAGAAGGGCGTCAGCACCGGACCACCGGCACCAAGAACCCAGATGCTCGCAGCCATGATCACACCTGCGCCGATGGTCGCCCACCGCTCAGAAAGCGTCAGTCGCCTGCGTTTCACGCTGGTGTCGATAGGTGCAGACCGGCGGATGTCACGGAGAGCGGGGATCCCCATGATGAGGAGCGTGACGACTCCGGGGATGAGGCGCACGATCACGGGAACCTCCACGCCGATGGCGGAGACGACGAACCCACCGACCACAACGACGAGCAGCACCGCGACGAATCCGAGGTTCACCGACCTAGACTGCGCCAGCGGCGAGCCCAGCATTCCATGACTTTCGCGGTACTCGGTGCTGAACTGGATCCAGAGCATGAAGAGTGCCACAAGTACGATGAACGACAAGTTCACCTGCGTCACGCCGATCGCGAAGGCAGCGATCGTCACGTAGATCGACAGAACGATCGCGTTCACCAGCGACATCAGAGCCAGTGCCCGGCGATCGATGCGCTCTTCACGCCGTGAGCGCACCGGAAAGTCCGCGTTCGGTCAACGAGCGACCCGCCATACAACGACGAAGGCCGCCCCACACCTGGGACGGCCTTCGGAAGAAGTGCGATATTACGCTGGTGCGCTGCCTTAGCGGCGAAGTCCAAGCTTCTCGATCAGCGTGCGGTAACGCGCGATGTCGATGTCCTGGAGGTAGCCGAGCAGACGACGGCGCTGACCCACCATAAGGAACAGGCCACGACGCGAGTGGTGGTCGTGCTTGTGCTCCTTGAGGTGTTCGGTGAGGTCCTTGATGCGCTGCGTCAGCATCGCGACCTGCACCTCGGGGGATCCGGTGTCACCGGGGTGCGTCGCGTACTCTTCCATGATCGCCTTCTTGGCGTCAGACTCGAGTGGCATAGATGGGATCCCCTTTCAGTTCGTTGCGCGGCGCCCAACACCTGATGCGTGGGCTCTCTTTATCCGCGGCCGATCAAACGGCAACCTGTACAGCTTACCAGCCCGCAGCACGCTCACGGACCGGCATCGACAGCCGAACAGATAGCCTCGTGACGTGCACAACGCCCTCATCGACCTGCGACCGTTTCGCGCGAGCAAGGCGTTCACGAGAATGTGGATCGGGTCGACCCTCTCCGGACTCGGAGGCCAGCTCACCCTCGTCACCGTCATGCTGCACGTGTACGAGCTCACTGCCAGTACGTTCGCAGTCTCGATGGTCGCAGTGTCAGGACTCATCCCGATGATCCTGGCCGGGCTATACGGCGGAATGCTGGCCGACGCGTTCGATCGTCGCACAGTGGCACTTATCGCCGCAGTCATCACATTCGCCTCCACTGTCGTGCTCGCCGCTCTCACCTGGGGCGAACTCGAGACCATCTGGTGGCTGTACGCGCTCAGCGCAGTCAACGCCGCCGGGAACTCCGTCGGGATGGCAACTCGCAGCGCGATCATCCCACGCCTGATTCCGCGCGAACTGCTGGCCGCAGCATCGGCTCTGAACGGCATCACGATCGGCGTGATGGTCATGGTCGGTCCCGCTCTGGCAGGAGTTCTCGTCGCAGCGACGGGCTATGGCTGGACCTATTCGATCGACGTCGTATTGATGCTGGCGATGTTCATGGGGCTCTGGACCCTGCCGCCGTTGCGCCCAGAAGGCACGATCGTGCGCCCTGGGCTGGAATCACTCGTCGATGGCTGGCGATTCCTCAAGCGCGCCCACAACATTCGGATGCAGTACATCCTCGACATCATCGCGATGACGTTCGGCAACCCGCTTGCGCTGTACCCCGCACTCGGCACGCTGCTACTGGGTGGCGGCGCCGTGACGACGGGAGCGCTGACGGCAGCGGTAGCGGCCGGAACATTCCTGTCGAGCCTGTTCTCCGGCCGAATCGTGCGCTATCGCTGGCACGGTCGAGGCATCCAGCGTGCCATACAGGCCTACGGGGCATCCATTCTTGTATTCGGCGCGGTCCTGTTAACCGGCGTGTGGATGCCGCCGGTCAGTGAAACTACGGCGAATCTCGGCCTCATCATCGCCGCGTGCATCGCACTCGCGGCATCCGGAGCATCTGACAACATCAGCTCGATCTATCGCAACACGATGATGCAGTCGTCTGTGCCCGACAGCATCCGCGGCAGGCTCCAAGGAATCTTCATCATCGTGGTCGCCGGCGGTCCGCGCATCGGCGCGCTCTACGCCGGAACACTCGCAACTCTCACCTCACTCTGGTTCCCGCCCCTCCTCGGCGGCTTCGTCGTGATCGTGCTGGTGGCGATGCTCGTCCGGCTCACGCCTCGATTCCGCGACTACGACGCAGAGAACCCCGAGCCCTGACGGACCCGGGGTTCTCTGAGGAGTGTGATCAATCCTGCTGCAGAGCGCCCTGCAGGTCGAGGTTGATCGTGATGTCCTTGCCGACGAGCACGCCGCCGGTCTCGAGCGCAGCGTTCCAGGTGAGCCCGAACTCCTCACGGTTGATAGTGGTCGTCGCGGACGCACCGGCCTTGTAGTTGCCGTACGGGTCGGTGCCGAAGCCACCGAAGTCGAACTCGAAGCTGACCGGCTTGGTCGTGCCACGGATCGTGAGGTTGCCATCGATGAAGAAGTCGCCGTTGTCGACGCGCGCACCGGTGGAGACGAACTCCATGGTCGGGTAGGTCTCGACGTCGAAGAAGTCCGCTGAACGCAGGTGGCCGTCGCGACCCTCATCATTGGTGTCGATCGAGGTGACATCGACCAACGCATCAACACGTGCGTCGAGTGGGTTCTCGGGAGCGACCAGCGTCGCGCTCTTCATACCAAAGGTGCCGCGCACCTTCGAGATCATCATGTGGCGGACACTGAAGGTGACCTCGCTGTGTGCGGGGTCAAGGATCCAGGTGCCTGCACGGTAGCCGGGGACGTCAATTGCGGTCATGGAGTTTCTCCTCAAAGATTGGGGCCGCTTGGCGGCGTTCACATAGACACAACTTACATGCGGCTGCATCTATTCCACGGAATGGCGAAAAAAGTGAAGGCCCCTGTCCCAGAGGGGACAGAGGCCTTCACTCAATGCGATCAGATCAGCCGACGGCGACCAGGTCGATGATGAAGATGAGGCTCTTCCCGGACAGGAAGTGGCCTGAACCGGCAGGACCGTATGCGAGGTGCGGCGGGATGACCAGTTCGCGACGACCACCGGTCTTCATGCCGGGGATGCCGTCCTGCCAGCCCTGGATCAGGCCGCGCAGCGGGAACTGGATCGTCTCGCCACGACCCCAGGAGGAGTCGAACTCTTCGCCAGAGTCGAACTCGACTCCGGCGTAGTGCACGGTCACGGTGTCGCCGGGCTTGGCTTCAGCACCGTCACCTTCGATGAGGTCTCGGATGACGAGCTCTGCGGGCGCGGGGCCGGTGGGGGCGTCGAACTCGGGCTTTGTGCGATCAGTCATGACTCCATCCAACCGGAGCGACGAGGCGCGGTCAATGCGAGGACACCAGCCCAGAGCGAACACTTCGGCGGGCATAGTGACGAGGCTATTGACATCATCCGCGGTCGGGTGCACCCTAGTGTCAGATCAACTCAGCGCCCGGGAGTCTCGCAGGCATCGCCGCAGCACCGGGCGCTGAGTCTTGCCATTGGCGTTGCGCTCAATACGCGAGCAATGCCGCGCGTGTCGCGCGTGTGCGCGTCAACAGCGCGCGCTCATCCTCAGTCGCGAGAGGATCACGACCGGTGAGCGCGCGCTGGCGGACGGCAGCGAGAGCAGTCGCATCCTTGATGAACTGCTTCATCAGCGGGCGACGGTCACCACGCAGCGAAGCGGCCCAGTTGAGTCCGACCTTGCGTCCGGCTGGAGTCGCCAGCATCGTCACCTCTTCCGGAGTGAACCAGCCCGCCCCGGCATACTCACCGAGCCGCTCTCTGGTGACGCGCGCCTCCTCCTTGCGTAGCGCGACGATCACAAGGATGAAGCCGATGAACAGCGGCACCTGAAGGGTGACGTACAGCGCGAAGAAGTCGGCGAACATCGCCGAGGCGTTCCAGAGACCGTGCAGCAGCATGGCCCCGAGAAGTCCGAGTGCACCCGCGCCGAGCACTGCACCGGCAGAAGCGTGGCGGCGCACCGCGAGCCCCATCGCGAACCCGGTCAGGGCAGTGAACATGGCATGAGCGAAGGGTGAGAGCAATCCGCGCATCACGAACGTCGCAGTCAAGTTCACTCCACCTCCTTCGATCAGACTGATCGCGAAGTACTGGATGTTCTCAGTGAATGCGAAGCCACCACCGATCAATGCGCCGTAGACAATGCCGTCGACCGGCCCATCGAATGCCCGCTTGCCGATCACGAAAATGAGGAAGATCCCTAAGCCTTTGGCAAGCTCTTCCACGATCGGCGCTTGGATGACGGCGGCGAGCGACTCTGCTCGGAGGCCGATGAGCAAAGTGATTGCGAGGTCGACGAGCAGCGTGATGCCAACTGCGGCGATAGCTCCCCAGGCGATGGCGAACGCGATGAACAGCTTCGGTTCCGGCTCCCATCGATCGATGATGTAAACACCGAGGAACACGATGGTCAACGGAATCAGCGCGAGGACGAGGCCGACTCCGGATGCGACGAACCCGAGAGCCCAGACGAAATAGCCGATCAGGATGACGAGCGCGAAGCCCAACACACCGAAAAGCCACACGGACACCGTGCGTCCCTGTTTCACGGGAACCGGCAGTGACGGCAGTGCAGGGGCCGATGCTGGCGCGACCGGAGCCGGCGGCGAGTAGCTCACGGGCTGCGCGAGTGCTGAAGCATATGTGTGTTGCTGAGCCGGCGGCGTGTACTGCGGCTGTGCCGGTCCTCCGAATGTCATAGCCAAAGCCTAGGGGTACTGTCCACACCAGTGGCAACGCGCGGCAGGTAGCGTAGACATCATGCGTTTCGCCCACCTGCGCCGGCCAGATAGCTCCGACGCCCAGCTCGCGGTCATCGAGGACTCCGAGGCCATCATGGTCGCTGATCTCCTCTCCCCCGCTCCCGTCACACTGCAAGAGCTCATCGAGGGCGGTGATGAGACACTCACTGCGCTACGGACAGCACTCGCCGACAGCACCGCAGCGCGGCATCCGCTCTCCGGTTTCGGCTTCGCCTCTGCAGTGTTGAACCCGCCGGTGATCCTTGCTGTCGGGTTGAACTATGCCGCCCATTCCAGTGAGCTCGGCCTGAAGACAGACACCGCCCCGACCGTGTTCACGCTCTGGCCGAACTCGCTCACGGGCCACGAGGCCACGACTGAGTGGCCCCGCAGCCTGAGCGAGTCCATCGACTACGAGGCCGAGCTCGGCGTGCTGATCGGGCGGCCGACGAAGAATGTTTCCACAGAGGAAGCCCTCGACCACGTCTGGGGCTACACGGTCGTCAACGACATCACCGCCCGCGACATCCAGTTCGCCGAGGCGCAGTGGTCGCGCTGCAAGTCCTTCGACGGCTTCACACCGACTGGACCGTTCGTAGTGACCGCAGACGAGATTCCCGACCCGCAGGACCTGCATATCTGGACCATCGTGGATGGCCACACCGTGCAGGATGCCTCGACCGAGCAGATGGTCAGGTCTGTTGCCAAGCTCATCGCCCATCTGTCGCAGTCGATCACGCTGCAGCCGGGGACACTGATCTCCACGGGGAGTCCAGGCGGCGCCGGTTACTCACGCAACCCACAGATCTTCCTACGTGACCGTTCCACCGTCACAGTCGGTATCGACGGCATCGGGGAACTGACCACGCACTGCCGAATCCTCGACTGAAGTCAGCCGGCCCCGAGTGAAGTCAGCCGGGCCGACTGAAGACAGGCAGCCCCGGCTGAAAACAGCCAGCGTCAGATCTGAATCAGATCGTCCGGCAAGATGATGGGGATGGCCGAGGTGACGGCCTCCAGCCCCGAAAGCCGTGCCGGCGACAGCTGCTTGGTGACTTCTTCACGAGACATCAGTTCGGCCTCCACGACGAGATCTGCGACGTTGCGGTTCGTCAGCAGCGCAGCCTTCGCGAGAGCCGCGGCCGCCGCATAGCCGATGAACGGCGTCAGCGCGGTGATGACGCCCACCGACGCGCCAACCATGGCACCGAGACGGTCTTCGTTTGCGGTGATGCCATCCACGCAGTTGACGCGGAGGGTCCACATTGCCTGGCGCATCCACGTGATCGACTGGAAGATCGAGTGCGCGATCACTGGCTCGAAGGCGTTGAGCTGCAGCTGACCGGCCTCGACCGCCATGGTGACGGTCATGTCCGCGCCGACCACTGCAAAGGCCACCTGGTTCACTGCCTCGGGGATCACGGGGTTGACCTTGCCCGGCATGATGCTTGACCCAGCCTGCTTCGCCGGCAGATTGATCTCGCCGAGGCCCGCCTGCGGGCCGGACGACAACAGACGCAGGTCATTGCAGATCTTCGAAAGCTTGATGGCATTGCGCTTGAGCGTTGACGAGAACGACATGAAGGCACCGGTGTCGCTCGTCGATTCGACGAGATCTGTCGCCGTCTCCAGATCGAGCCCGGATATCTCGCGCAGGTGCTTCAACACGTATGGTGCATAGCCTGCGTGGGTCGTGATCCCCGTGCCGATCGCGGTTGCGCCCATGTTTATCTCGAACATGAGTTTGGCGTTCTCAGTAAGACGACTGTGATCCTCCCCCAGCGTCGTCGCGAAGCCGTGGAACTCCTGCCCGAGCGTCATCGGCACGGCATCCTGCAGCTGGGTGCGCCCCACCTTCAGGACATTGTGGAATTCACCTGCTTTACCGAGGAACGAGCGACGCAAGAGGTCGAGTTCATCCAGCAGCGAGCGCAGGTTCAGCGAGAGCCCGATCTTGATCGCTGTCGGGTAGACATCGTTCGTGGACTGGCTGCGATTGGTGTGGTCGATGGGGCTGAGAAACGCGTAATCGCCTTTCTCGCGACCAGCCATCTCGAGGGCAACATTGGTGATGACCTCGTTGGCATTCATGTTCGTCGAGGTTCCGGCACCACCCTGGATGACACCTACAGTGAACTGCTCGTGGAACTCGCCGTCGATGACGCGCTGCGCGGCGGCGTCGATGAGGTTCGCCCGCTCGGCATCCAGAACGCCGATCTCCTTGTTGGCCCTGGCGCTTGCCTGCTTCACCATTGCCAAGCCCCGAATCAGATCCGGATAGACCGAGATCGGTCGTTTCGCGATCGGGAAGTTCGCGACAGCGCGGGCGGTGTGGATGCCCCAATACGCCTCGGCGGGAATTTCCATGCTCCCGAGGGAATCGGTCTCGGTGCGGGTGGTGGTGGGCGCGGCAGAAGCCATGTCACATCCTTGTGGGTCGTGGCGGGTTTCGGGTGATAGTCCCAGTCTAGGCCTCGCGCACCCGCATACGAATTGTCGCCTCAGTGACCCACCACGATGAGGACGATACCGGCGACCACAGCCGCGGCACACACCGCGAAACACGCATAGGCACCGACAAGCGCGACGCGCTTCTGCCCGTCCGTCAGCGGATTCTTCCGCGCAGCCTTTGCCGCCTGCTTGGCGGCGCGATTGGCTTCTTTCTCGGAAATCACGGTGATCGCATCAGTAAACTCCGCAGGAGTCACGACCGGCGCATGGCCGGCGCGCACGAGGAGTCGCAGCCCGAGCGCGTAGAACGTGACGATGACAGTCGCGCCGATAAGCGCAGCGCCGAACACCTGCAGGAATGCGGCCCAGTCAATGACGACGCTCATTGTGCGCTCTCCTGCGTCTTGGAATCGGACTTGGCCTTCGCTTTCGCTGCGGCCTTAGCGTCTGCTTTGGATTTAACCTTCGCGTCTGTTTTCGCTTTGGCCTTTGCATCAGCCTTTGCCTTGGCGCGGACCCTTGCCTCAGTTTTGGCCTGCTCAATACGCTGCCGGCGACGCGTGGGAGGTGGTGTGTCCGGCAGTTCGATCGCGTGGCCGGACTCTGCGACATCGCTCATCGCATTCTCTGAAGTCACCGCGTCACGGCGGGAACGCAGGAAGACCCAGATGATCACAGCGACGGCGAGAACCGCGTCGATCGCGATGCCCCACCCGCCCAGCCATATCACCATCAGCGCTGCGAGTGCGCCGACGCCGCCCGCGGCCGGAAGGGTCAGAACCCAGCCGATTGCGATGCGGCCCGCAGTACCCCAGCGCACCGTTGCACCGCGACGTCCCAGACCGGAACCGATGACAGATCCGGAGGCGACCTGTGTCGTCGAGAGCGCGAAGCCCAGAGCACTGGATGCGAGGATCGTCGCCGCAGTAGAGCTCTCGGCCGCGAAGCCCTGCGCCGGCTTGACGTCGGTGAGTCCTTTGCCGAGCGTGCGGATGATCCGCCAGCCGCCGAGGTAGGTACCCAGAGCGATCGTGCAGGCACAGGCCACGATCACCCAGAACTCTGGTTCGTGGTGCTCACTCGACTGCCACCCAACGGTGATGAGCGCGAGCGTGATCACACCCATCGTCTTCTGAGCATCGTTGGTTCCGTGCGCGAGGGCGACGAGCGAAGAAGTGAAGATCTGACCCCAGCGGAACCCGTCACGGCCGTCCGGCTTGTTGTCATACCGCCGGGTGATCGAGTAAGCGAGCTTCGTCACGGTCAGCGCGATGATTCCGGCGGTGAGCGGCGCGATGAGTGCAGGAAGAATGATCTTGGACAGGACCATGCCGAAGTCGATGCCGCTGGCGCCGACGCCGATGAGGGTCGCTCCGATGAGACCGCCGAAGAGCGCGTGCGACGAACTCGACGGCAGGCCGAGAAGCCAGGTGAGCATGTTCCACGTGATCGCTCCGATGAGTCCCGCGAAGATCAGCGGCAGGAAGACATCAGCACCCATCTCGATGATGGCGTCTTCGCGGACGATGCCGCCGGAGACCGTCTTGGCAACCTCTGTCGACAGGAAGGCGCCGACAAGATTCAGCACTGCGGCGAGAAGGACTGCGGTCTTGGGCTTCAGAGCGCCGGTTGCAATGGGCGTCGCCATCGCATTCGCGGTGTCGTGAAACCCGTTGGTGAAGTCGAAGAACAGCGCCAGCACGATGACCAGCACGACAATGAGGGCTGCGGTTTCCACCATTCGCTTTCGGGTTGGTGTGAAGGAAGACAGATGCCGACGAAATCGGCGTGTTGAACGAAAAGTTCACCGTGGGTTTTACTTCCGTTAACCGGGCCCGATAAATCCTCGCACCCTCCTCGGCATCGGTCAACTTGACAGGGACTACCGTTGAACGGTGACCAATGCTCCCATCGCCGCTCGCCGCACCCACATCCGCACACATCACGCCGACACCTTCAACGATCCATATGAATGGTTGCGCGATAAGGACTCAACCGAGGTCATCGCGCATCTCGAAGCGGAGAATGGGTACACCGAGGCTCAGACTGCGCATCTCGAGCAGCTCCGCGAGACGCTGTTCCAAGAGATCAAGGGCCGCGTACAGGAGACAGATCTGTCTGTGCCGACTCGCAAGGGTGACTGGTGGTATTACGGACGTACTGAGGAAGGTTCGCAGTACGGCATCCAGTGCCGCGCCGCCGCGGTCGCAGGCGACTGGACTCCCCCGGTACTCGCCCCAGGTGTGCCAGTGGCAGGCGAGGAGGTCTTGCTGGACAGCAATGTCGAAGCAGAAGGTCACGAATTCTTCTCGCTCGGGTCTTTCAGCGTCTCAGATGATGCGACAAAGCTGCTCTGGTCGACCGATTTCGATGGCGATGAGCGGTATACGGTCCACGTGCGTGATCTCACCGAGGGCAGTCTGCTCGCCGACGAGATTCCCAACACCGGTGGCGCCTTCTTCACCCCGGATGGCTCCGGCATCGTCTACACCACGTTGGATGACTCCTGGCGCCCCGATACGCTGTGGCTCCACCGGCTGGGCACACCGGTCGAGGAAGACGTGAAGCTGTTCCACGAGCCGGATGAGCGTTTCTGGCTCGGCGCTGGCATCAGCCACAGTCGGCGATATCTGGTAATCGGCGTCGGATCGAGCATCACCAGCGAGGAGTATCTGGTCGATCTGCAAGGCGAGATCACCGCTGAGCCGCAGTTGCTATGGCCGCGCACCGAGGGTGTCGAGTACTCGATCGAGCATGCGATCGTTGATGGCGAAGACCGTATCTACATCCTGCACAATCAGGATGCCTTGGACTTCGAGCTCGTCTCCGTGGCGGCATCCGATCCGCGGGGCGCGCGGCACATCGTGGTCGCACATGAGCCAGGACGACGCCTGCTCGGCATGGAGGCATTCCGCGATTTCGCGACAGTGGAATATCGCCGCGACGGCCTGGAGCAGGTCGGCCTGCTCGACTATGCGACGGATGCCGTCGAGGAGCTCTCCTTCGACGAGCCGCTGTACTCGGCAGGAGTGGGCGGAAATCCCGAGTGGCACTCACCGTTCCTGCGGCTCGGTTACACCTCGTTCGTGACGCCGGGCACCGTGTATGACCTGGATCTCGCAACGCGCGAACTGGTGCTGCGCAAGCAGCAGCCGGTCCTCGGCGGTTATGACCCGGCCGATTACGACCAGGCCCGCGCCTGGGCGACTGCCCCAGATGGCACTCAGGTGCCGATCTCGATGGTCTGGAAGCGCTCGTTCGGTGAGCCAGGCTCAGAGCCGCGCCCCGTGCACCTGTACGGCTACGGATCGTACGAGCACTCCATCGACCCTGGTTTCTCGGTAGCGCGACTTTCGGAGCTCGACCGCGGCGTCATCTTCGCTGTCGCACACGTGCGCGGCGGCGGGGAGATGGGCCGCAAGTGGTACGAAGACGGGAAGATGCTGAACAAGCGCAATACGTTCACCGACTTCGTCGCATGCGCGGAGCACCTCATCAGCACCGGCGTGACAAGTCCTGAGCAGATGGTCGCCGAGGGCGGCAGCGCAGGTGGCCTGCTGATGGGTGCGGTCGCGAACCTCGCGCCCACCCGCTTCGCCGGCATCCTGGCATCCGTCCCCTTCGTTGACCCGCTGACTTCGATTCTCGATCCGTCGCTGCCACTCACGGTGATCGAGTGGGACGAGTGGGGCGACCCGCTGCACAACGCCGATGTGTACGAGTACATGAAGTCGTATACGCCGTACGAGAACGTCCAGGACGGCGTCGCCTACCCGCGCATCCTCGCCGTGACATCGCTGAATGACACCCGCGTGTTGTACGTCGAACCGGCGAAGTGGGTCGCGCGACTGCGCGAGGCAGGGGCATCCGACGTGCTTTTGAAGTGCGAGATGGTCGCGGGCCACGGCGGCGTCAGCGGCCGATACAACTCCTGGAAGGAGCGGGCGTTCGAGCTCGCGTGGATGCTCGACACCCTGGGGCTCGTCTGAGGCGCGCTTCGCCGTCCGAAATCAGGACGAAGTCCCCAGGTCAGGAGGATTCTGCAGCTCCCTCCTGATCTGAGGCAGATGTCCTGATCTGGGCCGCGGCATCCTATTCTGCACAATCACCGCAGGGCGGTACTTATCCCCGGTTCGTGGGTTCAGCCCTCCGCACCGCATGGCTGAGGCTGCAGTGTGGACGCATGTTCCTCGAAGAATGGATGCGATCGCATGACGGCGTCGCGCACAGTTCCCAGATCTACGCCGCCGGGTTCAGCAAACACGCGGTCGCCGCTTTAGTGAGAAGCGGGCGGATGCTGCGCGTACGACGATCGTGGCTGGTTCTTCGTGAATGCGATCCAGCGCGCCTCGCCGCGGCTCGCGTCGGAGGTCGTCTGACCTGCATCAGCGCTGCCCAGGCACTCGAACTTTGGGTCCCAGCCCATGATGAAGTCCACGTGGCGGTGTCCCCCACTGCGGCACGTTTCGACAGCGCCGGCATCCATGTGCACTGGTCCAACGGCCCGGCGCCATATGAGCATCGCGCCGTACTCGATCCGTTGATCAACGTGCTGTTTCACGTCGCGCGCTGTCAGCCGCGGGCGAATGCGCTGGCAATCTGGGAGTCGGCGCTCAACAAGAAGCTGATCAGTAATGACATTCTGAAGGGCGTTGCATGGCACAGCGACGCGGCAAACGGACTGGCGGCGCTGGCATCCGCTTTGTCCGATTCGGGGCTGGAAACGCATTTCTTGGAGCTGATGCGCACGATCGACGTGAGCGTGCGCCAGCAAGTGTGGATCGACGGCCACCCGGTCGACGCGTTGGTAGGCGACCGTTTGATCGTCCAACTTGATGGGTTCGCTTTCCACAGCGATGCGGCCGACCGCCGCCGCGATATCGCCGCGGACGTCAGGCTCCGACTGCTCGGCTTCACCGTGCTTCGCTTCGACTACCAGCAGGTGCTGTTCCAGCCAGAGTTTGTACTGGAATCCGTCCGCACTGCGATGGCTCAGGGACTGCACCTGGCTGCCTAACGGCATCCGAAATCAGGACAAAGTCCCCGGATCAGGAGGGATCTGCCAATTTCTCCTGATCTGGGGCGGATGTCCTGATTTCGGCGCTGCGGGCGCGCGATGCAACCCACGCAAGGGCAATCACCCAAACAGTGCGGCAGCCTCGTCGTAGCGGTAGCGCGGCACCGTGTTGAGCTCGCCCAGCGCCTCTTCGAACGGCACCCGCACGATGTCGGTGCCCTTCAACGCAACCATCTGGCCCCACGCGCCTTCGACGATGGCGTCAGCCGCATGCAGTCCGAGTCGTGTCGCAAGAACGCGGTCGAAGCCCGACGGCGAGCCTCCACGCTGGATGTGGCCAAGAATTGTCGCACGTGTCTCGATGCCAGTGATGCGCTCGATCTCGGGTGCGAGCAGATCGCCGATGCCACCGAGACGCGGACGGTTGAAGGCATCCAGGCCCTTGTCGCTGAAGGCCTCGTCCATGCCCTTGATCTTGAAGCCCTCAGAGACCACGACGAGAGGTGCACGACCACGGTCATGAGCGCTGGCGACGAGCTCGGTGATCTCCTCGATCGACATCGGAACCTCAGGGATGCAGATGACGTGCGCGCCGGCAGCCATTCCCGCATGCAGAGCGATCCAGCCCACGTGGCGGCCCATGACCTCGGCGACCATGCAGCGCTGGTGCGAGTCACCGGTGGTGCGCAGTCGATCCATTGCATCCGTGGCAATGTTCACCGCGGTGTCGAACCCAAAGGAGTAGTCAGTCGCGCGCAGGTCGTTGTCGATCGTCTTCGGCACGCCGAGTACGTTCAGGCCGTCTTTAGCGAGCCGGTCGGCCGCGGCCAACGTCCCTTCGCCGCCGATCGCGACGATGCCGTCGATCTTGTGGCCGAAGAGCGTCTTGGCGATGTTCTCGGCGCCGCCGCGATCGCCCTCATACGGGTTGGTACGGCTGGTTCCAAGGATCGTGCCGCCGACCTTGGAGAGGCCCTTCACTTCGTGGCGGGTGAGGGGCATAAAGTCGCCCTCGACGATGCCACGCCACCCGTCGCGGATGCCGACGAATTCAAGGTCGTACGCGGTGGTGCCCTTCAGCACGATGCCGCGGATGACCGCATTGAGCCCGGGGCAGTCGCCGCCGCTGGTGAGAATACCGATCTTCATGCTGATGCCTTCAGAGGTTTCGGGAGTGGGACGGGCGACGTTGCCTGCTCTCGACCCTAGTGGGCATCAGCGCACCGCGCCATTCGGCAAGCGATGAGAACCGTCGATCTTGCGCAACGATTCGGCTCCGATCGCAGATCTTCTAGAAAACATGCGAAAAATCTCAAATCATTGCGCAAGAAGTACGGTTTTTACGCCACTCAGCGCCACTGTGTCACGCGCCGAGGGCTTGACGCAGCAGATGCATGAGCGCTGCCACCTGTACAGATTCACTCGGGGTCTCATCGAATGCCTCGCCATCCAGAGCGCGAGCGGCAAGCCCCTGCTTCTGGTCGATGAGCTCAGCGATCTTCGTATCGATCGTGTGCGCAGCGATGATGCGCCAGGCAGTGACCGGCTCATCCTGGCCGATGCGGTGCACGCGGTCGATCGCCTGAGTCTGCTCGGCTGCAGTCCAGCTCAACTCTGCGAGTACGACGTTTGACGCCGCCTGCAGGTTGAGGCCGACGCCGGCAGCAGTGAGCGAACACACCGCGATGCCGACACTTTCATCGTCGTTGAAGTCGTCGATGGCCTGCTGCCGAGCGGGTGTCGTCTGGTCACCACGGATCGAGACGTATCGGATGCCGGATGCCGCGAAGTGAGCCTCCGCCTGATCCATGACATCGATGTGTTTGGCGAAGAAGACGACCTTGCCCACCGACCGCTGCAGCTGCGCGGCGTAGTCCGCGGCGAGCTGGGCCTTGGCCTGGCCGATCTTGCGCACCATCGTGAAGACATTGTCTCCACCGGTGCCTGCTGCCTTCGACTCTTCCAGCTCGTTGTGCGCCACGAGACGGACGATATCTTCGTCGATCTCCCCTGGCGCAAGACCGCGGTCGCCGCGGGCCTCGATGATGCGGCGATACTTGGCGGCCAGCCGCTCCCCCAACTCGCGTTCGGCCTGGCGGATGCCCCGACCGAATTCGTCATCGAGCTGCACAGGCAGGTCGGCGATAAGTTTGTCTGGCAGGTCGGCGGCGACGTCTTTCTTCTTGCGCCGGACGATTCCCATAGAGATCACAGCATCGCGGGCCTCGGGATAGAACGCCTTGTCTGCCGGCGTGTGCCCGGTCGCATCCAGCTTCTCCATCAGTTCGGGCCCTGGTTTGTCACCAGTGGTCCAGCCCAGGAAGCGCCAGATTGCATCGAAGTCTTCGACATCGTTGATCAGCGGCGTGCCGGTGAGTGCCAACATCAGCGGATCGCGCGTGTGTTCCCGCACGCGGGATGCCAGCGCCAGCACGTTCTGCGAACGCTGCGAAGAGAGATTCTTGATGAAGTGCGCCTCATCGACAACCATGCCCTTCAGTCCGATCGAGCTGAGCCATGACAGGTGGCGGTCGAGAATCTCATAGTTCACGATGAACACGTCGGCGAACGCGTCGATGTCCGTTCCATCACCCTGGATAACTGTGGCGCGCCGCTGCGGCGTCCAGCGCTCGACTTCGCGCGCCCAGTTCATCTTGACGACGTTCGGAACCACGACGAGCAACGGGTACGCGTCCACGATGGATGCGGCGAGCACGGACTGAGCTGTCTTGCCAAGGCCTGGCTCATCTGCGAGCAGGAAGCTGCGGTGTCCGCCGCGCACAGCTTCAAGGAAGCGCGACTGATGCACCATAACCTCGAGGCCCTTGGGCGAGATGTGGTCATACTCCGGTACCGGCGGGAGATCCATGGATGCCGCTGATCCACCGGCTCCGGTCTCGAACGCCTTGTACAGCGGACCCATGAGTTCCCAGCCATCCAAACGGCGACGAGGTGTCGTCGTCGTTCGCGGCGTGAGGTCTGGAGCGAGGAACGGGTTGGCGAGCTGTCGCGATTCGACAGCGGCCGGAGTCACCTGTCGCTCTGCGAGTGCGGCGGGCACCACTGGCGCCTGCACGGGGGCCACATCGGTGATGATGAGCTCTTCCGGGGCGAGTTCAGCGCCGGATTCCAGCAGCCAATCACGGCGCATCCGCTTGGCGACGGGGCTGGTGGCCTGGTCTGCCTCGAGCAGCTGAATGAGCGAGGTATCGCGTGCGGCGGTCTTCGCGAGAATCGTCGCAACTCCGTCAAGCCGCTTGAGCAACTCGGCACGTGCGGCCGCGGTGAACGTGGCATCCGCCTTCACCCTGGCACGCTCTTCGCGCACCAGGAACGCGATCACCTGGAACTTGACGCGATTGGTGGGACCGAGCTTGCCACGCTGGGCCTTCGCCTCGATCTCGCGCACCTTGCGTGCGAGGATCGGGATCAGCGGGGCCTCGTCGTCGCGACGGGATGTCTTCTTGCGCCGTGTTGCGGCGGTTGCCGTAGTCGGCATGCTCCTCCTGAGCGTGAAATCGAATCACCATGAGAGGCGGTTCGTGCCGTACGAATAGTCCGCGTGTGGCGTGAGCCAGGACCGTGCGAACGCTGTCTGGTCTTCATCGGGGCACCGTTGAGGCGCGCACCAGAAGAAGATCTGATACTAGTTTAGGTCATACCCGCGAGAAAACGCCGAATCGCGGCATTCAGGCTCGCACTTCACCTGTTAGCAGTGCCCGTGCAGCCACGACGTCGGCCGCCATCTGGTCCTTCAGCGCATCAATGCCATTGAAGGCGACCATGCCGCGCAGCCGCTCCGTGAATTCAACTGTGACGTCATGGCCGTACAGGTCGAGGGCATCCTCGTCGAGCACATGAGCCTCGACCTGTCGGATCAGCACGTCATCGAAGGTCGGATTCGTACCGACCGACACGGCAGCGGGATGACGAACGCCGGTGTCGTGGTCGACCAGCCAGCCTGCGTAGACACCGTCGGCCGGAACGAGCGCATCGACGGTCTCGGAGAGGTTCGCCGTAGGGAAGCCGAGTTCCCGTCCGCGCTTGAGCCCGTGCACCACAACGCCTCGGACATCGACCGGACGTTCGAGAACTTCTCCCGCTGCCTTGACGTCGCCCTCGGCGAGCAACTCGCGAATCCAGCTGGAGGAGACTCGTCGCTCAGAGTTTTCGAGATGGACGTCTTCGACCACATCGACCGTGAAGCCGTACTTCGGACCGAGTAGGCGAAGCAGATCCGGTGTTCCCGCTCCACGATGCCCGAACCGGAAATCACTGCCTACCAGCACAGTCGACACATGCAATGCGCCCACCAGGATGTCCGCCACGAAATCTTCCGCATCACGCGATGCGAGCTCCCGATCGAACGTGAGCACCAGTGTGGCATCGAGTCCGAGTTCACCGAGCAGCTCAAGCTTGCGCTCTGTGGTCACCACGTTCTCCGGGCACAGCTCAGGACGCAGCAGAGCGAGCGGGTTGCGATCGAAAGTTACGGCGACAGCGCGCGCGCCGGACTCCGCAGCATCAGCCTTCAGCCTTTCGATGACTGCCCGATGCCCCGCGTGCACGCCGTCGAACTTGCCGATGGCGACGGCTGCGGGGCCGAAGTCGTCCGGCACTTCGCCGGGGCTACGGAAGACGATCATGCGCTCGCCTCGACAGGCTTGTGGGTGCGCAGCCACCAGATCCCGAACAGCGGAAGAATCAGCGGAATGAACAGGTACCCGCGCCCGAACATCGACCAGACGGAATCATGTTGGAAAAGTTCCGGCAGTGCAAGGCTCAGCGTTCCTACGACGAGCACGCCGATGAGCTCGAAGATGATCGCGATCCACGCGACCGTGTACCAACCTCGGCGGCCGGCGAACATGAGCCCGAGCGTCGCAACGATGTAGACGACCGCGGCGAGGGTCGAAAGCGAATACGCCAGCGGTGCCTCATCGAACTTGCGGACGATCTGAACGAAGCTTCGTCCAGTGGCAGCAAGTGCCATCACGGCATAGACGATGACGAGGACACGGCCGATGCCGGTCATCCGAGTGCGAGTTTCGGTGATGCTCATAGCATCCTCCATCCTAATCGCGCGCGGCGCAGCCCAGCGCCGCAGCTACACGACCTGAACCGTCCAGATGACGTCCATACGCCACACCATGATCGCGATCGCGAACGCTGCCACGCCCAGGATCACCGTGCTCCAGCGAGTACGATCCAGCAGCGCCCAGATCGTACCGCCGACCGGAATGAGAACGGCAGAGACGAGATAGACCCAGAATTCAAGGAGATCGCCGGCAGGAGGGTTGCCGGTCAATGGTGCGACGATCGCAACGACGACCTGAACGATCAGCAGCACCTCGACCAACGCGAGGGCCCCGACGGTGAAGTCGCTCGGGCGGCGGCCGACAAGTCCCGCAATCACGCAGAACAGGCCCACAGCGACAGCCACGATGATCTGAATGATCGTGAACCACAGGATCATGATGCTTCCCTCGGCATGTTCATGGCGCTTTTCAGGTCGCGCCCTCGCTTCTCTACGATTCCCACGAGCGCCCCAGCCGGATCGATCGCGGCGGCAAGCGCACCGTCGAGCCTGGATGCCTGATCAGCAAGACGCTTCCCGTGCCCGAGATCGCGTGCTTCGTCGGCGGAAACTTCCAGCGGCTGCAGAATCTGCGCTGCGGCTGCGGCGGGCGTCAATGTCATTGCACCGGCGAGGCCTTCCAGATCGACGGCCTCCGCGACGTCGAACGGGCCGATCCGCGTGCGGCGCAGGGCGGTGAGGTGTCCACCGACTCCGAGTGCCGCCCCCAGATCACGGGCGAGAGCGCGGATGTAGGTGCCGGATGAGCAGTCGACGACGACGTCAAGATCGAGGATGCCGTCGTTGCCGCGCTGCTCCAGAACCTCGAACCGTGAGACAGTGACCTCGCGCGCCTTGAGTTCGACATGCTCGCCGGCGCGCACTCGGTCATAGGCGCGCCGCCCGTCGACCTTGATCGCCGAGACTGCACTGGGAACCTGCGAGATAGCACCGGTGAGCGCCGCGATACCGTCGGCGATCTGCGTGTCGGTCACTGCACTCACGGATGCGGCATCCGCTGTCTCTGTGACATCTCCCTCGGCGTCATCCGTCGAGGTCGCCTGTCCGAGTCTGATCGTCGCGAAGTAGGTCTTGTCGGCACCGACGACATAGGTGAGCAATCGAGTCGCGCCTTCGATCCCGATCACCAACAGACCCGTGGCCATCGGGTCGAGCGTGCCTGCGTGCCCGACCTTGCGCGTCCCGAACGCTTTGCGGGTTCGAGCGACGACGTCGTGACTGGTCAGCCCACCGGGCTTGTCAACGAGAAGTATGCCTGGCGAGACCATCCCTCAAGCCTACCGAGAGTTGCTCGAGCCTCCTGGCCAGGTCGGCCGAAGATCTCATCCGAGACTGTTTGGGCCGCGTGAGTGCCCCATAACATACTCCGCATAAGCTAACGGGGTGCGCACGACCTCGACATCTCCGCTGCAGCTGGCCCCGGTGCTTGCAGATTGGTACGGCTCCAACGCACGGGATCTGCCATGGCGACGGTCTGAGTTCCATGATCGTTTCGGCGCCTGGGGAACACTCGTCAGCGAGTTCATGCTGCAGCAGACTCCGGTGACCAGGGTGATCCCCCATCTCGAAGCGTGGCTAGAGCGCTGGCCGACGCCGCCCGCGATGGCGCAGGCCACACCGGCCCAGGTCGTACAGCAGTGGGCAAATCTGGGGTATCCGCGGCGCGCGGTCTGGCTGCACCGCTCCGCGATCGAGATCACCGAACGCCACGGCGGACAGGTGCCGCGCGATGTCGATGCACTTCTCGCTCTGTCAGGAATCGGTGACTACACCGCACGAGCAGTGGCGGTCTTCTCCTTTGGCGATCGACACCCCGTCGTCGACACCAATACTCGGCGGGTGCTGGCCCGTGTGCTCGACGGCAAGTCTCAGCCTGGACCGGCTGCACGCCGCGACCTCACAGTGATGGATGCAGTGCTCCCAACGCCCGAATCCGAATCCGCGGTTTTCAACGCCGCGATGATGGAGCTCGGGGCCACGGTGTGCACCGCCCGTGCGCCGAAGTGCGAGCAGTGTCCGATTGTCGCGCAGTGCCTGTGGGTGGCATCCGGACGCCCGGACACTGGGGACGACCGGCGTCGCCAGGCACGATACGAAGGATCGGATCGACAGGCGCGCGGAGCCGTACTCAAGGCGCTACGCGCAGCGGACGACAGCACGGTCCCCTTCGATGCCGTTATTCACGACTGGGCGGATCCTGCACAGCGAGACCGTGCGATCGACTCGCTGATCGTGGACGGTCTCGTCGAGGCGGTCGAGGGGATGCTGCGGCTGCCTCGCTGACTACGGCAGCGCAGGTTCAGACGTGCCGTCCCGTGCGATGCGCGAGCACCGTGAGCTCGACGCGCTTACGCACTCCGAGCTTGGCGAAGATACGACCTGTGTGCACCTCGATCGTGCGTACTGAGACATCGAGTTCGTCAGCGATCTCACGATTCGAGGATCCTTCGACGACCCGCATAGCCACCTCGAGTTCTCTCTCGGTGAGTAACGGCGCCCAGACCATCCGACTGGCTTCGAGCGGGTCGACGTCGTGAATGATGGCAATGGGTACCGTGGCGATCTGGGCATTCGCCTCGATCTGCGTGTTCAATCGCCCTAATCGCTCTTCGACGGCGTCACGCCACGCAATAGCTCCGGCGTCTTCGAACAGACTCCGCGCTGCGCGGAGAAAGCGCCGACCGGCACGCGTATCCCCTCTGATGATGTTTGCTGAGCCGAGCATCGCTTCGACCCGTGCGCGAGCAAATGGCGATTGTAGCTGCCGCGCGGCGTCGGCGATGTCAGCGCACTCGCGCCGCCAGCTTGCCTCTGGTAACAAACGGATGCGTCGGCGCAATACCCTGGCTTCGCCCAACTCACACGGTTCCGCATACGCACGCGCAATCATCACAGGACCGATCTCGTCAAGGCCAGGAACCGCGATGGGATGCTGCGGTGCGCCACGGTCATGCCACAGAGTCGTCGCCATCGCAGCGCTCTCCGTGTTGCCTGCGAGATACGCCTCGAGTCCAGTATCGATGAGTCGATCGATACGATTTCCTCCCGGCAACGTCTGCACAAGCGACTGAGCGATCGGCCCCGCCGTGCCGAGCACGGCGATATCAAGACGCTGCGCAAGTGTCGCACCGAGTCCAGCGAATGGAAGCCCGACGGGCAGGTCCACTGAAGCGGCGAACAGCCGATCTCTAGCAGTCGCCACATCGCCACGCCAGAAGTGCAGCAGCACCTCCGTCACGGCAAGGTATGCGTCGATGACGGGGCTGTGCTCGAAACCGGTAATCAACGGATCGACCTCGCGGACCAGACCCGTCTGTGCCCTGCCGAGCAGTTGTAGCCCTCGGTCGATATCGCCGTCCAGTGCTGCACGTAGAGCACTGATCATTCCGCCTGAGAATGGGCCATCCGACGGCGAGCCCGGGTTCTCCGATTCTCCGGTGAGCGTCCAACACAGCGTGACGGCCGCGTCTCGGATCGTACCGTTCGCGCCCGCTCGCAGATCTGCTTCACGAAGCTGGCTGAGCCACGACCGCATCGCAGAGATGGTGCCTCGCTCCGCGCACAGCACGGCCGCAATGCCGGCCGTGCGCGCCCAGGCGCGCCAGTGCGCAATGTCTGACACACGCGGGCGGTGCTCAGTCGGGTCAAGAACCGGAACAACGCCGTGAAGACCCGTTTCGGCGATCAGCAGGCTCGCCAGGGCGTGCACTCGATGCGCTGGCGCGCCGCTAGGGAACAGACTGCCCAGCCAGTCGGCGGCATCCTCGATGCACCCCGCTCCGACCGCCGCGGCGCCGGCGACCAGCCTCGCCTCATCACGATGCTCATCGGTGGCGTGGTCGGCTGCTTCCGTAGCGACGACGAATGCCCAGTCCGGATGCCCACTCTCGGAGAGGTCCCGCGCGCACGCGATCAGATCAGGGACAAGCTGGGGTGTGCGCTCAACCGCACCGCGCGCTCTGTGCCACTGTGCAGGGATCTGCTCCCCTCGTGCGAGTCGCGCCGTCGCCAGTCGGCCGTGCGCCCTACCGCTGTCTGAGGCCGTGGCCGTATGACGTAGCCACACCGGCATCCGCGTATCGAGGAATGCGAAGCGTCCGCGCGCAACGCTCAGATGTGCACCGAGTTCACCCGTCATGACGTCTTCTGCGCTTCGCTCGGATGCGGCAAGCAACAGGTCGAGGTGGTCGTCAGTGCACAGCGCTGCGAGCAGAAGTACGAAGAACTCTTCCGGGGTCAGCAGAACCGAATCGAACCGCAACGAGATCGACGGAACGAGTGGGAGTGGTCGCGGAAGCATCCGGTGTCCACTGCGCTGCGCGGACGTCAGCGCCGCCGCGACCTCGCACACCGTCTGTACGTCGCCGTTCAGCCGCCGGCCGAGCTTCGCCACGACATGCGGTGCGGTGGCGATTCCGCGCTCGAGCAGGCTGGCTGTGAGTTCGGCGACAAGCTCGCGTTCATCGACGGCGGTTGGTCGCAGGCGTATCGTGTCCTGCCCCGCAGTCGACACAAGCCAGCTCCCCTCTGAGCACCCGTGATCACATCAGTGCCAGCCTTGCCGACAATGGGAATTAGATTATCAGACAGCGAGAATTCGACTACTTTGTGTCGTCATCTTCGTCATCAGCGTGCGCGTAGGGATCAGCTTCACCCGCGTGTTCTGCACCGACGGCGAGCTTGGCCACTTCGGCATCGCGCTGTTGCGCTTGATGCAGCAACGCCGTGATGTTGCTCGCGTTGTCCGGGAGAGCATCCAGGATGAACTCGAGCGTAGGCACCAGGCGAGTGTTCAGGTGTCGCCCGACCTCACTGCGCAGCAGCCCGGTCGCAGAAGCGAGCGCAGCGCCACTGGAGATGCGCTCCTCCTCGGTACCGAGCACCGTATAGAACACCGACGCGTTCTGCAGATCACCCGTGACGCGGACGTCCGTGATCGTGACGAAGCCGAGTCGCGGATCCCGCAGACCTTTGTCGAGTCGCTCCGCAAGGATGACACGAATGCGGTCTGCCAGACGAGCCTGTCGTTCTCCAGCCATTTCCTTCTCCTCTGTGACGAATGAGGGGCGCCCGCGGGCGCCCCTCATAGATCGATCAGATCAGCCGCGAGGCTTCTCGATCAACTCTGTGGTCTCGATCTCGTCGCCGACCTGGATGTCGTTGAACTTGCCGAGTCCGATGCCGGCCTCGAAGTCCGTGCGGACCTCGGTGACGTCATCCTTGAAGCGGCGCAGCGACTCGATGGCCAGGCCATCTGCGACGACGACACCATCGCGGATAACACGAGCCTTGGCGTTTCGCGTGATCGTGCCCGAGCGGACGATGACACCCGCGATGTTGCCGATCTTCGAGGAGCGGAACACCTCGCGGATCTCGGCCACACCAGACTTGACCTCTTCGAACTCCGGCTTGAGCATGCCCTTGAGGGAGCCCTCGATCTCGTCGATCGCCGCGTAGATGACCGAGTAGAACCGGACATCCACACCCTCACGTGCCGAAGCCTCACGGGCCTTGGCGTCAGGGCGGACGTTGAATCCGACGATGATCGCGTTGTCGATCGTGGCCAGGTTCACATCCGACTCGGTGATCGCACCGACGCCGCGGTGAATGATGCGCAGCTGCACGGAGTCGTCGACCTCGATCTTGAGCAGCGACTCTTCCAGTGCCTCAACGGCACCGGAGACGTCACCCTTGATGATGAGGTTGAGCGTCTCGACCTTGCCCTCTTCGAGAGCACGGGTGAAGTCTTCGAGCGAGATGCGCTTGCGGGCCTTGGCCAGCAGAGCATTGCGCTGTACGGCTTCACGCTTCTCAGCGATCTGGCGGGCCATGCGGTCTTCCTCGGTGACGATGAAGACGTCGCCGGCGCGCGGCACAGAGTTCAGACCCTGCACCTGCACCGGACGAGACGGGTATGCCTCTTCGACAGCATCGCCGTTCTCATCGAGCATGGCGCGGACGCGGCCGTAAGCCGTGCCGGCCACGATCGAGTCGCCGATGCGCAGCGTTCCGGACTGAATGAGCACCGTCGCGATCGAACCGCGGCCCTTGTCGAGCTTCGCCTCGATGGCGACACCACGGGCAGCCTTGTTCGGGTTGGCGGTCAAGTCGAGACCCGCGTCCGCTACGAGCAGCACAGCATCCAAAAGCTCCTGGATGCCGGTGTTCGCACGTGCCGAGACATCGATGAACATGACGTCTCCGCCATACTCTTCTGCGACGAGACCGTATTCGGTGAGCTGCTGACGAACCTTGGCCGGGTTGGCATCGGGCTTGTCGACCTTGTTCACTGCGACGACGATCGGAACGCCGGCCGCCTGCGCGTGGTTCAACGCCTCAACCGTCTGCGGCATGATGCCGTCATCGGCTGCGACGACCAGGATCGCAAGGTCGGTGACCTGTGCACCACGGGCACGCATGGCGGTGAACGCCTCGTGACCCGGTGTGTCGATGAAGGTGATGGCGCGCTCGTTGCCCTCGTGCTCGGTCCAGACCTGGTAGGCACCGATGTGCTGGGTGATGCCTCCGGCTTCACCGTCGATGACGTTGGTCTTGCGGATCGCGTCGAGGAGGCGCGTCTTACCGTGGTCGACGTGACCCATGACGGTGACGACCGGCGGACGAATCTCAAGATCGTCGTCGCTTTCCTCGCCCAGTTCGCGATCGAGGTCAAGACCGAAGCCCTCGAGGAGCTCCTTGTCCTCATCCTCTGGCGAAACCATCTGGATTTTGTAACCCAGCTCGACACCGAGAACCTCGAAGGTCGCTTCATCCAGCGACTCGGTGGCCGTGGCCATCTCACCGAGGTTGAAGAGAATCGTGACCAGGGTGCCCGGCTGCACTGTGTAGCCGGTCAGCGTCTCGATCTTGTCCGCGAAGTCGGCGATCGACGCGCCGCGACGCATCCGGATGATCTCTCCGTTACCGCGGGTGACATTGACGCCACCAACGATCGGAGCCGACCGCATTTCAAATTCCTGCCGCTTCGCCCTACGCGACTTGCGCTGCTTGGACTTGCCGCCACCCTTACCGAAGGCACCTGCGGTGCCACCGCCAGGTCCACGACCGCGGCCACCGCCGCCACCGGGGCGACCTGCGAAGCCGCCACCTGGGCGTGCACCGGGTGCACCACCGGCACCGGGACCGGCACCGCCGGGACGGCCGGGGCCGCCTGGACGCTGCTGGAACGGTGCACCACCGGGGCGACCACCCTGACCGCCGCGCGGAGCGCCGGGACGAGGTGCGCCCGGTCGCGGAGCGCCAGGACGAGGTGCGCCGGGTCGCGGCGCCTGCGGGCGAGGAATGTTACCGGGCGTCGGACGCTGGCCCATGCCCTGAGCGGATGCGAACGGGTTGTTACCCGGACGCGGACCCGCTGGGCGCTGGCCCATGCCCTGCGAGGAGGAGAAGGGGTTGTTGCCGGGGCGCGGTGCGCCGGGCGTCGGAGCGCCCTTTTCGGCAGACGGTGCAGCAGACTCAGCGGGCTTCTCTGCAGAAGGCTCGGTGGGAGTAGCTGCGGGAGCAGCGGGGGCTGCCTCGGGGGCAGGTGCCGCCGGTGCAGGCTCCGGAGCCGGCTTCGGACCCGGCTTGGGTCCGGGAGTCGGCGCTTTGGGGCCAGGCTTGGCCCCTGCAGGCTTGGCCGTTGCGGGCTTGTCCGCCGCCGACTTGTCAGCTGCGGGCTTGTCAGCCGACGGCTTGACTTCAGCCTTGGGCTTGGCAGCGCTGTCGGCCTCGATGGCCGCGCGAAGCTTGCGAGCCACTGGAGGCTCGATGGTTGATGAAGGGCTCTTGACGAATTCGCCGATTTCCTTCAGCTTTGCAAGTGCGAACTTGCTGTCGACGCCGAGTTCGGCGGCAATCTCGTGTACGCGTGGTTTGGCAGCCACAATTCTCCTGTCTGGGTTGGTCTACCCAGACAGGGCAGACCACTAGTTGCGGACGGGTCTCATTTCGAGCCGTTCACTTTGATTCCATAGCCATTTAGCCGTTTCTCGATGGTCTGCGTATCCAGAGATGTGGACACACGGAGTGCTCGTGCGAAAGCACGACGCCGCAGTGCAGCTGTCATGCATTCCTGCGTCGGATGCAGCCACGCGCCCCTCCCTGGCAGCACGGCACTCTCATCAATGATGAGAACGTCGCCCTGAGCCACCACTCTGAGTAGAGCGGAGCGGGAAGCACGCACGCGACAACCAACGCATGTTCGTACTGGATCCATCTTACACCGTGCCGCCGGGTGACAACTCCGCGACCTTCCGGTCAGTCGAGGATGCTGTCGGGCTGAATGTCGATCTTCGCACCGGTCAGTTTGGCTGCAAGTCGGGCGTTCTGACCTTCCTTACCGATCGCGAGCGACAACTGGTAGTCCGGCACCAGCGCACGCACTGCCTTGGTGTTCGCATCCAGTACGAAGGCGCTCGTGACCTTCGCGGGCGAAAGCGCATGAGCCACGAATGTCGAAAGATCCTCGTCGTAATCGACGATGTCGATCTTCTCCCCTGCGAGTTCCTCGGTGACGGCGCGCACGCGACGACCGAGCTCACCGATGCAGGCGCCCTTGGCATTGATCGACGGATCGTTGGCCTTCACCGCGATCTTCGTGCGGTGACCTGCTTCACGGGCGAGTGCGACAATCTCGACCAAACCGGCCGCGATCTCGGGCACCTCTAAAGCAAAGAGCTTTCGCACGAGGCCAGGGTGAGTGCGGGACACGGTGATCTGCGGGCCCTTGAGCCCCTTGGAAACAGCGGTGACGTATACACGCAGGCGGGAGCCGTGTGCGTAGTCTTCGCCAGGCACCTGCTCCTCAGGAGGAAGAATTGCCTCGACGCTGCCGAGATCGACGTGGATCATGCGCGGGTTCGGGCCCTGCTGGATCACGCCGGCGACGATGTCGCCTTCCTTGTCCTTGAAATCACCGAGCACAACGTCATCGGCGATGTCGCGGAGTCGCTGACTGATGACCTGCTTGGCTGCGAAGGCAGCGATGCGGCCGAAGTCGTCCGGTGTGGCATCTTCTTCGCCGATGATGGCGCCCTCTTCGTCGGTGACCGGCTGAAGAATGGAAACGTGTCCCGACTTGCGGTCGAGCTCGACGCGAACGCCAGCGGGGATGGCACCGTCTTCAGACACGTGCTTTCCGTAAGCCGTGAGAACGGCCTGCTCAATGATCGCGACTAGTTCGTTGAAAGGAATTGCCTTTTCCTTTTCGATACCGCGCAGCAGCCCCAGTTCGATGTCCATAACGGCCTCCATATTCAGCTCTCGCCGCAGCATCCTGCACGCGCGGCACCGTACTACGATACCCGCTCTTCAGCGCTGGCGTCCGTGTGCGGCAGGACACGCACATCTCGTTGGCCGCCGATGTGCACCCAATGTCGACTCGATGGCCACCAGTCGGCAACCTCAGCACGCGATGGTGGCCGGGTCACCTAGGCGATCACGGACCTGTAGAGACCGATCGCCGTCTTTTCTCATCCCCCCATCCGAAGGATTACCTTTTGCGATCCCCCCATTCTCGTTCCACGCGTCGCGCCCGGCTACTGGCTCGATGTACAGCCGGCGCTCTTACAGTCGGCCTCGCCACAAGCCTGCTCGTCACCTCAGCCCTACCTGCCTCGGCACAGTCGTCGGTCGAAGATGGCGCCGACCTGGCGTCACGTTTCACATTCGCCGTCCTACCCGATACGCAGTTCTATTCGCGGTACTCAGCGGATCAGTTCCAGCCTCGATACGGCACGGATCCGTTCAGCACGCAGACACAGTGGATCGCAGACAACGCAGATACGCTCCACATCCCATTCACAGCCCACGTCGGCGACGTCGTCGACCGCGCGACTGTGGACGCAGAATGGCAGGCCGCGGACCGCGCGATGCAGAACCTTGACGATGCCGGACAGCCCTACTCGATCCTCACCGGCAATCATGACGTGCTCAACAGCAGCTCTTCTCTCGTCGATACCGACTACGACCTGTCCGCTGAGCCGTTTCTGAAATGGTTCGGAACCGACCGCGCCGCGTCCGATCCTTCATACCGGGGTAGCGACCCCACTGGGTTGAGTCGCTACCACATCTTCGAGGCGGAAGGACAGCAGTTCATGGTCCTCACCCTCCCTTGGCGCGTCTCTGACACAACGCTGGCATGGGCGGACTCGGTGATGGCGGAGCATCCGACTCTGCCGGTGATCCTCACCAGCCACGAGGTG
Source organism: Microbacterium sp. Y356 (assembly GCF_059445355.1). NCBI lineage: Bacteria > Bacillati > Actinomycetota > Actinomycetes > Micrococcales > Microbacteriaceae > Microbacterium > Microbacterium sp. Y356. The sequence goes on from NZ_JCAIUE010000001.1 coordinate 267,960, forward strand.
CTCAACATCGACGCCGATGGCGAGAGTCCCCGCGAGACGGAGTACGGCCTGATGCTGTGGGACAAGCTCATCGCTGACAACGACCAGATCTTCCTCACCTTCAATGGGCACTTCCACGGCGCCACTCGACTGGCCAAGGTCAACAACTTCGGCAACGAGGTCCATGAGGTGCTCATCGACTACCAGATGGCGTTCGAAGGCGGCAACGGATACCTCGGCTTGCTCGAATTCGATCTGACCAACGGCCAGATCAACGCGCAGACGGCTTCGCCGTGGGTCGTCGCCAAGCCGCGGGAGACGCTGACCAGTTACGACCAGCCGTTTCTCGAAGGTGCGCAGCAGCAGTACAGCATCGACATCGACTTCGCGGAGCGGTTCGCCGGATTCAGCCCCGATTTCGGTGTAGGAATCACGCCCGATGAGCCCTCATTGACGCAGCGTGCCCGCGATATTCTTCTGGACGGTTTCGAAGGCCCGGACCCCATCAACACGGCGCATCCTGGCAACGAGCTCGACTTTTCCGAGGTTCCCGGCACGGTCGCGCACTGGCGCTTCAACGGACTCGACGGCATCGTCGACGCTGACACAGTCGTTCCCGACATTGCGGGCGACAACGACCTGCGGCGGGTTGACCCATCCGAGACCAACGCCGTCGGCGCCGAATGGTCGGACGTGACCATAGAAAGCACAGACGTGCACGGGTTCTCATCCGATGGCGCAGCAGTCTGCTTCGCAAATTCCTCCGGTGCGCGGTACAACTACCTGACCACCGCAGCGGATGCCGCGATCAACGACGCCGACCTCAGCGACGGATACACCCTCGAGACCTTCGTGAAAATGGACGTCGACTGGGACGCCTCACAGAATGGATGGTCCAAGGCGCTCGTGCGCACCGGCAATCGGTCCCAGACCGACATGCCACAGAGCCCCTGGGACTACACCGCCTCGCCGACGGCGCTCGGCATCTCGAATCTGCGCGAGTTTCAGTACTCCAGCCTCTCCGAGAATGCGGCAAAGGGCGACCGTGTCAACTGGTCGGGCGAGATCATGACCGACAGCTGGTCGCACGTCGCGATCGTGAATGACCCTGAGTTAAAGTCCACGACCATGTACGTCGACGGCGCACCCGTACTGCGCAACGCCGTAGACACAGTCGGGATGACCTGGAATGAAGGGATGCCTTGGATCCTCGGCTCTGATTGGGTCGATGACGCCGCGCGCAACGGCTGGCACGGATGCATCGGCGAGACCCGCATCATCGATCGGGCGACAACGCCAGATGAGTGGCTGACGCAGCGCGCTGACCTGAGCGGGTTGGGGATCGCTTCACTCCCCACCGGCATCCTGCCGGCCGGCACCGATTCTTTGGAGCTCAGTGGAACAGGGTTCCCTGGCGCCGACGTCCACGTCTCGACATCGACCGCGATTGCCCGCACCGTATCCGCTGCGGCTGAACCACCATCTTCGCCTGTTACAACAGTGGGCGCGGATGGCACGTGGACGTTCACTCTCTCGGACCTGACCGCCGGAACGCACGACGCCCGAGTCGCCCAGGCGCTCGGCGCGCGCATGAGCGGTTCGGTCTCGTTTTCCTTCGAGATCGCCGCAGCACCAGTCGAACCGGAACCGCCCGTTGAGGAAGAGCCAGGCGAGGAACAGCCAGGCAACGAGCAGCCAGGCGAGGAACAGCCAAGCGAGGAGCAGCCAGGCGAGGAACAGCCAGGCAACGAGCAGCCAGGCGAAGAGCAACCAGGCAACGAGCAGCCAGGCGAAGAGCAACCAGGCAACGAGCAGCCAGGCGAGGAACAGCCAAGCGAGGAACAGCCAAGCGACGCGCAGCCAGGCGAGGAACAGCCAGGCAACGAGCAGCCAGGCGAGGAACAGCCAAGCGAGGAACAGCCAAGCAACGAGCAGCCCGTCCAGGAACAGCCCGGAACTGGGCCAGGCTCGGATCCGGGCACAGGCTCGGACGGCGAAGCGGAAGGCTCGCTGCCCGCCACCGGGCTGCAGCAATCCGTCTGGCTGTCGCTGCTGGCGTTGGCGAGTGCACTTCTCGCTGGAGGTGGGCTAATGGCGTTCCGATCCCGGCGCCGCGCACGCAGCTGATCTGATGAACAGCACAAGACCGGCGTCGCGACTGCGGCGCCGGTCTTGTGCTGTTCGTTTCAGCGCGCGGAACCGAGCGCGTTGATCGCGTCGATGAGCCGGTAGAGGCCGCCGACCTCTCGCTGACGCAGACGCAGCCGCAGCCGCGGCAGATCGACACGGTCCTTGTCCACGATCTCGATGGGAAGCGCGTCGGTGGATTCGATGCGCCCCTCAGCCAACAGCGGTGCGAACTCGGCGTTGAGGCTCTCGACCTCAGCGCTGGTTGGTGTGTGCTTCAGACGCAGTACGAGCACGTCGTCTATCCATCGCAGTGAGTCGTAGTTGCGCCAAAATTCGGTGATCTCGGCGACCGCGGCTTCTGCGGAGTCGGTGACGAGCACACGGTCGAAATCATCGGCGGAGATGACTCCTGCCGGAATCAGACTCTCCGAGATGAAGCGCTCCAGGCCCTTCCAGAACGTGCCTCCGGGCTCATCCAGCAGCACGATCGGCATGGGCTCGGCCTTGCCGGTCTGCTGGAGAGTCAGCAGCTCGAACATCTCGTCCATTGTGCCGAAGCCGCCAGGGAGGCAGATGAAGCCGGTGGACTCCTTGACGAGCATGAGTTTGCGGGTGAAGAAGTACTTCATCTCCACCGAGTGCGTGTCGTCCGCAATCACGGCATTCGGCTTCTCTTCGAATGGCAGCTTGATCGAGACGCCGAGCGCCATCTGCTCCCCCGCGCCTTCGGCTGCTGCTTGCATGATGCCAGGGCCCGCGCCAGTGACAACCATCCAGCCGCGTTCGGCGAGTACCGATGCGACCGACCGCGCCTGCACGTAGAGCGGGTCGTCCTGCCTGGTGCGGGCAGAGCCGAAGACGGTCACCTTCGGCACATCTGCATAAGGGCGGAACAACCGGAACGCATCACGCATCTCGACGAGCGCCGCCGATGCGATCTTCAGATCGAGTCGGTCGGTGTTTTCTTGGCCGAGCAGGATGCTGGTACTCAGCATTCGGCGGATTAGCGCGCGGTTGGTGGTGATCGCGGACTCGGCCATGATCTTGTCGACTGCGGCGGTGAGCTCGTCGGGCTGCGGGGCGGTCATATCAGCGGCTGAGTCGTTCGATGGCGTCGTCCAGTGAGAGCGCGTCGCGTTCCCCCGTGCGGCGGTCCCAGAGCTCGACCTGCCCTTCGGCTGCACCGCGGCCGATGACGAGTACGCGGGGGACGCCGACAAGCTCGGCATCGCCGAACTTCACGCCGGGCGACACCTTCGGACGATCGTCGTAGAGCACGTCAAGACCTGCGGCCTCGAGCTGCGCGGATGCCTGCTCGGCAACCTCGTACGCGATCTGATCGCGGCCGGCAGCGACAACGTGCACGTCGAAGGGCGCGACGGATGCCGGCCAGATGAGGCCCTTGTCGTCATTGTTGAGCTCGGCGATGATCGCAAGGATGCGGGTGACGCCGATGCCGTAGGAACCCATCGTGACTGTGACGAGCTTGCCGTTCTCGTTGAGAACCTTGAGTCCGAGGGTCTCAGCAAAGAAGCGGCCGAGCTGGAACACGTGACCGATCTCCATGCCACGGGCGAGCTCGACAGGGCCAGAGCCGTCCGGGGCCGGGTCCCCGGCACGCACGTTGGCGATCTCGACCATTCCGTCTGCGAAGAAGTCACGGCCTGCGATGACGGAATGCGCGTGCTTCTGGTCGATGTTCGCGCCGGTGATCCAGCTCGTCCCCTCGCTGACGCGGGGGTCCGTTAGATATCGGATGCCGGTGGCGGATTCCTCGCCGAGCACGGCGCCCGTGGGCGACCAGGGACCGATGTAGCCCTTGACCAGCAACGGATTCTTTTCGAAGTCGTCTGCAGTGGCCGTCTCTACTACGGCGGGCGCGAACGCAACCTCGGCGCGCTTCTCGTCGACTTCGCGGTCGCCGGGGATGCCGACGACGACTATTTCGCGTGAACCGTCGACGTGTGTGAGTGCGAGCACGACATTCTTCAGGGTGTCGGCAGCCGTGTAGTCACCACCAAGCACGGCGTTCGAGTGTGCGACGAGCGTCTCGATCGTGGGCGTGTTCGGCGAATCGAACACGACTGGGGCAGCATCCGCGTCAAAGGGGACTGCATCCGGAACGGCGGTGGTGAACGCTTCGACGTTCGCGGCATAGCCTCCGTTGCTGCGTACGAAGGTGTCTTCACCGACGGGAGTCGGGTGCAGAAATTCCTCGCTGCGAGCGCCGCCCATCAGCCCGTTGTCGGCGTTCACGATCACGTACTCAAGCCCGAGGCTCTGGAAGATGCGCTCGTAGGCATCGCGCTGGCTCTGGTAGCTGACTTCGAGCCCCGCATCCGAGGCGTCGAAGGAATATGCGTCCTTCATGGTGAACTCGCGACCACGCAGCAGGCCTGCCCGCGGACGAGCCTCATCACGGTACTTGTCCTGGATCTGATAGATCGTCAGCGGGAGGTCCTTGTAGGAGGAGTACAGGTCCTTCACCAGCAGGGTGAACATCTCTTCGTGCGTCGGCGCGAGCAGGTAGTCCGCGCCCTTACGGTCCTGGAGGCGGAAGATGCCCTCTCCGTAGGACTCCCAGCGGCCAGACTGCTCATAGGGCTCACGCGGAAGGAGCGCCGGGAAATGAACTTCCTGCGCACCAGCAATCGCCATCTCGGCGCGGATGATCGCTTCGATGCGCGCCTTGACCTTCAACCCGAGCGGGAGCCAGGTGAAGACTCCGGGCGCTGCCCGCCGAATATATCCAGCGCGGATCAGCAACTTGTGACCCGTAACCTCCGCCTCGGCGGGGTCTTCACGGAGCGTACGGAGGAAGAATTTCGAGAGACGAGTGACCACGGGTCAAGTCTAGTGACCCGAGGTCACTCGTTCTCGGACGATTCAGTTCAGCGCGCGCGTTCCCTCCGGGATGACGCCGTCGGCGTACAGGCTCGTAGCGAGATCCTGCAACGCTGTGAGTGCAACTCGCTGCGTTGTTGGGCCGTAAGAGATTCGAGCGACTCCGAGCGCCTCATATTCGGCGGCGGTCAGCGCACCTGGAAGCCCGATGACGCTGATCTTGCGTTCGCCGATGCCCTCGACGAGCTGGCGAGTGACATCAGCATTCAGGATGCCTGGCACGAAGATGGTCGTCGCTCCGGCCGCGAGATACGCTCGGCCGCGCTCGATGGCATCCGCGATGCTCGCTTCGAGCGGCCGATCACCGGCGCGCACGAAGGCGTCTGTGCGGGCGTTCAGTACGAAGTTGACCCCTTCTGCCTCGCCCGCCTTCACGATTGCCTCGACGTTCGCGACCGACTCGGCAAGGGGCTTCAGGCGGTCTTCGATGTTCGCGCCGACTGCGCCAGCGGCGATCGCGAGGCGCGTGGTCTCCCCCGCGTCGTCGTAGCCATCATCGAGGTCAGCGCTCACCGGCAGGTCTGTCGCTGCGGCAATGCGCGAGACCATATCAAGCATGAGATCACGCGGGATCGTGCCGTCAGCGTAGCCGAAAGTGGCGGCAATCGAATGGCCCGCGGTGGCGAGGGCCTTGGTCTCGGGGAGGGCTGCAATCGCCTTCGCCGAGACAGCATCCCAGACATTTACTAGACGGAGAATCTCCGGTGCTTCGTGGAGTCCGACGAGGGTCTGAGCCTTCTCTGCAATGGTCATGAGTCCACGCTAATACCGACCGCGTGCGGATGGGCGGCTTAGGGTGAAGTCATGCCTCAGCGTCGATCACATATCGCACCATCCGCAGCGCAGAGTGAGCTTGCTTCAGCGCTCACAAAGCTGCGGGAGAAGCTGGAAGTACCCGTGGATTTCTCTGCGGAAGCAATAGCCGAAGCCGAAGCCGCAGTCGCGCCTGCTTCTGATCTCGATCTGCGAGACATCCCGTTCATCACGCTTGACCCTGAAGGGTCCCGCGATTTGGATCAGGCTTTGTATCTCGCCAAGAGCGGCTCAGGTTTCGAAGTCCGCTACGCAATCGCGGACGTTCCTGGGTTCGTCAGACCCGGCGGCGCTTTGGATGCAGCAGCGCGTCAACGCGGTCAGACTCTGTATGCGGCAGACGGGTCCATCCCGTTGCATCCCCGCATTCTGAGCGAAGATCACGCGTCTCTACTGGCAGACCAGGACCGTCCGGCCCTGGTCTGGACCTTCGACCTGGATGACGCCGGAGTCGTGTCGGAATTCCGGCTCGAACGTGCGTTGATTCGCTCACGCGCGCAACTGGAATACGTCACGGCGCAGAGGTCGATCGATAGTGGCGAAGAATCGCCGCTGTCTCTGCTGCCGGTAATCGGCGGATTGCGCCAAGAACTTGAGGCTCAGCGCGGCGGAGCGAGTCTGAACCTGCCAGGCGAGGAGGTCGTGCAGCATGAGGACGGCACGTACAGCATCGAGCGCCGGCATCCGCTGCCCATCGAGGATTGGAACGCGCAGTTGTCTCTGATGACCGGGATGGCCGCAGCATCACTCATGGTCGAAGCAAAGGTCGGTGTACTGCGCACGATGCCTCAGCCGGACGAAACGGCATTCAACGCGTTCCGACGGCAAACCGAAGCACTCGGCCGCCCGTGGAAGACCGGAAAGTACGGAGCATATTTGCGCACGCTCGACCGCGCGGATCCGATGACTCTCCCTGTGCTCGAAGCGGCCGCATCGCTGTTTCGCGGTGCGGGATATGTGACATTCGACGGCTCGGTGCCGGCAGATATCGAACAGGCCGCGATCGCGGCGCCGTACGCGCACGCCACAGCACCGCTCCGCCGGCTGGTGGATCGGTGGTCGCTGGCGATCTGTCTTGCGGCTTCTCGAGGCGCAGAGGTGCCGGCATGGGCGCGCGAGTCCCTCTCGGAGTTGCCAAACCTCATGCAGGAGTCGGGTCAACGTGCCTCGAGGCTGAATTCCGACACGATCAACCATGTAGAGGCGGCTCTCATGGTTCCGCTAGTGGGGTCAACGATCGAGGCCACGGTGATCGAACTGCGCAATGGCGGCGAACGTGCGGAGGTTCAGATCGCCGAGCCTGCGGTGACGGCATCCGCTCCCGTGCCGGCCGGAGCGAAGCCGGGGGCGACCGTGTCGCTGTGTTTGGTGCGTGCCGACATCGCGCGCGGTGAACTGGAGTTCGCAACCGCATGAGTGGCGGGCACGGCGGACGGCTGAGCGATGCCGAGTCGAATCCGACCGCCCCGTAGGCTCGGTTCATGCCGCTGTCCCCGTATGTGAAAGCCCTTCGCGAGCGCGTGGGACACGATCTGCTCCTATTGCCTGCCGTGACAGCCGTGATCCGAGACGGTGACCAATTCTTGATCGCGCGTCAGCGTGATTCCGAACTGTGGAGCCTGATCGGCGGTGGAGTGGAACCCGGCGAGGAGCCTGCGGATGCCCTCAAACGCGAAGTATTTGAAGAGCTGGGCATCCGCCCGGTCATCGAACGGATCATCGGCGCGTACGGCGGTCCGGAGTTGGTGAATACCTATCCGAACGGCGACCGGGTTTCGTATATGACGGTGGCTTACGAATGCTCGCTTCCGCGCGTGGCAGAACTCCAGCTCGACGTCGAGGAGTTGATTGAGATCGATTGGATGCGCGCGGACGAGATCGCTGCGCTGCCCCGGCATGAATGGATCGACCGTGTCATCCTCGAGGCGGCAACGCCCGCGAAACCGCTCGATGGGCATCGACGGTCCTAGTCTCGGACGACCGAGCCGGCCTCCCTACCGCTCGCCGAACAACTCCGGAATCGAGGAAACGAACTCCTCGAAGTGGCTGTACCAAATCGTGTGCGCAGCACCGGGAACCCTTCGCACATCGACGCCGCGAGATTGCAGGCGATCCTCGTCTTCGGCGCTGACGAAATTGCTCGGGTCGGAGCGAACGACGATCGAACCTGCGCGCGGCGTCCAATCCACATCTGCCCCGCAGGAGATCGATGCCGCCGTCGCCGGGTCGAACCGGTCGGCTGCTCTCGCCTCGACGATCGCGTCGGCCTCGCTGTAAAAAGGCCGGGACTCCCGCAGCCAGGCGACATCTCGACGGCGCTGCCGATCCGCTTCATACTGGGCGATCAGCGCAGCCCGATCTTGCCCTCCTTGGAACGAGCACGCCGTGTCGACGTACACCGCGAGTTCGAGCGGGATCCGCGCCGCGGCTGCGGCGAGGACCGTCCCGCCGTACGAATGCCCGATCGCTGCGAGCTGCCGATCCGGAGCCAGCGCCCGCACCGTGTCGATCACGGCATCGGCGGCGGAATCCACTGAGGATTCTGGGTTGCGGTCCGACAGCCCGTGTCCGGGAAGATCGAGCGCGAGCACCCGATACCCGCGATTGGCGAGCACCGGCGTGATCCGCCACCAACTCTCGGCCGAACCCATCATTCCGTGCAGGAGAAGCACGACCTTTTCACCGGCACCAGTGTTGATGGCGTTGAGCAACGTCATGCGTCAGGTTGCAGGTACTGCATTGGTCGTCATCACCATGGTCGGAGATAGCTCCATCTCAGTGCACCGGCGGGATTGTAAAGCTCGCGAGACGGTTGTCATCGATGACGAAGATCCCATCGGATTCTCCATTGAACACATTGCTCGTCCACGAAAAATGCACGGTCGTCGTGTCGCCCTCGGTCGTCGACGAAAGCACCGTCATCCGTGCGCCCGCGCCGATCGCGTCTGAGCCTGCCCAGCTGCGCACACCGTCCGCGCCGCGCAGAACGCGACCCCAGTCATCGACATATCCATCCGGTGTGAACGCCGCAACGAACGCATCCGTGTCGGCAGCATTGATCGCATCCACCAGTGCTTGCACTGGTCCGGGAGTATCAGACATCTTCGTCTCCTTCATCGTTCCCGTCGTCTGCGGGATCGGTTTCAGGCCGTGATCACCTGAGCGGTACCCAGCGCGGCATCCGGGCCCATCTCCGCGGCGAGGCGGTTCGCCTCTTCGATCAGAGTCTTCACGATGTCCGCCTCGGGAACGGTCTTGATGACCTCTCCCTTCACGAAGATCTGGCCCTTGCCGTTACCGGAAGCGACGCCAAGATCCGCTTCTCGTGCCTCACCTGGTCCGTTCACGACACAGCCCATTACGGCAACGCGCAACGGCACTGTCATGTCCTTCAGCCCCTCAGTGACATCGTCGGCCAGAGTGTAAACGTCAACTTGTGCGCGTCCGCATGAGGGGCAGGAGACAATTTCGAGCTTGCGCTCACGCAGGTTCAGCGACTGCAGAATCTGGTGGCCGACCTTTACCTCTTCTGCGGGCGGTGCAGACAGTGAGACGCGGATCGTGTCACCGATGCCCTCCGACAGCAGGATGCCGAAAGCCGTCGCAGACTTGATCGTGCCCTGGAACGCAGGACCAGCCTCAGTCACACCGAGATGCAACGGCCAATCGCCACGCTCCGAGAGCAGACGATAGGCCTTCACCATCACGATCGGGTCGTTGTGCTTCACAGAGATCTTGAAGTCATGGAAGTCATGCTCCTCGAACAGCGAAGCCTCCCAGACAGCGCTCTCGACGAGTGCTTCTGCCGTGGCCTTGCCGTACTTCTCTAGAATGCGCCTGTCGAGAGATCCCGCATTTACACCGATTCGGAGTGACACGTTCGCAGCCTTCGCGGCGGCTGCGATCTTTCCGACATTGCCGTCGAACTCGCGGATGTTGCCCGGGTTCACCCGCACGGCACCACAACCGGCGTCGATCGCGGTGTAGATGTAGCGCGGCTGGAAATGGATGTCAGCGATCACCGGGATCTGGCTCTTCATCGCGATGATCTTCAACGCATCTGCGTCATCCTGATGGGGCACGGCGACGCGAACGATCTCACAACCGGATGCGGTGAGCTCAGCAATCTGCTGGAGCGTCTCATTGATGTCGGTGGTCTTCGTCGTCGTCATCGACTGGACGCTGACGGGGGCATTGCCGCCGACCAACACCTTGCCGACCCGAATCTGACGGGTCTTGCGACGAGGACTCAGGACTTCGGGGACGCGCGGCATCCCAAGATTCACTGCTGGCACATCTCCAGATTACGCTGACCTGATCAACGGAGGCTGGAAGCGGCACAGCCGACGCGTCGCACTGTGATAGTTTCAGCGCATGCCCGCGAACTTCACCTGGTGGCCCGCCTTCTAGGCGGTGTATTCGCGTTCCCACGAATTCAGACCGCCTCCGGGGCGGTCTTTTTGGTGGCCCGAGCCGGAGCCCTGCACAGGAGACCTCGATGACTGATACCGCTGCCCTGCTCGCCACTTTGGCACAGGATGCCACTGCATCCTTCGTTCTGATCGCACGCGATGGTGCACAGAGCGTCGAGTTGCTTACCGGTGAGATCGACGATGTCGACCTGCTCGCCGACATCCCGCTCACTGTCGACGGCGACCCGCGCGAAGTCTTCGCGATGGTGCCCTACCGCCAGGTGCGCGAACGCGGTTTCGACGCGCAGGACGACGGCACGCCACTGCGCTGTCTGCTCGTCGACGAGCACCTGTATCTTCCACTCGCAGACGTGCTTGAAGCGCTGCCCAGCGACACAGTGCCGCTCACTGATCCCGGGTTCGATATCGCTGACGAGGACTATGCCGAGATCGTCAAGACCGTCATCGCCGATGAGATCGGCCGCGGCGAGGGGGCGAACTTTGTCATCCGCCGCGACTACACGGCTTCCGTCGACACCGACGAGCGCACGGCCGCCCTCACCTGGTTCCGTGCGCTGCTCACTCACGAGCGTGGTGCCTACTGGACGTTTGCCGTGGTCACGCCCGGTCACATCGCCGTCGGTGCAAGTCCCGAAGCGCACGTTGTCGCCCGCGGCGGGATCGTCACGATGAACCCGATCTCCGGCACCTTCCGGCACCCGGCCGGGGGCGCCACCAAGGAGACCCTGGTCGAGTTCCTCTCCTCCACGAAGGAGACCGAGGAGCTCTTCATGGTGGTCGACGAGGAGCTCAAGATGATGAGCGCGGTTTGCTCCGACGGCGGACGCATCACCGGCCCGCACCTCAAGCAGATGTCACGCCTCACACACACCGAGTACATGCTGCGCGGGCGTAGCCGCCTCGACCCGCGCGACATTCTTCGCGAGACGATGTTCGCCCCCACTGTCACCGGCTCTCCGATGCAGAACGCGTGTGCGGTGATTCGTCGCCATGAGAGCAAGCCCCGTGGCTACTACTCCGGTGTCGCTGCGCTGTTCAGCCCGAATGGCGAGGGCGGCCACGATCTGGATGCCCCAATCTTGATTCGCACGGTGTACCTCGAGAACGGGCAATTGCGCGTCCCCGTCGGCGCGACGCTTGTTCGCCACTCCGATCCGCACGGTGAAGTCAGCGAGACGCATGGCAAGGCCGCCGGCGTGCTCGGGGCCATCGGCGCGATCGCCCATGACAGTGTCGCCGAGACGAAAGTCGACGGTGACGAGCCCGCGACGAAGACTTCGCTCGCTGACGACCCCGAAGTCGCCGAGTTGCTCGCCTCCCGGAATACGCGTCTCGCCGAGTTCTGGCTGAACCCGCAGGAAGACGGTACGACCGGCCCCTTCGCCGGCCGCAGCGCGCTCGTCATTGATGCCGAGGATCGGTTCACGACGATGCTCGCCCATCAGCTGCGTCATCTGGGGCTCGACGCGGAGATCATCCCGTGGGACAAGGTCACCGACGCAGATCTGGATGCCACAGAGCTGCTCGTCGCTGGCCCCGGCCCCGGCGATCCGCGTGACACCGCGATAACTCGAATCGCTCGGATGCGAGAGATTGTGGCGCGCCGACTGGAGCAGGGCGCCCCTCTGCTCGCTGTGTGCCTGAGTCACCAGATCCTCGCTGACCGATTCGGCATCGAACTGGCTCCGCTGGATACGCCGCACCAGGGCCTGCAGAAAGTCGTTCCGGTGTTCGGCGAAGACGCTTCGATCGGCTTCTACAACACGTTCACCGCACGAGTCTCCCCCGGCACAACCGCCGCCGGTTCCGCCGAGATCTCAGCGGATACGACCAATGGCGACGTCTATGCGCTCCGTGGTCCTGGCTTCGCCAGCGTGCAGGGACACCTGGAGTCGATCCTGTCCCGCGACGGCATCCACACGCTCGAGCGGCTGATCAGTTCAGCATTCGCCTGAGAATTACTCATCGCTGGCGCGATTGCTTTGACATGGAGTCAAAGCGTGCGAGCGCTCGAAGTCCGATGATCATCGCAAACGGCTTCACCAGAACGATTTCACCGAAGCGATAGTCCTCTGCGCGTCTGAGGCGCTCAGCAAGGTCAGGCCTCTGCTCCCACAGGTATGCGCGCCCCTTTTCGGCGTGCAAAGAGTTCGAGACGATCTTGATCGAGTCTGACGCTTCGATGTGAGGAATCGCGTTCTGAATGTTCTCCCACGTCGTCGCGCTTTCCACGTCACGTCGGATTTCGCCCGTGAACCCTCGCTCCCGTGCATAGGTAGCCATGAGCTCCGCCTCCGGTGTCATGCCGCGCACGCAGCCACCGCACAGAACGAGCACCTGTTCGCCGACGCCGGGATCGAACGATCGCAGACCTGCACGGACGCGGTAGCGATTGAGATAGTTGGCACGACGACTGCGGTTTCGGTATCCGAGGACGACGACCGTCTCCGAGTCCGGTGGGTCGATATCCAATCGCCCCAATCGCCGACCCGCCGCACGCGCATGCACAGATTCCGAGCAGATGAGCACACTCAAGGCAATTGCACTGGTGAGAACAAAGGTGTGCGCTCGCATCCGGCAAGCGTACCGACTTCGGGATTCTGTGTCGGGTGCGCCGCTACAGCTCCTCGCTCACCACGTGTTCCATGCGGTGTCGCGTTGGTGGCCGCGTTCGGTGTTGATGGCTTCGTCGATGGCGGTGTAGTTGTGGTGTGGTGATCGCCAGCGGGCGTAGGGGTCCCACCAGTGGGGGCCGCGGATTTCGGGCATGCCGTTGCGCATGCGGATGAGCCAGATGTTCTCGTCGAGGGTGCGGTGGTGGTGCCAGCACAGGGGTACCCCGTTGCTGGTGTGAGTCGGCCCACCCAGGGCGTGTTCGGTCACGTGGTGGATTTCGCACCATTCTGCACGGATGTCGCACCCGGGGATGAGGCATTGTCGGTCTCGGAGCACGATCGCCCGGCGTTGGCGGGCGTTGAAGATCCGCGCGGTGGTGCTGATCCCCACGATCGCACCGTGTTCATCGAACAGCACGCGTTCGATGCCGCCTGCGCATGCGGTGTGGTCGGCGGCGCCGAGGGGCACGTCGTATCCGGCGCCCTCGACCGTCGCGCGGCCGGTGCGGTGGGTGTAGTCGGCGGCGTTGACTGAGACGACGAGGGTTGGTGCGGCACCACCGAGGGTGGGCATGCCATCGGATGCCGCTGCGACCATGATGATGCTCGCGAACGCGTCGTGCCGTTTCTGCGCATGCGTGCGAAGATCAGCCGTCCCCGACGCGGGTGACGCGGCTTTGTGAGCAGGGAGACCGTCGGCACGGCCAGAGAGACCATCACTCTCACTCGCGGGCGCAGTTCCGGGTGCCGTGCTGTACTTGGCGGCAAAGCGATCACGGTCAGCAGTGGAACCCCCGTCGTCAGCACCGTCGCCGTCGACACTGTCGTCGCCGGCGTCGCCCCGGTCGCCCCCGTCGTCGTCGGAACCCCGGTCGTCGGCACGGTCGTCGGAACCCCCGCGGCCGGAACCCCCGTCGTCAGCACCGTCACCGTCGTCGTCGTCGCCGTCGTCGTCGTCGTCGGACGGACGGAATCGCACCGCGCCTCCCGCACTGGCCTCGTCATCGACTTTGGGGTTCATCAGACTATCGAAGAGTTTCTGCAACTGCGCCGCGACTTCCGGGAGGAGCTCACCACGCACAGGCACGGACCCGTCCCGGAGCCGCCCGATCGTGAAGAACCGGCGGCGCTTACCTGCCCGGTCTTTCGGCTCCGCACCATCCGGATCCAGGCGATCGATGATGTGCGCGGTCAGTCCCGCCAGCTCATCCGTTGTGGGAGCGGGTGCCCGCTCATCATCGGCGCCGTCAGTCGCCACATCATCGGCGGCATCCACCCCATCCAACGGCAGCCCACGCGCGAACCGTGCGAGCACGGCATCCGCAGCCAACCGATCCGCCGCCCCGAGGCGTCTGGCCTTCAGCAACGGTGATGTGCAGGCCAGGAACCCACTCAACGACATCACCCCATCGGCCAGCGCGGCCGACAACTCCGGGAACGCCGCCGGCAGCAACTCACCCGAGGTGATGTCCAGATCCCGGTGCACCGCCGCCACCGCCGAGACGTACCGCCGGGCGGCATGCCCATCCACCAGCAGTGTGCGTCGGAGAAGTTCGGCAGCGTCCCGGCATCCGAGTTGTGTCGTCAACCTCGCGTCACGTTCGCACTGATCCCGCTCAACCACACGGTCAGTGGCTTCAACGATCGCACCATCCACCCGACGTTGAATACTCCCGAGCGCCTGAACGATGCCCAAAAGCTCACCATCGCCGACGAACCGCACCCCACCGCGTGCCGCAGAAGCAGACATCGCATCGGCCAACTGCCGATCGATGCTCTCCAACTCCTGCACAAGCGATGTCATACCTCCATTCAACCGCAGGCCACAGACATTCCTCCACCAGATAAAACCCAGATCAGACGCTATTCACGAACCGTGGATAACTCCACAAAACGCCAAACCTGTGCAGAACAAGTGCCCCGTCTGAGACGCGAGCATTCGTCGGGTCAGCCAGCTGCCTTGCGGATATGCGCCGCGATAGTTTTCTCGGTCTCGGGCGTCAATGCGACGACAGCGAACGACGTAACCCAGAGGTCGCCGTCATCGAGCTTTGCTGATTCCTCGAACCCGAGAGTTGCATAGCGAGTGGTGAACTTCGAGGCAGCCTTGAAGAACACGACGATCTTGCCATCCTCATCGGCGTACGACGGGAACCCGTACCAGGTCTTCGGAACGAGTTGCGGGGCGACCTGGGAGACGATCCGATCGATTCCCTCGGCCAGAGCCCGAT
Source organism: Microbacterium sp. Y356 (assembly GCF_059445355.1). Lineage (NCBI taxonomy): Bacteria > Bacillati > Actinomycetota > Actinomycetes > Micrococcales > Microbacteriaceae > Microbacterium > Microbacterium sp. Y356. The sequence continues at coordinate 283,065 of NZ_JCAIUE010000001.1, forward strand.
CATCATCCGGCATCGCGGCGATCGCCTCGCGGACCGCCTTCTCCCCAGCGGCTCGGGACTTTCCTGCCTTTTCCTGCGCACGCAATTCTGCGGCACGCTGCTTGACGGCGTCGCGCTCGTCCTTGGACAGTCCAGCGGTCTTCTCAGCCATGTCGTGCTCCTTATCGATGTGCGGCGGCCGTTTTCCGGGCCTACGACCACGATACGACTCACCATCCCGGCGCACTTCTCGATTCCTGATCGATGCCGCCAAGGCCCCGTCCTCGGCCCCTCACCACGGGAATCCCGCCTCGCCACGGCGCATCCCCGCCGCGGCACGGCATCCCGTCACGGCACGGCGCCGTCCAATTACTATTGGAAGAGGTTCACCGGGTTCACGACGTCGGCGACCATCAGCAGGGCGCCCATGGCGATCAGCACCACTGCGACGACCACGGTCAGCGGCACGAGACGCGTCGCGTCGACCGGTGCAGGCGGCGGACGCCGGAAGAGCTTTGCCCACGCTCGTCGGATGCCATCCCACAGCGCCACCGCGATGTGACCACCGTCCAGCGGAAGCAGTGGAATGAGGTTGAAGACGAAAAGGGCGATGTTCAGCGACCCCAGCAGGCTCAGTAGCACGACAAACCGGTTCAGCACCGGAGCATCCGTTGCTGCGACCTCACCGGCGAGCCGGCCGACGCCGACGACACTGAGTGGACCATTCGGGTCGCGCTCAGTCCCCGTCACCAGCGATACGCCGACATCCCAAAGCTTCACCGGCAACTGCACGATCAGATTCGCGACCCGCGCGGTGTTCTCACCTGCCATCTCGATACCGGTGCCGATCGGTTGCGGCACAAACCCCATCTGGGCCCCCATACCGACGTAACCGACCTCGGCGATGACCTGCTCACCCTCGGCATCGAGCAGCGGTTGTCCTGACGCATCAGTGAGCGCTCGCTCGGCCGCGATCGGCGTGATCGTCAGTGCGACATCTTCACCATCACGTGACACGACCATCTCGAGAGTTTCGCCCGGTGCTGCCTGCACGATCGAGGTCGCCTCCGCGAAATTCGATACCGACGTCCCGTCGATCGACACCAGCACATCGCCGGGAAGAATCCCTGCCTCTGCGGCGGGCGATGCCGGATCCGACGGCTCGCACTCGGTCTGCGTCGTACCGGCGGGAAGCACACACTCGGTGACGGATGCGATCGTCGTCGTACCCTGCTGTAGGCCGATACCCGACGCCAGCACCGTGAAGATGATGATCGCAAGGATCAGGTTCATCAGCGGGCCGCCGAGCATAACGATGATGCGCTTCCATACCGGCAGCTTGTAGAAGACTCGATCCTCTGCGCCGCCAGCAATCGTCTCGTCGTTCACGGATCGGGCATCCTGCACGAGAGTGCGGAACAGGCCACGCACCTGCTTGCCCTCGGATGCCGGATACATCCCCGACATTGATATGAAGCCGCCGACGGGCAGCACTTTGAACCCGTATTCAGTTTCACCGATCCGCTTCGACCACAGCCGCGGACCGAAGCCGATCATGTACTGTCCCACGCGTACGCCGAAGAGTTTTGCGGGCACGAGATGCCCGATCTCGTGCAGCCCGATCGACAGACCTAGGCCCACCAGCATGAACAGGATGCCAGCGACGTACAACAGGATTTCCACGTGCCCACGCTACTGCGCTAGAACTAGGAATCCGCCGCATAAGCTGAAGCTGTGAATTCTCGGCAGCTGCGACTCGTGCGTGGAGCCGCCGCCTCGTCGGTCGCCACGGTCATCGCCGCTGTCTCCCACACGATCGGAGGCGGCGCACTCCCGCACCCTCTGCTGGTGATCGCGCTGAGCATTTTCCTCACTCCCGTCGCAGCACTGCTGGTGGGACGAACCCTGAGCGCCAGCAAGCTGAGCGTCACGGTGGTGCTCTCGCAGACCATCTTCCACGTGCTGTTCGTCGCGCTGGGCGCGACCCTCACGACCACTGGCCTCACAGGGCATCAGCACGTCATGACGTTGGGTCCGCTGACGACGACGGTAGCTCCGGATGCCGGGATGCTCGGCGCCCACGTCCTCGCTGCAGCCTTGACGATCGTCCTGCTGTGGCGTGGCGAGCGGATGCTGCGCGGCATCGCGCGCTGGATGCGCGCTGTGCTCCGAACACGACTAACGCGCCCCCTGCACAGCAACTGGCCGGTTCCCGCATCCGTCCCGGACACAGCACGCGTCTTCATTGCCACGATCCGCACGAGCGACGTCTCCCGACGTGGCCCTCCGGTGTTCTCCTGCGGCTGAGGGCCGCACACGTCGACACATCCTCTCGCGGTTCCGCGCGCCATCGGCGCGCCCGCACACACACTGGAGAACACCCATGACCTCAACATCGAAATCCCGATTCACCCGACGCGGCGCCACCATCGCTGCCCTCGCAGCGGGGCTTGTCCTGATTGCGCCAGCTGCGGCGCAGGCACACGTAGGCGTCAGCCCCGACACTGTTCAGCCCGACGGCTCCGCCGTGATCACCTTCTCGTTCACGCACGGTTGCGACAACTCCCCCACGACGGCGCTGCGCATCACGATGCCAGAGGGGCTGAGTTCCGTCTCCCCCACGGTGGATGCGTCGTGGGACATCGCCGTCGAGCGGGCAGACAACGGCCTCGTCTCAGCGGTCACCTACACCGCTGTCGCTCCCATCCCCGGTGATCTACGGGGCGCTGCGAGCATGGCTATCCGCGTGGGAGAAAACGCTCCTGAATCACTCGCGTTTCCGGTGGAGCAGCAGTGCGAGGTCGGAGTCGCGGAATGGACGGAGATCGCCGAAGACGGCGCCGACCCGCACGATCTCGACGCCCCGGCACCCGTCGTGACCGTGACAGCGGATGATCAGAGCACAGCGGATGCCACCCACGGTGACCACGGCGACACACAATCTGCCAATACACAGGAGAACGGCGCCCAGGAGAACGACGCGGTCCTGGCAGAAGATTCTGCCGCTGGCTCGCTCGGTACGATCCTCGGCGCTGGCGGGCTGCTCGCCGGCGTTGCGGCACTGGTGGTCGCGGTACTCGCGTACCGCCGCGCTGCGTCGCGCTGAAGAACCTAGCGCTCAGGAGTCCTGTCAGGGGCGCGCCCGCCGCGTGTGCGAGCACGTCCCTGACAGCGGCTCATGAGATCATTAGGGTGCTATGTCGACCACTCAGCCCAGCCTTCCTCCCGTGCTCCGTCCCGTCGCTCCGCCACAGCGGGCACTGACGGAGCTCGCCTCGCGCTTTGCCACCGCCACCCGCGGTGAGATCGCCGATATCACCCTGACCGGAATCACTCTCGCCACCGCTGATCTGCGGGCCGGCGAAGCGTTCGTCGCCATCCAGGGAGTCAATAAACACGGCGCCGAGTTCGCCGTAGCCGCAGCAGAGAAGGGCGCCGTAGCGGTCATCACCGATGAAGCCGGCGCTGATATCGCCGCAGCGGCCGGACTTCCGATCGTGATCGTCGATGACCCACGCGGAATTCTGGGCGCGCTGAGCGCCTGGGTCTACGGCACCGGCGCGGATGATGACCTGCCATTGCTGTTCGCCACCACCGGCACGAACGGCAAGACCAGCGTCTCGCATCTACTCGAAGGCATCCTCGGCCAGCTTGACGTCGTGACCGGCTTGTCCTCCACAGCAGAGCGCCACATCGCGGGCGAGGTCATCGTCTCCAGGCTCACCACGCCAGAGGCATCCGAGATGCATGCACTGCTCGCGCTGATGCGCGAGCGCGACGTCGAAGCTGTCGCCGTAGAGGTCAGTGCACAGGCGCTTTCACGTCAGCGCGTGGACGGCATCGTCTTCGATGTCGCCGGCTTCACGAACCTCAGTCACGATCACCTCGACGACTACGTCGATATGCAGGAATACTTCGAAGCGAAGCTGCCACTGTTCCGACCAGACCGCGCACGTCGCGCGGTCATCTGCCTTGACTCAGCCTCCGGCGTCGACGTCGTGGTCGCCGCGGAGATCCCCGTGGTGACGGTCGGCACGCCGTCTATAGCCGCTGACGCCGACAGTGCGGCGCGAGCCGACTGGGTCGTCACGATCGATGAGGAGCGCCAGCGCGGTACCCGCTTCACGATGGTCGGTCCCGAAGGTCGCACACTCACCACGGTCGTTCCGGTCATCGGCCCCCACATGGCAGCCAACGCTGCCCTCGCGATCGTGATGCTGCTGGAAGGCGGCTATGCCTGGGAGCGGATCACCGCGGCGCTCGAGCGCGATGGCCGCATCAACGCGTACTTGCCTGGACGCACCGAGCTCGTCTCGGGTGACACAGGCCCCGCAGTGTTCGTCGACTTCGGGCATTCTCCCGACGCGTTCGAGAAGACACTCGCCGCCATCCGTCGTGTGACCCCCGGTCGCACCGTGATGCTGTTCGGCGCCGATGGAGACCGCGACGCGACGAAGCGCCACGACATGGGCCGCACTGCGGTCGAAGGCAGCGACATCCTCGTGGTGACCGATCACCATCCTCGTTTCGAGAATCCGGAATCGATCCGCGCAACCCTGATCGAGGGCGCTCGTCTGGCGCAACCGGATGCGGAGATCCACGAGTTCTCACCGCCCGAGAGAGCGATCATCGCCGCAGTCGGCATGGTCGGCGAGGGGGATGCGATCCTGTGGGCGGGTCCAGGGCACCAGGATTACCGCGACATCCGCGGGATGCGCACGCCGTACTCGGCCCGTGAGCTTGCTCGTCGTGCGCTCCGCGACGCCGGCTGGCCGGTGCCAGAGCCGCACTGGCCTGTGCCATACCCCGACTGAGCGTCAGCTCGCGGCGATCAGCTGATCTGCTGTCGCCCTGGCCCAGGCCTCAGCCTCGGCAAGAGACTCGACAGTCAGCTGGTCCGGTGAGTCGTGCGCATCGACCACTCGTGCGATCGTGTCAACGATGCCAAGGAACGGTAGCCGACCTTCGTGGAACGCGTCGACGGCCTGCTCGTTGGCCGCGTTGAACACCGCGGGGAACGTGCGGCCGGCACGACCAACACTCTTCGCAAGCGTAACGGCAGGGAATGCCTCGTCGTCAAGCGGCTCGAAGTCCCAGCTGCTCGCCTGAGTCCAATCCAGCGGCCGTCCGACGCCGCCGATGCGATGCGGCCAGTCCAGCGCGAGCGAGATCGGCAGTCGCATGTCGGGAGGTGAAGCCTGCGCGATCGTCGATCCGTCGATGAACTCAACCATCGAGTGCACGATCGACTGCGGGTGGACGACGACCTGGATGTCGTCATAGTCGACGTCGAACAGCAGGTGCGCTTCGATGACCTCGAGCCCTTTGTTCACGAGCGTCGCCGAATTCGTCGTGACGACGCGGCCCATGTCCCACGTCGGGTGCGCGAGCGCCTCAGCAGGTGTAACGGACGCCATCTGCTCACGGGTGCGTCCGCGGAATGGGCCACCGGATGCCGTGACGACGAGTCGACGGATCTCATCGTGCGTACCGGAGCGCAGCGCCTGCGCGAGCGCCGAGTGTTCGGAGTCAACGGGAACGATTTGCCCCTCGGCTGCTGCCGCGGTGACGAGAGCACCGCCGACGATCAGTGACTCCTTGTTAGCGAGGGCGAGCGTGCGTCCTGCCTTCAGCGCTGCCAGTGTCGAGCCGAGCCCGATCGATCCGGTGATCGCATTGAGAACGACATCTGCTTCCACATCCCGAACGAGTTGTTCTGCCTGCTCGGCCCCGAGCGCAGTGTCATCGACCTGGAACTGCTCGGCCTGCTGACTCAGGAGTTCTGCATTGCTGCCAGCGGCCAATCCCACCAGCTCGAAGCGACGAGGATTGGCACGGATGACGTCAAGCGCCTGGGTGCCGATGGAGCCGGTGGAGCCGAGAACAATGATGCGACGCATGTCGCCAGCCTATGCCCCGGCCCCGTCGCTCGACGTGCGGCGAACCTATTATCCGGCCACCGGGTGCATGGTCGCGAGGATGTCGATCACGAAGACGAGAGTCTGACCCTTCAGGTCAGCGTCGTTGACTTCGCCCTCGCCGTAACCCAGTGCCGGGGGGATGACGACGAGCACCTGCGAGCCGACCTTCTGCCCTGCGAGTGCCTGGACGAAGCCAGGAACGTAGCCGTTGCCTTCGCTCGAGATCGGCGCACCATTGGCCCAGGAGGAGTCGAAGACCTCGCCGCTGTCCCAGCCGACGCCGTGGTACTGGAGCAGAGTGGTGTCGCCGTCTTCAACGGCAATACCATCACCCTCCTTGAGTACAGCGATCTGCAGTTCGGCGGGGGCATCAGCATCGGGGATCTCGACGGTCGGAGCGCCATCCTCGTCGAGCGTGACGATCGGCATGCCGTCCACCGGCGCCTGCTCCTCACCCCATGCTGCAGAGACGATGTCGAGAACATCGAGGACGTAGAACTGTGCGGCTGCGTCCTCGGACGTGGGGAACACGATGGAGAGGCGCGAGCCAACGCTCGCGCAACCGATGAGCTGACCCAGCGGAGCATCCGCCGTCAACGCGGCGGGAAGGAGCTCGCCACCGACGTAGCCGGCATCGCCGATGCGCTCCCCGGTGTCACCGTCGAAGGCGCTCAACGCATAGCTGACGAAGTCGCCGTCGGCGATCGTGGCGCCATCGCCCTCGCTGAGCACGGTGCGCTGGGCTTCGTCAACCTGCTGCCCGAGTTCGAAAGTGGCGGTCGATGCAGTGCCGAAGTCACCATCGATGGTGACCTCCTCGGCTGCTGTACCCGACTCGACCGTTGATGAGCAGAGATCAGTCGCCTTGGGATCGGCTTCGTCTCCCGTCACGCCTTCGGTGCCAGCGCATCCAGCCAGAAGCAGGATTGCGGCGGCGATGGTGGACAGAGCGATAAGCGAGCGGTTGCGCACAGTGAGACCTCAAGATCGTAGGGAGAGACAACTCATGTTCTCGCATTCGCCTTTGCCCCTGCTGAGAGGCACCATTGATCGACATGGATGTCGGCGGCTGTTTGTCCATGCCATCGATGGCATGGATCGCGGAGTAGCCTAATCTGATGACCTCTGAGCAGTCCGGCACTCCCGAGCCGACCCCTGAGACGACTACGGAGCCGGAAGCAGAGGAGACCGACGTAGCGGAATCCGACGCAGAGGAGACCGCACCGCCACGCCATCCAGGGACAATCTATGCTTCAGGCCGCGCTCTGGCTCGCATCATGTACCGCCCGCACGTCGAGGGTCGCAGCAAGGTCCCGACAAATGGCCCCGTGATCTTCGCGAGCAACCATCTGTCTTTCATCGACTCGATCGCGATCCCGGTCGCCGCACCCCGCCCTGTGCATTTCCTAGCGAAGTCGACGTACTTCGAAGGAACCGGGTTCCGCGGCACGATGATGCGCAAGTTCTTCCAGTCCATCGGTGCCATCCCTGTTCGCCGCGGCGCGGGTCAGGCAGCGCTCAACGCGTTGGACCAGCAGCGACAGCTGCTGGATGAAGGGCTCGCCGTGGCGCTTTACCCGGAGGGCACCCGCTCCTCCGATGGGCGTCTGTACAAAGGACGCACCGGAGTGGCGTTCCTCGCTCTGCAGACGGGAGCCCCCGTCGTTCCGGTCGGCCTCATCGACACTGACACTGTGATGCCGAAGGATGCCAAGATGCCCTCGATGAAGAAGCGAGTCACCGTCCGATTCGGTGACCCGATCGATGTGTCAGTGCACGGACCTGCCACGAGCGGCAAAGCTCGCCGCCTCGCCACCGACGAGATCATGACAGCGATCCATGCCCTCAGCGGTCAGGAACTCGCCGGCGTCTACAACGAGCCTCCTGCACAGGGCGCGATCGAGAAGATCAAGCAGGCCCTGCCGCACGAGCGACGCTGACCTACGCGGCCGCCGTGACCGTCGCCTCGTGACGAACCGGAAAGTTCACTGAGTTCGCGATGAAGCACATGCGGTGTGCATCTTCGTGTGCGCGCTCTGCAGCCTCGATCATCGACGCATCTGCGACAACAACCTCTGGTCGGAGCAGAACGTCGGTGAAAGCGCCGCCGCTTCTGCCGTCTTCGGTCATCACACCGCTTGCATCGTCGCGGTACGAGACCACGACTACACCGGCAGTCACGCAGGCATGCAGGTAGGAAAGTAGGTGGCATTCCGAGAGCGCGGCCAACAGCAGATCCTCTGGGTTCCACCGCTCGGGATCGCCGCGAAACGGCTTGTCGGCAGATGCCAGCAGCTGCGGCTTGCCATCGACCTTGATGGTGACTTCTCGGGAATAGTCTCTGTACCCGCTGGTGCCGCTGCCGCGGTTGCCGTCCCACGTGGCTGTGAGTACGTAGTGGTGTTCACCGAGAGTCATGTCGTCAGTCTGACACGGAGCGCCGACACGGTGCCAGCGTCGTATGCCAACGCCGTGTGCCAACACGGTGCGCCAGACCGGTGGCGAAAGCCGACGGGGCTAGGCTTGTGAGGTGCTGGAGACTCTTACTGTCGCGGATGCTGTCGAACTTGCCGTCGTCGAACGAAGCGGATTCGTTGAATCCCGTCATTCGGGGGCGGCGATCGTGCTCTCCCCTGACGGAGAGGTCCTCCGAAAGCTCGGAAACCCCGATGCTCTGATCCTCCCCCGATCCAGCCTGAAGCCGTTGCAGGCCGTCGCATGCGTCACCGCGGGTGCAGATCTGGCCGGTGAGCAGCTCGCCCTCGCGACGGCAAGTCACGTCGGCACGGATCGGCATGCGGATGTCGTCCGTGACGTACTCATGGCCGGTGGACTCACTGAAGACGACCTGGCGTGCCCGTCGGCATGGCCCAGTGACAGCACCAGCCGCGACGAACTCGTCCGCGAACACGGCCAGCAGTCGCGCATCCGCATGAACTGCTCGGGCAAGCACGCCGCGATGCTACGTGCCTGCGTTGCAACCGGCTGGCCGGTCAAGGGATATCTCGACCCTTCGCACCCGTTGCAGTTGCACATCCGCGAAGTCATCGAGCGGCTGACCGGCGAGAAGATCGCACACACTTCCGTGGACGGCTGCGGTGCCCCAGTGCATGCCATGACGCTTTCTGGTCTCGCCCGTGGCATCCACCGCATCGGCACGGCATCAGAGCGTTCGCCATTTGCCCTGCACCGCGTTGCCGGCACCCTCGTTCGCGCTGTCAAAGAGAATCCGTGGACGATCGAAGGTCCTGGCAAGCCGGACACCGTCGCGATCGAGACCCTCGGGGTCTTCACCAAAGGCGGCGCCGAAGGAATCATGGTCATGGTCGCGCCGAACGGTGCCACCGTCGCATTGAAGATGCTCGACGGATCATCACGGGCATCAACGATCGTCGCGGCGACTCTGCTTGCACACGCCGGAGCTCTCAGCGACGCTGATGTGTCCGCCCTATCCAACGCACTTCCCCTCGCCGTACTCGGTGGCGGGAGCGACGTCGGGATGATCCGTCCCGGCGCCGCCATTTGATGCCCTGACCCAGGGCCATGATCCCCTCAAAGTCGAGGGTGGAGAGGAGCCACGATGAGGATCAGCGTCCCCGCCGAGGTGAAGAACAACGAGTACCGCGTCGCGCTGACGCCATCGGGTGTGCACGATCTGATCAGCGCAGGACACGAGGTGTTCGTGCAGTCCGGAGCAGGTGCGGGCTCATCTATGCCGGATGCGGAGTATGTCGAAGCTGGCGCGACGCTGGTGGATGAAGCGAGCGACGTCTGGGAACGCGCCGAGCTGCTCCTCAAAGTCAAAGAGCCGATCGCCTCGGAGTACGACTACTTCCGCGAGGATCTGACGCTCTTCACCTATCTGCACCTGGCAGCGAACCGCGCTCTGACCGAGCGGCTGATTGCCGATCGAGTCACCGCCATCGCCTATGAAACAGTGCAGCTACCTGGTGGCGGGCTGCCGCTGCTCGCCCCAATGAGTGAAGTCGCAGGACGCCTTGCTCCCCTGGTCGGCGCGAACACCCTGATGCGCTCTAACGGAGGACTCGGCCTGCTGATGTCTGGCGTGCCAGGGACGAGGCCTGCGACGGTTACCGTGATCGGCGGCGGCGTCGCCGGTGCGAATGCGGCCGTGATTGCCAGCGGCATGGGTGCAGACGTCACGATCTTCGACACGAACATCCCTCGCTTGCGGATGCTGGATGACCACTTCGGCGGACGAGTGAAGACTGCGGCATCCAACCCGCTGGACCTGCGAAGAGCCGTACTGGACTCCGATCTCGTCATCGGCTCTGTGCTCATCCCTGGTGCACGCGCACCCAAGCTCGTCACAAACGAAATGGTCGCGCAGATGCGGCCAGGCAGCGTTCTCGTCGACATCGCGGTTGATCAGGGCGGATGCTTCGAAGACACCACGCCCACCACGCACGATGACCCGACCTTCATTGTCCACGGCACGGTGTTCTACTGCGTGGCCAACATGCCAGGGGCCGTGCCCAACACGTCCACGTCCGCACTCACCAACGCGACCCTGCCGTACATCCGCCAGATTGCCGGTCGTGGGTGGAAGGATGCCCTGCGGGCGGATCCCGCGCTCGCTGCCGGTGTGAACACAGCGGGAGGAGCTGTGATCAACGCGGGCGTCGCAATGGCTCACGGGCTGGAGGCGCAGCCGCTCGCCGCCGCTCTCCAGTAACCGCCGCTCTCCAGTAGTCATCGCCGCCGAGAGTCATCGCCCACCGAGCCCTGGAACAATCACACGTTGTGGCGAGCCACCGTCGCGAAGCGACCAGGCACGCCCCATGTGCGTCTCAGCGTATGGCGGCAGCTCGCGGCAGCCGGCCAGGGACCGCAGTTCGCTCGGGCACTCGGCGAGGATCAGCATCTCCCCCTCAACGCGAATCCTTTGCCACAGAGTGAACTGCCGCTGCCAACTCTCGGCATCACCGACCAAGATCATCGGTGCTGCAGGTGATGAGAAAGTCAGGGTCGACGTCTGCTGCGCCGCCGCGGATGGATCCGGAGTGCGCTCGCCCACCGGCACCACTTCGCACTCTGGGAACGCGCTACGCAGCGCCTCGACGCTGCGACGAACCCCGGGCGCGATGACCCCGACGATGGCCGCGGCCGGCGCCCACGTGCGAGTGGCAGAATCTACTATTTCGCCGTTGACCACACTCATGTCATCCGCGCTCGTCGGGACAGATGTTGCGGCGTCCGCCTCGACCCACGCGATCTGCAGCTCGAGCTCGTCGATTCGCCCACGTCCTGCCGGACGATCACGACGGTAGCCATCGTTGTCGCCGCCAGCAGCAAGGTGCTCCATCTTGGTGCCCATCCTCAGCAGCATTCGCGCCGGCAGCGAGTCCACAACTCGAGCAATCTGTCCTGATGCACGCCCCGTTGTGATCACGACAGTGCATCCGCGCGCGGCGGCTGACCGCACCAATTTCTCGAAGCGATCGATGAACACCTGCGCGTGCTCGACCGGGAACGACGCTGTGAGCTGGTCGAGATCGTCACACAACACAAGATCTGCTCTCCCCTGGCCGCCCTCGGCCAACTCCGCCACAACATCCCAGGCGCGTTCCTGATCAGCAGGAATCAGAACCGCCCGGTCGCTCTGCGCCGCCAGCACCCGCAGCACGCTCGATCGGCCTGATCCACTGCCACCGATCACCGCTATGCCGCGGTCAACGCCGGGACGCAGCATTCTCAGCGTTTGACGCTGTCGATCCGGCTCGTCGACCAATCCGAGAAGCAATGCGTCCTCAAGGTCATGCGCGCTGCGCAGTTCGTTCAGGGTCACTAGGCCGGGAAGCGGTGGCATCCACGGGCTCAGGGGTTCCACTGAGCTTTCCCACCGTGACGCGGCTCCGCGCAGATCTGCCGCGCCCGTCAGCGCGATGCGAACGGCCACAGCTTCCGAGTCTTGCGGACGACGCACGAACGCGAGTCCACGTGAACCGGCGCCGCCCGGCAGATCTGCCGCATCATCCGATCCGATAACGAGACGGCTATCTGCCGCTTCCGTCACGCGCAGGCTCACTCGGAGCGGACAGTTCGCCGCCAGCGCGTCGCGGATCACGCCGGCTGCTCGCTGCGTGCCGAGGATCAGGTGCATACCCAGCGCTCGTCCCCGTGCCGCGATATCCGTGAACACGACCCCGAGATCAGAATGCTCCTGCAAGAGCGCGGCGAACTCATCGACCACGATCACGAGGCGTGGCAGCTGACCATTCGCTTCGGCGATGTTGCGGGCACCCAGGTCGGCGAGTACCGCCTCCCGCCGCCGCAGCTCGGCCGTGAGGCTCTGCACACCGCGCCTGGCACCCTCTTCATCAAGATCGGTCATCACCGCAGCGACATGCGGCAGCGCTCGCAACGGGTCGAAAGCCGTACCACCTTTGAAATCCGCGAGCACGAATGCCACTTCCTCCGGACCGTGTGACCTGGCCATCGCCGCGATCCACGTGACCAGAAGCTCGCTCTTTCCTGACCCCGTCATCCCGGTCACGATGGCGTGTGGGCCGTCCTCGACGAGATCGAGGAACACGTCCGCAGTCTCTGTGCGTCCGATCGCAGCACGAAGTCCCTGCGCGTCATCACTCGGAGTGGTCATCAGATCTGCCAGGGCGACGCTGTCCGGCAGCTGCGCGACATCACCCTCACGATCGACGCTGCTCGACGCGATGGCCACAGCCTGTGCACGTGAGAGGCACTCCATGACGATCTCCTCGACACCGGCGCTGGTTCGAAGCCGCGCATGCGTCGGATCAGTGCAGTCGACGACGGTCGTCACTCCCTCTGGCACATCACCATCACCGCGGCATACCCGCACCTGCGCCGAGGCATCCGAACCCTCATCTCCGTCGCCCATCACTACGGCGAGACGCCACGCACCACGACGAGGCCGGCCTGCATGCGGAAACCCACTCAGCCCCAGTGGTTCAAGCCCGTCACCCACCAGTGCGAGCTGCGCAGGGGCATGCCGCAGGCAGAGCTGCACGATGAGGGCGCGCGCAGCGGCCGCGGTTATCGGTGTCGGTCCACGGAAGCAGACACCTCGTCGCATCGGCACGATGATTGGAACATCAGTGACGTTCGCCGCGCGTTCCCGGAAGGTTCGGGCCCGTTCGCTCTCATCACCCGTCACCCGCAGTGCGCTGCGCTGAGATCCCGCGCCGATGACCAACGCTGTGGAGTCATCAATGGGCTGTAGATCGCGAAGCGGCGGATCTTGCACGCTCGCCGCGGCATCTGGATGGACCCGCCGCAACTCACGACGCTCGCGCTGGTGCCGCCGACGAAGCTCCTGCTCAGCACGACGCCATCCGGCAGACTCTTCCTCGGCCGCTACACGTCGATCTCGACGCTTGGTGCGCAGGCCATCCAGCAAGGAAGCGCCGATCATCAACGGGCCGAGAGCGGCGAAACACAGAGAGAAGATCGATCCGGTCACCAGCCACAACACCACACCCGCAGCGATAGGGACGACGGCAGCGAGCACAGGCACGGGCTGCTTGCGAGGTTCCGCGGCGACAACCGGAAGCGTGAGCGGTTCGAGGTCCATGCCCCTATTGCACGACGTCCGATATCGACGGATGCCGTTGTCCACAGCCCGATCGGACTATTGGTCAGTCTGCTCCGGTGTGGAGGAAGAGTCATCGACCGTGGAAATCACCGACGTGGCAACCGCGTCGGTGAGATGCGCTGTCCCGGTACGCTCAACCTTCAGGATGATCAGAGTCACGTTGTCACGCCCGCCGTTCTCCAACGCCGCCGCGAGCATCGCGTCCGCCGCTTTCGCTGGATCCGGCTGCTCCCGCAAAAAATGCTGGATGCCGTAATCGGTGAGTTCCTTGGTCAAACCGTCCGAGCAGATCACGAAACGGTCACCGTCGAGCACCTCAATACCGAGGTAATCAGGTGCGGTGAGCTCGCTGGCGCCCACCGCGCGAGTGATGACGTTGCTGTAGGGGTGGCTCTCTGCCTCTTCTGGGCTGAGCTTGCCGGAACTGATCAGCTCCTGAACCACGGAATGGTCTGTGGTGACCTGCACCAGACGCTCTTCGCGCAGTAGGTAAACCCGCGAGTCGCCGATGTTCAAAGACACCCACCGCGGTTCCTCGGTGGCCGTTTCAAGGAAAACACCGGTGAGCGTCGTTCCAGTGCCCTCATCGGTAGTCTCTGGATGAGCCGCAATGTCTTCGACTGCACGCTCGAGTGCGTTCTCGATTGCACCGGTCGTCACTGTGCCTGAATCGACGACTTCTTGCAGACGAGCGATGGTGTTCTGGCTGGCGATCTCGCCACCGGCATGCCCGCCCATGCCGTCCGCCACGACGAACAGCGGATACTGGGCGAGGAAAGCGTCCTGGTTGTTGTCACGGCGAAGGCCAGTGTCAGTAATACCGGCCCAGGTCAGAATGACGTCATCACCGTCGGCGACGACAACGCGTTGAGTCTGCGTGGTCGTGTCAGACAAAAGGGGCCTCCGGTGTGAATGCGGCGAATCGGGCAACCGCAGGGTACTCAGACATCGTAGTAGAACTGTGCGCGGTGTGCGCTAAGGCGCTGCGGCATGACCATGTGTCAACGCTATCGGAGTATGCGGGGCGACACGACGAAGGACCCCCGATCGAAATCGAGAGTCCTTCATCCAGCATGATGCCGAGTTCAGCTCATCACGCAGGCGGCTGCGTCGGGTCGACCGGCGGTGCGGGCGGAACCGGTGGTGCCGCGGGAGGAGCCGGGGGCGCCGTCGGTGCTGACGGAGGCGGTGTCACCGGGGGCACTGCCGGAGCTGCGGGCGCGGCGGGAGGCGTGGCCGGTCCAGCAGGCGGCTGGTAACCAGGCGCCGCAGGCTGCGGGTACCCGGGGGCTGCTGGCTGCTGGTATCCGGGTGCGGGCGGCTGATAGCCCTGCGGCGGAGCGTAGCCCTGCGGCGGGGCATAACCCTGAGGAGCTGCGCCGTAGCCGGGCGCTGCCTGCACCGAGGACTGAGCCGGAATCCCGTCCCAGACCGTGCGGTCGCCGAAGAACGCGTTGCCAGCCCACGGAGCGGGAGGAAGCTGGGTGTTCCAACGCGACTTGTCAAAGGCGTTGATGCCAAGCCAGATGATAGACAGGAAGATGTAGAGAACGACCCACGCGCCCTCCTTCTGAAGCTTCTGACCTACGCGGTATGCGGCGAGCACCATGAGCACACCAGCAGCAGCCGAGAACAGATAGCCGATGCCGATCCAGCTCAACAGGACCGCGCCACCGATGCTGTAGAGAATCAACCAGGGGCTCAGGTCACCGAGCTTGAGGAAGATCATTGAGTTGTAGACCGGAACCCACGCGCGCCATTTGCCCTGGACGCCAGCCTTTTCAAAGATCTTCATCAGGAACAGCGACGTCAGCACATAAGCGATGACCGCGAAAATAAAGCCGAACAGCAGCGCCACGATCAGTACGGCTGCCGCAGCGCCGCTGTCGTTATAGTAATAGTCCATTAGCCCCTCCATGGAATAAGCGACGCATTCCGCGTCGCGTGAAACACATTAGCGTGCCTGTGGGTCGACACACCATGCCAGCGTGCCGTGTCGAGTCACTGCTCCACGACAAGTTCGATCACGCCTGGCTGCTCACCCGGCCGAATGTCGATCCCTCGCGCACTCGCCCATTCCCGCAATGAGTTCACTCCCCGGACCCGCGGTCGGTCGTCAGACAGCGCACGTACCAACTCCCCTTTCGCCTTCTTATTGAAGTGATTGAGGGCGCGTCCGTGCTCGGTGACCACGCGCACATACGCAGACGGAACGGATGCCGGCAGCGGACCGAGCGCAACATAAGCCTCGCTGCGGAGGTCGAGAACGAAGGATGGAGCTTCCTGCGCGATAGCGGCGGATGTCGCATCCGCCCAGTGTCGGCGCAATGGCGCAACTCCTGGTAGCGATGCACCTGCGGCGAGCCGGTACGCGGGGATGCGGTCGAGCGCGCCGACCGGGCCGAACGGCGCCGAGTGGATCCACGCGTGCTGCCCGATCCATCGCCTTGCACTGGTACCAAGTTCGGCGGCATCCAGCGCGTCGTACAGCACTCCGGTGTAGCGATCGATCGCGGGCATCGTTGGCGCGGAGCGCAACGCCGCGTTGTGTTCGATGTCACCCAGCTGGCGATCACTCAGCTTGAGCACACGGCGCGCTTCGAGCGAATCCCCCGCCAAGGCGATGAGTGCGTCGACAACTGCCGTGCGCTGAGCGGCCAGCTCAGGTAAGGCGAGAGCGTCAAGGTCCAGCGGCCTTCCACGTCCGCCAACGCGCTTGGTCTCCGAAGGAGGAAGCAGAATCTTCATGGTCTCCACAGTGCCGACTCGGCTGAGCTGCGCCAGCAGGCGAGAACGCGCCCGCCCATCATCTCAAGGATGATGGGCGGACGCGTCCGCGATGAGTTGTTTCAGGCGATGAGCGCCGCGTTGCCCGCGACAACCGTCAGCTGGTTTCCCTCCATGGAGAGGAAACCATCCTGAGCGTTGGCAAGCACCTTGGTGCCGTCCAGCTGGGTGATGCGCACCTGGCCCTCAGCGAGGATGGCCAGGATCGGCTCGTGGCCGGTCATGATGCCGATTTCACCCTCGACGGTCTTCGCGACGACGAGAGTCGCTTGCCCCGTCCAGATCTCCGCGTCTGCAGAGACGAGGCTGACATTGAGCGCCATGATCAGCCGTTGTCCTTCTGGATCTGAGCCCACTTCTCTTCCACGTCGGAGAGACCACCGACGTTGAAGAAGGCCTGCTCAGCCACGTGGTCGAGGTCACCCTTGGCGATCGCGTCGAACGACTCGATGGTCTCCTTGAGCGGAACCGTCGAACCCTCGACACCGGTGAACTTCTTCGCCATGTAGGTGTTCTGCGAGAGGAACTGCTGGATGCGACGTGCACGAGACACGACGATCTTGTCTTCCTCGGAGAGCTCATCGACACCGAGGATGGCGATGATCTCCTGCAGTTCCTTGTTCTTCTGAAGGATCTGCTTGACCGTGGTTGCAACGCGGTAGTGGTCCTCGCCTAGGTAGCGGGGGTCCATAATGCGCGACGTCGAGGTCAGCGGGTCGATAGCGGGGTACAGACCCTTAGACGCGATCTCACGGCTGAGCTCGGTCGTCGCGTCAAGGTGCGCGAAGGTCGTAGCCGGAGCCGGGTCGGTGTAGTCGTCGGCCGGGACGTAGATCGCCTGCAGCGAGGTGATCGAGTGGCCACGCGTCGAGGTGATGCGCTCCTGGAGGAGGCCCATCTCGTCAGCGAGGTTCGGCTGGTAACCCACGGCGGAGGGCATGCGGCCGAGCAGCGTGGAAACCTCAGAGCCAGCCTGCGTGAAGCGGAAGATGTTGTCGATGAACAACAGCACGTCCTGCTTCTGCACGTCACGGAAGTACTCCGCCATCGTCAGAGCCGACAGGGCAACGCGCAGGCGCGTTCCCGGCGGCTCGTCCATCTGGCCGAAGACAAGGGCGGTCTTCTCGAAGACGCCTGCCTCTTCCATTTCGTGGATGAGGTCGTTGCCCTCACGGGTACGCTCACCGACACCGGCGAACACCGACACACCACCGTGGTCCTGCGCAACGCGCTGGATCATTTCCTGGATGAGGACGGTCTTGCCAACACCTGCACCGCCGAAGAGACCGATCTTTCCACCCAGCACGTAAGGCGTGAGAAGGTCGATCGACTTGATGCCGGTCTCGAACATCTGAGTCTTCGACTCAAGCTGGTCGAAGGGCGGGGCCTGCCGGTGGATCGGCCAGCGCTCGGTGATCTCGATCTGCTCGCCAGGCTCGGCGTTGAGCACCTCGCCGATCACGTTGAAGACCTTGCCCTTGGTGACGTCACCGACGGGAACCGAAATCGGCTCACCGGTGTCGCGCACCTCCTGGCCGCGGATGATGCCATCGGTGGGCTTCAGTGCGATGGCGCGGATCAGATCGTCACCGAGGTGCTGTGCAACCTCGAGGGTAATCTCGGTCGACTCCTCGCCGATGACGATGGTTGTCTTCAACGCGTTGTAGATGTCAGGAATCGAGTCGTGCGGGAACTCGATGTCGACGACCGGGCCCGTGACGCGTGCGACGCGCCCGACGACCGCGGTCCCAGCCTCAGCTGTGGCGGTGGGGGTCATATCTTCGTCTCTTTCTTGATGGTCTATTTGCTCGAGGAGAGGGCGTCGGCACCGCCGACGATCTCAGCGATCTGCTGCGTGATCTCCGCCTGACGCGCGTTGTTGCGCAGACGGGTGTAGTCGGTGATGAGCTTGTCAGCGTTATCGCTGGCAGACTTCATCGCCTTCTGCGTCGCGGCCTGCTTGGCGGCCGACGACTGCAACAGGGCGTTGAAGACCCTGCTCTGGATGTACACCGGCAGGATCGCGTCGAGCACCGTCTCGGCATCCGGTTCGAACTCGTAGAGCGGGTACACCGCTCCACTCGGTTCGGCCGCAGCCTCGTTCTCCACGATCTCCAGTGGAAGCAGGCGCACAGTCTCGGGCGTCTGCGTCATCATGCTGACGAAACGGTTATAGACGAGGTGAAGCTCGTCCACGCCGCCCTCGCCGCCGCCGCGGTTGAAAGCCTCGAGCAGCTTGGCCGAGATCTCCTCCGCCGTCTTGAACTTCGGGGTGTCGGTGTCGCCGGTCCACTCGGCATCCGCCTGGATGCCACGGAACTGGAAGTAACCGACAGCCTTGCGTCCGACGAGGAAGTACACCGGCTCGCTGCCCTGTGAGCGGATGAGCTCACCCAGTTCCATCGCCTCGCGAAGGATCTGCGAGTTGAAGGCACCGGCAAGGCCACGATCGGAGGAGAAGACGACGACGGCAGACCGCCTGATCGCCTCCGGCTCTCGCGTGAGCGGGTGGTCGACATTGGAGTACGTCGCGACGGCAGAGACAGCCTGAGTCACGGCGCGCGCGAAGGGCGACGACGCGCGTACACGCGCCATCGCCTTCTGAATACGCGAAGCCGCGATGAGTTCCATCGCCTTCGTGATCTTCTTGGTCGTCTGAGCAGAAGAGATCTTCTGCTTGTAGACCTTGAGTTGAGCGCCCATGTTTTTAGTTCCTCACGCGATTAAGCGCGACGACCCTTGACGATCTTCTCCTGATTGACGTCATCCACATCAGCAGAAGCGTGCTCCTCGTGGCCGACGGCACCGATGGACTGGCCCTTGCCACCCTGGAACTCAAGGATGAATGCGTCGACCTGCTTTTCGAGCTCGGCGACGGTGTCGTCAGTGAGAAGGTTCGTCTCGCGCAGGGTGTCGAGCACTGTGGAGTTACGACGCAGGTGGTCGAGTAGCTCGCGCTCGAACCGCAGCACGTCCGCGACCTCGATCGTGTCGAGCTTTCCGTTGGTGCCGGCCCAGATCGAGACGACCTGGTCCTCAACCGGGTACGGCGAGTACTGGGGCTGCTTGAGCAGCTCGGTCAGACGCGCACCGCGGTCGAGCTGACGACGCGAAGTCGCGTCGAGGTCGCTCGCGAACATTGCGAAGGCTTCGAGCGAGCGGTACTGCGCGAGCTCGAGCTTCAACGTTCCGGAGACCTTCTTGATCGACTTGACCTGAGCGTCACCGCCGACTCGCGAAACCGAGATTCCCACGTCGACCGCCGGACGCTGGTTCGAGTTGAAGAGGTCGGACTGCAGGAAGATCTGGCCGTCGGTGATCGAGATCACGTTGGTCGGGATGTACGCCGAGACGTCGTTCGCCTTGGTCTCGATGATGGGCAGGCCCGTCATCGAACCGGCGCCGAGCTCGTCGGACAGCTTCGCGCAACGCTCCAGCAGACGGGAGTGCAGGTAGAAGACGTCACCCGGGTATGCCTCGCGGCCCGGCGGACGACGCAGGAGAAGCGAAACGGCGCGGTAGGCCTCTGCCTGCTTCGACAGGTCATCGAAGATGATGAGGACGTGCTTGCCGCCGTACATCCAGTGCTGCCCGATGGCGGAACCTGTGTACGGAGCGATGTACTTGAAGCCGGCCGCGTCGGATGCCGGGGCAGCGACGATCGTCGTGTACTCCAGCGCACCGGCGTCCTCGAGCGCACCCTTGACGGAGGCGATCGTGGAGCCCTTCTGGCCGATTGCGACGTAGATGCAACGAACCTGCTTGTTCGTGTCGCCCGACTCCCAGTTGGCCTTCTGGTTGATGATCGTGTCGATCGCAATGGCCGTCTTGCCGGTCTGGCGGTCGCCGATGATCAGCTGGCGCTGACCACGACCAACGGGGATCATCGCGTCAATTGCCTTGATGCCGGTCTGCATCGGCTCGTGCACGCTCTTGCGCTGCATGACGCCTGGTGCCTGCAGTTCGAGCTCGCGACGACCTTCTGACGCGATGGTGCCGAGGCCGTCGATCGGGTTGCCGAGCGCATCGACGACGCGACCGAGGTAACCGTCACCGACGGGGACCGAGAGAACCTCGCCGGTACGGCGAACTTCCTGGCCTGCCTGGATACCGGAGAAGTCTCCGAGCACCACGGTACCGATCTGGTGTTCGTCAAGGTTCAGTGCGAGGCCCTGCGTGCCGTTGGCGAACGTGAGGAGCTCGTTCGCCATGACGCCGGGCAGGCCCTCGATGTGGGCGATGCCGTCAGCGGCATCCACGACTGTGCCGACCTCGGTCGCTGCGGCGCCTGAGGGCTCGTACGCAGCGGCGAAGTCCTTCAGCGCGTCGCGGATGACGTCGGGGCTGATCGATAGTTCTGCCATTGTCTTCCCTTTGTATTGAGAGAGTCTGCGCGGTTCCCCGCGCGAAATCGTATTAGCCCGCGAGCTTCTGTCGAAGTTCGGCGAGCCGCGCGGAGATGCTGCCGTCGATGACGTCGTCGGCGACCTGCACTCGCAGTCCGCCCACGACTGTGGGATCAATGACCTCGTTGATCGAGATCTGGCCGTCGTAGCGCTTCGCCAGCGACTCGCCGAGGCGAGTGCGCTGAGCAGCTGACAGCGGTGATGCGGTGTGCACAGTGGCAACGATGCGTCCACCCTGCGCCGAGACGATCTTCATCGCTCGGTTCAGGAGCTGACGCACGCGGCGGCCTCGTGGCTGGCGCACCAGCGATGAGACGATCAACGTGGTCGGTGCGCTCACCTTGCCACCGAGCAGCTTCTCTACGAGGCTGCCCTTCGCGGTGTCATCGCCTAGGCGTCCGCCGAGCGCGAGCTCGAGCTCTGCGTTGGCGGCGACAATGCGGAGGAAGGAGAACAGCTCCCCCTCGATGTCTGCCTTGGGCTCAGCGATGGCTGCAGCGCGAATCGCGAGCTCCTCGATGCCGGCGATGAGGCCGTCCTCATCGGACCACCTCTGACCGACAGCCGCGGTGACCAGCTGTCGCGTGACATCTGACGTGCCGCCGAATACCGACGTCACGACCTGCTCCCGAAGTCCTGCGGGAGCGGCCGGGTCCGCAAGCGCGCCGCTCAGCTGTCCGGATTCGCCCACCAGACGCGCCACAGTGAAAAGCTCACTGGCCGTGTCGAGGGTGACGCCCTTCGCCTGAGCGAGGGCCGCCATCGAAACCGCGAGAGCCTGAGTGGTCGCGCTGCCCATTACTTGGCCGCCTTTTCTGCTGCTTCGAGGTCAGCGAGGAAGCGGTCAACGACAGCAGTCGCACGAGCGTCGTCCGAGAGCGTTTCGCCGACCACGCCACCGGCGAGGTCGATGGCGAGCGTGCCTACCTCAGAGCGAAGCGCGACGAGCGTCGTCTGGCGCTCTGCTTCGATCTGCGCCTGAGCTGCGGCGGTGACGCGTGCAGCCTCGGTGGTCGCAGCATCCTTCGCCTCGGCGACGATCTTCTTGCTGTCCTCACGGGCAGCCTCACGGATCTCACCGGCCTCGGTGCGTGCCTCAGCGAGCTGACGGGTGTACTCCTCGAGAGCCGCCTCCGCCTGCTTCTGAGCTTCGTCAGCCTTGGCGATGTTGCCCTCGATCGCGGCGGACCGCTCGTCGAGCATCTTCGCTACGTTCGGAAGCGCGACCTTCCAGGCCACGACCAGGATGATGACGAAGCAGACCGCGGACCAGACGATGTCGTACATCGCCGGAAGAAGCGGGTTGTGCTCCGCTTCTTCGGCTGCGAGCGTGACAAGAGCGTTCAGCATCCTGTCTCCTTACGTGAGGTGGGAACGGATCAGTAGCCGAAGAGGAACGCTACGCCGATACCGACGAACGCGAGCGCCTCGGTGAAGGCGATACCGATCCACATGGTGCCCTGGAGCTTGCCGGACAGCTCAGGCTGGCGTGCGATGCCCTCGATCGTCTTGCCGACGACGATACCCACACCGATGGCCGGACCGATGGCCGCAAGACCATAACCGATGTTGGCGATCGAGCCGGTGATGTCGATGTTGATCTGGGCGAGAACAGAAACAGAATCCACGGATTCTTCCTTTCATTGAGGGGGCCGAAGCGCCCCGATATTAGTGTTCGTCCGCGACTGCGAGCTGAATGTAGACCGCGGTGAGGATGGTGAAGACGTATGCCTGGAGGAAAGCCACCAGGATCTCGAAGGCAGTGAAGGCGAAGCCGAAGGCGAGCGTGCCCGCACCCAGCACCGTCCAGAAGCCACCCATCGAGAAGATGAAGAACTGGGTCGCTGCGAAGAACAGCACC
Organism: Microbacterium sp. Y356; assembly: GCF_059445355.1. Lineage (NCBI taxonomy): Bacteria > Bacillati > Actinomycetota > Actinomycetes > Micrococcales > Microbacteriaceae > Microbacterium > Microbacterium sp. Y356. Next base: position 305,613 of record NZ_JCAIUE010000001.1, read on the forward strand.
AGCATGAGGTGACCGACCATCATGTTCATCAGCAGTCGCAGCGTGAGTGTGACCGGTCGGACGATGAAGGTCGAGATGAACTCCAGCGGCGCGACGATGATGTACAGAGCCGGCGGAACTCCGGGCGGGAAGAGCGAGTTACGGATGAAGCCCATCGGGCTCTTGCGCAATCCGGCGTAGATGAATGTGACGTACGTGATCACCGCGAGCATCAGCGGCACTGCGATGATGCTCGTTCCCGCAATATTCAGGACCGGTATGACGCCCGTGATGTTGAAGAACAACACCATGAAGAAGATCGTCGTCAGCAGCGGCAGGAAGCGGTCGCCGTCCTTCTTGCCCATCATGTCGTGCGCAACGTTCACGCGAACAATGTCGAAGAGCATCTCGATGACACCCTGACCGCGGCCCGGGATCAGCTTGAGCTTGCGTGTGCCGAGCCAGAGGATGAGGACGACGGCAATGGTGGCAATGAACTGCACCACGTGGATGCGATGCACCGAGAGCGGGCCGATACTGAACAGGATCTCCGGGAAGAACTCTGCGATCGACGGTGGGTGGAATTCATCCGATGCGAATCGGACGAGGAGGCTCGTGGCGTGAGTCAACGTTGCTCCAGCTTCGGGGCGCCGATCAAGATCGAGGCGACGTTTGGGTGAGGAGGTCTAGCTGAGTCGGAGCATTCCGCACAACGCGAAAGCTTGCCCAGCGAACTCGTTTTTTAGACTATCAATATTTTTCCAGGCTCACGAATCGTTGCGGCCCTCGGGTGTGGCTTTGGGTCCCTCAGGTTCGGTTTCGGCATCCTCAGGGTTGGTCTCCGGCAGAGCAATGTCGGAAACGTAGGGCACCCGCAGCTTCGTGAAGGCGAACATATCGATCGCGAGGCTGACCACTACCCCCGCCATCAGCGAGAGGAAGATGATCAGCGGCACGACCCAGCTCTGCCCACGCAGGATCACAATCACGACGACGAACAGCACGAGCTTGAGCAGCCAGCCCCCCATCACGATGCCGAAGAACACCGTGGCGAACATCTCTTTGCCATACCAACGGTTGGCAATCAAGACGCTCAGCGGTGTGAGCGCAAGGAAGAAGATGGCGAGACCGACACCGGTCAGTCCGCTCCACAGGCCGTCTGTGCCAGCTGTGAGGTACCCGATACCGGCTCCGAGGATGACGAGCACGATCGCGGCAATCCCTGTCCAGATCAGGACCTTCCGCAGAATCGGATTGATCGCGGGGCTCTTGTGATCAGAATTGTCGCTGCTCATCGGGTCTCCAAGGAGGGTGTCGGCTCGGTGGGCGCGTTCTGCGCTCGGTGGGTGGGAAGAAGGGTGACAACGAGGCACGCGGCGATTCCGATCACGCCGAAGGCCACACCGGGTAGATACTGCCCCGGCCAGTCCTCGCTGGTGCCCACATACATCAGGAGGACAGCGAGCGAGATCACTGCAGTCCACGCGTAGAAGATAAGCACGGCGTCGCGGTCGCGGTGCCCGAGGTCGAGCATCCGATGATGCAGATGCTTACGGTCGGGCGAGAACGGTGATTTCCCCGCCCGCATGCGCCGGAACACCGCAAGCCCGAAGTCGAGCAGCGGCAGCATGACCACCACGAGCGGGAGCAGGATCGGGATGAAGGCTCCGAGCAGCTGCGAACGACCGAACTCCTCAGGATTCATCGCACTGGATGACATCTGACCGGTCAGCACGATCGCCGACGTCGCCATGAGCAGTCCCAGCACAAGTGCGCCTGAGTCGCCCATGAACAACTTCGCTGGGCTCCAGTTCAAGGGGAGGAACCCGATGCAGGCACCGATCACCACCGCGGCGAGGAATGTCGCCAGGTTGAAGTAGCTGCTCGCGCCGGTGTCACGGGTGAGGATGTACGAATAGGCGAAGAACACCCCGTTCGCGATCAGGCACACGCCCGCGACGAGACCGTCAAGTCCGTCGATGAAGTTGACCGCGTTCATGACGATCACGATCGCGAACATCGTGACTGCGATGCTCAGCCAGCTCGAGAAGATGATCATGTCACCCAGCGGAATCGCGAGGATCTGCAGACCTCCGACGACCGTGATGATGCCTGCGGCGAGGAACTGGGCGCCCAGCTTGATCATCCAGTCGAGATCCCACAGATCGTCGATCACACCGACGATGGCGATGAGCACCGCCGCGCCGAGCACGGCCCACATGGTCTGCGGCGGCACCCACATGATGCTGAAGAACGGGTTTGCTGCGGAGACAGCGATCGCGGCCGCGATGCCGAGCAGCATCGCCACACCGCCGAGTCGCGGCGTCGGCGTCGTGTGCACATCACGTTCCCGGATGCCTGGGTAGAGCTTGAAACGCAGACTAAGTTGCCAGACCACCCACGACATCACAAGCGTGACGGTCGCAGTGAAGATGATCGTGAAGAGGTACTGTTTCACGCCACGCCATCCGACGACGATTCCGACCTTGAAGCGGACTCGCCCTCCGGCTCCGGTGCAAGTTCCAGCAGATCGCCGAGGACTGCTTCCAGCTGCGGCCGGGAGATCGCACCCTCACGCAGCAGACGCACGCGCGGTTCGCCGGCGTCATCAGCACCACGACGAACGAGAGATGTCGCATCGATGATCGTCGAGGCGACGCCGGTCTCGCTGAAGCCCCCGTCGAGGTACACCGAGACACTGTCTTTCAGCATCGCTTCTGCGTCTGCAGCCGAGATCGCTGCAGCTTTGCCCGTAAGGTTCGCGCTCGAGACTGCCAGCGGGCCGGTCTCCTCGAGCAGCTCCAGCGCCAGCCGCAGATCCGGCATGCGCACCGCGACGGTGCCGAGCGTATCGCCAAGGTCCCACGACAGTGAGGGCTGGGCGGGCAGAATAATAGTGAGCCCGCCCGGCCAGAATTCGTCCACCAGACGCTGAACAGGCTCGGGAATCGACTCCACGAGGGCCGCCAACGCGGCCTGGTTAGCAACCAGCACTGGCGGCGGTTGATTGCGCCCGCGCCCCTTGGCCTCGAGCAGCCGCCGCACTGCCGCTGGCGCGAACGCATCCGCGGCGACACCGTAGACCGTGTCGGTGGGCATAACGATGAGCTCTCCCCGGGCGATCGCCTGACGAGCGTGGCGCATTCCGGCGAGAAGCTGTGCCTCATCGCGGCAATCAAAGACAGAGGACATGACCTCAACAGTCTACGTGCACGCGCGAGCGCGACACCGCTGAGCCATCAGGGACGCAGCGCCGTCGTCGCTCGATCCCGGCGGGTGAGGTCGGGGTGGGTGGTCGGAGCACGCCAGCCGTCAGTGGCGAGCAGGGTGCGGATGTCTTCGCCCTGCAACTCGCCATGCTCGATGACCAGAAGCCCGCCGGGGCGGAGCAGCCGCAGCGCCCTGGTGCTGAGCACACGCACGATGTCCAGGCCGTCCGGCCCGCCGTACAGCGCCACGGCCGGGTCGAACAGCCGTACCTCAGGGTCGCGTGGGATCGCCTCATCCGGAACATAGGGAGGGTTCGAAATCACGACTGCGGCCGTACCGTCGAGCTCTTCGAGGGTGTCCGCGAGATCACCGTGCACGAGCGTGAGATTCTCGGCATCCGCTGTGTTGCGTGCCGCCCATGCATGAGCGTCAGGGGAAAGTTCGACGGCGAAGATGCGCGAGTGCGGCACCTCGCTCGCCATCGCCAAGGCGATCGCTCCGCTTCCGGTACACAAGTCGACACCGATCGGCTCAGCATCAGGAGCGTTCAGCAGCGCATCGATCGCGAACTGCGCAACGATCTCGGTCTCTGGCCGCGGCACGAAGACGCCGGGGCCGACGGCCAGTTCAAGGTGGCGGAACGGAGCCACACCGGTGAGATGCTGCAGCGGCTCGCGCGCAGCGCGCCGAACGATCAGCACCTCAAGTGCCGCAGCATCCTGCTCCCCCATCGTGTCGCCGCGCACCACAGCGGCCTGCACTTCTCCACGACGCAGTCCACTCACGTGACCTGCGAGCAGTTCTGCGTCGACGAGTGGATCTGGCACACCGGATGCCGCAAGACGCTCTGCGGCAGAGCGCACGATGGCGGCGAGGGTCTGTTCGGGCATCCCTCCAGCGTAGGGTGTCTGCAAAGGCTCCGAGCGTCATAATGTCTCGCGTACGTATGCACTCCAATAGGCTTTGACACGCATCGCTCCCGAACGAAGGACCTGGAAAATGACCGGCATCCATTCCGACATCACCACAGCTTTCGGCAATACGCCGTTGGTTCGCCTGAACCACGTGACCGAGGGCCTTGGCGCCACGGTTCTGGCCAAGCTGGAGTCCTACAACCCGGCCGGCAGTGTGAAGGATCGCATTGGCATCGCCATGGTCAATGCCGCCGAGGCATCCGGTGAGCTGAAGCCGGGTGGAACGATCGTCGAATCCACCAGTGGAAATACCGGAATCGCACTCGCCATGGTCGGCGCCGCCCGCGGCTACAAGGTCATCCTGACCATGCCTGCGTCCATGTCGAAAGAGCGCCGCGTACTACTCAAGGCCTTCGGCGCGGAGATCGTGCTCACCGACCCGACCACGGGCATGAGTGGCGCCATCGAAGAGACCAAGAAGATCGTTGCTGCGACCCCGGGCGCTGTCTGGATCAAGCAGTTCGAGAACGCCGCGAACCCGCAGATCCACCGCGAGACCACCGCGCAGGAGATTCTGCGTGACACCGATGGCAATGTCGACATCTTCATCGCAGGCGTCGGCACTGGCGGCACCGTGACCGGCACCGGCCAGGCGCTCAAGGCAGCGAAGCCCGATGTGCAGGTCATCGCCGTCGAGCCCAAGGACTCCCCCGTCCTCACCGAGGGCCACCCCGGCCCGCACAAGATTCAGGGCATCGGCCCGAACTTCGTGCCCGCAGTGCTTGACCGTGAGGTTCTTGACGAGGTTATCGCTGTCGAATTCGACGAGTCGCTGCGTCTCGCTCGTGAACTTGCGGCGAAGGAAGGCCTGCTGGTCGGCATGTCGTCTGGAGCTGCACTTTCCGCTGCACTGCAGGTCGCCGCACGCCCCGAGAATGCAGGGAAGACGATCGTCGTGATCATGCCCGACACGGGTGAGCGTTACATCTCCACTGCCCTGTTCGAGGACCTGCGCGAGGTTTGAGCGCATGATCGGTCGAATGCGTGAGGACATTGCCGCCGCGCGCCTTCGCGACCCGGCAGCGCGCACCGGACTGGAAATCGGGCTGCTGTATCCCGGGATGCACGCCATTTGGGCGCATCGCGTCTCGCATGGGATGTGGCGGCGGAACCTGCGCTTCCTCGCACGCGCCAATTCACAGTTCGCGCGTTGGTTGACCGGAATCGAGATTCATCCTGGCGCCAAGATCGGCAGGCGCTTCTTCATCGACCACGGGATGGGCATCGTGATCGGCGAGACGGCAGAGATCGGTGATGACGTCATGCTTTATCACGGTGTCACGCTGGGTGGTCGCACGCAGGACGCCACCGGAAAGCGGCATCCGACGCTCGCCAATGGCGTAGTGGTGGGCTCGGGCGCGAAGGTGCTGGGGCCCATCCTGGTCGGACAAAACACGGTGATCGGGGCAAACGCTGTGGTCACGAAGGATGCACCAGAGGACAGCATCCTTGTCGGTGTGCCTGCGCGCGCGCGTCGACGCGATGGTCACGACGATTTCAGCGCTCTGCATCTCGCCGCCGACTACTCCATCTGAGACGCTCGGCGCGCTGCAACCTTAGGTGCTCAGCGCTTGGCGCGGCGCTCAGAGACCTTGCGCTTGAGGAAGATCAGCGGGAGCAGGATCGACCCGAGCGCTGTGATGATCCAGACGATGACCGCACCGAGAATCCATGCTGCGATGCCGCTGATGCGCAGACCGCCGATGGGGAGCAGTACGACCACGATCAGCGCGACGAGCGTCGAGAAGATGCCGATTCCACCCATCAGCACTGGCGCGTAACGGTCAGCAAGCTTGGCGATCCAAGGGCTGAGAACGCTCTGCAGCGCCGCGAAGATCACGATGCAGATAACGAATCCCCACCACTTGTCCCACTCGATCTGGAAGCCTTCGAGCACGAGGTCAGCGACGATGAGCCCAATCCCCGCCGAGACGAGGTAGGTGAGCGCGCGGAACAGAAGTGTGATCACGTCCTGAGCCTAGCGCTGCGGGCGCATCCGTTCAGGAAACAGAACCGATTGCGGCGAGCCGCGCCTCTTCGTCAGCCTGAATCGCGCTTTCGATGATCGGGTCGAGGGCCCCGTCCATCACCTGGTCGAGGTTGTACGACTTGAAACCGGTGCGATGATCCGCGATCCGGTTCTCCGGAAAGTTGTAAGTGCGGATGCGCTCAGAGCGATCCATGCCGCGGATCTGCGACTTGCGAGCATCGGATGCCGCGGCATCCAACTCCTCCTGCCGCTTGGCAAGGATGCGGGCGCGAAGCACTCGCATGCCTGCTTCACGGTTCTGCAGCTGCGACTTCTCGTTCTGCATCGACACGACGATGCCGGTCGGTAGGTGCGTGATGCGCACTGCTGAGTCCGTGGTGTTCACCGACTGACCACCGGGGCCGGACGAGCGGAACACGTCAATCTTCAGATCATTCGGACTGATCGAGACCTCTTCAGGCTCATCGACCTCAGGAAACACCAGCACACCGGTCGTTGAGGTGTGAATGCGGCCCTGCGACTCGGTCGCCGGCACCCGCTGCACTCGGTGCACGCCACCCTCATACTTCAAATGCGCCCAGACGCCCTGCGAGGGATCCGTAGATGACCCCTTGATAGCGATCTGAACATCCTTGTAGCCGCCGAGGTCGGACTCGTTGTGCTCCAGGAGCTCCGTCTTCCAGCCCTTGTGAGCCGCGTACTGGATGTACATGCGGAGCAGGTCAGCGGCGAAGAGTGCGCTCTCAGCGCCGCCCTCGCCGCCCTTGATCTCCAAAATCACGTCTCGAGCGTCGTCAGGGTCGCGCGGAATCAGCAGCCGACGCAGCTTCTCCTGAGATCGTGCGAGGCCTTCTTCCAGGACGGGTACCTCCGCAGCGAAGGCGTCGTCTTCCTTGGCGAATTCGCGCGCGGCAGCCAGATCGGCGGATGCTGCCGTCCACGCGTCGTACGCCGCCACAATCCGACTCAGCTCGGCGTAACGACGGTTGACACGCTTGGCGCGTGCTGCATCGGCGTGCACCGCCGGGTCAGAGAGTTCCTCCTGAACCTGGCGGTGTTCGTCGATCAGCGCTTGAACAGACTCGAACACGCCTATGCTCCGATCAGTGTCAGATCAGCGGATGTTGTTCTCATGGCTGTGGCTGGAGCCACCGGCCGCGGGAGCAGGCATCGACTTCTGCATCTGCACGAGGAACTCAACGTTCGACTGCGTCTCCTTGAGCTTGCCCAGCACGACCTCAAGGGCCTGCTGCTGGTCAAGGCCCGCGAGTGCGCGGCGAAGCTTCCAGGTGATCTTGACCTCATCGGCCGAGAGCAGCATCTCTTCACGGCGAGTCGACGACGCGTTGATGTCGACGGCCGGGAAGATGCGCTTGTCCGCGAGCTGACGCGACAGACGCAGCTCGCTGTTTCCGGTGCCCTTGAACTCCTCGAAGATGACGTCGTCCATCTTAGAACCGGTCTCCACAAGAGCCGTGGCCAGGATCGTGAGCGATCCACCGTTCTCGATGTTGCGAGCGGCACCGAAGAAGCGCTTCGGCGGGTACAGCGCCGCTGCGTCCACTCCACCGCTGAGAACACGCCCAGAAGTGGGCGTGGCGATGTTGTAGGCACGGCCGAGGCGGGTGATCGAGTCGAGCAGCACGACAACGTCGCGGCCCAGCTCGACGAGGCGCTTGGCACGCTCGATGGCGAGCTCCGCAACCGTGACGTGGTCTTCGGCCGGGCGATCGAAGGTCGAGGCGATGACCTCGCCCTTCACCGTACGCTCCATGTCGGTGACCTCTTCCGGGCGCTCATCGACAAGAACGACCATGAGGTGAACCTCAGGGTTGTTCTGCGCGATGGCGTTGGCGATCTGTTGCAGGACGATCGTCTTGCCTGCCTTGGGCGGCGCGACGATGAGGCCACGCTGGCCCTTGCCGATCGGGGCGACCAGGTCGATGATCCGCTGCGTCAGCTTCTCGGGTGCGGTCTCCAGGCGCAGGCGCTCCTGCGGGTACAGCGGTGTGAGCTCTCCGAACTCGACACGAGTGGCGGCGTCGTCAACAGACAGACCGTTGATCGAGTCGACCTTGACCAGGGCGTTGTACTTCTGACGACCCTGCTGCTCGTTCTCGCGCGGCTGCTTGATGGCGCCCACGATCGCGTCGCCCTTGCGCAGGTTGTACTTCTTCACCTGGCCGAGTGAGACGTAAACGTCGCTCGCGCCGGCGAGGTAGCCGGTGGTGCGCACGAACGCGTAGTTGTCGAGCACATCGAGGATGCCGGCGATCGGGATGAGGACGTCGTCCTCGCCGAACTCGGTGTCAAACTCGTCAGATGCTCCGCCCGTGCGGCGCTTGTTGTTGTTGTTGGTGCGCTGGCGGCCCCGGCCATTGCCGTTCTCATCATCGGCAGTGTTCTGCGGGGTGTCCTGGCCACCGTTCTGACTACGTCCCCGGTTGCGGTTGCGGTTACGGTTGCGGCTGCGGCTGGAGCCCTCTTCGCCGTCGTTCGAGTCGGCACCGTTATCGCCAGCGTCAGACTTCTCAGGCGTCGTGGTGTCGGCCTGCTTCGCGTCGGACGAGTCCGACTGCTCAGCCCTGGGCGTCTGCGCGCCCCTCCGGCCACGTCCAGACCTCTCGGCGGGCGCGTTGCCGACGGGCTTTTCAGCGACGGGCTTGTCGCCCGAGGCGCCTTCATTCGGCGCGCTGTCGGTTGACGCGCTGTCGGCGGACTTCTCGTCGGCCTTGTCTGCGGCCGGCGCAGTCTCAGCGGCGGGTTCTGCCTTCTTGCGACGACCGCGAGCAGGCGCCTTCGTCGCTACCGCGGCGGGTGCTTCGGCCGCGCTGTCGGATGTCGCGTTGTCGGCTGTCGGCTTTTCAGATGCCGCGCTGTCGGCTGTCGGCTTGTCGGATACCGGAGCGTTGGGTGCCGAGAGCGAAGCGTCAGCGTCGGCCGCAGGTGCGGCGTCAACCTTCTTCGCCCGACTGCGTCGTGGTGCCTTCGCCTTCGGCGCCGCTTCAGCAGCCGAAGCCGGAGCATCGGCGGGCGCGGCTGCGGCAGCCGGTGCCTCGGTCGTCGCCTGCTCGGCCTTGGCCGCGGCGCTGGCGGTCGTAGCACGGCGCGGAGCGCGCTTGCGTGCCGGTGCAGCAGTGGTCTCAGCGGCTGCGGATGCAGCGGCCGGAGCAGTAGTGGGGGCCTCGGCTGCGGTTGCTGCCTGGTCGTTCTGGGTCTCGGAGAAATTCTCCACGAGTACTCCCTTATATGTCGTGGGAAATGAGCATGTACCGCGCACAACGGGTGCTGCGCGCGATCGCACGGGCAGACACTCGGTGCCTGACAGCCAGAACAAGAAAAACGGTTCTGGGGATTCCGTGCGGATCTCGCAGAATTGCGATGGGGGCCAGATTCACGAAATTACGTGGAGCCCTCCGCTCGATCCCTTACTGTACCACCACGCACGTCAACGGCCAGCATGAGCGCCTCCCACGGGGTGTCCGTTACGGAATCGGCAAGTTCCACTGCGTGCTGACGATTGCCTGGCCCATCCGCGAGGACGAGAACGCTGGGGCCCGCCCCCGAGACGACCGCAGCGAACCCGGCAGCGCGCAACGCCGTGACCAGTCGGTGTGTCTCTGGCATGGCTTCGGCGCGGTAGTCCTGATGCAACCGGTCTGCGGTCGCATCAAGCAGCAACTCTGGACTCTGTGTGAGGGCGGCGATCAACAGCGCGGAGCGCGACACGTTGAATACGGCATCCTCTCTGGAAACGTGCGGAGGCTGGAGTGAACGTGCCAATGTCGTCGACATCGTCCGCTCTGGCACGAAGACGAGCGGTGCGACACCACGGTGCACGAGCAGCTTCTTGTGCTGCGGGCCGCGTTCTCCGGTCCATGCGATCGTGAGACCCCCGAACAGCGCTGGAGCGACGTTGTCAGGGTGGCCTTCCAGTTCTGTCGCCAGACGCAGCAGATCAGCATCCGAGAACTCGACTTCGCCCTCAAGAAGTCCCTTCGCCGCAAGCACGCCCGCAGTCACGGCAGCGCCGGAGGATCCGAGGCCCCGCCCATGCGGCACGCCGTTGTGCGCAACGATCCGCAAACCAGGCATCACACGCCCCACGTCTGTGTAGACGTGATCGATCGAACGAACGATGAGATTCGACTCATCACGTGCGATCTCGGATGCACCGGTGCCGGTGACCTCGATCTCGAGTCGATCATTCGACAGTGCAGATACCGTCAGCTCGTCATAGACGCTGAGCGCCAGACCGAGTGTGTCAAAGCCAGGGCCGAGGTTCGCGCTCGTGGCCGGCACCTGCACCTGCACGGTGCGAAGGACATCACTTGCCATCACTCACCTTCCACGCGCAGCACAGATACGACTCGGTCAACGACAGCGCTCGATGACAGTCGCTCGACCGCGTCACTCAACGACTGCTCGGTCGCCCGGTGTGTGCCGATGATGAGGCGCGCCGTCGGGTCGTCTTCCGACTCGATCGTCTGCACAAGGGTTGCGACCGAGACGCCGCCGTCGCTGAGAATGCCAGCGATCGCAGCGAGCACGCCAGGCTGGTCGGATACCTCGAGTGTGATCTGATAGCGGGTGATCACGTGTCCGATCGGCACGGTCGGGAGGTTTGCCCTGGTGGACTCCCCCACTCCGACGCCGCCTGCGATGTGCCGGCGCGCTGCCGAGACGACATCGCCAAGGACTGCGGATGCGGTCTGCACTCCACCGGCTCCGGCGCCATAGAACATCAGCGATCCAGCCGCTTCAGCTTCGACGAACACGGCGTTGTTCGCACCGTGCACTGAGGCCAGCGGGTGCGTGCGTGAGACCAGTGCCGGGTACACGCGCACCGAGATCGATTCCGCGCCGCTCACGTCGACGCGCTCACACACGGCGAGCAATTTGATGACGAAACCAGCCGCCCGAGCCTCTTCGATCATCGAGGGCGTGATCGCGGTGATGCCTTCACGATGGACGGCGTCGAGCGGAACGGCAGTGTGGAAGGCGAGGGATGCCAGGATCGCAGCCTTCTGCGCGGCGTCAAAGCCCTCGACATCGGCGGTCGGGTCAGATTCTGCGTACCCCAGACGCTGCGCGTCAGCGAGCACCTCCGCGAAGTCGGCACCCTCAGTGTCCATGCGGTCGAGGATGTAGTTCGTGGTGCCGTTCACGATGCCCATCAAGCGCACCACCCGGTCGCCTGCGAGCGAATCGCGCAGCGGCCGAATGATCGGGATGGCTCCCGCCGCGGCGGCTTCGTAGTGGACCGAGGCGCCCACTTGATCGGCCGCTTCGAACAGCTCGGTGCCGTGCGTAGCGAGCAGTGCCTTGTTGGCTGTCACGACGTCGGCGCCGGAGCTCAGTGCCAACAGCAGATTCTCCCGAGCAGGCTCGATGCCACCCATCAGCTCGATCACGATGTCGCTGCCGACGATCAGGCTCTCGGCATCTGTCGTGAACAGCTCCTTCGGGAGGTCCACATCACGCGTGGCGTTGACATCGCGTACGGCGATACCCGCGAGTTCGAGGATCGCACCGGCTCGATCTGCCAGCTCATCGCCGTGGCGAAGCAGCAGATCGGCGACCTGCGACCCCACAGCTCCAGCGCCGAGAAGCGCCACCCGAAGTCGTCGGTACTGTGGCACATTGCTCCCTTGGAGGTGGGTCACATTGCTCCCTTGGGTGTAGGTCATCGTGTTCCTTCGTTCGTACGGATCCCGGTATCCCGTGCCAGCAGGTCTTCAAGGCTCTCGCCGCGCACGATGACGCGAGAAATACCGCCTGAGACCGCGACGATCGCGGGACGAGGGACATGGTTGTAGTTGCTGGCCAGTGAGGCGCAGTAAGCGCCGGTCGCCGGAACCGCCAGCAAATCGCCTGGGGCAACATCGCCAGGAAGGTATTCATGATCGACGACGATGTCGCCGGACTCGCAGTGCTTGCCGACGACGCGACTCAGAACCGGAGCGCCGACGCCAAGTCGTGAGGCGATACGTGCAGAATACTGGGCACCATAAAGCGCGGTCCGGGCGTTGTCGCTCATTCCACCATCGACGCTCACATACAGCCGGTTTGCACCGGAGTCGAGACGCACTTCCTTGGTGGTGCCCACGTCGTACAGCGTGACGCCAGCGGTGCCGACGATCGCCCGGCCAGGTTCGAACGAGAGGATCGGCAGCGGGATGCCGCGTGCTGCGCACCCTTCCGCGACGGACGCGACGATCTCTTCGGCGAGCTGCTCGATCGGCGTCGGGTGATCGACTCTCGTGTACGCGATTCCGAAACCACCGCCGAGATTCAGCATCGGAATCTCGCCGCCGGCAAGCAACTTCTCGTGAAGCTCGAGCACCCTCGACGCGGATTCGCGGAATCCTGCGACGCCGAAGATCTGCGAACCGATGTGACAGTGCAGCCCGAGGAACGCCAGGCTGGGCAGTTCTCGCACGCGTGCGACGGCGACCTCGGCATCCGAGAAAGTCATGCCGAACTTCTGATCTTCGTGGGCCGTCGCAAGGAAGTCGTGCGTCTCGGCGTGCACGCCGCTATTCACTCGAAGAAGCACGCGCTGCACGACACCCAGTCGGCTTGCTGCGGCAGCGATCCGTTCGATCTCAATCGCACTGTCGATGATGATGGTGCCGATGCCGACCGACACCGCACGCTCTATCTCGCTGACGGACTTGTTGTTGCCGTGGAAGCCGATACGCGCAGGGTCGACTTCAGCTGCGAGAGCCACTTCGAGCTCGCCGCGTGTGCACACATCGACGTTGAGACCTTCTTCGGTCACCCAACGCGCGATGGCGGTCGAAAGGAATGCTTTGCCTGCGTAATACACGCGGGCTGTTGTCCCGTGCGCGGCGGCGGCGGCCGTGAAGGAGTCACGGAATGCGCGAGCCCTGGCACGGATCTCGTCTTCGTCCAGCACGAGCAGCGGAGTGCCGTGGTCGCGAACCAGCTCCACGGCAGTCACCCCGGCGACGGTGAGAATCCCGTCAGCATCGCGCCTCGCGGATGCCGGCCACACGCCGGCTACGAGGTCATTTGCATCGTCAGGTTCGATCAGCCATTCCGGGGCGAGCGAGTCTGCATCAGAAAGCACAGAGCACCAATCGTGGGAGGGAGCCTCGGGCCAGATCACGCCATACGAGGTTGCCCCGATTCTATGGCACCACGCAGAAGCCGCCCGCATCCGCAAGCCGCTCGACGATCCGTGGGTCCAATCATTACGTTGAGGTCATGGACTCCACGCCGAACAGCGATTCTGAGCAGCCGAACAAGCCTGGCGGAATCGCGAGATTGATCAAGTCTGTGATCGCCTGGGCGCTCACCCGCCGAATCGTGCGCGCTTTTCTGCTGCACACCGAGCGACATGGCGCGATGCTCGCCGACAGCGTCACCTATCGCGCGCTGTTCAGCGTGTTCGCGGGAGTATTACTCGGGTTTTCCATTGCGGGGATCTGGCTATCCGGAAACGCTCCCGCGTGGGAAGCGATCATCAAAGCCGTCGATACTGCAGTTCCTGGACTACTGGGACCGGGTGGTGTCGTCGAGGATCCGACATCCATCGACGCTCTGACCACCGGATTCTCCATCGCGGGGATCGTCTCGTTGGTCGCGCTGATCGGCGCCGCGCTCGGTGCGATCGGTTCGCTGCGCACGGCAGTCCGCACGATCGGCGGAGTCGTGCTCGACGACACGTTCTGGCTTTGGGTGATTCTGCGAAACCTTGCACTCGCGATCGGAATCGGGCTGTCCTTCATCGTGGCCGCAGCCGTCACGTTCGCGGTCGGGTTGGCGATCGAATTCGTTACAGACTTGTTCGGCCTCTCCGCAGATGCCGCCGGGGCAGTGTGGGGCATCAAGCTCGTGTCACTGCTCATCGTCTTCGCGTTGGACACTGGGCTGATCTTCGGCGTGTTCCGCTTGCTCTCCGGCCAGCGGGCCTCGGCGCGAGCGGTGTGGTCGGGCTCGCTGCTGGGCGCCGTCGGTCTGCTCGTGTTGCAGGAGCTCTCGAGCCTGTTTGTCGGAGGCGCGACTTCCAATCCGCTGCTCGCGTCGTTCGCCTCGCTGTTGGCATTGCTGATCTGGCTCAACCTCAGCGCACAGGTCATCCTCATCGCGTGTGCCTACATCACCACCTGTGCGGAAGAGGAGCAAGACCGGGTATCCGCCCGCGAGGGAGCACGCAGCTTCACTCAGCGGCGCGTGCAGCGAGCCCGGCAAGACGTGATGATCGCGACAAAGGCACTGCGCGCTGCCGAAGCAGCCGAAGCCGAGGAGCGGAACGGCTAGTCGCAGACACCGTTCTGCTGTAGGGACTCATCAGTCACGATTGCACCGTCGACATCCACGTCAATAACGGCTTCGGAACCGTCAATGCTGAGCCCTGTGACCGTGAGGCCCGCCGGCAGCTGATTTGCGATGCAGATCCGTTGCGGCTGGGTGAGCTGCGCGGCGACATCGCCGAACCGCTCCGCGATTTGCGTCGCATTCAGCGTGAGGCCGGCGACCTGAAGCTCGACCGGGGTCAACAGCAGCTCACCGGCATCCGCCCCTGGCGTCACAGTAAGCGCCACTGGGATCGGAAGACCGAGAACGCTGAAACTTCCGGATGCCGTGACATCGGGCTCGGCGAACGCGATCTCATCGATCGGCAGGTCGGATGCCACGACAAGCGTGGTGAATTCAACTTCGTCGATGCGTACCGTGCCGCTCGCAGCGGCGAGGTCACCCCCGTGCAGCGGGACGCCGGTCGCCGTGACATCCACAGCGCCTGTGATGCCTCCGATCGTCGCGGAATCCGTCGAGAGGTGCAGCTCATCAAGGCGCCCCCTGATGAGCTGCGGCAGCAGAACGCCGGATGCATCGACCTCGAGCTGCTGATCGGCAGGAAGGTCGAGCTGCTCGATGACGATGCCCCGCACGATTCCGGGCAGGACGGCGCGGGCGATGAGCTCGGCAGCAACGACGAGTACGGCGATCACGACGACGACGATCAAGAGCACCCACGGCCAGCGACGACGGTGCTTCTTCGGCAGCGCAGGCAGGTCGCTGTCGGGGATCACGAGCGTTGGGTGTTCCACCGAGGTGTTCGGATACGGCAGGGTGGGGTTCTCATCGCTCATGAGTCCATCCTGGCCGCTCGCGAGCTACTCGTGCTACACCCGCTTAGTGTTACATCCGCTCCGGGGCGGAGACACCAAGCAGGTCGAGGCCGTTGCGCAGCACTTGACCCGCGGCGTCGTTCAGCCACAGGCGGGTGCGGTGCACGCTCTCGATCGGATCCTCGCTGAGCGGCGTGACCCGGCAGCTGTCATACCAGCGGTGGTAAAGGCCTGCGAGCTCTTCCAGGTAGCGCGCGACGCGGTGCGGCTCACGTACCTCGGCCGCGAAGGCGACGATGCGTGGGAACTCCTGCAGGACGCCGAGCAACGCAGACTCGCTCTCGTGCGTCAGCGTTTCGGGGGCGAACTCTGATCGGTCGACTCCGGAGTCTGCGGCATTGCGGCCCACGTTGTGGGTGCGCGCGTGGGCGTACTGCACGTAGAAGACCGGGTTGTCGCTCGTGCGCTTCTGCAGCAATTCAGGATCGAGGTCGAGGGGCGAGTCGGCAGGAGAACGCTCCAGCGAGTAACGCAGCGCGTCGGTGCCAAGCCAGTCGAGCAGGTCGTCCATCTCGATGATGTTGCCGGCGCGCTTGGAGAGACGGGCACCGTTGATCGACACCATCTGGCCGATCAGCACCTCAACGTTCTTCTCCGGGTCTTGGCCTGCAGCGCCGGCGACGGCTTTGAGACGGTGCACGTAGCCGTGGTGGTCGGCACCCAGAAGGTAGATCTTGTTCTCGAAGCCGCGGTCACCCTTGTTCAGGTAGTAGGCGGCATCCGCAGCGAAATACGTGTATTCGCCGTTCGAGCGGCGGATGACGCGATCCTTGTCGTCTCCGAAGTCGGTGGTGCGTACCCAGACGGCGCCCTCGTCGTCGAAAACGTGTCCTTGCTCGCGCAGGCGATCGACGGCCTGGTCGATCAGGCTCGTGCCAGAGGCATCCTTCGCGTGCAGCGAGCGCTCGGAGAACCACACGTCAAATGGCACGTTGAACCGGTCGAGCGAGTTCTTGATCTCAGCGAGCTGGAACTCGTACGCGATGTCCTCCGCGACGGTCAGCTGCTCGGCATCCGGCAGGTCGAGCAGATCGGGGCGCGCCTCAAGCACGCGGCCGGCGAGGGTGGCGATGTACTCCCCCGGGTATCCGTCCTCTGGCGTCGGCTCCCCCTTAGCCGCGGCGACGATTGATGACGCGAAGCGCTGCATTTGGGCACCAGCGTCATTGATGTAGTACTCACGCACCGCGTTGGCGCCGCTGGCAAGCAGCAGGCGCACGATCGAATCGCCGAGCGCCGCCCAGCGGGTGTGGCCGAGGTGCAACGGGCCGGTGGGGTTCGCGGAGACGAACTCGACGTTCACGCTGACGCCCTGCTGCGAGCTGTTGGTGCCGTAAGCGGTGCCGGCCTCGACGATCGTCTTGGCGAGGACGCCCGCGGCCGCAGCGTCGAGTCGGAAGTTGATGAATCCGGGGCCAGCCACTTCGGCGCTTGCCACGCCCTCGACGGAAGCGACCTCGTCAGCGATCCGCTGGGCGAGCTCACGCGGGTTCGTACCAAGCTTCTTGGCGAGACGCATCGCGATGTTCGATGCCCAGTCGCCGTGGTCACGGTTGCGGGGTCGCTCCAGCACGACGTCGGTCACATCGAGGTCGAGAGCTTCGTCGGGTCGCAGCGAAGCCGCGATCGGCGTGACGACGGCAAAGATGGCTGCGGCGAGAGTATCGGGGTTCATAGCCCATCAAGTCTACGGCGCGGCCGGGGCACGTTCTTTCCTCGCTGAGTTGGTGATACACGATCAATCGCTTACCCTCATGCCATGGCTCTGGGGAAGACGCGACGCAGGGCGCGCGCAGCAGTGCTGGTCGTGGTGCTTGCGACGGCCGTCTCCGCGGTCGCGCTGGGTGTCTGGCGGCCGTGGATTCCGGCACCGATTGACGCCCCCATACTCGCCGCCGAAGAAGTTGTGGCCATCGCTCCTGTGCCGCTGACGGTTCCCGAACATCCGGACGTGCTCGTCTTCGGTGATTCGTGGACATACGGCTCCGCCGCGAGCGCGCGAACCCTCGGCTATGCCTACCAGCTCGCAGACTTGCTGGAGGGCACCACGACCGTCGATGGCGTGCGTGGCAGCGGATATCTCAAGCCGGGGTGGGACGGGCCGGACTTCGGTCAACGCATCGCGGCACTCGACCCGACTCTCGATCCGGACCTCGTGATTATCCAGGGTTCGATCAATGACCGCGAACAGGGCGCGGAGGGATATCGCGAGGCGGTCACCGCGGCCTGGGATGCTCTGGCGGCCACATATCCAGACGCCCCGATCGTGGTGCTCGGACCTGCACCGCACGAGCTGCCCGTTGGCGTTGGCACTGCGCGGATCGATCAGGATCTCTCCGCCCTCGCCGCTGCACGCGGATGGTGGTACATCTCCCCTGTGCAGGAGGAATGGATCACTGAGAAGAACTACCTCGACGTCATCGACGTCGGGCTCGGCAATATGCATCCATCGACCGACGGCCACCGTTATCTCGCCAAAAAGGTCGCTGCGGCGCTTGCGGAGATGGTCGCAGCTCCCGTGACCGAGGCCGGTGGTGCGGAGCGCGACGCCGACCAGTGATATTCTCGATCGGTACGCCTCCGTAGCTCAGTGGATAGAGCGCCGGTTTCCGGTACCGTAGGTCGCTGGTTCGATTCCAGTCGGGGGCACCAAAAGTACGATTCTCGAAACTGCGACACATTTTACTGTGTCGCAGTTTCAGTTTTTCCGTCCAGGCGATTACTTCGGGCCTCACTTCGGGGAGGCCGTCAGCAAAGTGCGGCTTACCGCGAACTCGTGCGATCTCGCTTGTGCCCACGGCAGACTTCCACGAGTGACTTGCGGTGGAGCAATAGACTGACGGAGCCATGCGATGCGTGGCACGAATTGCGATCCAGGGGGGGGCTCGGCGAATGACAGACACGCGGAGCACGACGTGACGGACGCCGAGACGAGCACTGGCCGCCGGACCGCCGTGTCCTTGTGTCGACAATTCCTCGACGCGCTCCCTGTGACCGGGGTGTCTATAGCGGTATTCGACGACTCGGGACGTCAATCGACGATCGGTGCTACCGACCAGATTTCTGCCCGGCTCGACGAACTCCAGTTCGAGTTGGGCGAGGGTCCGCGCTGGGACGTGGTCCGAACGGCGAGACCGGTACTGATCTCTGATGTGCGAGCGGCGGGCCACGCCAACTGGCCGATCTTCGGGGCGGCGGTCCGCGAACTTGATGTGGGCGCCCTGTTCGTTCTGCCACTCGTGATGGGCGCGGTGACAGTGGGAGCTGTCGGCATGTACCGCACCAATCCCGGCACGCTCAGTGAATTCGATGTGGCGCGAGCGACCTCGCTGGCCATCAGCGTCACCACCTCGGCGGTGACGCTTGCGGTCCGGTCGGCAGATGATGACAACCATGCAGAATCACCCGCCGCCCCTGCGATGAGACGCGAGGTGCATCAGGCGACAGGAATGATCATCGCGCAGCTCGGCACGAGCGCAACAGATGCGTTTTCGCGGCTCAAAGCGCATGCCTTCAGCAGTGGCCTATCCGTGCAGGAAGTCGCCCACGATGTTGTCAACCGCAAGGTCGATTTCAGTCAGTTGAACGAGTGATCGGAGTACGATAATGACCGATGCCCTATGCGGTGAGACCACGGGAGGTCACTCATGATTGAGTCTTTGCGAGAGTCGCGACTCAGCGCCGCGTTCGTCAAGCTCGCGGACACTCTGATCGACGACTTCGACATGGTCGATCTGCTACATACCCTCGTGCAGGAATGCACTCATCTGCTCGATGCCCAGGCAGGTGGCCTCCTCCTCGCCGATTCGACAGGGGTCCTGCACCTCATGACGTCGACCAGCGAAGAGAGCGAGTTCGTCGAGATCATGCAGATCAACGCCGGAGTCGGCCCGTGCGTAGATTGCTTCAAGACGGGTACCCCCGTCACGGTGGGAGACATCGCTCGAGACGGAGCGCAGTGGCCGGACTTCCAGGCCGCGGCGGCGGAGAAGGGCTATCGCTCCGTGCACGCCACGCCAATGCGGCTACGTCGTCAAGTGATAGGCACGATGAATCTCTTCAGCACGTCCGTCGGCGCGCTGAAGGCGGAAGACATCGCCCTCGCACAGGCGCTCACCGATGTCGCGACGATCGGCATTCTGCAGGAGCGGAACATCCGCGATACGAGCGTTCTGACTGAACAGTTGCAACGCGCGCTTGACAGCCGGGTCCTCATCGAGCAGGCGAAGGGAGTCGTCTCGCACACGGGATCGATGGGCATGGATGAGGCATTCACCGCCATTCGGAAGTTTGCTCGGAGCAACAACCTCAGCCTTCGACTAGTTGCTGAGGGAATCACGAAACGAACCATCGACGTCTTGCCGATAGCATGCCTCGCGGCGTCTGGACCCGCTGGTTCTATCAGCGAGCGCTCACCCCGTTGATGCGGCGTGAGTCTCGGGGCTTTGCTTGACACGCTGAACCTTATCGCCGAGACTCGGGGAACACCTGATCGTTCTCTCCAGACCTCGGAGTACGCATGGTTAGGAACTCACTTGAGTTCCACCAAGCGCGGAGGCTCAAAATGGAGATTGAACCAGATGTATCGCGACCGGTCGATTCGGTCGATTCGGTCGATTCGGCAGAGGAACTCAGCAACCATCAGCTCTACCAGCCGCGCGCAGCGTTCGGCTCAGAAAGGGCAAACGCGGTTGTGTCGACGCGTTCCCCGGCTGGCTCGCAAGAATTCGATGACGAGACGGACATCAATCTTCCCACCACGCAACCAATCGACATCAGCAGTTTGATCAAGGGGGATGAAGGAGCATGACTGGCCCTGCATCGGCACGGGCCATCCTCCTACCCCCAACAACGAGCTGGTCGTAGCAAGCACGAGGACTGGTTGGCTAGTGGTGGCCATGGGCAGTAGACGCCGGATGCTGCTCCTTCGCATAGACCTCAGCGGATTGTCCCACCAACGCCCAGGTCTTCGAATGCATCAAGAATCAGCGGTGGGGCGGCCCGCCTTCGCGGACCGACCCACCGTTCATCTGTCGTTGTAGCGCATTCCTCATCTGGAGCTCAGCCACGATCGCTGCGTTGTCGTCAGCGATGAAGACGAGATTGCTGAGGTTCGGGATGTCGACATCCAGGACGAACGCGGACTCTCCGTAGCGGTAGCACCACCATGAGCGTCCCTTCGTGCCACGCATATAACCCGCAAGGGACCTGAGCGTCCCAAGTCCCCCGACACGGAGCCGCACCGGTACTTCTCCTTCTGGACGCTGTGACACATGAGATGAAAGAATCGCCCGCCGAGGGATGCGCCGCTCCCTGCAGAGACTCCAGACTTTCCACATGCCGCGAGGACTGATGATCAGGTCATTTTCCGGTGATGGTGACTGAGACCAGCCCCGAGCCGTGAGCGCTCACGAGTTGTCCGGGTCAAGGATGTAGAGCCCGGCAATCGTGCGATCGTCCCTGAAGGAGATCCGGGCAGTGAATTCACCAGCCTCAAAGCTCAACGGCGTGTTGGTGATCGTCACATCGGCAGCTCGGATCACGACTGGCTCGCCGGAACTCTCGAAGGCACCGACCTGCCCAGCGATCTGTGCCCAGGCCGCAGCAAGCGAGTCTTCCGAAAGACCCGCCTTCATGGCGGTGTCGAAGCGTGACGTGACGCCCGACCAGTTCGCCGCAGCGAGATCATCGATCACAGCGATGGCGAGCGTGTTGGCGTCGGAGAGAGGTGTGGTTTTCATGGGTTCTCCTGTTCTCGGGTCTAAGGGTCGTCCGTAACGCTGGAACGCCGCTTGTCGCGACACTCCTAACGCGTCGCCAATCGTCTGCCAGGATGCACCAGCCTCACGTGCTGTCTGAATGGCCGCCGCGATGACTCGCTCAGCGCCGTCGCGGAGCCTTGCCGCATCCATGATGAATCGTCCCGGAGTGTTTGGGTCTGACAGCACAGGTGCCGCAAGCAACGAGTCGAGCTGATCACGATGCTGACGAATTGCATCTGTAAATGATTCCTGCACATGTAAAGAGTAGGTTTACAGTGAGGTCAAGTCAAGCCGTGCAGAATGACAAGACTCCTTGACGCAAGAATGGTCGACGTGAGACGTTTAGTCCATGTCAAGACTCCTTGTCACCTCGGCATTTCTCCGCCTGGCTGTGATGAGCGGAAAGGACATGCTGCGAAACCCGCTGAGCGGGCTGTCGATGCTGGTTATGTTCATGATCATCCTGGCTGTGTATGTATCGATGTGGCTGACCTTCACCGTGCTCGGGACAGCTCCGACGGCGATCGCTACCCCGGCTGATCAGAGGGTGTCCACAGCGTTGCAGCAGGCCGGCGTCACGGTGGTCAATGCGGATGCTCCTGGGGCAAACACCGCAATCACACTGAGCGAGAATGGCGCGCTCGTCGTACTCGATGCATTCGAAAAACCTGCATGGAACCCGATCTGGGTCGGACTTCGTGATGCGGGACTCCCCGCCGACTCGATCACAATTATGAATGGCGACGGCGATGTCATGCTCGATCCGCTTCGTGCCTTCCTCGGCGTCGTGGCACTCACCGGCTTCGCGAGTGTCGCCTTCATCGGGACAACTGTGCCGCTCGTCGGCATGCGCGAACGCGGGCTGCTCCGGATGTTCGGCACAACGCCGCTTCGCCGTTCGACCTTTCTTCTCGCGCAAGCGCCCGCCCGAATCGCGATCGTATTGATCGAAGCAGCGATCGTCGTCGCCATTGCTGCGTGGCGCAGATACGTCGACGGAATCGACCTACTGAGTTTGGGCGTCACCCTTGCACTGGGAAGCGCGATGCTCTTCGCCTTCTCGCTCGTGCTTGCTGCACGATCCCGAAGCTCCGAGGCCGCTCAGCAGAGTATGGCCACGCTCGTGATCCTTCTTGTGTTCACATCGGGCGGGATCTTGCCGTCGAAGATACTCCCGAGTTTCCTCCAGGGCATCATGAACGCCCTGCCGACAACATGGTTCGCGGTAGCGGTGAACGCCGACCTGACCGGCGTGGCCCCGTTCGTGCCCGTCCCGTTGTTATGGGCTCTCATGAGTGTGTGTGCATTCGTAGCACTCGTGGTTGCCGCGCGATTGTTCGAGTGGGATCAATCAGAGCCCTCACAGCGGTGGAGCGTCAGCTTACGAAGGAAGGTTTCGTCATGAGCGAAGTAGATGAGTCGAGCGGACGCACCCCCTCCGAACGGCGGGTCGGAAAGCACTATATGTGGGAGTTCTCCACCGGTGTTGTCGCCTATCTGGTGCTCTTTCTCGGGCTGCCAAGGATCGTCCACTCGGAGCCCAGCACAGCATTGAGTGTTGTCGTCGCGCTCGCGCCGCTACTTCCCGTCCTGTGGATGATCATTGCCATCGGACGGCATCTTCGTCGTATCGACGAGCTTCAGCGTCTGCTGTTCCTGCGCAGCTTCGCTATCGGCTTCAGCGTCTCGATGCTGATCGCGTTGACAGTCGCGCTGCTGAGCGGAGCCGGCGTTGACATGCAATACGCCGAATGGGTCATCTTCATGGGTGGGATGACCTCATGGGGAATCTCCCTTGCGGTGCTCTCCATCCGGGCATCCCGATGAACAACGATGTGCGCCGGCTCCGGACCGAGCACGGGTGGACCCAGGTGCAGTTTGCCGAAGCGCTAGGGGTATCCCGTCAGACGGTCAACGCGTTGGAGACCGGGAAATACGACCCTTCACTGCCCCTCGCATTTCGCGTTTCCCACCTGTTCTCCATCCCGCTCGAAGCAATCTTCTTCCCTGAAGAGCACGACACTCCCCCAACCGGAGGTAAGCGATGAGCCGCGACACAGCAGACGTGATCGTCGTCGATGACCTGCTAAAGGTCTACGACGGAACGGTCGCTGTCGCTGGCATCACGTTCGCTGTGCACAAGGGAGAGGTATTCGGGCTCCTCGGGCCGAACGGCTCAGGCAAGACCACGACCCTGGAGACGATCGCCGGGCTTCGCCGCCTGACATCTGGCAGCGTCACCGTTCTCGGAATGGACCCCGCGAAAGATCGTGACCGGATCACCGAGCGCGTCGCGCTACAGCCGCAGTCAGCGACGTTATTCCCAACGCTGACCGTGTGGGAGACGGTGCAGCTGTTCGCGTCGTTCTACAAAGCATCACGTGACCCCTCAGATCTTCTCGAAGACGTGGGGTTAAATGATGCGCGCAAGGTGCGAGTGAAGCATCTCTCCGGCGGGCAGGAGCGTCGGCTACTCCTTGGCATCGCGCTCGTAGGAAACCCCGAGATCCTCGTGCTCGACGAGCCATCGGCGGGCCTAGATCCGATCGCGCGACGCGGTCTCTGGGATGTGATCGAGCGACAGCGCGAACGTGGCACCACAGTTCTGCTTTCCACTCACCACATGGATGAAGCCACCCAAGTGTGCAATCGACTCGCAATACTTGTTCGCGGCGAGATCGCCGCAGAGGGCGAACCCGGCGCGCTTATCCGTGAGCACACGTCGAAAGCGACCGTCTCGTTCACGATCATTTCACCTCACACACCGTCAGATCTCAGCGACCTCGGCATCGCGGGCGCGATGACGAGCGTCAAGACACCTGATGGTCTCCGCGTGGCAGTGGTGACCGATGATCCGGATGCGGTTCTGCGCCGGCTGTCCTTCGCTCCTGGCGTGCAAGCGTCCGGCTACTCCATCACCCACGGCTCGCTCGAGGATGTCTTCATCGAAGTGTCGAGCTCCACCGAAACGCCATGAGCTCCCCGACGTGGACGCTCACAAGAGAGCTCCGCGAGTTCACCAGGGCTCACGCACGCGAGCTCATCAGAAGTAGGGGTGCCGTTGTTGCGATCCTGGTCAGCTTCGTGGTCATCCTCGCACTCCTGAGCGGGTTCGATCTGCTCCTCTCAACGGCGACGAACTCGTCAGTGCAACTCTTACGAACCAGCCTTGGCCTGGTGAGTGCGTCCGGATTCATGGCTGTCGCGTTCGTCGCGACCACCGTTCCGATGGTCAAATATCGAAGTATCGGTGCGCTACGTCAGCTATCGACCACTCCTGCCCGCAGAGCGACATTTCTCCTCGGTCACGTTCCGATTCGAGGCGTGATCATCGGTCTTCAAAGCGTGATCATCGTCGCCGTCGCCGTCGGGTACGGCGCACCCGTCGTAGATTCAATGCCGTTGGCGCTCACCCTGCTGATCGGGGGCGCGATGCTGCTGTCCTTCGGGTATCTCCTCGCGTCAAGGATGACGAACATCGACCTCGCGCTCCAGCTCGCCTACGTCATCCCTTTGATCGTCCTCGTCACCTCTGGCGCGCTTTTCCCACTGGCCACGTATCCGGATGCCGTTGAGAAACTATTTCAGACGCTGCCGACCACCTGGTTCGTAAACCTTCTCAATGCGCAGGTCAACGGCGGCCAACCGATGCTTCCGGTCGGTGTGATCTGGGCGATGATGGCGCTCACAAGCATTGGCGCTGGCTATCTGGCGTGGCGCACGTTCCGTTGGGAAAGAGCAACGTGAGATCCGTCGTTTTAGACGGCAGATTCAGGGACGTCCAGTGGTGAACGTGCCGATCTCACTAGGGGTTCTCCTGTAACCAGGCAAGAACTTCCTGGGCGTGTGTGTTCGGCGGAAAGATCGGATAGAACGTGTGCTCGGTCCGTCCGTCCCGGATGATGAGGGTCAGTCGCGAGTAAAGCCGCTCGTGTCCTGGCGCCGTGAATGTGGGGAGCCCCATCGCCTTCGCGAACAGGAACTGCGTGTCAGAGAGCATCACGAAAGGCAGCCGCAGTCGTTCGACTACCTCTGCCTGATATGCGGTGTCTTGACTGGATAGTCCGTATACCGCACTCGCGCCCGCGTCGAGCAAATCGGCGTGATGGTCCCGGAAGTCACACGCCTCCGTGGTGCACCCGCGAGCGCCCGGGATCGAATCCCATCCCTCAGGCATCTCGGTACCGGGCCGCCCCGTGAGCGGATACACATAAACCACAGTGCGCCCTGGCATTCTCCTTGGGGATCTTGCTAGCGATGCCGCAGCGATCAGATGGGTGCAACGATCAGGTGACAGTGCCCAACGCTATGCGGTACTTCGCGCTGTCATCACGCGTCGAGGCCGTCACGAGGAGTGCATTTTCGGTGATCCTGCGCGTGAACTCGCCCTCGCACGGAATCGTGACGATCTTCGTCACCCCTGTACGCCACGCCGCGATGAGAGCGGGCAGATCGCGCCATTCAGGGCTGTTCTCGAGTTTCTCCCGCACGTTGGCCATATGGGCGTTGATTCCCCGTTGCACCCACGTGTCGTAGGAGGGGTTGTCGAAAGCCTCACTACCGAACTCTTCTTGCCAGGTCGGACCGATGATCCGTCGAAGCAACTCGGCGCGCTGCGCAGATCCATCCGCAGTCCTCTGCAGGTCCTCGAAGAGTCCGTGATCGACCTCGGCGCCGGTGTGCGCGGCGACTGCGTGCCACACGCGCGGCCATGCCTCTTCCCATTCGGCACGTACCTCGGCGCTGACCAATGCATCCGCCACCGCCGGAGTGTCCACCAACCGTGGCGGCAGGTCATCACCGCGAGGCTGCAACTCATACGCTTCTCGCAGCCAGAGCAGATCCAGGAGATCAGTCGGTCTGTCGTCGACCGTGAAAGTCATGTCGTGCGGCCACGGATTGTCCGGAATCGGTTCAGTTGAACGCATGCTCTCCCCTGCTTTAACCTCATCCATGTTCGCCGACCCGCAGTCGCGAAGCAAGTGACACTCTTGTGCGCCCCGTCTGACCAGAGGCCTCAGGGCCTCGCCCAAGGCTCAGCGTAGGCTGAACCACATGGCCTATCGCCGGACAGATTCGACGGAGTTCGATCTGCGTCGTCGCCTCCCGCGGTGGGCGTTGCGGATGTTGGGCATCCCCGGCTCATCCTCATTGCATCGGTCACCGGCCGACGAAGATCAGCTCACGAAGATCAACGGCGCGGTCTCCCGGGCTCTCGGCTATACACCGTTCGAGGAGCAGGGCACCGCGGCATCCGCATTGCATAGCGGCCACGCCGTCGAGATGGACACCGGCGAAGGCAAGACCCTCGCCGGTGCAATGGCCGCCGCGATGTTCGCGCTGGAGGGCAGGCGCGTTCATGTGCTGTCGGTCAATGACTACTTGGCGCGACGAGATGCCGAATGGATGCGGCCGGTGTTCCATCTGCTCGGCCTGGAAGTCTCCTCAGTCGAGCAGTCCGCAAGCGCTGAAGAGCGACGCGCGGCGTATCGTGCGGACGTCGTGTACGCGTCATTCTCCGTGCTCGGATACGACGTACTGCGTGATCGTCAGGTGGAAGTTCTAGGGGATCGCGTCGATCCGCAGTTCGACGTCGGCATCGTTGACGAAGCTGATGCGGTGATGATCGACGAGGGTATGACACCGCTGGTGCTGGCCGGTTCCGATGAAGCGGCGTCTGGGACGCTGATCGAGGCCACCGCACTCGTGTCGCACCTGCAGCGAGGCATCCATTTCGAGGTCGATGCGGATCATGCGACCGTCTCGCTCACTGATGCAGGCATCGATCTCGTCGAGCAACATGCCGGAGGCGTGAATCTCTTCGATGAAGAGCACAGCGACCTGCTTACACGGGTGAATCTCGCCCTGCATGCGCAGGAACTCGTCCAGCGCGACGTCGACTACCTCGTCTCAGACGACGGCATCCGTCTGATCAACACGGCGCGGGGTCGCGTCGCACAGTTGCAGCGCTGGCCGGACGGTCTGCACGCTGCTGTTGAAGCGAAAGAGAACCTGCCGATCACACCGCCGGGGATCATCCTCGATCAGATCACAGTGCAGGATCTGCTGTTGCGCTTCCGCTCACTCGCGGGGATGAGCGGCACCATCCTGCCCGTCGCCGAAGAGCTGAAGGAGTTCTATCAGCTCGATTCAGGTCGCATCGAGCGGCACCGGCCGAACATCCGGCAGGATCTGCCCGCGCGCGTGTTCGTGACCGAAGACGACAAGACTGCGGCCGCCGTGGTTGAGATTCTGCGCCGGCACGGCGAGGGCCAACCCGTCCTCGTCGGAACTCAGAGCGTTTCAGAGTCCGAGGCACTCGCCGCACTGTTGCCGCGATCGCTCGGGGTACGTGTGCTGAATGCGCGCAACGATGCGCAGGAAGCGTCGATAATCGCACGCGCGGGCGAATATGGAGCGGTGACGATCTCGACACAAATGTCCGGTCGCGGAACAGACATCCGACTCGGTGGAGCAGACGAACGTGATCGTGAGCGAGTCGTGAAATCCGGTGGCCTGGCAGTGATCTCGACCGCGCTGTACCCGTCGGCTCGGCTAGATCTACAGCTTCGTGGGCGCGCCGGCAGGCAAGGGGATCCTGGGACGACTGTGGTCTTCGCGTCCCTGGAAGACCATTTCGTACAGGCGAATGCCACCGAGGGGACGCTGCGCCGCATCGAACGAGGCTCGACCGACGCTCCCACACGAGAACGAATCGCAAAGCAGGCACAGACGATCGCTGAGTCGGTGCGATTGGATCGGCATCGCAGCACGTGGCAGTACACGCGCGCGATCAGCCAGCAGCGCGAGAAGGTACTGCGCGTGCGTGAGGAGGCTTTGGTCGAATCTGATCAGACGCGCCGACTTGTGACTCTGTTCTCCCTTGACGAGCAATGGCAACAGCATCTGGCGCTGCTCAGCGAGATTCGCGACGGCATTCACCTTCGCAAGCTCGCGGGACAGAATCCGGTCGATGAGTTCCACCGCATCGCGCTACGCGAATTCGACGGCTTCTTCGCGGCAGTGGACGGCGCTGTGCACGATCGGATGCTGCAACTCGGCGACGGGACAGATGCTCTCGCCGAACTCGGGCTCCGCCGCCCCTCGGCGACATGGACGTACATGCTGCGAGACGACCCGATCGATGACGCGATGGGCCGTGCCGCCAGTGCAATTCGTCGTCGGTTTCGTGGGGCCGAGTCACGTAACACCACTGACCGAGGAAGAGCCACATGACGAATCCCTCACTAGCGGTCTGGCCTTCAAAAAGGGATCGATACCGTCGCTCGGAAATCACCGCTGTCATCGGACACGGCAACGCAGCATGGGAGCGAGCCACTCGCGATGTCATGAGCTGGCGGGTGAAGACGGCGAGCGGGTTCGAAGTGGATTCCAGCGGTCCCGTATCGGAAGGCGACCGTGTCCTGGTGACCACACGGCTGCTTGGCGTGACGATCGCCGAACCGGTGGAAGTCGTGACTGTCGTCCAGGAACCTGATCGAGCCGGTTTCGCATATCTGACCTTGCCCGGACACCCTGTCAGCGGCGAAGAAGCATTCATCGTGCACCGACATGGAGACAAGGTTTACCTCACGGTCCGCTCGCTCACCCGCGCCGCGCCACAACAGCCCTGGCGCGGCCTCTACCCGCTGTTACGGATCGCCCAACTGGTCGCCCGCAGGCGCTACCTGCGGGCACTTCAATGAACTAGCGGGCCAGGCGCACGTTGCGCAGTTCGCACAGCCCCTTGACCTTCAGCCCGGGTGAACGTTGATCATGGGTCTATGACGCAGTCTCGCGAATCTGACGGCCTCCAACGGCAGGTGAGCGCACAACCACCGCTTCAGACGATCACCACATTCGCACGAGCGGTCGGGCTGAGCGCGAGCGCGCTGCGCCAATACGGAGACAGCGGGCTGCTCTCACCCGCCGATGTCGAAGAACGCACCGGCTATCGGTACTACTCGCTCGATCAGCAGCAGCGTGCGATCTGGATTCGCCGCCTGCGGGACGCCGGGCTTCGCTTGGAACGAATCAGAGCGGTGTTCGAGAGCGATGCGGCGAGCGCCGAATCGATACTGGATGAGTGGCTTGCCGAAGCACATGGTCGAGCCGAATCGGCCGAAGCCCTGGTCGATGATCTGAAGCTCAGCCTACGAGCGCAAGTCGACACGAACCCCACGCGTCGCACGACGATCCGATTCGACGGGATAGTGCTTGCATCCGCGATCCGGCAGGTGATGCCTGCCAGCATGGATGCCGGAGATGAAAGCGGGCTCGACGATGTTCTTCTTGAGATCGAACCGGACTCTGTGGCGATCGTGGCAACTGACCGATACATCCTACTGACGCGAACCAATGTCCCCGCTGGCGTCGGTGGCCCGTCCGCCCGAGTGCGCGTCTCACCGTCGGCGGTAGTGGAATGGCTTCGAAATCGGCAAGAGGTCGACCTCGTCATCGACGTCCCGACGGGACGAGACCCTTATACGATCGGCGAGCTCAGCCGATTCCGCGATTTAGAGGGCGAGGAGCTAGTCCTGAGCGCGAAGCCCGACCGATTCCCCAGCGTGCACCGAGTTCTCGCCACGGAGGCGGTGGCGCCTACCCGGGCGCTGTTCCAACGGGACGACGTTCTGTGCCTTGCCGAGCAGTCTGAGGATCGAAGCGTTCTCCTTACTGCTGAGAGCGGATGCGCAAGACTCTCTTCCGGGGCGCTGATGGTGTCGGGATATGTGGTTGGCCCACTTCCCTCCCTCGAGATCTCTACGCACGCTTTGAGACGCATCGTTAGTGCGACCCTCGGCCACGAACTCGTGTGTGAGGCACGCGGACCAGACCAAGCTCTGATCTGGCGCTCCCCCGCCCAACCTGACTTCGCTGCGCTGGTCATGCCGCGCCACGTATGAGACCGCAGGGCGCCATGAGACCGCAGCGGATGCCGAGAGGGTTCAACGCCTGGGTTACGGCAACAGTCGGCTCTGAACTCGGTGCCAGTGTCCTCGCATTCGCCTTGACATGGACAGCATCCGGATACGGCCCACACGTCGCATCCGCAGTTCTCACGCTGACTGTGGCACCCGCGGTGCTCCTGGGACTTCTTGGCGGCGCTGTCGCTGACAGGTTCGGACCGCGCCTCGTCATGATCTTCGGCACGATTGCGATGCTGGTCATCAGTGCATGCCTCGCCATCGCCGTCATGTTCTGGGGTGTTCCTCCTGCGCTGTTGATGATCACCGCGGCGCTGATCGGCACCATCGCGGCATTCCATCGCCCGGCTGCGGGTGTCTTCCCACGGCTCTTCGTCACAGACGAGGCTCTCGGAGCAGCCATGGCGCGCGTGGGCATGGCGAGCCAACTCGCGCGCACGATCGCGCCACCCCTTGGCGGGCTGCTCATCGGCGTCATCGCGTTGAGCAGTGTCGCGTTGCTCGACGTACTGGCGGGTGTTGTGATGCTGTCGACGCTCCTGCTGATCCGCCCGCCTCGGGAACGGAAGCCGGAGTCCGAGGCAGTCACGCTCAGCGGGATCATCGCGGGCATCACAACGGCCAGAGCCACCAATGGTGCGCCAGCGCTGTTGGTATGCGTGGCGATCGTCGCAGGCGCAGTGATCCCGTCGGTTCTGCTCGGGATTCCCCTTGCCGCCCGAGAGCGAGGATGGTCAGCGTCCGAGGCGGGACTGATCGAAGCAGGCTGGATCGCCGGCGGTCTCATTTGTGGCGCATGGTTCGCATGGCGAGGCACCGCGTCCAAGGCGTGGCGTCCAATGGCGGCGGGCCCACTGATCGTCGCAGTTGGACTTGGAATCCTCGCGATCGCATCGAGTTGGATCTCTGCTGCGGCAGGCACAACACTGGTCGGGGTAGGGGTCGTAGTGTTCACCGCGCATGTCTTTCCGACATACATCCTGCTCGCGCCGCCGTCGATGGTTTCACGGTTCCAAAGCCTGCTGATATTCGTACAACTGGCCCCGCAACTCGTCGTGACCCCCTTGATCGGCGTCTTCGTCGCGGCCGCTGGTACCGCACCGATGATCGCGGCGTCAGGATTGATCGCGACGGTCGCCTCGCTCGTGGTCGTCACGGACAGGACGCTGCGAGCGTTCTCCACGGGCGGATGAGATGCGAGGCATCCCCATCGGACGATGGAGAGCGCTCAGCGCTGCGCGGCGATGAGTTCCCTTGCCGCTGGCGCGACCTCGGCGGCGTAGTACTCGATGGTGTTCGGATCATCGGCCACGAGGATGAAACCGGTGATGCCGTAGTCGTGAGTGAGGGTCGCGGCCTGCTCCGCCCAGTCTTTCGGCGGCCCGGAGAACAAGCCGCGGCTGGATGCCGTGAACTGGCCCGAGATATTCAGCAGCCGCCGCACCGCGCGCGGATTACGACCGGCACGTTCGGCTCCCTCGTCAATGTACTTGTTCATTTCGATCAGGTCTGAGGGCCCACCCTGCATGTATGCCAGCGAGGGAAGCCACCCGTCCCCGGCTCGCCCTGTGAGCCGCAGCATCCGTGGTTTGTATGCGCCGATCCACACGCCAATGTCGTGAGCGGGAGCCGGTCCCCGTTTGGCGCCGTTGGCCTGATAGAACTCGCCGTCGACGCGGACACCGCCGCGCTCCTCCGCATCCCAGATACCGCGGATGATCTGGATCGCCTCGTCCAGCGCTTGTACGCCCTGCCCAGGAGTGAGCCGGCGTCCACCCATCGCCTCGATAGCGTCCCAGAATCCGCCGGAGCCGATACCCAGTTCGAATCGACCGCCGCTGAGCAGATCGAGGCTCGCGGCGCTGCGGGCAAGCACAGCCGGCTGCCGCAGCGGCAGGTTGAGCACGTTTCCGCTCACACGGATGTGCTCGGTGCGGGCCGCGACGTACGACAACAGCGTCCAGGTGTCATGAAATCTCGGCTGGTACGGGTGATCTTGGAACGTGACGAGGTCGAGCCCCGCCCGATCCGCGACAACCGCCAGATCCACGGCCTGCATGACCGGCTGGTTGGTCGGTGTGATGAAGACCCCGAACAACGGGTCGTGTCCGTAATCCGTCATGATGCGCTCCGTACTTCGTTGTCGACGACGTTGAAGTTGTCATTGAACAGGTTGTCGGGATCGTACTCAGCTTTAAGACGACGAAGCCTGGCGAGGGTTCTCGGCGGGAAAGCGTCTTCGATGCGCGCAGGGTCCTGGTCGGTTTCGAAACTCAGGTAGAGCCCCTCGAAGTGCGGGTACAGCTCCGCCCACTGCGCATCCAGCCGTTCCCGCCGCGAGGCGAGGGCCACGACGGAGAAGTTCGCCGACCGGTGGGCATACGCCGTGGCATCCGGATCGACGTCAGAAATCGCGCCGCCGACGGAGCGCACCTGGAAGAAGTGGGTTGCTCCACTGTGGATGAGCCGCGACGCCGATCGGGCGAATTCGGGCGTGATGTGCTCGATGAATCCCGAGCGGGAAATGGGCTCGCCTTGGCCCTGGTTGCTCTGCCCAGCCGCGTTGGACATGACTGCGCGGTAGGTCGTCAGCTGCACCGACTGCTGATGCAGGAGCGAGATATTGGCGAATGGCTGCAGTCGCTGCACGATCACTTCCGGATCACCGGAGTCGACCATCGTCATCACCGATGCGATCGCCGGCTCACCAGGGCGCGGGGCACCGAGAATGAGGAAGCTCGTAGTGTCACGCGGTGCAGCCTCGACCGTGGCTCCCCATTTCTGCAGGAAGTCCGCGGTGTCACCCGCATCCATTACGAACTGGGCCCACCCGACATCGGCGACCTCGTCGACCTCGAACTCGAATGCCGTGACGATGCCGAAGTTCGCACCGGCGCCGCGGACGGCCCAGAACAGGTCCTCGTTCTCGGTGGCATTTGCTCGCACCACCGCGCCGTCCGCCAGCACGATCTCGACCTCACGCAGATGGTCGATGGTGAGTCCATGCTCGCGCCCGAGGAACCCGATACCGCCGGTCGTGGCGAGCCCGCCGACGCCCACTCCCCCGTAATCTCCCGAGCTCAACGCCCAGCCATGCTCGGACAGCACGGCAGCGACATCCATCCATCGCGCTCCGGGTTCGATCCGAACGAGGCGCGCCTCGACGTCGAGCACCTCGATTGCGTTCAGCCGGGACACGTCGATGACGATGCCATCACGGTTCGTCGAGCGTCCGCTGATCCCGTGTCCCCCACTGCGGATTCCGAGCGGGAGATCAGGATGCTTCCGCGCGAAGCGGATGGCGTCGACAACCCCCGCGGTGTCGCGCGGCTGGATCACGAGTCCGGGTGCACCTCCTCGCAAGTAGGTGGAACGCACCGCCCCATAGCCCACGTCGCCGGGCTCGATCACGTGATCGGCAATGCTCACTGGCACTTCTTCGTATGCAATGCCAGGTGCACGACGTGCGCGCACGGATGCGCGCCGTATCTTGCCACCGGCGAGGCTGCCCGGCAACGCAAGATCGGCCGCAGTACGAAGGCCCGGGATCACTTCCTCGGCGAACTGCTGCATCGTCGCCGGATCATCCGTTTCGAGGATGAATGTGCCCGCCCCATCGTCTACGACGAACGGCAGCAGCTCCTCGACCCACTGTGTGCTGGGGCCGACGAGGAACCCCGTTCCCGAGGAGCGGAAGTCGCCGGAGATGTTCACCAGTCGACGGATCTCGCGGGGATCCCGTCCCGCCTGCTTCGCCGCTTCGTCGATCGCCTGGTTCGCGGCCGCGAACTGGCCGGGGATCATTTCCGCGGCTGATGACAGCCAGCCATCAGACTCGCGACCGACCAGCCGCAGCAACTGCTGATCCAGGCCGGCAAGCCAGATCGGCACCTCATGTGCCGGCTCCGGACCGCGAGGCGTGCCCTCGACGCGGTAGTAGTCACCGGAATATCGCAGGTTTCCCTGCTCGGAAGACCACATGTTGCGGATGATCTCGACGACCTCTTCGACCGCGTCTGCGGCCTGAGTCGTCGTAAGTATGTGATCAGATCCCCGCGCATCCCACGCCGTCCCCGCGCCAAGCGCCAGCGAGAAGCGACCTCCGGACAGGAGATCCAGGCTTGCCGAGGCGCGCGCAGTCACCGCCGGAGTGCGAATGGGCGTGCTCATGACGTTCGCGGAAATGCGGATGCTGTTGGTGCGGCCCGCTATCCACGACATGAGCGTCCACGCGTCGAGGAGCTCAGGTTGATCGGGTTCCTCCCGCACCGTGACGATGTCGTAGCCGTACCGCTCGCTCAAAACTGCGCGCTCCACCACCGCGCCTGAGGATGCAGATGCCGGGTTGATCAGCGTGCCGAATTCCAGCGGATGACCGTAGTTCATGAGGAATGTACCTCGTGCGAGACGATGTGAATCAGAGCGATAGGCATGTATTCAGTTTCTTGAGAGGGCGGCAACTTCGCGGGCTTGCGCGACGATCAGCTATTGATCTCAACAGTTCCAGCCCTCGCGTATTCCATGTCCGCGCATGCACTACCGAGGACCGATCTCCGAATGCATCGTCGCGCGGGGCCACCCGCTTAGTTCTCCAGAATCTGCGCCGAACACGCGCCGTCAATCCCGGCGGTGAGCATCACAACCTGCCCATTGAGGATGCGCGGGCAACTGGCACCCGTGGCCGCTTCCACGCCAGCACGGATGAAGGTGCCGTGAGCAACGACCACGGTCAGCCCTTCCCTGCCGAGGACTGATTCCAGTGCCGCTCGTGCACGCTGCTGGAGGTCATCCCATGACTCTGCGCCTGGGTAGTCGCCCGACACCCAGCGCTCGCTCGCCTGACTCACCAGCATCCCCTCGGCGTCGCCGAAGTCGCGTTCCACGAAGGCGTCATCGATCTCGAGGCCGGGCACACTGATGCGGGACTGGATGATCTGAGCCGTCTCAACTGCCCGCTGTAGTGGGGAACTCACGATTCGGTCCCAGCTCCCCCGCGCCAGCAGACGACCGGCCACGTCTGCCTGATCACGTCCGTGATCGTCCAGAGGGATGTCTGTGCGACCCTGCAGCCGCCGCTCCTGATTCCACGCGGTGCGGCCGTGCCGCACGAGCGCGACCGTCACGACGCCACCGAATTCAGAGCGGCCGCATGCGCGCCAGTATCGCGAGGATAAAGATGGGCCGATCGAATACTCATCGACACACGATCGCCCACGGCGAGGCGGACGCCCGTCGTCTGTGCCCGGAGCTTCAGTCCGCGCCACTCAACGACGATGTCGCTCCCATCGCGCAAGAACAGAGCAGAGCGCACCGTGGCGTCGCCTGCACCGTCAAGACGCACGTCGATATCGGCTGGCATGATGGCGGCACTCACCTCACCGCGCATCGTCTGTGTGGTCGAGTCGAGCGGAAAGTGAAGCGGATGCTCTGTAGCGGCGAAGCCCGTCGCATCCGCTGTTCCCTCCACAATGGTTGCGTCGGAGAGGAACTTCGCGACGAATGCCGACGCGGGTCGAGTCAGCAGAGCCTCGGGAGTGTCCACCTGCTGGATCCGCCCTGAGTCCAGCACCACGACACGATCCGCCAGCGCGAGAGCCTCAGATCGATCGTGGGTCACATGCACGACCGTGAGTCCCAGCTCGCGCGTGAGAGTGCGCAACTCCAGACGAAGCCGGTCGCGCAGCGGCTCGTCCAAGGCCGAGAGAGCCTCGTCAAGCAGGAGTACACGCGGCTGCGCCACCAATGCACGCGCCAGTGCGACCCGCTGCCGTTGCCCGCCGGAGAGTGTCGCGGGGTCGCGTCGCTCATATCCGGCCAGACCCACGAGTTCTAACGTCTCCGCGACACGGCGAGTGCGCTCGGGCTTTCGGACACCGGCTCGCCGCAGCGGGTAGTCGACGTTACGGCCGACGCTCCAGTGCGGCCATACGGCGTGCTGCTGAAACACCATGCCGAGTGAGCGCGACTCTGGCGGCACGAATGCGTCACCGCCGGCGACCTGCTTCTCGCCGATGCGGATGCGACCGCTCGTCGGCGACAGAAACCCTGCAACGGTGCGAAGCAGTGTGGTCTTGCCAGACCCGGACGGACCCACGAGGGCGAGAAACTCACCATCGGCGATCTCCAGATCGATGTCGGCCAGACCCTGCGCCCCGGACGGGTAGCGCATGGAGACGGAATCGAGAGTGACGGATGCCACGATCAGCCTTTCGCGATGGCGGAGCGGCCGGTGACCACTCCGATGAAGGCGACGCCGAGGACGGCGACGACGAGGGACAGGGCAGATGCCGTGTTGAACGCACCCGATTGCTGCAGGTTGAAGATCGCCACGCCGAGCGTCTGCGAACCAGGGGAAAGCAGCAGCACCGAAAGGGTGAGCTCGCGCACCGCGGTCACCGCGACGATCACGGCACCTGAGATTGCCGCAGGCAGCGCCAGTCGAGACGAGATGTCGATCAGGGATCGCAGACGACCAGCACCGGAGATACGGGCTGCCTCTTCCGCGCTTGTCGGCGTGCCGGCCAGCGGCGCGGTCACCGACTGCAGCACGATCGCGGTGAACGAGGTTATGTATGCGCACAGGATCAGCCACGGCGTGTTGAACAACCCGATGCGCGGGGCGAGCACGAGCCACGCGACCGCGAGGACGATTCCGGGGATGGCCTGGGGCAGCATCGTGAGCGCATGCAGCGCACGTGAACCACGCACGCGGGTGCGAGTCGCAATGACACCGATTCCGAGGCCGAGCGCACCGCAGATGATCGCGGCGAGCGTCGCCAGCATGATCGAGTTGGATGCTCCGGCGAGCGCGTTCGCGGAGGTGACCGCCGTGACGAGGTGATCGAGTGTGAGGTTCTCGAAGGTCACGGGAACGCCCGGCGCTTTCAAGAGGGTCTGGGTGAGCAGGGCGAGCAGCGGCAGCACCGTGACCGTGAGCACAACGACCCACATCGTCAGGCTGACAGGTCTGCGGGCCCGGCCGAGTTCGAGCTCCTGAGGTGGGGATGCCGAAGCATCCAACTCCCACCCTCCCCTGCCGATGAGTAGATCCAGCAGCAGCCCAAGGAGCGCAATCACAAGAAGGACGACGCCGATCGCGGAAACGACAGCCAGCGGATCGTCGACCGTGCCCGATTGCAGGAACCGGTAGACGAGTGTCGCAAGCGTGGTGAACCGTTCCGGCAGGCCGATGATCGACGGGATCCCGAAATCAGCGAGGTTACCGACGGCGACGAGCACAAACGAAGACAGCAACGCGGGGCGCAGCAGGGGCACCGTGATGGCGAACAGGCTGCGCAGTGGCCCCGAGCCCGCAATGCGGGCGGCCTGCTCCAGGTCGGCAGGCACGCGGCGCAATGCCGCCGTGACGATCAGCATCACGATCGGATAGCTGTGCACAGTCAAGAGGAGGATGACGCCGTCTGCGCCGTAGATCGACCAGAGCGGGCCACCGAACATGTCACGCCACCAAATGTTGATGGGTGCTGTTGGGCCGGCAATGCCGAGCCAAGCGATCGCCCCGACAAAAGGTGGCATGAGCAACGGCGTCATCGCCAGCAGACGCAACGCACGTCGCCCGACGAGGTCCGTACGCTCCAACAGGATCGCGAATGCCGCGCCCACCACCATTGCCGCCGCGGCGGACGCGACCGCAGAGACCAGACTGTTGACGCTCGCCTCTAGCACCTCATCATCGAGCAGGATCCCGAATTGACTGCCCGCGAAGGCGAGCACGAGGATCGCGCCGAGAGGGACGAGCACGACGGCCGCAACTGCCACCCAGAGCACAATCGCCAGCGCGCTGATGCCGTCCGGACGCGCGGAACCGCGGGCACGGCGTTGCGCCGTGCCCGCGGTCGTGGTGATGCTCGTGCTCACTAGAGGAAGAGCGACCGGAAGAGCTCGACCGCGCTGTCCTGGGTGGACTGGATGGTCTCCAGCTCAGGGCTGAGGATGGCGATCTCGTCCATCGCCGGCGCGCCCTCAGGCGTTCCCGCGTCAGCGCGCACCGGCAGGTAGGACTGCGCGACCGCGAGTTCCTGTCCGGCCTTGCTCACGAGGAAGTCGACAAACGCCTGCGAGGCTGCCTCATCATCGGTGTCAGCGAAGATGCCGACCGGCTGCGAGACGTACGGCACGCCCTCCTCCGGGTAGGACACGGCGATGGGTGAGCCCTGGGCCGCGAGCTCGCGCACCAAGTAGTCGACCACGACACCCACCGGCTGTGCACCGGTGGCGACGGCCTGCGAGACAGGGCCATTGCTGTCGGCAATGACCGGACGGTTCTCGGAAAGGGCGGTCAGCCATTCCTCACCCAATGCGGGCTCGTCAAGCCACACAGCTGCGTTGTACGCCGCGGCACCCGAGACATCCGGGTTCGGCATGACGATCTTGTCTGCGTACTCAGCGTCTGTGAGCTCTGCCCACGAGGTCGGCGGCGCCTCGATCATGCCGGTGTTGTACGCAATGACGGTGGGGATGATCCGGGTGCCGACGTAGAAGCCCTCCGGGTCGACGACGTCAGGGTTGATGGCGTCGATGTCTGCCGGGGTGTACTC
Organism: Microbacterium sp. Y356; assembly: GCF_059445355.1. NCBI lineage: Bacteria > Bacillati > Actinomycetota > Actinomycetes > Micrococcales > Microbacteriaceae > Microbacterium > Microbacterium sp. Y356. The sequence goes on from NZ_JCAIUE010000001.1 coordinate 344,174, forward strand.
CAGCAGAAGGTCTTCGGCCGCGTAGTTCTCGAAGGTCGCGGCGTCAGCGGCGAGGAAGACGTCGGCCTGGATGCCGCCTGCGGTCTGCTCGGCGGCGACGCGGGTGGTGAGGTCGCCGGTGCCAGCGCGGAACACCTCGACAGTGATCTCGGGGTGAATCTCGTTGAAGGCGGCGACGAGCTCGTCCGCCTTCTCCTGCGGTTCCGACGTGTACAGCGTGATGGTGGTCGGGTCAGGCGCTGCCGATGTTGTCGGAGCGGGATCCGTGGTGGGGTCGGCAGCTGGCGTGCTGCTGCATCCCGCCAGGACGATTGCGGTCAGGCCCATCGCGGTCAGGGCTGCGGTCTTCCGGTACTGGAACATGTGATTCCTATCTGGTGGGTACGGATACAGGAGAGGAGAAGAGCGGAGAGGGAGAGGTGAGGCTGACGGCTGTGGCCGTCACAGCCCCAGGAACGAGGTGCACGAGCGAGAACATCGCCTGGTCATGACCACTGACCCGGTGCGGGCCGGCATCCATGACTTGGTGATAGGCCAGGGACGGCCCGACCGACACGCTGATTCCGCGCATGGTGGCGGCCAGCGTGTGGTGGAAGTGGCCAGCGAGCACGACGCGGACGTCTGTGCCCTCGACGATGTCGAGGAACTCTTCCGCATCACGAAGACCTGCCTTCGCCAGTGTCGGCATTGGCGATCCCAGCGGCGGGTGGTGCATCGCCACCACCGTTCCGGCGCCGTGCGCGACGCGCAGCTCGCCGATCAGCCAGTCGCGCTGCTCCTCGCCGAGCTCGCCCGCCGAAGAGTCCAGAAGGATCACTCGCAGATCCTCAACGAAGACAGTGCGGTAGTGACCCTCCTCGTGCCCGGACAGGATGCGGGATGCGCCCCGCTCATCGTGATTTCCCAGCACGGTGAACACAGGAACGCCGGTCCGATCTTCGAGTCGTGCGAGTTCACGCTTGAGTGCCGGATATGCACCCGCGTGTCCACGCTGGATGAGATCACCGGAGATCACGATGGCCTCCGGTGTCATACCGGTCTCGCACGCGTACTCGCCGACACGACGCAGTCGCTCAAAGCCGTCGACCGCGCCGTACAGCAGTTCGCCCTCGGTCGCGTGCACGTCGCTCACGTGGAGGATTGTCAGGCGACCAGTCTCGTGGCTCATCGCGTCGCCCCGTCCTTGCGCCGGAGCGCGGCGAGTTGGCGAGCTTCGAGGCCATGCGAAAGGAGATAGTCGGCTGCACCGCCGAACTCATCGACAACCGCGAGGGCGTGTGCAATGGCCTCCGGCGGGCTGTCGAGATGAAGACGCAAGATCTCGGCGTATTCCGCGTCATTCGCGCCCTCGGCCACGCGGTGCGCGTGATCGACACGGGCGTCATAGACGTGAGGGCCCGACAGCGAGTAGTCCTCGACGACGGCGGCTGCGGATGCGCCGGCAGCGAGGCGCGCAAGAGCGACCACGAGGCCGGTGCGGTCCTTCCCCGCTGTGCAGTGCACCAGAACCGCACCCGAAGCATCGGCGATGACGCCCACTGCCTCCGCCAACGCCTCGCCGCGATCGCGGATCAGGGTCTCGTAGATATCCTCAAGGCGACCGATCGACGGCGGCTGCTTACCGTAGAGCGGCACAGAGCGCACCGGGATGCCGTGCTCTTGCGATCCGACCTCGACTTGCTCGCGCAGGTCGAGGATCATCGTCACGCCGAGCTCTCGCAGCCTGGCGGTGCCCGTCGGTCTCAGCGCGTCCGTGGCGCCTGAACGAATGACCCATGGCGCGTTGCCACGCGTGGCTCGAACGTTGAACAGACCGTCGATCCGTAATGCTTCCACGACGACCTCCCGGGTATTGGTGCGCTGATTCCGACGTGCTGGTTTCAGCCGTTTCATCGCGTACGAAACGTTGTTACACCGAGGAGTGTCGTCGCCCACAGTGAACGGCAGGTGACGTGCACGCAACGTCAACGCGAACCATCGCCCACCGCAAGGTGTCGAGGTTACGGGCGACGATCAGTCGTCGATCAGGGCTTCGGCGACGACCGCGCGCATGCCTTCGACATCACGCTGCGAGGTGGCCTGTGCCAGACCCGCGTGGAGTGACTGCAACACGACGAGGTGGCTGAGCCGAGCGAGGAAGGGATCGACCTCGTGCGATGTAGCGATCGGCCCGGTGGTCACAATGATGTCGGCCAGGCGCCCGATCGGCGAACGCGCGTAACTCGTGATGAGCACGATGGTGACGCCTCGTTCGGCCGCCGCAGCGCAGGCGCGCAGCGTCTGCGAGTTCGCGCCAGAGTAACTCAGTGCCAGACACACGTCGCCGGGCGCGAGGGATCGCACCGCGAATTGCTGTCCGAGTGCGTCGATCGGCGCCTCGACTGACCGGCCGAGCGTACTCAGCCGCATGGCGAAATCGTGCAACGGTGGGCCGGAGAATCCGCTTCCTACCAACACGATACGTGCAGCCCGCCGCAGCGCCTCTGTCGCATTCTCGATTTGACGCGGGTCAACGCTCTCCTGCGCAAGGCGGATCGCGTCAACCGCGGCGTCGAAGGATGCGTCGGCCGAATCCGTCCGCTGCTGCGGAGCAAGCGGCGCTGCGCGTGCGACCTCCAGACGCAGGTGCTGAAAGCCGCGAAAGCCCAGGCTCTGACACGCTCTGATGACCGTCGCCGTCGACGTACCAGCCGCCTGCGCAAGTTCGGCAGTCGACCATCCGACGACGTCGTCTGGTCTCGCAAGGATCACTGCGGCGACGCGGCCTTCACTCGGTCCCAGCGCTGATGCTGCCGCCCTGACCCGCGCGAGCGCACCCAGCGGTTGCCGCATCACACTCACGTGTTCTCCCGACGTTGTCCCACACGTCGACGATACCGGTCGGCCACGGGCGGAGCGTACGTCAGCCCTGCAGGCGATCGACGATATCGGCATCGACGTCGCCGGTAATCGCAATGAATTCGCCGTTGACGACCAAAGCCGGCGTTCCCAGTCCCCCGGTTTCGGGGTTGGTGGGCAGTTCGCTGGCCTGGGCGACGACGAACTCCCGATAGGTTCCGTCAGCGATGCACTCTGCAGCAGCCGTGGCGCCGACATCCGCCGCGAGATCAGCCAACTCCTCATCGGTGAGACCGGCCCCTGTCGGTTTCGATGCGAACAACTGCTGGAAGAACGACAACGTGGCATCTGGCGCCTCGCTGGCCACGCAGTAGAGCGCACTTCCCGACCGTTCGGAGAACTGCGTCCCCGACGCCGTATTCAGCCTCGCCAGCGCGACGGGATGCAGCTGAAGGCCGATCTCACCCTCGTCAACCAGTGACTGAATCTCGGGTCCATAAATGTCTTCGAAGTCCTGGCAGTGCGGGCAATAGAAGTCGAACCAAATGGCGACCCCATCCGGACCATCACCGATCGTGATCGCGCCCGAATCCGAATCGATGATCGATCCCTGCGGCGTCACCGAATCGTCGGAGGAATTGTTGAGCCAGACCACGAGACCGCCGAGGCCGACCAACACGACCAAGACACCGATGGAAATCCATAGCGCGAACGCGTTCACGCCGCTTTTCGCGCTGGCCATGCTCGTCCTCTTCTACGCGTTTGTACACGTCTACACGTTGTCTACGCACTGTCGGAACGCACCCGATGCGGTGATGCGTTCCGCGACACGATAGCGCATCCGATACTTTCAACAAGTGACTTCAGCGCAGATCGTGGGAATCGCGCGCATCGCAGGTGCGACGATGATCCTCGGCATCCTCGTCTACGCATATCTGTTGCGCATCGCCGCCGGCGACAGCAACCCGTTCGACTACTTCGGGTACTTCACGAATCAGACGACGCTGCTCACCTGCGTCATTCTGATCGCAACCGGGTCGTTAGCTCTCGTCCGGCGCCCGGTGCCCTCCTGGCTCATCCACGCCAGAGCGATCGCGGTGACCTGTCTCATCATCGTCGGGGTGATCTACAACCTGCTGGTACCGGGCACCGGCTCGGCGCCGCCGTGGGTGAGCTTCATCCTGCACGCGGTCTTCCCGATCGCCGCGCTCCTCGATTGGATGCTCGTTCGCGACCGGCCGTCACTGACCTGGCGTCGGCTGTGGATCGTGCTCCCCTACCCGGTGATCTGGTTGATTGTCGTTCTCGTGCGCGGCGTCACAGACGGGTGGGTTCCGTACGGCTTTCTGCTGCCAGAGCGTGGCGCGCTCTCGCTTTGGCTTCACATCGCGGGCCTGCTGCTCGCGCTTCTCGCTGCGGGCGGCGTCGTGTGGGCTGCGAGCAGGATGCGAGTCGTCGACGTTCAGTGATTTGGCGAGTCGAACTGCTGTTCGGCACGGAGCCGCGTTTCTTCCGCAATCCTCACGAATCGATCGATCACGGTGCGTGTGCTCGCTCTCGCCTGCGCTTCCGGTCGGGTGAGGATGTCAATGTGCCGCCCCATCGCCAACCCTTCAATCGGGCGAAGCACCACATGATCTCGAAAATGTGAGACAAGGCCGGTGTAACGAGGCAACAACCCGACGGCGCGCGTCTCGGCGATGATCGCCGCGACCAGATTGAACTCGTTCACCCGGTGAGCAATCCGGATCGGGGCGCCCGCACTCGCCGCCAGTGCCTGCACGATGAGAGGTTCGAGCGCGTATCCCTCGTGCGCCGCTACCCACGTCTCGTCTGCCAGGTCAGACAGACGCACCGTCCTACGTTTAGCGAGCGGATGCTCGCGATGAAGCGCCACGTCGATCGGCTCCTGCAACACAGGGGTGACGTGCACGCGGCTTGCGGGCCACAGCTCTGCCGTCAAGGGGCGGTGAGCGATCACGATGTCGTGCTCGCTGACCAGGTCGACGAATTTCTCGACCGACACGTCTTCGTCCCGGCAACGCACCATCGGTCCCTCTGGATCAGCAAGGCTGCCCGCGATCAACGACGGAAACCATGCCAAGCCCGCGCTGTGGAAGGCGGTGACGGAAACGAGCTCCTGGCGCGCCTCAAGGTAATCGGCCACCGAGTTCTCCGCGCGCGCCAATGATTCCAGCACCTCACCACCGGCATCTGCAAGCCGTTCACCCGCAGGAGTGAGTACCAGCACTCGGCCTCGCTGCTCGGTGAGCGCAATCGGCACTCCCCTCTGCAACGCAGCGAGCTGCTGTGACACCGCCGAAGCAGACAAGTGCAGGGCCGCGGCCACCGCGGTGACCGATCCCCTGTCTCTGAGTTCGCGCAGTGTCCGGAGGTGATGCACTTCCATGAAGCCCACCTTATGGGATGGTGAAGACAGTGCCCGTTGTTCTGCATGGATCACCATCAGTACCGTGACACGGTGACCCTCTCAGCCTCGCCCCTTCGCCGACTGCTTCCCGACGCAGTGCTCCTACTCGTGGCGATTCTCTGGGGAGGCAGCTATCTCGCCACGCAAGACCTGGCGATGGCCTCATCAGCGGCCGCCGTGATGTGCGCGCGCTTCGTGCCGGCCGCTGTGATTCTGGTAGCCCTGAGCTTCGCTCGCCCACGCACCACGCTTCGACAATCCGCTCTCCCCGGCATTCTGCTCGGATCTCTGCGTGCCGCGACGATCGCGCTGGAGACGATCGGGGTCACCCTCACGAGCGCTACAAACGCAGGCTTGATCATTGCACTGTCTATCCTCCTGATCCCGATTCTCGAATCCACTTTCACCCGGAGGCGTCTTTCCGCACCGCTGATCGGAAGCATCGTGCTCGCGCTCGCGGGGATCGCGCTTCTGGTCAGTGGAAATGGATTCATCACTGTCAACCTCGGCGACGGGCTCATCCTGGTCGCTGCGGTGACGCGGGCGCTTCTCGGTGTGGCAGAAGCGCGGTTCACCGTGGGCAGGGATGCCGATGTCTGGGGGTTGACGACCGTCGAGATCACCTTCGGCGCGATCATCTTCGCGATCTGGGGTGGGAGTTCCCTGCTGGAGCACATGCCTGACTTCACCGCGACGAACTGGCTCGTGGTCGTCTACCTCGTACTGGGCTGCACGATTGTCGCGTTCCTCGGACAGCTGTGGGCCACCAAACACACCTCGGCCTCGCGCGCCGGCATGCTTCTCGGCACGGAACCCGGATGGGCGCTTGTGGTGGGAGTGCTCATCGCCGGAGACCGGATCGGGCCGCTCGGGTTTGTGGGCGCGGCGATACTTCTCTTCGCGACGTGGTGGGGTGCTCGAGCCGAACGTCGCTGGCGTGAACAGGCCACCGGCCCCCTAAGGGAGGACTCGACGGCGCGAGAGAACGCGACGTAATGTCACCATCCCACGCTCTACGATAGAAGCGACGTCCTGGCATCCATCCCCCAGCACAATCGAGGTTCGAGACTTGCAGTACATCTCCACACGCGGCGGCACTCTCGGGCAGTTCTGCGATGTCCTCCTTGAGGGGCTAGCCCCGAACGGCGGACTGGCCGTTCCCGAGCACCTTCCGCAGCTGAGCACCGACGACCTTGAGCGGCTGCGGCTACTGACCTACCCCCAGCTTGCGACCTCGATCATCGGCCTGTTCGCCACCGACATCCCCCGTGAGGATCTCGCTCGGCTCTGCGAGGCGGCATACGGTGGCGGCAAATTCATGGCGGACGAGATCGTCCCCCTGAGCGACATCGGCGAGGGCATGACTCTCGTCGGGCTGTCTGAGGGGCCCACCCTGGCGTTCAAAGACATGGCGATGCAGTTCCTCGGCGAGGCACTGGAGTACGTGCTCGAAAAGAGCGACCGGGTACTAAACGTGCTCGGAGCCACCTCGGGTGACACCGGCTCTGCCGCAGAGCATGCCCTGCGCGGACGCGAGCGTGTCTCCGTCTTCATGCTCTCCCCACAGGGACGCATGAGCGCATTCCAGCGCGCACAGATGTATTCATTGCAAGACGAGAACGTGCACAACATCGCCGTCGAAGGAGTCTTCGACGACTGCCAGAACCTTGTCAAGCGCCTCTCAACCGACCTCGATTTCAAGCGCGCACACAGCCTTGGCGCGGTGAACTCGATCAACTTCGGCCGCATCTCGGCCCAGATCGCGTATTACGCGTGGGCATGGCTGCGCGTCACGGATACGCTGCCGGAGGCCGAGCGCGCCGGCTTCGAGGTGTCTTTCGCGGTGCCATCTGGCAACTTCGGGAACATCCTCTCCGGCCACTATGCCAAGAGCATGGGCGTCCCCATCCGCAAGCTCGTGCTCGCCTCGAACGAGAACAACGTGCTCGACGAGTTCTTCCGCACCGGCCACTACCGCCCGCGTAACGCCGAGAACACTCTTGCGACCTCGAGCCCTTCGATGGATGTCTCCCGCGCCTCCAACCTGGAGCGCTTCGTCTTCGACCTGCTCGGACGCGATCCGGAGCGCACCGCCGCCGCGTGGCACGAGCTCGAAGAGCGCGACGAGATCAACCTCTCCGCCGAGCTTGATCGCTTCCTCCCCGAGTTCGGCATCGTCAGCGGCACCAGCACGCACGACGACCGCCTCGCGACGATCCGTGAATTCTCCGAGAAAAGCGGGGTCATCCTCGACCCGCACACCGCCGACGGCGCCAAGGTCGCCCGCGACCACGTCGAACCCGGTGTACCCATGCTTGTTCTCGAGACGGCGAAGCCTGCGAAGTTCGCGGAACTCATCGCAGAGGCGCTCGGCACTACGATCGAGCCAGATGCGGAGACTCGCGCACTCCTCGATGCCCCGCAGCGTGTGGTGAAAATGGCCGACGACGAGCAGCAGCTTCGCGCCTATATCTCCGAGCACGCGCTCGGCTGAGGCTCGGCTCATGGGCGACAAGGTCGACTTCAAGAAGACGATCGATGCATACCGAGCCCACAAGGGTCGATTCGACGTCGTCGATGTTCCCGCGCTGAACTACCTCATGATCGACGGGCACGGCGATCCGAACACCTCTGCCGAGTTCACCTCGGCCATCGAGGCGCTCTACCCCCTCGCATACGCGCTGAAGTTCGCCAGCAAGAACACGCTCGACCGTGACTACACCGTCATGCCCTTGGAAGCACTGTGGTGGGCGGACGACCATGCATCATTCACGGCATCGCGTGACAAGTCGAAGTGGGACTGGACGCTGATGCTCATGCAGCCCGACTGGATTGATCACGAGATGTTCGCTGATGCCGTCGCGAGGGCCGCGGCGAAGAAGGCGGAAGCACGCTTTCATGAAGTGCGCTTCGGGTCATTCACCGAAGGAACCTGTGTACAGACTTTGCACGTCGGCGCTTTCGACGACGAGGCCATAGTCCTCGCCGAAATGCACGACGTCGTCATCCCTCAGCACGGGCTGCAGATGACCGGCAAACACCATGAGATCTATTTCAGCGACCCGCGCAAGGGCGATCCGACCAAGCGCCGCACACTCCTGCGCCAGCCGGTCGCACCTGTTGCTCCGCTCAGCTGATCGCAACCGCCACAGCAGTGACGATGATCGCGAGCAAAGGCATCCCACCCTGCATCGCCGCTGACTTCGCCAACTTCGGGTTCGACAGCACCAGCACGAGAGCCGCCGCCACCATCATTCCGGTGCCAGCGAACACCAAAGTCAGGCCGACTGTCGCCTGCCCCGAGAGCAGAAGCGCGATGCCGAGCAGCACCGTGAGCGCCAGGAAGAGATTGTAAAAGCCCTGGTTGAATGCCAGTGGCTTCATGGTCTCGGCATCCTCTTCACTGGCGACGCCGAAGATCTTGCGAGTTTCCGGCTCCGTCCACCTCAGTGACTCGAGGGCGAAGATGAAGACGTGGAATGCGGCAGCCGCCGCAGCGAGGACCAGACCGATTATGAGCATTGTCTGATTGTCCACCATGACGGGTGTGTTTCAGAGCAGGAAAATAGACAACATTCCTGGATTGTGCGCGTGCACCAGCACCGCGAACACCACCGCGTCGAACAGCAGGTGCACCGTGACGACGTAGGCAAGCGAGTGCGTGCGCAGGAAGATGTAGCCCTGCAACAGCGCGAACGGGATCGTCAGCAGCGGCCCCCACTCGCGGTAGCCGAGCTCCCACAGGAACGACACGAACACGACCATCTGCAGCACGTTTGCGAGAGCGTCCGGAAAGTGTCTGCGCAGCAATGCAAAGACAGTGCAGATGAAGAACAGCTCATCCCAGATTCCCACCGCGCCGACCCCGACGAACAGTCGCGCGATCAGCTCGGGCGAGTCGACTACCGGCCAGTTCTCGTACACCCCACTGGTGATGAAGTAGAACGGCAGGATCAGCCAGCCAAGGACCAGCACCGCGATCAGCCACCCCCATTGCAACTTCCCCCAGCGCTTGCGCGTTCGCCACGGGAAGCTGATCGCGCGGTCACGGAATACGAATCGTGAGATCAGATAAGGCACGGCCACGGCGCCACCGAGCGCGAGCGTGAATCGCAGCATCGCCATGTTGTCGAGTTCGGCCGCCAAGGGGATGACGCTGACGATGAGCATGCCGATCGCGATGAGCGAGAGGTCTCGTGTAAGCGAAGGGGATGCCGAGATGTCGCGCGCGGATTCCAGACGTGACCCGACACGCACCGTCGGCCGCTGCACGGGCCAGCGCCGTTCGACCACCCAGGCGGCGACGATTCCGACCGCAAGCAGTACCCAGCCCAGCCAGGTCCACTGTGCGACGAAGAACGCAGGCGCTGCGAGGCACACCAGTACGGCGGGGACGAGTCCTGGCCCCCACCCGGTCGAGGCGCGCGTCACGCCCGAGACACGCGTCACGCCCGAGGCTTCCGCCGGTAGACGAGGTCGCGGATGTCGCGTCCCTTGTCGATTCCCTTGCGTTCGAAAGAGGTCATAACACGTCCGTCGAAACGCCCTGCCCAGTCGCCTTCGAACGCACGCTCCAGCTGCGGCTCGGCATCCAGTACCTGACGCATCTGGCGCGCGTAGTCCTCCCAGTCCGTGGCGAGTCGGAGCAGGCCACCGTCTTCGAGCGCGCGGGCAGCGGTGGCGCCGAAACCCTCGCGGATCAGCCGACGCTTGTTGTGGCGTGACTTGTGCCATGGGTCGGAGAAGAAGATCCAGACCTCCGCAGCGCTGCCCTCCGGAAGGTAGGTTGCCAGGACTTCTGGCGCATTCGCCTCGACGAGTCGAAGGTTTCGCACCCCCGCCTTATCTGCATCGAGCATGGTGCGCGCAATTCCCGCACGGAACACCTCTACAGCCAGGAAATCATCGTCAGGACGAGAGGATGCCGCTGAGATGATCGCGTGCCCCTGGCCGGATCCGATCTCGACGATCAGCCGGGCATCGCGGCCGTACGTCGCGGCAACATCCAGACTCGCATCCGTGTGGACGCTTGTCTCGGCGTCTCCACGCGGGACGTCTAGGAAGTACTGCGGTGCAAGTTCGGTGAACGCTCGCTCCTGAGCCTCAGACATCCGCCCGCTCCGGCGTACGAAGGAGACCGGCTCATCACGGAAAGTGCGGGGATCATGCATACCTCAAGGGTATCTGTCAGGGAGCGGTCACGAAGTCGATGAGTTCCTCGACGCGGCCGAGCAGCGCCGGCTCCAGATCACGATAGGAGTTCACCTTGCTGAGGATGAATTGCCATGCGCGACCCGTATCGCCCTGAGTCTCGTACGGCCAGCCGAATGCCTTGCAGATTCCGGTCTTCCAGTCTGTGCCCCGCGGAATCTCGGGCCAGCGAGCAATTCCGAGTGTTTTCGGAGTGACGCACTGCCAGACATCGATGAACGGGTGCCCGACGATCTTCAAGTGCCGGCCATGCGGCCCGCGCATGATCGCATCCGTGATCCGCGATTCCTTGGAACCCGGCACCAGATGATCCACCAGCACCCCGTAGCGCCGCGTCGGGTTCGGTGGCGCGCTCGCCAGCAGCTCGTCGAGCTTGTCGACCCCCTGCAGGAACTCGACGACGACGCCTTCGATTCGCAGGTCAGCGCCCCACACCTTCTCGACAAGTTCCGCGTCGTGCTTTCCCTCCACCAGGATGCGGCTGGGCAGTGCAATGCGCGCACGCTGGTCGGCGACTGCAACCGAGCCGGATGCCGTGCGCTTGGTCGTTTGCTTGGCCAGAGCGGGCGGGATCAGACGCACCGGTTTGCCATCGATCATGAACCCGCCACCGAGCGGGAAAAGTCGCTTTCGTCCATGGAAATCCTCAAGTTCCACATTGCCGCCCTGGACTCGCGTCACAGCGCCGCAGAAACCGTCCTGAGCCACCTCAACCACTAGGTCGCGCTCTGCGGCGACGGTCGCCACTTGGGCTGCCCCACGCTCCCGCCATCCCGCAGCGAGCACATCCGAGCCATACATGTCGTCCATGCCTTCCAGCGTATGTGTCTGCGCTGATGGCGAACGGAGTTCACGCGTTGGATGCTGTCGCGTGTCGGTCGCTGTGCATAGACTCGTTGCATGGGGCACGGCGGCCGGTCGGAGGGAATGCGTATGAAGACGAGGTGGCTGACTGCGGCCGCGGTGACGCTCGCCGCTCTGCTCGGAGCATTCTCCGCGTCTGCGGCATTCGCTACTGACCCACTCCCCCTCGATCCTGGCTACGTCACCGATGCTGCCGGCGTGTTGAGCGCTAGCGAGAAGCAGTCGGCTGAAGACCGCCTCCAGGAACTCACCGAAAATTCGACGGCAGATCTCTTCGTCGTCCTCGTGGATGACTTCACCTCTCCGTCGGAGTACACCGCATGGGCCGACCGGGTCGCCGAGATCAACAATCTCGGCCCGGAGCAGTACCTGCTGGCGATCTCAACCGAGGGACGCAACTTCTATATTTCTGCGGCTGAAGACGGACCGCTGAGTTTCAGCAAGCTCGACGACATCGAAGACAAGATCCAGCCCCTGCTCGCACAGAGCGACTGGCATGGCGCGATCATCCTCGCTGCCGATGAGGTTCAGGGCGACGGCGGAGCCGGTGCCTTGCGGGTCTTCTTGATCATCGCGGGCATCGTGGTCCTTGCGCTCGTAATCTGGCTGGTCGTCGCGCTGATCAGACGCGCTCGCAAGAATGCCGAGATTCGCAGACGCGGCGCCATGCCGGAAACCCCCGACCCCAATGACCCGTTCTCGACGTTGACCGACGAGCAGGTCGAGACTCAGGCGGGTTCCGCGCTCGTGCAGGCTGACGATGCGATCACCTCGAGCCGTGAGGAGCTCGGCTTCGCTGTGGCGCAGTTCGGAGAGGGCGCGACCGCTGCGTTCAGCGGCGCAATCGAGGCGGCAAGCGCCAAGATGTCAGAGGCCTTCGACCTCAAGCAGAAGCTCGATGACGAGATCGAAGATACTGTTCACGATCGTCGGGCCTGGCACATCCGCATCATTCAGCTGTGCGATGAGATCGATGATCTCCTCGATGACAACACCGAGGCGTTCGACGCGCTCCGCAAACTCGAGCAGAACGCGCCGCAGGAACTCGAACGTGTCCGTGGCGAACGCGCACAGTTGCAGCCGGTTCTGGACGGTGCCGCACCCGCGCTGGCCGCACTGTCTGCCGCTTATGACGCAGAAGCGCTGAACACAGTCGCCGACAACCCCACACAGGCGCAGGAGCGTGCGGCCCTCGCTGACCGCTCCATCGATGCCGCAGCGCAGGCGATTGCTGCAGGCAGCTCAGGCGAGGCAGCATTCGCGATCCGCACGGCCGAGCAGTCCGTCGCCCAAGCCGCGCAGCTGGCACAGGCAATCGACAAGCTCGGCACAGAGCTCGCCGAAAGCGAGAGGCAGTCCAGGGCACTGATTACCGAGTTGCGCAGCGACCTCGCCGCCGCTCAGCAGCTGCCTGATACTGCAGGAGCAATCGCCGCGGCTACTGCGGCGACTGCCGTCCAGCTGCAGCAGGCAGAGGCGAATCTCACCGGTTCCGCACGTAGCCCCCAGCGAGTGCTCGAAGCGCTCACCGCTGCGAACACCCAGATCGACGCCGCAATCGCCCAGGGCAGGGAGACGGCCGAGCGCGCGCACCGCGCGCAGCTGATGCTCGAGCAGACTCTGACGCAGGCGACCTCAGAGGTCCGCGGCGCTCGCGACTACGTCGAGACCCGGCGTGGCTCGGTCGGATCCACCGCCCGCACGCGATTGTCTCAGGCGCAGGCCGCGCTCACGCAGGCGGAGAGCCTTCGTGCGAGCGATCCCCAGGCCGCCCTCGCAGAGGCGCAGCGTGCCCTCGATCTCGCCCGACAGGCACGCTCCTCAGCGCAGTCGGATGTGAACGGTTACGACCGCGGCCAATACCAGGACGACAACTGGGGCGGTGGCATCTTCGGGGGCTCGTCACGGGGGTCCAACAACTCTGGCCTAGGCGGCGACATTCTCGGTGGCATCATCGGCGGTCTGCTCGCCGGCGGTGGCAGTGGCGGATCATCGCACCGCAGCAGCTGGCGTTCCAGCGGCAGCAGCGGCGGCGGATTCCGCAGCTCCGGCTTCGGTGGTGGCAGTCGCTCCAGCGGCCGCAGCGGACGCTCCGGAGGGGGGCGCTTCTAACATCTCTCCCCTGTTCTCACGACGTGCACAACTTCAAAAGACTCCGTCTCAACCGAAAGGAAACACAATGACCAAACAGTCCATCTTCGGTCGCATCTCCACGCTGATGAAGGCCAACATCAACTCGATGATCGACTCTGCGGAAGACCCGCAGAAGATGATCGATCAGCTCGTGCGCGACTACACGAACAATGTCGCCGACGCCGAGGCAGCGATCGCCGAGACCATCGGGAACCTGCGCCTCCTCGAGCGTGACCATGAAGAAGACGTCCAGTCTGCAAAAAACTGGGGCAACAAGGCTCTTGCCGCGAGCCGGAAGGCCGACGAGCTGCGCGGAGCGGGCGACGCCAGCGACGCCGACAAGTTCGACAGTCTCGCGAAGATCGCGCTGCAACGCCAGATCGGCGCCGAGCGTGAGGCGGCCGGGGCAGAGCCGACCATCAGCTCGCAGACAGAGGTCGTCGACAAGCTCAAGAGCGGGCTGAACGGCATGAAGGACAAGCTCGGCGAGCTCAAGGCGAAGCGCAGCGAGCTGCTCGCTCGCGCGAAGGTCGCCGAGGCGCAGACCAAGGTGCAGGATGCCGTCTCGTCGATCAACGTGCTCGACCCGACCAGCGAACTCGGCCGCTTCGAAGACAAGGTTCGCCGCCAGGAGGCACTTGCAGCCGGCAAGGTGGAGCTTGCAGCATCCAGCCTCGACGCACAGTTCGAGAGCCTGGAAGATCTCGGTGAGCTCACCGAGGTCGAGGCCCGACTTGCCGAACTGAAGGCCGGCAGGCCGCAGTCACAGCTCGAGTCCTGAGACTCCGGATGTCCCGGGCCGACGTGCCCGGGACATCCCCATTCACTTTTGGAGGTCCCTGTGGCCCGCTTTCTCGTGGTTCCACAATGGCAGGGCTCTCCTGCCGCGCGCGCGATGCTGCTCGTCGACGGCGCATCTGCAATCGCGGGTGATCTACCCCGCAATGCGACGACCGTTCTCGACGTGCCGATTGAGGCGGGCGATTCACTCGGCACCGGTGTGCACCGGCTGAGCTCGATCCAGCGAGTTCGTTCTTTGGTCGCCGATGCGATGGCACCAGACACAGTCATCGTCGGTGGCGATTGCAGCGTGACGGTTGCCGCATTGAGTGCGATCGATTACGACGACGTCGCTGTCGTGTGGTGCGATGCACACCCAGACCTGCACCTCCCAGAGTCCTCGCCCTCTGGTGCGTACTCAGGTATGGCACTGCGCAGCATCCTCGGCGAAGGCGAACCGCAGCTCGCACTCTCCCCCGCAATCTCGCGCGATCGTGTGATCGCCGTCGGCGCGCGTGTCATCGACGACGCCGAGGAGGCGTCGCTCGCGACACTTACCCGGCTGAGCGTCGACGATCTGAGCGACCCTGACGCTCTGGCTGACGCCGTCGCGGCGACCGGCGCGAAGCGGGTCTGGGTGCATATCGACGTCGACGTGCTCGACCCCGCCGAAATCGCGGGCGTCTCTGACGCGGCACCGTTCGGCATCAGTCCTGCCGCGCTGGCTGCCGCTGTTCGCGCGCTCCGCGCGCGCGTGCCTCTAGCTGGTGCGACAATCGCCGGTTTCGCGCCACGGTCACCGGTGGATGCTGTCGATGACCTCGGCACGATCCTGCGACTCGTCGGCGCCATCGCATGAGTTCAGACTGGCAACCAGCCGCCGAGGCGTCGCTCGCGCAGGGGCGACGCTTCGACCGACGCATCCCCTCGTTCCTGCTGCGTTCGCCGATCAGTCGACTTGGCTACGCCTGGGGCACCGGCGTCGGCTGGCTATGGGGAGGGCTGTGGAGCACAGGCCCCATCGAACGCAGACAGGGTCTATGGGTGTTTCGCGGCATGCCGAAGTGGACGTTCAATCGCGGTGGTGTGTGCGTCGGCGGATGCTTTCTGACCGGAGACACGAACCCGAGCGAGGCCATGCTGCGACACGAGGCGGTGCACAAGGCGCAGTGGCTGCGCTACGGATTCCTGATGCCGGTGCTCTACCTGTTCGCGGGCCGCAACCCGCTGCGCAACCGCTTTGAGATCGAAGCGGGGCTGGAAGACGGGAACTACGTGCGTCGCTGACGTTGTTCAGCAGTCGGCGCGGAGTGACTACCAGTCGGCACTCAGCGGCAGGCGCTCAGTGGTCAGCAGACAGCAGACCGAAGCGCTCGGGCGTCTGGATCATGGAGACCGGCACCTCGAGTGAGTCAGTGAGGTGCTCGACGATGTCGGCGGTACCCAGGTATCCCCCGAAAAGTGTCACCCGCGTGGGCGTCGCATCGTCGCACAGCATCTCATCTGCCCATGCGCAGGTGGCTCGAGCCAGAGCCGCACCAGGTGCACACGAGCGCCCGGTGCCCGGGGCGCCGGAACGCGATGAGCGTGCGAGCCAGGTGACCGTCATCCGAGCCGGAACATCGACAACGCTGATGTCGCTCACCTCGGGAACCTCGATGAAGACGCGGCCAGAGGCGCACATCGGGAGCGTGGCCAGGAAGACCTCGAGTTCGACCAGAGAGTTCTCGTCAGCGGTCACCAGGTGATGCGCGCTCAGACGTGCGGCTCGGCGCTGGGCGCGTCCGCTGCGAACGAAGGTGGAGGTCGTCATGATCCCCAAGCATAGCACCGGTGAAGGGTTGCCTAACCTTGGTCGCTTTCAGTCTTCTACAAGTGCGGTTCGCAGATCTGCGAGTTCGGCATCCGTGAGCCCATTCGCGACGAGGTACTCAGCTGCCGAACCCCAACGTGCATCCACCTCGTCCAGCAGGCTCCGCATGACTTCGGCAGGCGACAACGTGGCCAGAGCCACCGCGTGCTTGGCCTCGGGATGCTGCGTCTGCAGGAACGTCACGATCTTGCGATTTCGTTCCTGGGGCAACTGCGACGCCGTGAGCGCGTAGTCAGCGATGATCGCTCCCCGATCTGCGCCGACCGCCGCGAGGGCGAGCGCGACAGTGACACCGGTGCGATCCTTGCCAACCGTGCAGTGCACGAGCGTCGACTCACCACGTGCGATCACGCGGATCGCATCCACAAGTCGTTCGCCGCTCTCCTCGAGCAGTTGGCGATACATCTGATCGAGGCTGAGGTCGTCGTCGAAAAACGACGCAACCGATCCGAGAAAAAGCGGCAGATGGGTCGTCGCGATGGCCTTCGTCGCTGAGGGCGCTGCAGCCACCTCCTGTCCATCGCGCAAATCGACAACGTGAGTGACGCGTCGCTCCAACTCAGCAACGCCCGCATCTGTTGCTGCGACGAGATTTCCCGATCTCAGAAGCTTGCCCTCGCGAATCCGCCCATGCTGAGTCGGCATCCCGCCGACATCGCGGAAGTTGAAGACACCATCGACCTGGATGACGGTCACGCGGTCACCTGCGCACCGCGCGCCGGAACCGGGTAACGGCCGGCGATGACAACGCGATTGAAGGCGTTGATCGAAATGCACGCCCAGCTCAGCGCTGCGTACTCCTTCTCAGTAAAAACACTGCCGACCCTGTCGTATACCTCGTCAGGGATGCCATCCTCGTGAATGAAGGTGAACGCTTCAGCGAGCTCCAGGGCAGCGCACTCACGATCAGAGAAGACTCCGCTCTCTCGCCAGGTGGGGATCTGCGTGAGGGTGTCTGCGTCGATTCCTGCCGCGGCAGCGCGATCGACGTGCACGCGCGTGCAATAGGCGCACCCATTGAGCTGCGAACTGTGGATCATGACGAGCTCCTTCAGCCGGTCATCAATCCCGTTCTCCGCACAGATCTGCCCCACAGTCCGCGAGAACGCATCCAAGGCCTGGTAGGCCGTCGGCTCGGTCTTGGACAGGTGCACCCGCGTCTCGCTCATGTCTCAATGATAGGACGGCACGCTGACAGACTCACCCTCGAGCGAGATTCAATATGACAAGCAAAAACCAAGCATGTACATATATTTGCATAGCAATTGCGAACTTGTACTTGTTGCTTTGCTCTTGCATTTCCTGCGCCAGGGTTTGAGGGTCAGAATATTGCCGTGGCGACAGAAATCGATGAGTTCAGCTACCTTCCGCACCAGGCACGGGCGCTCGGAGTGGAGGTGGCTACTGTCACGCGCCTCACGCTGACACTTCCAGACGGCCGCGTGCTGAGTGCGCTCCGCTACGGAGAAGATGCTCCGACCGTCACGCTGCTGCACGGCGCTGGCCTCAATGCTCACACGTGGGACACAACTGCACTCCTGCTGCGCGAACCGACTCTCGCGATCGATCTCGCTGGCCACGGAGATTCAAGCTGGCGCGATGACGTGGACTATTCCGCCCGCACTCTCGCCGCCGATGTTGTCATCGCGCTTGAGCAGTGGACCTCAGAGCCGCAGGTGCTGGTTGGCCAGTCTCTCGGTGGGCTGACCGCGGCCGCCGTGGCATCCACTCGTCCTGACTTGGTGCGCGAACTGATCACCGTCGACATCACGCCGGGTATCGACACCTCCGGCGGCCCAGCGGTCCTCCGCAAGTTCTACGAGGGCCCCACCGATTTCGCCACCCGCGATGAACTGGTCGATCGCGCGATCTCACTCGGCTTCGGCGGTTCGCGCCCCGACACCGAGCGGGGAGTCTTCCTCAACACCCGCGTACGTCCGGACGGTCGCATCGAGTGGAAGCATCACTTCGCTCACCTCGCATCCCGTGCACTGGCCGCGCCCGCTACCGACAACGCGACGCCGCCGATCCTCGCCACCACCGGCTGGGATGACCTTGCCGGGGCAAAAGCACCCATCACGCTCGTGCGGGCCACCTCAGGTTTCGTCAGCGAAGCCGATGGTGTCGAACTGCAGCGTCTCGT
This sequence comes from Microbacterium sp. Y356, assembly GCF_059445355.1. Classification (NCBI taxonomy): domain Bacteria; kingdom Bacillati; phylum Actinomycetota; class Actinomycetes; order Micrococcales; family Microbacteriaceae; genus Microbacterium; species Microbacterium sp. Y356. The sequence continues at coordinate 362,447 of NZ_JCAIUE010000001.1, forward strand.
GCCGACCGCGCAAGTGATCAACGTCGTCGCTACCCACAATGTGCAGGAGACAGCGCCCAAAGAGCTCGCCGATCTCATCCGCGCTTCGGTGAAGGCGCCCGCCTGAGGAATGTGACGCCGCATTCCACTGTTCTGAGTACACAGTCCGCCCTTCCCTAGGCTCTACCCGAACCGGCAACACAGCAGCTGCCACCCGAGAGGATCCCGCACTTCATGTTCCGACGTCCCAGACGCCTTGCCGTCATCTCCGCCCTCGCCGCGACCGTCCTCATCCTGACGGCCTGCGCGGGTTCCACCCCGGAGCCGGTGGAGACCTCCACAGGCGAGCCCGATCCCGACGCAACGCTCACGGTCGGTCTCGTTCTCGAACCGACGAACCTCGATATCCGTCATACCAGCGGCGCAGCGATCGAACAGATCCTGATCGACAACATCTACGAGGGCCTGGTGACGCGCACGCAGGACAACACCATCGAGCCGAGCCTGGCCTCCGAGTATGAAGTCTCTGACGACGGCCTCACCTACACGTTCACGCTCAACGACGGCATCACGTTCCACAGCGGCACGGCGCTCACCTCAGCGGATGTCGTGGCATCCTATGAAGCCGTCCGCACGGACGAGACACTGCAGGGCTTCTCTGATTTCGCGAGTATCGCCTCGATTGCGGCGCCGGATGCGACATCAGTGGTCATCACACTGACCGCGCCGAACCAGAACTTCCTGTTCGCGCTCACCGGTCCTGCTGGGCTCGTCTTCCAAACCGGTGACACCACCGACCTGCAAACCGCAGAGAACGGCACCGGCCCGTTCACTTTGGAAAAGTGGAGCAAGGGAAGTGCAATCACCTTCGCGCGCCACGATGCCTACTGGGGCGAACCGGCCAGTGTCGCCGAGGTGGTGTTTGAATACATCCCCGACTTCACCGCTGGTGTCAACGCCGCCCTCGACGGCAGCCTCGATGTTCTCACCGCAGTCGACCCCAACCTCGCCCCCGAGCTTGAAGACTCGGGAGATTTCCTGCTGACCCAGGGCCGCACCACCGACAAGGCAACTCTTGCATTCAACAACGCGAAGGCGCCGCTTGACGACGTGCGCGTGCGTGAGGCGCTGCGACTCGCAATCGATCACGAGGCACTCATCGAGGCGGTTGGTTCCGGCCAGGCACAGTATGGTCCGATCCCCGAACTCGACCCCGGGTACGAAGACCTGTCAGATGTTGCCCCCTACGACCCGGAGCGCGCGAAGGAACTGCTCGCCGATGCCGGGCAGGAGGACCTGGAGCTGACGCTCACCATTCCGTCCTTCTATGGGACCACCGTGCCCACCGTGTTGATCTCCGACTTCGCAAAGGTCGGCGTCACGCTTGAGGTCAACTCGGTCGAATTCGCGACATGGCTCGAGGACGTCTACACGAACAAGGACTACGAACTCAGCTTCGTGCTCCACGTCGAGCCTCGTGACTTCGGTAACTTCGCAAACCCGGACTACTACTTCAACTACGACAACCCCGAAGTGCAGCGACTGTACGCTGAGGCACTCGCCGAAATCGATGAAGACGCCTCCGCCGCACTTCTCGCCGAGGCCGCGCGTCTCGTCTCCGAGGATCATGCCGCCGATTGGCTGTACACGGGTGAGACCATCACCGCTGTGCGCCCGATCGTCGCCGGGTTCCCCGAAGACTCGATCAACTCGCGAATCAACCTCGCGGGTGTCACCGTCGCCGCAGAGTAATTCCGGGTGCTTCGCTACACGCTCACACGAGGAGTCCTGCTGATCGCAGGGCTCCTCGTGTCGAGCGTGCTCATCTTCCTGACGTTGCGGGTCTTCCCCGGAGACGTCGCGCAGCTGATCGCCGGCACGCAGGCGACGCCGGCGACGGTGGACGCACTGCGCGAGTCGCTTGGTCTGAATCGTCCGCTGATGGCGCAGTACGGCGACTGGATCGGCGGAGTGCTCACCGGAGATCTCGGCACGTCTCAGCTCAGCGGTGCATCCGTCGGTGAAGAACTGGCCGAGAAAGCACAGGTAACAGTTCCGCTCGGAATCATGGCCCTTGTGATCGCGCTACTGATAGCCATCCCGTTCGGAATTCTCTCTGCCCTGCTGCGCGGGCGCGCGAGTGGCACTGCCCTCAGCGTCACGGCACAGGCACTGGCCGCCGTCCCCGTCATCTGGGCGGGCATGATGCTCATCGTGGTGTTTGCGATCTGGCTCGGCTGGCTGCCTGCACAGGGCTTCCCCCGTGGCGGTTGGGACCAGCCGTGGCAAGCGTTCCAATCGTTGCTGCTCCCCGCCCTGACCATCGGTATCGTCGAGGGCGCAATGCTGCTGCGTTTCGTTCGCAGCGCGACCCTGCAGGCCCGCGGCCAGGATTTCGTCCGCACTGCGGCCGCAAAAGGGCTGACCCGCAATCGGGCGCTCATCCAACACGGCATCCCTGCCGTGGGTCTGTCGATCGTGACGGTGCTGGGGCTTCAGGTGGCAGGCATCATCGTCGGCTCAGTCGTGATCGAGCAGCTCTTCACTCTTCCCGGCATCGGGCGGATGCTGGTCGCCGACGTCGGCACGCGCGACCTGATCAAGGTGCAAAGCGAGCTGCTCGTACTCACTGGGCTTGTGCTCATCATCGGTTTCATCGTCGATCTCGTCCACCATTTCGTCGACCCTCGACAGAGAGAGGCCGCCTGATGCCCCGCTGGCTGCGTGCGCTGTGGCACAGCGCGACCGGACGATTCGGTTTGATTGCTGTCGCCGTGATCGCGATTGTCGCGCTCGTCTCAGTGTTCTGGACGCCATTCAACCCGCTTGAGACCAATATCCGCGCCCGCTGGGCTGCGCCAGGATGGCCGCATCTGTTGGGCACCGACAACACAGGCCGAGACATCCTCAGCCTCATCATGGCCGGAGCGCGCACTACGGTCTTCGTCAGCCTCGGCGCCGGCATCATCGCCACAGTCGTCGGCATCGCCCTCGCCGCGCTCGGTGCTCTCACCTTCCGCTGGATGCGGGAGACCATCGCTGTCCTCGTCGACATCCTGATCGCCTTCCCCGTACTGATCATCGCGATGATGATCTCCTCGGTCTGGGGCGGATCGCTTTGGGTCGTGATCTGGGCGGTCGGCATCGGGTTTGGTGTGAACATCGCCCGTGTCACCCGCCCAGAGCTGCGCCGCGTACAGCAGAGCGACTTCGTGCTCGCCGGGCGGGCCTCAGGCCTCACCACCTCGCAGAACCTCGTGCGTCATCTGCTGCCGAACGTCGCGCCGGTCTTCATCGTGCAGCTGTCGTGGTCGATGGCAGTCGCCGTGCTCGCCGAGGCCGGTCTGTCCTACCTGGGCTTCGGCGCCTCGATCGTGGAGCCTTCATGGGGCATCCTGCTGGCAGACCTGCAGCGGTACATCAGCATCCACCCACTCTCGGTCATCTGGCCAGGACTTGCCATCACGATCACCGTGCTGGCATTGAACCTGCTCGGTGACGCGCTGCGCGAAGCCACCGACCCGACTCTGCAGCATCGCGCAGCGGAAACTCACACTCCGGCGGTCATCGCATGAGCCTCGTCGTGCAAGACCTCGTCGTCGACATTGACGGACGCCGCGTGATCGACGGCATCTCCTTCGAGGTGCCAGACGGCGCGCGCCTCGGTCTCATCGGCGAATCCGGATCTGGCAAGTCAATTACCGCGCTCGCCATCCTTGGTCTTCTCCCCGACGGTGCCACATCCAGCGGAAGCGTCCTCTGGAATGACACCGAGCTGATCGGGATGCCAGACAAGCAGCTGGCACGCTTCCGGGGCGACGACATCGGCATCGTGTTCCAGGAGCCGCGCACAGCGCTGAATCCGATCCGCACCGTGGGCAGGCAGATCGCCGAGTCTGTGCGCATCCACACCGGCGTAAGCAAACGCGAGGCGCGCGAACGGGCGATCGAAGAGGCGGCGCGCGTGCACTTGCCCGATCCGGAGTCGATCGTCCAGAAATATCCACATCAGCTCTCCGGCGGGCAGCGTCAGCGCGTCGCGATCGCAATGGCTCTCGCCTGCCGTCCCCGGCTGCTCATCGCCGATGAACCCACCACCGCACTGGATGTCACGATCCAGGCCGAGATCCTGCGTCTACTGCTGTCGCTTGTCGAAGAAAACGGCATGTCGCTGATGTTCATCACACACGACCTGGCCGTGCTCGCCCAAGTTGCCACACACGGCGTCGTGCTCGAACATGGCCGGGTGATTGAAGCGGCCCCGGTCTCGACGCTGCTCACCGCTCCGGTCTCTCCGATTACGCAGGGTCTGCTGCGCGATGCCACGGCGACGTTGTGGCGTCCGGATGGCGGTGACTCATGAGCCTCATCGAAACGCGTGGCCTGCGCCGCGATTTTGCCGTGCCGAAGCGCACGATGTTCGACCGCGCCGAGGTTCAGACGGCTCTGCATCCGACAGACCTGAGCATCGAGGCCGGCGAGTCCATCGGTCTCATCGGCGAGTCAGGCTCGGGAAAATCCACATTGGTCCGTCTGCTGCTGGGACTGGACCGCCCGACGGCAGGCTCGGTCTCGATCGATGGCAAGGCGGTGGATGCCACGGCCTCTGCCCGTTCGCTGCATTGGCTGCGCCGTCAGACCGGACTGGTCTTCCAAGACCCCTATGCCTCGCTCGACCCTCGGATGAGCGCCGGTCAGATCATCGCCGAGCCGCTGTGGGCACTCGGCATCGAAGGCGATCGTCGCGCACGGGTGCACGAGGTTCTCACCCAGGTTGGGCTGGAACCGGAAATGGCCGACCGCTATCCGCACGAATTCTCCGGCGGCCAGCGGCAGCGCGTCGCGATCGCACGTGCGATCGCACACAGGCCACGCATCCTGATCGGCGACGAACCGATGTCAGCGCTGGATGTCACGGTGCGCGCTCAGGTACTGGAACTGTTCGCACGGCTTCTGACGACGGAGGATCTGACGCTGATCATCGTCTCCCACGACATCGGCATGGTGCAGAATCTGTGCGACACGGTCGCAGTGATGAAAGATGGTCATATCGTGGAGCGCGGCACGACCAAGGACGTCCTGCTGCACCCAAAGCAGGACTACACCAAGCGACTGCTGGCGGCGATACCGGTCATCCCTCACGCTGCGCGAGGCGGCGACGCTTCGGTTTGAGTGACTTCTGCAGGTAGATCGTTCCCAGCGAGCGTCCGAACTTGAAGCCAACTCTGCCCATGCGCCCGACCTCGACGAAGCCGAGCTTCGTGTGCAGGTGAATAGATGCTTCGGCGCCGCTGTCACTGATGACTGCCACGATCTCGCGCAGGCGGATCTGTTCGCACGCCTCGATCAGTGCCTGCAGCAGCGAGGAGCCGAGACCCTTTCCGCCGGCGCCCGGCCCGAGATAGATCGAATCCTCGACGGTGTATCGGTATGCCGTCTTGCTCGCCCACGGCTGCACCAGCGCATACCCGATGACCTGATTCGACGGGCCTACGGCGACGAGGAAAGGAAGTTTGAGTTTGGTCAGCATGGCGAACTTCTCGCGCCAGTATCGATGTGTGCTGCGCTTCTCGTCAAAGGTCACGACGGAGTTCGCGACGTAGTGGTTGTATATTTCACGGATGTCTGGCAGATCACCGATTCGGGCCGGCCTGATCACGAACGAGAAGGTGTCCGGCGCAGGTTCAGGTGCCCTTAGATGACGCGGTAGCCGTCGACGTCGGTCGCCGGGTTCGAACTGCATGAAAGTCAGAATAGTGCCGGAGCGGGCGCCGAGCGTGCATCGTCGCCACCGACATGCCAGTCAATCGGGTTCGCTCCCTGCTGAATGAGGATTTCGTTCGCTCTGGAGAACGGCCGCGAGCCAAAGAATCCGCGCCGCGCAGACAGTGGCGAAGGATGGGCAGATTCGATGATCGGAGTCTCATCGAGCATCGGCCGCAGACTCCCGGCATCCTTCCCCCAGAGAATCGCGACAAGTGGATGCTCGCGCGCCAGGAGCGCGCGAATCGCGAGCTCGGTCACCTGCTCCCAACCCCAGCCGCGGTGGGATCCTGCCTCCCCCTGGCGCACCGTGAGCACCCGGTTCAGCAGCAGCACTCCCTGGTCGCTCCACGTCGTCAGATCACCGTGTGGTGCGGGTGGAATACCAATATCGCTCTCGCGCTCGGCGTAGATGTTCGTCAGGCTCCTCGGCAACGGCCGCACGTGGCGATCCACTGCGAAGGACAACCCGATCGGATGACCGGGCGTCGGATAGGGATCCTGCCCCACGATCAGCACGCGCACGTCCGCGAAGGGCTGCTGGAAGACGCGCAGCACCCGATCTTCTGACGGCAGATACTCTCGACCTTCGTCCTTCTCCAGACGAAGGCGTTCACCAAGCTCACGGATCAGGTCGGCAACAGGTGCAAGCGCATCAGCCCACCCGCGGTCGATCAGTCCTTCCGCCGCCAGCTGGGCCAGTGGCCGGCTCAACACCGAGAATCAGTCCTCGGACTCGATGCGCACCCGCAGCTCGCCGCGCGCGAGAAGGTGCTGTGCCGACTGAGCGACCGGACGCATCGTGATCAGGTCGAGGTTCACATGACCCGGCGCATCGAGCGCGTAGCCGATGACGTCGGCGACGTCGTGAGCCGTGAGCGGCTCATCGACACCCGCGTACACCGCTTCGGCCCCGAGCTGATCGCCGCGCAGACGGTTGAGGGTGAACTCCTCGGTGTGCACCATGCCAGGAGCGACCTCGACCACACGCAGCGGCTCTCCGTTGAGCTCCTGACGCAGCACCTTGACGATCATTGACTGCGCAGCCTTTGCCGCGTTGTAGCCGCTGCCACCGGGGTAGGCGGTGTATGCGGCCGTGGAAGTCACGAACACCAGGTCGCCATGGCCATCGGATGCCGCGGCACGGCGCAGCAGCGGCAGCAGAGCAGCCACGAGACGCTGCGTGGCCAGCACGTTCACGTCGAACATCCACTGCCAGTCGTCGACGCTGCCGTCTTCAACTCGGTCAGTGCCGCGAGCGCCACCAGCGACCTGCACGAGTGCGTGCACCGGGCCTGCGGCCTCAAGTTCCTTGATGAGAGAAGCGACGGCATCCGCGTCGGTGAGATCGCATGCGATGGCCGATGCGCCGGTCTCATCGACCAGCTTCTGAAGTCGATCTGCGCGTCTGGCGACGCCGACCACATCCCACCCGCGCGAGCGAAGATCACGAACTGTGGCCTCCCCGATCCCGGAACTCGCACCTGTCACGACTGCACGCCTGATCACCATGCCTCAACCGTACGACTTTTCCGGGTCTGCTGATGTTACGTAACATGTCCGGCGCGTTGTTGACATCGTGGCTTCTACGTACCCTCACATAAGCGGCATCCGCCGTACTGACCTCAATCCGATCCAGGGAGAACAACATGTCCGCAGCTGAGACCTGGCGTTTCGAGACCAAGCAGATTCACTCGGGTGCCGCACCCGACCCGGTCACCAAGGCGCGCGCCACACCGATTTACCAGACCACGTCGTACGTGTTCGACAACGCAGACCACGCCGCGAACCTGTTCGCGCTCGCCGAGTTCGGAAACATCTACACACGCATTCAGAACCCGACGCAGGACGTCCTCGAGCAGCGCCTTGCCGCGCTCGAAGGCGGCACAGGAGCATTGGTGCTCTCCAGCGGACAGGCAGCGTCGACGTTCGCCGTGCTGAACATCGCGCAGGCCGGGGACCACATCGTTTCGTCCAGCTCGATCTACGGCGGCACGTACAACCTCTTCAAGTACACGCTCGCCAAGCTCGGCATCGAGGTCACTTTCGTCGAGAACCAGGACAACATCGAAGAGTGGCGCGCCGCTGTGCGCCCGAACACCAAGCTCTTCTTCGCCGAGACCATCGGCAACCCGAAGATCAACGTGCTCGACATCCGCAGCGTCGCCGACGTCGCGCACGCCGAAGGCGTCCCGCTGATCGTCGACAACACGATCGCCACGCCGTACCTGATCCGTCCTTTCGAGCATGGCGCCGACATCATCGTGCACTCGGTCACCAAGTTCCTCGGCGGCCATGGCACCACCATCGGCGGTGCGATCATCGACGGCGGGAAGTTCGAGTGGACCAAGAACGCTGCGAAGTTCCCCGGCCTCACAGAGCCTGACCCGTCGTACCACGGCGCGGTCTATACCACGGCGGTCGGCGACTCGCTCGCCTACATCATCAAGGCCCGCGTTCAGCTGCTTCGTGACCTCGGCTCGGCCATCGCACCGCAGAGCGCCTGGAACCTCATCCAGGGCATCGAGACGCTGTCGTTGCGCATCGAGCGCCACGTGCAGAACGCGCAGGAGATCGCTGAGTGGCTCGACAACCACGCCGACGTCGCGACCGTGAACTACTCAGGGCTCCCTTCATCCCCCTGGTACGCCAAGGCGAACGAGTACGCGCCGAAGGGCGTCGGCGCTGTCCTCTCGTTCGAACTCAAGGGCGGCGTCGGGGCCGGTCGCGAGTTCGTCAACAGCCTGTCGCTGTTCAGCCACCTGGCGAACATCGGTGATGTGCGCTCGCTCGTCATCCACCCGGCATCCACGACGCACTCGCAGCTGACGCCAGAGCAGCAGCTCACCTCAGGCGTCACGCCTGGTCTCGTGCGTCTGTCTGTGGGACTCGAGAACATCGAAGACCTGAAGGCCGATCTGGAGCAGGCCCTGGCCGCGGCACGTCGCGTCTCAGAGGCCGCTCGCGCCTAGTTCTCAGCCCGTCGGATACGGAAATTCCCTCCCCAGCCTCGCTGTCGGAGGGAATTTCCGTATCCCCGCGTTGGGCACCCACTCCAGCCCCGCCGTAACGTTCGCCGCGCATGCGCAGAACCAGGCGAGAATGGATGCATGGACTGGCAGAGCACCTCTGAAGACACCGTGCCATCGGCGCGAGTGACGGCAGCGGATGCGCGCCTCCTCCGAGCACGCCCGCCGGTCACGGGCGCATGGCGTGACGGCGACCCGGTCGGCGACCGGAAGTTCGCCGCCTTTGGCCCGTTCCGCACCGAGAGCGAGCAGGAGCTGCCCAGCATCCGCGTCGCGTACGAATCGTGGGGCGAACTCAACGCCGCTCGCGACAACGCCATCCTCGTGCTGCACGCGCTCACAGGCGACAGTCATCTGCGCGGCGGCGCAGGGTCCGGGCATCCCACCGCAGGATGGTGGGAAGACATCGTCGGTCCCGGCGCTCCGCTGGACACAGATCGCTGGTGCGTGATCGCGCCGAACATGCTGGGCGGATGCCAGGGCTCCACCGGCCCCGCCAGCGTTGCGCCGGACGGCTACGAGTGGGCCTCCCGCTTCCCCTACCTGACGATCCGCGACCAAGTCGCCGCACAGGTGCTGCTCGCAGATGAGCTGGGCATCGACCGCTGGGCCAGCGTTATCGGTGGATCTATGGGCGGCATGCACGCGCTCGAATGGGCGGCCACGCACCCGGAGCGCGTCGAACGACTCGCGATCCTCTCTTCTCCCCCGACCAGTACCGCCGACCAGATCGCACTGAACTCGGTGCAGCTCGAAGCAATTCGCATGGACTCACGGTTCCAGGGTGGCGAGTACTACGACCTCGATGACGGCGACGGGCCGCACCGCGGGCTTGCCCTCGCACGCCGAATGGCGCTGTTGAACTACCGCAGCCCGATCGAGCTGAACCAGCGCTTCCAACGCTCCTGGCAATCAGGCGTCTCGCCTCTCGGCCACGGTGGTCGCTTCGCTGTGGAGAGCTATCTCGACTTCCACGGCAACAAGTTCACCCGCCGCTTCGATGCGAACAGCTACATCACAGTCGTCGAGGCCATGAGCTCGCACGACGTCGGCCGCGACCGTGGCGGTGTGGAAGAAGCGCTCCATGGCGTCACCGCCACAACGCTCGTGCTCGGTATCGACACCGACCGGCTGTTCCCCGTCGACGGACAGCATCGCATCGCGCGAAGCATCCCGAACACCCTTGATGGCAACGAGGCTGTGGTCCTCACCAGTGATTTCGGCCACGACGGCTTCCTGATCGAAACCGAAGAGGTCGGCGCGCATCTGCGCCGCCTGCTCGACAGCTGAATCAGTCGCGCAGATATCGCCACGGGCGGTTAGCGGTTTCCAACCTGTGCCGCCCCTCGCCGCCTTCTGGATGCTCGGCGTCCCCACCCCAGACGAAGATTCCGTCGCCAAGAATGTGCGTGGCGTAGAACTCAGGAGCGGATGCTGCGGCGAACGCCGCTTCGATGCTGTGCACCGCCTGCAGCGCGTTCAGCGTCACCCAGGTCGGCGGAAACAGGCGCAGATCGCCCAGCGCATGTAGCCTGAGCGCCGCTGCAGGCGCCAGCCAGCGCGACTCTTCCACTTCGTCAGGCGACAGCGTCAGCTCGCCCTCTGGCGCAGTCGAGAGAAAGAACCAAGTACGCACGCGTTTCGGTGCTTCCACTGGTGGCACCCAACACGACAGGGTGACCAGTTCCACCGGCCGAAGCCCCACCTCTTCTTCGCACTCGCGGATGGCAGCACGCGCCGCGGTCTGCTGCTCGGATTCACCGTGGACCGCATCCGGGGATTCGACCATGCCACCGGGAAACACCCACGCCGCGGCGAAGGATCCGCGGTCCGGACGTCGTGTCAGCAGAACTTCGGGTCCATCTGCGCGATCACGCAGCAGTACTGCCGTTCCGGCAACGTGCATCGTCGCATCCATGCCCTCACTTTAGAGCTCTGCAATGATCAGGCCGCGACGGCGACCCGCTCGACGCGGAACGCGACCACAGTTATTGCGAGGCCTACCAGTGCGAGTGCTGCTCCGACCCACGCGGGCGCGGTGAAGCCCCACCCGACAGCGATCACCATTCCGCCGAGGAAGGCACCGAGGCTGTTGCCGATGTTGAGCGCGGAATGATTCATCGCGGCGGCGATCGACTGATTGTCCCCCGCAACATCCATGAGCCTCGTCTGGATCGCAGGGCTCAGCACAGAGGACACCAGCCCCACCGCGAACGCGAAGAATGCCAGCAGGATGATCTGGAACGACAGCAGCGCCAACAGAACGAGAACCAGCGCAAGCGCGCCCATACCGATCAGCAGCGTACGCCGGAGGTCCCGATCTGCCATGTACCCACCGAGCAGGTTGCCGACGGTCATGCCGAGACCGACGAGCACGAGCACGATCGGAACTGCCCATTCGGGCGAACCGGCGACCTCTGTCACCAGTGGCGCGACATAGCTGTAGACGGCGAAGAAGCCGCCAAAACCGATCGCTCCGATCCCGAGCGTGAGCCACACCTGACCGACTCGGAACACGCCGAGCTCTGACCGCATGGTGCGACCAGGCTCCCCCGGGTGCTTCGGCACGAACCTGGCGATGCATACGGTCGCCACAGCGAAGACGACGGTGACGATCAGGAACGCCGTCCGCCAGCCCCATTGCTGCCCGAGGTACGTGCCGAGCGGCACACCGACGACGTTCGCGATGGTGAGGCCGGTGAGAATGAAGGCAACGCCTTTGGCGCGCTTGCCTGGGCCCAGCACATCTGCCGCGACGAGCGCGCCGATCCCGAAGTACGCGCCATGCGGCAGCCCCGCGAGAAAGCGCGACATCCCGACCAGCTCGAACGTTGGCAGCACGATCGTCAGTGCGTTGAACAGGGTCAGCGCCAGCGCGAGCCCGAGCATCACATGGTGGCGCGGGAAACGCGCGACGAAGCCAGCGATTGTCGGCGCACCGATGACCACACCGAGCGCATACAGCGAGATGAGGATGCCGGTCTGCGCGATCGCTTCTTCGTGCGACGCCGCCCACACATCTGGGAGCAGATCCTGGGCGATGTCTGGCAGGAGCCCCATGACGACGAACTCGGTCATACCGATGCCGAAGGAGCCGATGGCGAGAGAGAGGAGCGCCGTCATCGCCGCACCCCTCGAGAGTGTCGAGGAGTGGTTCACCCGTCAATGCTACTGGTCAGATGTCAGGGCCAGATCTCACTGATCGGCGGCATCTTCGATCGCGGCTTCCAGCCGGTCAAGCTTCCCGTCGAGTTCATCGGAGTATCCGGGACGAATATCTGCCTTGAGGACGAGCGATACACGGGAGCCGAATGGCATCACCGCTTCGGTGGCCCGCTTGACGACATCCATCACCGTGTCCCAGTCAGGGCCCTCGATCTCGGTGAACATGCTGGTCGTGCGGTGCGGCAGACCGGAGTCGCGGACGACCTTGACTGCGGCCGCGACGGCGTCATGGACGGATCCGTCCTCGCGACCGGTGCCGGATGGTGCTACGGAGAATGCGATGAGCATGATGTTTCCTTTCGGTTCGATGCCTGGGGCGTTCAGCGTCTGGTGGATATGCGGCTGATGGGTACGCGCACCAGGGCGCGCGCGGCGATGACGAGCAGCCCGACGAGCAGGAGGTTGCGCACGGTCAGCAGCAACAGTGGCAGCAGGTCCGTCCGCAGCAGCGCGTCGTAGGTCAGCGGGTAGATCAGGCAGGTCAGTGCGCACAGCGCAAGCACGACACCGGCGGGCACGCCCGATCGGGTGCGGTCGAAGATGATCCAGAGGATTACGGGAGCGATCAACCAGGTCTGGAACTGCGGCGATCCCACCTTGTTGGTGACGATCAGCGTCGCCACGATCGCGAGGGCGAGCGGTGGGAACAGCCGCGGGAAGGATGCTCCCCGCATGGCCTTGACGGCGCCGAGCGCGACCACTGCGAGCGTCACCAGCATCATCAGCGGGGTCAGGAACGCGGCGAGCACATCAACGCCAGGCGCGCCGATCTGGAAGGTCAGGATGTCGAAGCTGTAGTCGACGGATGCTGCGCCGAAATGCGCCATCCACATGAACGGCGTCGCCGTGACTGCCTCGACCTGCAGCCCGCGTCCGGTCTGTTCGGTGAGGAATCCGAACAGATGCCGATCAGCGCCGAGGAGGAACAGCGCTGCCACGGTCACTGCAGAGACGGCAACGGCCGTGAGCAATACCCGCATCCGACTCTTCGCTGCCACGACAGCTGCGAGCACCAGGGCACCCGGCCAGATTTTGATCCAGGCTGCGATCGTCAGCAGCACCGTCGCGACGCCAGGACGCTTGACGAGCCAGAACCCGCCGATGACAGCCAGCGGCACCGTGACCGCGTCGATGCGGTACATGGCGATCGGCCCGAGCAATAGAAGCGCTGCGGCCCAGAACCATCCGGCAGAACGGCGCGATGACGAGCCAGTGCGACCGACGAGTACACCGAAGGCGACAGCATCCAGAGCGGTGATCAGCACTGCCCACCCGATCAGGTACGCGCCGGGCACGCCGACCAGGCCCGTCAACGGCCAAGCGAGCAGTTGAGTAAGCAGCATCGGAAGCAGAGCCAGCTGGGGGTACACCCACGGCTCCGTGATCCCGACGATGGAGCCGCCACTGAGGGCAGCAGCTGACCAGGGTTCGTAGACGAGGACGACATCGCCCATCGGCTGACTCGGATACACCCAGCCCTGCCAGGCGATGAGTATATGCACTGCGAGGAATGCGCCCCACAGACCGATTGTCCGAAACTTCACGACAGCAGATCTCCGATCGCGGCGGGAAGAGCCTCCGCGACGTCGAGCGCCACGATCGGATGCCCGACGCCCCCCTCGATAGTGCCGGATGCCAGACGCGCCGCGTATCCATGCAACCAGGCGCCGGCCGCCGCAACCTCGGCAACTGGGGCTGTCGGGTTCGCGGCAACCAACGCACCGAGAATTCCGGCGAGCACGTCGCCTGCTCCGGCCGTCGCAAGCCAACTTGGCGCGGATGAAACTGAGATGACCGTTCCATCTGATGCCGCGACCAGCGTCGTAGCCCCCTTCAACAGCACCGTGCAGCCAAGGGCGTGTGCAGTCTGAACGGCATCCGCGACGCGGTCGCCAGACTCTCTCAGCCGAATCTGAGCGCGCAGTCGCGCGAATTCCCCCGCGTGTGGGGTAATCATCATGGGCGCCCTCACCTCCGGCACGAGATCGAGTGCCCCGGCGTCGACAACGACGGGGGCGGTCCCGGAGAGGATACTGCGCAGCGCCGCCTCTTCGTCTGGTGTGCGCTCCGCGGCAGAGGTACCGGAGCCGATGACCCAGCAATCCACCCTGGTCGGACCAGCATCTGCCGCAGCCACCGTTTCCGGTCGGCGGGCGATGACAGCGTCCGCTGCCCGTCCTTCACCGACGAATCGGACGAAACCTGCACCGGTACGCCAAGCCGCCTCGACACCCAGTACCGCGGCTCCTGGATACTCGTTCGATCCTGTGCGTAGCGCAACGACACCGCGTGAGTACTTGTCACCCGTTGCACCCGGCACCCGCAACAGGGGTCTGGTGTCTGCACGGGACCATTCACGGACGTCGACCATGGTTCCACGCTAGCGCGCCGCTGCCGTCTGAGCGCGATACGGTCAACGAGTGAGTCTTCTCTTCTCCCCACTCGGCCTCCGCTCCGTCACGTTCTCGAACCGCCTCTGGGTTTCCCCGATGTGCATGTACAGCGCCGTCGACGGGGTGGTGCAGGAATGGCACCACACGCATCTCACGCAATTCGCCGATGGCGGCGCAGGGCTCATCGTCGCCGAGGCGACCGGCGTCACCCCCGAAGGACGCATCTCTCCGCGCGATGCCGGACTGTGGAACGACGAACAGCGTGATGCCTGGGCGCCGATCGTACGAGCCATCCACGAACGCGGCGGGCGTGCCGGCATCCAGCTCGCACATGCCGGACGCAAAGCATCGACCTGGTGGCCATGGGCAGATGAGCGCGGGTCGGTATCTGTCGCCGATGGTGGCTGGCAGACGGTCGCGCCGTCAGCGATCGCTTTCGAGGGGTTCGACGAGCCCGTCGCGCTGGATGATGCGGGCATCGAGCACCTCGTCAACAGTTTCCGTGAGGCCGCGCACCGCGCCCTGGAGGCGGGCTTCGACGTGCTGGAGATCCACGGTGCGCACGGATATCTGCTGCATCAGTTCCTCTCGCCACTTTCGAATCTGCGCGAGGACTCGTACGGCGGATCGCTTGAGAACCGTGCACGCCTCCTGCTGCGCATCGTGGATGCCGTGCGCGAGGTTGCGGGCGGTGGCGTGCCGCTGTTCGTGCGCATCTCAGCAACTGACCACGCCGAGGGCGGCTTCACTCCCGAAGAGGCGGCAATTGTGAGTGGCTGGGCCATCGAACACGGGGCCGACCTCATCGATGTCTCCAGCGGCGGGCTCGTCGCACACCAGAAGATCGACGTGCACCCTGGCTACCAGGTGCCGCTCGCCGAGACCGTGCGTCAGATCGGACGGATCCCCGTGACGGCGGTGGGGCTCATCACCGCGGCCGAGCAGGCCGAGCGGGTACTCGCTGATGGCGCGGCGGATGCGATATTCGCCGCACGCGAGTGGTTGCGCGACCCGCACTTCGGCCTGCGGGCCGCGCATGAACTCGGTGCCGATATCACCTGGCCTCCGCAGTACACGCGCGCCCGCTGGCGCTGACACACCTACACCACACCGGACGACCGGGCGGGATGAGCGCGTCAGCGGCCGTGGACCCTCCGCGTCGCATCCTGAACCTCGCCGACGAGCTCTTCCAGGATGTCTTCTAGGAACAGCACCGCTGTCGTCTCGCCCTGCGCATTTCGCACCTTCGCCAGGTGACGTCCGGCACGGCGCATGACCGCGAGGGCATCCTCGAGGTCGGTGTCTTCCTGCACAGGCACCATGTGGTGGACGCGCTTCTGCGGGATGGGCTCCACCGTCATAGTCGCCGCATCCGCACCCTCCGAAGCGCGCAGGATGTCCTTCAGGTGCACGTAGCCGACCGGCACGTTCTCCTCGTCGACGATCACGTAGCGGGAGAAACCGTAACGGGCGACCGCACGCTCAATGTCATCCGGCGTGGTGGTCTGCGGCAACGTCACCAGATCGCTCAGAGCCACGGCGACATCGCGTGCTTTCTTGTCGGTGAACTCCACAGCCTTCGCCACGGCGCCGGAAGTATCCGACAGCAGCCCCTCACGGCGCGACTGGTCAACGATCGTCGCCACCTCGTCGATCGTGAACGTGGATGCTGCTTCGTTCTTGGGCTCGACGCGGAACAACCGCAGTACGCCGTTGGCGGCCGCATTGAGCACCCAGATCACCGGCATGAACACCTTTGACACCCACACCAGCGGCGGGGCGAGGATGAGCACTGCTCGCTCCGGTACCGAGAACGCGAGGTTCTTTGGCACCATCTCACCGAACACCACGTGCAGATAGGAGACCAGCAGGAGAGCGACCGTGAATCCGACGACGTCCACCACAGTGTCCGACCATCCGAGGGCATGCATCGGCACGCCAAGGAGATGGTGGATAGCCGGTTCGGAGACGTTCAGGATCAGCAGCGAGCAGATCGTAATCCCAAGCTGCGAAGTCGCGAGCATGAGCGTCGCGTGCTCCATTGCGTACAGTGCCGTTTTGGCGGCGCGCGAGCCCTCCTCGGCACGTGGTTCGATCTGCGAGCGTCGAGCGGAGATCACTGCGAACTCGGCTCCGACGAAGAAGGCGTTCGCGACGAGAAGCACGACCAACCAGACGATTCCAGCCCAATCGTTCATCGGGTCACCTCCTCGATCGCAGCGTTGACCGGCTCTGGCGTGTAACGGACGCGGTCGATTCTGCGCCCGTCCATGCGGATCACCTGCAGCACGCCAGAGTCGAGAGCCACCTCATCACCAATGGCGGGCACGCGCTCGAGCACACTCATCATGTAGCCACCCACGGTGTCGTACACATCTCCCTCAGGAACTTGGACTCCACTTCGGCTGCGCAGTTCGTCAGGGCGCAGCTCACCCGGGAAAGTGATCGAATCGAGGCCGCGAACCACGCCGGCGCGGCTGCGATCGTGTTCATCGGAGACCTCACCGACGATCTCCTCGACCAGGTCTTCGAGTGTCACAATCCCGGCGGTCCCGCCGTACTCGTCGACCACGATCGCCAGCTGGTAACCCTTCGCACGCAGCTCCGAGATCAGTACATCGAGGTGCAAGGTCTCCGGAACACGCAGCGGCTCAGTGGCGAGCGCGCCGACGGGAACTTCGGCGCGGCGCTCGCGCGGCACCGAAACGGCCGCCTTCAGGTGTACGACACCGGTGATGTCGTCGAGATCGTCGTCGTAGACCGGGAATCGACTGTGTCCTGTGCGCCGGGCAAGCTGGATGACATCTTCCGCAGAGTCCCCGGCGAAGATCGCGTGCATGCTGGGGCGCGGGGTCATGACGTCGTCGGCGGACAGACGGGCGAATGTGAGGCTGCGGTCGAGCAGGCTAGCGGTGTCTGCTTCCAGGAAGCCGGCGCTGGCCGAACGGCGCACGAGAGACGAGAGCTCTTCCGCCGTTCGAGCACCAGAGAGCTCTTCCTTGGGCTCGATGCCCATCGAGCGCAGCACGCCATTCGCGCTTCCGTTGAGCACGACGATCACAGGTTTGAACACGGCCGTGAATCCGGTCTGGAATGGGAGCACCAGTTTGGCGGTCTGGCGCGGCAATGCGAGGGCGAAGTTCTTCGGCACAAGTTCGCCGAGAATCATCGACAACACGGTCGCGACGACCATGGCGACGACGGTCGAAATGGGGCGAACCACGGACTCGGCGATTCCCCACGAGGTCAGAACCGGTCCGAGCAGATTCGACAGTGCTGGCTCCATCGTGTAACCCGTGAGCAGCGTCGTCAGCGTAATACCGAGCTGCGCAGATGAGAGATGGGTCGACGTGTGCTTCAGTGCGCTGATCGTGAGCGCCAGGCGGGATTCTCCGCGGGCTTGACGCGCTTCGAGTTCAGCACGGTCGAGATTGACAAGCGCGAACTCACTCGCGACAAACAATCCCGTCCCTACCGTGAGCAGGAGCCCCACGCCCAACATGACGTAATCCATCAGTCGCTCCCCTCCTCAGAGGTCGGCGGCAGGCAGTGGGGCTGTGTACTTCTACTGGGAGGGTCGTCCATGGTGCATCAATTCTACAGAACCAGTTCTATCTGATCGCTGTTGATGTGGATGTTGTGCGCTACCAGCTGACCGGCAACGCCTTTCCTTCTTCGTACCCGGCGGCAGACTGGCGACCGACCAGTGCACGGTCGTGGAATTCCGGCACCGACGCGGCTCCGGCGTATGTGAACGACGAGCGCACGCCAGAGGTGATCATGTCCAGCAGGTCTTCCAGCCCTGGGCGCAGCGGGTCCAGGTAAATCTTCGACGAGGAGATTCCTTCGGCGAAAAGCTCCTTTCGTGCACGATCGTAGGCGTCGAGCCGTCCGAACCGGGCGTGCACGGCTTTGGTCGAGGCCATGCCCCAGGATTCTTTGTAGATTCGCCCGTCGGTGTCGGTCTGCAGCTGTCCTGGCGCCTCGATCGTGCCGGCGAACCAGGAGCCGATCATGACAGATGCCGCACCGGCCGCGAGCGCGAGCGCCACATCGCGGGGGTAGCGCACTCCTCCGTCGGCCCACACGTGCGCGCCGAGCGAGTGCGCCGCCTCAGCCGTTTCCAGCACTGCGGAGAACTGCGGCCGACCAACAGCGGTCATCATGCGCGTGGTGCACATCGCGCCGGGCCCGACGCCGACTTTAAGGATCGATGCCCCCGCGTCGACGAGATCGTTCACACCGTCTGATGTCACGATGTTGCCCGCCACCAGCGGGATGCCGAGATTCAGAGCAGCCACGGTAGCGATTGCGCGCAGCATCCCGTCCTGATGTCCGTGTGCGGTATCGATTACGAGCACATCGACTCCCGCGGCGGCGAGGGCCTTCGCCTTGGCTGCGACGTCGCCATTGATGCCCACGGCCGCGCCTACTGCGAGGCGCCCGTCGGCATCGAGCGCCGGAGCGTACAAAGTCGAGCGCAGGGCGCTGCGCGCGCTGAGCGTTCCGACCAGATGTCCATGATCGACGACCATGACCAACTCGGCTCCGGTCTCGGTGATGACGTCGAAGGCCGCGCGTCCGTCCCTGATGTCCTCGGCATCCAGAGCGGGCGTTCCGGAGTGCACCAGGTCGCCCAACTGCGCGTCAGGAAGCGCCACGCCGAGGCGAGTGGCCGGCAGTATTCCACGCACCGCGGATGCGTCGATCTTCGATCTCTGATCGGCGTTAGCGCCCTCAGCGACGACGACACCGTGTCCTTCGGTCGGTGGCAACAGACGCAGAGCATCGGCCACCGAAGTGGACGGAGGCAGCACGAGAGGGCTGTCCCATGCGACCGGCTGTGCCTTGACCTCGCGAATCGCGGCATCCAGATCCTGCAGCGGCATGTCCTGCGGAAGGATGCCGAGACCACCTCTCCTTGCCAGCACAGCGGCGAGCCGGGGGCCGGTGACCGAGTTCATGTTCGACGCCACGAGTGGAATCGTCGCGGGTGTGCCATCCCTGGGCGCAAGGTCCACTTCAAGCCTGCTCGTGATGTCTGAACGTCGTGGCACAAGAAAGACGTCCGAATAGGTGAGATCTACGGCGGGTTGCTCGCTGACGAACTTCATGTCTCCACGGTAGCTTTCCGCGGAGCAAAACGGGCGTGGCTACGCGCGTATTCACGTGTAGGAACACGTTAGGCTAGGACATACGGTGCACGAATCCGGCGACTCCGGTGTCGTGCACGAACCAAAGCTTCAGCGATGAAAGAGGGCGATAGCGCGTGGCGAACCAGGTGGCCGGCGTCGGGGGATCGGACGACGGGGATTTCGGAGCCAATTCGTGGCTCGTCGACGAACTCTACGAACAGTTCAAAATTGATCGCAACTCCGTTGACAAGGAGTGGTGGCCGATCCTGGAGACCTACAAGCCGGAGGCGGCCCCCGCATCTCCCACGGCGACCAGTTCCGCAGCCTCTGCGGCCGCCGCTGAACACCCTGTGACCGCACCGATCCCTGTGATCGGCTCACAGCCAGTGGCTCGCACCACCGCCAAGCCTGCCGCCCCCGCGCCGATCCCGGCCCAGGCGCCAAAGCCAGAAGCGAAGGCCGCCGCGGAATCCGCTAATGAGGACAAGGTCACTCCGCTGCGCGGCATGACCAAGACTCTCGCCGCGAACATGGACCAGTCGCTGACGGTGCCCACGGCGACCAGTGTGCGCACCATTCCCGCGAAGCTGATGATCGACAATCGCATCGTCATCAACAACCACATGTCGCGCTCGCGCGGCGGCAAGATCAGCTTCACCCACCTCATCGGTTGGGCTCTGATCCAGACGCTCAAGGAATTCCCAAGCCAGAACGTCTTCTACGCCGAGATTGAGGGCAAGCCCTCGGTCGTCGCCCCTGCGCATGTCAACCTCGGCATCGCCATTGACCTGCCCAAGCCCGACGGCACCCGTGCCCTCATGGTGCCGAGCATCAAGCGCGCAGACACCCTGACGTTCACGGAGTACCTCGCCGCCTACGAAGACCTCGTCACCCGAGCCCGCGGCAACAAGCTCACAGCTGGCGACTTCGCCGGTACCACGGTCTCGCTGACCAACCCCGGCGGCATCGGCACAGTCCACTCTGTGCCGCGTCTTATGAAGGGCCAGGGCTGCATCATCGGCGCCGGCGCCCTCGACTACCCGGCCGAGTTCATGGGATCCAGCGACAAGACGCTGGCCGAACTCGGCATCGGCAAAACAATCACTCTGACGAGCACCTACGACCACCGCGTCATCCAGGGTGCGGGTTCTGGTGAGTTCTTGAAGAAGGTCCACGAGATCCTTATCGGTCAGCGCGGCTTCTACGACGACATCTTCGCGGCCCTGCGCATCCCGTATGCGCCGATCCGCTGGAATTCCGACATCGCCGTCGACCTCGCAGAGCGCGTCGACAAGCAGTCCCGTGTGCAGGAGCTCATCAACTCCTACCGTGTGCGCGGTCACCTCATGGCCGACATCGACCCGCTCGAGTACGTGCAGCGCTCGCACCCCGACCTCGAGATCGAAAGCCACGGCCTCACATTCTGGGATCTCGACCGTGCCTTCGTCACTGGCGGTTTCGGCGGCAAGCGCGTCATGAAGCTGCGCGACATTCTCGGCGTGCTCCGCGACTCGTATTGCCGCACGCTCGGCATCGAATACATGCACATCCAAGACCCGGAGCAACGTCGCTGGTTCCAGGAGAAGCTCGAAGTCAAGTATCAGAAGCCCGGGCACGACGAGCAGCTGCGGGTCCTCCGCAAGCTCAACGAGGCAGAAGCATTCGAAACCTTCCTCCAGACGAAGTTCGTTGGCCAGAAGCGCTTCTCGCTCGAAGGTGGCGAGTCTCTGATTCCACTGCTGGATGAGATCCTGCAGGGCGCGGCCGCTTCCGGGCTCGAAGGCGCAGCCATCGGCATGGCCCACCGTGGTCGACTGAACGTGCTGACCAACATCGCCGGCAAGACCTACGGCCACGTGTTCCGCGAGTTCGAAGGCATTCAGGCGACGGGCAACCAGCGCGGCTCAGGCGATGTGAAGTACCACCTCGGCACGGAGGGAACCTTCGTCTCCGACGACAAGTCCGAGTTGCCGATCTATCTCGCGGCGAACCCCTCGCATCTTGAGACCGTCGATGGCGTGCTCGAGGGCATCGTCCGTGCCAAGCAGGATCGCAAGCCAATCGGCACGTTCTCGTGGCTGCCGATCCTCGTGCATGGTGATGCTGCTTTCGCAGGTCAAGGCGTAGTCGTCGAGACCTTACAGATGTCGCAACTGCGCGGTTATCGGGTCGGTGGCACGATCCACGTGGTCGTCAACAACCAGGTCGGATTCACGACGACACCGACGGACGCGCGCACCTCGGTTTACTCGACCGACGCCGCCAAGACCATCCAGGCACCGATCTTCCACGTGAACGGTGACGACCCCGAGTCAGTCATCCGCGTCGCCCAGCTTGCCTTTGAGTACCGTGAACGCTTCCACAGCGATGTCGTGATCGATCTCGTCTGCTACCGCCGCCGTGGGCACAACGAGGGCGACGACCCCTCGATGACGCAGCCACTCATGACAGACCTCATTCAGGCGAAGCGCTCGGTCCGCAAGCTGTACACCGAGGCTCTCGTCGGACGAGGCGACATCACCGAAGAAGAGTACGAGCAGGCAAAGGACGACTTCCAGGGTCGTCTCGAGGTCGCGTTCGCCGAGACGCACGCCGCCGAAACCGGCGCCACTCCGATCGCTCCCGACCTCGTCCCCGTGGACGAGATCGTCGGCGCGCCAGAAGTCACCGGCATCTCGGCTGAGGTCGTCAGCCTCATCGGTGAAGCGTTCGCGAACAAGCCTGAGGGCTTCACCGTGCACCCAAAGATCCAGCAGTTGCTCGATAAGCGCGTTGAGATGACGCGCAGCGGCAACATCGACTGGGGCTTCGGCGAGCTTCTCGCCTTCGGCTCGTTGCTCGCTGAGGGCACCTCGGTGCGCCTCGCCGGTCAAGACTCGCGCCGAGGCACCTTCGTGCAGCGTCACGCGGTCATGCACGACCGTGCGAACGGTCAGGAATGGTTGCCGCTGGCCAACCTGTCCGAGAAGCAGGGCCGATTCTTCGTCTACGACTCATTGCTCAGCGAGTACGCCACGATGGCATATGAGTACGGCTACTCGGTGGAGGCTCCAGAAGCACTCGTGCTCTGGGAAGCCCAGTTCGGCGATTTCGCCAATACCGCCCAGGCCGTCATCGACGAGTACATCTCGTCCGCTGAACAGAAGTGGGGTCAGCAGTCCGGCGTCACGCTCCTGCTGCCGCACGGTTACGAAGGTCAAGGACCAGACCACTCCTCGGCGCGCATCGAGCGTTTCCTGCAGCTGTGCGCTCAGGAGAACATGATTGTTGCTCGGCCGTCGACACCGGCCTCGCACTTCCACCTGCTACGTCGCCAGGCATACGCACGTCCCCGCAAGCCGCTCATCGTCTTCACTCCGAAGGCCATGCTGCGTCTGCGTGGTGCGACCAGCAAGGTTGAGGACTTCACGAGCGGTCGCTTCGAGCCGGTGCTGGACGACGACCGTGGCCTGAACCGCGATGCCGTCAAGCGCGTGTTGGTGCATTCCGGAAAGATCCATTGGGACCTGCGCAGCGAACTCGATAAGAACCCGAACCCGGCGATCGCCCTGGTACGGCTGGAGCAGCTGTACCCGACACCGATCGATGCGCTCAAAACGATCACTGCGTCATACCCCGACGCCGAGCTGGTGTGGGTGCAGGACGAGCCAGAGAACCAGGGCGCATGGCCGTTCCTCGCTCTCGAGTTCGCGAAGGTGCGCGAGCGCGGCTTCCGCGTGATCTCACGTGCAGCGTCCGCCTCGCCTGCGACAGGTTCGTCGAAGGTGCACGCCGCTGAACAGGCTGACCTGATCAAGCGCGCTCTCACACTGGGCTGACCATCCCTGCGTCGCACGTCACGGTCGTCGTCAACCCGACGGCACGTGGCGGCACGGCGGGACGCGCGGCCGTTCGAGCAATCGAGCGGCTGCGCGAGCGCGGTGCGTCGGTAACAGTCGACGGCGGTCGCTCGTTCGACGACACCCGTCGTGCGCTCGACGACGCACGCGTTGCGCGTCCCGATGCCATCGTCGTGGTGGGTGGTGATGGAACGATGCGCCTGGCCGTTGAAGCGTTGCACGGCTCCGAAATCCCTGTCACTCTGATCCCGGTGGGAACCGGGAACGACTTCGCGACGTCGCTCGGACTCCCCCGTGACCCTCTCGCCGCTGCCGATCTCGTCTTCGACGGCGGTCTCAAGACAATCGATATCGCGCGTGCCACCCGTGCTGATGGCACTGCGGAGCTGTTCGCCACGATCTTCGCCAGCGGCTTCGACTCCAAGGTCAACGAACGCGCCAACCGGATGCGCTGGCCACAGGGCCGTGCGCGTTACAACATCGCCATCGCGATCGAGTTCGCCCTCCTCAGATCGATCGAGTATCGGCTCTCGTGGACCGATGCCCAGGGTCGGCCAGGCTCGTACGACGGACCGCTGCTGCTGACCGCTGTCGCGAACACCACGACTTACGGCGGCGGTGTACCGATTTCACCGGATGCTGATCCATCTGATGGACTGCTCGATCTCACCTTCGTGCGGCCCGCATCGCGACTGCGGCTGATCCGCGTGCTCGCCAAGGCGTTCCGCGGCACGCACGTGCACGAGCCCGAGGTTGTGACGCACCGGGTGCGCAACATCCGACTCGATTCCGACGGGCTCACCGGTTACGCCGACGGCGACCCGATGGGCGCGCTGCCGATCACCGTCGATCTGTTGCCGCAGGCACTTCGGCTGCGCGTACCCGCCTAGTACCAGATGCCGAGTACCGGTGCTTCGGTGGTGCGGAACGCATCGTCGAGGGATGCCGCAACCTCAGCCGGCGCATCCAGTCGCCCCGCGGCTCGCAGCTGCACAGCGCTCACTCCCCCGGCATACAGTGCCGAGAGCGCACCGATGTCAAGTGTCGCGTCTGCGGTGTCGGCGTCAGCCGTGGCAACAGCGGCGCGCCCATCTACGACCGTCATCCGCCAGTACCCGGCGGCGAAGCCGAGCGGATCATCGACTCGCAGGACGACGTCGAGCGGAGCGCGGTAAGTACGCGCGGTGAGGGCAGCAGCGACGTCGAGGATGCGCAGCCAGCCGTGATCGTGCACGGTGACCTCGACGCCGCGGTGATCGTTCACAAGCCACGGCAGCGGGTCATCAATCGGACGCAGATCGACGCTCACTCGGTCGACCAGGTCATGCTGGAGCGCGAAGCCCCAGAGAGCGCGAAGCGCTTCCGGAGTCACCGTCGACATCTGGTAGATGGTCATCTCTGAGCGAAAAGTTCCCGGAATCTCGGCGAGCTTGTAGGACATGACGCCGCGAACCGCGCCTTGCTCATCGAGGTAGCGCACCCCGCGCACAGCGGCCGGCGCGGCATGTCCCGGTGCGAGCCCTGCAACGCGGTCCCACCGGCGATCCCATCCAGCGATCTGGCCGGAACGCTGCGTGCGCTCGACCTCATGCAACGCCGCGAAGTTGGCCTTCAACGCGTTCTTGTCGATATATTCCAGGCGACCTGCGGGCGCGCCGCCGACCCAGCCCGCACGGCGGGTATCAACCGTGATCTTTGCGACCGGAATCGCTGGGGCGAAGCCATAACGGCTGTAAATCGTCGCCTCGGAAACAGTGAGTCCGGCGATCGCCACGCCAGCGGATGCCGCGGCACGCAGCTCTCCTTCGAGGAGAGCTCGCGCAATCCCGCGGCGGCGGTGCGTACCGGATACGGTGACGGAACTGATCGCCCACATGCCGATCTCGCCGCCGGGGACGGTCAGCGGGGTGACCCACGAGTTCACCGTGGCGACCGGCCAGGTGCCGACCGGAGCGCTCGCCTCGAACACTCCGATATTGCGACGATCTGCGATCGCCGCACCGTCAGCCGCCACCACGTCGGCTGCGGGGTCGACGTCCAGGAATCCGCGTGCGTCAGCGCGGACGAAAGCCTCGGTATCCGCGTCCGATGACGTGTCGATCAGTCGATAGGTCAGTTGCTGACCCGCGAGCCGCTCGAAGGACGTGGGGTCGACGGGAACATCTCGTGCGTCGGTCATCACTCCAGCCTAAGGGCATGCCCGGGCGCCGAAGCGTGCGAGTTCAGTGCGCGGCCACCTGGGCGGCGCGCAACTTCGCGAGCACGAGATCACGCAGTTCCTCCGGAGCGGTCTCCTTGCAGGCGCGAGCTACGACCTCTGTCAGGGTGCTGGCGACGAGAGCCTCGCCCTGGCAGGACGGGCAGTTCTCAATGTGCTCGCGAATCTCGGCATGCTCAGTGCGGCAGACCTCGTTGCGGAGGTACTCTTCCAGATCCTGACGGGCTTTGCTGCAGCCGCAATCACTCATTTCTTGCTCCTTGTAGCGGCCGTGGCGATTCCTCGCTCAGCGGCATAGTCAGCCAAAAGCTCACGCAACATCCGTCTGCCACGGTGCAGACGACTCATCACGGTGCCGATGGGGGTCTTCATGATGTCAGCGATCTCCTGGTATGCGAATCCTTCAACATCGGCCAGGTACACCGCCAAACGGAAGTCTTCGGGGACCTCTTGTAGCGCGTCTTTCACAACAGAAGCAGGCATACGGTCGATCGCCTCTGCCTCGGCAGAACGGCTGTGCGAGGCGGTGGTCGACTCTGCCCCGCCCATCTGCCAGTCTTCAAGTTCATCAATCGTGCCCTGGAAGGGCTCACGCTGCTTCTTGCGGTAGATGTTGATGTACGTGTTCGTGAGAATTCGGTAAAGCCAGGCCTTCAGGTTCGTGCCCTGAGTGAACGACGCCCAGGACGCGAAAGCCTTGACGAAGGTCTCCTGCACCAGGTCTGCCGCATCGGCAGGGTTGCGCGTCATGCGCATCGCCGCTGCGTACAGCTGGTCCATGAAGGGGATCGCCTGTTCCTCGAACTCGCGCTGAGTATCGCGGGGCGTGACTGCGGGTGTCGTGTCATCCATCACAAGCCAGTCTAGGCCGGAGATGTCTTCCACCCCTCTTTCAAGCGTCGCGACCAATGCCACTCCTTCTCGGTGCTTTCGGGACCATTCACTAAGGTGGAACCGATGAGTGACACACGGTATTCCCCATCCCCCGCCCGGGGCGCCTATGCCGCGCCCGAAGCATCTAACGCTGTGAACTCGACGCTGACCATTCCGGGGTCGAAGTCACTCACCAATCGCGAGCTGATCATCGCGGCGATTGCCGACGGCCCCGGCCGTCTGACCGCCCCGTTGCGCTCGGACGATTCGCTTCGGATGATCGAGGCTCTACGCGCCCTCGGCGTCGGCATCGAAGAGGTCGAAGGCCTCGGCGAGTTCGGTCCAGACCTGATCGTGACCCCTGCTCCCCTGCGCGGCGGCGCCACGGTCGACTGCGGCCAAGCCGGCACGGTCATGCGCTTCATCGCACCGCTTGCGGGACTCGCCACACACGACGTGCATATCACCGCGCACGAGAATGCTCTGCATCGTCCGATGGGCGCCATGATCACCGCGATGCGTGACCTCGGCGTCGACATCGATGACGAAGGAACATGGTCGCTGCCGTTCACGATCCGCGGTCAGGGTCGCATCCGCGGTGGGCGCCTCGAGATCGATGCTTCCGCGTCCAGCCAGTTCGTCTCTGGCCTCCTCCTCGCAGCTCCCCGCTTCGACGTTGGCCTGCACCTGGTGCACACCGGTGATCATCTCCCGAGCCTGCCGCACATCGATATGACGATCGAATCGCTCAGCCGTCGCGGCATCCGCATCGAGCGGCCTGCAACCGGTGAATGGCTGGTCGAGGCCGGTGTCCCCCGTGCCAAAGAGATCGCGATCGAACCCGATCTCTCCAATGCTGCGCCGTTCCTGGCCGCTGCCATGGTGACCGGTGGCGAAGTGTCGATCACCGGCTGGCCGCTGCATTCCACGCAGCCCGGTGCACTGCTGCCGGACATTCTGCAGGCGATGGGCGCACACGTCGGTCGCCACAGCGGCACGATGACCGTGCGCGCTGGTGACAGCATCCGCGGTCTCGATCTCGATCTCTCTGCCGCCAGCGAACTGTCGCCGACCATCGTCGGTCTCGCTGCTTTCGCTGATGCTCCAACGACGATCCGCGGCATTGGTCATATCCGCATGCACGAAACAGACCGAATCGCCGCACTGATCGGAAACCTCACCGCGCTCGGTGGCGAGGTAGAAGAGCTCTCTGACGGTCTGCGCATCATGCCCCGTCCCCTGCACGGCGGACACTGGTCAGCGCACCATGACCATCGCATGGCCACAACGGGTGCGCTGGTCGGTCTGCGCGTGCCCGGCGTTGTCATCGATGACATCGGCACGACCGCGAAGACACTGCCGGAGTTCACCCAGCTCTGGGAACGGATGTTAGGAGGCACCACCGCGTGAGCTGGCTGCCCCCAGACGACGACCTCGAAGAAGGCTTCGAGGGCTTCGACGAGAACAGCTTCCGCACCCGCCCGAACCCCAAAGCGAACCGTCCACGCACAAAGCGGCGCCCCGCGCACGACGACGCACAGATCGGTCGCGTTCTCGGCGTCGATCGCGGCCGCTACAGCGTCATGCTCGACGAGAACACCGCGGACGAACGCACCATCACCACCACACGCGCGCGGGAACTTCGCCGCACCCCGATCGTGACGGGCGATCAGGCCCGCGTCGTCGGGGATGTCTCCGGAGCAGAGGGAACGCTGGCGCGCATAGTCGGGATCGTTGAACGCACGTCTTTGCTGCGCCGCAGCGCAGATGACACCGACCAGGTCGAGCGCGTCATCGTGGCTAACGCCGACCAGATGCTCATCGTCGTCGCCGCTGCCGACCCGGAGCCGAGAGCCCGCCTGGTCGATCGCTATCTTGTCGCAGCGCTGGATGCCGGCATCCGCCCTCTCCTGGTCGTCACGAAGACTGATCTCGCAGACCCGACGGCATTCCTGTCGCACTTCAAGGGGCTCGACCTGCGCGTATTCACGAGCGCAAATGATCAGATGCCACTGGACGAGATCGGCGCCGCGCTCATCGGCCACTCGACGGTGTTCGTCGGCCACTCAGGAGTCGGCAAGTCCACCCTCGTGAACGCGCTCGTACCGTCCGCACAGCGCGCGACCGGACATGTGAACCAGGTGACGGGGCGCGGACGGCACACGTCATCCTCGACTGTCTCGCTGCGCTATGAGGGCTCCAGTGGCACCGGCTGGGTGATCGACACCCCAGGCGTTCGTTCGTTCGGGCTCGGGCATGTAGATCCAGCGAATATCATCGCGTCGTTCACCGAACTCGCCGGCATCGCCGAAAACTGCCCCCGCGGATGCACGCATCTGACGGATGCCCCGGACTGCGCTCTGATCGAGGCGGCGGCCAGCGGCGAGCTGACCGACGCCGAGCTGGCTCGCCTGGATTCGCTGCAACGTATGCTCCAGACGTTCGCAGACAAGGCCGACGCGAGCACAGGAACTTCTTCCGGTCGATAGGCTGGACGACGTGACGAATCTGCGCCTGGAACCCGGTACGGCTGCCCCCGACTTCACCCTGCAGGATCAGGATGGCTCCTCCGTGAGCCTCTCGGACCTGCGCGGGCAGAAGACGATCCTCTACTTCTACCCCGCTGCGATGACGCCAGGCTGCACCACTCAGGCCTGCGATTTCCGCGACAACATCGCATCCTTGCAGGGGGCCGGCTACCGGGTCGTCGGCGTCTCGCGCGACGAGCCGGCGAAGCTCGCACAGTTCCGCGAACGCGATGCGATCCCCTTCACTCTGCTCAGCGATCCGGATCACTCCGTGCACACCGCATATGGCGTGTGGGGCGAGAAGATGAATTACGGGAAGGTTGTCGAGGGAGTCATCCGCTCGACGTTCGTGCTCGATGAGAACGGCGTGATCGTTCACGCGCAGTACAACGTGAAGGCCACCGGCCACGTCGCACGGCTACGCAAGACGCTCGGTCTCGACGCCTGAGCCCTCAGGCCTCAGCCTGCGGCAGGGTCCTCGGCAGCGGGGTCCTCGGCGGGCTCGGGCCGTTGGACCGCCTCTTTCCGAGTGCTGGCGACCAACAGGATGAATCCAAGGAGTCCGGGGATTCCGACGCCCAGCACAAACGCCCACGCCACCGGCTGCACAGTGAGCGTTGCGAGCGCCAGCGCGATCGCCAGCACCTGCAGCACGACTCCGCCAGAGCGCGCCCACATGTGACCGCGGCGCGTACCAGCTGCGAACGCAAACAGCGCCACAGCCCCTATCAGCGTCAGCACGATCAGCGCGATCGCAGTGGGAAGAGATGCCGCATCCCCTGATCCCAAGCCGATGAATTCAATCAGC
The DNA here is from genome assembly GCF_059445355.1 of Microbacterium sp. Y356. NCBI lineage: Bacteria > Bacillati > Actinomycetota > Actinomycetes > Micrococcales > Microbacteriaceae > Microbacterium > Microbacterium sp. Y356. The sequence continues at coordinate 392,237 of NZ_JCAIUE010000001.1, forward strand.
AGAAGACCAGTCAGAGCTGCGCCTTCCAGGGCGAGAACCACCGCTGCAGCAGCCGCTAGACCGGGTGAACGCACAATGTCTCCTGAGAAATCTGATTTGTAGGCACAAAATCCTTGATTTCGCGCCCGAGCTGTAACACAATGTTAACAGTCATGTGCTCCCACAGCGGCGTGGGGCGAGCGTCTGCTCGCACTACAACTGAGCGACGACACCCGATCCGTCGCCCGAATCGAGCATTCGCACCGCGAACGCTCACCGAGAATCCACACCAAGGAGCCCCAATGGACTGGCGCGATAAATCCGCCTGCCTCACCGTCGACCCAGAGCTGTTCTTCCCCGTGGGGAACACCGGGCCGGCCGTCGACCAGATCGAAAAGGCCAAGGCTGTCTGCGCCACCTGCACAGTCACCGAGGTTTGCTTGCAGTACGCCCTGGAGACCAGCCAGGACTCCGGTGTATGGGGCGGCCTCTCTGAGGATGAACGTCGAGCGCTGAAGCGCCGCGCTGCGCGCGCCCGCCGCGCATCCTGAGCTTTCCTCACTCGAAAACGGCCGGTCCCGCTGATGCGGGCCGGCCGTTTTCACGTATGCGGCGTTACTTCTTCAGCCAGCGCATGGGAAGGTCAATGACCACTTCTGTGCCCTCGCCCTCGCTGCCGCGCCACACGATCGTGCCGCTGAGCTCTCCCTGAATCAGAGTGCGGATGATCTGTGTCCCGAGACCCTGACCGATCCGCCCTTCCGGAAGCCCGTGCCCGGTGTCGTGCACCGTGACATGCAGATTCTCTTCGGTGCGCGTGGCATCGATCGTGATCATGCCTTCTTTGCCCGCGAGACCGTGTTCCACGGCGTTGGTGACGACCTCGGTGAGCGCGAGCGCGAGCGGCGTTGCGTATTCGCTCGGCAGAACACCGAAATGTCCAGTGAACTTGGTGCTCGCCCTGGTGTTGGGAGCAGCCGCCACCTCGGCGACGAGCTTGAGCACGCGGTGAAAGACCTCGTCGAAGTCGACCGTCTGCGTCAGCCCCTGTGCCAGCGTGTCGTGCACGACAGCAATGGCATCGACGCGGCGCATCGCTTGGGTGAGTGCGTCACGAGCTTCATCCGAGTGCGTACGTCGCGCCTGGATGCGCAGCAGCGACGCCACCGTCTGCAGGTTGTTCTTGACACGGTGGTGGATCTCACGGATCGTGGCATCCTTCGTGATCAGCTCTTGCTCCTGGTGGCGCAGTTCGCTCACGTCACGGCACAGAATGATCGCACCGATGCGGTTGCCGTGGTCCTTCAGCGGAATCGCCCGCAGCGACACTGTGACACCGCGCGCTTCGATATCCGTGCGCCACGGCGCACGTCCGGTGACGACCACTGGAAGCGATTCGTCCACCTCGCGGCTTGCTGGCAGGATCCTGGTCGTCACCTCAGCCAACGACTCCCCCTCCAGTTCGTCCTCGAATCCCATCCGGTTAAACGCGGAAAGCGCGTTGGGAGTGGCAAAGGTGCTGATGCCGTCCACATCGATGCGGATCAGGCCGTCAGAGGCTCGGGGCGCACCGCGACGTGGTGATGTCGGGGCAGCGAGGTCAGGGAACTCACCTGAGGCGATCATCCGGAACAGGTCATTCGCGCATTCATCGAAGGTGATCTGCTGCCGGGATGGAACCCGCGCCTCGCCGAGGTTGGTGTGTCTCGTCACTACGCCGATCACAGGTGCACGTTCGCCTGCTTTGCCGCGCTCGCGCACGATCGGCACGGAACGCACCCTGGTCGGGATCTCCTCGAACCAGTCGGGCGACGAAGAATCGACGATCTCGCCCGAATCGAAGGCGCCCTGCACTTGAGTGCGCCACTGCGGCCGGACGCGATCGCCGACGATGTCGCGATAGAACAGCGTCGCCGCGCCGCTCGGGCGTGTGTGCGCCACCGCGACGAAGGAGCCGTCATTTGTGGCCACCCACATGACGATGTCGGCAGATGCGAGGTCAGCGAGCAGCTGGCCGTCGCCGGCGAGACGGTGGAGCCATTCGACATCATTGTCGGTCAGGCAGCCCTGGGCATGGACGAGATCACTGAGGGTTGACACATGACCAGCCTAGAACCCCGGATGCCGTCGCTCGTGCAATGCCGCGTCACGTCGGGTGCAGCTGGCGCAGCAGGTCGCGATCAGAGCACCGCGAAAGAGGTGGCTCGCCACCGATGGTCCAAGCCTTCGAGACGGATTGCCACAGCTCTCGTTCGCCCCGGCCCCGCGACGATGACCACGGCTTCTACCACCCCATCGGCGGGTGTCGTCTCACGGATCGACAGGATCTCGAAGACGGGCCGCGCCGGCGACGTGCCTCGCGCACTTCTCGCCCTGGCGGAGAGATTCGACCGCGCCCCCAGCTTTCGATACGCATCCTCGCTGAACCACCGCGCCAGCTGATCCAGCTCTCGCACCCCGGCGAAAACCTCAAGAACTCCCTGGGTCAGGCTCCGCAGCAGCTGCGTGGGGTTGGGCAGATCGGTTGCAGCGGTCGGCTGCGGGGCAAAGTACTCATGAAGCGTCATCGTTGTCACTCTCGGTCTCTGATGCGAGTCAGTAGAACACGCGGCGCGTGCCGCTCGCAGGCCTCGGACCACAACATGTGGATAACTCGTACGCGCTCGGCGATTTCTCCCCTACGCTCGGTCGCGTGCATTGGGATCGCCTTTTCGAAGACCTCGAAGGTCAGCTCGCCGCCGAATGGGAGGCGGAGCGGGCCGTGCTGGATGCCGAGTCCGAGCGCCTGCGCATCGCGAAGCTCGGCCTCCGCACGAGATTGCGCATGCTGGAGTTGCGCGAGGCGCCGCTCACGCTGCGGTTGGTCGACGGTGAGCGTCGATCCGTGCAGCTCCGCGCCGTTGGCGCCGATTGGATTGCCGTGCAACCGCAGGACGCCCCGACCGCGATGATCGTCCCGCTGGCGGCCTTGGCGAGCGTTGAGACGCACCACGGCGCGATCCTGGAGACTCTGGAAGACACACCGCCGCGCTCAGACGGGCTGCGCGAGCGCATGACGCTGGGCTTCCTCCTGCGCGACCTCGCTCGCCGTCGCATCCCCCTGCACATGGCACTCCGCGATGGTGAGATGCTGCACGGGACCATCGATCGGGCCGGTAGCGACCACCTCGATCTGGCAGTGCATGATCCTGGTGAGGCGAGACGAGCCACTGCTGTGCGAACATTTCGAATCGTGCCGTTCGACGCGCTCATCTGGGCGCGCACCGACAGCACGGTGGTCTAGTCGCCATGACTCCTAGCGTCTATGGCCGCTGGGTTCCCCACACTTCAGGGAAGCTCGCCTCATCAGCTTGGCGCCACAAGGCCATGCGCCGCGCTTGTTCCGTCTGCTCTGCCAAGTAGTCGGAGATGCTCTGCTCTTCGACTCGCCAGCGCGCAGGTGATCCAAGTTGCGCACCTCGAAGCCGACCGGCAATGACTAGTGCGATGACCTCATCGACCTCAACGCCGAGCAGCTCGGCAACCTGCGCGGGCGCGAGGAAACGAGGAACAGATGCGGGCGTATCGTCCATGCATCCATTCTGGCGCGCCCCAGGCCTGCGCCCTAGTGGCATTCAAGCCCTGTGGATAACTTCTCACCCGACGCTGCTGATTCTGTGACGATAAGTGCATGACGACCCAAACGCGCACACGACGCGCCTTCTGGGGCGACGTCCGATTCCTCGTCGGCATCGCTCTGGTGATTCTCTCGATCGTCGGTGTCTGGCTCATCGTGTCATCCGCGAGGCAAACCACACCGGTGCTACAGGCGAACCGCACGATCACTCAGGGCGAGGCGCTGGTGTCTGATGATTTCCGTGTGGTGGAGGTGAGCCTAGGCAGCATCGTTGAGGGCTACCTGTCCCCACAAGACTTGGTCGCGGGGCTGATTGCCTCGCGCACATTGGCAGATGGCGAACTATTGCCAGCAGCAGCCGCTGCCGAGGCGCACAGCAGCCGCACTACCAACATCGTCGTCGAGAGCAGCGTCGGCTTGCCCGAGACCGTCGGGGTCGGAACCCCGGTCGAGCTCTGGTACTCACCGCTCCTCGTAGAGGATGATGGCTTCGAGGCCCCGAGGATTCTCGCGGCCGACGTCGTGGTCGCATCCGTCCCAGAGGCGAACGGCATGCTCGCGCAGCGCAACGCAGCCGTCGAGCTCGTGATCGATCGCGCAGACGTCGCCGCGGTACTGGCCGCGATCACCGGAGGGGCCGCGTTGTCTGTTGTTCCTCTTGGGTCTGGCTCATGACGTCGGTGCTGATCGCGCTGGATGAACCGCGCGGCTCGGAGCTCGGCGCCGAACTCGAACGTGACGGAATCCTGGTTGTCGACGTCGTGCCGCCCACACGCGTCGACATGGCGCTCCTGTCCGGGGCGGACGCGATCATCCTCCCTGCCACCCGCTCGGCCCTGACAAACGAGCTGGTGGCCTCCTGTGACCGGGCAGGCGTGCGGATCGTGACCCTCGGCGGTGGCGAATCACGTTTGCTCAGTCGGTATGGACTGCCCGAGGCACTCCCTGAGGACGCAGACTCTTGGCAGATCGCCGAGGCACTGTCGGAGGAAGAGCCAGATACTGCACCGCCTGTGCCACCATCGCGTCGTCGAATCATCGCCGTATGGGGTCCGCATGGCGCTCCAGGACGATCCACCGTCGCTATCCAGTTGGCTGTAGAACTCACCCGCTCCGGCCGCAGTTGCGCGCTAATCGATGCCGATACAGTCGCGCCTGCGTTGGCGCTGTTGCTCGGGCTCGGTGACGATGCTCCTGGCATCGCGGCTGCCTGCCGACGCGCAGAACTGGGCGGGCTGGATGCTGCTGAGCTCAGCAGACTCGCCACCAAAGTGGAGACCAGCGCCGGCAGCCTCGAAGTTCTTGGCGGACTCAACCGCCCGTCTCGCTGGCCTGAGCTCTCCGCCGCTCGCCTGAGCACGGCGATCGGACTCTGTCGAGAATGGGTGGATGAGACGATCATCGATGTCTCCGCGTCGTTTGATGCGGAGGAGGAGATCTCGGATGATCTCCTCGGTCCCAGAAGACATGCCGCGACGTCGACGGCCCTGCGCGAAGCAGACCTGGTCGTTGCTGTCACTGCTGCCGATCCGCTGTCGATCTCGCGGTTCCTCCGCGATCATGCAGAGCTCCGCGGCCTCATCGGTGGAACCACGCGGATCGCGGTCGTCGCCAATCAGGTGCGCCCAGGGCCGCTCGGCATAGATGCGCGCGGTCAGATCCGGCGCGCCCTTGAGCGCTTCGCGAGCATCACCGACGTGACTTTCTTGCCGTTCGATCAACGTGCAGCTGACGCCGCGCTGCTCCATGCTCGACCGATGGCAGATGTCACCCCTCGATCAGCACTGGTTGGTGCCATCCGCCGCCTCGCGGAAAGCCTGGAGCCACCGCGACCGCGCCGTGCCACGGTCACTGCCGATAGCTTGCGAGGAAGTTCCCGAGTCGCTCGATGGCTTCGCCCAGAACGCGTGGCTCTGGCAGCGTCACCACACGGAAATGATCCGGAGTGGGCCAATTGAAACCCGTGCCCTGTACGAGAAGGATGTGCTCAGAGATAAGCAGGTCGTAGATGAACTTCTCGTCATCTTGGATCGCGTGGACGTTCGGATCCAAGCGCGGGAAGGCGTAAAGCGCTCCCTGCGGCTTCACACATGAGACGCCGGGAATCGACTCCAGAGCCTGCCATGCGATGTCACGTTGTTCGTGCAGGCGACCGCTCGGAGCGATGAGGGCATTGATCGACTGCACGCCGCCGAGGGCTGCCTGCACAGCGTGCTGGCCGGGCACGTTCGGGCAGAGGCGGGTCGAGGCAAGGAGCGTGATTCCCTCCAGGAAACCCTTCGCGCGCTGCTGCGGACCTGTAATAACGACCCACCCGGAGCGGAATCCAGCAACCCGATACGTCTTGGACAGACCATTGAACGTCAGGCACAGCATGTCGGGCGCAAGCGTGGCTGTGGGAATGTGCACCGCGTCGTCAAACAGGATCCGATCGTAGATCTCGTCCGATAGCAGGAGTAGCTGGTGTTCCCGGGCAATCTGCACGATGCCCTCGAGTACCTCACGCGAGTAAACCGCGCCGGTCGGATTGTTCGGGTTGATGATGACGATCGCCTTGGTCTGCGGCGTCACCTTAGACCGGATATCCTCCAGGTCAGGCTCCCAACCGCTCTGCTCATCACAGACGTAGTGCACCGGGGTGCCGCCGGCCAGACTCGTCATGGCTGTCCACAGCGGATAGTCCGGGGCCGGGATGAGCACCTCGTCTCCTTCGTCGAGGAGCGCCTGCATGGTCATCGTGATCAGCTCGGAGACACCGTTGCCGAGATAGACATCATCTGGACCGAACTGCGGGAAGCCTTCGATCTGCTCGTAGCGACTCACCACCGCCCGTCGCGCGGAGATGATGCCTCGGCTGTCGCTGTAGCCGTGCGAGGTCGGCAGCGCCGCAAGCATGTCGTGCACGATCTGGTGCGGTGCATCGAACCCGAAGATCGCGGGGTTGCCGGTGTGCAGCTTGAGGATGTTGTAACCCTCGGCCTCCAGGCGCGCGGCCTCGACGAGCGCTTTACCGCGAATCTCGTACAGGACGTTCTTGAGCTTCGACGATTGATCGAAGTGGCGCGTAGGGGTCATTGAGAAAGCCTACCGGCTTATGCCGGCAGGCTTTTTCAACTCAGTTCGCGTCTACTTCTTCTTTTTGTCTGCAGCGCGACGCTGCTCGCGATTCTGCGGCTTATTCTGTGCGGGCGGCGCGGCGTCGGTGCGCTGGCCGAATGCTCCGCGCTGCTCAGGCGCCGCCGGAGTTTCATCCTCAGCGACCGTGGCTGCGGCCGCTGCGGCGGCCTGCTGGAGGCGATCGGTGGCCGACTGCTGCACCTGACCGCGGTCATTTCGAACCTCGACCTCACCGGCATCGTTGGGTGCGGAGTACTCAAGTCGCTGCTCGCCACCGTCGGTGGCAAGCCCCTTGGCCTCGACCTCGGTGGTCTGCGCGTCGCCGACACGGCGCACCTCGACCTCAAGGTTGTAGAGGTAGCCGACCGACTCTTCCTTGATCTGCCCCATCATCGACTGGAACATTGCGAAGCCCTCGCGCTGATACTCGATCAGCGGATCGCGCTGCGCCATCGCGCGAAGCCCGATGCCATCCTTGAGGTAGTCCATCTCGTAGAGGTGGTCGCGCCAGCGACGGTCGAGAACCTGCAGGACGACGCGCCGCTCGAGCTCGCGGGTCGCCGCTTCGCCGAGCATCTCTTCACGCTTTTCGTAGGCGATCTTCGCATCCGAAAGCAGTTCGCGGGTGAGTCCTTCGGCGGTGATGCCGCCCTTGCGTCCGCCTCCCTCGGCGACAACCTCGTCGATTGTCACGCCGACGGGGTAAAGCGTCTTCAGCTCAGTCCACAGGGCATCAAAGTCCCAGCTTTCGTTGTGTCCTTCACCGGTGTGATCCGTGACGACGCCGGTGATGGCATCCTCGATGAAGTGCTGCACACGGTCGGCAATATCATCGCCATGCAGAATCTGACGGCGGTCAGTGTAGATCGCCTCGCGCTGACGATTGAGGACATCGTCGTACTTGAGTACGTTCTTGCGCATCTCGGCGTTGCGAGACTCGACCTGCGACTGTGCGCTGCGGATGGCGCGCGAAACCAGACCTGATTCGATCGGCACGTCATCCGGGAAGTTGGTGCGCGCGAGAATCGCTTCGGCGGCACCCGACTGGAACAGACGCATCAGATCGTCGGTGAGGCTCAGATAGAAGCGGCTCTCGCCGGGGTCTCCCTGACGGCCAGAGCGACCGCGCAACTGGTTGTCGATGCGACGCGATTCGTGACGCTCGGTGCCGAGCACGTAGAGACCGCCGACGTCTGTGACCTTGGTACTCTCCTCGGCGACGATAGCCTTCATGGATTCGTACGCCTCATCCCAGGCGGCCTCGTACTCTTCCGGCGTCTCCGCCGGATCAAGTCCCTTGGCCTTCAGCTCCTGCACTGCGAGGAACTCGGCGTTTCCACCGAGCATGATGTCGGTGCCTCGACCGGCCATGTTGGTGGCAACAGTCACGCCACCGAGGCGACCAGCGCGGGCGACGATCTCGGCCTCACGTGCGTGGTTCTTCGCGTTCAGGACCTCGTGCTTGATGCCCTTCTTGGCGAGGAGCCGCGAGAGGTACTCGCTCTTCTCGACGCTCACAGTGCCGACCAGCACAGGCTGGCCGACCGCGTGGCGTTCGACGATGTCTTCCACAACCTGCGTGAACTTCGCCGTTTCGTTCTTGTAGACGAGGTCGGCGTTGTCCTTGCGGATCATCGGCCTGTTCGTGGGGATCTGCACGACGCCGAGTTTGTAGGTCGACATGAACTCTGCGGCCTCGGTCTCGGCCGTACCGGTCATCCCGGCGAGCTTGTCGTAGAGGCGGAAATAGTTCTGCAGTGTCACTGTGGCGAGTGTCTGGTTCTCTGCCTTGACCGGAACGGCTTCCTTGGCCTCGATGGCCTGATGGATGCCTTCGTTGTAGCGGCGTCCGACCAGAATACGGCCGGTGTGCTCGTCGACGATCATGACCTCGTCGTTCATCACGACATAGTCGGCGTTCTTCTTGAACAGCGCGAGGGCCTTGATCGAGTTGTTCAGGAACGAGATGAGTGGAGTATTCGCCGACTCGTAGAGGTTCTCGATGCCGAGATAGTCTTCGACCTTCTCGATACCGGGCTCGAGCACACCCACGGTGCGCTTCTTCTCGTCGACTTCATAGTCAACGCCGGCCTCGAGGGTGCGTGCGATCTTCGCGAACTCGGTGAACCATCGATTGGCTTCGCCTGACGACGGACCAGAGATGATCAGTGGCGTGCGAGCCTCGTCGATCAGGATCGAGTCGACCTCATCGACTACCGCGAAGAAGTGGTCACGCTGAACGAGATCTTCCTTGCGCCACGCCATGTTGTCGCGCAGGTAGTCGAAGCCGAACTCGTTGTTCGTGCCGTAAGTGATGTCGGCCGCGTACTGCTCGCGGCGCACCGCCGGAGTCTGACCAGACACGATGATGCCCGTCGTCATTCCCAGCGCGCGGAAGATTCGGCCCATGAGCTCGGCCTGGTACGACGCCAGGAAGTCATTGACCGTGATGACGTGGACACCCTTGCCAGCGATCGCGTTCAGATACGCGGGGAACGTGGCGACGAGGGTCTTGCCTTCACCCGTCTTCATCTCGGCGATGTTGCCGAGATGAAGGGCGACGCCACCCATTAGCTGCACGTCATAGGCGCGCATGCCCAGCGTGCGCTTGGCAGCTTGACGGACTGCGGCGAATGCCTCCGGCATCAACTGGTCGAGGGTCTCCCCGTTTTCGAACCGGGCGCGCAGCTCAGTCGTCTCGTTCGCCAGTTCTTCATCAGTGAGCTTCTCGAAATCGTCCTCGAGCGCGTTGACGGCCTTCACTACTTGGTTCAGGCGGCGGATAACGCGACCTTCGCCTGCGCGCAGCAGCTTCTCAAGAGGATTCGCCACTTATGTCTTCTCCCTGTTGTGGGTCAAAACCCGGCCGCCCAGATTGGGGCTTCAGTCCTGGGCATACCTCGCTATGTTACCGGCCGGTGACCTTTGCGTCGCCTGCGAGTCAGGCGGGTTCGCACATTTCCCTGTATGTATATACTCGGTATTGTCTTATTGATCGACCAGGAGGTCACCATGTCGGTGCGTCAGAGTCTGCTTGCCATTCTGGATCAGGGCGCGTGCTACGGCTACCAGTTGCGCCACGAGTTCGACCGGCGAACCGGGTCGACCTGGCCTTTGAATGTCGGCCAGATCTACAACACGCTCGAGCGGCTGGAGCGCGATGGCATGGTCGAGCGGGGCGAGGCCGACGAGCAGGGGCACGTGTACTGGGAGATCACGGATGCCGGATCCGCCGAAGTCGCGCAATGGCTCTCCTCCCCGGTTGTGCGGACCCAGGCCACCCGCGATGAGCTGGCGATCAAACTGGCGGTTGCGGCAACTCTGCCCGGAGTGGATGTCGCATCGGTGATCCAGGCGCAGCGCCGCGCTTCACTGTCGCACCTGCAGAGTCTGCAGCGGGCGAAGTACGCAGGCGGCGATCCAGAGGGGGCGGCAGAGCTCGCGTGGTCACTCGTCGTGGATTCGATGATCTTCACTGCCGAAGCCGAAGTACGGTGGCTCGATCACACCGAGCAGCGCCTGGCTCTGAAACCTCACCACACGATGGGCCTCGAACTTGCGACGGAGCGACCGAAACGCGGCCGCCCTACGAATCAGAGCACCGCCGCCGAGGCGGCGACACGATGACCGAGACGGTCTTCCAGCTGGTCGGTGTGACTCAGCAATACGGGCAAGGGACCACGTCCGTTTCCGCTCTCTCGGGAGTGGATCTTGAGGTCCGCCAGGGTGAGCTCGTGGCGATCATGGGCGCATCCGGATCAGGCAAATCGACGCTGCTGTCGATTGCGGGCGGGCTCGCGATGCCGACATCCGGCGAGGTGATCATCGAGGGCTCCCATCTCAGCGAGCAGACCCGAGCCCAGCTGGCGAAGCTGCGGCGGCGATCTCTGGGATTCGTCTTCCAGGATTTCAACCTCATCCCCACACTCACCGCGATGGAGAATGTCATCCTCCCGCTCGAGCTGGATGGCTTCCGTGGAAGGGTCGCCCGTCGCGCCGGTAAGGACGCACTTGCATCGGTGGGACTCGAGGACAAACACGATTCCTATCCCGATGACCTCTCCGGCGGCCAGCAGCAGCGCGTCGCGATCGCCCGCGCCGTCGTGGGAGGCAGACGTCTCATCCTCGCCGACGAGCCGACGGGGGCGTTGGATTCCGTCACCGGCGAGATGGTGCTGAGAATGCTGCGAGCACGGGTGGATGCGGGAGCAGCCGGCATCCTCGTTACCCATGAGGCACGCCATGCGGCGTTCGCCGACCGCGTCGTGTTCCTGCGCGACGGGCGCATCATCGACGAGTCCCGACGCACGGACGCCGACGTGCTGCTCACGGGCGCGTCGCGGTGAGCGCGACGTTGGAGTCGCGAAGAACTCGCGACGACGACACGCAACCTCCCGAGCGACGCGACCGCGGTTCTGTCCGCGCACGCTGGCGGATCGCCGGACGCCTTGCCCGGCGCCAGGTGCGGCGCACGATCGCATCGAGCGTGATGATCGCGATCCTCGTCGCGTTGCCGATTGCGGGAATGACCGCGTTCTCTGTCGTGATGTGGAGCACGATGGCGACGCCAGAGGAGAAGGTGCAGGCGGAGCTCGGCGAGATGCAGGCCTGGGTGCAGCCGATCGGCGTTCCCGATTCCGGGTTCTGGCAGGCTCCGACCGAACCGACGTGGAACGGATATTCATCCGCGAGCGACGGGCAGATAATCACGCCAGGTGGCGTGCCGATAGCTGATCCCACTATCGCGCTTCCCTCAGGCGCTGAGGCGATCCAGACTGTCGAAGGACAGGTTCGAACAAACACCGCGGAGGGTGTCGCACCGCTTCAAGCGTGGGCCGGCGACGTCTGGGATGCGCGGTTCGCAGGACGCTTCGACCTCATTGACGGACGAGTCCCCGCAGCGAGCGACGAAGCCCTGGTGGCCCCCGCCACGCTGAAGCGCCTCGGCATATCGATCGGTGGCGAGATCACGCTCCCCGATTCCGATGATTCATTCACCGTCGTGGGCACCATGAGCACTGCCTACGCGGCATCTAATCAATCGATGCTGTTCTTGCCGGCCGATGCCCCCGTGACCGGCGCCATGAAATGGTTTCTGCCGGAGCACGCGCTGACCTGGACAGACGTGCAGTCACTGAATGAGAAGGGCATCGTGGCGTACTCACGCATGGTCGTTCTCAATCCTCCGGATGCGACCAGCGCAGACCCGTGGGGCAACGTCTACGACCAGTACACCGGCGCAATGTGGAGCCTGATTGCCGTGCTCGCGACGGCCGCGGCCTTCGCCGCCTATGTGGTCGTGATGCTCGCGGGCGCCGCCTTCTCGGTAGCCGCCCGACGTCAGCAGCGGTCGCTGGCCGTTGCGGCGAGTGTCGGCGCGGCACCTGCCGATCTGCGCCGCACGATCATGCTGCAGGGATCGGTGCTCGGGTTCATCGGGGGCGGCGCCGGGCTCTTGCTCGGCGTTGGTATCTCCGCGCTCGTCATTTGGCTCACTGACGATGGTTCCGGTACTCGGTACTGGGGCTTTCACGTCCCGTGGGCGGCACTCGTCAGCATCCTCGTCTTCTCGGTGCTGGTGGGAACGGCAGCAGCCGCGATTCCCGCACGCACTGTGGCACGCACAGACACGCTGAGTGCGCTGCGCGGCGCACGCAGGCCGCAGATGCCTCGCGCGGCACGGCCCATCTGGGGCTCGATCGTCCTCATCGTCGGTGTCGGGCTCACGATTGCCAGCGCCCTGGCCACCTCAGCACTCCAGCTGGTCTCACAAGAAGACATCGCCGGGGATTCTCCTCTGCGGGCGATCCCTCCCTTCGGCATCGTGATCGGCCCGATCCTCGTACAGATCGGGATCCTGCTCTCGGGTCGTTGGTTGCTCTGGCTAGCCTCGCGTGCGCTGTCACGGCTGAGCCTTGCCGCTCGCGTGGCAACGAGAGATGCGGCAGCCAACGCCTCACGTACTGTGCCGGCGTTCGCGGCGATCGGGGCGACGGTGTTCATCGCCGTGTTCGCCCTTTCACAAACGTCAATGCAGAATGCCAGTAGCGCACGAAACTGGTATTACCAGGCTCCAGTGGGCGCCCTCACCGTCGAGTACTACCCTGGCGGCACGGGAATGCTCTCTCCATTGACCGCGAGTCAGACGACGGTCGCCGTGGAATCGGGTGTGGCGATCGCGACAGATGCCGGGGCGGACAGCACAGTAGTCATCCACCGGCCAGAACAATGGTCCTCTTCTTCCGTTTCCGAAGTGCCAGCAGACCTGCACTGGGTGATGGCGCTGATGCCCGAGGAAGAACTCATCGCCCCGTCCGCGAATGGTTACTTCGGTAACGGCCAGGATCTGGGGATTTCAGTGATCGACTCGAACGGCCTTTCCACGGCCACGGGCACTGAACTCACCGAGGCGCAACTCAGCGCATATCGCGGCGGAAGCGCACTTGTCACCGACGAGCGCTGGATAACCGACGGCACGATCGATATCGCCACCTGGTCGGCGCGAGATGCGTACGAGGGCAAAGTACCGAGCAACATCTGGACGAACGGTCCCGAGTCGCCACCCATCGCTGAACCGCTGAGCGAAGAGAAACTCGATGCCATCCTGATCGAGCAGCCGCATCAGCCCATCGCTATTGCGATCTCGCCTGAGACTGCCGAACGGCTCGGTATGGTCACCGCACCCACGAAGGTGATCGCAACTTTCGCGGAACCACTGACGGATGACGATATGGACCGTCTCCGATCTCATGCTGAGCTGCTCAGCACCCCCGAAGTCGTCCTGGCACCGCACAACGAGCGTGGGCCGTCCGAGGACGCATTCTGGATGATCCCCATCCTTGTCGGCGTCGGGATACTTGTGCTCGCAGCATCCTCCGTCGCTCTCGGTCTCGCACGCTTTGAACGTCGACCCGATGATGCCACTCTCACGGCGATTGGCGCGACTCCCGGGCTGCGCAGACGCATTGAATTCTGGCAAGGCCTCGTCATCGCCGGGTTCGGCACCTTAGCGGGCACAGCAGCGGGCATCCTCCCGCCAATCGGCTTCGCAATTCAGTCTCAAGACAGGCTGCTCGTCTCAGATATCCCCTGGTTCACGCTGGGTGCATTCGCCATCGCTCTGCCGCTGCTCATCGCTGTGGCATCCTGGCTGATCCCGCCACGCACCCCCGACCTCACCCGCCGTACAGTGATTGCATGAGCAGTCCTCGGCCGAGCATCCTCCGCTGAGGAGTTCGCCAGGAGCTGACGCACAGCCTGCACATCGCCCGTAGAAAGTAGGATCAAGCCATGGCCGGATTCTGGGGTAAGCGCAAGCGCGAAGAAGAAGCAGCTCGAGCGGCGCAGGATGCCGACCTCGCGCGCAAGGCAGAACAGGCCTTGGTTGCGACGGACGAGCGCATCCGCACTGCTGGCGATGAACTTGCCTTCGCCGAAGCGGAGCTGGGCGCATCGCTCACCAAAGACCTGAAGACAGCCCTGGGCGCCGTCCGCACGCACTTGGGAGAGGCCTTCCAACTGCATCAGCTCAATCACGATGAGATCCCAGACACCGACGAGGAACTTCGCACCCGCAACGCCCGCATCGTGCAGCTGTGCGAGTGGGCCGAAGACCTGCTGGATGAGAAGACGGCCACTCTCGCCGAATCCATCTCACGCGTTCGTCAGGCGCCGCAGGTCATTGCAAAAGTCCGCAAGGATGCCGAATCGCTCAGCGAACGGCTCCCCCAGATTCGAACCACCATCGAGCGTCTGTCCACGCGCTACGCGGATTCAGCGATGCACCAGATCTCGGCATCGGCAGACGAAGCCGAGCAGCTCATCGCCTTCGCCACGCACGGTGCTGAAGTGTCGGAACGTCGCCGCGCCGCCCGCCAGAACGAAGAGGCCAACCTCGCGCTGGAAACGTCGACCGAAGCAACCCGCCGCGCCGGCGCACTGCTGGACGCCGTCGAGGACTTCGAGATCGAAGCGCTCCGCGCAGAATCGACGCTCGCAGAGGTCGTCGCGGATTCCCGCGGCGACATCATCACGGCGCGCAACGCCCCGAAGGTGCCCGCAGTATCTGGCGCAATCACGGACCTCGAAAAGGCGCTTGGCGCCTTGAGCCCCGCCGCTTCCCGAAACGATCCCTTCGCCGAGCTGTCTCAGCTTCGCACTGCGAACACGGCCCTCGACGAGGCGATCGCGAAGGCGCAGTACCGCGCTCAGAACCCGCTGCCGAGCATCGCTCAAGTGCAGCATTCTCTCGATGACGCAGACCGCCAGCTCGGTGTCGCCCGCGGCCTCATCTCCGGGCACCGCGGATGGATCGGTGCAGATGCCCGCACCCGCTTCGCTGAAGCGGAGCGCCTGCGTATCGACATCCCGGAGCTGGTCTCACCCGAGGAGACACGCGAGCAGGCTCTCGCGGCTTCTCGCCGCGTCGCGCAACTGGCGGCCGAGGCGCTACAGCTGGCACAGCGCGACATCGACTCCGCGCGCCCTCAGCAGCAGGGCTGGGACAATGACGGATGGGGCGGCGGACGTGGCGGCGGCGGCAACCTCGCTTCCGGCATCATGGGTGGCCTTGTCATCGGCAGTCTCCTGGACGGCCTCTTCGACTGACACGAAAATGGCCCGCCCCGAGGAGCGGACCACTTCGTTTTCAACTCAGGACGCGAGCGCCTGCTCCGGCGGAGCCTGGGCGGTCAGTGAGATCACACCGTAATCCCAGCCCTTGCGACGGTAGACGACGCTGGGATGGTCTGTGCGGACGTCGACGAACAGGAAGAAGTCGTGTCCGACCAGCTCCATCCGGTCGACCGCTTCCTCCACTGACATCCATTCCGCATCGAAGTTCTTGGTGCGGATGACGACGGGCGAGTACGCTTCTTCCTCTTCACGTTGAACGGGCACGGTGCCGGTCGCGACCGCGTGCAGGAGGTCTGCCGATGCGGGCTCCACATCGATTCCTTCCAGAGAACCGCTGCCCTTCTCGTAGTGCGCTCCACGCGGATGCTGGCGTCCGTCGACGCGCTTCTCCTTCGCGCGGCGCAACTGCTCCGACATCTTGTCGACCGCGAGATCGAGCGCGACGAACTTATCTCCGTCGACAGCCTCAGCCCGCACCACCGGGCCCTTTCCCACGAGTGTGAGCTCAACGGTCTCATCCGGGACACGACCGCCACGATAGGCACGATGCGTGACTTTCACGTCCAGCCGTTGCGCCTTCGCCGCAAACTGCTGAACCCGGGCGATCTTATCCTCGACAACGGTTCGGAAGCGATCGGTGATACCTACCCCGACGCCAACGATGCTTGTTTCCATTGCTGCCTCCTTGTCCCGGTCCTCCCGGCCAAGGGCGGACCGTGGTCGCCTTGTGACCCCCTACGGTAGTCCCCGTTTCCCTAGATGTCACCACTCATTCACACAGTGTTCGTAATGAGTTGCTGATGTTTCGGAGTGGCGGCGAGCGCGAGCGCACCGCACACGCGGAATCCCGCCGCTGTCAGAGCGCGCGCGGCCTCGTCGAGAGTTGCCCCCGTAGTGACCACGTCATCGATAATCAGCACGTCCTGAGAAGCCCGGGCGTGTCGCGCACGCATGCTCATCGACACGTTGCGTTCACGTTCTGCGGCGTCAAGGTCGCGCTGATCCGCAGTACGCCGCGTCTGCACCAGAATCCGGCTGATCGGCAGCCCTGCGCACTGCATCAGTAGCTCTGGCACGCGATAGCCGCGACGCCGGAAAGCCGCTCGTCCCGTGGGCACAGGAACCATCAGCGAGGCAGGGAACTCCGCAGGCATCTCGGCCAGTGCAGCCGCGAGCGCAGCCCCCAACGGGCGGGCCAGCAGCGTCTCACCGTCTTCCTTCACACGACGGATGCAGCGCGCTGGCACCGACTCGAACGTGAACGCAGCGACAACTGGCATCCCCTCCGGCGTCCGCCTGTGCACGGGATCGGCGATCAATTCCTGCGTGCAGCGCTCACAAAGCAGTGTGCCAGGCGCATCGCAACCGGCACAGCATCCGGACAGGAGGAAGGCAGCGAGTTCATCGGCGAGTCCTGTCCACCAGTTTCGGTTCCGCATGACCCGATTGTGCTCTCGCGAGCGTTGTCGGCATCCGAGAAAACACACCATCTGCACAAACCCCGCCGGCAACCATGCCTGTGCAGAAGTACTGAAATCAGCAGAGCTACTGGCCGGCGTGCGTACCGAGCACCAGCACACCAGACAGCCCGATCTGCCAGGTCGTACCACGCTGGGCGAAAAGCACCCCGTCTTCGCTGAGGAGTCGCACTGCAGCAAGCGTGCGACCGCCAGAGACCGAATGGGCACCCGTCGGGGCTGCGCCGAACGTGCCGGGTCCGCCGACATCCTGAGTGAGAACCGTACGGTTCCCTTCGGTATCGAGGAGCGCGCTGAGCGAGTCTTCCCCGACCCAGGACAGGCCAAGCGCTGCAGTGTCAAGCTCGGCGACCATATGCATCGGACCGAGCTCCACAGGAACCTGGTTCTCATCACGGATGATCGCCGCGAGCGCGATCCAGCGCTGCCCACCGACCATCACGATCGCAGCGAGACGAACGCCGTCCGGCCCCACCCGAATCTGCGAAATCGAGGATGCTTCGGGGAACGCATTCAGATCCGCGAATGGCGTGACATCTGCCCGCCAGGCCGTCAGCCCCTGCGGAGCACCTGACTGCACCGACCAGGTGTATCCGTACGGGTCCATCGAGGGCTCGACGAGTCCCTCCCTGGAATCAAGCTCATCTACGCTGCCACCCGCCATTGTGTATATCGCACCGGTATTCAGTTGCACAGCCGCACGAGTGCCGTCCGCGGCGACATCGACAGCTGTCACGGATGGTGCGATGCTGACGAGCTCTGAAGTGATGCCCTCGTAGGGAGTGATCTCGTCGCCGACGTATGAACCGAACTCGCTTTCAGTGAGCACCACAGTCCCGGGTTCAGGGCTCAGAACTTCGATCGTCGCCTTCCCCGCATTCAGGTCACGACCGTTCACCATCAGTCGCACTTCGCTGACACCAGCAGGCCCCAGAGTCTCCTCCAACTGCGTCCGCATGCGTGACAGTTCGGTGGCATCCAGCGACAGCGCGGTCGAAGTCAGCTCGACGGTGGCAACCTTGTCTTGGCTCACCGGCACAGCAGCGCCAACCAGTGAGACGTCACTCGGGAACGCACTGCGTACCGCGGATGCCAACCATTCGCTGGGCGGACCGGAAAGCAGCGCCTGGGTGAGCGTCGTGGCGATCTGCGGACGCCGCGGATACCACCGAATGTCTGGAATCAAGTGGGTCCAGCTCTGGTCGAAGTACTGCAACGCGTACCGCCGGAACACCTGCGAGAACGCCTCGGCATCCAAGACGATTCCGTTTGCCGTAGTCGTAATACGCCATTCGCCCGCATCGTTTCGTGCCAGCTCGAAGGATGTCACGGAAGCCTCACCCGAGAGCTCGGTGTATGCACCTGACTCATCGACGCGCGCAACCTGATCCAACAGAACGCGCACAACACCTGACTGCGCTGAGTCCGGTTCACCGTCCAAATCAGCCGTAAACTCCCGGCTGGCGGCACCGGAATCGATTGTCACCTCGACGCTGGGCTTCCACGTTTCAGCAAGTTCAGCGCTGAGGAATTTTCGCGCCGTCGCCCAGCCGTCGGTCGGTGTAAGCGCGGCATCCATGAAGCCCTCGACGATCTCCTCCGGGCTCGCCCCCACAAGCGGCTCCGCCGCGAGCAAGCTGATATCAGGGGGCAGATCGGTGTCGCCCAGAGTCAGTCCTGGCGTGACATCACCCGATGTCGGCAGACCCGAACACGCCGTGAGGACGACGGCGAAAGCCGCAATCAGACTAACCATGACGCCTCGTCTGCGAATCATGAGTTCTTCTCCTCACCGGTCGGGATGGAGTCAGTGAAGTAAAGTTCCCGCAGCTCGGTGAGTTGGATCGGCTGAGTGGCACGACTGACGTCTGCGAGCATCTCCTGCGGTTCGACCGAGACCGGAGACGGTCCATCCAGTTCGCCAGGGGCGCGTGGCAGCGTCAGCACGAAATTGGTGCCAACCGCAAGCTCCGACCAGACCGCGAGCGTACCGCCATGCAGTCGTGCGTCCCCCAGCGCGATAGACAGGCCCAGACCTGTTCCGCCGATCGTTCGCTGGCGAGAAGGATCCGCGCGCCAGAACCGGTCGAAGACGCGCTCTGCATCACCCGGATCCATACCGAGGCCGAAATCACGCACGCCGACCGCAACCGCATGTTGATTGCTGTCAACCGTGATGACAACCGGGTGTCCTTCACCATGTTCAATGGCGTTGCCGATGAGATTTCGCAGTACTCGGCGCACACGACGTGGATCCATATCGACGGGAGAATATCCCCCAGGCGCAACCAGGCGCAGCTCTGAGCCGCGCTCCTCGGCGAGCGGGCGCATCTGGTCGATGGTGTCTTCTGCCAGCTCGGCGAGACTCGTCGCTTCGAGTTCCAGCTGAACAGATCCGGCGTCATACCTGCTGATCTCCAACAGGTCAGACAGCAGCGTCTCGAAGCGCTGCACCTGAGTGTGCAGAAGCTCTGCGGTCCGGTTCATGGTCGGGTCAAACTGGTCACGCTGGTCGTTGAGCATGTCGGCGGCAAGTCTGATCGTGGTCAGCGGGGTGCGCAATTCATGCGAGACATCAGACACGAAGCGCTGCTGCACGAGCGAGAGCTCACCGAGTTCCTTGATCTGCGATTCAATACTGTCCGCCATCGCGTTGAATGATCGTGCCAGAGTCGCCAGTTCATCTTCGCCGTACACGGGCAGCCGCACCCCGAGATCGCCGGCTGCGAGTCTCGCGCTCGTCTCGGATGCCTCGATGATGGGCCGGGAAACCAGCCGCAGCACGGTCCAGGAGATTCCAGCGACGATCGCGATGAGAATGAGACCGGCCGCCCACAGCGTGCTCTGCACGAACCGGAGAGTCTGTTGGGAGTCGGCCAGGTCGTACGCGATGTAGACCGCGAACGGACCGACTTCTGGCAGCAGCAGCTGCTGACCGACGACGATTCCCGGCGCGACCGTGCC
Source organism: Microbacterium sp. Y356 (assembly GCF_059445355.1). Taxonomy (NCBI): domain Bacteria; kingdom Bacillati; phylum Actinomycetota; class Actinomycetes; order Micrococcales; family Microbacteriaceae; genus Microbacterium; species Microbacterium sp. Y356. The sequence continues at coordinate 412,025 of NZ_JCAIUE010000001.1, forward strand.
ATCCGCCATCGGCAGAGCGACAGACTGCCAGGACTGCCGGTCTGCGAAGGAGACCACTTGCAGGCGAAGCGCTGAACTGAGCACGTCACCGCTGAGGTCGTACGTGAAGCCGCGCACCCCGCTGCCGACAGGAATCTCATCGATCGGGAACACCGCGATATGCGTGGATGCTGCCGCGTTGGGAATCGTCTGCTGCACCTCTCCCCACGCCGCACGCAGAGCCGACGGGCCATCGGACACATCGACGGAATCAAGGTCTCTCTGCGCCGCGGCGACCGCGCTGCGTGCATCCGCGAGCACGTCGTCTCGACGTGACTCGAAGAGGTTGTTCTGGATGACGAGCGCCATCGTCAGGCTTGTCACGAAGATCGCGAATGACGTCAGCAGCAGCGTGACGGAGATCGTGCGAAAGCGCAGCGAGCGTCGCCACAGGTTCGCAACCGTCTCTGGCCAGTCACGCCAGTCACGCCACAGCGCGACGTTCGTCGTCGACGTGATCGTCGCGATCAACTCGATCTCCTAGCCGACGCTCCCGGCCCGGTAGCCCACGCCACGAACCGTCATCACGATCTTCGGCGCGTCGGGGTCGAGCTCGACCTTCGCTCGCAGCCGCTGGACGTGCACATTCACCAGGCGAGTATCTGCCTTGTAGTGATAGCCCCAGACCTGCTCGAGCAGCATCTCGCGTGAGAACACCTGCTGAGGCTTGGATGCCAACGCGACGAGCAGCTGGAATTCCAGCGGAGTCAGCGGGATCGCCATGGTGCCGCGGCGCACCTCATGCGCATCAACGTCGACGACGAGATCGCCGATGCGCAGCACCTCGTTGCTCGTCGTCGTCAGAGGACGCAATCGCGTGCGGATCCGAGCGACGAGCTCCTTCGGGTTGAAGGGTTTGACCATGTAGTCATCGGCCCCCACTTCCAGCCCGCGCACCACATCGGCGGTGTCGCTGCGCGCGGTGAGCATGATTATCGGAATGCCGGATTCCGCGCGGATGCGCGTGCAGATCTCGATCCCGTCCATGCCGGGGAGCATGAGGTCGAGCAGCACAAGGTCAGGGCGCTGTGTGCGCCACTGCTCGACCGCTTTCGCGCCGTCTGCGCAGAACACCGGTTCAAAGCCCTCGGTGCGCAACACGATCCCGATCATCTCGGCGAGCGCGGTGTCATCGTCGACCACGAGGATCCGTGAGGTCATCTGGTCCCAGCCTCATCTTTCTACCCATGTACGCCGCTCTGCGGACGAGAACGGACGCAACTTTTCCCAGCGTACTTCATGACAACGTTTGGATCACGGTAGCGCCCTCTACGTTTCTCCGGAGGAGGCGGCGAGTATGACACGATGGTTCTGCACATCGGAGGGAGCGTCATGAGCGCACAGAACTGGACGCCAGCACCGAAACCGGGGCTCATTCCATTGCACCCGTTGACATTCGGCGCCCTGTTGGCAAAGCCCTTCGCGGCGCTGAGACACAACCCAAAGGTGCTGTTCGGCTTCGCAATCGTCGTGCAACTCATCGTCGCGGCGATTACCGTCACCGTGGTCGGTGCGGTCGTGTACGGCACGTTCCTGCGCTTGGAGTCACTCTCCCCCAGCAGCCCGGATTTCTACCCTGTGTTGTGGGGATCGATCGCGATCAACGCCATAGTGGCGATCGCCATGAGTCTGGTCAGCGTCGCATTCACCGCTGTCATGCAGGGCGTCGTCGCAGCGAACATCGGCTATGCCGCGCTCGGTGAGAAGCCGACGCTGGGCACCCTCTGGCGCCGGATGCGTCCAGCGCTCTGGCGCCTCATCGGTTGGAGCCTTTTGCAGGCGCTCGCCGCTCTCGTGCTCATCGCCATCGTCGGTGGCATCATCGCCCTCGGAGTCATAGCGGGCGTCGGCGGCTCTGCAGAGGGCGTCGGCCTGACCGTTGTGATCGGGATTCTGCTCGTGCTTGGCATGATTCCTCTTGGTGTCTGGCTGAGCACGAAGTTGCTGCTGGTGCCGTCTGTGCTCGTTCTGGAAGGCGCAAGCATCCGCGAGGCCCTTGTGCGCTCGTGGCGCCTGACTCGAGGCCGGTTCTGGAACACATTTGCGGTGATCTTGCTCGTCAGCCTGATCATGAACACTGCCGTGAGCCTGGTGAGCATTCCGCTCTCGCTCGTTGGTTCCCTGTTCGGCTCGATCATCGCCCCCACCGGGCCCAACGACGCCTCAGAAATAGGCGCATATCTGCTGACTGTGATCGCTCCTCAGCTGCTGGTCTACGTACTGCAGGCGGTTGCGATCGTGGTGCAGTGCGCCGCGGCCGCATTCATCTATCTGGACTGCCGGATGCGATACGAGGGCCTGGACCATAGCCTCATCAGCTATCTGGAACGCCGAGACCGCGGGGCCACCGCAGAGCAGCTGGGCGACCCGTTCGCCGTCGATCCTGCCCGCGCCGTGAGCAGCGCGCCGCCCCAGCAACAGGCTCCCGCGTATGCGGCGGCACCGGTCGGCTGGGCGCAGTACCCGCAGCAGGGTTACCCGCAGCAGGGTTACCCGCAGCAGCCCTACCCGCCGCAGCCTTACCCATCCGCCCCGCCTTATCCGCAGCAGCAGACTCCGCCATATGGTGGCGCGACACCTCCGCCACCGGCTCCGCCGGCACCTCCCGCACCTCCGGCATCTCCCGAGCCGACGGCACAGCCGATTCCGCCGTCCAGCGAGAGCCCGTGGGCTCCCCCCGGGTCAGGCAGTGCATGATTCGATTCGATGTCGATCCGTTCGTTCCAGACGGCGAGGAAGCCCGCCGCTGGGCGGAGCAGGAGCTTCAGAATCCGCGCTACGCCGAAGCCAAACCGACGTGGTTCGACTACCTGGCTGAAGATGTGGCTGACTTCATCGCCAGTCTCTTCTCGACTGACACCGGCTCGCAGTTCGGCAATACTGCACTGATCATCGTCACAGTTGTGATTGTCGCGGCGCTCATCACCGTACTGATCCTCTGGGGCAAACCACGCATGTCGCGCCGCGTGAAGCGTCAAGGCATCGAACTACTCGGTGAACGTGATGATCGCACGGCTGCGCAGCTGCGCGCGGATGCTGAACGCAGCGCCCGAGGCGGAGATTGGGACGCGGCAACAGTGTTGCGCTTTCGCGCGCTCGCTCGCGGCCTGTTGGAACGCGACATCATCGACCCGGCCCCCGGAGCCACCGCCCAGGCAATCGCTCGCGAAGCCGCTCGTGTCTTCAATGCACACCATGTCGCGGTGACGGCGGCAGCCGGTGCCTTCGATGATGTCCGGTACCTCCGGCACCCCGCATCCGAAGAGAGTTATCTGGCGCTGGCCGCAACCGATGAGCTGCTCGCCTCGGAGCATCCGGCCGTCGTGCAGACAGAGTCGCCGCCTGAGGCGGTGCCGGCGTGAGTCTCACTGCGGAGCGGGATGCCGCGGCACCCGTCGACCTTCCCGGCACAGCCGTTCGGCCAAAGGGCCGGCTGCGCTCTGCGCTCGGCTGGATCGCGATCGTCGTCGCCGTGATCCTGTTCGCGTTCTTCATCGGCAGCATGAGCGTCACCAGCCCCGACTCGCGCGGAACCCTCGATCCGGACAGCGCCAAGGATTCCGGCGCGCTCGCCCTCTCGGAGATACTGCGGGATCAGGGAGTCGAGATCACAGTCGTCCGCACCCGCGCCGAGGCGATTGCCTCGAGCAGCGACGACACGACACTGGTAATGGCTGATCCCTTCAACCTCTCGGATGATGCGGTGAGACAGCTCATCGAGCCGGCGAACCGCACCGTCATCCTCTCCAGCTCATCACGCATGCTGCGCCTGCTCGACCTGGGCGAGAACGCGCCCACGATCGCCGACGACCTAGTCGCATCGTGCGATCTGCCCGAGCTCGCACACGTCGGCTCGGTGCGCCCGGAACGTTTCTTCACCCCTGCCGCGGGAGTTAATGGCTGTTACACGGATGCCGAACACAACGCGGGCCTACTCGTGGACGATCGTGACGGTACCCGCACCGTGCTGATCGAGGGCAGCGGCCTGTTCAGCAATGAGTATCTTGCCGAAAACGGCAATGCGGCCCTCGGGCTTGCCCTACTCGGCCAGACCGGCGACGTCGTCTGGTACGTACCCTCGCTCGACGACACCGACATCGAGGCCCAGGGCGCGGACACACTCGCCTCGCTCACGCCGGAATGGGTGACGCCAGCGATACTGCTTCTACTGCTGGCCGGCATCGTTGCCGCAATCTCCTACGGGCAGCGCTTCGGTCCACTAGTCGCTGAGACGCTGCCAGTGACCGTCAGAGCCTCCGAGACGATGCAGGGGCGCGCCCGCCTCACTGCGAAGGCCGCTGATTCCGCACATGCTGCCGAGGCGCTGCGCGACGGCTCGATGCGACGGCTGGCCGCGCGGCTCGGGCTCACCGCGCGCTCCACGCCAGAAGAAGTGGCCGACGCGGCATCCGACCGTTTGCGCATCCCTCGTGGCTCACTCCACCAGCTGCTCGCAGGCGCCCTGCCTGCGAACGACGCTGATCTGATCGATACCGCTCGACGACTTGCCGAACTCGAAGCGGCGGTCGACACCGCCGTTCACGTGGAAAGGAACAACACACCGTGACCACCGCATCAACCACGTTCAATGAGGGCGAGCTGCGCCAGGCCATGCATCGCGTGCGCGCTGAGGTCGACAAGGCCGTGATCGGACAGGCCGGCACGGTCACCGGTCTCCTGGTGTGCCTGCTCTCGCGCGGACACGTCCTGCTGGAGGGTGTGCCTGGCGTCGCCAAGACCCTCGTCGTACGATCCTTTGCCCGTGCGCTCGGACTCGACACCAAGCGTGTGCAGTTCACCCCCGACCTGATGCCGGGTGATGTGACCGGATCGCTCGTGTATGACGCACGCACAGGCGAGTTCGAGTTCCGCCAGGGACCGGTGTTCACGAACATCTTGCTGGCGGATGAGATCAACCGCACACCTCCGAAGACTCAGGCGGCCCTTCTCGAGGCGATGGAAGAGCGTCAGGTCTCAGCCGACGGCATCAGTCGCGATCTGCCGGACCCGTTCCTGGTGGCGGCGACCCAGAACCCGATCGAACACGAGGGCACGTATTCCCTCCCCGAAGCACAGCTTGACCGGTTCTTGATGAAGCTCGTGGTGGGCATGCCCGAGCGTGACGCCGAGGTCAGTGTGTTGCGCCTGCACGCCAGTGGATTCTCACCCCGTGCGCTCACTGGCGTCGAGGCCACCGTGACCGCGGAGGAAATCCGCGCCGCGCAGGATGCCGCAGCTCGCGTCGAGGTGACAGACGAAGTACTCGGCTATGTGGTCGATCTGGCTCGTGCCACCCGCCAGTCGCCGTCTGTGCTGTTGGGAGCGAGTCCGCGTGCCTCGACAGGGCTGCTCGCCGCAGCGAAAGCCTGGGCGTGGCTGAACGGATCCACCGCCGTGACCCCTGATCACGTGCAGACGATGCTCGTTCCGGTGTGGCGTCATCGACTGCAGCTGCGCCCTGATGCAGAGATGGAAGGCGTCTCCGCGGATGCTGTTCTGGCCTCCGTGATCCAGCAGACACGGGTGCCGATCTAAGGTGTTCATCTCGCCTCGCCTCGCCCTGGCCCTCGGGCTCGGGGTCATCCCTCTCGTCGCGTTCACCGCGGCGGGCATGCCTGTGTGGGCTGTGCTGGGTGGATGGGTGCTGCTGTGCGCCGCACTGCTCATCGTCGACGTCGCCACCTCGGCGAGCGCACGCACGGTCACGGTGACCAGACAGGTTCCCGGTCGAGCCAGGATGGGCGAAGCTGTCGAGGCGCAGATCTCCGTACACAATCACGGCACTCGAACCTTGAACGCACTCATCCGCGATGGGTGGCAACCGACAGCAGGGGCGAGCTCCCAGCGACTGCACGCCACGATTCCTCCGGGCGAGCGCCGACGGGTCACTGTGCCTCTCCTTCCTCGGCGCCGCGGTGAACTCGCCAGCGAGTTCGTCTTCATCCGCTCACGAGGGCCGCTCGGGCTGGGCGGACGTCAGGCCCGCCACCAGGTACGTGGGGCGGTCCGCGTGCTGCCCGCCTTCGCGTCGCGCAAGCACCTTCCCTCGCGCCTGGCCCGGTTGCGTGAGCTGGACGGCAACACCAGCATCCAGGTGCGCGGTCAGGGTACCGAGTTCGATTCGCTGCGCGAGTACGTGCGTGGCGACGACGTGCGTTCAATCGATTGGCGTGCGACCGCGCGCGCCGGAACGACCATGCTGCGCACGTGGCGCCCCGAGCGCGACCGCCAGGTCGTGATCCTGATCGATACCGGGCGCACAGCCGCCGCCCGCGTCGGTGATGGCACCCGGCTGGATGCCTCGCTGGAGGCATCCCTCCTCCTGGCGGCCCTCGCGACCCGCGCCGGTGACCATGTGCATCTGCTGATGTACGACCGCGCTGTGCGCGCACGCGTGACTGGCATCGACGGGGCCGGACTCCTGCCTGCGATGACGGACGCCATGGCCCCGGTGCACGCACGCTTGGTCGACACCGACTGGGGCGGTGCCTTCGCAGCGATCCGCACGCTGACGAACCGACCGTCGCTGGTCGTCGTGCTCACCGCGCAGGATGCCGCGGAATCTGCACGTGGCTTTCTCGGTGCGTTCCCGAATCCATCCCGTTCGACAACTGTGCTGGTCGGGTCGGTCACCGATGACGCGATCGGCGAGCTTGCGAAACAGCGAGATTCTCGCGAGGAGATCTATCTCGCTGCGGCCGCGGAGCGCACCCTGCGAGACGCCGAGAACGTTGCGGATGCTATCCGGCGTGCGGGTGGAGAGGCGATCACAGCGGATCCGGAGATCCTGCCACCGAAGATCGCTGACCGATATCTCGAACTAAAAGCTGCGGGGCGTCTCTGAGCCTTTTTCTGAATGATTCCTTTTTGTGAATGATTCAGAACAGTGGCATAATAGGGATATGGACCCGATCGTCGCGCTGGAAGCACCGGAGCGCCTGCGCGCCGCCGGGCTTCGCGTGACGGTGCAGCGCGTGGCCGTGCTCAATGCCCTGATCGCTCGCCCGCACACCTCTGCCGATTCGGTGCACGTCGCGATGCGCGATACACACAGCGCTGTGGCTCTGCCCACCGTCCACGGCATCCTCGGAGATCTCACCGATGCGGGCATCGTGCGCAGGGTGAGCCTTCCCGATGCAGCGAGTGCCCTATACGAAGTGCAGCACGCAGATGACAACCATCACCACCTGCAATGTGTGCGCTGCGGGCGTGTGGAAGATGTCGCTTGCGCTCTCGGCGCCGCCCCGTGCCTGCACCCATCCCACGATCACGGGATGCGGATCATCGAAGCCTCTGTGACCTACCGAGCCATCTGTTCTGACTGCGAAAGGAAAAGTGAATGACCTCCCCATCCTTCACCACCACCCAGACCGGCACCCCGGTTGCCAGCGACGCCCATTCGCTGACTGCCGGTGCTGACGGCACCACCGCGCTGCACGACCGTTACCTGGTCGAGAAGCTCGCATCGTTCAACCGTGAGCGTGTGCCGGAGCGCAACCCGCACGCCAAGGGCGGCGGCGCCTTCGGCGAACTCGTCATCACCGAGGACGTCTCGCAGTACACCCGCGCGGCCGTCTTCCAGCCCGGCGCCAAGAGCGAGACGCTGATCCGATTCTCGACCGTCGCCGGTGAGCAGGGTTCCCCCGACACCTGGCGCGATGTCCGCGGCTTCTCGCTGCGTTTCTACACGACTGAGGGCAACCTCGACATCGTCGGCAACAACACCCCGACGTTCTTCCTGCGTGATGGCATCAAGTTCCCCGACTTCATCCACTCGCAGAAGCGCCTCACCGGCTCTGGGCTGCGCGACGCCGACATGCAGTGGGACTTCTGGACCCTCTCGCCCGAGTCTGCCCACCAGGTCACCTACCTCATGGGAGACCGTGGGCTGCCACGCTCATGGCGCCACATGAATGGCTACGGCTCGCACACCTACCAGTGGATTAACGCCGCGGGTGAGCGTTTCTGGGTGCAGTATCACTTCATCTCGAAGCAGGGCGTCGAGCCGATGTTCGCCGACGAGGCAGAGCGCCTCGCCGGTCAGGACGCCGACCACTACCGTCGCGACCTGTACGAGGCCATCGACCGCGAAGAGTTCCCGTCCTGGGATGTTTGCGTACAGGTCATGCCGTACGAAGAGGCCAAGGACTACCGCTTCAACCCGTTCGACCTCACGAAGACCTGGTCGAAGAAGGACTACCCCCGCATCAAGGTCGGCACGTTCACGCTGAACCGCAACCCGCAGAACTTCTTCGCCGAGATCGAGCAGGCCGCGTTCTCCCCCGGCAACCAGGTTCCTGGCACCGGCATCTCGCCCGACAAGATGCTGATGGCCCGGGTCTTCTCGTACCCCGACGCACAGCGCTACCGCATCGGCACCAATTACAACCAGCTTCCGGTGAACCAGCCGCACGCCGCCCAGGTGAGCAACTACATGCACGAGGGCAACATGCAGTACCACTTCAACACGGCGGAACACCGCGTCTACACGCCGAACTCGTATGGCGTGGCAGGCGGCCCCGTGGCTGACCCGGCACGTGGCGTCGAGGCGAGCTGGGAAGACGACGGCACTCTTCTGCGCAGCGCGGCGACTCTGCACTCCGAGGACGATGACTTCGGGCAGGCTCGCACGCTGTTCAACGACGTGTTCTCCGATGAGGAGCGCGCGCGCTTCATCGAGACGCTCGTCGGCCAGTACAACGGGCTCAGCGTCCCCGCTATCCAGGAGCGCTTCTTCTGGTACTGGGGCCAGGTCGACCAGGCGATCGCCAACGCGGTGCGCGAGTTGGCAGGGCTCCCGATCGGCGAAGCCGAGCCCGTGGGCACCGGCGCGTAGTCACTTGATTTCGGTGGGGTCGGATGCTTCAGCATCCGACCCCTTCGTCGTATCTGCGCTCTGGCGAACCTGTGTGGACGCTGAGTAGGCGTCGGCGCGCCTCCCGCGTTGAATTCCCGCCAAGGTGGATGATGTGCCCTGATTCGGTCGTTTCTGACACGAACTGATGAAAGGGAATCCCATGAGTGAATCACTCGTCGAAGCAGCATCTCCCGTGCCTTCGCTCGGAGCTAAACTCACCTCCGAAGCGCTCGGCACATTCCTACTGGTATTTGGCGGTGTCGGCACCGCTCTGTTCGCTTCCAACCACTTCACCGATCCTGGTTCGGGCTCCGCCGTCTACGTCGCGGTCGCTCTTGCCTTCGGCCTCACAGTCGTGGTCGGCGTGTACGCCTTCGGTCCGATCTCTGGCGGGCATTTCAACCCTGCCGTCAGCTTGGGCCTCGCCGCTGCAGGACGTCTTCCTTGGCGTGACGTTCCGGGATATGTCATCGCGCAGATCGTGGGCGGAATCATCGCCAGCACGCTCCTCGTACTGATCGGCCTGTTCGGTCCGGACGGCTGGCTCGCCGGCGCGCAGGATGCAGGCTTCGCCAGCAACGGCTGGGGCGAACACTCCCCCGGTGGCTTCGGAATGTGGTCGGCCATCATCATCGAGGTCATTCTGACCGCAGTCTTCCTCTTCGTCATCCTGGGGACGACGCACAAGCTGCGCCCCACTCCGTTCGCCGGTCTCGCGATCGGTCTCACCCTGACGCTCATCCACCTGATCAGCATCCCGGTCGACAACACCTCGGTGAACCCCGCCCGCTCCATCGCCGCGGCGATCTACGGTGGAGTCGGCCCGCTGTCCCAGCTGTGGGTCTTCCTGGTGTTCCCGATCGTCGGTGCCCTCATCGCCGGCTTCGCATACAAGGCGCTCCTCGACGGCACGAAGAATATCTGACGCCTCTGCGCACCCTCGTCTCAACGCATCCTCGTCTCAGCGCATCCTCACCGAGGCATCCGCCGACGCGACCTTGCGGGAAGAATAACCCGGCTCCGGTTCATCCCGGAGCCGGGTTTTTCTTCCGCCATCAGCGGGCGACTGGCTCGGGACCGGACGGACGGACGGGCGGGATGGCTCGCGACGGATGCTGCCGGATGCCGCGCCGGTCAGCCGGCGACGAGCTGCGGCGTACCCGCCTCGTACTCAAGAAGGTCACCGCGTTCGCCGCGCTGGTAGGCCCGGCGACCGACGAGAAGCATGTATGCGAGGAAGACACCGAGCGCAGCGGCGCCGATACCGATCTTGATCGGCCACGGCAGTGACCAGCCGGTGACGAAGCCTTCCACCAGCCCGGAGAGGAACAGCGCGAACACCAGTCCGATGGCGACGGTCGCAAGGGCACGACCCTCCGCCGCCAGGGCGGTCGCACGGCTGCGGTGACCAGGAGCCACCCACGCCCAGAAGACATGCAATCCGGCGGCCGCGGCCACGAAGATGCTCGTCATCTCCAGCATCCCGTGCGGGAGGATGTACAGCACCATCACGTCGAGGCGATCGTGAGCTGCCATGACCGCACCGGAGACGCCGAGGCCGAACGCGTTCTGCGCGATCACGTAGACCGGCCAGATCCCGGTGACGCCGAACAGCACGCACTGCATGGCGATCCAGGCATTGTTCGTCCAGACCATTCCCGCGAAGACTGCCGCCGGGTTCTCGGTGTAGTACTCGGTGAAGCTCTCCTCGGCATACTGCTCGAGGAAGTCTGCCGGCCCGAGCGCGGCCACCAGAGCGGGGTCACCGGAGATCCATGCCGCGACGCCGACTGTGATCGCGATGAATGCGAGCGCGATGACGAGCGTGGTCCACCTCAGCCGGTACAGCGCCGCGGGCAGCTGGTCGGTGAAGAAGCGGCCGATCTGGGTGAGGATGCTGTCGGATGTGCCCGTCAGTCGCAGTCGCGCCTTCGCGAGAATCAACGAAAGGTATGCGCCCTGCGGAGAATCGCCCACCGAAGTCTTCAGCTCAGCGAGGTCCGCCGATGCTGCACGGTAGCGCACGATGAGTTCGTCAACCCCCGCGCCGTCCAGCCGCTGGCGGCTGAGTTCGTCGAGTCGTTCCCACTCGGCACGGCGAGCATCGCTCAAAGCATCAGCATCCACCTGATTTACTGTACTCATGTCTACGCCGATCGACACCGCGGACGAAGTCCTCTCCGGCGAAGCCGTCGCCATCGATGTCCAGCCGCTCGGGTTCTTCATGCGTGCCCTCGGCGCCCTGATCGACATGGTCGTCAGCTGGGCGCTGTTTCTCTTGTTCCTGTGGCTGCGCACGTGGCTGCTTGCCACCGGCATCGTCACTAGCTCGATCGACGGCATCGTGAATGTCCTGGCGCTGGTGGTGTGTTTCGTCGTCGTGCCGATCGTGATCGAGCTGGCACTGCGTGGCCGCAGCCTCGGAAAACTCGCCGTCGGCGGACGCATCGTCCGATTGGACGGCGGCGCGACCGGATTCCGCCACGCGTTCATCCGTGCACTGATCGGCGTGCTCGAGACTTATATGACGTTCGGCGCCATCGCACTGCTCTCCGGCGCGTTCACGGCGCGCTCGCAGCGACTGGGAGACCTCGTGGCCGGAACCTACAGCCAGCGGGTGCGTACCCCGAAGCTGGTCCCGCTCATCGCTGTGATGCCGCCTGCCCTCGCCGGCTGGGCACAGATCGCTGACGTCGCACGGATGCCGGACCGGCTCGCCCGACGCATCAACCAGTTTCTGCAGCACGCCGAGCGGATGTCGCCGTCCGCTCGTGCGCGGATCGCGTACGAGCTCGTTACCGAGACGGCCGAGTATGTCTCACCGCAGCCCGCAGCCCACCCTGAGCAGCTCCTCATCGCCATCACGGTGCTACGACGCGAGCGCGAGCGCCGTGCGCTGGCCATCGCCGACGCGCGAGCGGAGAAGCTCTCCGGTCGCCACGTCGGCGTCTGAGCCTGCATCAGCCGCTTCAGAAGCGGATCGCGTCGATCACCTTCACCCGGAGGGCAACCATCGCGGGAATGAATCCGGCGATCGCACCGACGATGACGGATGCCACAAGCCCCGTGACCGCCGCACGCATCGGGAACGGCGGAACATCCTGCATTCCAGGGAACATCGCCGGAACCACCCAGTCAGAGCGGAGCACGGCGACGACGATCGCGATGCCGATGATGCCTGCCACGGTCGTTGCCACCAGGCTCTCCAGCAACACGGATACGAACACGCGACCAGAGGTGGCACCGAACGCTCGTCTGACACCGATCTCCCGCACTCGCTGCCGCATGGCAACGAGTTGGATGTTGATCAGACTCAACGCACCGAGCGCGAGGATGAGAACGGCGATACCTCCAGTGATCAGCTCGAAGGTGCGCATGGAATCTTCCATGCCCGGCTGCGACGCCCAGTCAGTACGGCTCACCGAGATCGTCTGACCTGCCGGAAGCCCCGCGCGCAGATCCATCGCGAGCACAGGGCCGATCTCGGCCGCCTGCGCTTCTGTGACCCACACCTCGTGGCGTGGGTAGGCGCCCTCCGGCAACTGGTCGACGCGAGCAGCATACGCGTCGTAGAGCACGTCGATGCGCAGCTCCGTGTCCCACTCGCCCTGCTTCGGAACCACACCCACCACCTGATAGGTGCCGCCGGCGTCCCCGAGGAGCGTGATGGTCGGATGCTGGCTGACCGGCACCCGGCCGATGCGATCCCACAGCGGCTCAGTGATCACCACCGGCGGCGCAAGCGATTCCTCGTCGCCGGCACGGAACCAACGTCCCTCGACCAGCTGTTCACGATGCATCTCGGTATAGAGCGGATCGAGGAGCCTGCCGTAGACGTCTACAACGCCGTCTGGCAGCTGAGTGCTGAACATCAAGCCATCGGCTATCCGAGCAGTATGCGTGAATCCGAAGCGTTCGCTCACCCCCGCGAAACGCTCATCGAAGGCGTCAGAGTCGACGACGCTGCCATCCTCACTCATGATGCTGACCGCGATGGTGGCCGCGCGCCCGCCGAAGCGATCGGACTGCTCGACTTGGTATTGCCGCTGGTACTCCGAGAACGCGACGACCGCGGTCAGCGCGGCAACCGACACCGCGATGCCGATCAGGCTGAGCAATACGCGTAGCTTGTGCACGCGGATCTCTGACCACGCATCGGCAAGGGAACCGAAGAAGCCGCTCATGCGATGACCTCCGGCGGCTCGCTCAGTGCTGCTGCGACTGAGACGGGCGCGCTGCCCGCAGCGTCTACGCCTGGCACTGCTGCGGCAAGAGTGGACGCTTCAAAGGCGCGACTGAGGTCGACCGGTGAGAGCTGCCCCGCTTCCAACCGGTAGTGCCGTCGTGCGCGCGCAGCGACGTGCAGATCGTGCGTGATCGTCACGAGCGCGGCATCCGTCTCGGTGGCGACCTCGTCCAGGAGCGCCATGACGGATGCACCGGTGTCGATGTCCAGTGCTCCGGTCGGCTCGTCCGCGAGGATCAGCACCGGCTTGCGCACGAGCGCCCTGGCAATCGCGACGCGCTGCTGCTCACCGCCGGACAGGCGGTCAGCAAGCTGGTCGATGCGGTGTCCGAGGCCCACGCGCTCCAGCATGTCCGCGGCGAGTTCACGACGTTTCCAGAACATCCGTCCCTTCGCATGGCTCAATGGCATCATGACGTTGTCGATCGCGGTGCGTCCGGCCAGCAGGTTGAACTGCTGGAAGACGAAGCCGACGTTCGCGCCGCGCAGCCGATCGAGCTTGCTGCTGCGCATTTTCCGCACCGGCACACCCTCGAATGACACCGAACCCTCGGTGGGCGCATCGAGCATGCCGAGGATGTTCAGCAGCGTGGACTTGCCTGAACCCGAGCGCCCGACGATCGAGACGTGATCACCGGCATCCACTTCCAGACTGATTCCGCGGAGGATCTCCAGTCGCGAATCATCGGCGAGGAGGACACTCTTGGCGATGTTGTCCAGCGCGACCAGCGTCACCAGCTCATCCCGCTGTCACACTGCTCGACGCCGGGCTCGATTTCATAGCAGAATTCCTCGACTGGGGCGACGAAACCGGGCACGAACTGGCGCACCATCTCGCCCTCTTCGAGTCCGTCCACGACCTCGACGATTGCGCCGTCGTTGACGCCAAGCGACACTGTGCGCTCCTCCGGCTCGCCGCCGTCACCCGCGTCGATCCAGACAACGCCGGTGCCAGAGCCACCCTGCACTGCGGTCACCGGGACAACGACTGCGTCATCCACCTGTCCCAAAGCAAGATCCATCTGCGCAGGAAGACCGGCAAACACCGTCTGGTCGGCAGGGAGAGCGCACTGCACGGTCGCGGCACCATCGGCCGTGACCTGTACCTGCACACCTGTACAGACGAAGGGAGCGGGACCTCCGGTGATCCTCACGGTCGCCTCAGCGGGGGTGTTCACGAGTCGGTACAACTGGACGGGCTCGACGGCGGCGACTAGGTGATACCGCGCCGGGGTCAGAGTGACGACATCGACACCGACCGAAACCTGCTGGCCCTTGATAGCAGCGATCTCAGAGAGATCTCCTGCCTCGGGCGCCACGATGTCGATGTTGCGCACTGGATCGTCCTGCTTCACAGTGAACAGCACCTGTCCAGCAGCGACCGCGCCATTGCCGACGTGAACCGTGGTCACAGTGCCGTTGATCTCGCTGCGCACAGGGTAGGCCTCGTCGCGTGCGACATTGCCGCTCAATGACAGCTCATTGATTACCGAGGCTCGTTCCACGGGGATCAATGGGTCAGTGATGCCCGCTTCTGGGCTCACCATCGCCTCGCTGGTCTCAGGGAAGAATGCGAGCTTGACCAGGCCGACAGCGCACGCGCCGAATACGATTACGAGCAGGATCGGGAAAATCCATCGACGCCAGACGATCACGGGAGCCTCTCCGGAAGCGCCACCATGGTGCGTCCGGAATCATCATAGCCATAATTGCTTTCCAAGCAAGCAATTTATTAGCGTGGATACACCGAATTCAGGCGCGCAGGGCCTCATGTCGAACGACGATCCAGCCTGCCGGAACCGAGAGCCGCTCAGCATGTTGCGCACACAGATCGTGCGCGTGTGGATGGTCAGAGCCTCCGAGTGGCCCGAGGGCAGCCATCTGATCGCCGTAGTCGTAGGTCAGCGTAGCCACCGCTTCACGGGCGCAGGTGACCTTCGAGCAGAGTCGGGCGTTCATCTCTGTCAGCGTAGAGGGTAGGCAGCATCACGCCCGGATGCCGCGCGGGACGCCATAGACTTTCACCATGCCCCGTCACCGTTCTGAGCCCGGTGCCGCAGCTCCTCGCCGCGGTGCTCGACACGGACGACACGGGCGCCTTGGCCGCAGCGAGGTACTGCGCCCGCCCCTGCCACCTCTGGACGGCCGGATCGATCGATTCGATCTGACCATCGGAAATGCTGTCGAATTTCTGCGCGGTACCTGGCCGGAATTGCAGGAAGTGCGCTTCGAGATCGGCGGACTTCCACTCCACGCCGACGAGGCAGGCATCCCTCGCTGGCGCATCGATCGGGAAGAGCGCCGGATCGTGCTGTTTCGAATCCCGATCGAGCGATTGCTCCCCCCAGGACACGACGACGACGTGCACCGTCGCATCGCGATCGAAAGCGCGGTATTCCGCGCCGCCGCTGAGTACGTCGGCAAAGAGCCGTGGGAGTTTGGCCCGGATCAGGGATAGACGATGATGGCGTCCTGCGCGGATGCCGCGGGCCACAGCGGCCAGCCTGCCAGCTGATTGACGTCGGACAGCACGACTGCCGCGTGCAGATCCGCTCCATTCATCGTCAGCGCGTAGGTCGTGTCTGCCAGGACATCGACCACGACCGAGCCGCCAGCCGGAACCGTGACCTCATCCCCTGCGGCGCCATTGGTGGGAGCCAGTGTGACGGTTGCATCCGTTTCGCCCGAGTTCACCAGGTGCAGCCGAGGGTTCGGACCCGCGGGCACTGCGGCGAGCACGTCTCCATCGATCTCCGGCGCAGAAGTCATCCAGGCGAAGTCGGTGCCGGCTCCTGCACCGCTGCTTTGCCAGACGGCGCCGAGGATCGGCGCCTCCGCCTCTGCGGTGACGCTGTAGATGCCCGCGCGTAGACCTTCGAGGTTCACTTCGGCGGGTGTGGCTGCGTCCAATGGCACCGAGAGCGTCTGCACTTCACTGTCCGCCGAGCGCACCGTAACGGTGGCCGTGGTGGCCTGGTCAGTCGCCATCAGACGCAGCAGTGCGACCGGAGAGTCGGACTCGCCCGTAACGACCTGAACACCAGCGAACGTGAGGTCTGTGCGCGGCACGCCCGCGGTGTCTTGCACATC
Organism: Microbacterium sp. Y356; assembly: GCF_059445355.1. Classification (NCBI taxonomy): domain Bacteria; kingdom Bacillati; phylum Actinomycetota; class Actinomycetes; order Micrococcales; family Microbacteriaceae; genus Microbacterium; species Microbacterium sp. Y356. The sequence goes on from NZ_JCAIUE010000001.1 coordinate 428,257, forward strand.
AATTCCGGACGGGTCGAGCGTGCGGATGAGCGAAGACTGCAGCACTGCCCGCAGCGGGGCTCCTGCTGCCGTGACACGCACCACCGGTTGCTGCAGCCCCGCGGCAATCGATGCCATCGGTACCGCAAGCTGCGTGCCCGCTGGCACCAACGTTTCGGTCGAAGTCTGCTCCGTGCCGAACACCGTCAAAGTCGCCGTCGCCGTGACATCGCCCGGATTCGACAGGATGATGAGATCGCTCGTGCCGGTTTCAACCGTTCCGCCCAACAGCCACGACTCCGTGCTCGGTTCACGGCAGGTGCTGGCAGCCAGCCCGGAGAGATCGGATGTGGCCAGGAAGATCGACTCGGATGCTGCGATCAGTGATGCTCCGTTCTGCTCGGCACTTCCGACGAAGCGCTTCGGCCCGGTAGCGGCATCCAGCAGATCGGATGCCGCGATCTCGGAGTCCGTACGCGGTCCGTTGCTGTCGACGGTGAGCAGGGGATCTCCGGCAGACGACATCTGCTGTGCGTTCTGCACGTCGCGGCCGATCGCGCGGAATGCTCCGCCGCAGACGAGAGTGGTGTCACCGGCGGCGGGTCGCACCGACACCTGAGCGGGTTTGTTCTCAACACCGGGCCATTCGAGTGCGACGGCAGCGGTGACACCAGCCACGCACAGGGCAGCGACAACCGCCCCGACAGCCAGTCGGGCACCCGTCGCGACAACACGGATCGCACGCTTCTGAGTCATCGCTCCTCCTCCGCTTGGTCGGACACTTGGTCGGGCTCTTGGTCAGACACCGGGTCGGACGCCGGGTCCGACACCTGGTCGGTAGCCGTCTCGGCTGGTTCCTCGTCGGAAACCACAGGCTCCAGATCCTCGCGCTCATGCTCATCGTCGAAGGAATCATCCGCGCGCTTCGGGAGCACCAGTGGCTCGTCTTGCGAACGCCCGACGATCCGCGACTGCGCGCGGGCAGCACGGCGCGATGCCCGCGTCGGGATCGACAGCAGCAGGGCGCCGAAGAAGATGAGGAGCTGAAGTGTCGTGACCGCGCGCAACGTGCGGGCCTCGGCGCTCGTGAGGCCAGGACGATCGGCCGCGGCAGCGTCCAAGCGCCACAGCACGCCCTTGTCCGTCTCCCCCACCTTCACGAAGCCGGCCCGCTGGTCGAGGGCCGTCACAGAGGCGACGCGGAAAGCGCGTGCGGCGTCCGATTCTTCGCCGGCAACCTGGTCGAGCAGCACGAAACGTATGCCATGCTCAGCAAGTTCTCCCGGGGCGTCGAAGGTGCGCGTGGAGAGCAGGTCGACGGCAAGCGCGCTGATGTCGATGCCCTGCGGCTCCGTCGCCGTACTCAGCATCGTCGTCTGCGCTCCGACCGTGCCGCTCGCGCCCCACACCACTTCTGAGGCCAGGCCGCCGCTGTTCTGTGGCGTGAGCACGAGAGTTGCGATCTCGCGATCCCCACGCGCCTCAGCGGCGACGTATGCCGGCAGCGTGCTTGTCGGCCCGTTGGTCAGCACGGTGCGATCTGCGTGCAGCGCTGTCAGCGCCGGCACTGCGCAGAGAGCAAGACACAGCCCAGCGACGGTGACCGCCGCTACACGTAGTCGGGGAAGGGTGATGGCCGTGTCCAGGGTGACGAGGGCGGCACCGACCACACCGGCCCAGGCGAGACTCAATCCGGTTCCCGGCCAGATCGGCACCGGCATGCCCTGCGAGAAGGAGACCGTTATGCCGACAGCCAGGAATGCCGTCGCAAGCCCGGTGAGTGCGACGACGAGCAGCATGATGCCTGCAGCCCAGCGCGGTGCGATCGCCGCGGCGAGCGCCAACAGCGCGATCGGGGCGATGAGGATCGGCGCCCAGACCGCAATGCTGGGGTCAACGAGCTGCATCCAGCCGGCGAGATCTTCGGTCGGGAATCCGCTGGCCAGCAGCATCCGCCCTGCGCTGTCAGCGGAGGCCTGAGGGCCCGCCCATGCGACTCCTGGGTCAGCGAAAATCGCCCACACACTTCCGTACTGCAACTGCCATACGACGATGGGCAGGAAGAGCACGATGCTCGGCGCGAGCATCCACAGCAGCCGCACCGCGCCGTGGAACCAGCCACGAGCGAGTACGAGGACGATCGCGATCAGCCAGAGCAACCCCAGACCCGGCGCGAGCACAGGGGCACAGGCGAGAACCGCGGCGAGAATTATGGATGCTGCACCGGCCGCGCCCCAAGACCGATGAGCGACGACCGCAGCGTGGAAGAGCCACGGCAGGATCAGATGCAGGAGGACCGCGGCAGGACGTCCCTCGACGAGAGCGGTGAGGAACGTCGGCGCCAGAGCCCATGCGACGCCACCGAAGATGCGCATTCCGCTGCGATCGGTGATTCGGGTCGCAGCGAACCATCCACCGAGCACAGCAAGCGGGAGCGCAAGCAGCCAGAGCAGCACCATGGCGAAGGACGGTGCGCCTCCCCACAGGGTTCCCACCACGGCGATCACGCTGGCGAACGGGTCAGCCGGTCCGGTGACCTCGACACCGACGCCACGAAGACCCCACGTGGCGTCTTGCCAGAGCCCGGCGACTGTATCCCGCATTGGCAGCAGCGCTCCGCCGCCGATTGCGGGCCAGGCCAGGAGGGTCGTGAACGATGCAATGCTCACGACGAGCGCGCCCAGCACTGCCCAGGCGCCACCGCCGGAGAAGAAGTTCAGCTCGCTGACCGCTCCCCCCTCGCTGCCGTTTCCATCATCGAGGCGGCGATGCAGTTGAGCGCGAGTTATCCGCAGCGGTGCGATGCTCGACCAGGTGGCCGTGCGGAACGAGCGGATGCGCCGGCGTGACCGCGCCACGGCACCAAAGCGCACCATGGCAGTTATCGCGGCGCCCCACTCAGGGAACACCGATGCAGGGTGTTTTCCGATCAGATGCACGATGGTTCGCCAGAGCGCGAGTGGCAGCAGCGTCAACCAGTGCAGCGGCACGGTCACCGCCGGTGCGTACGCGAGGCGGCGATGCAGCTGTGCGAGTCGGGTGACGAATGCGCGCTGCGCGGCATTCTGTGGAAGAGCGGCAGGTCCGTCAGGGTGCACGGAGATTCGCGCATTCGCGGCGAGGACGACGCGCCCGCCGCCCAATCTCGCACGCACACCGAGGTCAAGTCCTTCATCGGCACCGGCAAGAGCAACGTCAGGGCGCAGACGGTCGCGCACCTCGCTGCGGATGAGCACACCGCGGATGTCGGATCCCAGGGCATCGTCTGGGCCGTCGTGCTGCCCCTGGTCAAGCTCACCCGCGGCGAGCTCGACCGAGCGGCCGAGCGTGGTCATGGTCACGCCGAGCGAAACGAGTTCCCGGTCATAGTCGGCATTCACCAGCTTCGGCGCGGCAATCGCCGCCGAGGGAGAGCGTTCCAGAGCGCCGGCGAGCTGAGCGAGCGCCTGCGGGTGTGGAGCGGTGTCGTGCGCGAGCAGCCAGACGGCAGAGCCTTCTGCAACGCGTGGCCTGGCCAATTCAACAGCCTCAGCGAACGATGTGCTGCTGCGGGCCTCGATGATGCCCTCGACCAGGCGACCGACTGCTGCGCTCTCTCGAGCAGACGCCCCATCGCCGCAGACGACGAGGGTGACAGCGTCGGCGGGGCGGGTCTGCAGACTCAGCGCGTCAAGCGTTCGCAGCAGCTGCGCGCGTGACGAAGAACCGGGGCGCGCGACGATAATGGCATGAACTCGGGTTGGCATAGCCTGGTCAGCCTATGCGCTGGGTTCACGGGTAGCAGTCACCTCGTCCGGCGTGCCTGCGAAGCTATGAAGAATCAGCCGGCTTGGCGCTTGAGCTTGCGACGCTCGCGCTCGCTGAGACCGCCCCAAATACCGAAGCGCTCATCGTTGTTCAGCGCGTATTCAAGGCATTCGCCACGCACATCGCACGAGGAGCAGATTCGCTTCGCGTCTCGGGTCGAGCCGCCCTTTTCGGGGAAGAACGCCTCGGGGTCCGTCTGGGAACACAGTGCGTCGGTTTGCCAAGACAGCGCGCTGTCATCATCAGGCTCAACACGCCTGACCCCGGGAACCCCGAGATTGACCGGATCAACAAACCAGTTCTCGGGAACGTCGGAACGGTAACCCGTCATATCGTTCTCCTTGCCCTTACAGATGCCCCCCACCGGGCTGTGCGTTACTAATTACACCCGTGTCATTCGCTCCGGTCAAGTCGCGGATAGTAAACCCTCAAGAGTTCGTTGAAGGTTTACGGCGTGTCTGCGGCGTGTCGCCCAAAACCCGCAGTACGCCGTCACTCTCCGGGCTGAGCGACGAACGCCTCACCTGTACCGCGGAGGGTGAGCACCGTCTCTTCTGCGGTGGCGAAGACCGCCGTACCGACGGGGATCGACACCTCGTCGCCTGCGCCGGACACCGACACCGCTCCCCCGGTCGCGAGCACCATGGCCGGTCCTGACACGTCGACGGCGACGGGGCTACCGGAAAGAGTCACGCGTCGCAGCACGAAATCGGCGACGTCAGCCGGGTACACGGTGACCGCCTCGGATGCCGAGGGCCGCAGCACCGGCACTTCACCTGGGGTGGTGTCTAGCACGGACAACAGCTCAGCGACGTCGATGTGCTTCGGTGTGAGGCCGCCACGCAGCACATTGTCGCTGGCAGCCATGATCTCTACCCCAAGGCCTGAGATATAGGCGTGCAGCAGTCCAGCGCGCAAGAAGAGGCCTTCACCCCGGCCCAGCACGATGAAGTTCATCAGAAGTGCGACGACGACTCCAGGGTCGCCTGAGTAACGCTGCGCGATCGCTCGCCCGGCGGTCAGCTCCGCGGCAAACTCATCTGAAGATGCCTCGCCCAGCGCAGCGATGATCTCATCGACTTCAGTTTGCGCAGTGCCGGACAACAGCCAGCCCACCGCATCGCGCAGCAGATCGGCGTCATCTGCACCATCACCGCCGCTGAGTTTCTCGCGCAGCGCCGTGACGCCGGCCGACGAGCCCAGTGCATCAAGCAATCGCAGGGTCGCGGCAACGGGCCGTAAACCGCTCAGTGCCTCAAAGCGGTCGCTGAGCGCGACGATGAGCTCTGGCTTGTGGTTCTCGTCTCGGTAGCTGCGTGCAGGGTCGTCCGCAGCGAGCCCTGCCTCACGCGACCAGCCGTGGCGCGCTTGGGCGATGGTCGGGTGCACCTGGATCGACAGCGGTTCTGCTGCCGCGAGCAGCTTCAGCAGATAGGGCAGAGTCCCGCCTGTCACGGCATCCAGCGTCGTCCCGCCGACTACATCGGCGGGGTCGCCGGGGTGGTCGCCGAACCACACCTCGGCCTCCGGAACCCCAGCGGGATGGCGTCCCTCCAGATCGGCAATGAGCGAGGGCGATCCCCAGGCGTAGTCACGCGGCACATTCGACAGGCTCAATAGCATGACCCCAGGGTACCCATCCCGCCGTGCCGCAGCGATCTGCGGGCCGGTCGCGGTAGCCTGAATCCGATGGCGCAGTACACGAAGCATCCCGTGGCAGCCCCGCCCACCGCGCCGGAGCGCGAGTCGACGGGGCATCTGTTGTTGCGCGGTTACGCGATCATCGTGTTTATCGTCGCCTTCGCACACACCGCGATCTACAACCTCGTCGGCCAGTACGGTGCCGGCATCGTGATGATCCTTCTCACGCTCGCCGCTCTCGCGATCGGCGTTCCGATGATCGCGAAGTCGCGGCCGTACCCGTTCCCCTGGCGGCGACTCCCCTGGTCTGCGCTCGGATATGTGTGTTTCGCTCTGCTCTCCGTCGCCTGGTCGCAGTGGCGAGGTGCCACGATCATCACCTGGCTCCTTCTCGCGGCCGTGACGGTGAACGCGCTGCTGATTGCCCACGCGTTCAGCTGGCATGAGATCGTGCGTGCGCTCGCTTCTGCGTTCAAGTGGATCCTCGGCCTATCCCTTGCGCTCGAGCTGTGGGTGTCGCTTGTGCTGCGCGCTCCACTGCTGCCGAACTTCGTCACGTTGCCAGAGGGCAAGATCGATCCGCACTTGTACTGGGTGCGCGACAACCTCCTCGACGGCGGGCGCATTCAGGGACTGGTCGGAAACTCCAATGTGTTGGCGATCATCTGCCTGTTCGCGATCGTCACGTTCGGCGTTCAGTGGGCCCTTCACGCGCGTTGGCGCACGACGCTCGCGCTCTGGATGCTGCTCGCCGCCTTCCTGATGTTGCGCGCTTCCTCTGCAACCACCTACGTGTGTGCGATCGCTGCGGCCGTCGTGCTCGCGGTGGCATTGCTCATCCGTCGCACTCGCACGCCTGGTGCACGCACTCGTATCTACGTCACCTGTGTTGCCAGTGTCGCGATCGTGGTCGCCGCGCTGATCGTGTTCCACAAACCGCTTTTCGAAGCGCTCGGTCGCAGCGCAGATCTCACGGGCCGCACCGATGTCATCTGGACGAAGGTTCTCGAGCGGGCGGCCACTCACCCCGTGTTCGGCAATGGTTTCTCCAGCCCATGGATCCCCACCGATCCGTCATTTGACGGATGGATCACCGACCACGGCATCACTGTCTTCCACGCGCACAACATGTGGCTTGACGTGCTCATGCAGCTCGGAGTCGTCGGTGTGCTGCTGATGGCAGCCGCGTACTTCGGCCTGCTGTGGCGCGCCTGGTTCTTCGCCGCCGATCGACCGCGCTGGGATCTTCGTGCGAACCGGCCCTACTCCCCGCTGACGCTGCTGCCACTGTTGTTCACCGTCATCCTGCTTGTGCAGGGGCTTGCCGAGTCGACCCCCATCATGCTTTGGGGTTGGCTGATGCTGGTGCTGTTCTCGTTCAAGATCAAGTCGGTGCCGCTTGTGGGTGTGGGCCTCAACGAGATGTCCCACGTCACGGAGCGCGGCCAGACGGCGCGGCGCATCCCGTGATGTCACCCCAGGTTCGACTCAGCCGATTGCTCGGCTCCGTCGAGATGGCACGTGCGTACACAATCGCAGCCCTGACCGCGACGTTCGGTTCGTTCACGATCGAGCGGATGACGTCGACGGCGACGTTCGCGACGATCATCCTGTTGCTGGGTGTGCTGGGAGCAGCGATCCTGTTCGTGCGACGCGAGGAGCTCTCCTTGCTTCGCGTTGCCCCTTCATCGCTGCTCGCGTTTCTCGCGCTGGCTCTGCTCAGCGTGTTCTGGACGACAGATCGCTCTGACACCGTCATCGGCTGGTTGTGGTTGTTCGGTTTCGCGTTCATCGCGATCACGATCGGCCACATCCGCGACACTCTGCAGACCGTGCGCGCAATCGGTGACACGCTGCGGGCGCTGCTGGCGCTATCGCTCGGGGTCGAGGTCCTCTCCGGCCTCCTGATCGACGTTCCGATCGCGTTTCTCGACATCGAGGGCAATCTCGCGATGGGCGGGCCGATCCAGGGAATCTTCGGCACCCGCAACATGCTCGGTTTCGTGGCGGTCATCGCTCTCATCACATTCTTCATCGAATGGCGCACGCAGTCCCTCGCTGCCCCCATCGCTGTCCCATCGATCGCACTGGCAGCGTTCCTCGCACTCCTTTCCGCATCGCCTACTGTTCTCGTGCTCGCCGTCGTCGTAGGCGTGGCCACGGGTGCCCTGACGATTGTGCGCCATACACCGCCAGGGCGACGCACTATCGTCCAATGGATGCTGGGCGCGCTGGTCGCAGCAGCGCTCATCGTCGCTTTCGCGTTCCGGCATCCGATCATCGCTTGGATGGGCGCAGGTTCTGATTTCTCCGCCCGCGCCGACCTGTGGAATCAGATCCTTGATTTCGTTGCCGTCAAGCCGTTCCAGGGCTGGGGCTGGTTCGGCCCGTGGCAGCGCGGAGAATACCCGTTCACCTACATTAACTATCTGTTGGACGATCGCCACCAGACAGCACTCAACGCGTTCTTCGACGTATTGCTGCAGCTGGGGATCGCCGGCCTGCTGTTGTTTCTGCTTCTGGGCAGCGCGGCGCTGATCAGGTCGTGGCTGGTCGCCAGCGTGCGGCGTTCGGTCGTGTACGCGTGGACACCGCTCGTGCTCGTCACGCTCGCTGTTGACTCGATGTTCGAGAGTTTCACCATCTTCGGCGCCGGATGGTTCATGCTCGTGCTGTGCGCGCTCCGCGCTGGCCAGTCGCGCTCCTGGCGCGAGAATATCGATGCGGCGAACACCGGGGTCATCCCGACCCTGCGGCCCCAGAATTAGGCCCTGTCGAGGGCGGGAGACTTAGTCGAGCGAACGCAGTTTCTCAGCCCAGGCCAGGGCATCGCGGACGCCATCATCGATGGAACGCTCTGCTTTCCACCCGAGCACGGATGCTGCCCGGTCAACGATCGCGTAGGCGCCGGCCTGATCGCCTGGACGGCGCTCAACCTCCACGACAGGCAGCGGTTCCTTGGTGACACGCTCGAATGCCGCCACGAGCTCACGCACGGTGACGCCGTCGCCGGTACCGATGTTGAGCAACAGGTAGGGATCGGATGCTGTGGTGATCGTGTCGAAACGCTGGACTGCTGCGACGTGGGCAAGGGCAAGATCCCAGACGTGGATGTAGTCGCGCAGCCCTGAGCCATCGCGAGTGGCCCAGTCGGTGCCGGTGATCGTGAAGGGAACGCCAGCTGCACGCGACTGAATGATCTTTCCTAGTGCGTGGGATGGCGACGGGTTCTGCAGACCGGTGCGAAGGCGCGGGTCTGCGCCGATCGGGTTGAAGTAGCGCAGGGCAATGGCGCGCAGGCCGCCGGCCTGTGCGGTGTCGGAGAGAATGCTCTCGACCATCGACTTCGTGGTCGCATACGGACTCGATGGCGCAAGCGGCGCGCTTTCATCGACCCCTTCGCCGCCGTCTGCGGAATAGACGGCGGCAGAGGAACTGAACACGACACGGCCGATGCCGACCTTGCGGAGGTTCTGCAGCAGGATGACGGTCTTTCCGACATTCGTGTCGTAATAACCCAGCGGGTCTGCGACCGACTCCGGCACGACGACACGCGCTGCACAGTGCACGACAACGTCGATGTCAGGATGGTCTGTCACGATGCGCTCGAGGAGTTCGGCATCCGCTATGTCGCCGATATAAAGGTTTCGGCCCTTGCCGAAGTCTTCTCGGCCGGTGGATAGGTCGTCGAGAATCACCGTCTCGATGCCCGCTTCCAGGCATGCGGTTGCGACAGTTGAACCGATGTATCCGGCGCCGCCGGTGATCAGAGCTTTCATCGCGCTAATCGTAGCCTGCGCACCGTTCCGCCTGGCGGTGGCGCGCTCTCCAGGGATCTTCAAGAGCAGAAGGTAGGCTACTCGGTGCCCGCTGATTCCAGCATGCGCCCACTCGGGCGGGGCGAAGCAATCTCGGAGATCTTCACGTGGCCCACGTCTTGCAGAACGTAGTATTCCCGCTCGATCGCGACCCAGATCTGCTGCCGCTATACGCCGACCCCGAGACATGGTCTGTCATCGGCGAGGAACCCGTCCGCGTCTCCAACCGCGCGCATCTCGGTAACATCCTCGGTCGGCACCGCGCGCGCATCGTCTCGGGTCGCCGCGTCTCGCTCGGCACATATTTCAACGCTTTCCCCGCCTCGTACTGGCAGCACTGGACCAGCGTGCGACAGGTGCGACTCACAGTCCGCACCGCCGGCCCCGCGACGGTTCTCGTGTACCGCTCGAATGGCTCCGGCGTGCGCCAGCGTGTCGATACCCGCGAAGTGATGGGCGATGCCACCACGCACTTCGATCTCGACCTCACTCAGTACAGTGACGGTGGCTGGCTCTGGTTCGACATAGTCGCCGACGAGAAGAGCGCGGTGCTCGAGGGCGCCGAATGGACCACAGAGCAGGAGCCGACGCGCACGGGCAAGGCGTCACTGGGAATCACGACGTACAACAAGCCTGACTACTGCGTAGAGACGCTCCAGGCGTTGGCCGCATCTCCCGATGCACTGGAGTTCGTCGATCGCATCTTCCTCGTCGACCAGGGCACACAGCTCGTCTCCGAGCAGGACGGCTTCGATGACGTCGCAGGTTCGCTCGGCGAAATGCTTCAGGTCATCCGTCAGCCGAACCTCGGTGGTTCAGGCGGGTTCGCCCGCGCCATGCACGAGACGCTGCAACGCCCGGAGAGCGACTTCGTTCAGTTACTCGACGACGATGTGCGAATTGAGCCGGAGTCGCTGCGACGCTCGATCGTGTTCGGCCAATACGCGACGAACCCGATCCTCGTAGGCGGACACATGTTCGACCTGCTCGACCGGCCCAAGCTGCATGGCTGGGCCGAAGTCGTCGACGAGGGCCCCTTCATGTGGCGCAACCTCTACCAGGAGAAGATGCCGCACGACTTCGGCACCGCGAACCTTCGCCAGTCGAAGCTGCTGCACATGCGCATGGACGCCGACTACAACGGCTGGTGGATGTGTCTGATCCCGCTCGACGCCATCCGAAAGGTCGGGCTGTCGCTGCCGGCATTCATTAAATGGGATGACGCAGAATTTTGCTTGCGCGCAGGAGAAGCGGGCTTCCCCACAGTGTCAATGCCTGGCGTCGCGCTCTGGCACGTGTCCTGGGTCAACAAAGACGACTCTATCGACTGGCAGGCGTACTTCCACGCGCGCAACCGCATCGTCGCAGGCCTCCTGCACTCGAACGTCCCGCGCGGCGGCCGACTCCTCAAACACAGCCGCCGTGTCGACCTCAAGCACCTGATGATGATGCAGTACTACCCGGTGGCGCTGCGCGCGCAGGCGCTGCGTGATGTGCTCTCGGGGCCGGCACATATGCGCGAGAACCTCGCGACAGCCATGCCAGCGGCGCGTGCTCTCGCCACTGAGTATCCCGAGACGGTCGTGCACCGCGACCCATCGAAGGTGTTGCACTCTCGGCTCGGACGTCAGGTCTACAAGCAGCTATCCAAGAACGACTTCGACAGCCCGAGCGGTGTCAAGTTGCGCATCTTCACCCTCACGACACTCGTGGCGCACTGGCTGCACAAGCCGAGCCCCGCGAATGTGGCCCAGCCCGTGGTCGAGTTCGGCAAGGGAGACGCCCACTGGTGGCGTGTGCCTGCCTTCGACAGCGCACTGGTCAGCGCCGCGGACGGCTCTGGCAAGAACATCTACACCAGGGACCGTAAGAAGTATCGCCGGATGCTGCGTGACACGCTGCGTCTGCACTCGGAGCTGAAGCGGCGTTGGCCCGAGCTCCAGAAGCAGTATCGTCAGGCACTGCCTGAACTCGTGTCGAACAAGTCTTGGCAGCAGATCTTCGAGGAGAAGGCATGACCGCGGCTCCCGCTGCATTCACCCCCGCGTCGGCGACAATTGTCATCGTCACGTACAACCGCTCACATCTGCTCACGGGCCTGCTGGAGAGCATCACTGTGATGGATCCGAAGCCCGGCCACGTCGTCATCATCGACAATGCGTCAGCGGATGACACGACCGAGGTCGTGGATTCGTTCCGCGACCGCGTCGGCACCGAGATCGTCTACCGCAAGCTAGAGACGAACACCGGCGGCTCCGGCGGCTTCAGCGAAGGCATGCGTACCGCGTACGAGCTCGGCTCGGAGTGGATCTGGATGATGGACGATGACGTCGAGGTCTTCCCCGACGGCCTCGCGAAGATGGGATCTTGGGCTCCGCGCTTCAAGAGCATCCAGGGCCGCCGTGTGGACTTCGACGGTAGCGAGTTCTATTGGCAGTATCGGATCGCCGACCGCATGGGCATCCCGATCCCATTCGCTCCTGCCGGGTTCGATGACTCCGGCTTTAAGGAGATGAACAGCGGATGCTTCGAAGGCATGTTCATCCACCGTTCGATCGTCGAGCAGATCGGACTGCCCGATCCGCGCTTCTTCATCTACTGGGATGATCAGATGTACGGGTGGCTTGCCTCAAGGCTGACGACCGCCGTGATCGTAAACGAGTTCGTGCTGCGCCGCACCCGTGAGATCAAGCAGTGGGACATGGGAGTGCGGCATATGAACGCCTCCAGCAATGCATACCGCTACTACATCATGCGCAACCGCGCGTTCATCAAGCACTATTACCGTGTGCACGAGAACTACAACCCGGTACTCTTCGGCCTGGGCACGACAGCGACTTTCTTCAAGGAGCTGATCCGCCTCTTCTTCGTCGAACGCACGGTTCGCGGCACGAGCAACCTGTTCCGCGGCGTCCGTGATGGCGGCAAGATCGGTCGCGACCGCACCTGGCAGCCCATGCCCGCATTGGAGAACTGATGAGCCAAGAGCACCAGCCCGAAGCAGTGTGGGTGTTCCCCGAAGAGAAGAAGAGCAACAAAGGGGGCATCTGGCTGATCGTCATCCTCTCGGTCCTCGCCCTCGCGATTGTCGGCGTACTCCTGTTCTACCTATTGCCTCCTGCTGGCGGTCCTGAGCCGACGCCAAGCCCCACGACGTCGGAGAGCGCGACGCCAACCCCCACACCGACGGCGACGCCCGCTCCTACGCCCACCCCGACACCCACTCCGACGGCAGTGCCGACCCCCACTCCGACGCCGGAGCCAGAACCGGCGCCCACCGAGGAGCCGGTTCCGACCGAGCCCCCGGCACCTGATCCCGACCTCGAGACGTTCACTGCTGGAATGCAGCCGCGACTCGATGACGCATCGACCGGGCTCAGCATCATCGCCGAGGGTGGCGAAGACCCGGCGCAGGTCGTGGGCAACCTGCAGCAGGACGCGAATCGATTCTCCGACAGCCCAGCCCCGAGCCCCATCGCTGGCGCGTGGACTGACGCAGTCGCACTGTATGCCGATCGCCTCGCTGACCTGACCGCCGCGTACGAGAACGGCGCTGACCCCGTTCCCGCTTTGGATGCCGCGACCGCAGCACTGCAAAACCTTCGCGCCGTAGTCGGGCTCTAGCTCCCCTGCCTTCCTCTGGTTGGGAGTGGCCACTTCCAACCAGAGGATCAGCGGGCGGCGGAGTCGGCGTTGTAGCGGTCGAGGACCTCGTTGATACCGGCATCCAGCACGAGGGCGCCTTTGTCGAGATACAGGCCGCGCGTACAGAAGCGCCGCAGGTCGCGCTCGTTGTGGCTGACGAAGAACAGCGTTCGCCCCTCGGCGAGCAGTTCGTCGATGCGCTTGTAGCACTTGTCTCGGAAGCCTTTATCGCCGACCGCAAGCACCTCATCGACGAGCAGGATCGGCTCATCCAACTGCGATACGACTGAGAAGGCAAGACGCACCTTCATGCCGTTGGAGAGGTGCTTGTACGGCGTCTCTTGGAATTCTTCGAGCTCTGCGAAGGCGATCATCCCGTCGTAGCGGCGGGAGATCTCGCCACGCGACATCCCGTGCAGGCCGGCGGTGAGGCGAACGTTCTCGCGCACAGTGAGGTCACCGACGAATCCCCCGGTGAGCTCGATCAGCGGCGCGACGCCGCCATTGACGGTCACCGAGCCCTCGTCCGCGAGAAGGACACCCGCGACGAGCCGCAGCAACGTCGACTTGCCCTGTCCGTTGCGACCGACGACACCGATCGACTCACCAGGTTGCACAGTGAAAGAGACATTGCGCAGCGCCCAGAACTGCCCCGGACGGCTGCGTCGTGACGCGCCGGCGAAGAGGTCCTTGAAGCTCCGCCGTCCACGCCGGTTGCGGCGGAAATTCACGCCCAGTCCCTCGACTTCGATCGCGGCCGCCATCACAGCTCCTTCAGCACTGGGCGCTCAAGTGTGCGGAACACCCGTGATCCGAGAACGAAGATCGCGAGGGTCATCACGACGCTGATCAGAACCGTGTTCAAGTGCCACAGCTCGGGGAAGAAGGCCATCCGGTAGAGCGTGAAGATGCCCGCCAGCGGGTTGAAAGCTCCGATCGTCTCGAACGGACCGGGGAGGTTCGAGACGCTGTAGATGATGGGTGTTGCATAAAACAGTGCCCGAAGGATCAGCCCAGTCGTGCGCTCGAGATCCGTGTACAGCGCGCACAGCGGGGCGACCAGCATCCCGAGCCCGACGAGCAGAACAACCTGCAACACCATGGCTACTGGGAACCACAGGATCCCCCAGCCAATGTGAACGACTTGGTCCGGGTTCGTCTCGACCAACGAATTGATGATCACGAATAGTGCAAGAACGGGGAGCGAGAACAGAAACTCCATGCCTTTGCTCAGCACGATGCGGTTTACCCAGATCGAGCGAGGGATGTTCGTCGAGCGGACCAGGCGCGAGTCTCTCTTGAATGCCTTGGTGAAATCCAACACTGAAGAGTTGAACCATACCCAGGGCAGCAGAGCGGTGATGAGGAAAATGATATACGGTTGCTCGCCGATACTGTCCCGATGGAACACCTGCGTGAAGACGAACCAGTAGATCATACTCATCACCAGTGGGTCCAGCACCGACCATAGATAGCCGAGGAAGCTCGTCGAGTACCGGACCTTCAGGTCGCGGGCAGAAAGCAACCACAGTGAATGCAGGTATCGCCGGGGCGTACCCGGCGCCCCGACAGCAGCGTGACTCACGTTCCGAGCTTAGGCGAGGGTGTTGTTCCACATGGTCAGCGCCGAGCCGATCGCCATATGCATGTCGAGGTATTGGTAAGTGCCAAGGCGACCACCGAAATGGACACCGCTCTCACCCTTCTGCAGTTCGCGGTATGCCAGCAAGCCCTCGCGGTCGGCGGGCGTGTTCACCGGGTAATACGGTTCGTCAGTCTTCTCCGCGAAGCGGGAGAACTCGCGCATGATGACGGTCTTATCCGTCGGGTAGACGTCCTTGCGCTCCGGGTGGAAGTGCTTGAACTCGTGAATGCGGGTGTACGGGATGCCTGCATCCGGGTAGTTCATCACCGGAGTGCCCTGGAAGTCGCCGATACTCAGCACTTCCTGCTCGAAGTCGAGGGTGCGCCAGCTCAGCTCGCCCTCCGCGTAGTCGAAATAGCGATCCACCGGGCCGGTGTAGATGATCGGAAGCTGCCCCACGAGCGCCTTGCGGTTCAGCGGCTGCGACTCATCGAAGAAGTCCACACCAAGCTTGATCTCGATGTTGGGGTGATCCGCCATCCGCTCCAACCACGCGGTGTAACCGTCGGTGGGCAGACCTTCCCAGGTGTCGTTGAAGTAGCGGTTGTCGTAGTTGTACCGCACCGGGAGGCGGCTGATGATGTCGCCGGAGAGCTTGTGCGGGTCGGTCTGCCACTGCTTGGCCGTGTAGTCCCGGTAGAACGCTTCGAACAGCGGGCGCCCGACCAGGGCGATGCCCTTCTCTTCGAAGTTCTGCGCCGACTTGACGTCGAACTCGCCTGCTTGCTCCTTGATGAGCGCACGCGCTTCGTCTGGCGTGTACGCGGCCTGGAAGAACTGGTTGATCGTGCCGAGGTTCACCGGCAGCGGGTACACAACATTCTTGTGGTTCGTGTACACGCGGTGCACGTAGGTCGTGAACGTCGTGAACCGGTTCACGTACTCCCACACCGTCTCATTGGAGGTGTGGAAGAGGTGCGCACCGTAGCGGTGCACCTCAATGCCTGTCTCCGGCTCTGCTTCGCTGTACGCGTTGCCACCAATGTGCGAGCGGCGTTCGATGACGGTGACCTTCCGGCCAGCATCAGCAGCGCGCTCAGCGATGGTGAGGCCGAAGAAACCAGAGCCGACGATGAGAAGATCCATGGTCTCCATCGTATCGGTGAGCGTCCTACGCGAAGAATCTCAGGCGAGGAATCTAGACTGTCACTGCCATGACTCTGCAGATCTTCGTACCCTTCTGGGGCGACCCCGACCTCCTTTTCGAGACGATCGACTCGGTGCTCGCTCAGCGCAACCCCGACTGGGAGATGACGATCATCGACGATTGCTATCCCGATGAGTCAGTACCAGAGCGGATGGCCGCGTACACCGACGCGCGCATCAGCTACGTGCGAAACCCAAAGAACCTCGGCATCACCGAGAACTATCGAGAGGCGATTCGCCGCGCGAGCAGCGAGTACATCACGATTCTCGGCTGCGACGATCTCCTGCATCCGCACTATGTCGATGTGATCACCGACGCGATCAATCGGCATCCGTCCGTCGATGTCGTCCAGCCAGGCGTGAAAGTGATCAACGAGCACGGCACCACGATCAGGCCACTCACCGACCGAATCAAGCGGAGTGTGCTCACCCCGCGCGGGGGCGAGACGATCCTCAACGGCGAAGTGATGGCGACCAGCCTGCTGCGTGGCGATTGGCTGTACTGGCCTTCCCTGACCTTCCGCACCGAAACGCTGCGCCGCATCGACTTCCGCGATGGCCTACCGATCATCCAGGATCTTGCCCTTTTGGTCGATATCGCGCTGGACGGCGGCTCCCTCGTCTACACACCACCGGTGGCCTTCTCCTACCGGCGACACGGCTCCAGCGCATCCCAGAAGACGCTGTTGGACGGGCGGCGCTTCCAGGACGAACGGTCGTACTACGCGACCGCTCGCTCGCTCGCCGCAGCAAAAGGTTGGCCACGCACGGCGCGAGTTGCCAGGATCCGACTGATGGGGCGCCTGCACGCGATCACCGAGGTACCGAGTGTCCTCCGGCACGGCAACCGCGCTGGACTAAAGTCGACTCTGGCTCATATCTTCGCGCTCTGAAACAAACCGCTGCTGACACTAACCGGCGCTGACACACGCTGTCGACATCCGAAGCGAGATCGCTCGACTGGAGAGGTTCACCCCATGACCGAACACGTACTCATCACGGGCGGCGCCGGATTCATCGGCTCTCACCTGGCGCACCGGTTCGCACGGGATGGGCACCAGGTCACCGTGCTGGACTCGCTGTCCCCGCAGATTCACGGCCAGACGCCCGCCACCACTTCTCCCCTGCTGCGTTCACTCGACGGTGTCGCACGTGTGATCGAGGGCACCGTCACCTCCACCGACGATCTGCGTGGGGCGTTGCAGGGCGCCACCATCGTCATCCACCTCGCGGCGGAGACGGGGACGGGACAGTCGATGTACGAGATCGACCGATATGTGAACGCCAACGTCGGCGGCACTGCCAAGCTTCTCGATCTCCTCGCAAACGAGGAACACTCCGTCGGCCGCGTCGTCATCGCATCCTCCCGATCGATCTACGGCGAAGGCGCATATCGCACCGAAGACGGTCGCGTCGTCTACCCCGATCACCGCTCAGACGTAGACATGGCCGCCGGTGACTTCGATGTGCATCACCCAGGCGAAGGACCGCTCGAGCTCATCCCGACGGATGAATCAGCCGCTCTTCACCCCTCCTCGGTGTATGGCATCACCAAACAGATGCAGGAGTCGATGGTGCTGACCGTCGCACCCACGATCGGCATCGAGGCGACCTCAGTCCGGTATCAGAACGTGTACGGGCCAGGGCAGTCGCTGAAGAATCCCTACACCGGCATCCTTTCGATCTTCTCGACTCTCATCCGCCAAGGCAAAGAGATCAACATCTTCGAAGACGGCGAGGAAAGCCGTGACTTCGTCTACATCGACGACATCGTCGAGGCGACATTCCTTGCAGCCACCCTCCCGGCAGCCGCGGGCGAAGTGTTCAACGTCGGCTCCGGCGTCGGCACGACGGTGAATGAGGTGGTGGCGGCGCTGTTCGCGTCCCTTGGCCGCGAAGTTCCGACGCGCATCTCCGGAAACTACCGGCTCGGTGACATTCGTCACAACATCGCCGATACGTCCCGGCTGACCGATCTGCTCGGCTTCACCCCCGCCGTTTCGTTCCGCGATGGGGTCGCTAAGTTCGCCGAGTGGGTTCTGACCGAACCTGTCGAAGAGGATTCGTACCAGCGTTCCCTCGATGAGATGGCCCAGCGGAATCTTCTGAAGTGAGCCGTCCGCTACACGAATCGCGCGAGTTTCCGTACCGTTCGAACAGCCTCAACCTGTTCCGGTTGATTCTGGCGTTTCTCGTGCTCGTCGCGCATGCATTTTTCACCGCCGGCTACGACTGGTCGCCAGGATTCAACGGCGAGAACCTCGGCGGATGGGCGGTCATCGGGTTCTTCGTGATCAGCGGCTTCCTGATCACACGCTCTCGACTGGGTACAGATGCCGGAACCTTCCTCGTTCACCGCATCGCCCGAATCATGCCGGCGTTCCTCGTCTGTCTGGCGATCACGGCCCTCATCTTCGCCCCGATCGCTCAACTCGCCACTCACGGGACGCTCTCGGGATATCTGACGACGGGGCCCACTCCGCTGGAGTACATCTGGGGCAACCTTTTCCTGCACATCGACCAATACGCGATCGGCGAATCGCTGAGCGACGTCCCCTATCCGAATGCCTGGAACGGCTCGCTGTGGACTCTGTACTTCGAGTTCATCTGTTACCTGATCGTCTGGGTGTTCGGCGCGCTGGCCGTCTTCCGCCGCTCGGTCTTGCTGGTCGCCTCACTGTGGGCGGGATCCGTCGTCGTGCGCATCCTCACGGCCAATGGCGTCTCCGGTGGCCTGGACGGCGACTTCGATCTGCTCGCACGGCTACTGCCGTACTTCCTCGCCGGATCGCTCATCTACCTGGTCGTGCAGCGCTGGGGCTTCGTTCCGCTGATCGGCCTTGTATCGATACCGGTGGCGGCGATCCTGATGGTGTTCGTACCGACTGCCGGCGGCCCGCTCGCGGCGCCGTTCCTCTGCTACGCGCTGCTGTATCTGTCGACCATCGTGCCGCAGCCGCAGTGGATCGCGCGCAACGACGTCTCCTACGGCTTCTACATCTACGCGTGGCCCATGCAGCAGCTGGTGCTGATCTTCGGCGGCGCCCAGTTCGGAATCGTCGTGTACATCCTCATCACGACGATCGTCACCGCGCTCCTCGCAACGGCCAGCTGGTTCTTCGTCGAGCGTCCCGTGATGCGGCTCGCCCGCGGCAAGACGGCCGTCCGGGCGACTGCTGCGGCTCCGTAGCCAAGGCTCATACCGAGCGACGTCGCGCGCGCCGCCGCGCCTCGCGCCACAGCCGCAGCAACAACACCCGCGATTGCAGCGCCTGACGCAGCCCGCGCGGGCGCTCACTGGACGCATTCGCCTCGTGCAGGCGCCGGCGCACCGTGGGCTGCTCTACGTGTACGAGCTCGCCGCACGCGTTCGCGAGCGTCGCGATCCACAGGTCGTGTGATTCAGTCAGGTACTCCGGGAACGGTGTGGCGACCGACAGGAAATCCCGACGGATCGCCATCGCGCATCCGAAATACGGCGCATCGCCGATCAGGATCTTCCACTGGTTCCGACCCCGACGCGGTCCGTCCGCAGCGCGCAGCAGCCAATCCTTTCCGGTCAGCGGCGAACGCAGCGGCGCACCATCTCCGAGCAGCACGAGGTTGGATGCCGCGACAGCACGCTCCGCTGTGGCCGCCACCAGCAGAGCTCGCCGACCATGCACCCACACGTCGTCCTGATCGGAGAGCATGACGACGTCACCGGTAGCGCGCTGCAGGGCCTCCTCGAAGGTGCGGACGTAACCGTGGTTGGTCTCGCGGGCGTGCACGCGGACACGAGGATCACTGACGTCCGACAGCAACGCGACAGTGCCGTCTGACGACGCGTCATCAACGATGACCACTTCGTCCTGAGGCTCCAGCTCGACGAGGATCGAATCGAGCTGCTCGCGAAGGTACGCCTCGCCGTTGTAGGTCGCCATGCACACGCTGACTCGCACGTCGGTCATGCGCTCTCCTCCCTGGCATCAAGGGGATGCACCGGGTGCTCGCGCAATGCTCTTCGCAGCACCGTCAGCAGATACCCGGCGACGCACAGCTCGGAGATCGCGACCGCCCAGGCGACGGCCGGCACCGAGCCGAGCACCGCGAACAGGATGATCAGCGGGGCTCCGACGATGGCGCCGATCATCGTCGACACGGCGAGAGCGCGCACGCGCCCCAGGCTCACCAGGCACGCATAGCCGACCACTGCGGCGATGGCGATCCCGACGAAGGCGACGCCCAGCGGCAGTGATACCGAGAGCGGCACGGGGATGGCGCCGCCCGAAAGCAGCGTCGACACCCAGGGGCTGAGGAACGCGATCAGCGCGCCGCCGATGATCCCGATGCCCATGGCCGCGACGGTCGCGATACGCATCCGCCGGGGACGCCCGCCATCGTTCGCCGGCACCCAGCTCTGGAAGAACTGCTGGATGGGCAGCAGCGCGATCGATGCATACCGGAAAAGCTGATTGGCCAGCGCAAACATCGGCTGCAACGGCAGCAGGAATATCCACACGGCGATCATCGGAAGTGTGACGTAGAGACTGGTCACCAGTGTTGCCGAGACGGCATGCCGCTGCGTCGCCAGCAGCGTTCTCAGCGGTGTGCGATCTTCGAAGTCGTCGTCCTGTGGCGAGCGTCGCACGACGAGCGCGGAGATGCTGACCGCTGCCAGGTAGCCGAGGCCCTGGAAGACCAGGTACACCCAGAGCTCGCGGGTGATCCAGACACTGACCAACCCGAGCACACCGCCGATGACAGTGGGCACCGTATCGAAGAGTAGAAGCCGCTTCGGGCGTCCCTCGCCCGTGAAGTACCAGTTCGCACCCAGATACGGCAGTAGATAGACGGCGGCGCCAAGGATCGAGATGAGCACTTCACCGCCGGTGAGGAAGATCAACAGCAGCGCGAGGAGCGGGAAGACGCACGCGTAGAGCGCGGCGCGGGCCTGCAGCGACCGACGGAAGAACGCAGGTCGACGATCTTCCTGAATACCCGCGACAGTCGCCGCGCCCACCGCTCCCCAGCCGAACGCGACGAGGATGCCGCCGAACTGGGCGACGGTCTGGATGAGCGCCAGCGTGCCCCACGTAGCTTTGCCGACGGCATCCATCAGCAGTGGGATCGCGACGATGCCGAGCAGCGTCACGATGATCACCGAGACGGTGAATCCGCTCAGGCGGCCCGCCACGCTGCGGATGCCGGCGGCGCTCATGTTTGCTCCTCCTCGAGCACCGGAGCATCGAATACCGGGGCGTTCCACGTGATGGTCGCGGCGATGGGCGCAAGTGCCTCCGGCATCCGCCCCATCCGACCGCGGACAGCTGCGTTGATCGCCGCGCGGTACAGGCGCCACAGTGCACGTCTCGGGCGGGCCACCCAGAGCGCGTTCACGAAGTGGATGCCGTCGAGGAGGGTATCTTTCAGGATCTGACCCGGGGCTGCGGTGAGATACATCCGGTTCAGGATGATCCGGTTGCGCACGCGGTAGAAGTAGCGGAACGGTGTGCTCAGTGTCGTCTCCGGCGGAACACCGGGTAGACGCACCTGGCGCCCGAAGAGCTCCCGGCGATACTGCGTGCCGAGCGCATGCCCGAGCCGGATGCCGCTCGCAGCAAGCACAGCGAAGCCGGATCGCCGCAGCCGCAGCTCATATTCGGTGTCGACCAGATCGATGAAGAAGTCGGCGCGCAGATCACCGGCCGCATCGAGGACGGAGACCGGAATCAGCATCCCCGATTGAATGACATTGGCCGCAGGGCTGTATACGGGAGCCGCATCCCCTCGCGCCTGACGAACCGCGGCAAAGTACTCGGGCACGACGACGCCCACCCGGACGCCGTCCGCCCTGGCGGCCTCAGCCGCGTCGACGAGAGCGTCGACGAAGCCGCTCGGGACGAGGGAGTCCTGATCGAAGGTCACAATCTGTTCAGCACCGTGCTCACGCGCAGTGCGGATGCCATCGTTGAGGGCCGCGGCGATTCCGATATTCTCCGGCTCGCGGACAACGGTAATGCCCAGCGCGGCCAGCCGATCGAAGACCTCGTCAGCGGCAGCACCCGTCCCATCGTCGACGACGACGACGCCCTCGACCTGATCGATTACGGAGGCAACCGCACGCTCCGCAGATTCGCCGGGACGATAGGTTGAGAAGACCGCCCACACGGGCTGGAGATTCGGTTTCATCGCCCACCTAGACTAGCCTCATTCGCTGATGCGAACCTCAGACAAGGAAGGCGCTCGATGACTACCGAACGCCCCCACGGCACCATCGTGCTGGCCGCGTACTCCCCCGATCCCGAACTGTTCCGTGTGCAATTACTCTCGCTGCAGAACCAGAGCGTGCGGGACTGGGACTGCATCATCTCCGTCGACGGTGATCGTGCACCAGTGGCGGCGCTGGTCACCGAGATCGTCGGCGACGATTCCCGCTTCCGGGTGATCGGCGATGACTCCCGCCGCGGTTTCTATCTCAACTTCGAGCACGGTCTGCAGGCTGTCTCCGCGGATGCCGCATGGATTGCTCTTGCTGACCAGGATGACCGCTGGGACGAAGACAAACTGGCGACGCTGCTGCCTCATCTCACCGACGTCTCCCTCGTCTCCGGACAGGCGCGGCTTGTCCAGCATCCGTCCGGCGAGGTGACCGGAGTGACCGATCGCCGAGACCGAGGCGCAGTGCTCACTGTGCTGTCGAATCAGTTCACCGGCTCCCTGTGCGTCTTCGACCGCGAGATCCTCGGTGATGCGCTGCCGTTCCCTCGAGTGTCGACGCGCGTGGCGACACATGATCACTGGCTCGCCGTCGTCGCTGGCACTCATCGCGGCACCCGCGTCGTCGATGATGTCGTACAGGACTATGTGCAGCATGCCGCGAACGTTTTCGGGGATCCGAGCCGATTGGAGAAGGCAGGTATCGCTTCCTCCGTGCGGAACATTCTCGGCCTCGCCGAGCGCTACGAAGGGTCACGCTCCCCTCGCGCGCTGGCGAGGATGACGTTCTGGACCTACGTCGGTTGGCGTCAGATCATGGTCGACACCCTCCGCGCCCGTCGCGGCACCGCGGCCGGCGAGATGGACATACTGTTCGGCAGCGGACGACGCTGGAGTGCACTGAACGGCCTCCTGCGGGCATCAGAGCGCTCTGGCGACGTACCCCGACGCTTCGTGACTGAGTATCGCGCAAGCTGGCTCGCCGGCGCTATCAGCGGAGGTCGACGCGCCGCTACACATGCGGTCGCTCAGTCCGAGGGCTGAGCGTCTTCCGATAGGTCTTCCAACCGTTGCAGCCGCAGGTGCAGTGCTTCGGTCTCGGCACGAAGCAGAGCGGATTCCTCTGCCAGCCGGCGGATCTCATCCTCGGCGCTGCTGAGTTCCCACGACAGGTGAAACGTCACGCCGAGAAGTAGCAGGAGGGCTGCGGCAAACAGAAGATTCGATGGCAGCTGCACTCCGAGCAGCTGGGTGAGACCTTCCCACATTCCGGGGAAGATGCCCACGACCAACACGACCAGCGCGATCACCAGCCACAGCACGGCATACTTCTCGCGGAGGCGGCGCGTCAGCAGCATCCACAGCACGACTGCGATGATGACGACGGCGAGCACGATGCCGGCGACGATGATCATGTGGCGCTCACCTTCGGCTCAGAGTGATGGCCGGGATTACGCATCACGGCGAGTAGCAGCGCGAAAGCCGACCGGAAGAGGTAAACGGCGGCACCGATCGGATGCTGGCTGGGCGTGCCGTGCACGCGAGGGCGCATAGCCACCGGCACCTGCGCAACAGTGAGTCCGGAGTGGACGGCAGCCACCAGGGAGTCCACCGTATCGCCGAGATACTCGGCCGGGTAGTAGCTCACGTACTGTTCGATGGCCCGGCGGTTCGCGGCGCGGAACCCGCTGGTGACGTCGGTGAGGCGTGTCTTGGCGATCCGCGAGACGGCGCGCGCAAGGACGAGCATCGCCCACCAGCGTGGTCCGCGCACCGTGTACTCCCCCACCTCGGCGAAACGCGCGCCGATCGAGATGTCGGCGCCTTCGAGACCCGCGAGAACACGCGAGATGTCGGCGGGGTCGTGTTGCCCGTCTGCGTCGACCTGAATTGCGCGACGATATCCCTGACGGGCGGCGTAGGTGTACCCGGCGCGCATCGCACCGCCGACTCCGAGGTTGAACGGTAGCGAGAGCACGACAGCTCCTGCTGCGCGCGCGACATGCGCGGTGTCATCCGTGGAGCCGTCATCGATCACGACGACGTCGAAGTCTGCTGAGGCCGCCCGAATCTCCCGAATTGTGGTGCCGACGTTGCGGCTCTCGTTCCACGCCGGGACGAGAACGAGGACGCGATCGTGCTCTTGCGTCATCCGCTCGTTCTCCTCTGTTCGTTCAACCTCGCCCACAGGCGATCACCTCGTACAGTCTGGCATCGCCTTCGCTGTCGACCAGTCGCACGGCAGGTGAGTCCCCGAGATCTTGCACACCTGGGAGCGGGTTCAGGTCTTTCCTATGCACCTCGTCGCTGCCGAAGTCGAGCACAAAATCGACATCGAGAGCGTCGAGCGCATCGCACACCTCGGGCATCGATGCGGCATCCGCGAGATGCTCGTTGACGAGTTCGAGTTCCTCCGAGATATCCATCAGCGCATGCGGCATAAGCACCTGTCGATCCGACAGTGCATAGGCGAGACCGGCACCGGTAAAGGGGCTGCCGGCGATCACTGCGTCTTCTGGAACGATGTCGTCCACCCGCTCCAACAATGCCAGCTCATCAGCGGTGAGCAGATATGAGCCGCTGTCATAGCCATACACGTCGCTCGCCCATTCCTGCGCCTTGGGTGTCACTTGCAGATGGAAGGCGATGAACACGAGCAGCGCCGTCACGATCGCTGCGGTGAGCTGCACCGCAGCGGAGACGCGGCGACGACGGAGCACAGTGCCCACAACATCCGCCGTTCTCGAGATCCCGAGGGCAGCGAGCGGGACGAGTGCCAGCGCGAACAGCGCGGCGAGTCTCGGCCAGTTGTTGTACCAACTGCCGGTGAGTGCGTCACGGAGGGTTCCCCAGGGGAACGCGAGCGCCGCGACGAATAGCAGTGCACCGACAAACCAAAGGGACGCCACGACGATCAACTCGGCGCTGCGTTCACGCACCACCCAGTACAGGCCGACCAGAATCGAGATGCCGACCAGCCACGCGCCAGCGGGATAGAACAGCGTCACCGACAGGACCCGCCATAGCGCCTCGCCGAGCCCCGATTCGGTAGGCCACTGCCGCGTCGCCAACGGGGGGCGTAGCGCGCGTAGAAGTGCGATGCCTATGACTGCGTAGCCGATCGCGCCGATGATGATCCAGACACGGCGGCCGGAGCTAGTCGAGGCGCGCCAGAGACGCACGACGAACGCGATCACCATGGGTGCGCTCAGCGCGAGCCAGCCGACAAAGCCACCGGGGTGCGCCAACGCGACACCCGGCAACGCGCCGATGATGATGAAGCCCCACCAGCCTGGGGCAAGCTGCCGCGCTGATCGTCCAAGACCGCAAAGCCCCGCCGTCGCCGCGAGAGTCACCGGCAGCGCCACGAGTGCGAGCTGGTACGGGTACAGCACGCCGAAATCCATCGGCAGCAGTGGGAAGGCGGGCACGGCGGCTGCGACGATCCCCGTTCCGACCATCACCGAGGGCGACGACCCGATCAGCGTCCTGGACAGCACCAGAATGCCCAACGGCCACGTCACGGCAGCGGTTGTGATCGCCGCAGCGTTGACGGCGAGCGGAATACCCACCCCCGACAACTGCACGACGATCGCGACGGTCGCGTGCCACGCCGAGGGGTAGAACGGCAGTCCGCCGCCGGGGCTCGTCATCTGACCGATCTCCAGCGATGACGCGATGCCGGTGTCGACGATGTAACGGATGGCGTTGAGGTGGAAGATGTTGTCGAACGACTGGGAGATCGCGTCCGGGGTCTGCAGCACCCGAACGACCAACAGTGCGATTGCGAGCCCCGTGACCACGAGCACCCCGACCGTCCACCAGCGCCAGCGCCGCGGGAACCGGACGGTGTCCTTCGTCCCCGTCGCCCGCCTGACCACGACGATTCCGACGGCGATCACCAGTGCGGTCGCAAGTGCGGGCAGGACTGACCAGCCGATGCCGAGCCAGCCGGCGATCGTGGATCCGAGCCCGACGACGGTGGTGGCAAACACCGGGGCGGTAGCCGCTGCCCAGAGGCCACGCAGGCCCGTCAACAGAGCAAGCGACCACCCAAGTACTGCGTACACACCGAGGAGGACGAGCGCAGGCCACAACAAACCGAGCATTTCCACGTGGTATGCACCCTTCAAACCTTGATCAGAAAACCAGAATAGTCGGTGCTGCCTGGGGATCCGCGCGTGCCTGCTGCGAGTCGTGTGGCACGATGGACTCGTGAAGGGCATTATTCTCGCGGGCGGCTCGGGTACTCGGCTGCACCCCATTACTCTCGGCGTTTCCAAGCAGCTGATTCCGGTGTACGACAAGCCGATGGTCTATTACCCCTTGTCGACGTTGATGTTGGCGGGTATTCGGGACATTCTGGTGATCACGACGCCGCATGATGCGGAGCATTTCGAGCGGTTGTTGGGTGATGGTTCGCAGTTCGGGATCAATCTGACATTTGCGCAGCAGCCGTCTCCGGATGGTTTGGCGCAGGCGTTCACGATCGGTGCGGACTTCATCGGTGACGACAACGTTGCCCTCGTCCTTGGCGACAACCTGCTGTACGGGCCTGGGCTGGGCAGTAAGTTGCAGCGTTTCGCTGACATCGACGGTGGTGCGGTGTTCGCGTATTGGGTCGCGGAGCCAGAAGCGTACGGTGTCGTCGAGTTCGATTCCACGGGCCGGGCGATCTCTCTGGAGGAGAAGCCCGCCGTTCCCAAGAGCAATTTCGCCGTCCCTGGCCTTTATTTCTATGACAACGATGTGGTGCAGATCGCTCGCGAACTGAAGCCCAGTGCGCGTGGCGAGTATGAGATCACGGATATTAACCGGGCATATCTGGAGCGCGACAAGTTGCAGGTCGAGGTGTTGCCGCGGGGAACCGCCTGGTTGGACACCGGAACGTTTGATCAGATGACGGATGCCGCCGATTATGTGCGCACGATGGAGCGGCGCACGGCGTTGAAGATCGGTGTGCCGGAAGAAGTCGCGTGGCGTCAGGGGTATCTCACCGATGACGAGTTGCGTGAGCGTGCGGAGAAGCTTGTGAAGTCTGGGTATGGCACATACCTGTTGGATCTGTTGAAGAGAGGACACGCATGAGCCGTCTGCTCGTGACCGGCGGGGCCGGTTTCATCGGGTCGAACTTTGTTCACCATGTGACCCGGAACACCGACGACCATGTCACGGTGTTGGATGCGTTGACGTATGCCGGAAACCGGGACTCCCTTGCTGGGCTGCCCGAGGATCGGGTCACGTTCGTGCACGGGAGTATCACCGACGCACCTCTGGTGGATGAGTTGTTCGCGGAAGCGGATGCGGTGGTGCATTACGCCGCCGAGTCACACAACGACAACTCGTTGGATGACCCACGTCCGTTCCTGGACACGAACATCGTCGGCACGTACACGCTCCTCGAAGCAGCGCGCAAGCATGACACCCGCCTGCATCACATCTCCACCGACGAGGTGTATGGGGATCTGGAGCTTAACGACCCGGAGCGGTTCACCGAGTCAACCCCGTACAACCCTTCGTCACCGTATTCGTCGACCAAGGCTGGCAGCGACCTTTTGGTGCGTGCCTGGGTACGTTCGTTCGGGGTGCGGGCGACGATCTCGAACTGCTCGAACAACTACGGCCCGTACCAGCACGTGGAGAAGTTCATCCCCCGCCAGATCACGAACGTGATCCGCGGCATCCGCCCGAAGCTTTATGGCAAGGGTGAGAACGTGCGCGACTGGATCCACGCCGATGACCATTCCTCCGCCGTGCTGACGATCCTCGACAAGGGTGTGAACGGCGAGACGTATCTCATCGGCGCCGACGGCGAGAAGAATAACAAGGACGTCGTCGAGCTGATCCTCACGATCATGGGACAACCCGCAGACGCCTACGACCACGTCACCGACCGTGCCGGCCACGACCTGCGCTATGCGATCGACTCGACGAAGCTGCGCACCGAACTCGGCTGGACACCCTCGTTCGGCGACTTCGAAAGCGGCCTTGCCGCGACGATCGACTGGTACCGCGCGAACGAGAACTGGTGGGCGCCGAGCAAAGACGCCACCGAAGCCTTCTACGCAGGGAAAGGCCAGTGAGCGACATCTTCGGCAAGAAGCTGCAGCAGATCGAGACGACGATCCCCGGCCTGGTGCTCTTCGAACTGCCCGTGCACGGCGACTCTCGCGGCTGGTTCAAGGAGAACTGGCAGCGCGAGAAGATGACGGCGCTGGGCCTAGAGGACTTCGGTCCGGTTCAAAACAACATCTCCTTCAACGACGCGGTGGGCACCACGCGCGGCATTCATGCTGAGCCATGGGATAAGTGGGTCTCTGTCGCTACGGGGCGCATCTTCGGTGCATGGGTGGACCTGCGTGAGGGCCCCTCGTTCGGTGTGGCTTTCACCGCCGAGATCGATCCGTCACGGGCGATCTTCGTGCCGCGCGGGGTGGGTAACTCGTACCAGACGCTGGAGCCGGACACCGCATACGCGTATCTCGTCAACGACCACTGGTCGCCTGCCGCCGAGTATGCCTTCCTCAACCTCGCCGACGAGACGGCCGCCATCGAGTGGCCGATCCCGCTGTCTGAGGTCGAGATCTCAGACAAAGACAAAGTGCATCCGCGCCTGGCCGGTGTAACACCGATCGCGCCGCGCAAGACGCTCGTGCTCGGCGCGGCCGGACAGCTCGGCCTCGCACTGCACGCCCGACTGGGCGATGCCGCACATATTGAATACGTCACCCGTGGAGAGCTCGACGTGACCGCTCCCGGCCTTGCCCAGGCGCGCCACTGGCGCGACTACGGCACGATCATCAACGCGGCCGCCTACACGGCCGTCGACACGGCAGAGACCGCCGAGGGCCGCCAGGCTGCCTGGCAGGCCAACGCCACCGCAGTGTCTGCGCTGGCTCGGGTCGCTGACGATCACGGCATCACGCTCGTGCACGTCTCCAGTGACTATGTCTTCGACGGTTCCTCCTCGGAGCCGTACACGGAGGACGCCGCGTTCAGCCCGCTGGGCGTCTACGGACAGTCCAAAGCGGCAGGCGATCTCGCCGCCCAGACCGCCGCACGCCACTACATCGTGCGCACCTCCTGGGTGATCGGCGAAGGCAAGAACTTCGTTCGCACGATGGCTTCTCTTGCCGAACGCGGCATCGATCCGAGCGTCGTCAGCGACCAGATCGGGCGGCTGTCGTTCACTGAAGACATCGCCGCCGCGATCCAGCATCTACTCAATGTGGATGCCGCGTACGGCACGTACAACGTCACCAGCAGCGGCGCGGTGCTTTCCTGGGCAGACATCGCCCGCGAGGTGTTCCGCCTCACCGGCAGCGAGCCCGCACGCGTCAGTGACGTCACCACCGCGGAGTACTTCGCGAACGCGACCTCCCCGGTCTCTCCGCGCCCGCTGAACAGCGTGTTGGGTTTGACGAAGATCACCGCTACAGGGTTCGTCCCCCGCGACGGTGCAGAAGCACTGGCCGCCTACCTCGAAGTCTGAACCCGCGCGACACGCACGAAACCCCGCCGCGATTCGCGGCGGGGTTTCGTCGGTTCAAACCCGATGTCAGGCAGCTGTGCCGACGACGATGCGCGGCGTGCCGGCCCAAAGAGCAGCATCCGTCGTAGCGCGACCGTCGACGAGCAGCTTCACGCCGGGCAACTGCGCGGGACCCAGCGTGCGGTAGTCGGCGTGATCGGTCTGCAGCACTGCAAGGTCGACGTTGCCGCCGAGCGCATAGGGCTCAAGACCCAGGCCACGAAGTTCTTCATCGGTATAGAGCGGGTCGTGCACGACAACGTCGGCTCCGCGATCCTTCAGCGCCTTGACGGTCGGGAAGACGCCAGAGAAGGCGGTCTCCTTCACTCCCCCGCGGTATGCAGCGCCAAGGACGACGGCACGCTGACCGGCAAGGTCGCCGAGGATGCCAGCAGCCTGTGCGACCAGGCGTTCAGGCATCGAGGCGTTCAGCTGGCGGGCGACGCGGACGATGTCAGCACCGGGATCGGTCGACAGGTACAGCCGCGGGTACACCGGGATGCAGTGACCGCCAACGGCGATGCCTGGACGATGGATATGGCTGTAGGGCTGCGAGTTGCACGCCTCGATGACTTTGTAGACGTCAATTCCGTTGGCTGCGGCGAACAGACCGAACTGGTTCGCGAGGCCAATATTGACGTCACGGTAGGTGGTCTCGGCGAGCTTCGCCATTTCGGAAGCTTCAGTGGTGCCGAGATCCCAGACACCGTTCGGCCGAGGCAGGTCGGGGCGCTCGTCAAACTGCAACACGGCTTCGTAGAACTCGCGTGCAAGACGATTGCCCTCATCCGACAGTGCGCCGATGAGCTTGGGATACTTGCGCAGATCCGCGAACACACGACCGGTGAGAACGCGTTCCGGTGAGTATGCGAGGTGGAAGTCGACACCCTCGGTGAGCCCGGAGCCGGATTCGATCATCGGCTTCCAGCGGTTGCGGGTGGTGCCGACGGGCAAGGTCGTCTCGTAGGAGACCAGGGTGCCGGGTGTCAGGTGCTCGGCCAGCGAGGCTGTCGCAGCATCCATGTACTTGAAATCGGGCTCCCACGTCTCGTCGTCGACGAACACCGGGGCGACGAGCACAACGACGTCGGCACCGGGGATCGCCTCGGCGTAGTCGGACGTCGCGCGTAGCTTGCCCGCGGGAATGAGCTCGGCCAGCTTCTCCTGCAGGTGGGCCTCGCCCGGGAAGGGCTCGAGGCCCGCGTTGATGGTGTCGACAGCCCTCTGGTTGACATCGACGCCGATCACGTCATGACCCGAGGAGGCGAACTGGACGGCGAGGGGAAGCCCGATTTTGCCTAGGGCAACAACAGCAATGCGCATGGGTCCTAGTTTAGGTGGGTGCGGCTGGGCGTGGTCGCAGTGTCGCATCACTCCGACCGTTCCAGAAGCGTTTTCAGCGGATCAGTGAGCGCCGGAGCGAGATAGGAGACGAATGCCGTCGTCAGGTGATTGACGTCGCGGTAGACCAGGAGATTGTCGACGATGACGGGGCACGTATCCTCTTCGCAGATGTAGTCGGACATATCCACATAGCGCCCGTCGGCGCTTTCGACCGCAACGCTTTCACGAGCGCTCGCCGCCGCGTCAAGAACTTCTGCGCGTACACCGGCACATGACGTGACATCCATAACGTTTGCCGAGACGCAGGTGGAAGGCGTCACGCCGAAACGAGGGGTGTCGGCGATGACCAGCACCTCAGATCCCGCGGCCCGGAGTCGCTCGACGCTCGCGCTCAACCGCGCATCCCAGAGATCAGAAGCCGGCGTTTGATCCGAGGCCTCAGCGAGGTCATAGTACGCGAAGCTAGAAATTACGACGACGTCGGGCGGATCGCCCTCAAGTTGTTCGAACACGGCTTCTCGCCAGCGGTCACACGAAACGTAGGGCACGTCTTTGTCGAGCACAGTCGCCGAGACAGCGGGGCACGACGATTTAGTGAAAACCCGAATCCCGGCATCACCATCAAGTTCCGCGAAATCCTGTATTGCAGGAAGCCACTGGGCAGAGTGGGAGTCTCCGAACACAGCGATCGTGGACGCGCCATCGACATTGCCGTACACGCAGTCCTGCACGCTCTCCTCGTTCACGTCGTGATGGCATCCATCCGCATATACGGACGGGAGATCGCTCGCTGCATCCGCCAATGACGGCGTCATATTCCTCGGCACGAAACCGGTTGCGTGCGGCGGTGACACCGGGAATTCGGGAGCTTCGGCGACAACACCGCCCGTGCCGACGTCGCGAACCGATGCCCACTGCGCTGCCCCGACGAGCGCCCCGGACAGCAGCACTGTCACCCCGAGCGTTGCCAGCAATGTCACGCGCGGACGTCGACGAGTGAGGGCGCGTGGCGCACGCATCGGCGTCTCAACGAATCGGAACAGCAACCACGCCAACGGCACCGCGATGATGATCCCCAGCAGCACACGCACAACGAACCGCAACGGATTCTGCTCCCCCACCGCCGCCTGCGTCACGACGAGCAAGGGCCAGTGCACCAGATACAGCGAGTAGGAAATGAGTCCGATGAACTGCATCGGCCGAATCGATAGCAGCCAGGTGGGCCCACCGCGTGGGGACGCCGCTCCGAAGAGAATCACCAGTGCGGTACCGAGTGTCGGCACGATCGCGGCGGTGCCGGGGAATGCAGTCTGATCGTCGAAGAAGAACGCCGCAAAGAGGATCAGTGCGATACCCAGCCAGCCACCTATCGCACCGAACCAGGCGGGGATCCGGAGGGAACGATGCAGCAGAAGCGCGCCAACGAGCGCTCCAGCGAGCAGCTCCCACGCGCGTGTCGGGAGCTGGAAGAACGCGGCCGGCTGGTTGAGAGGTGTGAGCATCACACCCGCCGTCAAGCTGGCGAGAGCGAGCACCGAAATCCCCGCGATGACGAGCAAGCGACGTCGACGCACGAGGAGGAATAGCAAAAACAGAACGAGAGGCCAGAGCAGATAGAACTGCTCCTCCACACCCAACGACCAGTAGTGCTGATAGGGCGAGGGTGAATGATCAGCCAAGTAGTCTGTGTTCTGGATCGCGAACCAAATGTTCGGCACATACAGAATCGTCGCGAGGCCATCCCGAAGAATGCGCTCCAACCCCAACGGAGGGTAAAACGCGATGGCCGCGATCGCTGTCAGAACGGCAACGACGAGCGAAGCGGGCAGGATGCGTCGAATGCGCCGCGCATAGAAGTCGGCGAAGTTGATTTGGCCATCCCGCTCAAGCGACTCGAGGAGGTGGCTGGAGATGAGGAAACCCGAGATGACGAAGAATACGTCCACGCCGACGTATCCGCCGGTGATGAACGGTATTCCAGCGTGATAGATGAGGACGAGACCGACTGCAACGGCACGTAGTCCCTGGATGTCGCTGCGGAACCCTCGTCGGCTTCGTACATCTCCGCCTGGCTGCGTCACGCGTTCCCGACTTTGCCCGCCACTCGGAGAAGCTCGGCGACGACTCGACCCGCAGCTTGGCCGTCACCATAGGGAGCCGCATCCGTGTCGGCCGGTCGCGCACGGGTAACCCCGTGTGCGATCTCCTCGGCGGTGTCCGCAAGTACGTTCCAGCCGAGCTCGATCGTCTCGACCCATTCCGTTTCGGTGCGCACAGTCGTGCACGGCACGCGCAGCAGGAAGGCTTCCTTCTGTAGTCCGCCCGAGTCGGTGACAACGCCGGCGCTGGATAGTGCGGCAGCGATCAGATCCGCGTACGCCAGCGGCGCATGCGCGATAAGGGATCCCTGCGTGAGGTTGATTCCGTGCGAGGCCGCCTTTGCGACGACGCGCGGGTGCGCGAGCAGGATGACCGGCTTGTCGAGCGCGGCAAGGCCCGCGGCAACCTCGGCCAGCCGAGCGGGATCATCGGTGTTTTCAGCACGATGGATGGTGGCCAGGTAATACCCACCCGCGGTGAGCCCGAGTTCGTCAAGAAGGGCTGAGGGGCGCCCGGCGAGCTCGTCCCTCACTTGAAGGAGGACGTCGGTCATCACATCGCCAACGAGTACGGTGCGCGCTGCTAGCCCCTCGTTGGCGAGGTGATCGACGGCGACCTGCGTCGGAGCGAGCAGGAGGTCGGCCGCGTGATCGGTCATCACACGGTTGTGTTCCTCTGGCATCCGCCGATTGAAACTGCGCAGTCCTGCTTCAAGGTGAGCGACCGGGATGTGCATTTTCACCGCGCTCAGCGCCGCGGCGACCGTGGAGTTGGTGTCACCGTAGACCAGCACCCAGTCCGGACGATGTTCGTCGAACACAGCATCGAGGGCTGCGAGCATGGCTCCGGTCTGCACACCGTGCGAGCCGCTACCGACGCCCAGGTGGACGTCCGGTACGCCGATGCCGAGGTCCTCGAAGAAGACATCGGAGAGCATCGGATCGTAGTGCTGCCCGGTGTGCACGATCACGTGCTCGACGCCTGCATCCTTCGCCGCATAGTGGATGGGAGCGAGTTTCACGAACTGCGGGCGGGCACCGACGACACTAACGATCTTCACGGAACCCAAGTCTACGGCGAGGTGATGCCTTCGTCCGTCGAGTTAGCAGATCGGCGTGGTGCTGACCCGTCCAGAACCCGCGTACCAATGAACCGCGACGTTCGGATTGATCGCATGCACAGCATCCTCGAACGCGCGGTCCGCGCCGCCTTGACCGGGCGTAGGGCGCGCCGTCTCGACCATCAATTGCCCGAGCACGATATCTGGACCGAGACTCGGGCAGGGGTTGATACCGTAGCCCGGTGCGCATCCTCTTCGTGACTCCCTGGTTCCCGACGTCGGTGAACCCGATCGCAGGCATCTTCGTAGATCGAGACGCCGCGCTCATCGCCGAGTCGCATGAGGTGCACGTCGTCCACCTGGCAGACCCGGCATTGATCACCGACGCCGACCTCCATGTCACGCAACGAGGAGGGGTCACCGTGGAGCGACTCCCATGGGGGCGCCGCTCCATCACCGATCTGCTGGCAGTTCGCCGGCGCTTGAGACCTCTCATCGCGGGCGCGGATGTCGTGCACACGCAGGCGTTCCAGGCATTGCTCCCCCTCGCGGGGCTACGCGTCGCAAAACCGTGGGTGCACTCCGAGCACTGGTCCGGGATCGGTGACCCGGCATCCCTCACCCCACGCGGGCGCGCCGTCGTTACCGTCAGTGGACCGCTACTCAAACGTCCGGATGTCGTGACGACGGTGAGTAGTTATCTCGCGGAGAAGGTTCTCACTCACCGAGAGGGCCCGGTACGCATTGTGCCCTCGGTCGTACCGCCTTCGACGGGGCTCATCGCCCCGCCCGGAGACCCGAAACACATCAAGCTTGTCGCTGTGGGCAACCTCGTCGAAGGCAAAGACCCATTCCTTGCACTCGAGACGACACGGCAGCTTCGCAGGCAAGGCGTCTCGGTAGACCTCACCTGGGTCGGTGACGGCACTCTGCGCTCGTCGCTCGTCTCAGAGTCAGCGTCCGAAGATGGAATCGAATTTACCGGGGTGCGGGACGCGGCCGGTGTTCGCGCAGCGCTCGAAGGCGCGGATGTCTTTATCCTGCCCACCCGCGGGGAAACGCTCTGCCTCGCGGCGTTGGAGGCGATCACACACGGACGCCCCGTCGTCATCGGCGCCAATGGCGGACAACGGGACTACATCACCGCTCAGAACGGGAGGCTCGTCGAGGAACGGACGCCCAGCGCCTACGCCGCGGCGATACTCGACGTCTGGCAGACGCGCGGTACTCGTTCCCCAATGACCATCGCCGAATCTCTCGGCGACGCCTTCAGCCCTGCGTCGGTCCGCGCCGGTTACCTCGCCGCGTATGCAGAGGCGGACACGATCAGGAAGCAACGCTAATACGAGGCACAGCTGCCGCGGCGCGGAAGCCTATTGCGTCAAAGCGGCTGCTGCCTGTGCTGCGCGCGCCGACCAAGTGTGGTCGTTTCGCACACGCCGAGCACGCTCTGCTTTGTCGTAGTACTGCTCTGGATGCGCGCGTAGCTGCTCAAGGAGATCCCGAAGCGCCTCAGCGGAGTATGGCAGCACCCACCCGATATCGTTCTGCTCGACGAACTGCGCCGCAAGCGTTCCCTGCGTTGCGATGATCGGCCGACCATGGCCGAGATACTCGTACAACTTCATCGGGGCCGCGAACTCGCGGTACGGGATCGGTGCCATGAAAAGACACCCAAGAGCAGATTCTGCGTAGAAGGGTTCGAGTTCTTTGCCGCTGGCATGCACAATGCGTGTCGCGCCGGAGGTCAACAGGCTCTCGTATTCCCCCTTCTCGGCAGCCCACAGCGTCGCGCTCGTACAGAGGGTGAACACCGCGCCCTCGACGGATTCAAACGCCTGAACCGCTTCGTGAAGTTGATAATAGTGGCCCAGTGCGCCCACATAGAACATCGTTGCGGGATCGGCCACCGGCGGCGTCTCCACGATGTCTGATGCTGGCGGTAGCGCGATGCACTTTTCCACGTCGGTGTGCGGCATGACTGCGGCCATCCGCATCGACGGGACGAAGATTCGGTCAACGGCGCTTCGATAGCCGCGCAAATCTGCGTGGTAGCGCCAGCGCAGGATCGTCGCATAAAAGCGGCCAATACGTTCGACATACTCGTCGTTCTGCCAATAGATATCGCGGTAGAAGAGCCCGACTGGAATGCCGCGTCGACGACAGAACCGCAGGAACCCGATGTCTCGCGTCAGGCTCGTTGCCGGCGTAACTTTCTCACCGAGACCGGTGGGCGTTGTGGCGGCCTCAGAATAGACAAACTCGACCGGTTTTCCGGCAGCGATGCGCTTCCTGATCGCCCGCATTTGCGCGCGGCGCTGTGGATGAGCGCCAGAAACTTCCCAGACCTCGTATCCGAGGTCTTCGAAAGCGCGACGCATTCGCATCGGTCGGATGCCACTTGCGCTGGTCGCATCAGGGTTCAATCGGAACGGCACATGAAAAATCATCACCGGGCGAATAGCTCGGGCGGGCATACTGTCCATCGTACCGGTCTCCAGAAGCCGCCTCACTTGCCGTTCCGGCGACCGCGCATCGTCTCCTGTAGATCTTGTCCGAGGAAGGCCATCGCCAATGAAAGGATGAGGACGTGGACTCTTTGCTGATTGTGTCGTTTTCCGGGCTTGCGCAAGACGCACGCGTGCGCAGGCAGATCGACTTGTTTTCGTCCCTTTACCAGGTGACATCCGCAGCCCACGGACCTGCCGTTCCCGGTACAGCAGACCATGTGACGATACCGGTGCCGCCCGTCTCCGGCGCTGCACGCAAACGCCGATTTTACATCGAAGCCGCGCTGCTGCGCCTGCACTGGTACCGACTTCTGTACTGGACGGATCCGACCGTTCGTGCTGCTCGTCGGCTGCTGCGAAACACCTCATTCGACCGCGTCATCGCGAACGACATCGAGGCCGTTCCCCTCGCTCTGTTCCTCGCGCCGGCATCCAGTGTGCATGCCGATCTGCACGAGTTCTACCCAGGACTCCATGACGACAATCCGCGCTGGGTGCGGTTGCGCAAGCCGTACCTGGAATGGCTGATCCGCACGTATGCAACGAAGGCGGCCTCGGCAACCACGGTCGGTCAGGGTGTTCTGGACGCATATTCCGGTTTCAACATGGACCTGGGAATCGTCACAAATGCGCCGTCGTATCGATCATTGCAGCCGTCGCCGGTCCATGCGCCATTACGCCTCGTTCATGCGGGCGGCGCGATGCCTGGGCGCAAGATCGAGCTGATGATGCAAGCTGCTGCTTCAACAACGACGGACCTCGTCTTCACGCTTTACCTCACGTCGAGTTCACCTGCCTACCTGGCGGAACTCGGTCGTCTGGCCGAGGAACTCGGCGAGCGCGTACGTGTCGAGCCGGCGGTGCCGTCGACCGAACTCCTAGACCATTTACGTGAGCACGACGTCGGACTTCATCTCCTGCCCCCGACTGTGACCAATCAGGCACTTGCGCTGCCGAACAAGTTCTTCGACTTTGTCCAAGCGAGGCTCGGCGTCGTTGTCGGCCCCACGCCGGGAATGGCCTCCCTGGTGACCGCACACGATCTGGGAGCAGTCACCGATGGATTCAGCGTCGAAGACATCACTCGCGTTCTGGATTCACTGACCGTGGAGCAGGTCACCCAGTGGAAGGATGCCTCAAATCGAGCTGCGTCCGAGCTGTCAGCAGAGCACCAGCTACCGACCTGGGCGGATGCAGTCGCAGCGCTCGGTCGCAGTTAACCCGCAGACTAATCACGCTGCGTCGGGATCGACCAGGCCCGCCAGCGCGGCCTGAAGTGCGAAGTCCGGCTCTGCCGCCACAACTTGCTCGAACGTTCCGGCCGCGACGACCTCGCCATCACGCATGAAGAAGATCACATCGGCATTGCGGATCGTCGAAAGCCGATGGGCAACGGTGATCGTTGTAACACTCCCCCGCAAATCCTCAATCGCCTTCGTCACGGATGCCTCCGTCGCGGTATCAAGTGCGCTCGTTGCCTCGTCCATGACAAGCACATGGGGATCGGTATACAACGCTCGCGCGATGCCGAGCCGTTGTCGTTGCCCGCCCGAGAGAGCGAGACCGCGTTCGCCGATTTTTCCGTCGATTCCGCCTGCACGGGCCTCGATCAGTGGCAATAGCTGCGCCTGTCCCAAGGCTGCGATCACGCGATCTCGGTCAAAATCGGGCCGCCAGCTCAGCGCGACGTTCTGCGCGACCGTTGCGTCGAAGAGCGACACCTCCTGCGGCACATAGGAAACCTGAGCGCGCCAGGCATTCAGAACGGTGCCCAAAGGCACATCGTCTACGGTAATCGCACCCGATGTCGGTTCAATCAGGCCGAGAAGCAAGTCGATCATCGTCGACTTTCCTGCACCGGAGGCACCGACGAACGCGACCTGGGATCCGAACGGGATGTCTAGCGTGACTCCACGCACAGCATCCGCAGTATCGGGCGCATACCGGAAACTCACATCTCGCAACTCAAGGTGGCGTGCCTCTGGAGGGAGACTGCCGACATCGCCAATACTCGCCACCTCCATATATTGCTCCGAAAGACGAACCTCGTCGAGCACTGCACGTGCGTGGGGGCCACTCACGTTGAGCTGCTGCAGCACGCCTTGGAAGCGCACCAACGCGGGCGCGAGTCGGAAGCCTGCGAGTCCGAACAGGGCAATGGATCCCATCGCTCCCTGGACGTCCCCCGCGGTCAGGAAGCCGACTGCGCCCACTAGAACAATGCCGCCGATGAGCGCAACGTCGAGCACATATCGCGGGATCTGCGCGAGAAATTGGGAGTTGGCGCGCGCACGCGTGGCGTGCGAACGGTTCTCCTGGACGACACCGGCGACCTCGGCAGCGCTTCCGCGCAGCGTCACTTCTTTCAGAGCGCCAATCATCTCGGTGATGAGTCGAGAGGAACGCAGCGAATATCGCAACGCGACGAGCCCGGCCTGCCGAGAGCGACGAGATATCTGCAATTGCAGGACCATGGCGATGAGTCCGAGGTAGACCAGAGTCACGACGCCGACGAGGGGCTGAGCGATCGCCAGCACCAGAATCAGCGACACGAAGCTCATAAGCTCACCGATCAATGATGCGCCGGGTAACAAGAATCCAGAGATCGTTGTGCTCACGCTGCTATCGCTGATGCGGACGAGGTCGGAGGAGTTGCGCCGAAGTCGATCCACCCAGGGTGCCCGAATATAGCCGTCAAAGACTCGCGCACCCAGCGCGAGTTCGTATCGTGCGAATCGTCTCGTCGCGAACCACTGCAGGGTGAGCGCAAAGACGCCTTTAAGCACGATGAGCACACACACGATCACGAGGGGGATCAGCACTTGGGCGCCGTCGAGTCGTCCAACGATCGGCAGGTCGATCGGCGAGTTGCTCACCAACGGAGCAATCACGACGGCCAGCAGCCCGAGTGCTAGCCCGTCCATCAGCGCTAGTGCCCCCATAACGGAGGCGTAGAAGGTCAGGAACTTGGTCGCACTTCGTGGGAGGACCTGAAGCACCTCCCGATACAGCCCCCACTGCGCCTTCACGAGGACACCTCACTCGATCGGGCAGTCGAAATCGCGTTCAAGAACGAAACCCCCTCGGAAGCCGATGTGATCGTCTCGGCGACAACAGCCGCGTTCGCTTTCATCTGCTGCACTTGCTCAACGGCGAGCGCGGCAAGTGTCACTCGAAGGGACTCCGCGGTGAACTCGGGAACGACGACGCCATGCCCGTATTCACGGACGATTGGCGCCATGGTTGGGGTCTCACCGACGACCACCGCCAGGCGCCCCTGCGCGGCCTCGAAGAACTTGTTCGGCATCGCGAACTGCAGGTTGGGCTCGTGCGGCTTGTAGAAGATGATCTCGACGTCGTACTCGTTGATGTGCTCCGCGATCTCGCGCATCGGCGCGGGCGGAACGATGTGAATCCGATCACGTGCGGGGTGCGTGGCGATCGCCTCTTTCAATCGCGCATGCACTGCGGGATTCGGCATCAGCATGAACGTCATCGAGAAATGCTCGGGCAGGTCCTCCAGTGCCGCAAGGATCTCGACGAATCCACGCCGCCAGCTGGGGAGGCCATGAAAGAGCAGCCGGATATTCGCCGGGTCCACCAGGCTCGGCTCCAACCCGGGGACGAAGGGGGGCGCATTGCGCACCTCTGCCGGAACTGGGAATCCGAACTCATCCGAATACAGCTGGCCGATCGGCGTGTTCACCACGGTACGACTGGTGAACCTTTGCGATCCGAGATGCTTACGAACCCAGCGGTAGTGGGCTCCAGTCAGCCTGCCACCGAGGGTGCGT
This sequence comes from Microbacterium sp. Y356, assembly GCF_059445355.1. Lineage (NCBI taxonomy): Bacteria > Bacillati > Actinomycetota > Actinomycetes > Micrococcales > Microbacteriaceae > Microbacterium > Microbacterium sp. Y356. The sequence goes on from NZ_JCAIUE010000001.1 coordinate 468,475, forward strand.
CGACGAACGTTCGGGTTGCGGAACTCGTGCAGGTCGAGATGGCGCATTCCGCGCAACGCCTGTGCGCCAAACTCACGAGGATCATCAACCCAGGGCGCGAACTCATATTCGTTGAAGACAATGAGCTCGTAGTGTCCGCTTCGGATCCGTTCACGCAATTTCAGAGGCACCCTGTTGGTCAACAGGGTGCGAAAACGCCAACGCGCAGGCAAGAGAACGTGAGACAGCAACGTTCCCAGTTTTCCCGTAGTCCAGGATTTCGGCGCTGTCAGAGTGAAGTGATCCCGAACGACAGAAGTCGGGTGTTCGCCGAGACCGAGCGTGTCGACAACCCAGCCTGCCTCATTCAGCCAGTCGATTTCGCGACGAACCCGCGGGTCGGTCGCGATGTCGGAATACGACAGCACGAGTACGGTGCCCATCTGAGTCGCCTTCACATCCGTCATAGGAATACGCGTCACAGCGTGACCGACTCGCCCGTCCTCGCCGAGTCGAGTGCCGCCTCGATGACCGTCAGTGCACGCAACCCCTGCTCCATGGTGACGACATCCGTCTGTTGACCGAGCACAGCGTCCCGGAAGGCCTCGTGCTCGACGCGCAACGGCTCACGCTTGGCGAAGGCGTAGCGGGTCACATCGCCCTCGGAAACGCCGCGGAAACTCGATACCGACTCCCATTCCAGCGGAATGGTGCCGTTGGCGTAGAAGGTGAGATCTCCTGTGGAAGTATCGGCGACGAAGGCGCCCTTCTCCCCCGTCACGACGGTGAGGCGCTCCTTCATGGGGCTCAGCCAGTTCACGATGTTGTTCACGATGACCCCGGATGCTGTGCGCCCAGTAATCGTGATCATGTCCTCGTACTCACGCCCGCTCTTGAACGCGGTCTGCGCGAAGATGCGCTCGTAGTCGCTCTGCACCACCCAGGCGGTGAGATCCACATCGTGCGAGGCGAGGTCCTTGGCGACGCCGACATCGGCAATCCGCGATGGGAATGGTCCCTGGCGTCGGGTGACGACCTGGTAAACCGCACCGAGGTCGCCAGCGGTGATCCGCCGGCGCAATTCCTGCAGCGCAGGGTTGAAGCGCTCGATGTGCCCCACCGCGCCGACCAGGCCCGCCTCGGCGAAGGCGTCGACCATGCGCTGTCCGGCCGCGACGGTGTCGGCGATCGGCTTCTCCACCAGGGTGTGCACACCTGCGACCGCGAGCTTCAACGCAGCATCCTCGTGGAAACGCGTCGGCACGGCGACGACGGCGATGTCGATGCCGGTAGCGATCAACGCCTCAATGTCCGGAAGGACCGGCAGATCTCCGGCAACTCCATGCGGGTCGCCGCCAGGGTCGGCGATCGCCACGAGGTCGATGCCCTCCACCTCGCGCAGCACGCGCGCGTGGTGGCGTCCCATCATCCCGACGCCGAGCAGTCCCGCCCTCAGCGTGGCCATCAGGAGCCCGCTCCGGCAACGATGTTCACCGCGGTGACGATGCGCTCCAGGTCGTCCTGGCTGAGCGAAGGGTGCACAGGCAGCGAGACGACCTCGCTGGCGGCCCGCTCGGTCTCCGGTAGATCGAGGCCAGGGGCATAGGGCGCGAGCGACGGCAGACGATGATTCGGGATCGGGTAATAGACACCCGCACCCACATTATGCTCGCCTTTGAGCGCCGCGACGAAACCGTCCCGATCCTCGGGCACGCGGACCGTGTACTGGTGGTAGACGTGCACCGCCCCGTCAGCGACCGGCGGGATGACGACACCGCGGAGGTTCGCGTCGAAGAACGCGGCGTTCTGCTGGCGGATCTTCGTCCAGGCATCAACCTTGGTCAGCTGCACTCGTCCGATTGCAGCGTGGATATCGGTCATTCGGGCGTTGAACCCGATGATCTCGTTCTCGTACTGGCGTTCCATTCCCTGGTTGCGCAACAGCTTCACCTGGCGGGCGATCTCCGCGGTCGCCGTGGAGACCATACCGCCCTCGCCACTGGTCATGTTCTTCGTGGGATAGAGGCTGAACATCGCGAAATCGCCGAACGTGCCGACCGGGCGTCCGTCGAGTGCGGCGCCGTGTGCCTGGGCTGCGTCTTCGTAGAGGGCGATGCCCCGCGTTGCGGCGAGCGCCTCCAACTCTCGCATCCGCGCCGGGTGCCCGTAGAGGTGCACCGGGAGAATGCCTTTGGTCTTCGGGGTGATCGCTGCGGCGACTGCGACAGGATCGAGCGTGAATGTGTCGGGCTCGATGTCTACGAAGACGGGCTTCGCGCCAGTGAGCGCCACGGAGTTTCCTGTCGCGGCGAACGTGAAGGACGGCACGATGACCTCGTCGCCAGCGCCGACGCCGGCGGCGAGTAGACCCAGGTGGAGGCCCGCTGTGCCGGAGTTCACGGCGACAGTCGGACGTCCCTGAACGAAGTGCGCGGAGAACTCCTGCTCGAAGGCTGCGACCTCGGGCCCCTGCGCCACCATGCCGCTGCGCATCACCCGGTCTACGGCTTCACGTTCGTCGTCGCCGATGATGGGCTTCGCGGGGGGAATGAAGTCGCTCACGCGCTCTCCTTGCTCAATTTTCCGTCGTTCTCCGAATAGCGTGCTCCGGTACTCGGGCACACCCACGTGCCTTCTGTCTCGCCACGGACCAGTGGAACGCCGGACTCGCCGACCCATCCGATCCGCCGCGCAGGGACCCCGGCGACCAGCGCGTATGCCGGGACGTCTTTGACGACGACAGCGCCTGCGGCAACCGTCGCCCATGCTCCGATTGTCACGGGGGCGACACAGGTAGCGCGCGCACCGATGGACGCGCCGGTGTCAATCGTGACGCCGACCGGCTCCCAATCGCGCGCGCTCTTCTGCGACCCATCGGCGTTGATCGCCCGCGGGTATGTGTCATTGGTCAGCACAACCGCGGGCCCGATGAACACACCATCGCCGAGGCGAGCCGGCTCGTAGACAAGCGCATAGTTCTGCACTTTGCAGTTGTCGCCCATGATGACGCCGGTGCCGACGTATGCGCCGCGGCCGACGATGCAGTTCTCACCGAGCTGAGCGTCCTCACGAACCTGGGCAAGGTGCCAGATCGATGAGCCGTCCCCGATGGATGCCTCGGGAGACACGTCAGCGGAGTCGACGATCCGCACACGGGACGGGTTGGTCACAGATCACTCCTCGTGTCGACACCGCACATCACGGATGCTCGACGGTCACCAAGTCTATCGTCGGGCGCGTGGATTCCTTCTCAGGGTTCCCCCGGCGGCGACCTCGGCCACGGCGCGCACCGCGACCGCCGCCCGCTCACCGGCCGCCGCCAGCGAGTAGTTCTGGTCGACCCATTGTGCACGTCTGCGGCGAAGCTGTTCAGTATGGCCAGACTGTGCCTGCTCGATGAGTCGTTCCATGGCAGATGACACGAGCTCTGTAGTGAAGTCAACGGACTCTCCCAGCTCACCGGCACGCACCACCTGAGCGCCGGTCGTGGCACCCGCGAAGAGCACCGGTGTGCCGCACGCGCCGGCAGCGTACGTCTTCGTCGGACGAGCGAAGTCGTAACCGATGCCGGGAACGATGCTCACCAGAGCGGCCACCGCGCCGCGGATCCACCTCGCCGACTCATCGGGACTGACGACGCCGCCGAAATGTATCCGATCAGGAGCAAGCGCCGTGGCCAGTTCACGAAGCTCCGCCTCGGCTGCACCCTGGCCGAAGAAGCGGATGTCGACGTTCAGATCGAGCTGCGCGAGAGCGCGGATGAAGACGCCTGGCTCCTGCCACTCCGACATCGTGCCGGTGTACACGAAGTATGGACGCTCAGTACGCTGAGGCTCCACATCAACGTTGAACACTCGAGTGTCGATGCCGTTGCCGACCTCGACGATCCGCGAGCGGTCCGCGCCGAGGGCGAGGAGTCGCTCGGTCACCTCAGGAGAAACCGAGAGGACTCCACGAGATCTACGAAGCACACGTGACTCCAACCACCGCATGACAGCGATCACCAGCTTCGATGCGCCCATGGCGATCACGCCATCTGTCCAGACATCGCCCGGGTAGTACACCAGCGGCTTTCGCTTCAGCCCGGACGCGACCAGTGAAACGAGTCCGGTCGTGGGCGGCGCCTCAGCGACGACTACGTCTGTACGCGTCATGAGCAGGCGGAAGAACGCCGGAATGTCGAAGGACAGGTACTGAAAGTAGCCTCGGATCGCGCCACTGCGATCGCGGAGCACCGGCGCCCTTCGCACCGTCACTCTGGAGAGTCGGCCCTTGCTCGGCTCATCGGCGACCGCTACCGGCGGCTTCGTCGTAAGCACCGTCACATCGTGATCGGTGGACAGCGCATCCGCGAGCGCTCGCATACGAAAACTCGCGGCGGTCACTTCCGGCGGGTAGAGCCGGGTGATGATCGCCACGGTTCGGCGTCGTTCTCGCATGAGTCTCCAGATCTGATCGGCTGTACTTCCGAGCTAGCCCGGAGCAGACACCTGACACAATGGTTTCATGTCTTCGCCCCACCCGGCACCTTCCTCGCCCGATCCGAATGCCTGGGTCATCATTCCGCTCTACAACGAAGCATCAGTCGTCGGTGATGTCGTCGAGAGCTTGCTGGCGCACTTCACGCATGTGGTTTGCGTCGATGACGGCTCATCGGATGGGTCAGCAGAGGTTGCACGTCGCGCCGGCGCGACACTCGTCCAGCATCCGGTCAATCTCGGCCAGGGTGCGTCTCTGCAGACCGGCATCACCTTTGCGCTGGGAGATGCGTCGTGTGAATACATCGTCACATTCGATGCGGACGGTCAGCACCGGATCGAAGATGCGTTGTCCATGGTCGCCGTGGCCCGACAAGAAGATCTCGCCATCATCTTCGGCTCGCGTTTTCTCGATGACCGCACGAAACCTGGTGTCGTCAAGCGCATCGTCCTGAAGACCGCAGTCTGGGTCTCGAACATGACGACCAGCCTGAAACTGACGGATGCGCACAACGGGCTGCGCGTCATCCGCAGGGATGCCGCCGAACACATCAATCTGAAGCAGGATCGCATGGCGCACGCGACTGAGATCGTGCTGCAGTTGAGCCGAACCGGCTTGCCCTGGCGGGAGTACCCGGTAGAGCTTCTCTACACGGACTATTCGAAAGCCAAGGGGCAGAGCGTCCTGAATGCAGTGAACATCCTCGTCGACCTGGTGGTGAAGTGATCATGTGGATCCAGATCCTGCTCATCGCGGCAATCGTTGTGCTCGCGGTTTTCATGATGCGCCGCACCGGAGCGGACAGCCATCTCGCGATCCGTCGATTGCTGATGGGCCTCTTCGTTGTCGTCGCAGTGCTGTCGGTGCTGTTCCCGCAGTGGCTCACCTGGCTCGCGAAACTGATCGGCGTAGGACGAGGCACCGACCTGGTCCTGTACGGACTCGTCATCGTTTTCCTGGCCTTCGTCTACACGCAGTACAGACGCAATGCCGTCCTGCAGCGTCAATTGACGGTGCTCGCGCGCAAGATCGCGCTGATGGAAGCTGAGACCGTCGAGCGGGATGACGCCGAACGTCAGTAATCGCAAGCGGTGATGCGCCAGAGCGAGGCGTCGCCGACCTCAGCCACGAGCTCGAATCCGTCCTGACCTTCGAAGTCGGTCATTCCGGGCATCTCGTAGCGCCCGGAGTTCGCCTCGCCGAGTCCAAAATCGAGTACATACTCAGGGCTCCCGTATGCCGCAAGCGCGTCACAGACGGTCGGGTCGGAAGCGGCGTTGCGCATTCCGGAAGCCAGCTGCTGCCACTGCGCGGTGGCAGGCGGAGACCATGTGCGCGGGTACACATCGATCCCGCTGAGCATGTAGCCGAATCCGGATCCGGTGCTGGGATTGCCAATCACGGTGGCACCGTCATCGACGAGGTCGACGAGCGATTCCAACAGCTCACGCTCATCGGTGCTCAGGTAGCTAACGTCCGATTCAAAGTAGCGAGGTTCCGTCTCAAACTCATTCAGGACGTAGTCAGGCATCGCGACAGGACGGACGAGAACGAGGATCAACGTGAACACGGTGATGATCGCGAGTCCGATGAACGAGGTGGGTCCATAGCTGTCTTCGGCGGCCGCTCCCCTGCTCCGCCAGCGTCCCGCGACCAGGCGGACGAGCGTGTCGAAGCCGATGGCTGCCAGCGGAATCACGATGATCGGGGCAAGTGCGGCAATCCGATACGGATCTGCGTACCAGGCGCCGAGAATACCGTCGCGGACGATGGGGGTGTTGAAGGTTGCCCCGAGTACATAGAGCGCCGAGAGGGCGGCCCAGGCGATCGTGATCCACCGCCACCGCGGTCGCAGCAACGCCACCGCTAACCCGATGAGCATCAGCACGCTGACGCCCCATGCGAACGGAATTCTCACCTGCCCGTTGAACAGGATATCGAGCCACACGTCGAACTTGTTGCGGAATGGCGGCCAATGTGACCCACTCGTACTGCCGGAGAAGATGAACCACACGACGGCGAGCACGATCCACCCCGTGACAACGCTCGCGATACGGATGACGACAGGCGGCGTGCCGCGCGCGAGTATCCACCAGCTGAACCAGATCATGCCGAGCAAAGCGAAGATGAGAGCTGACGCCGGTTGCGCGAACGCGATTGCGCTCAGCGCAATCACGGTGAAAAGTCCAGCTTGGATGGCGGATCGCCAGGGGCGCTCCGCGTGCGACCATGATGGAAGCGCCAGGACAAGCGCGAGGGATGCCGGAATGAGAGCGACCGACAGCGCATTCGGGTACAGCACGCCCCATTGCAACAGCAGCAATGGGAACAGCTGCAGTGCGCCGGACAGTACGGCCGTGTAGGACGCAATCGTGATCGAGCCGGTCGCAGCGCGTGCGAGCCAGGCCAGCCCGACCGGCCAGACAAGTGCCGCGATGACAATGGATAGAGCGTTCACCGCAAGCGGGATGCTCGCGCCGGTGGCCAGAACGATGACCGAGGCGAGTGCGTGCCATGCGGCTGGGTAGAAGCCCGCACCGCCGATGAAGGAATTGATGTCCAGCGACGACGCTGAGCCCGTTTCCTGGATGAATCGTAACGCGTTCAGGTGGAAGACGGCGTCATTCGTCTGCGAGATCGCGGACGGATCAGACACATAGGACGCGATCCGCCAGAAGCCGATGATCGCACCGATCGCGAGCGCAGTAGGGAGAAGCGAGCGGGTCGATGTCGGCGCGGCACACCGCTGTCGTCCACCGAGGGGCAGCGCTCGTCCCACCCACCAGGCCGCGACGCTGGTCAGCGCGACCACGACCGCGAAACTCCACGCCGACCAGTCGATTCCCAGCAGGCCTAGGGCGATCGCGGCAAGGGACGCGACCGCTGTGGTCATCACCGGGGCGAACGCCACCAGTGCGAGACCGCGCATTCCTGCCGCTGCCAACGACAAAAGCCCCGGGGCGAAGACAACAATGGCCGCGACCAGGATGACCGGTAGCGCGGTGAGCCAGTCGAGAATCACTTATCCACCAGTTTGATTGCGCCTTCGATCTCCCCGTCGTAGATGACGTTGCCCTTGTTGATCACCACGCCTCGGACAGAGAGCTCACGCACCATCTCCATGTCGTGGGTGACGACGACAAGAGTCTTACCCCGAGAGATAAGCTCCTCAAACTTCAAGCGACATTTCTCGCGGAACGGCGCATCGCCGACGGAGAGGATCTCGTCGACGAGTAGGACATCGAGTTCGACATGGATGGCGACGGAGAAAGCGAGGCGCATGAACATCCCGGAGGAATAGTGCTTGACCTCCTGATCGATGAACTCCTCGATCTCGCTGAACGCCACGATCTCGTCATAGCGCGCCTCGATCTCGTGCTGCTTCATGCCCAGAATGGCGGCGTTCAAAAAGACGTTCTCGCGTCCGGACAGCTCCGGATGGAATCCTGCCCCCACCTCAATCAGGCCTGCCACGCGGCCGCGAGTGAGTACCTCACCTGCATCGGGCTCCATGACCCCGGAGATAAGTTTGAGAAGCGTCGACTTGCCCGATCCGTTCAAGCCAAGGATCGCCACCGATTCGCCCTCGCCGATGACGAGATCGATGCCCTTGAGAGCTTCGAACGTGCTGGTCGTCTTCTGCCGACGAATCCAAGCCACCACTGTGTCCTTCAGGGAGAAGGCGTGGTTGAGGGTGAAGGTCTTGCGCACACCGTCGACGATGATGCTGGGCTTCGCCATAATCTGCTCGCTCATAGGTCTTGTGCGAACCTTCCTTCGAGGCGACGAAACACGAACTGCCCGATGAGCAGAGTGCCGACGGCGATGAGGAACGTCCAGAGGGTGTTCCAGGCGAGGTCAGGCGGCAGCACCATCATCTGATCGGCTGACGCTGTGCCTTCAGATGCCGGACGCCAGAAGGCGTAGTGGAACAGTTCAACCCCCTGCGTGATCGGGTTTAGCAGGTAGAGGTCCAAAAGCCAATGCGGCAAGCCGTAGTCCTGGACAGCATCCTTCACCATTGTCCAGGGGTAGAGCACCGGGGAGGCCCAGGTCGCCAGGAGCAGGAGGAGCTCTACGATGTTCTCCGCGTCACGGAAGCGGACGTTGATCGCCCCGAAGAAGAGACCAAGCCCGAGGGCGAAGACCATCACGATGATCATCGCCGCAAAGATCGCGAGCACCGAGAGGATCGAGATGTGCATGATCCAGCCCATGAGCAGACAGATCAGCAGCAGGAGCCCGACCTGCGGCAGGAAGTGCACGAAGGCGACGATCACCGATGAGATGGCGAACAGCTGACGCGGAAGGAACACCTTCCGCACCAGCGGCGCGTTGCCCACGATCGATGTGGTCGCGTTCTTGAATCCCTCGGAGAACAGGTTGATGACGACGATGCCGGAGAACAGGTAGATGGCATAGTTCGGGATGCCCTTGTCCAGCGTCATGAAGATGCCCAGGACGATCCAGAAGACTAGGAACTGCGCCGCAGGGCGCACGTACGACCAGGTCCAACCGAGTACCGAGTTGCGGTATCTGGTTGTCACTCCGGTGTGAACCAGGAGTCGTAGAAGGTACCGCCAGCGCACCACGTCGATGAGTCCGCGGCTCTTGCCTGGAACATCGAATGCGGAGCGCGGGACGGCGGCGAAAAGATCTCGGGTATCAGTCACTGGCCCACTCACTCTGCAGCGACGACGGTCATCGCCGCAAACCCTTTTATCCTATGTCACCCAGCTGAAAGCACTCCAGCAACTGCCCTACTTCACCGTGAACTGCTTGGTAGCGGAGTCATAAACGAGTGTGCCGTTCTTGAACGTCAACGAAATATAGGTTCCGGATGTCCGCAGCCCGCTAGCGGGATACCCGAGTTCGCTCTTCAGCGCCCCACGGCGGCGCCATTCATCCAGGATCGGCCCATTCGGGATCAGCTTTGAACCAGTACCCGCGCTGTATGCGACGAGCCCCTTCCGGAAGCTCATCACACAACCGCCACCGGCCACGGTGCAATCCACGGTGGACGTTGGCCAGCCCCACGCTGATCCCTGGGGGCCACCTGCAGCCAGATAGTTCCGAAGGAACACCCCAGATCCGATCCCGAACGCGCCACCTCCAGCCTCAAACATCGTGCCCCTGGTGAACGCCTGAACCCGGCCACCGCCGTTCTGACTCACTGCCTTCGCACCCGAAACCGGATACCCCAACCGGCCCGCACCGCCGTATCGCTGCCATTCAGCCGCTGCATTTTTGCTCATCAACACCGAACCGGTCCCCGCAGACCACGCCACAGATCCCTTCTGGAAGGACATCACGCAACCGCCTCCGGCCAGGGTGCAATCCACGGTGGACGTTGGCCAGCCCCACGCTGATCCCTGGGGGCCACCTGCAGCCAGATAGTTCCGAAGGAACACCCCAGATCCGATCCCGAACGCGCCACCTCCAGCCTCAAACATCGTGCCCCTGGTGAACGCCTGAACCCGGCCACCGCCGTTCTGACTCACTGCCTTCGCACCCGAAACCGGATACCCCAACCGGCCCGCACCGCCATATCGCTGCCATTCCGCGGCGGCTTTTTTGCTCATCAACACCGAACCGGTCCCCGCAGACCACGCCACAGATCCCTTCTGGAAAGACATCACGCAACCGCCTCCGGCCAAACGACACTTGGCGTTACCCGTCGGCCAACCCCACGCACCGCTCTCGGCACCGGCCGCTCGATAGTTCCTGAGGTATGCGCCGCTGCTCATGCCGTATGTTCCCGCCGCGGAGCTCCACAGCTGCCCCTTGGTGAAATGCTGGATCGTTCCGCCGCCATTTGCTGAGATCGACCGGACCGCAGTCGTCGGGTAGCCGAATCGGCTTGCGACGCCGCCCTCCGCTCGCCAGGCCTTAAGGAATCCGCCGCTGACCTGAACCAGACGCGTCGCCGGCGAGTAGGCGATCACTCCCCCTTGAAAATCCTGTTCGAAACCTTTGTTGGGCCCCGCGATGGCCGACTTGATCGGGTAACCAAACCGGCTGGATTCTGCGCCAAGCGTCACATACAGGGCGTCGAACTTTTTCGGGACGAGCACGGATCCGGTTGCCGCAGAGAAGTACCCGGTGCCCTTTTGGAAGGGCATCTTGCAGCCGGCTGCAGCGAGATGACAAACAGCAGCCCCCGTCGGCCAGCCCCACTTTCCCTTCTCCCCGCCGCTGGCGACATAGTTCGCTCGATAGCTTCCGGTACCCATCGAATACGCCTTAGACGATGACGCGGATTTCCAGATTGTTCCTTTGGCGAATTGCTGCACGTACCCGCCGCCATTGGCCGAGACGGACACCGCAGCGCTTGTCGCTGCACCGAATCTCCCTGTGGCGCCGCCCTGGGCCTTCCACTCCGTTGCAATTGCCCCCGAGACTGGATAACTCGTCGGCTTCGCAGGCGTCGTCGGTTTGCCGGTCTGCGTCGAACCGAACCAGTCGGTGAAGTAGTTGTAGAAGTTACGGTTTCCGTAGCTGGAGCACGCATTCTTCGCCTCGCCATATCCGGCGGCGAGGGCTGCCGCGTTCGGCTGGTATGGCGTGTAGTAGTACAGCGCTGATGTGGCCTTGTTCGCCATGTGTACCGGTGAGGACCCACACGACGCGTTCGGGTGGTAGCGAAGGTTCCAGGTCTTCCCTGGTGCGTACCAGGTGAAGTATCTGCCTTCCATGTAGGTCTGCATCTGGCGGGCGGCGCCATAGATCTGGTGGAAGAAACCGACGTACTTGGGATCACACGCGGCGGTATCCGGGCATCCCTGACCGAGTGCGATGTCATAGCGCCACTGGCTCGGCCACGTGTGATTGACCAGGCCCTGCTCCTTCTGGAGCATGACGATCAGCACCTGCGGATTGATGCTGCAGGCTTGTGCGACGCGGTAGATGATGCGGGCTGCGCTCTCATTCGAGGCGCCCTTGTACCCCTTGCAGTATGCATCGGCAGGACGCGTCACCGAAGTGATCTTGAAGTCCTTCAGGCAGGTGTACCCCGCTCGACACTTCGACACCTTGCCGTTGAAGAAGCTCTGAATTTGAGCCTCGGTCATCGTGTTCTTGTTCGTGAACACGGCGTCGCTGATCAGGTTGCCCGGCTTGAAGCCGGCCAACGAGGTCTTGGCGATACTCAGCTGCGCTGAGTCAACCGACGTGCGAGAGAGACTGACCGACGTGCTCTGCGAAGCGGACGCCGTGGCGACCTCCACCGGCGCCACGATGCCAACCACCACAGCGGTGACGGCGACGAGGACGGTGAAGAATCGGGCAATCCGGAGCACGTTTCGAGAGCGTGGGGCGCGTCGAGACATGTGACCAGTGTGACTGAAGTTGTACTATTTTTGGGGTTCGACACGACCTGGGTGCATACCGAGGCCGATTGTCGCGCAAAAGCGTACGGTTTTCGACAAAAACGTCGCGTCAGAGGTCGGCGTGCAACGACCAGACACGCTCGGCGGAGCTTGCCCACGAGAAGGCTCTCGATCTGTCCCCTGCCAGCACACGGAGCCGCTTCGCGCCGGTACCGACGGCATCGACCACAGCATCCGAAAGCTCGTCGATCGATACCAGGGCACCGCCCTCGGCGATCGCATCCTGGTGCACACCGCTGTCGACTGCGACGATCGGAACGCTGAGCGACATCGCCTCCATCGTCCGCCACGGCCATGCCGACAGCGCGCTCATGGCGACGAATACGGATGCTCCGCCCAGCACAGCCGCGCGGTCCTCCCGCGACAGCGCGCCGCGGATGTGCGCCCGACGCTCCGGAAGTCCGGCGGCCGAGGCAAGCTCTGCCAGTGCGGGTTCCGAGCCATCGGCAGCATCCAGCACGACCGCGTCTAGATCTGCCGCAGCGGCCGCTCGGAAGCCCTGTTCCAATTCTTCCGGTGAGCCAGCGAGAACTAGGTAGCGCTCCGGCAGCGACAGCGTCGTGCGGCGTGACGCGACGTCGGAAGGAACAGCGAACCCCTCGGGCGGGGCGCCAGCGACTACCCGCACACGGTCGCCCAGCTTCGCGAGGCTGCCGATCCGATCGACCATAGCGTGCGAGGGGACAACGACCACATCCGCGTGCTTGACCGCACGGCGCAGCATTCCTCGCTGCCATGCGACAGTCGTCTTGGACAGGGTCTGCGGTGCTTCCCACGCTTTCAAGTCCCATACCGTCACCGCGACCTGATCGTCGTCGTGCAGACGATCGTGCTTGATCAACGGCGCCATGAGCGTAGGCGCATGGATGAGTCCACCACCGACACCGGGAGCGATGCCCAAGTGCCAGGAGGCGGCAAGTTCACGCCGAGCCAGCCCGAGCGAGCGCACTCCGGCGAGGCCTGGAATATCTACGCCTCGTCCTGAGGGCACGATCGCTTCAACCGAGCATCCGGTGGGTGCGGTCGCAATGAGCCCGGCCGTAAGGTCAACGGCGGCGCCCGCCTGATCAGAGTCGACGATCTGCGTGATCTGGTCGAGAACGACGCGCAGCTGGGCACCCATACCCAAAGGGTAACGGTGGCATATGAAAAACTCGTGACAGACGCCCCACGTGCTTGAATGCTGAGGTGAGCGACGGTCGACTTCCGGTTAGACGACGCTGGGTGCGATGGATCATCGGCGCAGTGGTGGCGTTTCTGGTGCTCGCCACCGGGTGGGTCGTGATCCGCGGAGTTAGCGCGGTCAGCGAGTTGCAGAACATTCAGACCTCGGCCTCGCAGATGCGCGCCGCGATCGCTGAGGGCAACCTCGACAAAGCCGAGCGCATTGCGCCACGCATCGCGGATCATGCTGCGAGAGCGCACGGTCTGACCACTGATCTCATCTGGCGCGGCTTCGAGTTCGTCCCGTGGCTGGGTGCGAATTTCACCGCAGTGCGCGAGGTCGCAGAGATCGCCGACAGCATCGCCGCGGACGCCGTGACTCCAGTGCTCAAGGTCGCGAACGACATGGACCTCGCGAGCTTCGGCTTCACCGGTTCCACGCTTGACCTCGCTCCCCTCGCCGCAGTGGAAGCGCCTCTCGCCGCCGCCAGCGAGGCACTCAGCGCCGCTGACACCCAGGCCCAGCAGATCAACGCCGACGCGACGCTGCCCCCTCTGGCGGATGCCGTGTACGAGATGCGCGACGTCGTCACCGAGGCCGCCACCGTCGTGGGGGCACTGCACGGTGCATCCGTGCTGCTGCCGCCCATGCTCGGCGGCGAAGGCCCACGAACATACGTGGTCGCGATGCAGAACAACGCCGAACTCCGCTCCAGCGGCGGTATCGTCGGATCTCTCGCGCTGCTTCGTGCAGAGAACGGTACGATCAGCATCGAGCGTCAGGCATCCACGCGAGATTTTCCACCGCTCGATGAGCCACTGCCTCTGAGCAAATCGACAATCGCGCTGTTCGGGGACGGCCCGGGACGCCACGTGCAGAACATCACCAGCATCCCGGACTTCACAGACGCGGGCGAGACACTCGCCCTGCGCTGGGAGGGCCAGTTTGGTGAGAAAGTCGACGGCGTCGTCGCGATCGACGCCGTCGTGGCCTCACATCTGCTTGGGGCTACGGGAGACATCTCCTTCGGTCCGTTCACCGCGACGTCCGAGACGATCGTGCCCATCCTGCTCTCCGAGATCTATGCGACGATCACTGACCCGATCGAACAGGATGCTGTGCTCAACCAGGCCGCAAACACGCTGTTCTCGGCAGCCCTGAGCAGCGGAGAACCGCAGAAGCTGATCGGAGCGTTCGCCGCTTCGGCGGACGAGAACAGGATCCGAATCTGGAGCGCGCATCCGGAGGAGGAGAAGCTGCTCGCTGCCTCGAGCCTCGGCGGCGCACTTCCGGTCGATGGTCCTCGCGGACCGTATGTCGGAGTCCTCTTCAACGATGCCACGGGCGGCAAGATGGACTACTACACCGATGCGTCGATCAGCACGGCTGTCGGTGTCTGTCGGGGAGTTCCTACGACGCAGGTGCGCGTGACTTGGACGAACAACGCCCCCGCCGATGCCGAGCAATCGTTGCCGCTGTACGTCACCGGAAACGGCATCTTCGGCGTGTACGCAGGCTCGGTGCGAACGCTGATCGCCATCTACGGCCCAGAAGGCGCGACGGTACGCTCGGCAGACCAGGACGGTGAATCTGAGAGCGTACAGACCACGATGCTCGGCACCCGCAGCGTGGTGCAGCACGACGTCGAACTCGCCCCAGGCGAATCCTCCACGATCACCGTCTCTTTCGATGGCACCGGCGCCGGCGATCGTCTCACGAGAGTGCAGCACACCCCCTTGAGTGACACACCAGAAATCCCCCGTACGGAAATCATCTGCGAATAGTGACAAACGGCTCCGTCATGGGCTAATGTCATCAGCACTGGGGAATATTGGGCTCTAATATCCTGCCGTGGGGGCAGGAAGGGTCCACGCAGTCGAACGCAGGGGTGTGTTCGGGTGTGATTCCGCGTGTATCTCTCTGGGGGAGAATCATGCTGAAAAAACTGGCTGTAATCAGCCTAACCGCTGGCGCGCTCGTGCTCGTTGCACCTGCTGTTGCCTCTGCTGCACCGAATGAGTTCGTGCCATTCGCGTCCGACCCGTACGTCACGCCTCCGAAGGTCACCGTCGATTCGCCTGTGGTCGACACTTGCGAAGCCTCGACTGTCGTGTTCGGGTCCGGCTACTTCGAGCCCAACGAGAACGTTGGGGTCGGAGTCTCTGGTGTGGACGCAGCGAATGCCTCGTACTCGGGCAACGTCGCGAACACGGAGGGCGGGATGGTGCTCTCGTTCCGTCCACCCGCTGATGGCGCCGGAGCTTATGAGCTCGCATTCACCGCCAGCCGCTCTTACAGCGCGTTGATCACGGTGTCTCAGGGTCATGATGCCGCGGTGAGTTGCGGCCACGACCCAGGGTCCGCCCCCGCTGGTACGGAGTTGCCGCTGACCGCTGGTGGACTCGAGCTGGCCCTCACCGGCGGCGGAGCCTCACCGTGGGTACTCGGGGGCGGTGCTGTCGCCCTCGCGGCAGGAGGGGTGCTCATCGCAGCAGGAATTACGCGTCGCAAGCGCGCCTAGGTCGCGTTCGCCGCTTCGGCGGTGAGCGCGCGCCGGCGGCGACAGTCCCTCCCCCTCCGACTGTCGTCGTTCGGTGCCGTCCGGTGCATACCGGAAGGCCCACTGTTCGCCGCCACAGACGTGGGGTGGCAAGCAGTGGGCCATTGGCATGTCCTGGAACGGCTACATCACGGCTCAGGCGTCGGCGTCTCCGTCGGCGGATGCAGCGTCTGCTGGACGAGGTCGCGGATGTGCACGTAGTCCGGTTCGAACTCGTCGACGCCGTTCTCCGGGACGAGCTCGATCGGCGTGACTTCCTGTTCCTTCGCTTTCACCATTAGCTCTAAAAACTCCGAGAGCTTGTCTTTTGGCAGATCTGTATCGATCAGCACTGTGCCGGCTGCCGCAACGTCGTTGAAGCGCGTCAGCACGTTCTGCGGCGTGAACTGATCCAGGATCGCGACCTGCAACTCACGCTGACGCTCCATCCGGTCCCAGTCGCTGGTCGTATACCGCGAGCGGGCATACCACTGCGCTGTGTCACCGTTCATGTGCTGCTGACCCGGCTCGATCCAGCCGATCGCCCATTCGTTGACGTCGGTGCCTGTCCACCCCTCGGGCGGTCCACCCTTCGGCAGACGCTCTGTGACGTTGATGTCGACGCCGCCGAGAGCATCGATCATGGCGGCGAAACCGTTCATATCGATGAAGATGTAGTACGGAATCTCAATGCCGAGGATTCCCTCTGCGGCGTCCTTAGTCGCCTCGATTCCGGGTGACGATCCGTGCGACGCCGCGTCCGGGTACAGCTCTGATCCCTCGTCATCACGGCAGACCTCAGCCGCATAGCGGATGTGGTTCATCCAACCGTTCCACCCACAGGTAGAAGATGCCTGTCCTTGGAAACCATCGGGATACAGCGCCTGCATGGGGCTGCCGTCGCTGAATGGCGCGTGCGGAAGCTCGCGCGGAATGCCGACGATCGTGACCGCACCGGTGGTGGCGTTGACCGAGACGACCGAGAGACTGTCGAAGCGCATGGAATCGCGGCCATCGCCGCTGTCGGCTCCCAGCAGGAGGATGTTGTAGTAGCCATCGCTCGGCTCCACGCTGGGGCCGCTCTGCCCGAAGATGTCATTGATCACGCCTCGGCTGGCCCCCGCAACGGATGCGGCATAGCCCGCACCTCCGCTGAGAAGTCCGAGCAGTATCAGCGCCACTACAGGGATCGCAAGACGTGAGATTGGTGACACTTTCACCAGCCGGGCGAGGCGCACGGTGTCGATGGTGAGCACGACCCACAGCAGTGCATAGGCGATCAGGAGCACCTGAAGCGCGGTCAGAACGAACCAGTTCATGGCGATGGTGATGAGGGCGGAGCGCCAAAACACTGCTGCGACGACGGTAAGTACGACCAGAAACCAGCTGATCAGCGTCGCGATCAGACCGATGCGGCCGAGCTTGCGATTTCCGCCAGCGAGAGTCTGAGCGGAACCAGGCACGAGAACATTCATCGCGACCAGCCACCAGCCACGCCTCGCCATGAATGCCGGGTCGGCGGCATCCGGGTTGCGCAGCGGACGAGTCTCGATCACCGGATGCCGGGACCTACTCGTCGCGCGCGGCGCGGCCAGGGTCACAGGGAGTCCTTCAGCCGTTCGTTCTTCTCAGCAACCTGAGCCTCGAGAGTCTTCGCGTACTCCTCGATGCGGTCTGCAATCGCGGCATCCGATGCGCCGAGAATACGGGCCGCAAGAATACCCGCGTTGCGCGCGCCACCGATTGACACTGTCGCAACGGGGATGCCTGCCGGCATCTGCACGATCGACAGCAGCGAGTCCATCCCGTCGAGGTATGCGAGCGGCACCGGCACGCCGACGACAGGTAGCGGCGTCATCGACGCGAGCATGCCCGGTAGGTGTGCTGCGCCACCGGCTCCAGCGATGATGACTCGAATTCCGCGGCCGCGCGCTTCCCGCGCGTACTGCATGAGCTTGTCGGGTGTACGGTGCGCCGAAACAACCTCGACTTCGTGCGCGATACCGAACTCGGTCAGCGCCTGAGAGGCGTCGCTCATTACTCGCCAGTCGGAGTCAGACCCCATCACGACGCCGACGACGGGCACGGAAGAGGAATGCAGTGGCTCGGTCACTTCCCCAGGCTAATCTCTGATCCCCTCATGTTCCCTGAACAACGCGCCCTCCGCTGGGTGCGAGTGGGGTGATTAAGCGAAGTGAGCGGCCGCGGCACGCGCCGTGTAGACGACATCGTCGAGGTCAGCACCCGCGACATTCACGTGCCCCACCTTGCGACCGGGGCGAGCAGCTTTGCCGTAGGTGTGGATCTTCGCGTCAGGATGCTCGGCCATTGCCGCGTCAAAGCGATCCTCGAACGTGCCTTCAGAAGGCCCGCCCAGGATATTCACCATCACGCTCCACGACGCCCGCAACGATGCATCACCCAGCGGAAGGTCTGTGACCGCGCGCAGGTGCTGCTCGAACTGTCCGGTGACGGCGCCATCCTGACTCCAGTGGCCGCTGTTGTGCGGGCGCATCGCCAGTTCGTTCACGAGGATGCGCTCATCGTCCGTCTCGAACAGCTCGACCGCCAGCATTCCGGTGACGCCGAGGCCCTCTGCAATCTGTCGGCCAATGGCCTCTGCAACCTGAGACAGACGCTCGCCGGCACCGGGCGCTGGGGCGAAAACCTCTGCGCAGACGCCGTCGCGCTGCACAGTCTCCACAACCGGGTACGCGACCATTTGTCCGCTGGGGCGACGCGCGATCTGCTGTGCAAGCTCACGGGTGAATGAGACCAACTCTTCGACGAGGAGCGAATCGCCCCCGAGGTCGGCGAACCAGTCCGCTGCTTCCTCTGCACTTCGCACAACGCGCACGCCCTTGCCGTCGTAGCCACCGCGCGGGGTCTTCACGACGCCCTTTCCACCGTGATCGTCGAGGAATGCCTGCAGCTCATCGACACCGGCGACTGCCGCCCAGTCCGGCTGCGGCACACCGAGCTCCGTGAGCCGGGCCCGCATGACGAGCTTGTCCTGTGCAAACTGCAGAGCATCCGGGCCAGGGTGCACTGCAACGCCCTCATCGACGAGCGCCCGAAGGACGGCCTGCGGCACGTGCTCATGGTCGAACGTGATGACATCGACGTCTCGAGCAAAGGCACGGACGGTGTCCAGGTCGCGATAGTCCCCCACAGCCGTGGCCGCCAGCTGTGCCGACATTCCCTCGCCCTCAGCGAGCACTCGAATATCAAGGCCGAGTTCAATCGCCGGAGCGATCATCATCCGAGCCAGCTGTCCGCCGCCGATCACGCCCACACGCAACGCCATTGAGTTCTCCGTTCGTTGCGTCCATTCTCCCGCATACCGCGAGAAGCTGAACACCGCACCCGGTTGCCCGGGCGCCGATCACCGCGCGGCGTCTGGATCGGACATCGCCTGCGCATCGCGGTGCGCGAGGATCTGGTTGACCTCGATCTGATCAGCAAGCGCTTCATGCACAAGGGTGACGTTCGGCACGTTAGCCAGGCGCAGCGGGGCTTCGACCCCATTGGACAGCGTGATGGTACCCACGCCCCACAGCCGCTGCAGCAGGCCACGTCGCACACCGATCGTGTACCCGCGCACATGCGATATCTCGCTCCGTTGCCGCGCACCTATGCCGTGGTTCACGATCACTCTTCGCGTGGTCACCGTATAGCTGCGAGAGACCCAGACCAGGTACGGGATGAGCACGCCGACGATGAACAGCACAGCACCGGCGGAGATCAGCATCCAGTTCTCATACCCGGCCGGAAGATTGTCGTAGAAGTACGCGCCGACGCCCGATATGACAATCAACAGGGCGGCCGACCAGAACAATCGACGGGCATGACCGCGAAAGCGCGCGATGAGCAGCTCTTCGGCTTGCGCGCCCGGCGGCGGCATCATCGGCCGACCTCCGAGAGTCACTGGCTGTGTCATTCCTCCATTGTGCCTGCGACCTCAGACATCCTCGGCCGCGCTGCGGCGTGTCTAATCCGGAGCGCTCAGCTCAAACGTGCGTGCACGACGTCACCGGCCGCGATGAGGTGCTCGATGCCGTCGACGTCCACGGCGAGTCGACCATCTGTCTCGAGTCGAGTTGCGCTCCCGTGCAGCGTTGATCCGTCCGGCAACGTCACATCCACCTCTCGATGAATCGTCAGGCAGCGCTCCGACGCCGCGCGAAGCAATCCGCTGGCGTCGGCGTCGCCCGCGGCGGCGAGCGCCGTCAGCGTCTCATTGAGGCTGCGAAGGTAGTCGGCAACAAGTCGATCCTCATCGACAACCGCACCGAGCACCGCAAAAGAAGTGGCGGTGGGAACAGGCAACTGTTCCGTGGTCATCGCAGTGTTCACCCCCGCCCCCAGCACGACGGCGTCGCCGCTCGACTCTGCGAGGATGCCGCAGATCTTCTTCCCGTCCACCAATACATCGTTCGGCCATTTGACGCCGACCTCATGGCCGACGAGTTGTGTGGCCACCGCATCCGCCATGGCGACGCCCGCCGCCAGCGGAATCCAGCCGAAGGCCTCCGCATGAGCCGGGAGCTTGCGCAACAGCACTGAAATCGCCAGCGAAGCACCGGCCGGCGCGATCCAGGAACGATCAAGTCGCCCCCGACCCGCGGTCTGATTCGCGGTGAGGAGCACGGCCAGGTGCGGCCAGCCTTCGGCGTCTCCGGTATGTGCGCGCAAGTCGGCGTTCGTCGACGTGGATTCGGCTACGACCTCGAGTCTCGAGGCGAGGGCGGCGGCACGCGGAAAGCTCATGGCTGCCACTTTAGGTGCACCGACCTCCGCGTAATGCCACTCATCCCAATACGTCATGAGTTGTTCGACAGCAGAGTGAAATTTCGCGGTGGCAACTCCCGGCGTGGTGTCGCCGAAATAGTGCTGCGCCCACGTGCGCAGGCGGGTGATGGTGACGTCATCGGCGCGCACACGCTCCACTTCAGCGACGACATCGGCGTCGGTGGTGAGCCATTCGCAGTTGGCGAGATAGCCGCTGGTGTCCACTGTTGCGCGCGAGTCGACGGGACGAGTAACCATCAACGGTTTGCCTGTTGCGAGCCGGTCATAAATCATCGCAGAGATGTCCAAGATGGCTACATCCGCTGCCGCAAGCTGCCAGCCGATCTCCGGGCCGTCATCGTAAACATGGCACGCGGACGGATCAGAGGCATTGGCGCGAGCGATCGCATCGATGATCCGCCTGTTCGCAGCGCCGTATGAACCGTCGTTGACACCACTGCGCGGATGCGGTCGATAGATCACGCGGTGCCGCCCGGTCAGCAGCAACTCCTTGACGATTCGCTCCCCGTGGGTGATCACCGACCCGTAGCTCATCGAAGCGCGGTCGCCTTCCCACGTGGGCGCATACAGAACGACTTCCCGCTCATCAGACGGATACGGGGTCGCTGCCAGATAGTGATCTGCCTGCGGGCGTCCGATTGAAAACGTTCTGCGGTCGACGTCGTAGTCCCACTGTGTGCGCGAGAGTCGATCGTGTGCCGCCTGGCCAGCGATTAGCGCGAAGTCATACGCCTTGAACTGGTTACTCGCCATGTAGACCTTGTCGGATTCACCGTGGTTGATGAACACATGCCAACGCCGGCCGTAGCGGAACATCTGAAAGTTGCGGGTGTTCTGATTCACATAGAAGACGACCCTGATGTCCTGTTTGGCGATGAAGCGGTCGAGGTTGCGGACGGTCGGCACGAACGCCACCGGCAGCACGCCATCGTCAAGGAGCGCTTCCGCACCAACCGAGGAACGAGCGAGGACGACGATCGGCCAGCGCTTCGCCAGATCTGACAGCGGTTTGTACCACTGACGTATCTGGTACATGTTCACGTCGGTGTCAGCAAAATAGATCGCGATCTGGAACGCGCCCGGCTCGTGGATATCCAGCCGTCGACGCACACGTTGTGTTGCAGAACGCGAAACCAGTGCGCGATGCAACATACGAAAAGCGTCACGGCCGTCTGAAAGAAAGCCCATCAGACCAGGGTAGGAGCTTGCCCTCCGTCAAAGCTGAGACGACTATCGGGTGAGGTGCGACGTTGGTCAGGCGCCGCGTTACTCTTCCTTCGCTTCTTCGTCGTCATCGTCTTCATCAGTGGGAACAGCGCCGATCTCGGCCTGCTGCCATTCATCCCACTTCGCCATGAGCTGCTCAATTGCGGCGTGGAACTTCGCGGTCGCCACCCCGGGCGCTGTGTCACCGAAGTAGTGCTGCACCCAAATGCGCAGCTTTACGATGGCGTCGTCGTCTGCACGCACTCGCTCAACTTCGGCGACGATGTCTGCCGCAGCATCCACTGTCAGCCACTCGCAATCGGAGAGGTATCCGCCGGTATCGATCGATGCTCGTGGGTCTACCGGACGCGTGATCATGAGCGGCTTGCCCGTGGCGAGGCGGTCGTAGACCATGGCCGAAATGTCGACGATGGCGACGTCTGCCGCAGCGAGCTGCCAGCCGAGTTCTGGCCCGTCATCATGCACGTGCTGCGCGCCGAGGTCGGCGGCATTGGCCGCGGCGATCGCAGCGATGATGCGACGATGCGCTGCCCCGTAGGCTTCGTCGACCACTCCGCTGCGCGGGTGAGGTCGGTAGATCACGCGGTGCGAGCCGGTCGCAAGCAGTGCGTTCACGAGCTTCTCGCCGTGAGTGGCAATTGATCCGTAGTGGGCGCTCGGGCGATCCCCCTCCCATGTGGGGGCGTAGAGCACGACGGTGCGCTCGTCCGGCGTATACGGCAGCGTGCCCGAGAAGTGGTCTGCCTGAGGACGCCCGATCTCGATGGTGCGTTGATCGAGGTCGAAGTCCCACAGCGTGCGTGCCAGACGATCACGGGCTGCTTGCCCTGCTACCAGCGCATAGTCATACGCCTTGTACTGGTTCGTGGTCATGTACATCTTGTCGGACTCGCCGTGATTGATGAACACGTGCCAACGCCTGCCGTAGCGGAACATCTGGAAATTGCGCGTGTTCTGATTCACGTAGAGCACGATGCGGATGTCTTGCTTGCGGATGAAGCGCTCAAGATCACGCACCGTCGGCACGAAAGCCACCGGGGGTGAGTCTTCGACGAGCAGTTTCTCGGCGCCACCGGCGTTGCGCGCGAGCACGACGACCGGCCATTTCTTGGCGAGTTCGGCGAGCGGGCGGTACCACTGGCGCATCTGGTACATGTTGACCGCACCATCAGCGAAGTAGACGGCGATCTTGTAATGACGAGTTGGATGCGGCGGCTGAGACTGGAGGGTTCGACGAACGCGCTGAACGGCCATCCGTGACCGCAGCGCCCTTCGCAGGAGACGGAAGGACTTCTTGACATCTCTTACAGCACCCACGTGTCAAGACTACGCAAGCGGCACCCGTTCTCCGTGACATGATCGGGGGGTGGTAGAGAACGATTCGACAACGCCTTTGGAAGGTGTGTCGTTTGTCATGCCGGTATTGAACGAGCGTGCCTACCTCGAACATGCTGTCGCATCGGTGCTGGGGCAAGAGCTGGACGGCCCTGCAGAGCTCGTCCTCGCGCTCGGACCCTCAACCGATGGCACGACCGAACTCGCAGAGCATCTCGCCGCGGGCGATGAGCGCATCCGGCTGGTCGACAACGCCGCCGCGCACATTCCCGTCGGGTTGAACGCCGCCATCCGCGCGAGCAGGTATCCGACGATCGTGCGAGTGGATGCGCACTCTGAACTCTCCTCCGGCTACGCGCAACGTGCACTCGCCACGCTTGAGCGCACGGGAGCAGCGAACGTCGGTGGCGTGATGCGGGCGGACGGTCGCACCCCGTTCCAGAAGTCCGTGGCCCGCGCTTACAACTCCCCCGTTGGCCTCGGCGGCGGGGCCTACCACGGCACCACTCACGAGGGCGAAGCAGAGTCTGCCTACCTCGGCGTCATGCGCCGGACCGTGCTTGACGAAGTCGGTCTGTTCGACGAGTCAATCCGCCGCGGTGAGGACTGGGAACTCAACCTGCGCATTCGGCAGGCGGGATACAAGGTCTGGCTCGATCCGCAGCTGTCAGTGACCTACTGGCCGCGTGAGAGCTGGTGGCGACTGGCACGGCAGTTCCGCGCAACCGGTGCGTGGCGCGGCGAGCTCGTGCGTCGATTCGGGCGCAGCAACGGGGTGCGGTTCTTCGCGCCGCCCGCGCTGGTGCTGATTGTTGCGCTTGCTCTGATCGTCGGCGTGCTGCAGCTGACAGGGGTACTCGCCGGAGTGGCGTCGATCGTGGCATCCGTCGTGTACCTGCCGCTCGCGGCATACGCCGTGCTCGTGCTGGCGATGGCGCTGCGGCCCGGCGGCGGCCGGAGTCCGCGCGAGCGCATCTGGACACTCGCGGTACTCCCCACCATGCACCTCGCCTGGGGCCTCGGATTCATCGTCGGAGTACTCCGGGGTGCACGCGACACCGTCGATGCTTCGCGCCTCGGCACGCAGAACACTCCCCTGCCCTAGCCGACGGCCTCCGCCGTCGCGCGGAGGGGTCGCACATGGTCGCTCAGATCCCGCTGATGCGGCATGTTGCGACACCTCACGTG
Organism: Microbacterium sp. Y356; assembly: GCF_059445355.1. Classification (NCBI taxonomy): domain Bacteria; kingdom Bacillati; phylum Actinomycetota; class Actinomycetes; order Micrococcales; family Microbacteriaceae; genus Microbacterium; species Microbacterium sp. Y356. The sequence goes on from NZ_JCAIUE010000001.1 coordinate 492,587, forward strand.
CGGGCGGCCCCGCGCATGGGTCGCACATGGTCGCTCCGATCCGTCTGAAGCGGCGTGTTGCGACACCTCACGCGGATCGCCGCGCGACCGGAATCCTCGACCCGGCTACGCGCGGACGAATCCGAGGTCGAGCAGACGTGACACCACACGTTCTGCGGCATGGCCATCATCGCGGGTGTTGAACTGCTTTCGCCAGGCCGCATAACGCTCGGCGAAGAAGCCAGGCAGCGTGTCGTCCATCAGCGCATCGGCAAGCTGATCCTGCGTCCGCACCAACGGTCCTGGTGCGCGCTCGGCAAGGTCGAAGTAGAACCCGCGCAGCTCGCCTCGATAGTGATCCAGGTCAGGCACCATGAAGTACATCGGCTTGCCCGTCACGCTGAAGTCGAACATCACCGATGAATAGTCCGTGATGAGGGCGTCCGCGGCCAGCAACAGTCGTGCTGTTTCCGGATAGCCGGTGACGTCGATGACGCGCGCACCAGACTGATCGCGTCCTGGGCGCAGCGTCCTGGAGTGACCCCGCACCAGCACCACAGCATCCGCCTGTTCGGCAAGTCGCTGCAGATCGATGAAGTCTACGATCTCGGTTCGGTCATCACGCCAGGTCGGCGCATACAGCAGCACGCGTTCGTCGGCGCGGATGCCCAGCGCCTTGCGCGTAGCGACCCCGTCCTGCGTCGAAAGCATGTCATTACGGGGGTAGCCGTCGGTCCAGATCGGTTTTCCGAAGAAAGCATATGCCTTTTTGAGAATGCGCTCAGAGTAGGTGTTCTGCGCGAGTAGCACGTCCCACCGGCGAGACTCCTTCACCACAGCGGCCATCCGGCGCGGGGCGAAGCCGGGGCGATGCAGTGCGAGCCGCTTGAGCGGCGTGCCATGCCACGTCTGCAGCACCTTCTGTCCGGACTTGCGGGCGAACCGCCGCCGCAGCCAGTCGTTCACGACGAGCAGTCGGGCTGCGCCGCGCGCATGCCACCATTCAGGACTTCCCTCGACCACTGCGATCGCACCCTCCGGTACGGGGACAGACAGGTCGACGACGCTCCAATACCGCGTGACGCTCGGCGCACGAGTGGCGAGCTCTCGGTCGATCGCGCGGGGGTTGCATCCCACGCTCTGCCCGTAGAAGCTCTCGAAGAACACCGCGTTCTCGTCTCCTCCGGACTGAGCGACATAACGCTCTTCCAAGGTCGACTGACCCTCGCCTGTCAGGTAGATCGGATCGATCGGAGCCGCGATGTCGACGCGAGAACCCTGTTGAGTAATCCGCAGCCCTGGCAGCATCTCCGGGCCGACCGCGATCTCGTCAAGGGCGATTCCATCGATCCGGAGCTCATACTCGCCGGCGGGAAGCGGCAGCGCTTCCCCACCCCACCGAGAAATTCGAAGCGAGAACGTGGCCTTCCACGTCTTGCCACCGCCGGTGAGCTTCGCTGTGACGCGTGCCCTGGCACCGTCAAGGGTCGCCGTGGCCGGTTTCGGCCCCGTGCCTGCGATGATCAGACTCTCAGTCTGCTCATCAATGCGGGCGGTGGTCATCTTGCTCCCTTCGGCGCGGGGATCCCCCGCGCGCGGATTGCCTGGTACACACGACGAGTATTTCTTCCGTCGCGATACGCATGTACCTGTGCGCTGAGCGTAGTGGACTGCTGCATGCGCTCCGTGAATATGCGCTCGTCGGTCAGCAGCAGCTCCAGCTGATCGAGCAGCGCACTCCAGTCGGTTGCGGCGTCGGTTCCTGCAACATCTTCATAGCGCCCGTAGAACCCACGGGTGCGGGCGTAGTCCTCGGCATCGGGCGCAAGATAGAGCACAGGCATGGCGAGCAGCCCCACGTCGTATGCGAGCGAGGAGTAGTCGGTGATCAGCGCGTCGATCCCAGGTAGCGCAGGCGTGACATCAGCGAGCACATCAGACCCCAGCATCCGCACCCTCCCGCTTGGAAGTGGCGGTTGGTATGCCCCAGCGCCGAGCGGGTGCGAGCGCACGAACAGCACGGTGTTCTGCTTTTCGAGCAGGGCGATTATCCGTACCCATTCTGACGCGGTCGGCACTGCCGGGTCGTCTCCCCCGTCGCGCCAGGTAGGCGCGTAGAGCAGCCTCCGTGCACCCTTCGGCAGTGTGTGCGTCACCTCAGCGAGCAGAGCGGATGCCGCATCCCGTCGTTCTGGTGCGGTGCCGGCTGACAGCACGTCGACTCTCGGTTCGCCGGTGACGATGACCCGCGAGTCTCCGAGCGCGAAGGCCGACTCGAGTCGTCCGCGTGAACGATCGGATGCCGCTGGCAGCACGCGAATCCGCTGTGCAGCGCCTCGATACAGCAGTCCGACGAACCGGCGCAGCAGGGCCGCACCTGGGATGTTCGGCACCTGTGTCGTGGCAGGCGAATCAAGACCGATTCGCTTGAGCGGGATCCCGTGCCACAGTTGCACGACGAAGCCGCCAGAGACGGCGTAACGGTTCACATCTCCGAGCCCGTGCGTGACGACGAGCACTCCCGCCCGTGCGGTTGCCCACCAGCCGCGCAGCGATGACTTGGAGATCGTCGAGATACCAAGGGCCGCCGCATCCACTTGCTCTCGATCGGTTGAGGTGAGCCACACGGCTTCGTGGCCCTCAGAGGTCGTAACCTGCCAGAGCGCAAGTGCGCCATCGCCGATTCCGGCGCCGCATCCGAACACCCAGCGGCGGCCCCTCGGCACAAGCAATGTTCCTATGCGTCCGACGGCATACAACGGGATGCGCAGCAGCTTCGCGGCATTGCCGGAGCCAAAAGAGAAGGACGCCACCCCGCGAGCCTATCGCGGGGTGGCGTCCTTCTCTGAGAATCCGGTGGCCTTCGTCGACCTCCCGGTGCTACTTACAGTTCGAGTTCACCGAGAGTCACATCAGTCTCGAACGACTTGCCGTCGCGAACGTACGTGAGGGTCGCATCGCTTCCGGCTGCGGCGGCGCGCACCTGAGCGGTGAGGTCAGTAGCGCTGCTGATCGGAGAGCCATTGAAGTTCGTGACGATGTCACCCGCCTTCAATCCCGCCTCGGCAGCCGCGCCGTCAGGTGACGGCTTGACAATGGCGGCACCCGCAACATCGGCATCCGCGATGGAGGCGGCATCCTGCACCGTTGCTCCGAGCAGGCCGTGCGTTGCCGCACCGGTCTCGATAATCTCACTGGCGACGCGCTTTGCGATGTTCGACGGAATTGCGAACCCGACGCCGATCGATCCGGACTCCTCAGCGCTTCCTGCGGTCGCGATGGCCACGTTGATGCCGATGAGGTGGCCCTCGCTGTCCACCAGCGCACCACCGGAGTTTCCTGGGTTGATGGCGGCATCCGTCTGGATCACAGCGATCGAGATGTTCTGGGTCGCACCCTGCGTGTTCGTGCCGGGGAGGTCGAACTGGAAGGGGCTGTCCTGGCCGGAGTCACCCTGGTCTTCCGGGGCGTCCTGCTCCGCAGATTCCGGCAGTGCTGCCGAGGCAATCTGGATGCTGCGGTTCAGCGCGCTGACGATTCCGGTGGTGACCGAGTTCGACAGGCCCAGCGGCGCTCCGACAGCAACAGCGGTCGAGCCGACGTTGATGTCGGACGAGTCCGCAATGTCGATGGGCGTCAGCCCTTCGGCATCCTCAAGCTGGATGACAGCCAGATCGTAGATCGGGTCGGTGCCGACGATCGTGGCGTTGTAGATGTGGCCGTCGGAAGTGGTGACCCTGATCGCGGGGTCCGCTGCGGCGCCGCCGAGGGTGACGACGTGCGTGTTGGTGACGACGTAGCCGTCCTCGCTGAGGATGACGCCCGAGCCGCTGCCCGATGCGCTGTCGCCGGCGACTTCGATCGTGACTACTGACGGCAACACCTTCGTGGCGATCGCCGTCGTCTCGTTGACAGATCCGGGGTTGTTCACCGTGATGTTGTCGGGGCCGCTGGCCGTGGTGCCGGTGGGCTGCGCCCACAGGGTGTTACCGAGATAGCTGGTTCCCAGCCCCACTGCGCCGCCGCCGACCAGGGAAGCTGCCACGATGAGCGCTGCGAGCTTGCCAGCGCCGAGGGGCTTCTTCTCCTTGGCCTTCGTCTCGACCGGTGCGATCGGAACTGTCGCGCCGGGTGCAGCGCCGTACTGGTACTCGGGCGAGGGGATGCCGAAGGCTGCGCCCTGCGGTGCCGACGGCGCCTGGGACGACTGCGGCGCGCTGGGCGACGTGAATGCGGTAGGGATCTCGTGGCCGGCACCGCTGCTTACCGGCAGCTGCGGTGCAGGCTGCTCGGACGCGGCGGTCTCGTTGGGAATGTTGTCTTCGTTCATGGTCTGCTCCTTCAACAACGTCTTTTCAGAGTGCCGGTCGTAGCTGTGTGTTCGTTATGGTCACGATGGGTGTCCACTATGGCCTTAGCCTGGTTTCCATGAGTGCTATTCCCGGCGCCTGGCGGCGCACCGCGGCTGGAGCCGGACTTCTTTCACCCGAGGGCGTCGTGGCGCCCACCATCTTTGCAGAGATGTCTGCGGCTGCGGTGAGAACCGGTGCAATCAATCTTGGCCAGGGATTTCCTGACGAGGATGGTCCCGCCGAGGTGTTGGACGCCGCTCGTGCCGCGATATCGCAGGGTATGAACCAGTATCCACCCGGACGCGGGTATCCCGACCTGCTCGCGGCGATCAGTGAACACCAGCACAGGTTCTACGGTCTCGAAGTAGACCCAGCGACCGAGGTGATCGTGACGGCCGGCGCAACCGAAGCGCTGACCGCGACGTTGTTGGCCCTGATCGACTCGCCCGATGACGAGGTCGTCGTGTTCGAGCCGTACTACGACTCGTACGCAGCCGCGGTGGCACTGGCCGGCGCGCGGCTGCGCACCGTTCCGCTGCGCCGAGGAGATTTTCAGCCGGACCTCGAGGTGCTCGCAGCCTCCGTCACTGATCGCACTCGGATCATCCTCGTCAACGACCCGCATAACCCGACGGGTGTGGTGTTCACTCCAGAGGTGAAGACCGAAGTCGTTCGCCTGGCGCACCAGCATGACGCGATCATCGTGACGGATGAGGTCTATGAACACCTCACCTTCGCGGCTCCGCATGTGCCGCTCGCAACGCTGCCCGGCGCCGCAGAGCGCACGCTGACGATCTCCTCCGGCGGCAAGACGTTTTCGGCAACGGGGTGGAAGATCGGTTGGATCCACGGCCCTGCCGACCTCATCACCGCGGTGCTGACCGTCAAGCAGTACCTCACGTACGTGAACGGGTCAGCGTTCCAGCCGGCGATCGCCGTTGGTCTGCGGATGCCGGATGCTTTCTTCACGGATGCCGCGGCTACCCTCGCGCGCAAGCATGGGATTCTCGGAGAAGGTCTCCGCAGCGCAGGCTTCGAAGTATCCGCCCCACAGGGTGGATACTTCACGGTTGCGGATGCCACAGCGCTCGGAGGATCGGATGCGGCGGCCTTCTGCCGCGCGCTGCCGGAAAAGGCAGGTGTGGTCGCGATCCCGATGAGTGCGTTCGTCAGCCCCGAGCACCAGGGCGACTACTCGGGGCTCGTGCGCTTCGCGGCATGCAAGAAGGTCGAAGTGCTGGAAGAGGCCGCTCGACGCCTCGCCGCGGCCTCGTTCTGAGGGGTAGCTCGTCCGGCGGGTGTCGCACATCGCCGCTCCCAGAGCAGCGAAGCGACCATGTGCGCCACCCGCCGGGCGCGCCCAGCCCTCCGCCGCCGCTGAGGGGTCGCAGATCGTCGCCTCAAGCCCAGCGAACCGGCCATGTGTGACACCCGAGAGCCTGCCGCGCCCGCGCGTCAGCGCGGCACGACACGATAGCGACGCAGCCGCAGTACCGGGTTAACCTCGCGTACGCCGGTGATCGCTTCCTGCGTGATCTGCGCGATCGCGATGCCCTCGCCGGTTCCGACTCCTGCGATCACGACACCCTGCGGATCGATGATCTGTGAGTGTCCGACGCCGATCGGGGTCGGGTGATCAGCGGCGACGACATAGACGGTGTTTTCGATTGCGCGCGCGGCCAGCAGTGTCGTCCAGTGGTGTTCCTTGAGCGCACCGCGCACCCATTCGGCCGGCACGACGATGACCTCGGCGCCGGCATCCACGAGTGTGCGTGCGACTTCGGGGAACCGCAGGTCGTAACAGGTCATCATCGCAATGCGCAGGCCATCGACGTCGAGCGTCTGCGGGTTGCCGAGCTCACCGGCTTCGATCCAGTCGGATTCGGTCTGCCCAAATGCGTCATAGAGGTGCTGCTTGCGATAGGTCGCACGCAGCCCGGCGGCATCGACGGCGACCAAGGTGTTGCGCACGCGCTCCCCCGCCGCTTCGACAAGCCCGGCGATGATCGTGACGTCACTAGCGGATGCCGCCGCCTGCAACGACCTCACGAATTCTCCGTCCAGAACCTCGGCGTTGACCGCAAAGGAAGCATCCATCGGATCGGCGAAGTAGCTGGAGTACTCAGGGAAGACGATCAGCCGCGCTCCCCTGCCCGCGGCATCCGCCACGAGTTCCGTGATGCGCGTGCGGTTGTCCTCCCGCACAGCGGTCGGACGGAACTGGCACACGGCGACGAGGAGCTCGGACATACTCCCTATCTTCGTGCATCGCTGCCCGTGGCGTCCGGCACTCAAAATCCGTACTAAGCTATAAGACGTGACGCGGGGTGGAGCAGTTCGGTAGCTCGCCGGGCTCATAACCCGGAGGTCGCAGGTTCAAATCCTGTCCCCGCAACTTGAGAAAGGCTCCTGATCAGGGATTTATCCCGATCAGGAGCCTTTTGCTTTGGCCTCTTAGTCTGCGAAGTGGCCCAGTCGACTCAGCGCACGGGTGCGCTGCTTCGACCCTCGGCTCGCCCGGTCATCTCTGCGTCGAAGGTCTCCTGCGCGACGCGCATTTGCTCGGCGTACATCGGATCCTGCAGCCGCTCCCACATCACATCTTCCGGAACGTCCTCGATATGGGTCATGACCCACCAGATGTTGCCGAACGGATCTTTGATCCGTCCGCCGCGCTGACCAAAAGCGCTGTCGGCAACCTCGGTCACGATCTTCGCGCCCGCAGCGACCGCCTTCTCAAAGACGGCATCCGCGTTTGGTACCCACACGCGCAGGAGGCTTGGCATTACGGGCCATTCTGGGGCTCGGTCGAAAGCCAGCACTACGGTGTCGCCGATCCTAATCTCACCGTGGCCAATCGCCCCGCCCTCGGTCGCCACGCGCCCGAGTTCTTCTCCGTCGAGCACTTGGGTGACGAAATCAAGGAATGCTCCGGTATCGGCGGTGGTGACCCAGGGTGCGACGGTTGTGTAGCCGTCCGGGGCGGAGTTCTGCAGCGATGGGGACATGTTCGGTTCCTTTCGGGGCGTTTCGCGGTTGTCAGCAACCATAAAAGTGAAATAGGTCAATTTCTGTCCTAGATGAACTAGCGGCCCGAAAGGAACCACCGTGCGCCCCCTCGTGTTGCTTCACTGCTGCAGATGTCACGCATCGCACTGTGTCCACTGCGAAAACTGACCATCGGCTGTGAGACCGTGCGACGCCGCCTGAGCGATGAGCCAGATCCCTTGCAACCACAGGGATGAACGCCGTCAACACGCCCATCCGGCGGCGATTGGATTTGAACCTAAACAGCACGTAAACTATTAAACGTGCCGCGGGGTGGAGCAGTTCGGTAGCTCGCCGGGCTCATAACCCGGAGGTCGCAGGTTCAAATCCTGTCCCCGCAACGAGAACGCGACACAAAAAGGCTCCTGATCAGGGATTTATCCCGATCAGGAGCCTTTTGCGTTCCGGAGCTGTATTTATCGGGCAGCATTGATCGGGCAGCGCAGGCATGTGGGAGCACGCTGCGATTGACTCCTCTCAACCACCGACGTCCTCCGCCTGCGGCGTCCTCTCCCCCGATGGAAGAAGAAATTCCCGGCCGAGATCAATATCTCAACCGGGAATTTCTTCTCGCATATGCTGGGTGAACCCGCAGGGCGGCCCAGGCGGGCCGGCCCGCGGGCCGTCGACTACTCCGTTGCGGTCTCGAGTGCCAGCAGCTCGGTGATCGCAGCTGTGAGGCGCTTGTCCGCCTCGGCGAACTTGGTGAGGTCACCGGCCTTCAGCGCCGTGTCGCGGTCTGTCAGCGCCTGCTGCGCGTCGGCCAGAGCCTGCTCGCGAGCGTCGCCACCAGTACCGGGTTCGGGCTCCGTGCCGCCTTCCGCAGGAGGCTCTGTGCCACCCTCTTCAGGAGGCGTCGTGCCCTCATCACCAGGATCTATCGGCTCCACTGTCTCGTCGCCGGCGGTCGCACCCGAGTCACCGCCGAAGATCACGTCGAGCGCCTCGGTGAGAGTGTCTTCGAAGGCGATGCTGTCACCGAACGTGACCAGCACCTTCTGCAGCAGCGGGAGCTGTGTGCCCTCCGACGACTGCACGTACACGGGCTGCACGTAGAGCAGACCACCACCGACAGGCAGTGTCAGCAGGTTGCCGTACAGCACCTCAGACTCACCCTGCTGCAGCAGGTTCAACTGCTGCACCACGGCCGGGTCAGAGTTGAACGTGTTCTGCACTTGACCGGGGCCTGGCACCGTCGTGTCGGCATCAATCTCCAGCAGGTTCAGCTGACCGTAACCCTCTGCCTTCTCGCCTGCAGTGGCTCCGGCATCCGAATCGACGGCCAGGTAACCGAGCAGGACGTTACGGCTGGTCGTTCCCTGCACGGATGCGGGAATGAAGGTTGAGAACATCGAGAACCGCGGCGAATCCTGACCGGGCATCTGCATGGACAGGTAGTACGGCGGCTGCAGCTGGGTGCCGTTGCGCGGATCGTTCGGCGTCTGCCAGCGGTTGTCCTGCTGTGCGAACGAACCAGCGGTGTCCACGTGGTAGACCTCGAGGATCTCGCGCTGCACCTTGAATAGGTCAGTCGGGTACCGCACGTGACTCATCAGATCGGCCGACATCTCGCTGATCGGTTCGACCGTCGCGGGGTACACCTTCTCCCACGCCTTGAGGATCGGGTCTTCGTCATCCCACGCGTACAGCGTGACCGTGCCGTCATATGCATCGACGGTGGCCTTCACTGAGTTGCGGATGTAGTTGATGTCATCGAGCGCGAAGGTCGGTGCCGTCGTGTTCGAGTCGGTGATCGCATCCGAGAGGCTCACGCTCGTAGAGTACGGGTACGACGAGCTTGTGGTGTAGCCATCGACGATCCAGACGATGCGACCGTCCACAACACTCGGGTACGGGTCGCTGTCAAGCTCGAGGTACGGGGCGGCCTTCTGCACACGCGTGACCGGGTCGCGGTCGTAGAGGATCTGCGAGTCATCGTTTACCAGGTCAGAGAACAGGATCTCCGCTTCCTGGAACTTCAACGCATACAACAACTTGTTGAAGGTGTTTCCGATGGCAGGGCCGCCGTCGCCTTCGAAGGTCGTCTTCGTCTCATTCGCACCGTCTTCACCACGCGGATAGTCGATCTCGACGTGGTCAGTCCCCTCAGGGGCCCCAACGATCGAGTACAACGCCGAGTCTTCACCGAAGTAGACACGCGGCTCGAAGTTCTCGCTCTCCGTCAGGAAGCCGGACGACGGAATGCCTCGTTCGAGGAATACCGGCTCGCCCTCGCTGGTGCGCTGGTTGCCCGCAGCGACCACCAGGCCGTAGCCGTGCGTGTAGACGGCGGTGCGGTTGTTCCAGTTGTTGCTTTCGCCGAGACGATTGACATCGAGCTCGCGAACAGCCACCACGGTGTCCTGTGTCTCGCCATCGATCTCGTAGCGGTCGACGTCGAGCGTCTCCTTGAACTGGTAGTAGCCGCGGAACTGCTCAAGCTGCTGCACGGTGGGGCTGATGATGCTCGGGTCGAGGATACGGATGGAGGTCGTGGTCTCGGCATCCTCGCGGAGCTGGCCAGCCTCAGCATCCGTCACTGCCTTGAATGGCGTGACTTCGATGTCGGCGATGTCATATGCCTGCTTTGTGCCGTCGATGTTGCGCTGGTAGTACTCGGCCTGGAAGCTGTTCTGGTTCGGGCGCACCTGGAAGGTGTCGACGACCCACGGGTAGCCGATGCCGACAACGAGGGATGCCACGAGCAGCAGTCCAGTGGCCACCAGAGGGAAGCGCCAGCGACCCATGATCGCCGTGACGAAGAAGAGGATTGCCACCAGGATCGCGAGAATCGCGAGAATCGCCATACCCGGGATGGTGGCGTTCACGGCGGTATACGCGGCGCCGGTGATGCGATCTTCTTCCGCGACAAGTGTCTTGTAGCGGTCAAGCCAGAGGCTCGCCGCCTGCACAAGCAGATAAAGACCAGCGAGGATGGCGAGCTGAATACGAGCAGCCTTCGAGATGCGTAGCTCTCCTTGACCGATGCGCACCGAACCATACAGGTACGAGACCAGCGCTGTGACGATCAGGCTCAGCAGGATGACAGCCGAGATGAACGCGAGAAGGATCGAATAGAAGGGCATCGCGAACAGGTAGAAACTGGTGTCCATGCCGAACTGCGGGTCGACCTCGCCGGTGGCGGTGCCATTGAACCAGAGCCACACGGTCTGCCAGTTGCCCGCCGCCGCGAAGCCGGCGAACAGGCCGAAGAAGATCGGCATGCCCCACATCGCGAGCCGACGCAGGGGCTCGATGACCTCCTGATACCGGTCAAGCTGCGAACTCAGTCGCACGTAGACCGGGCGGAGGCGATAGGCCAGCTGGATCACGACGAACAGCGGTACGGCCATCCCCAGGAACCCCACGACGAACATCAACGCGGTGGCTAGCCACTGCGTTGTGAGGACGTTCGTGAACTCCAACTGGTTGAACCAGAGGAAGTCCGTGTAGAGCGAAGCGAAGACGAAGAACGCCGCGATGATCGCAGCGATGATCACCAGCGATATCGTGATGATTCGTCGAGAGGTATTGGGCGTGGCCGGATTCGGCGCCGAGGTCGTGGTCACCTTTCCATCCTATGCGCCGCTGAATATGCGAAGGCTGTGCTTACGGTGACGGAGAGGTCACGATGCCGTGCATTTTGGCAGTGAATCGACGTCGCCGTCGTCGGCGATCACCTCGAGTGCACTCAAGGATTCTTCCAACGTCGCAGTGCTGATCACCTGCAGTCCGTCAGGGACATGACCGACGACCTCGTCGCAGTTCAACGACGGCGCCAGGAAGAAGTCAGCGCCCGCATCGCGTGCGCCGTAAAGCTTCTGCCGGATGCCACCGATCGGACCGACCGCACCCGTGGCATCGATCGTGCCAGTGCCGGCGATGTCGTTGCCGCCGGTCAGCTCACCCGGGGTGAGTTCGTCGACGATGCCGAGCGCGAACATCATTCCTGCGCTTGGCCCGCCGACATTGTCGAGCTGAATCGTCACGTCGATGGGGAAGTTGTATTCGGTGGTCAGAGTGATGCCGACCAGCCAGGTGTCCACGCCGTTCGAGGTGCTGAGCTCCGGTGTGATCTCCACCTGCTGCTCTTCACCATCGCGACGCACGGTGAGCTGCGCCGCAGCACCTTCTCCCTCTTGGATGCTGGCCCGCAACTCGCTGGCGCTGCTGACTTCGGCACCGTCGATCGCCACGATCACATCGCCTTCCTCCAGCAGTCCCTCGGCCGGTGAATTCTCGATGGCAGCGACGACCTGCACTTCAGCGCCGGTATCAAAGCCGAGTTCCTGCAGCGCGGCAGCGGTCGCCTCGTGCTGAGAATCGACCATCAGCACCGCGTTCTGCTCGTCGCGCTGTTCGCTGGTGACCCCTTCGGGGAACACTGAATCGATGGGAACGACGGCGCGAGAGGAATCCGTCCATGCCAGCGCAAGCTCAAACCACGAGGGTGTGCGCTCACGGTTGCCGACGACCTGCACTGTTGTGAGGTTCAGGCTGCCACTCGTCTCGAAGGTCTCCGCACCTTCGATGGCGATGAGCGGCACCTGCTCGCCATCGGCACTGGCCGCAGTGCCCAGGGTGTCGTAGACGGGCCCCGGACGCTGAATCACGTACGGAGTCGGCAGGAATGTCAGCACGACGAGGGCGATAAGCGCAACGATGAGTGCCCAGACACCGAGTCCGACCCTGGGTGTACGGGAGTGAGACAAGTGGATCCTCCGTCGTTCGCGACCGGCGTACAGCGATCTGCTCATTGCGGGGCCGCTGGCCGACGCGTGCAACTAGCGTAGATGCCACAGCTAGCGACGTGCTGAGAGGGCGACCGACATGGCAGACAACGAACCGACCCCCGAGGACTTCCAGGAGTTCTTGCGCAAGATGATGTCCGGCGCGGACGGCGGAGACTTCGACCTGAGCGCTCTTCAAGACGCGCTAGGCGGCGCAGAGGGCCTCCAGCTCGATCCGGCGATGATGGCCGGACTCATGCAGCAGTTGCAGGGAGCTTTCAGCGGAGACCCGTGGGAGAACACGCTGCGCCAGGCCCTGCACATTGCCAACCGGGAGGGTCTGGGCATCACCGACGGCGCGCAAAGCTCGCTCGTAGATGCCTTCGCTCTGGCAAACCTCTGGTTGGGTGAGGCCACCACCATCTCTGAACTCTCAGAGACCCCAAAGGCTATGACTCGGGGCGAGTGGGTGGAAAAGACGCTTCCGGTGTGGAAAGAGATCGCAGGCCCCGTCTCGACCAGCATCGCTGACGCCCTCACCGGTGCCCTCGACACCCAGGTTCCGGAGGACATGCGCGACGCGATCCAGGGCGCGGGCAAACTGATGCGCGGACTCGGCTCTTCGGTGTTCGCCGCCCAGTTCGGCCAGGTGCTCGGCAATCTCTCTCTCGAGGTCGTCTCCGGCGGTGACGTGGGCATTCCAGTGCTGCCTGCCGGAACCGCCGCTGTGATCCCGCAGAACATCACCGCTTTCGGTGAGGGTCTGGAGATCCCCGAAGACCAGATCGCGTTGTATCTTGCGACCCGTGAGCTCGCCTATGCCCGCCTCTACCGGCACGCGAAGTGGCTGCACCTGCACGTGATGTCGCAGATCACGGACTTCGCCCGCGGAGTGACCGTCGATGTCGAGGCGCTCGAGGATGTCGCGAGTCGTCTTGACCCGTCGAACCCGGAAGAGCTTCGCGCCGCGATCGAGGGCGGCGCATTGCTGCCTGCGCAGACCGAGGCTCAGCGCGAAGCGCTCGCCCGTCTGGAGAACATCATCGCGACGATCGACGGTTGGGTGGATGTCGTCACCAACGAAGCGACCTCGCGGCTGCCCGACGGCGCGCGCTTGACGGAGGCCGCTCGTCGCCGTCGCGCGGTGGGAGGGCCCGCCGAGGATGCGCTCGGCGCACTGGTCGGCTTGAAGCTGCGTCCCAGACGCATGCGTGAGGCCGCCGCGATGTGGCAGAAGGTGACGGATGCCGTCGGCATCGCCGCCCGCGACGCGCTATGGGATTACCCGGACTTGCAGCCGACCGCTGCCGACATCGATGACCCCACTGCTCTGATCGAACGGCTACAGGCGCTCGCTCGTGGTGAAGCACCAGCAACAGACGAATTCGATGAAGCTCTGGCGCGGCTCCTCGATGGTGAGGACTTCACCGACGGCGACGAGAACCCGGTCTGACCGGGCGGTGGCATCACACGATGCACAGAGTTCTCCACTGATCGCGATTTCGCGCCCCGCCGCGAGCGCGCGATGAGCAGACTCGGGACATGTCCCCGATCACGCCGCCGACGCTGACTCGCCTCGATCCGGCGTACCCGCTGCTGTGGCGAGACGTCGACACGGTGCAGTTCGGGCTGGAGGGGCGGGTCTGTGTCCCCCTGTCCGAACCATGGGTCGAGCCGCTGCTACAAGCGATGAGGAACGGGTTCCGCCGCAGTTCCTTCGATGTGATCGCCCATGCTGCCGGCGCACCGAGAGATGCCGCCAGAGAACTGCTCGCGACGCTCCGACCGGTGCTGCGCACGGATGCTGCTCCCGTACCGCGGGTGTGGATAGAGAGCGTCAACATCGCGGATTCGCGAGTTGAAGCTCGCATGGAGAGCGCCCTCGCGGACGAAGGCGTTGCCACGACTGATCGTGCCGATCGGAATGCTGTGGCCATCGTGCTCCTGCACGGCGCAGCATCCGCTCATCAGCTCGGCCGTTATCTGCGCGACGACCTCATGCATCTTCCGGTCGCGTTCGAACCGGGTGGAACCACCGTTGGCCCGCTCGTGGTTCCAGGCCGTACCGCCTGCCTGTCGTGCCGTGATGCGCACGAACGAGACAGGGATTCAGCCTGGCCGGCCATGCATGCGCAGCTGGTCGCCGCGACGTCCACACCCATCACGGCCGCCCGCACCGCTGAAGCTGCGGGCCTCGCTGTGCGAATCCTCGCTGAACCGGGAAAGGCGAAGCGCACGAAATTCGTGCGGATCAGCCCCGACGGACGGCGCGTGTGGCGCGCGGTGACGTTTCACGAAGAATGCCGGTGCCGCGAGCATTCGTTCCGATCTCCTGAAGGAACCGCGAAGGCTGACGCTCCCCCCGCCCCGCTGCGCGCGACCACGAGAGATCCAGAGTCCGCGCGGCGCGCGTGACACCGACATACGCCAGCCGTCGTTCCTCATCGATCGCTTCGAAATCTTTCGCATAACCGATCGGCAACGCACCTTCTGCCCAACCGGCGAGGTGCACGTGTGGCCATTCCAGGCCCTTCGCCGCGTGCAGCGTCGACAGCGTCACCGTCTGCATAGTCGGCTCATGCTGGTCTTTCGCTCGAGCCATGAGCACCTCGCTGAACGAGCGGAGCGTCGTGTCGCTCGGCGCTTCTTCAGCGAGCCGCAGAATCGCGCGTCGCGCCTCCCAGCCATCACGCTGCGCACCTCCGGCCGCCGGCGGTTCGTCGCTCAGGCCGAGCTCGTGCATGACCCGCAGCACGTTGGGAAGGAAACCGCGTTCGGTCGGGGCCACGGATGCGCCGCGCAGTGCGAGCACGGCCTGGCGCACCTCCGGCATGTCGAAGAAGCGCTTGCCCCCAAGCACAGTCGACGCGATCCCTACTTCGCCTAGCGCCTGCTGAATCACGCCGGACTGCGAGTGCGCGCGGTACAACACGGCGATCTCCGAAGCGGAGGCACCCGCCTTGATCCTGGCGACGATCGCCGCGGCGATACCGGCTGCTTCCTCGGTCTCGCTGTCGTACGCAGTCACCGTGGGCGGTTCTGCCGTCAAAGATTCACGCGCCGCCACCAGCTCGAGGGCGCCGGGACGCCCCTTCATGAGGGCGTTGGCTGCAGCAAGGATCGGGGGCTGCGAGCGGTAGTTGGTCTCCAACCGCACCACGGTGGCATCCGGGTATCGGCGGCCGAAGTCCAGAAGGTACTTCTGATCAGCACCGGCGAACGAGTAAATCGTCTGGCTGGCGTCGCCGACGACGCAGAGGTCGCTCCGCTCTCCCAGCCACAACTCCAACAGCCGGTTCTGCAGTGGCGAGACGTCCTGGTACTCATCGACGGTGAAGTGGCGGTACTGCTCATGTACTGACGCCGCCACCCGCGGCTCTGCCTCCAGCATCCCTGCGCACGCCAACAGCACGTCCTCGAAGTCGAGCTGGCGGCGGTCGTCTTTGAGGATCTCGTATGCCTGCTGAAACTCGGCGAGCTGTTCGGTGCTCACCCGGCCGATCGAGCGACCGAGCGCGGCGTGTTGCTCGATCGAGAGCATCGAGACCTTGCGCCATTCGATCTCGCTTGCGATATCACGCAGGGTGGCCGTGTCCAGGCGCAGCCGCAGCTGCTCGCCGGCCTGGCCAAGCATGCGCACCTTGTTGTCGATGATGTTCGGCGCCGGCGAGCCGGCGAGCGTCGGCCAGAAGAAGTTCAGTTGCGAAAGAGCCGCAGCGTGGAAGGTTCGCGCAGCCACGCCTTCGACTCCGAGTGCTCGCAGGCGTCCGCGCAGTTCACCGGCTGCTTTCGCGGTGAATGTGACCGCCATCACGCGACTCGGAGAGTATGCGCCGGTGTCAACGCCGTGGGCGATGCGATGCGTGATCACGCGCGTTTTTCCCGTACCCGCACCGGCGAGCACGGCGACCGGCCCGCGCAGCACGGATGCCGCTTCCCGCTGATGTTCGTCGAGAGAGTCCAGTGCGCTCACTCGCGAGCCTCGTACCAGTCCTCGATCAGAGCCCTGGCGATGGATACCGGCCCTGGTAGCCCCACCGGTCCGTCACCGTTCATCGCGCTGGCAATCTCGGCACGCGTGAACCATCGCACGTCGACGATCTCCTCACCATCCGGGCGCGCGGCACGCTCATCGGATGCTGTCGCGCGAAAACCGACCATGAGTGAGCGCGGGTACGGCCACGGCTGCGAGGAGATGTATCGGACGCTGCTCAGCAAGACACCCGCTTCCTCTTCGATCTCGCGATGCACTGTCGACTCCAGCGATTCGCCGGCCTCCACGAATCCGGCAAAGCAGGAGTACATCCGGCCGTGCCAGTTCGCGTTGGCCCCGAGTAGCAGCTTCTCGCCGTCTTCGCTCTCCACCGCCACAATCACCGCGGGGTCGGTACGAGGGAAGAATTCATGACCGTTGTCGACGCACTTTCGCGACCATCCGCCCTGCCGCAGTTCGGTCACTGAGCCGCACATCGTGCAGAAGCGCGCATCACGCAGCCACGACGCGAGCGTGACCGCTTCGACGAAGAGCTCAGTGTTCTCCGCGTCAAGCAGACCACCCGTGTCGCGCAGGCCCAGCCACGTTTCGGCAGGCGCGGAGTCGATGGAGTCTGTCAAGGGAGCAATCGCCGCGACGAGCACGGTGCTTCCGTCGCTGTGCCGACCCAGCAGCCCCCAGTCGGCGTCGCCAACCTCGGCGGGTGCCACAGTGAGCAGTGACCCGTCTTCGACGCGAACGCGTCCTTCTCGAACCACAATCACACGGGCATCGTCTGAAGAACGCAGTGCCTCGAGGATCCCCGGTTCGTCACGGAGGTGTCCTGCGCGATCGAACTCAGCACGGCGAACAGTCATCGACTCCCTCTCTCGCAGGCGTGGCGTAGGCGAATCCACACCCGAGCCGACCTACCCTGGGGGCATGGCACGGTCTCCCTTTACTCTAGCCGCGGCGGTCACGGCTGCACTGCCCGGGGCGGAGGTCGTGGGCGCACGAACTCTGACCTCCGGTGGCGACGGACGGTTCGACTCAGCGGTCGCGACGCTCGCAGACGGAAGCGAAGTCGCGATCCGCGTCGGCGATGACGACGAGACAGCGCGAGAGCTCGCTGCGGAATCAATCGCGCTGCGCGCGTTGACTGCCGGTGCTCGAGCAATGCTGCCTTTCAGCGCTCCGGAATACTTCGGGGAGGCGTTGCTTGCCGAAGGCCGCGCACTCGTCACTGGGCTGCTGCCCGGTTTCCAGATCGAAGCTGGCCACGTACCGGGTGGCCGAGGTGCTGCCGAGTCGATGGGTGCGTCGATTGCCGCGGTGCACGCACTTCCGGCATCCGTGGTGCGCAGCGCCGGACTCACCGCGCGCAGTGCCGAAGAGTCGCGGGAAGACATCCGCCAGCTGGTCGATCGCGCTGCGGCGACGGGTCGCGTACCCGCACGTCTGACGGTTCGCTGGCGCGAGGCCGTCAGCGACGACGATCTATGGCGGTTCGAATCTGCCGTGACCCTCGGCGGCACCCAGGCGACATCGTTCCTCTTCGAGGATGACCCAGAGCAGGGGCCCGCAGTCGTTGGCATCGTGAACTGGCACGGGCTATCGCTGGGAGACCCCGCCGTGGATCTGGCCTGGCTTTCATCCGCTCCGGATGCCGCCGGCGACGTCCATGCGGCGTACGCTGCGGCATCTGACAGGGCACCGGATAACGCACTCGCTGTGCGCGCCCGACTTTTGGCCGAGCTGGAGTTCGCTCGGTGGCTCGTGCACGGCGACGTGCTGCGACGCCCCGACATCATGGATGACGCAACGTCGTTGCTCAATTCGTTGTCTGAGGGGCTACGTGAACGCGATCTCTCAGTGATCGCGGCGCGCAGCGAAGGCGTCGATTCGGCAATGGATGCGCTGAGTCATGTGCCAGCAACGGCGGCGGCAAGCATCAACACTTCGATGCAGACCGATGCGTATAACCCGCATGACCTGCTGCCCGGTGAGGACACCGCCGAGGTGGTCGTGGGCGACGCCACCGAAGATCTCAGTGATGTCGCAGCGTCGGACCTACTGCCGAGGGATGGAGCGGATGCTGAATCCGCAGAGCTCCCGCTCGCTGAGCGCGTAGAAAAGACAAAACCCGAAAGCTCGTCAGGAAATGTTTCTGGGGATGGGTCAGGAAGCGATCCAGCCGAGGAGGCTCAGCGTGCAGCGCGCGCAGCGCTCCAACGCTGGACCAACTCTTCCTCCGAGTAGACCCGGTCGCCGCGGAGGACGAGGTCGTCGGCGACGTAATACAGCGCGACGTCGATCTCTTCCAACGGAACGCCGAAACGGCGATGATAGGCGAGGCGATAGAGCGCGAGCTGCAGCATCCGCTCGTCTCGCTCTGCCGAGTTTCGCGGCGCTTTCCCTGTCTTCCAGTCCACGATCTCGATGCGCCCACCGCGGTCTTCGCGTCGGTAGACCGCATCGAGCTTGCAGATCATGATGTGGCCTGCACCCGCCTCTCTGTCTGTGAGTGCACTGTCTGTGGATGCACCCAGGGCGAAGTCGATCTCGATCTCCACCGCGATGGGTTTGAGCGTGGCCCATTCGCTGGCTTCGAAGATCTCACGTAGGCGTTCGAGATCTGCAGCATCCGCCGCCGAGGCGTTCCAGACGTCGGACTGCTCCTCGTCGATCTCCCACAGCGCACTCTCGGGGCTCGGCGCCGTGCCGACAAGACCGGATCGATGCTCGACCCACGCGTGGAACAGTGTGCCGAGCCGGGTCTGCCGGTAGGGACGCTCCGGCATAGGGCGCGTGAGCCCGCGCACGGTGCCGTCGTAGTCGGTGACGTAGTCCTTGAACCGTGACGCAGGCACGCGGGTCGGTGCGCCAGCGGTGATTCCGCGTTGACGTTCGGCGCGTTCGGCGAGTAGCCGTCGGAGCAGGTCGGTCGGCTCTGCGGCATCCCGTTCGAAGGCCTCACTCACTGCCGACGCCGCACTCACGACCTTCTCACGACGTGACCCGAGCGGGTCGATGGGCCAGACGCTCGTCTTGCCCTCGCCCTCGTAGGGGTTTTCGTCCTCGTCGATCTCGGTGATCGGATCAACCCCGATGATCTCGAAGGCCTCACGAAGGAATGGCCCGGGCCCCCGCGGTTTCTTCTGTCCCGCCCAATGGGATCCACTGAGCATTAGGTCGGTGCGCGCACGGGTGACGGCGACGTAGCCGAGCCGCCGTTCTTCCTGCTGCTGGTAGTCGCGATACGCGTCTTTGAACACCGTGATCGCGCCGGGGGTCGTCTTGCTCGCGCTCGTGAGCGAGGCGATGCCGGCTTTGAGGCGCTTCTGCGGATCGAGTTCCTCTTCGACTGGCGGAAACCAGGTGAACGTCGGCAGGGCGGCGCTGTCGCCGCGCAGGGCAAATGGGAGCACGCCGAATCCAAACCAACCGGAGGTATCGCTCGGACGCGAAGGAAGCTCTCCGTCGACCATGCGCACGACTGCGACGGCGTCCCATTCGAGTCCTTTGGAACCGTGGATCGTCAGCAACTGCACGACACCGGGTTCCGGTGGCTCCGGGCGCGGCATGAGCTCGTCGGTGCTTTCAGCCTTGTCGAGCCAGGCGAGCAGGCTCCCGATCGTGCCGCGGTCGTCTGCGGCGAGGAACGCACGAACCTCGTCGGTGAAAGCGCGCAGCTGGGTGGCTGCGACACGTGCCGGTCCGCGCGTCTCGTTCGCGGCGAGTTCGATGTCGAGACGGAGCTCGAGCTCAATGAGGCGGATCAGCTCGGGAATCGGCTGGCCCGCGGCGCGCCGCAGGCGTTCGAACATCTCCCCCGCCGCACGGATCCGTCCGCGACCTTCGGGCGTGATGCCTTCTAGGAGCCGGTAATCGTCACGGAGCCCTCGGACCACGTCGACAGCATCCACTATCGACACCGCTTCGTCGGCGCCACGAGATGCGCGAATGCGGGCACGGAGCTCCTCCGGCAGCGGCAGTAGCCCGCTGTCACGGCGGGAAAGCTCGCTCGCCAGCGAATATAGCGCCCCCATGTCGGCCACCCCGACGCTGAAGCGCGGACCGACCAGGAGGCGGATTAGCGGAGACCCAGCGTTCGGGTCGTGGATGACGCGCAGCGCAGAGAGCACGTCGACGACCTCGGGTGTCGCCAGCAGACCGCCAAGGCCGAGGATCCGGTGCGGGATGCCGCGGGCGGCAAGCGCCTCGGCGAAGGTCTGCATGTGCCGCTTGGAGCGGAACAGGATCGCACCGGTATGCGGCTTTGCCATGTCTGCATGCGCGGCGCGGCGCTCGGCAAACCAGACCGCGACCGCAGCTGCCTCATCGTGCACGGTGAGCGGATAGCGAACCTCGACGGCGCCAGCTCCTGCGCCGGGGCGCGCTTCCAGCGGCGGCACTTCGAGTCCTGGTCGCCGCAGCGGCTTTAGTACCTCGTTGGCGATGTCGAGGATCGAGGTGTCGTTGCGCCAGCTCGTCATCAGGCTGTAGCTCTGCGCGGGCTGCTCGGCCGCGAACGTGCGGGCGAAGGCGTAGAGGTTGTCCGCGCTCGCGCCGCGCCAGCCGTAGATCGACTGATGTGGGTCGCCCACAGCCATGACCGCCGAATCACGGAACAACGCAGCGAGGAACTGCGTCTGAATCACCGAGGTGTCCTGATATTCGTCCAGGAGCACGACGCGGTGCTGCTCACGAAGAGCGTCGCGCACATCTGGGGACGACTCGACGATGTCGAAGGCGCCGCTGACTTGATCGGCGAAATCGAGCACGCCGCGACGGTGCTTCTCAGTGATGTACTCGCGCACGAGCGCGGTGAGCGTGGGCAGCGAGAGCAGGTTGTCGGCGATCTTCGCGATGGTGTCGCTACTCCGGTACGGATCGAACGCCCTGGCCTGCTCCGTGGCGATGCGCTCCGCACGTCCGAGATCGGCGCGATGGTCGAGTGCGTCGCCGGCTAGTCGCTGCACGGCGTCGACGACCGTCGCCACAGACAGGTCGATGTCCTCGAGCTGCGGCAGGTCTGCGCGCAGGACAACCTCGCGCGCCAGCATCCAGGACGCAGCCTGGCTGAGCATAGCGACATCAGGGTCGCGGCCGATCCGCGCTGCGTGCTCGCGGACGATCGAGTCCGCGAAAGCGTTGTATGTCGAGACCCGCGGTCGGACCAGTAGGTCGTCTGCGGTGCGGGGAGCGGTCTGATCCCACCCGGTGCCGTACTTCTCAGCCAACTCGTCGAGCACATGCGCGCGCACCGTGTTCTTCTGCGCGGCCGTGGTGGCCGCATCCACGCGCGCCAGCGCACCCGATGCCACAATCTCCGGCACGTGCGGCAGCAGCCCGCGGCGGCCGAACTCATCAATGACCGTGAGCCGTGCGCCGATGCGTTCGGCCAACTCACCCGCCGCCTTACGGGTGAATGTGAGTCCGAGAATCTCGTCACGACGCACGTGGCCATTGGCGACGAGCCAAACCACGCGCCCCGACATCGTCTCGGTCTTGCCGCTGCCGGCACCCGCGACGACGAGCGCGGGCGTCGGCGGCGCCTCGATCACGCGCTGCTGCGCTGCCGTCGGCGAGGGCTGCCCGAGAGCAGCTGCGACGTCGAGCGCGGACAGCCCTGGTCCTTCGAGCCACGTGGGGATCATGCGCTCACCGCCGGGACAGTGTGGATACGGCACGGCTGCACACGCCACTGCACGTCGGCGCAGTGCGCCTCAACATGCGCGGTGAAGCCGTTCCCCGACATGCCCTTGGCGGCATCAGCGAGCCGGTTCAGGAAGCGCGTGCGATCCTCGCCCTGAAGGGTGTGCTGGTGCGCGACCCGGTAGTCGCTGCCGGACAGCGTCTTCGCGACGAGCACCAGCCGCGCGCCGGTCAGCGCCGCAGCATCCGCACCCTCGACGAGTCCCTGCTCGACCGCTACCTGATACGCCGCGAGCTGCGCATGGTCGATGACCTTGCCGTCGGATTCTGGTTCGTATTTCCCAGTCTTCAGATCGACGACGACCACACGCTCCCCATTCGCTCCCTCGCCCATCGATGTGAAGCCACGACCGCGGGCAGCGGCGTGTTCACCGCCCGCTCGCGGATAGACCTCGACCCGGTCGATGAACCCGTGCACGACTGCGCGGTGCGGGCCGCCTGCCTCATCACCGACGTGCACTGCGGGCTCCTCTTCGGATTCTTCTGCGAGCACGTCGACCGCGAAGCGGAACTCGACTTCGCTCGCGAGCACACTCCCGTGCTCATCCGCGACCGTGCCCAGATAGGAGTGCAATCGGTCGACGTACAGCTCGGCCCTGCGGCGTTCCTTGCGCCCAATCCACTCGGTCTCGAACTCAAGCTCCGGCCAATGTTGGGCGACGACCGCACGCATTTTCTCGAGCTCGCCGTCCGGCGCCGTCTCCATCGCCGCGTGGATGATCGTGCCGATACCCGCCGATGGCGGCAGCACAGTGTCGCCACCGAGGGCAGCGATCGCCCAGTTCAGCTCGCACTCCTCGAACGACTCCATCTTCGACGGGGAGACGCGTGCCGCCTCGACCTCCAGATCGTGCAGCGGCGCCGACGTCGACGGTGCGGTGCTGCCGTACCACTCGCTGGGAGCAGCGCCTGGAACCTCGGCTTCGGCAAGCAGACGGAGCTGCTGCGCAGCCTCCGCTCGCGTGGTCGGATCGGTCGCACTTGTCAGCGTGCGCCGATATCTAGCGACCAGTCCGCGCAGTGTCAGCGGATGCTCGGATGCCGGATGCTCCGACAGCGGCGGCGGCACCGGCAGAAACGAGAAGAAGGCGCTCGGGCCCGTCGTGTCATCGTCGACAGCGGTGACCACGATGCGCGATCGCGCGCGGGACACCGCGCGTACGAACAGCCGCAGCTCATCGTGGAGGGCCTCGCGACGGCGGTCGAGCGCTCCCGGCGCCGCGGCGGGGATGCCCGCGCGTACGGCGGTCACGGCATCTGCCAGCCGCCAGGTCTCGAGCATGCCACCGCGCAGACGGGTGTTCGGCCAGACACCGTCCTGCACGCCCGAGACGATGACCGCATCGAACTGTGTGCCCAGCGCGGTCGCCGGAGTCAGCAGCGTCACCCGTCCCGGACGATCAGGGGTGGAAAGCGTGTCCTCCGGCACCTCGCTGTCGAGGATCTCACGCACAAACGTCTCCGGACGCTCGTCGGGCGTGCGCTCGACGAAGCGCTTGGCCGCGTCGAACAGCGAGACCAGCGCATCGAGCGCGCGGGAGGTCTCACCTCCGCCTGGTTGATCGGAACTCTCGCGCCAGTGCTTCTGCAGCTTCGAGCCGTCAATGGCGCGCGCATCGTCCCAGATGCGCCAGAGCAGCTCGTGGATCGTCTCCCCCTCATTTGCTGCGGCGGTCGTCTCTGCCAGAGTCTTTGCGAGGCGCGCGGCGACGCGCGCCTCCGGGGCATCGATGAAGGTGAAGGCCAGAGGATTCACCATCGCTTCACGCAGCAGCTCTGATGCTGGCGTCGAGCCTCCCTCGGCCAGCTCTGCGTGACGCATGCGTGCGCGCAGCCGACGCAGACCTACGGCATCCATCCCGCCGAACGGCGAGCGCAGCGCCTCGACGAGATCTTCAACCGAGCGATCCTCGATCGGGGTTAGCGCGAGTCGCACGATGCCGACGATGTCGCGTACGACGCCCTCGCTACCGAGTGGACGTTGCACGCCGGCAGCTCTGGTCGGCACCTCGCGTGCGGCGAGCTCGGTTTCGAGCATCATGACCTGGCGGGTGTCGTGGGCGATGATGGCCATGTCGCTCCAGGCGACGCCGTGGCTGAGGTGCCAGTCGCGTAGCGTGCCCGCGATCCGATCGACCTCTTCATAGGGGGATGACGCGAGGAAGGTCTGCACGGCGGGATCAGGGGTCTCGTGAGCCGGCCCGGGCGCACGGCGGTGTTCCACGCGCCCGGCGACGCCGATCGCCTGAGTGACGGTGCGGGTGAGGTCGCTGAGCGGCTGCGACTGCCGGTGCGGGGTATCTAAAACGAACACCTGGCCGAGCACCCCGGAGAGATCGTTGAACAGCTGCGGACTCGCGCCGCGAAAGGCCCCGGACGAGATGTCCGGATCGCCGAATGCCAGCACGGCGATGCCTCGTTCGCGGAGCGCCTGCACGAGGGTGACGCCGCCGCGGGTGATCTCCTGCGCGTCGTCGATGAGTACGACCCGCAGCGGCGCGAGCGGGCCGAGGGTCGCAGCATCCGCTTCTCGAAGAATCGCAGCTGCCTCGCTGACCAGATCGGCGGCGTCGCGATAGGAGGTGCGCATGCCCGCGAGCACGGCACGGTATTCGTCGATGAACAGCCCGGCGGAGCGCCAGACCGGACGATCGGAGGCCCGCAGTTCCTCGGGCAGCACGCCCAGCTCGGTGCACTCGGCCAGAAAGGCGCGCAGTTCGGAGCGGAAGCCCTTCGACGCGCGTACCGCCGGACTCAGCGTCTCGGGCCAGCGGCTCTCGAAGCCGGCAGCCTCATCTTCGGCGTCGCCACCGAGCAAATCGGCGATGATGCGGTCTTGGTCGGCACCGGTCAGTAGCGCAGGAGGGTCTTCCCCCGCACGCACCATCGCACCGCGCACGATCTGGAAGGCCAGTGACCCCAGTGAGCGGGCCAGCGGGCCCGGTGTCGCCTGCGCGATGCGCACCCCGATCCGGTCACGCAGGACGGTGGCCGCCTGACGGTTCGGAGTCAGCGCCAGCACCTCTTCGGGGGCGAGTGCGCCGTCGCCGCTCAAAAGGCGCACAACACGGTCGATGAGCGTCTGCGTCTTTCCTGTTCCCGGAGCGCCGATGATGACCCCGGATGCGTCAACAGGTGCGTCCACAACTGCGCGCTGTCCGGCATCCTGTGTCATGTCATCCACGTTATCGGCAGCCTCGGACACCGCCGGACACCGATCCGAAGGTGCTCACACAACAGACTTGTGCGCCCACGGCGAAACCGACGCCATGCCCGGATCCGGTCGGTTCGCGCCGGGGTAGAGTTGGGCGCAGTCCCCGAATCTTCAAGGAGCACGCGTGGAAATCCGCATCGGCATCATCAACACCGGCCGCGAACTGAACTTCGAGACCTCTACTAGTGCGGACGACGTCCGCACCCAGGTCGCCGCGGCTCTCGAGCAGAACACCGCGCATGTGAGCTTCACCGATGTCAAGGGCAACTCTTACATCGTTCCGACGGCGAACCTCGCCTACATCGAGCTGGGCACTGAAGAGTCGCGTCGCGTCGGTTTCGTCGCCTGACCCGCGATGTACATCCTTCTCGCGCTCATCGCAGCGTGCGCGCTGGGCATCGCCGTGCACTATCTTTTGCCTGACCGCATGCTGCGCGGCGTCGTCCTGATCCCCGCGATCGCGACGGCCGCCTCAGCTGTCATCTACACGGTGATGCAGTGGGCAGGAGCCGGTCAGGACAATGGCTGGCTGTGGCTGTCGAGCATCGTGGGCGCTACGGTGATCGCCGGCGTGGTGGGCTACCTGCTGACGCTCTCGCGTCGCAATTCGGATGCCGCACAGAAGGCTGCCCTCGGCGTCTGAGGTTCGCCTCGACTAGTACTACGCGGCAAGCCCCATCGCATCCATGCGGCGCGCGTGCGCGCCCATGAGCTCGGTGTAGACCGGCTCGACGCGGTCCTCGTTCACTGCGAGGCGCTCTGGCCGAAGTGCCTGCTTCGCCACGAGCAGCGTGTCGCCGACGAGCCGGCGAGCCCACATCGACAGCAGTGAGCGCCACTCGTTGTCGATCTCGATCGTCTGCTTCAAGATCGACACGATCTCTCCGGTGTCGTCGTCTTCGCTGAGGATGTTTGCGACGCGCTGCCCCGTCGCGCCGTAGCTGGAGGCAAGGGCGATGTAGAAGTCATCCAGCATCCCGGCCGTGATGTAGACCGCAAGGAGAGTCTCCCTCGGACGAACACCGATGGTCTTCCGCCGGAACGCGTCGAGATGCTCGCGGAACGGGAGCATGATCTCGGTCGGGTCTTCCCCCAGTTCGCGGATGACCTCGACGATGCCATGGTGCTTACTGAGGGCTGCTCCCGCGGCGCGCGCGAGGGCGCCCTTCTCTTCAAGCTCAGGTGTCGCGCGGATGAGTCGCGTAAGTGTTTCGAAGTACCCGAGCTGCAGGTACGCTGCCTGGCCGAGAAACCGATTCAGCTCGGGGGCGAGTTCGGCGAAATCCACCCTGGTCGCGTCGCCGAGCTCTCCGCGACTGCGGAGCGTCAGGTTACGTCGGGGGGTGTCTCGCTGCCAGAACCACTTCACCACTCGTTCAGACTACCTGCGCGCGGTGTACGCATCTGGAATCCACGTGGTTTTGCGCCCCTCGGGTACGCTTGAGGTGCCCCTGCCGTAGGAGCAGGGCCCCGCGCCTGTGGCACAAGAGACGGCGTGGATCCGTAACGAGGCGCTCCCTTCTCATCTGAAGGCCGCCGGACAGGCAAATAAATCAAGTGACAACTTTCGCTGATCTAGGTATCGATCAGGACATCGTCGACGCAATCGCTGCCAAGGGCATCATCGACGCGTTCCCCATCCAGGAGCAGACCATCCCCCTCGGCCTCCCCGGCCAGGACATCATCGGCCAGGCCAAGACCGGTACCGGTAAGACTTTCGGCTTCGGCGTGCCCGTCGTCCAGCGTCTCGGTAAGAACCCGGAACCCGGCGTCAAGGCACTAATTGTCGTGCCGACACGTGAACTCGCCGTGCAGGTCTACGAAGACATCGACCTGCTCACCAGCAATCGCTCCACCAGCGTCGTCGCCATTTACGGCGGCAAGGCATATGAAGGCCAGATCGACCAGCTCAAGGCTGGCGCGCAGATCGTCGTCGGAACCCCGGGTCGCTTGATCGACCTCGCCGGCCAGCGCCTGCTCGATCTGTCGAACGCGACAGAGGTCGTGCTCGACGAGGCAGACAAGATGCTCGACCTCGGCTTCCTCGCTGACATCGAGAAGATCTTCCAGAAGGTGCCCGCTGTCCGCCACACGCAGCTGTTCTCGGCGACGATGCCCGGCCCGATCGTGGCCCTGGCCCGCCGCTTCATGACCAACCCGATCCACATTCGGGCGAATGACCCCGACGAGGGTCTGATGCAGGCGAACATCAAGCACCTGGTGTACCGGGCGCACTCGCTCGACAAGGACGAAGTCATTGCCCGCATCCTGCAGGCCGAAGGCCGCGGCAAGACGGTGATCTTCACCCGCACCAAGCGTGCGGCGCAGCGCCTCGTGGATGAACTCGGTGACCGTGGCTTCAACGTCGGCGGTGTGCACGGCGACATGGGCCAGGAGCAGCGCGAGCGCTCGATGGCAGCGTTCAAGGCAGGCAAGCGCGATGTGCTCGTTGCGACGGATGTCGCCGCCCGCGGCATCGACGTCGACGACGTGACCCACGTGATCAACCACACGATCCCGGACGAGGACAAGACTTACCTGCACCGCGCCGGTCGCACAGGCCGCGCGGGCAAGACCGGAATCGCGGTCACGTTCGTCGATTGGGATGACCTGCACAAGTGGGCACTCATCAATCGGGCACTCGAGTTTGGCCAGCCCGAGCCCATGGAGACCTACTCGTCAAGCCCGCACCTCTACGAAGACTTGAACATCCCGGTGGGCACCAAGGGTCGTCTGACGACGGCGCCCAAGACGCAGGCTGTGAAGACGCAGCGCACGCCGCGTCCGGAGCGCGCTGCAGATGCCGCCGCTGAACAGGGTTCCGGCGAGAGCGGCACCCGTCGGCGTCGCCGCCGCG
Organism: Microbacterium sp. Y356; assembly: GCF_059445355.1. Lineage (NCBI taxonomy): Bacteria > Bacillati > Actinomycetota > Actinomycetes > Micrococcales > Microbacteriaceae > Microbacterium > Microbacterium sp. Y356. The sequence continues at coordinate 520,458 of NZ_JCAIUE010000001.1, forward strand.
GCGGGTCGGGCGAAAAGGTCGGCTCGACCTTCGCCGAGGGTGCGCCCACCGAAGCGCCGGCATCGTCGGATGCGGCTCCTGCAGCCGACCGCGACGCCGAGGGCGCTGGCACTCACGATGGCAAGGGCGGTGAGCACCACGACGGCAAGTCCGCCCCGCAGCGCCGCCGTCGCCGTCGCCGCTCAGGTGGTGCTGCGCCAGCCGGCGCGTAGGTTCTGATATGAAAGGGCGGATGCTTCGGCGTCCGCCCTTTCGTGTGCCTGAGCGAGGAACGAGGCCGAGCAGCGAACGAACGCTCAGGGGTAGCGCGGCGGGGTCCCGGTGGCCTGGGCGATGATACGCGCGACCATCTCGTCGCTCGTGGTGTTCTCCCCCGGCAGGTTGGGCTTTCCGGAGCCGTGATAGTCACTGGAGCCGGTCACGAGGAGGTCGTGCTTCGCCGCCAGATCACGCAGAATCCGCTTGCCCTGCGCCGTGTTCTCACGATGGTCGATCTCGAACCCGCCGAGGCCAGCGGCGATGAGACGTTCAACGAAGCTGAGCGGCATCATCCGGTCCCGTCCTGCGGTCACGGGGTGTGCAATGACGGCGACTCCTCCGGCGTCCGTGATGAGCCCGACTGCGGTCAGCGGATCCGGTGCGTAGTGCGGCTCGTAATACCCTTCGCGCGGGTGCAGGATGCCGTCGAACGCCGCTGATCTGTCCCGGACGATACCGCGGGCGACGAGCGCATCAGCGATGTGCGGGCGGCCGACGGTGGCATCCGCCGTTGTCTGCTCGACGACGTCATCCCAGGTGAGGTCGTAATCACGGCCGATGTTGCGAACGATGCGCTCGGCCCTTCCGAGCCGATCCTCACGGATGCGATCAGTCTCAGCGCGCAGCGCGGCATCCTCTGGGTCGAAGAGGTATCCGAGCACATGCACACTGCGCCACTCATACTTCGACGACAGCTCCATTCCCGGCAGGAAGGTCATGCCGAGCGATGCCGCTGCCGCTGTGGCCTCGCCCCATCCTGTGGTGCGATCGTGATCGGTGAGCGCGAGCGTTCGGATGCCGTGGGCATGGGCCTGACGCACCACTTGCCCAGGGTTCTCGGTGCCGTCCGAGTGGTTGGAATGCAGGTGCAGATCGTTGGGTCCTCGGAAGCGCTGCACGTCTGTCATGCTTCGACATTACTGCCGTCGGCATGCACTGAGGCGGCAGGGGTTTCACAGTGAGCGCCCGTAGGCTGGGAGTGATGTTTCGACTGCTGGGGATCCTGATCACGGTGCTGTTCGCGATTGCGACGGCGATCGTCGTGTGGCCGCAGTTCTTCCAGCTCGAGCAGACATTCCCGATTGCGCAGTTGGTCGCCGTCCGCGGTGCGGTACTCGGCGGATTCCTCGTGATCGCGGTGGTCTCACTGCTGCTGTTGTTTGCACGGCCGCTGCGGGGGTTTGCAGCATCCTTTCTGATCATCTCCCTGGTGGGCGCTGTCGCCATTGGCGGGATCGGAGCGATGCGCGGTTTCGGCACCGGAACGATGCCTGAGAAGTCTGAGGACAGCGTGCGCGTGCTCACGTGGAACACTGCCGGGGAAGCAGTCTCGGCCGAGACGATCGCCGACACCATCCTCACGCAGCAGGTCGATGTGGTCACACTGCCGGAGACAGCGGAATCCGTCGGCGAGCGCATCGCGATAATGCTGCGTGAGCAGGGGCATCCGATGTGGGTGCACCACGTGCAGTTCGGCAACGTCGACAATGGCCCGCAGGCGTGGGAGACGACTATCCTCATCTCCCCCGAGCTGGGCGACTACACGGTGATCGCCTCGTCACAGGACGGCACCAGCAACACCAGTTCAGTGCCGAGCGCAGTCGTGATGCCGGTGGACAGTACTGGCCCCACGATCGTGGCTGTGCACGCCGTCGCGCCGCGCATCGAAGACATGGCGCACTGGCAGTCGGATCTGAAGTGGATCGCGGATCAGTGTCCGGCAGGTGATTTCATCCTCGCCGGAGATTTCAACGCAACGATCGACCATATGGCGACGCTCGGTGTAGAAGGCGGCGATATGGGCTACTGCCGAGACACAGCTACGCGCACCGGAACCGGGTTCACGGCGACATGGCCGGCTTCCTTCCCCGAACTCGTGGGTGCGCCGATCGACCATGTCATGGCAAGCCAGAACTGGGAACCGACAGGATCGCTTGTGCTGGATGCGTCTGGGAGCGATCACAGGGCACTGGTTGTGCAGCTGGAGCCGGCGGACTGAGGCCGTTCAGCGGCCCCATCCGTTCACAACTTCGCAGAATCGGCCACAGAACCGCATTTCTTAGCGCATACAGGTCGAGAACGATCGTTCCCTGCGAAGTTATGAACGCCCAGGCGCCCGCACTCGCTGCACGAGCGCCAGCACTGCACGCCACCCGAGCAGGAACAGTGCGAGCACCAGGGTTGCGACGATGACGAACGGCAGCGCCGTTCCCTGACCGCTGAGTGCGCGCAGCAGCAGACCGACGATCACGGTGACGGCCCAGATCATGGTGCCCGCCGGCATCCGGTCTGCGCGTCCTCGCCGCACGAGCACAACAGCGTGTGCGCCGAGAACGGCGATGAGGAATGGCCATGTTGTGTTCAGCAGGCCGGGAATATCGCTGAAGATGCCTTCAGCGTGTGAAAGGCGACCGATCACGCAGAACACGGCAACGAAGACCACGTCGATCACGATTGTGAGGAGCGTAGAGAATCGTGGCGCGGCGGTGTTGCTGGTCATGTTCCCCAGCCTAAGTCCGAGTGAGAGACTGGATGCATGAACACTGCAGAGAGCGACACCATCGCTGTAGCCCCCGTCACGAACCGCAAACAGCCATTCCCCCGCGGATTCCTCGACACGATCTCGACAGGCTGGGCAGAGCGGCCCGAGTCGATGCCGGAAGCGCGTGCGCAGGCGGAGTTCGCCGCGGCACGGCGGCTGGCCGTCTCTGCAGCGTTCCCTGGCAAGCGTCTCGTGATCGAGGCTGGGTCGCTCAAACAGCGCTCCAATGACACGGACTACCCGTTCCGCGCGCATTCAGCGTTCGCGCACCTGACCGGATGGGCTGCTGACACCGAGCCGGATTCCGTGCTTGTGTTCGAGCCGACGGATGCCGGGCACGATGTGACTCTGTACTTCCGCGAGCGAGCGGATCGCACGACAACCGAGTTCTATGCTGACGCCACCGTCGGCGAGTTCTGGATCGGTGCGCGGCCGTCACTGGCCGGCGTCGCCGCAGATCTGGCAGTCGCAACCGATCACCTCACCGCTTTCGCCGCGTCAGACGACGACGTCACGCTGGAGGATGCCGACCTCGCTCGCTTCGCATCTGAGCTGCGTCTGGTGAAGGACGAGTACGAGATCGGCGAGATGCGGCGTGCAGTGGAGATCACAGCGCGTGGCTTCGACGACATCATTCACGCTCTGCCCGATGCTGCCCGTCACGCGCGTGGCGAACGCGTCGTCGAGGGCGTCTTCCACCGTCGCGCGCGTGAGGACGGGAACGGCGAGGGGTACGACACGATCTCGGCATCCGGCCCGCACGCCTGCTACCTGCACTGGACGCGCAACGACGGCGCTGTCGTACCCGGCGACCTGATCCTGGTGGATGCCGGGGTCGAGGCCGACAGCCTCTACACCGCTGACATCACACGCACCCTGCCTGTGAACGGCACCTTCTCCGATGTGCAGCGGCGTGTGTACGAGACGGTACTTGAGGCTGCGGATGCCGCATTCGCCGTGGCCCGTCCAGGCGTGAGGTTCCGCGAGGTTCATGAGGCCGCAATGGTTGTGATCGCCAAGCGCGTGGCCGAGTGGGGCCTGCTGCCTGTCACCGCCGAAGAGGCGCTCGACGCGGATGCCGGTGGCCACCACCGTCGCTACATGGTGCACGGCACCTCGCACCACCTCGGCATCGACGTGCACGACTGCGCGCAGGCACGTCGTGAGATGTACTACGACGGCGTGCTGGAGGCGGGCATGGTCTTCACGATCGAGCCCGGCCTGTATTTCCAGATCGATGATCTGACTGTTCCTGAGGAGCTGCGCGGCATCGGCGTGCGCATCGAAGACGACATCCTCATGACGGATGACGGCCCCGTGAACCTGTCGGCGGAAATTCCGAGGACGGTCGACGACGTCGAGGCGTGGATCGCGCGGGTGCAGCAGGGCTGACGTGCACGCTGGACAGCTCGACGTCGATGAAGTTCTCGTCGGGCGACTGATCGACGAGCAGTTTCCCGCGCACCGTGGAATGCCGGTGCGGAGGGTCGCGACGCTGGGAACGGTGAACGGGATCTTCCGTATCGGAGCCCGCTTCGTTGCGCGGTTCCCACTCGAAGCCGTGTCTACGGCGGAGGTTGAGATTGAGGCAGAGCAACTGGGCACGTTTGCTGTCGCCGCGCCGTTTGCCGCTCCGGAGCCTCTCGGCGTCGGCGTAGCGACAGCGGAGTATCCGTCGGCATGGTCGATTCAGACCTGGGTTCCGGGAGACGTGGCAAGTCCATCTCGCAATGCCTCCTCCGAGGCCCTCGCAAACGACATCGTGACGCTGATCGCCGCGTTGCGTGGTGTGAGTTCCAACGGACGGACGTTCGATGGGAACGGCCGCGGTGGAAACCTCCGTGATCACGACGAATGGCTGGAACTGTGCTTTTCTCGAAGTGCGCGGCTGCTCGATGCCGAAGCCGCCGCCCGCCTGTGGAACGTGCTTCACTCATTGCCGTCGGCCGGAGCCGATGTCATGTCGCACCGCGATCTCACGCCACCGAATCTGCTCGTCTCGAACGGCCGACTCAGAGGAGTGTTGGATGGCGGCGCGTTCGGGCCCGCCGATCCGGCGTTGGATCTGGTCGCCGCGTGGCATCTGTTCGACGCGGATAGCCGCGAGCGTGTGCGACAGGGGCTCGGAGTGAGCGACGTGGAATGGCTGCGTGGCGCCGCCTGGGCCTTGCAACAGGCCATGGGCCTCGGTTGGTATTACGTGGACTCGAATCCTGCGATGAGCGCGCTGGGACTGTCTACGATCGAGCGACTATTGAAAGACGAAGAGCTTCGGGCGTTCGCTGGCTGATCAGGTTGTTGCTCGTGCGATGCCGGTTCGGTGGATGATCTCCGAGATCGCGTCATGCACTGACGAGGCGACGATCGTCGGCACCGGATCGCCCGGATGCGACGGCATTCCCTTACTGATCCACGCGGTCTCCAGACCGACGGCAGCGCCACCGGCGATGTCAGCATCGAGCGCGTCGCCGATCATCCATCCGGAGAGTGGGACGCCGAGTCGATGGGCCAGCGCTTCAAATATTGCTGGATCCGGCTTACGCGCCCCCACTTCCGCAGAGATCGCCCACCCGTCGACAACTTCTCCGAGGCCGGTATTGCGGATCTTGGATTCCTGGTTGTCCACTTCGCCGTTGCTGATGATGCCGATGGTCCACCCACTCACTCGCAACTTAATCAGCGCCTCGAGATCTTCCGCAGCGCAGCCGACAAGTTGCGGCATCCGAACTCGATAACCGGCCCAGACGGCATCCGCATCCAGAGGTAACCGGTGCTCGTTGATGAAATCTCGAAAGAGTTCACCCTTTGATCGCCGTTCAGCCAAGGACGCAGCGAGCCGTGCAACCTGGCCCTCGCTCAGCCCCTGTGCCCCACCAAACTCAGACGCCCACCGCTGCGCAGCGGCCGCCTGGTCTACGAGTGTTCCGTCGAGGTCGAAGATCGCGAGAGGCATCGAGAGGCATTCAGTAGCGCGCCGAGAAGCCGCCGTCGGCGTGCAGAAGCTGTCCAGAGACCCAGCGGCCCTCATCTGAGAGAAGGAACGAGATGAATGCTGCGATGTCGCTCGGTCTGCCGATGCGGCCGAGGGGATGCGCCGGGATGAGTTCGGTGGCAAAGCCTTCGTCCATCCATCCGGTGTCGATGGGACCGGGGTTCAGTACGTTCGCCGAGATACCGAGAGGTCCGAGCTCGCGTGCCGCAGAAATCACGAGACGGTCCAGAGCTCCCTTGGACGCGCCATAAGGCAGGTTCCCCGTGGTGTGGTCGCTGGTGAGCGCGACGACGGCTCCGCCACCTGCAGGAAGCTGTCGCGCGAACGCCGCGATGAGCAACAGGCTCGCACGCGCGTTGATCGCCACATGAGCATCGAAGCTCTCGGCAGTTGTATCGAGGATGCCGGAGTTCACATCGTGCGCATGGCTGAGCACGAGCGCGCTGATCGGCCCCCGGTCACGGATCACGGCTGCAATCAGTGCCTCCGGACCCTCGTGAGTAGACAGGTCGCAGGGAAAATCGGCATCTGAAAGGTCGCTCGTGGCGACTTCCCATCCGTCTGAGATCAGGCGCGGAACAATGCCTGCTGCGATGCTGTTTGCGCGAGCGGCGCCGGTGACGAGAGCAAGAGGCATCCCGCCATGTTACAGATCCCGAGAATCGGTTTCATCTGCGAGCGTTGCACTCGGAGATGTGGCGCATCCTCGGAGGAATCCTGGTGAAACGTCCGAAGAAGACGCACTTCTCCGAAGCGGGCGATGCCCCGCTCGTACGTTCAGCCAGCGACGATCTCCACCTTGAAACCGACAGCATTCTCAAGCCAGCCGGCATAGTGATCCGGGCCTCCCGCGTGCGGATAGCGGTCCTGATACAGCTCCTGCCAGCCGTGCGCAGGGGCCGAAGCCATCAAGGCATCCACCGCTTCCCGCGTGCCACCACGGAACGCCAGATGGTTCATACCTGGCCGACGACGATCATGCTCGGATACCGACAGATTCGGCGATGTCGTCAGCGTCAGGTACGCACCGCCCGCCTCCCAGGACATGCCATCCGACCACTCCTGCGTCAGTGTGAAGCCCAGTTCGCGCAGCAGCCAGCGCCACACACCGAACTCGGCATGGTCCGCTACCCATAGCTCGACATGATGGAACCCGCTCGTCACGGATGCCCCGCGTGCACGTCGCCAGCGAACTCCGCCACCAGCGGTGCCAACGACGCCCCGACGACCTCCGGAGCACGTTTGTTGCCCTTCACCTCGAACGAGTGCCCGCCGCCCTCGATCCAGTGGACACGAGCGTCCTGACAGGTCGCGACCACCTCTTCGAACTGCTGCAGCGGTTGAATGAACGCATCATTCGTCCCCTCGATGAAGAGCTGCGGCGCCGCGATCGCGGGCAGATGCTCGGCGCGGGGCTTCTCCGGCTTCCCCGGAGCATGCAATGGGTACCCGAGATAGATCAGCCCGTCGACCGCGAGCCCTTCGGCTGCGGCCATCGATGCCATCCGGCCACCATAGGACTTGCCTGCAGCCCACACCGGCGCTTCAGGCGTCTGAGCGCGGGCTAGCTGAACTGCCGCGCGCCAGGTCGCAATCGCATGAGTCGCTGGTCCCGGCATCCGACGCCCCTGTTCGCGATAGGGGAAGTTGAAGCGCAGCGTCGAAAAGCCCAGCGCGTTCAGCGCCTCTGCAAAGCCGGTGAGGAATGGATGCTCCATCCCTGCTCCCGCACCGTGAGCGATGATGACGGCGCCGCGACCCGATCCGGCACTCCACACGCCCGAGACGGAAACCGCCCCGTTCGGCAGTTCGACCGGAATGAGCATGCTCAGGCCTTATCGCCAGGCTCCTCAGCGGGGGAATCCGACTCAGCGGCGGATCCGGCCGACTCAACCGGTTCGGCCGACTTAACCGGTTCGGCCGACTCACCCGACGCCGAAGCATCCGCGGTTGAATCATCCGACACTCGCTCACCGAAACGAGGCGAAGGATCGGCCGGGCGCGGCGGAATCACATGCCCACCCACGGAACCTGCACTTGTCTCGCTGCTCGCAGACGCGGCAGGCTTCGCCCCCGGATCGACGCGCTCACCGTAACGCGGGGGCTCAGTCAGATCGACCGGTGGACGCACCACAGTGGTGCGCTGATCGCCGACGACTTCGCGAGCCTTCGCCAGCGACGCCGGCAGCACTGTCACCTCGTAGTGATCAGCGGCAAGCTGCGTGACGCTCGCGAAGTCGCGACGACGTCGCACAATCGCGTACGTCACCAGGCTCAGGATCATGCCGAGCGCGACGCCGATGAAGACGAAGCCGACGAACAGCTGTATCGGAGCATCCGGATTTCCGATCACTAGGATCGCTGACAGCAAAAGCCCGATGAGCACTCCGTTCACCGCGCCTGAACGCGCGGCCGCCGCGTAGCCGAGTCGCCCGGTGATGCGCTCGATCGTGCGCACGCCCTGACCGACGATCGCGATGTCGCGCGCAGGTACGTCACCTGCGATCAACTTCGAAACAGTCTTCTGGGCGGCCTCGTACTCACGTACCGAAGCGACGGTCTCGCCCACAACGGCACCAGCGGCAGGACGATTCAGCATGCTCATGCACCCATTGTTCCACGCATGCGAGCGCTGAGCCCGAGTTCGGCAGGCCGCGGACTACGCTGGGAGCGTGAGTACACAACGGGTTTTCGTCGCGCGCCTTGCTGGCTGCGCCGTCTTCGACCCCGTGGGCGACCGGCTCGGCAAGGTCCGGGATGTCGTCATCGTCTACCGAAGTACGGCGTCCCCTCGTGTGATCGGCCTCGTCGTCGAGATCCCCGGCCGCCGCCACGTTTTCATGTCGATCGGACGCGTCACCTCAATCCGATCAGGACAGGTGCTCACCACTGGCCTCATCAACGTGCGCCGCTTCCAGCCCCGTCCTGGTGAAGTGCGCGTGCTTGCCGAGCTTCTCGGCCGCCGCGTTGACCTCGTCGATGGCACCGGCAGCGCCGTGATTGAAGATGTCGCCATCGAACCGAACCGTCTGGGCGAGTGGAACGTCAGCCAGCTGTTCCTCCGCAAGCCCAAGACCAGCGCCTCCCCGTTCGCCAAGGGGCCAACGACTTTCGCCGCCTGGCACGAGGTCACGGAGAAGCGCACACCAGGAGAATCGCAGTCCGCGGAGCAGCTCGTCGCTTCCTACTCGGAGTTGCACGCCGCCGATCTCGCGACGACCCTGCTTGATCTGCCGCAGAAGCGCATGATCGAGGTCGCCGAGGAGCTTCCTGACGATCGCCTCGCCGACGCCCTCGAGGAGATGCCGGAAGACGAACAGGTGCACATCCTCGACGGATTGGGCGATGAGCGCGCCGCCGACATCCTCGACCACATGGAACCGGATGACGCCGCCGACCTTCTGGCGCAGCTCCCGAAGAAGCGTCTCGAGCAGCTCCTCGAACTCATGGAGCCTGAGGAAGCCGAAGACGTTCGGACCCTGCTCAACTATGGGCCCGATACGGCGGGCGGTCTCATGACCACCGAGCCGATCATCCTCTCCGCAGACGCCACCGTTGCCGAGGCGCTCGCATTGATCCGACGCCACGAACTGCACCCGGCTCTTGCCGCTGCTGTGTTCGTGACACTCCCGCCGTTCGAAACGCCGACGGGTCGCCTTCTCGGAGTGGTGCACTTCCAGCGGATGCTGCGCTACCCGCCGCACGAGCGTCTGGGTGCCATCGTGGACGAGACGATGGAGCCCATCTCGGTGACTGCGTCCGCCGCCGAGACCGCCCGCCTGCTCGCCAGCTACGACCTCGTCTCTCTCCCCGTCGTCGATGCTGCTAGCCGCCTCGTCGGCGTGGTGAGCATCGATGACGTGCTCGATTATCTACTGCCGGATGACTGGCGCACGCATGATTCCGAGGCTGCTGTCGCCACCGACGGTGGTGCGCAATGATGGCCAGGCCTGACCGTTCCGGACTGGACGCTCCGCTCGGGCGCGGTGCCTCCCGCCAGCGGCCTTCGTCGCGAGACCGGTTTGGCCGGTTCACGGAATGGGTCGCCAGGGCAATGGGAACGCCCGCGTTCCTGCTGATCCTCACGCTGTTCTGCGTAGCGTGGCTCGGGTGGAACACACTGATGCCCTACTCGGTGCGCTTCGACGACGCTGCCCTCGGATTCACCGCGCTCACCCTGATGCTCTCCCTGCAAGCGTCGTATGCTGCTCCCCTTATCCTGCTCGCGCAGAACCGTCAGGATGACCGCGACCGCGTACAGATGGAGCAGGACCGTCAGCGCGCCGAGCGCAACCTCGCCGACACCGAGTACCTCGCCCGTGAGATCGTCGCACTGCGCATGGCGCTGGAAGAACGCAACTCCCAGACGGTGACGCGGGATGTGCTGCGAGCAGAGCTCAAGGCGATGCTGGCCGGCCTCGACGACGAACGCGACGGCGGAGAGGCACCAGGCACCGAGACCGGCCCGATCTCGACCAAGCCGCGCCGCCCACGCGCATGACACTCTCAGAACTCGTACGGCAGGCGGTCAGCGCGGTATCAGACCCCGAGCTGCGACAGCCAATCGGCGACCTCGACATGGTGCGCGAGATCTCCGTCGACGGAGAGCATGCCCACGTCGGCATCGCGCTCACGATCGTCGGATGCCCCGCCTCAGACCGTATCGAGAGCGATGTACGTCGCGCCGCGGCATCCGTTCCCGGAATCTCTGATGTCACGGTCGATCTCGGGGTCATGACACCGGCAGAGCGCAAGGCGCTCACCGAGAAGCTCCGCGGTGGCCGCCCCGTTCGACAGATGCCGTTCGGGCCAGAATCGCTCACACGCGTCATCCTCGTCTCCAGCGGCAAGGGCGGCGTCGGCAAGTCGACAATCACTGCCAACCTCGCCGTCGCGCTGGCCGAGCAGGGCCTCGCAGTGGGCCTTGTCGATGCCGATGTACACGGGTTCTCGATCCCCGGACTGCTCGGCATCCCGCCCGGAACCCAGCCGACGCGCATTGACGACCTCATGCTGCCACCAGTGGCACACGGAGTGAAGACCATCTCGATCGGCATGTTCCTGCGCGATGGTGAGGCCGTGGTCGCCTGGCGCGGTCCGATGCTGCATCGCACCGTGCAGCAGTTCCTCACCGACGTCTTCTTCGGCGACCTCGATGTGCTGCTGATCGACATGCCACCTGGGACTGGCGACATCGCGATCTCGATCGGGCAGATCCTCCCCCACGCCGAGGTGCTCGTCGTCACGACGCCGCAGAGCGCGGCATCCGAGGTCGCCATCCGCAGTGGACTCGTCGCGCGGCAGACTGGCCAGAAGGTCATCGGCGTGATCGAGAACATGGCTGCACTCACACTTGCAGACGGCACAGTGCTCGACCTGTTCGGCGCGGGCGGTGGCGCCGAAGTCGCCGAAGCCCTATCTCGGCCCGGCGACGAGGTGCCGCTGCTTGCCAGCATTGCACTCAGCCCTGCCCTGCGTATGGGCGGCGACACCGGCATTCCCATCGTCCTGGGTGAGCCAGGCGACATCGCCGCTCGCACGGTTCGCGATCTGGCGGTGAAGCTCGCACATCAGGGGCGCCACCTGGCAGGCAGATCGCTGCCTATGACAGTGAACAGAGTAGAACCCGCCGGATAGTCACGCGGAGCGTGAAAGACTTCTGAGGTGACCAGCGAATCAGCACCCCGATCTCTCCTCGTCGACCAAGAGCTTCTGCGCGGCATGACATGGGATGCGACGATCTACACGCTGACTCGCCCGCTGGCGATCATCGCCTATACGGCGCTGATCGCCGCGTTCATCGTAAACGCCATCGTGCTGTCGATGATCGGCAACGTAGATGAGGAACAGGCGACGAATCTGAGCTGGACTCTCCTGGCAATTGCCGCACTGATCGTCGCATCGATCATCTTCACCCGGGCCTCCGTCAACCGTGCCATTGCCACGTCGATGCCTGCAGGTACCAAAGCGGCCGTGCAGGTCGGCGACGAGACGATCAAGCTGATCTCGAAGCGCGGAGTCTCCGATATGGCGTATTCGACATTTCGCGCTGTTCGCGTCGGCAAGCACGCGGTGATTCTGCAGTTGCGTGGCCAGTCCGTGATCACAGCGGTACCACGCGTGTTGCTGAGTGACGCAGATGTCGCCCAGCTCAAGTCACGAATCTGACTCAGGTTGCCTCAACGTCGAACGGCGGCGGAGAGTCACGTGTGAACTCCGGCCGCACCATGGAGGTACGCGGAGCGTCCGGCGCTACGGTTGCGACGGCGGCAGGCGCAGGCGGGCGAGATGTAGGGGTGTCCTCCATCAGGGCATCACGGATGATGCGGCGCGGGTCGTACTGACGCGGATCGAGCTTGCGCCAGTCGACGTCGTCGATCTCCGGACCGATCTCTTCACGCATTCTGGACTTCGTGTCGCGGAGGTACTCCCCCGCCTTTCGCACGAAGCCAGCGAACATCTCAGCGGCCTTCGGAAGTCGTTCAGGACCGATGATGATCGCAGCGACCACACCGATGAGCAGCAGCTTCTCGAAGGTGAGACCGAAATCCATGTACACAGGCTACCCGCCGCGCCTGCCGACCAAGAACAAGGCATGCGAATACTCTGGTGAAAGCAGCTATAGGAGATGGTCATGAGCGAGAACGACGCGAACGCACGGTACATCCGCGAGGCCATTATCGAGCCCGCAGCCATCGCGCGCGCCCGTGCGCATGCGATCGAGATCGGTGCTTCCCCTGTCAGCGCAGCGATCGGCGCACAGCTCGCAGTGCTCGCAGCGGCCACCAACGCCCGATCGATCGTCGAGATCGGCACCGGCGCCGGAGTCTCCGGCCTCTGGCTGCTGCGCGGGGCCCCTCAAGCAATACTCACGTCGATCGACAACGAACCTGAGCATCTCGCCGCGGCTCGTCGCAGCTTCAGCGAGGCAAAGATTGCGTCCACGAAGGCGCGCTTCATCACCGGTCGGGCATCCGATGTTCTGCCGCGCATGAATGAAGCGTCGTACGACATCGTCCTTGTCGATGCCGACCCCGAGAATGTGATCGAGTACGTCGAACATGGGCTGCGCCTTGTCCGCACCGGCGGCATCGTGCTGGTTCCCCGCGTTCTTGCGGGAGGCAAAGCCGCAGATCCGGTGCAACGTGACACCGTCACCAGCGCCTACCGTTCGCTCGTGCAGGAGACTCAGGAGTCCCCCGCGGTGCTCGCGGCGATCTCGACAGTCGGTGAGGGTCTGCTTCAGTTGGTCAGCATCAACGCAGACTGACAACCAAAAAGACGAAGGGCGGTGGATCGCGAGATCCACCGCCCTTCGTCTTTTTATCGAGATCAGCTCACGACGCCGGCCAGCACGTCGTGGAGCTCCTTTGCTTCAGCATCGTTCACGGAGACGACCAGTCGGCCGCCGCCTTCGAGGGGAACGCGGACGATGATCAGTCGTCCTTCCTTCACGGCCTCCATGGGCCCGTCTCCGGTCCTCGGCTTCATCGCTGCCATCGTGGCTCCTTTTCCCTCGGTGGTATTCATCAAGTTTATCGGTATGCTTCCGCCCCCGGCACGCACGCCGGAAGAATACGTCATGAACGTCTTTCAGGGCACCTGCCAGAAGGTGTTCCCTAGCGCATACACGTGATAAATCCAGAGCCACTGGCCGATCAGGCACAGCAGCAGCACCCCCACTCGGTATGGGCGTGACCGCGGCACCGCGACGGCTCCCCACAGCGGCGTGAGCGGAAGGAGCAACCGGAATACGCTCGACTGCGGGAAGAACACGGCCAGCAGGTACAGCAGATAGCTCGCACTCCACAGGCGCAGATCTGCACCGATCAGGCGAACCTGCGGGGCACGCAGCAGCACAGCAGCAACTCCGACGACCAGCAGCACGAGCGCCACGAGCCCCAGCCATCCAGGCATCCCCCACTGCGTGAACCAGAATTGCGCGGCCTGCACCCATCCGTCGAACGGCACGAACGTCTCCGCCCCGATGCCCCAGTTGCGCCGCCAGGACAGCTCGGTCGCCAAGTACGCACCTGGGTCGCCCGTCACGAGGCCGGCGATGACCTGCCAGGCGAAGCCGGTCACCGTGGCCAAAGCGCCGAGAGCGACAATGTGCACCACATCGCGCGTGGGCAGCGGGTCTGTGCGACGGCGCACCCAGCGCAGGATGCCGTAGAGCCCCAGATACAGCGCGAAGGCCAGGATGCCGGGGCGGGTGAATGCCATGACGACAATCACCGGGTACACCCATGCGAAGCGGCGTCGTGCCACAAGATCGAGCGCGATCAGCAGGAGCAGTACGAACAGCACTTCTGCGTAACCGATCTGGAAGAGTGCGGCCAGTGGCCCCCAGGCGAAGAAAGCGACGGCCCACAACGCGGCACTGTTGCCGATGCGTTGATGCAGCAGCCGGTACAGCATCAGGCACGCGAAAAAACCTGCAACCAGAGAGATCAGAAGTGCGCCGGCACCCCAGGATCCGAACGGGATGCCGAGCAGCTGAGCCGCGTATGCGTATACCGGCATGAATGCCCAGGCATTCTCTGCGACCTGTCCTGACTCAGCGAGCGGTAAAACCGATGGGTAGCCACCCCACGCCACCAGCCAGTACCACTGCGCATCCCAGCCCAGCACGAAACTGCCGATATTCGCATCAGCGCCGAAGCGCGTGCCGGGGCCGGAGAGGTGCGCGGCGAGCTGAAGAAATCCGGTGGTGATCAGGCGTCCGAGGACGTAGATCACCGCAATGCGACCGGCGACCGGTATGCGCGCCCAGCGGCGCACAGCGCCGATCAGCGCGCGGTGAGCCACGCCCGCAGACCCCGCTCTACGGCGTCGATCTGAGCGAGCGGTACCCGCTCCTCGTCATGGTGGGCGAGGTGCGGGTCTCCTGGGCCATAGTTGACTGCCGGTATGCCGAGAGCGGAGAACCGCGCTACGTCGGTCCAGCCATACTTAGGCCGCGGTTCGGCGCCGACGGCAGCGACGAACTGCTGTGCGATTGGAGCATCCAGACCGGGGCGGGCACCTTCTGCGGAGTCCGTGATCTCGACTTCGAAGCCCTCGAGTACACCGCGCACGTGAGCCTCGGCATCCGCTGCCGTCTTGCTCGGAGCGAATCGGTAGTTGACTTCGACCTCGCAGAGGTCAGGGATGACGTTGCCTGCGACGCCGCCGCTGATGCGCACGGCGCTGAGGCTCTCCCGGTAGGCGAGGCCCTCGACCTGTACCTCCTTGGCACGGTACTGCGCGAGGCGGGCGAGGATCGGCGCCGCAGAGTGGATGGCGTTCTCGCCGATCCAGGCACGCGCACTGTGGGCCCTGACGCCGTGCGTACGCACGATCGCACGGAGCGTACCGTTGCAGCCACCTTCGACCTGTCCGTTAGACGGCTCACCCAGGATGGCGAAGTCTGCGACGAACAGATCTGGCCGGTCGGCGGAGAGCAGATTCAGTCCGTTCAGGGATGCTGCGACCTCTTCGTTGTCGTACCACATCCAGGTGATGTCGACCACGGTATCGGTGAGCTCGGCGGCGAGCTTGAGCTGCACGGCCACACCGCCCTTCATGTCGACGGTGCCGCGACCCCAGAGGTGCGGCTCGCCATCGAAGTCAATGTTGCGCGTGGGCACGTTGTCGTTGATCGGCACGGTGTCGATGTGACCGGCGATCACCACGCGCTGCGCGCGGCCGAGGTTGGTGCGTGCGACGATCGTGTTGCCGTGCCGGATGACCTCAAGGTGCGACAGCGGCGTGAACGCAGCCTCGATCGCATCGGCAAGGCTCGCCTCATCGCCGGAGACGCTCGGAATGTCACAGATCGCGCGGGTGAGTTCAACGGATGATGCGGTGAGATCGAGCAGCATGCGTCCAGCCTACGGCGCACAGCCCTTCACCCGCTCTCCGCGCCCCGCACCGATTCTTTAGCGGGACGAAGGGCGCTACCGTTGAGGTATGAGCAACGCGCGCACTGTATGGGGTATCGGTCTGACCACTATCGCCGCCGACGGCACCGTTCTTGATGCCTGGTTCCCCGAGGTCTCCACGGGAGAGTTGACCACTGCGGATGCTGCGGCCGCCGCCCTCACGTGGGAAGCGCTGGCCGACACGGACGAGCGCCGAAACGTGCACACCGAGCTGATTCAGCTGCAGATCGATCTGGATGCGGCTCCCGCGTCCACCGCCGACGCCTACCTGCGCCTGCACGCACTCTCGCACCTCATCGTGCGCCCCAACGAGCTGAACCTCGACGGCATCTTCGGCCATCTACCGAACGTCGCATGGACCAATGCGGGCCCGATGCTCCCCGCAGATGCCGCACGTCTGCGTCCGCTGCTGCAGCGTCACGGCATCCAGGTGCAGGGGCTCGACAAGTTCCCACGCCTGACCGACTACGTGCAGCCGGAAGGCGTGCGCATCGCAGACGCATCCCGCGTGCGCCTCGGCGCCCACCTCTCCCCCGGCACCACAGTGATGCACGAGGGCTTCGTGAACTTCAATGCTGGCACCCTTGGCGCCGTCATGGTCGAGGGGCGAATCTCGCAGGGCGTCGTGGTCGGTGCGAACAGCGACATCGGCGGCGGCGCATCGATCATGGGCACTCTCTCCGGTGGCGGCACCGTGCGTGTTTCGATCGGTGAGCGCACGCTGCTCGGCGCGAACTCCGGCCTCGGCATTGCGCTCGGCGATGATTGCATCCTCGAGGCAGGTGTTTACATCACCGCAGGCTCGAAGGTCGTCCTGATCGACGGGCCAAACACCGCGAACGGTGGCAAGCGCGTCGTGAAGGCATCCGAACTCTCCGGACACAACGGACTGCTGTTCTGGCGCAACTCCGTGACCGGCGCCATCGAGGCCAAGCAGCGTGCGGGTGTCGGCGTCACGCTGAATGAGGCGCTGCACGCCTGAGGCGCGACGCGCGCATGCGGGGCATATACAGCTTCAGGCATGCACATCCTGCTACTGTTGAACAGTTGTCCAGACTGATGTCTGATAACTACGTCGTCGTCACGGGGTCTTCACAGACCGAAGCGAGCTGAACAGCTCCTCCACCAGTTGGCGTTTCGAACGGCGAACCTCTGCGCACTTCCTGTGCGCGGTCGCCCATTCACCTAGTCTCGCGCACTGACGTGCGCTCACGGAGTTTTCTCTATGCCTACTTTCCTTGACCTCGGCGTGCCCGCACCCCTGGCCGCCGTCCTTGCTGCTGAGGGCAAGACCGAGGCGTTCGCCATCCAGCGCGACACGCTTCCCGACTCGCTCGCCGGACGTGACCTTCTCGGTCGCGGCCGCACCGGCAGCGGCAAGACCATCGCCTTCTCGATTCCCCTGGTGGCGAGCCTGATCGCATCGGGGCGCAAGAGCCGCGCCGGCCACCCGCGTGGTCTCGTGCTCGCACCGACACGCGAACTCGCCACGCAGATCGCCGCCGTCATCGCACCGCTCGCGGAGGCTGTCGGCATGCGCGTCACTACCGTCTTCGGTGGCGTCAGCCAGCGACCGCAGGAGCAGGCGCTGCGCAGCGGCGTCGATATCGTCGTGGCCTGCCCAGGTCGCCTCGAAGACCTCATGAAGCAGAAGGTCGTTTCACTCGATTCTGTCGAGGTCGCCGTTCTCGACGAGGCCGACCACATGGCCGACCTCGGCTTCCTCCCCGGCGTCACGCGCATCCTCACCGCGACACCTGCCGGCGGTCAGCGCCTGCTCTTCAGCGCGACGCTGGACCGCGGGATCGACTCGCTCGCACGCCGCTTCCTCTCGAACCCCGTTAGCCACGAGGTCGACGAGTCCAGCGTGCCGACCGGTGAGATGATCCACCGCGTGTTGGTGACGACTTCCACCGAGCACAAGACCGTTCTTGTGCGTGAGCTTGCCTCGGGCATGGGCCGTCGTCTTCTCTTCACTCGCACCAAGCACCAGGCGAAGAAGCTTGCGAAGCAGCTCACTGCTGGCGGTATTCCTGCCGTCGATCTGCATGGCAACCTGTCGCAGAACGCCCGTGAGCGCAACCTCAGCGCATTCTCCGCTGACCCCGCCGACGGCGGCGTCCGTGTCCTCGTCGCGACCGATGTCGCGGCCCGTGGCGTGCACGTCGACGATATCGACCTGGTTGTCCACGTCGATCCTCCGATGGAACACAAAGCGTACCTGCACCGCTCCGGTCGCACCGCTCGTGCTGGCGCGTCCGGCACCGTGGTGACCATCGTGCTGCCCGAGCAGCGTCGCGATGTGAAGGACCTGCTCCGCAAGGCGCAGATCGCTGCAGAGCTCGAAACCGCTAACGCCGACATCGTCGATGAGCTTGTCGGCGAGCACGCTCCGCACGTGCGTCCTGCTCCCGTGCAGGTACAGCAGCAGCAGACGAAGAAGCCGCGTCAGGGGCAGCAGCGTCCGTCCGGAAACGCGCCGTCCGGCGCTCCCGCATCGCGCCGTCGTCGCCCGCAGGGCCAGGGCAGCAGCCAGGGCCAGGGCGGCGGACAGCGCCAGGGTAGCGGCAGCGCACAAGGCCGTGGTGGCCAGGGCGGCCGTGGAGGCTACGCCGGGCGCTGAGCCTCGCTGAAAAGGCGACATCTTCCCATCGGGAGGATGTCGCCTTTTTCGCATCATGCGTGCGCATGCGGCCCTACTGGGCCCACCCGCGTTTCTCTCAGCGGATCGGGAACTGGCGTTCCGCTGCTCCGGTGTACAGCTGCTGCGGGCGACCGATCTTGGTCTGCGGGTCGAGGTTCAGCTCGCGCCACTGCGCAAGCCAACCGGGCAGGCGCCCGATGGCGAACAGCACCGTGAACATGCGCGTCGGGAAGCCCATCGCCTTGTAGATCACACCCGTGTAGAAGTCGACGTTCGGGTAGAGGCGACGCTCCCTGAAGTAATCGTCCGCGAGGGCGATCTCCTCGAGCTCCTTGGCAAGGTCGAGCAACGGGTCAGTGACGCCGAGCTCCCGAAGAACCTCGTCAGCAGCATCCTTGACGAGCTTGGCGCGCGGGTCGTAGTTCTTGTAGACCCGGTGGCCGAAGCCCATGAGCTTGACGCCCTCCTCTTTGTTCTTGACGCGCTCAACGAAGCGCCGCACGCCCTGACCGGAATCACGGATGTCGCCGAGCATGGTGAGAACAGCTTCGTTGGCACCGCCGTGCAGCGGGCCCGAGAGCGCGTGAATGCCGGCCGAGATGGACGCGAACTGGTTTGCGCCGGTGGAACCCACCAGGCGAACCGTGGAGGTCGATGCGTTCTGCTCGTGGTCTTCGTGCAGGATCAAAAGCAGTTCCAGCGCCTTGGACATGACCGGGTTGATCTCGTACGGCTCTGAGTTCACACCGAAGTTGAGCTTGAGGAAGTTGTCGACGAAGCTCAGCGAGTTATCGGGGTAGAGGAATGCCTGTCCGACACTCTTCTTGTGCGCATATGCCGCGATTACAGGAAGCTTCGCGAGCATCCGCACCATGTTGAGCTCGACGTGCTCCGGATTGTTCGGGTCGGTCTGGCCCTCGTAGTAGGTCGAGAGTGCCGCAACGGCCGAGGACAACACCGACATCGGGTGTGCGGTGTGCGGCAGGGCCGAGAAAAAGTGTTTGAGGTCTTCGTGCAGAAGCGTGTGGCGACGGATGCGCTCATCGAAGTTCGCCAGTTCGTCAGCGGTGGGCAACTCTCCGTAGATGAGCAGCCAGGCGACCTCGAGGTAAGAGCTGTTCCCGGCGATCTGATCGATCGGATAGCCGCGGTATCGCAGGATGCCCTGGTCGCCGTCGATGAAGGTGATATCCGACTTGGTGGATGCCGTGTTGACGAAGCCGTAGTCAAGCCCCGTGTAACCGGTCTGCTTCGTCAGCGTCGAGAAGTCGATGCTGTCAGCACCTGCGGATCCACGCAGTACTGGGAATTGCGCCGTGGTTCCACCAATGGTGAGGGTGGCCTTCGCCTGCTGATCTCCCGCTGCACTCACGCGGACCTCCTTGTAAGTATCACGCGACCTGATTGGTCTTATTCGTCGAGGGCGATGCACGGCGCTGAGCGCCTGGTCGGGTCTCGACCGAATCGCCTCTACAGCCTAGTCGCCAGATTGGCCTACTGTGACAACCGCCAAGAGATCACGACGATACCTCGTGAGAACCTACAGTGAGCGGCCTTGCAGACGTCGAGCTGCCTCTGCAACGCGCTCCAGCGGAGCCGTCAACGACAGTCGCACATGCTGACCGGCATCCGCTCCATAGAACGGCCCGGGCCCAGCGAGGATGCCGAGATCGGCGAGCCGCCCCATCGATTCCCACGCGTCCTTACCCTCGGTCGACCACAGGTACAGACCAGCCTCCGAACCGTCGATCCGGAATCCAGCATCTTCCAGCGCCGGGCGCAGGAGCTCACGACGAGCGCGATAAAGCTCCTTCTGGGCTGCGACGTGTTCGTCGTCACCCAGGGCTGTGACCATCGCCTGTTGCACGGGAGCGGGCATCATGAGGCCCAGGTGCTTGCGTGCGGTAAGAATGTCCGCGATCACGCGTGAGCACCCTGCCACGAACGCGGCGCGGTAGCCCGCCAGGTTCGACTGCTTGCTGAGCGAGTAGACACTGAGCAGCCCTGCACTCGATCCGCCGGTCACACGCGGATCGAGCACCGACGGAATCGGCTCGCTCGCCCAGGGGCCGTCCCAGCCGAGTTCGGCGTAACACTCATCGCTGGCCAGAACGGCGCCAAGTTCGCGGGCACGACGCACGGCTGCGCTCAGCTCGTCGACGGTCCAGGTGCGTCCGTCTGGGTTGCCAGGACTGTTGATCCATATGAGTTTGGTGCCCTCCGGCCACGCAGCCGGGTCGTCCTCAGCGATTGGCGTCGCTCCAGCAACGCGCGCGCCGACCTCATAGGTCGGATAAGCGACCCGGGGGAACACCACGATGTCGCCTTCGCCGAGGCCCAGCAGGGTCGGAAGCAGCGCCACGAGCTCTTTCGAGCCGACCGTGGGCAGCACGTTGCAGGCGCTTAGTCCTGGAACTCCGCGGCGACGCGCGTACCAGTCGACGATGGCCTCTCGCAGCGCCGGCGTGCCGATGTTCTGCGGATAGGCATGCGCATCGGTCGCATCAGCAAGAGCCTTGCGGATGATCTCGGGCGTGGGATCGACAGGAGATCCGATTGACAGATCAACCAGGCCCTGCGGATGTGATGCTGCGCGCTCCCGATACGGAACGACGGCATCCCAGGGATAGTCAGCGAGGTCGCGGACTCCCACTGTGCTTACGCGCCCTGCGGGGGAAGAGCCGCAACGATCGGGTGGTCGTACTTGATGACGCCGACCTTTGCCGCGCCGCCAGGCGATCCGATCTCGTTGAAGAACTCCACATTCGCCTTGTAGTAGTCCGCCCATTCCTCGGGCGTATCGTCTTCGTAGTAGATCGCCTCAACAGGGCAGACTGGCTCGCATGCTCCACAATCCACGCACTCGTCCGGGTGAATGTAGAGCATCCGTTCACCCTCATAGATGCAGTCAACGGGACACTCGTCGATGCAGGCGCGATCCTTGACATCGACGCACGGGAGAGCGATCACATACGTCACTCCCCCAGTCTACGACTCGTTACCGGCGGCCGGCGCCTCCGCGCGTGCAGGTAGCCGCTTCAGATTCGGCCATGCGACCACCAACAGGGCGATACCCGCGACGAGATAGATCCAGATCTGCCCGACTGGAGTGTTCGGCACGATCACCGATCCTCCGGGGCCGGTGCCAGAGATAACCATCAGCATTACCAGCATCCCGATCGCCGTAGCCAGCGCGGCACCTCGATCACGCGTTAATGCGCGCACGGCGATGAGGAGCGCACCGCACGCGATGCCGCCGACGATCAGTCCGACCGGGATGATGCCCCACATAAGGCTGTGCGCGATGGTTCCTGCCGTGCCATAGACGGCGCCGACGAGGGCGGCGGCGATCCAGGACAGAGCACGGGAGATCCAATTTGGCACCCTGCGATCTTACGCCGCCCGGCTATGGCTGGCAGGTTCACACAGCCCAGCCGACCAGGCGCAGCAGCGCGGCCGTCGCCGCTGCCGCCACGACCACCAGGAGGAACGATTGGCGAAGCTGCAGCAGGCCTGCCGCCACCAGTACGGCCGGGATCCGGGCATCCACCACCACAGCCTGCCCAGCGCCAAGTGTCTGGACCGCAACCAGGGCAGCGAGCAGCGCAACGGTCAGCAGGTCTGAGATGCGCGCCGGACGCGGCGCTTCCAACAGGTGGGAAGGGATCAGATAGCCGAAAGCCTTGAGCGCCACGCAAATGCATGCTGCGAGCAGCACTGCGCTCCATACACTCATGCGACACCCTCCGTCTTCTCGATCTGAGGCGCGGCGAACCAGTTGAACCAGCCCACAGCGATCGCCACGATGGCCGCGACGAGTACCGGCAGCCCCGGCATGATGAAGGGCGTCAGCGCGGCTGCCACGACGGCGGCCGCGATTCCCACCGCGATCGCCTGTCGCTGTTTGAGCCGCGGCCAGAGCAGGGCGAGGAAGGCGGCGGCCGCCGCCGCATCCAGCCCCCATGTCTTTGGATCCCCCAGCACATCACCGATCAACGCGCCGACGAGCGTTGTGATGTTCCAGCCGACGAACACGCCGATTCCGGTGATCCAGAATCCGAGTCGGCGCAGCGGTGGTGAGCTCTGCGATATCGCCACCGCGGTCGACTCATCGATCGTGATCTGAGCGGCGGCGGTCCGCCGCCAGAAGCCACTGCCGATGATCGGCGACATCCGAATGCCGTAGGCCATGTTTCGCACACCCAACAGTGCGGCCGAGGCGACCGCCGAAGGCAGCGCGGCCAGGCCCCCAGCACTGAACACTCCGATGAAGGCGAACTGCGATCCCCCGGTGAACATCAGCAGGCTCAGCACGCAGGTCTGCCAGACGTCGAGACCGGATGCGACGGCGAGTGCGCCGAACGAGATGCCGTAGGCGCTCGTGGCCACGACGACGCCGATCCCCTCGCGCCAGACCTCGCGCCGTTCAGACACTTCGGATGCCTCCGACGCCGGCCGTTCGATTCGATGAACACATGCGTATCATTCTGAACAGCCGACATCGGATAGTCAAGTGAACGATCGTTTGACATGATGAACGCATGGAGGATCTCGGAACGCGCATAGCCCGCACTCTTCGGCGCGAGCGTGAAGCAGTCGGATTGTCAGTATCAGAACTCGCGCGTCAAGCTGGCGTCTCAAAGGCCACCGTGTCTCAGCTCGAAGGCGGTGCGGGAAATCCGAGCGTCGAGACCCTTTGGGCGCTCGGCGTGGCCCTCGGTGTTCCCTTCGCTGTGCTCGTCGACCAGCAGGCGAACGCGCCGACGCTGATCCGCGCCGATGATCTCGCCGGCGTCCCCTCTGCCGCGGCGGCCTACAACGCATCATTGCTCTCTGCGAGCCCACCAGGGGCGCGTCGAGACCTCTATCTCATCCGCGCCGAACCTGGTGAGCCGCGACGCTCAGAGCCGCACCATGTCGGCACGACTGAGCACGTCATCCTGATCTCAGGGCAGGCGCAGATCGGCCCCGTCGGCGAACCTGTGCTGCTGAATCCCGGTGACTACATGTCGTATCCCGGGGACACACCCCACGTCTTCGAGGCTACGGTCCCCGGGACAAGCGCCGTGCTGATCTCCGAACTACGCTGACTCAGTCGGACGCAGCGGCCGGAGACGGATCAGGAATCTCGTCTGGCTTGTAGCGAGGCAGACGCGAGGCAGGCAGGATGGCCAGCGCACTGATACCGGCGAGGATGAGCAGGCCGAGCCGAAGCGTACCGAGCCTGGCCTCCTCATTGATCGTCACGGCAGCCTCAACCTGCTCGGGCGTGGCATCCGTCCCTTCCAGCGCCGTGCGCAGATCGTCGTTGCTGACGAAGTTGATGTCGTCCATGTTGACCTGCGCGACGAGCGTCGGCGGCACTTCAGGATGCTCGAGGACCGCGCGCCCGACACCGATTCCGAGCAGCGATACGAGCAGGGCTCCGGCAACAGCTGTTCCCACTGCCGAGGCCAAGTTCTGTGTGGTGCCGCGCAGCGAGCCGACATCTCCGGCAAGCTCCGCAGGAGCCGAGGTGACGAGCACGTTGAACACCAGGGTCACCAGTGCGCCCTGCCCGATGCCGAACACGATGAGTCCCAGGATCGTCGGGAACGTCTCCCAGTTGTTGTTGACGACGATCGACAGCCAGATGAGCGCGATCGTCGTCAGGCAGAACCCGAACACTCCGATCGTGCGTGGCGGGTACTTCTTGTAGAAGCGCACGACGAGCGTCGCGGTGACGAAGACCGTGAGGTTGAACGGAAGCATTGCCATCGATGTGTCGAAGGGCGTGCGGCCCTGCACGATCTGGATGTACAGCGGGATGGAGAAGTTCACGCAGGCTTCAAGGGCGACGACGATGAACATCGCGTACACGGCTGCGCGGTCCTTAGAAGACTTCAAGACGCTGAGATCAATAAGCGGCACCTTGCCGGATGCCATCCGTCGGCGCGTCCACATGAAGAACGCCTGACCGAGCACGATACCGATCACGATGAACACCGGTGCCGGGGAGAGTCCGAGGACGCTGAATGGCGCGGCCTCCGTCGCTCCCAGCGCGCCCCAGGCATTGAGGTTGTTGAAGCCGAGCGTGAGCAGAACGACACCCGCACCGATGAGGAGCGAAGCCACGAGGTCGATTTTGATGGAGGCGTCACCTCGGTCACCGCGGAGAGTGAAGCTCAGCGCGAAGACGACCACCGCGATCGCAAACACGATGATGAAGATCGGACGCCAGCCGACCAACGTTCCCAGCGTTCCGCCGATGAGGAACGCGCTCACCCCGGAGATTGCGCGCGCCGAGCCGAGAGCGCCGATCGCCGTCGCCTGCTGTGGACCGCGATAGTTCTCCGCGATCAGCGCCACCAGAGCCGGAACGATGATCGCCGCGGCAGCTCCCGCAGCGGCCTGACCCGTGATCGCCCAGGCAATGGTCGGTGCGAAGATCATCAGCAGCGACGACCCCGCGAACAGGACGATCACGATGCGGAAGATCAGCACCCAGCCGATGCGCTGGCCGAGCTTCGCACCCGTCATCACCAGCGCGGCCACGGCGACGCCGTAGACGACGATCGTGGAGCTCGCGACCGTCGGCGGAACACCGAATTCCTCGACCATGCCACCGAGCGAGATCGGCAGCGCAGCCACATTGAACGACATCAGTACCTGCGCGAAGAACAGGCTGACCATCGGCAGCCAGGATCTCTTCTGCTCTGAGGGATTCTTTTTCGTCTGCCCGGTGCTCTGGCTCTGGCTCTGGCTCATAATTCGGCTCCTGAAGATGGGGGATGACGGAGATTACGGGCGCTCCGCCACGGCAGGAACCGAGGCGAAGAGATTCAAGCCCAGCGCGCGGGAAAGGTACCCGATGGCGAGCTGGGAGCGCACCGAGTTGCCTGCGCTGTCGAGGCGTGGAGAGAAAGATCCGGCAGCGCCCTTGCCTGGCGCGATAGCGACGATCCCGCCAGCAACGCCGGACTTCGCCGGCAGGCCGATCTCGAACAGCCACTCGCCGGATCGCTCGTAGAGGCCGGTGGATGCGACGACAGCAAGAGTGTCACGGCATACCTCTTCAGAGACGACACGCACGCCCGTGATCGGATTTACGCCACCGTCGGCCAGTGTCGCACCCATCACGGCGAGATCGTGTGCGGTGACGTTGAGGGCACACTGACGGGTATAGATGTCGACGACCTCGTCCGGATCGCCTTCGAGGCGTCCGTAGCTCTTCAGTAGCCGCCCAAGAGCCTTATTGCGCTCGTTGGTCTCAGCCTCGGAACGGTACACCTCGCCGTCGAGACTCAACGGTCGTCCGGCGAAGGCGGAGAGCCCGTCGCGGATACGCTCCCACTGCTCTGCGCCAGTGGCGCCAGGGATGAGAGCGGTCGTCGCGATCGCTCCGGCGTTGACCATGGGGTTCATCGGGTGGCCGTCATTGAGTTCCAGCGCCATGACCGAATTGAAGGCGAGTCCGGTGTTGTTCACTCCGACGATGTCGCGAACCTTTTCGTGCCCGTGTTCCTGTATGGCCAAGGCGTACACGAACATCTTCGATATCGACTGGATCGAGAACGGCTGGCCGGCATCTCCCGCGTCATGCTGTCCGCCGCCGACTTCAATGACCGAGACCCCGAAAAGCTCGGGGTCGACCTCGCCGAGTATCGGGATGTAGTCAGCAACCGTTCCCGAGGTTTCATCCGCAAAACGCCGGTGTACTTCTTGGACAAGCTCCTCGACGCGGCCCCATCCAGGCAGCGTTCCCGTGGACACCTCTTGCCGCAGGTCGTTATGGGCGGTAGGAATCACGCCACGCTCCTCAGAGGTTCAGGGACGACCAACCGGTCACGTCAAACCTAGACCCTGTCGAGGGCGGCGTCCGTCACAACGCAAGAAGGCTTCCACACCATCCTGATGACTCAGGAGTGCGGAAGCCTTCTTGTGCGCGATGCGCGACGCTTAGGCGTTGGCATCCTGACGCTTCAGACGCGAGGTCTCGCGAGCGCGAGTCGACGCGTCGAGGTTGACCTTGCGGATGCGTACGACCTCGGGTGTGACCTCGACACATTCGTCGTCGCGGGCAAACTCGAGGCTCTCCTCAAGGGTGAGCTGGCGCGGAGGAGTCATCGACTCGAAGGTGTCGGAGCTCGCGGCACGCATGTTCGTGAGCTTCTTCTCCTTGGTGATGTTCACGTCCATGTCGTCGGCGCGCGAGTTCTCGCCGATGACCATGCCCTCGTAGACCTCCTGCGTCGGCTGAACGAAGAAGGACATCCGCTCCTGGAGAGCAATCATCGCGAACGGGGTGACGACACCCATGCGGTCGGCGACGATCGAGCCGTTCTGACGCGTGCTGATGTGGCCCGCCCATGCGTCATAGCCGTGCGAGATCGCGTTGGCGATACCCGTGCCGCGCGTTGTCGTCAGGAACTCGGTGCGGAACCCGATCAGGCCGCGGGACGGAACGATGAACTCCATGCGCACCCAGCCGGTGCCGTGGTTGACCATGTTGTCCATTCGGCCCTTGCGGGTCGCGAGCAGCTGCGTGATCGCACCGAGGTACTCCTCGGGGGCGTCGATTGTCAGGTGCTCGAACGGCTCGTGCGTCTTGCCGTTGACCTGCTTCGTGACAACCTGCGGCTTGCCGACGGTGAGCTCGAAGCCCTCGCGACGCATGTTCTCGACGAGGATGGCGAGTGCCAGCTCGCCGCGGCCCTGAACCTCCCAGGCATCCGGACGCCCGATGTCGACGATCTTGAGCGAGACGTTACCGATGAGCTCGCGATCGAGGCGATCCTTCACCATGCGGGCAGTGAGCTTGTGGCCCCTGACCTTGCCCATCAGCGGCGACGTGTTCGTGCCGATGGTCATCGAGATGGCGGGGTCGTCGACGTGGATCTGCGGCAGCGGACGGACATCCTCCGGGTCGGCGATGGTCTCGCCGATGGTGATGTCCTCGAAACCGGCAATGGCGACGATGTCGCCGGGGCCGGCAGAGTCAGCCGGGTAGCGCTCCAGAGCGCGGGTCTTCAGCAGCTCGGTGATCCGAGCGTTCTGGTGAGTGCCGTCTGCGCGCACCCATGCGACGGTCTGACCCTTCTTCAGCGTGCCGTTGAAGACACGCAGCAGTGCGAGACGGCCGAGGAACGGGCTGGAGTCGAGGTTGGTGACCCACGCCTGCAGCGGAGCTTCGTCGTCGTACGCCGGAGCAGGAATGTGCTCGAGGATTGCGCCGAAGAGCGGCTCGAGGTCGTCGTTGTCTGGCAGCTCGCCGTTGCCGGGGCGGTTGAGCGAGGCAGCGCCTGCACGACCGGAGGCGTAGACCACCGGCACGTCGAGCAGCGCGTCGACATCGAGATCCGGCACGTCATCGACCATGTCGGATGCGAGGCCGAGCAGCAGGTCGTGGGCTTCTTCTTCGACCTCGGCGATGCGAGCGTCGGGGCGATCGGTCTTGTTGACCAGCAGGATGACCGGAAGCTTGGCCTCCAGCGCCTTGCGCAGCACGAAACGAGTCTGCGGCAGCGGGCCCTCGCTCGCGTCAACGAGCAGGACGACACCGTCAACCATGGACAGGCCCCGCTCGACCTCGCCACCGAAGTCAGCGTGGCCGGGGGTGTCGATCACGTTGATCGTGATCTCCTTACCGCCTGCGTGCTTACCCGTGTAGGTGATCGCCGTGTTCTTGGCGAGGATCGTGATGCCTTTTTCGCGCTCGAGATCGTTCGAGTCCATGGCGCGTTCGTCGACGTGGGCGTGCTCGCCGAAGGAGCCCGTCTGACGAAGCATCGCGTCGACGAGGGTGGTCTTGCCATGGTCGACGTGCGCGACGATAGCGACATTGCGGAGGTCAGAGCGAAGGGCGTGCGCCATGCAAATGTTCCTAAAAAGTGTGGGATTCGCCGGGATGCCGACATGACAGGATATCGCATACTGGCTGACCACTCTCTGAACAGAGATAGACCGCTCCCGTAACATCGTGCTGTGCACACGTCGAAACTCGATCTCGCCCCGCCTCCATCGCGTGCGCGCATCTGGTGGGAGATCGCCATCGTGCTGGCGCTGGGGCTCGGCGAATCAGCGGTTTATTCGATCGTGCAGCTCGCGTATCGCCTCACCGATTCGACGCCGCTCGCCGATCAGACCACGACGCTGAATCCCTCGCGCAGCGACCGCGAGATCTTCGATCTGATCTACCAGATTCTGTCGATCAGCTTCTCGATCGTGCCGGTACTGCTGGTGTGTTTCCTGCTCTGGCAAGCCTCGCGCCCGCATCTCGGGCGGCTCGGTCTGGACGGCACGCGTGTCGGCCGCGACACGGGCCGCGGCGTTCTGCTGGTCCTGGCCATCGGCATCCCCGGTCTTGCGTTCTACGTCGTGGGGCGGATGCTGGGACTCTTCGTCGCCGTGAACCCCGGCGGTCTCGACGCCCACTGGTGGACTGTGCCGATCTTGCTGCTTTCGGCCGCCCGCGCGTCGATCATGGAGGAGTTCGTCGTACTCGGGTACCTGTTCGCGCGACTCAAGCAACTCGGCTGGGGTATCTGGCCGATCATCATCGCCACAAGCGTGCTGCGCGCGAGCTATCACCTGTACCAGGGTCCAGGTGCGTTCATCGGCAATCTCGCGATGGGGCTGCTATTCGGCTGGCTGTTCGCTCGCACCGGCAGGCTTTTGCCATTCCTGGTGGCGCACTTCCTGATCGACGCGACGGTGTTCGTCGGCTACCCCCTCGTCGCGCCACTGCTCCCCTAGCTCCCTTCCTTCCTTCCTTCCTCGCGAACCTGCAAGACCACGCCGAGACGACAAGGATTCAGGTGCGTCTCGGCGTGGTTTTGTAGTTTCGCGAGCGAGGCGGGGTACCACTGGTTCTGCACACCGAACGATCTCGGTAAGCAACTGTGAGTAGCGCTGCTTCTGCCTTTGGGGCGAGCACCATGGTCGAATGCAGACACTACCGAGCCCGCTGCCCCTGATCCTGTCGCGCGACGAGAACTCCGGTCACACCGAACGCGGATGGCGGGACGGAACGCTGAGGCGACTCTTTCGTGGCGTGTATGTCAAGACCGAGGCGTGGAATGCGCTTCCGCCATGGGAGAAGAACCTGGTTCGTGTCCATGCGGCGATTGCCGTGGATCCTCGGCGCATCGTCTGCAGTGAGTCTGCCGGAACTTTGCTGAGTGCGTTGATCGCCTATCCAAGCCGCCCGGTCCACGTACTCACGAGTGGTGGATCGTCACGCGAGTACCGAGGCATCCGAACCCACATCTCCGTCGACCAGCGCGAGATCATCACCGTCGATGGCATCCGGCTCACGTCCCCCGCAGCCACGGCCGTCGATATCGCACGATCTCGCCCACCCGCGGAGGCGCTGGCGTACGCGGACGTATTGCTCCGCGCCGACCCGGCGACAAGCCGAGAGGCACTCATCTCGCTGAATGAAAGCCTCGCATCTGGGCGGGGACGCCGCCAAGCACGGTGGGCGCTGAGTCGGGCGAGCGGAATTCCGGAGAGCGTGCTTGAATCTGCGAGCCTCGCGGTGATCGAGTGGCTGGGGTACGAAGTGCCAATCCTGCAGCAGCAGTTCTTCTTTGAGGGAGAGAGCGATCGCTGCGACTTCTATTGGAAGAAGGAAGACATAATCGGCGAAGCGGATGGAGATGTGAAGTACTCAGCCGAACTGGGCGATCCTGCCGAGGCAATCGTCGCCGAGAAGCGACGAGAAAATCGCTTGCGCCGCAACACCTCCGGCATGGCGCGCTGGGGCTGGGACGAGTTGAACGAGATCGAGCCGCTCGACCAGGCTCTTCGCGCTGCCGGACTGCGCCCCGTGCGCCCACGCGACACGATGAAACTGGCGACGTTCACTTTGTTCGGGCGCTAGCCGCGCGCTCGCCTCGCGAGACTACAAAACCACGCCGAAACGACGCAAATTCGAATGCTTCTCGGCGTGGTTATGTAGCTTCGAGGAGAGGTTAGGACGCGGTGCCGAGCGTGATCGCTGCCCCGGGAATCGCGCGCAGCAAGCGATCGGTGTACTCCTGCTGCGGATTCGCGAAGATGTCGTCGACGGTGCCCTGCTCCACGATCCGGCCCTGCTCCATGACGCAGACGTGGTCGGCGATGACACGCACCACCGCAAGGTCGTGGGTGATGAAGAGGTACGTGAGGTTCAGCTCGGCCTGCAGATCCGCGAGCAGGGCGAGCACCTGCGCCTGCACCAGCACGTCCAGCGCCGACACCGCCTCGTCGAGCACCACGATCTCGGGCTTGAGCGCGAGCGCCCTAGCCACAGCGACACGCTGGCGTTGACCGCCGGAGAGCTCATTCGGGTACCGCTCCATGACGCTGGACGGAAGCGCAACCTGATCGAGGACTTCGCGCACGCGCGCCCGACGCGAAGCAGCATCGCCCACTCCGTGCACGCGCAGTGGCTCAGCCACCGTGTTCCCGATGTTGTGCAACGGGTCAAGAGATCCGTACGGGTCTTGGAACACCGGCTGCATCTGCCGACGCATCGCCTGCAGTTCCGAACGATTGAGAGTGTCGGTGTCTCTGCCGTTGACGAAGATCGATCCGGCGGTCTTGTGTTCCAGCCGCAGCAGCAGCTTCGCCGCCGTCGACTTGCCCGATCCGGACTCGCCGACGATCGCCATCGTCGATCCCTTCGGGACCTGGAACGAGATGTCGTCCACGGCAGTGAACCGCGTTGAGCTGAATCCCGTGCCACGAATCTTGAATACCTTTGTCACATTGCGGAACTCGATGACTGGTGCAGCCGCGTGCTCCACAGGCTGCCCAGACGATCTCTGAATGGTCGCCAGGTCGGGCACCGTCGTCGTCGTCGTCAGTGGGACGATCGCCTCGTCGTGACCCACCGCCACCTGGATCCGCTTCGAGGCGAGGCTGGGCGCCGCCGCCACGAGGCGCTTCGTATAGGGATGCTGCGGATTCTGCAGTATCTCCAGCGCCGGCCCAGACTCCACGATCCTGCCCCGGTGCATCACCAATAGGTTCTCGGCCCGCTCTGCAGCAAGACCGAGGTCGTGCGTGATGAACAGCATCGCAGTGTCGCGCTCGGAGGCGAGTTGTTCGAGGTGATCGAGGATCTTCTTCTGCACCGTGACGTCGAGCGCGCTGGTCGGCTCATCGGCGATGAGCAGATCCGGATGCGAAGACAGTCCGATGCCGATCAGCACACGCTGCCGCATCCCGCCGGAGAACTCGTGCGGGAACTGTCGCATTCGAGTGTCGGCGTCGGCGAGCCCCGCCTCTTTGAGAACCTCGACGGCACGCTTGCGAGCGGCACGCCGTGAATCTGCCAGACCGTTCGCGAGAATCGTCTCCTCCACCTGGAACCCGATGCGATGCACGGGGTTGAGGCTGTTCATGGGGTCCTGCGGCACGAGGCCGATGAGTTTCCCGCGCACATCCTCGATCTGAGACCGGCTCAGCTTCGTCAGGTCCCTCCCCTGGAAAGTCACCGATCCGCCGGTGACCTTTCCGCTGCCTGGCAGCAGATTGATGATCGCGTGCGCGGTCGTCGATTTTCCGGAACCGGACTCACCGACGATCGCCATCGTCTCGCCAGGGTAGATGTCGAAGCTCACACCGCGCACGGCCGGGACGACGCCATCCTGCGTGCGAAACGCGACCTCGAGATCCTGCACCGAGAGAAGCGGAGCGTTCGGGTCGTTGAACGAGGTCATCTCAGCGCCCTCGCCTTCGGGTCGAGCGCATCGCGCACGGTCTCTCCCAACATGATGAACGACAGCACGGTCAACGACAGCGCGATCGACGGGTAGATCAAGGGCATCGGATCGGTACGCAGACGGATCTGGGCCTTCGATATGTCGCTGCCCCAAGAGACGACGGAATCCGGCAGCCCCACGCCAAGGAAGGACAGTGTTGCCTCCGCCGTGATCGCTGCGGCGAGACCAATTGTGCTCACCACGATCACCGGAGCGATCGAGTTGGGCAGCACGTGTGTGAACATCGTGCGGATCCGAGATACACCGAGCGCTTCGGATGCCATCACGAAGTCGCTCGATCTCACCCTGAGGATCTCCGAGCGCAGAATGCGCGCGAGTGATGGCCAGCCGAAGAAGCCGATGGCGAGTGAGATCACCAGGATGTTCCGGTTGGCCAGGAACATCGACATGATAACCACTGCGGCAAGGACGTACGGGATCGCGAAGAACATGTCGCCGATGCGCATGAGCAGCGCGTCGATCCATCCACCGAAGAATCCGGCAAACGCACCGATGACGATGCCCATCACGGCGATGATGATCGTGACGATCACTCCGACGGCGAGCGAGGTACTCGCCCCGTGGATGACTCGCGAGTAGACGTCGCAGCCCTGGAAATCGAAACCGAGCGGGTGCCCGGCGCGAGGGTCGGCGTTCGAGTTCTCAAGATCGCAGGCACGGGGTGAGACCTGCACGAAAAGTCCAGGAAAGAGCGCCACCACGATGAGCAGGACGACGAACACCGCGGAGACCCAAAACATCCAGCGACCACGCAGATCACGCCAGGCATCAAGCCAGAGGTTGCTCTTGCGCTCGCTCACCCGTACGGCGTCGACCGCACCGAGTCCTGCCTCGTCGGCTTCGGCGACGTAGTGCGCCATGCGGCGCACAGGGATCTCATTTGACATAGCGAATCCTCGGGTCAAGCACACCGTACAGAAGGTCGATCACCAGGTTGACCAGGACGTAGATGACGACCAGAACGGTGACGATCGACACGATTTCCGGGGCATCGTGTCTTTGGATCGCGCCGAAGAGTTCGTTACCGACTCCTGGAACGTTGAAGATGCCCTCGGTGACCGTGGCGCCGACGATCAGGATGCCGAAATCGGCAGCGAGGTTCGTCGTGACAGGGATCAATGAGTTGCGAAGCACGTGCACAGGAATCACGCGTCTCATGGGGAGACCCTTGCCGAAGGCCATGCGTACGAAGTCCTGCTGGCGGGTCTCGATGACCGAAGCCCGCGTCAGCCGCACCACATAGGCGAAATTCAATGCGGCGAGCACTATCGCCGGGAGTATGAGATCTTCCCAGGGCACGCCTCTGCTCACTGTCGGCCGGAATATGCCGAGTTGGATGCCGAGAAAGAACTGCGCGATGAAGGCGAGCACGAACACCGGCAGAGAGATGAGCAGCAGGCTGATGAGCATCGACGCATGATCGAAGACGCTGTTCTTGCGCAGGCCGGCGACGAGGCCGACCGCGACACCGAACACAAGTTGCAGCACGATCGCGAGGAGTGCGAGACGCAGCGTCACCGGAAAGGTTCGCAGCAGGATGTCGTTTACTTCCTGCCCACGGAATGTGGTGCCCAGGTCGCCCCGGAAGAGATCACCGAGGTAGATCAGGTAGCGCGTGAAGAACGGCTGGTCGAGGTTGTACTCGGCCATGAGCGCCGCATACTGCGCATCCGTCGGCGTTTTGTCGCCGAACAGCGCGAGGATCGGGTCACCGGGAAGCAGGAAGACCATCGAGAAGATCAGGAAGGTCGATCCGAGGAAGACGGGTATCGCCTGAAGCAGGCGTCGAAGAATATATCCAGTCATAGCGAGCACCCGACCCGTCCGGTGCGGAGCGACGAATCGTCATCGCTCCGCACCGGACGTTCAGGACAGTGCCTGAGAACTACTCGGCCTTCGTGATCTGGTATACGATCGGCCAACTGTCCCAGCCGTACTCCACGTTCTCAACCACCGTGGAGTAGCCGGCGTTCGTCGAGCGGTACCAGAGCGGCAGCACCGGGAGGTCTGCGAACAGCACCTCCTGCGCCTGATCGAACAACGCCTGACCCTCTTCGACCGAAGGCGCCGTGGCGCCCTGCTGCACGAGTTCGTCGTACTTCGGGTTCGAGTAGTCGCCGTCATTTGAGCCTGCACCTGTGATGAACAGCGCACCCAGGATGTTGTATGCACCCGGGTAGTCGAACTGCCATCCCGAACGGGTCGCTGCGTTCAACGTGCGGTTCTTGATCTCTTCACGCAGCGTCGCGAGGTCAGGAAAGGACTGACCGGCCGCGTCGATGCCGAGTGTGTTCTTCAGCTGGTTCGTCGCGGCATCGACCCAAGGCTGGTGGCCACCATCGGCGTTGTACGCGATCGTGAAGGTGCCGCTCCATGGCGAGATGGCATCGGCCTGCGCCCAAAGATCCTTGGCCTTCGCAGCATCCGCGTGCGTGACCTCGGAACCGGCGAGCGAGTCATTCCATCCCTCGATCACCGGGGAGGTGTAGTCGACGGCGGGTGTCCTGGTGCCTTCGAAGATCACATCGGTGATCTCCTCGCGGTCGATGGCGTAGGAGATCGCCTGACGGCGCAGGAGTCCTTCTTCGTCGGCAGCGAAGTGATCGAGGCGGGCCGGAATCGTCAGGCCATCCCAGACCGCAGCGGGCTGGTCGACCGCGCGGTCGCCGAGGTCTTCCTTGTATGTGGCCAGCGCCGACGGCGGAACACCGGGGTTGATCACATCGAGGTTGTCGGAGAGCAGGTCGGCGTATGCGGCCTCTCCTGTGCCGTAGGTGACGAGGTCCACTCCGCCATTCTGCGCGGCGCGAGGACCGTCGTAGCCCTCGCTCGGGACGAGCGAGATGACCGTGTCGTGCTCCCAGTTGTCGAGCGTGTACGGGCCGTTGCCGATCGGAGCCGCACCGAACGCCTCCGGGTCGTCGAAGAACGACTCCGGCAGCGGCGAGAACACCGTGTAACCGAGCGAGATCGGGAAATCTGCCTGGGGAGCAGCGAGCTGTACCGTGAAGGTCGTATCGTCGACGGCCTCGAGGCTGAGAGTGTCTTGACCGCCTTCGGCGCTGTAGCCTTCGAAGTTCGCAAACCACCACTGGTTCTCGAACTCGGCATCAGATGCCGCGTACTGCCAGGCGTTCACGTACGACTCGGCGGTGACAGGCGTGTCATCGCTGAATTTCGTGCCCTCCTTGATCTTGATCGTCCAGAGCTGATTGTCGTCGGACTCGATCGATTCGGCGACGTCCATGGCCATCGCGCCGTCGGCTTCGTAATAGACGAGCCCGGCGAAGATGTTCTGCAGCACGAGGCCGCCGCCGACCTCGTTGGTCACGGCAGGGATGAGCGGGTTCTGCGGCTCATTGCTTTGGACTGTGACGATTCCGCCGGATGCGGCACCGCCACCGGCGTCGCCTCCTCCGTTGCCACCGCCTCCGCCGTCACTCGACGAGCATCCGGAAAGGGCAATGACGCCTGCGGTCAGCAGGCCCAAGCCCATCAGCGCAATCTTGTTTCTCTTCACGTTGTCCTCCCGTGGACATGTAGAAGTGCGCACTCGTCTTCGAGTCGCAGTGCATTGAGCGTAACCCCGCAGATCGCGCCTGCATACCTCCGTTAATGAACTGTTACTGAACGATCGGACAGAAATTCCCGAGACTGCAAAACCACGCCGAGACGACCCGGATAGGGATGCGTCTCGGCGTGGTTTTGCGGTCTCGGGATGAGGGTTAGGCAAACGCCTCCACCGGAGGGCAGGAACACACCAGGTTGCGATCACCGTATGCCTGATCGATGCGACGCACCGGCGGCCAGTATTTCCCAGCGACGAGCGCGTGCACGGGATATGCGGCATCCTCACGCGTGTAAGCGTGGTTCCACTCCCCCGCGATCAGCGACACCGCGGTGTGCGGAGCGTGCACGAGCGGGTTGTCTTCCGCGGGCCAACGGCCTGCTGCCACGGCATCCGCTTCGGCCTTGATCATGATCATCGCCTCGATGAACCGATCGATCTCGCCGAGGTCCTCCGACTCGGTCGGTTCGACCATGAGCGTGCCAGGCACCGGGAATGACATGGTCGGGGCGTGGAAGCCGTAGTCGATCAGTCGCTTGGCGACGTCGTCGACCGTGATGCCGGTGGCTTCCTTGAGCGGACGGAGGTCCAGGATGCACTCGTGCGCGACCCGACCGTTCTCACCCGTGTACAGCACCGGATAGTGCTCCCCCAGGCGCGCGGCGATGTAGTTCGCCGACAGCACGGCTGCAGCTGTCGCATCACGCAGTCCCGCAGCGCCCATCATGCGCACGTACGACCAGGAGATCGGAAGAATCCCCGCCGACCCATACGGCGCAGCAGAGACCGGCCCCCCGGCGAACTCGTAGCCGCCTGCGTGTGTCGTGCGCTGCGCGAGCGGATGCGAGGGCAGGTGCGGCGCGAGGTGCGCCTTGGCTGCGACCGGGCCGATGCCTGGTCCGCCGCCGCCGTGCGGGATCGCAAACGTCTTGTGCAGGTTCAGGTGCGAGACATCGCCGCCGAGGTCTCCGAATCGTGCGTAGCCCAGCAGCGCGTTGAGGTTCGCCCCGTCGACGTATACCTGGCCGCCCGCGTCGTGCACGGCAGAGGTGATCTCGACCACGTCGTGCTCGTACACACCGTGAGTGGACGGGTAGGTGATCATCAGAGCCGCGATCGACTCCGCGTTAGCCGCAATCTTCGCGCGCAGGTCGTCGAGGTCAACGTTGCCGAGCTCGTCACATGCGACGACGACGACCTTCATGCCTGCGAGCACGGCGGATGCCGCGTTCGTGCCGTGCGCGGACGACGGAATTAGGCACACCGTGCGGTGCTCGTCGCCGTTGGCAAGGTGGAAGCCTCGAATCGCGAGCAGGCCAGCGAGCTCGCCCTGCGAGCCGGCGTTCGGCTGCAGTGACACCGCGTCGTAGCCGGTGACCTCAGCGAGCCAGCCCTCGAGCTGATCGATCATCTCGAGGTAGCCCTCGACATCGGATGCTGGCGCAAACGGATGGATGCCAGCAAATTCCGGCCACGTAATCGCCGCCATCTCGGTCGCCGCGTTGAGCTTCATGGTGCAGGAGCCGAGCGGAATCATGCCGCGATCGAGCGCGTAGTCGCGGTCAGCGAGACTCTTGAGGTACCGCATCATGGCGGTCTCGCTGTGGTGAGTGTGGAAGACGGGGTGCGTGAGATATTCGTCTTGGCGGTGGAGAGCCTCTGGCAATGCGCCAGCAGATCCGGCACCGAAAGTGCCGAACGCACGCTGCTCTTTGCCGCCGAACATCAGCGCGGTTCGGTGCAGTTCGGTGTAGTCGGTGGTCTCGTCGACCGAGATGCCGACGGTGTCTGCATCAACCTGACGCAGCAAAATGCCGAACTCCTCGTGCGCACGAGCAACGAGCTCGGTCGCCGTACCGGGAACACGCACCTGCAGAGTGTCGAAGAACGATTCGTGGACGATGTCTGCACCGGCCTCGACGAGCCAGTCGCGCAGCAATACCGCCTTCGAAGCCGCCTCTGAGGCGATAGCCCGCAGCCCGTCCGGCCCGTGATAGACCGCGTACATCGCGGCCATGACAGCCAGCAGCACCTGCGCGGTGCAGATGTTGCTTGTGGCCTTCTCTCGGCGAATGTGCTGCTCACGCGTCTGCAGTGAGAGGCGGTACGCCGGCTTGCCCTCGGCATCCACCGAGACGCCGACGAGGCGACCCGGAAGCTGACGCTCCAGCCCTGCGCGCACGGCCATGTAGCCGGCGTGTGGTCCGCCGAAGCTCATCGGCACACCGAAGCGCTGGGTGGTGCCGACAGCGACGTCCGCGCCGAGGGTTCCGGGAGAGGTGATGAGTGT
Organism: Microbacterium sp. Y356; assembly: GCF_059445355.1. Classification (NCBI taxonomy): domain Bacteria; kingdom Bacillati; phylum Actinomycetota; class Actinomycetes; order Micrococcales; family Microbacteriaceae; genus Microbacterium; species Microbacterium sp. Y356. Next base: position 558,429 of record NZ_JCAIUE010000001.1, read on the forward strand.
CAGAGCGAGCAGATCGGCGGCGACCACAGCAATGCCACCTGCGACGTGCGCAGCATCGATCACCGCAGACGGATCCCACACGAGCCCGGATGCCGCCGGGTACTGCACGAACACGCCGAAAAGCTCTTCCGGCAGGGCTTCGCCGCCGGACAGGTCACGCTCGACGAGTTCGATGCCGAGCGCAGCGGCGCGGGTCTCGAGCAGCGCCTTGGTCTGCGGGAATGCATCTGCGTCGACCACGAACACATCAGACTTCGCCTTCGATGCACGCCGTGCCAGCAGCATCCCCTCGGCAACGGCCGTGGATTCATCAAGCATCGACGCGTTCGCAGTGGAGAGCCCGGTGAGATCAGCAACCATCGTCTGGAAGTTGATCAGCGCTTCCAAGCGCCCCTGCGAGATCTCGGGCTGGTAAGGCGTGTAAGCCGTGTACCAGGACGGGTTCTCAAGGACGTTTCGCTGAATCACGCTCGGGGTAAGCGTGCCGTAGTAGCCGAGACCGATCATCGAACGGTTCACACGGTTGCGAGAGGCGAAGCCACGCAACTCGGCGAGCGCTTCTGCCTCGGAGGCGGCCGGCGGGATCGCCGACGTCTCTGATGCTGAGGTATAGATCGACGCAGGCACGGCACTGCGCATCAGCGTTTCCAGCGAGGTGGAGGAATCGGAAGTGTCGACGCCGAGAGCTTCCAGCATGGTGCGCTGGGTCTCGGCGGTCGTTCCGATGTGACGATCGGCGAAAGTGGTCACTGCGAAATCAACCCTCCGTCAGTGCGACGTATGCATCACGATCGAGCAGCGCGTCAGCCGCACCGTCGGCGATCGAGATCTTGATGAGCCAGCCGGCTTCGAATGGTTCAGCGTTCACGAGCGACGGGTCATCGACGACGGCGTCGTTGATCGCTGTGACGGTGCCGACAAGCGGCGCGTACAGCTCGCCGACCGATTTTGTCGACTCGATCTCACCGACGACAGCGCCCGCAGAGAGCTCGGTGCCGACCGCTGGGAGCTCGACGAAGACGACGTCGCCGAGCTTCTCTGCGGCGTAGTCGGTGATGCCGATGGTGGCGACACCGTCAGCGATGGCGAGCCACTCGTGCTCTTCGGTGTACTTCAACTCGTTGAGATCAGTCATTTCTTCCTCCGGTAGAAAGGCAGGGGTGTCACGGTCGCGGGGATCTTCGTCCCGCGCACATCAAGAAAAACTGCGGTTCCCTCTGCCGCGGAAGAGGGATCCACATACGCCATCGCGATCGGGTGGCCGAGAGTGGGGCTGAGGGCGCCACTGGTGATCTCGCCGAGGACGGTGCCGTCTTCGGAAACAACGGCGTATCCGGCCCGGCCGGCGCGCTTGCCCTCGGCAACGAGGCCGACAAGCACTGGTACACCGTCGTCGGGCGCGGCGCCCGACTTGCCGACGAATGACTCCTTATCGGATGCCACGACACGACCGAGGCCGGCCTGGGCCGGCTTCGTCTCCAGTGACAGTTCGTGTCCGTAGAGCGGCATTCCCGCTTCGAGGCGTAGCGTGTCGCGGGCAGCGAGTCCGGCGGGAACGAGTCCGTGCGGCTCGCCGGCGGCGATCACTGCGTCCCAGAGAGCAGCGGCATCTTCGCTGCGCACGAGCAGCTCGAAGCCATCCTCGCCGGTGTAGCCGGTGCGCGCGATGAGTAGCGGCTGGCCGAGGAAGAATGCATCCGTCCAGGCGTAGTACTTCTGCTCAGCCCAGTCGGTGCCGAGCTCGGTGATACCTTCCGTTGCCGCGGCGATGGTGGCCGCGGCCGGGCCCTGGATGGCCAGCAACGCGTACGTGTCGGACACATCCTCGACATCCACTCCCCTGTCGCCGAGAAAACCAGCGAAACTGCGGTCTTCACCGGCAGAGCGCGCGGGAAGATCTCGCTCCAGACGCGAAGGGAAGGCTCTGACGCGCGACGCGAACGCCGAGTCGACGAAACCGCGGTTGCCGGCATTCGCGATCACGAGATAGCGGTCGTCGGCGAGCCGGTAAGCGATGACGTCATCGATGATCCCGCCGTCCTCCGTCAGCAACAGTGAGTACTTCGCTTTGCCGACCGACATCGAGGAGATACGGCCCGCGAGAGCGAAGTCGAGGAACTCCCCGGCATACTCTCCGGTGACGAGAAACTCGGCCATGTGCGAGATATCGAAGAGACCAGCCGCCTGCCGCACCGCGTGGTGCTCGGCAAGGTCGGAGGTGTAGCGCACCGGCATCTGCCAGCCACCGAAGTCGGTGAAGGATGCACCGAGCGACTCATGTCGCTCGCGAAGCGGGGTGAAGCGGGCCTCAGCCATAGAGTTCTCCCGTAAAGGTCGGAAGGATGCCGTACGAGATGCACGGTATCCGAGAACTCCCCCTCTGTCATGGGCCTGAGAGTTTCGCTTCTGCAGAACGCAGGAAGCTTTCACCGTCGGCGGATGCGCGAGCATCACTTTTCAGAGCGGCCTGACCGGCGCGGTACGCGGTACCTGAGAGATTGGCGGGGAGGCTTGCTCCTTCGGTGCCCGGCCGCATTCACCGGGGCTCTCCCGCACGGGTCGTGGGGCCTGTCTTCAGTTATGCCCCCAGCATACCGGGCCCGCAAGTGCCCACTCGCAACGTCAGCTCGCCGCGTCAGAGGGACAGCTCCGCCCGCACTTCGTCGCGCAGGCGGCCAAGGTTCTCGGGCTCAGGGGCCGCGCCGAGCAGCGTCTTGGTGTACTCGTGCTGCGGGTTCAGGATCACCTCATCCGCAGGACCCCGTTCAACGATGTCACCGCGATACATCACGAGGATCTCATCACTGAAATGCCGTGCGGTCGCCAGGTCGTGCGTGATGTAGAGCACGCCGAGGCGCGACTCGCGCTGAAGGTCTGCGAGCAGATTCAGCACGCCGAGGCGGATGGACACGTCAAGCATCGAAACCGGCTCATCCGCGACGATGAAGCGTGCGCCAGGGGCAAGGGCGCGAGCGATCGCGACGCGCTGGCGCTGCCCGCCGGACAATTCGTGCGGTCGACGATCGGCATAGCTCTCACCCGGAGTCAGCCGCACCCGCTCGAGCAGATCCAGCGCGCGCTCGCGCACCTGATCCTTGGAAAGTTCACGATGATGGATCCGCAGTGGCCGCTCCAGATGATGGATGATCGTGTGAAACGGGTTGAGCGACGCGAACGGATCCTGGAACACCATCTGCACGTCGGAGCGGTAGCGGGCAAGTTCCCGGCCGTGGGTGCCGCTGGGGCGGCCATCCATCAGGATCTCTCCGGATGTCGGCGTCTCCAGTTTCATCAGCATCCGCGCGATCGTGGACTTGCCGCTGCCGGATTCGCCGACGAGAGCGACGGTCTTTCCTGGTTCCAGCGTGAAGGTGACGTCCTTCACCGCATGTAACGTCGTTGTCTTGAAACCGGAGCGGAGTTTGAAGTCTTTGGTCAGGTTTCGCGCTTCGAGAGTCTCGTTGCTCATCGTTCCTCCTCCAGGGTGTTGGATACCGAGGTGGCGGATGCCGAGATAGCGGATGCCGCAGCAGCCGTCCCCGACCGTACGAACCCGCCGCGCTCACCACGCAGACTCGGGAAACTGGACAGCAGCTTCTTCGTATACTCGTGCTGCGGGGTGCGGAAGATCTCCTCCGCTGTGCCCTGTTCGACGATCTCCCCCTGCAGCATCACGGCGATCCGGTCGCTGATCTCGATGAGCATCGGCAGATCGTGGGTGATGAAGATCACCGCGAACCCGAGCCGCTCACGCAGGCGCATGATCTCGCGGATGATCCCGCGTTGCACGACCACGTCAAGCGCGGTGGTCGGCTCGTCCATAATCATGACCTGCGGGTCAAGCGCAAGCGCCATAGCGATCATGACGCGCTGGCGCATCCCGCCGGAAAGCTCGTGCGGAAAACTTGTGAGCCGTGCGGGGTCAACGCCGACGAGTCGCAGCAATTCTTCTGCCCGCTCGGTCTTCACGCGTCGGCTCATGCCGGGCCGGTGCGTGTCGAAGATGTCGAAGATCTGCGCCTTCACGCTGATCACCGGATTGAGCGAGTTCATCGCGCCTTGGAACACCATCGAGATCTTGTCCCACCGGAACGCGCGCAGCTGCTCGTTCTCCAACCCCACAATGTTGATGTCTGTGCCGGATCGATCGTGGAAGGTGATCTCGCCGCTCGTCAACAGCGCTGGAGCCTTCAACAGTCTGTTCAGCCCATAGGCGAGAGTGGTCTTGCCGCATCCCGACTCCCCCGCAAGCCCGAGAATCTCCCCGCGGTGCAGTGTGAGTGAGACGTTTCGCACCGCCTTCACGGGCGGATCTACCTCGTACTCGATGGACACGTCGTGTGCGGTGAGTACTGCTTCCGGGGCGGTCACGCGGTGACTCCCTTCGTCTTGGCTGCTTTACGCACGCGGCGGGCAGCTTCTGGTGCGCCGCGCAGCTTCGGGTTGATGATCTCGTCGATGGAGAAGTTGATAAGCGACAGCCCGCAGCCGAGCAGGGCGATCATGAGGCCTGGCGGGATGAACCACCACCACGCTCCGGTGCCCAGCGCCTGGCCCGACTGCGCGTCGTTGAGGATCGTGCCCCAGGTGATCGAGTCTGTGGCGCCGAGGCCGAGGTAAGAGAGTCCGGCTTCTCCGAGGATCGCGAAGATGATCGCGAAGAGGAACTGCGCAGCAAGCAGCGGCAACAGGTTCGGCATGATCTCCACGAGAATCACGCGGAGCGACCGTTCGCCGGCGACCTTAGACGCATAGACGTAATCGCGACTGCGCAGCGAACGCGCCTGGGTGCGTAATACGACGGCCGACCCTGCCCACGAAGTGATGCCGAGCACCGAGGCGACCAGCAACCAGCTGCGGGTGTCGAAATAGGTGGCAATCACCATGACCAGCGGAAGCCCTGGGATGACGAGCATGATGTTCGTGAAGAGCGAGAGCACCTCGTCTTTCCACCCACCGAGGTAGCCCGCAAGGATGCCGAAGAAGATCGACAGCACGACCGCGATACCACCGGCGACGAGGCCGATCAGCAGCGAGCCCTGCGTGCCGTGCGCCAGTTGCGCGAGCACGTCGTAGCCGAGCTTGGAGGTGCCCAGCAGGTGCTCCGCACTCGGCGGTTCGAGCGCAGGATTCTTCGAGTTACGCGGATTCTGCGTGAGCATCGGGCCCAAGACGCCAAAGAGGACGATGCTGGCCACCAACACGATGCCGATGATGAGCTTGATTGATGGCCGCGGCAGCATCGCACGAAACCCGCCACGGGTGCGCCGCTGCGTGACGAGCACGGAGGTATCAGGCGCAGACGACGCCACCGTGCCGGTGACGGGGCCGCCAACGACCTCGGAAAGTCGGGTTTCAGACATTGTGACGCGCCCTCGGGTCGATGAAGCCGTAGACGAGGTCCATGACGAAATTCGCGGCAAGAACGGCGATCGTAATCACCAGGAACACGCCCTGCATGAGCGCATAATCGCTGTTCTGCACCGCCTGGAACATGAGCTTGCCGATGCCAGGGTAGGTGAATACCTGCTCCATCACGATGGAACCTGCAACGACGAACCCGAGCGTGATCGCGAATCCAGCGATGGACGGGATCGCCGCATTGCGGGCGGCGTAGGCGGTGAGGATGCGGCGGGGCCGCAGGCCCTTAGCCTCAGCGGTCGTGACGTAGTCCTCGGCGAGTGTGGAGACCATCATGTTGCGCATTCCGAACAACCAGCCGCCCACTGAACTCAACACGATGGTGAGCGCAGGCAGGACGGCATGTACCACGGCATCCGAGAAGAACGCCCACGTCCACTCCGGTCCGCTCGGGAAATCGAAGACGTTGTATCCGCCGAAGATCGGGAAAATCCCCATGCCGACGGAGAACACCGCGACGAGCACCAGCGCAAGCCAGAAGTACGGAATCGACTGCAGAATCGTGGTCGCAGGGATCAGGTGATCAACCCAGGTACCGCGCTTCCAGCCGACCCAGGCGCCGAGTCCGATGCCGAGCACGAAGGAGATGACGGTCGCGACGCCCACGAGGATGATCGTCCAAGGGAGAGCTGCGCCGATGAGTTCGGCAACAGGGGCCGGATACTTTGTGACCGAGACCCCGAGATCGCCTTGGAACATCCGCCCCCAGTACCCGATGTACTGCTCCCACATCGGTGAATCATCCGAGCCCAGCAGCAGTTTGATGTTGCGGATAGTGGTCTCGGAGACCTCGCCGCCCGCGCGCTGGATCTTCGCGATCATGATGTCGGCCGGGTCGCCCGGCATCATGCGTGGAAGCAGGAAGTTGAGTGAGATCGTGACCCACAGCGTGATCGCGTAGAACCCGATCCTTCTGGCATAGAACTTCATTTACTCAACTTCCTGCTTCCTTGCAATGTTGTGGACGGTCGGTTGTTACCCGACCGGCCCCAGGTGCTGCAGGATGAATCCGGCCGCGATCGAACCCCACGACGGCGGGAATGCGTACAGGTCTTCCTCGGTGGGCCAGCCGGTGAAGTCCTTCGTGTTGTAGAAGGTCTGCGTCGCGTTGATGACCAGCGGGATGTACGGCAGGTCGCGGACGATCTCCGTCTGGATCGTGGCGTAGAGGTCGAGCTTGGTTGCCTCATCGTTCGTGCTGGTCGCGGCCATGATCGCCTCATCGACGACAGGGTTGTTGTACCGGCTGAAGTTCCAGCGACCCGTGGGAACCTCGGCGCCGACGGCGCCGGTGGATCCCGCCTCGACGCCACCGACCCAGTCACGGTACATCTGGTACGGGTCTGCGACCGAGGTTCCGATCATGCCGCCGACGATCAGCTCGAAGGCACCGGTCTGGCGCGAGTCCGAGAACTCCTGCCACTGCACCGTCGAAGCGGTGATCTTCATTCCGGCTTCCGCGGCCTGCTCGGCGATGAGCTTGGCAGCATCGTTGTAGTCGGTCCACCCATCGACAGAGGTGAGTGTCATCTCGATCGGCACGCCGTCCTTGGCGTAGAACCCATCAGAGCCCTTCGCGTAGCCGGCTGCCTCGAGGATGGAACCAGCCTCGGCGACGTTCGCTTCCTGCGGGCTGACCGCATTGGCGGGGTCGGCAACCCACTTCTCATCACGCGGCAGCAGGGCGTAAGTCGGCGACATGTCACCAGTGAGCCCCACGAAGGCCTTGTCCTTGATGGTCGCGCGGTCGATAGCGACGTTGAGCGCCTGCCGGACCGCCACGTCGGTCTGCGCGCCAGTGCAGCCGAGCTCGGCGTTCGCGCAGGTGTAGAGCACGGTGGGGTCTTGAGGAGTGTTGATCCACTCGATCTGCCCGTTGGCCGTGACCGAATCCGGGTTCGGGATGAACATTCCCGTCCAGTCCAACTCGCCGGCGGCGAGGAGATCCTGCGCCGTCTGGTTGGTGTCAACCGCGATGTACTGCACCGTCTTGACGGCGGGCACCCCGGCATCGCGGAAGTTCTCGTTCGCGACGAGGATGTACGACTCGCTGGTGACGCTGTCGACAACGTACGCCCCCGATCCGACCGGCTCCTCGTTGGCGAAGCTCGCGAAGTCATCGACGTCGCTCCACACATGCTCGGGGAGAATCCAGGTGCCACCGAGGCGCTGGAACTCGGTGGTGTACTGCGCCGAGTCATAGGTGAGTACGACGGTGGTGTCGTCAGTCGCCTCAGCAGAGACGAGGCCATTGGTGTCCGGGCTGTTGCCCTCGTACATGAAGGTGAACGCGACGTCTTCCGCGGTGAGTGGCTCGCCATCGCTCCACTTCAGGTCAGGCTTGATCTTGATGGTGATCACGGTGCCGTCATCGTTGTACTCGTACGAGTCGCCGATCATGCCGGTAGGGTCTTCGGCCGCCGTCTTGTTGAAGAAGAACAGCGGCTCGTAGATCGGGCCGAGCGCACCGTGCAGCACGGTGGGTGCGAACGGGTTGAAGTTCGCGGTGATCGGCGTCTGGCTGCCGGCCCAGACCCGGAGCGTGCGGTCGCCATCGCCACCGCCGCTGTCACTGCCGTCGTCTCCCCCACCGGCACTGCAGGCGGTGAGCCCCAGTACGAGGACGGATGCCCCCGCGATCGCGGTGAGCGCAATACGGCGCTTTCCATTGCGGATCATTTGATTTTCCTCTCGATGCTGCGTTGCTTGGAGGGACTGCTCGTCGTTGAGTCACACACCCCCGGAAGGGGTTTGTTAGGACAGTAACCTAACAAACCCCTTCTGGGGTAACAAGGGCATCCGTCACGACGACATAACATTTCGGGATCATCAAGTCACTGACCACACCTGCGCCGCGCTGAACATCGGGCACCTCCGTCATCGAACGTCTTCAACTTCCCCTTCAGGTCTGAAAGACACTAAGATCAATGACGGAGGTTAAAGTCATGATGACCAAAACCAGAGAAGCAGGCATCCGCGTCGCGGTGTCGACGGTGATCCTGACGTTGCGCCGCGCGCCGGGCGACGAGTTCCCTACGCTCGCCTTGCCGCTCGTGCTGCGCACGCGCGATCCACATCAGGGTGACTGGGCACTGCCGGGTGGCTGGCTCGAACCGGACGAGAGCCCGGAGGATGCCGCGTCCCGCACCCTGCACGAGACAACAGGACTCTCGCCCAGCTACCTCGAGCAGCTCTACGCGTTCGGTGCCGTCGACCGTTCGCCGAGCCGCGTCGTCTCGATCGTCTATTGGGCACTGCTGCGATCCGACGAGGTCGACGCGCAGAGCGCCGCGCACGTGGCATCCGGTCTCGCACCAGAGAACGTGCAGTCGTTCGATGCCGCAGACCTCCCCCCACTTGCGTTCGATCACACCCAGATCATCGACTACGCCCTGTGGCGCCTGCGCAACAAGGTCGGCTACAGCCGGGTCGCTCACGGCTTCCTGCCGCCCACGTTCACCCTCGCCGATCTGCGTGAGGCCTACGAGGCGATCCTCGGCAAGCGACTCGATCCGGCGAACTTCCGCCGTCAGGTCGAGACATCCGGAACCTTGTTGCCGACGGAAGAATTCCGCACCGGCAACCACAGACCTGCCCGCCTGTACCGCTACAACGACGCCGTCGAGCTCGCCGATCGTGGCCCGCTCGCCGTAGAAGAGAAGAGGACCCGATGACCCTTCTGCCGTTCCCGCAGATCACCGACGCATCCGTGGATCACCTGATCCAGTCGATCGTCGACACGACAGATGCCACACTCACGGATGCCACCTGCAGCACCGACCTCGCCGACGGCCCGTGGACATTCGACAGCACCCCTGGCTACGGTCCCGGTTCTTCGATGGGCGATGTGATCCCCACCGGGGCACCACGCCAGGGCGAACTGCCCGTGGCGTATCGCGAGGCAAGCGAAGATGAGCTCGACGCGCGCATCCGCACCGCGAAGGCAACACTCGGCGAGCGCGTCGTCGTGCTCGGTCACTTCTACCAACGCGAAGAGGTCGTGCAGCACGCCGACTACGTCGGCGACTCGTTCCAGCTGGCGAATGCCGCCCTCGAACGCCCTGAGGTCGAGGCGATCGTGTTCTGCGGCGTGCATTTCATGGCCGAAACGGCGGATCTGCTCTCCACCCCCGATCAGGCGGTGATCCTGCCGAATCTCGCCGCCGGATGCTCGATGGCCGACATGGCCGACATCGACCAGGTCGAGGACTGCTGGGAGCAGCTCGCCGATGTCCTCGGCGATCTAGATGCGGTGGATGCCACCGGTCGCGTGCCGGTGATCCCGGTGACCTATATGAATTCCTCCGCCGCGATCAAGGGCTTCGTCGGACGCCACGGCGGGATCGTATGCACCTCATCGAACGCTGAGACAGTGCTGGAGTGGGCGTTCGAGCGCGGACAGCGCGTGCTGTTCTTCCCCGATCAGCACCTGGGACGCAATACCGCCAAGGCGATGGGGGTGCCGCTCGAACAGATGCCGATGTGGAACCCGCGCCGGCCGCTCGGGGGGTCTTCCGCTTCGCAGTTGGTCGATTCGAAGGTCATCCTCTGGCACGGTTTCTGCTCGGTGCATCGCCGTTTCACGGTCGGGCAGATCGATCAGGCGCGCATCGAACACCCCGGCGTACGCGTGATCGTGCACCCTGAGTGCCCGATGGAGGTCGTGGATGCTGCGGACGAGGCAGGTTCCACCGATTACATCCGACGGGCGATTGACGGCGCCACCGAGCCCACCGCCTTCGCGATCGGCACCGAGATCAACCTCGTCCGGCGCCTCGCCGCGCAGTATCCGCAGCATGAGATCTTCTGCCTCGATCCTGTTGTCTGCCCCTGCTCGACGATGTACCGGATACACCCCGGCTACCTCGCCTGGGTGTTGGAGGAGCTTGTCGCAGGGCGCGTCGTCAACCGCATCCAGGTCGCCGCCGATGTCGCAGCCCCCGCGCGCATTGCTCTGGAGCGGATGCTGGCCGCGAAGCCCCGCGTATGAACGTCGTCGTCGTCGGCTCGGGCATCGCAGGACTCACCGCGGCCCTGCACGCCTCCGAGGCCGGCCATGCGGTCGCCCTCGTCACAAAGGGCGCGCTCGGTGACGGCTGCACTCCCCTCGCCCAAGGTGGCGTGGCCGGTGTCTACGGCCTCGGCGACTCCCCCGCCCTGCACGCGGCAGATACGCTCTCCGCCGGCGCCGGGCTCTCCGACCCCGCGGCCGTGGACGTGCTTGTCCGCGACGGTGCCGCCCGCATCGCCGAACTGATTGCCCGCGGCGTGGCCTTTGACCGCACAGCCGAAGGCACTCTCATGCTCGGTCGTGAGGCCGCACACACCCATGCGCGCATCGTGCACGCCGGCGGGGATGCCACGGGGCTCGCGATCTCCACCGCCCTCATCGAACAGGTGCGATCGCGCCCGATCGATGTCGTCGAACACGCCTTCCTGCTCGACCTTCTCGTTGCAGACGGTCGGGTGCACGGCGTCCGACTCCTCCGCAGCAGCGCGACGGTCGAGAAAGCGGCGGATGCCGTGATCCTGGCAACCGGTGGTGCAGGCCAGCTCTACGCGCACACGACGAACCCAAACGGAGCGACCGGCGATGGGATCGCGGCGGCGATCAGGGCTGGCGTCGACATCGCCGATCTCGAATTCATGCAGTTCCATCCCACCGTGCTTGCATCGAAGACGTTGCTGGGTTCGACGAATGTGCTGGCTTCGAGCAACCCATTCCTCATCTCCGAGGCTGTGCGCGGTGAGGGCGCAACCCTCATTGATGACGAGGGCAGACGGTTCGTGTTCGACAGTCATCCTGATGGCGAGCTCGCCCCACGCGATGTGGTGTCACGCGCGATCGCACGTCAGGCCTCTGCCCAGGGCCGACCGGTGCTGCTGGATGCCACGATGCTCGGTGCCGAGCGCCTGGCCCACCGTTTTCCGACCATCGACCGCGTCACGCGCGCACGCGGCCTCGACTGGTCGCGTGAACCGATCCCCGTGACTCCGGCCGCGCACTACCTGATGGGCGGCATCGTGACCGATCTCGAAGGACGGACGTCGCTTCCTGGACTGTTCGCCGCTGGCGAGGTCGCGCGCACCGGCGTGCACGGCGCGAATCGTCTGGCCTCGAACTCCCTGCTTGAGGCCGCCGTGTTCGCCGCACGCGCCGCCGCGGCGGTCGGCACGTCGTTCCCGTCGCAAAAACTGTCGCTGCACGGCGCGCTGGGCGACAGAAAGTGCGACGGGAACAGCGAAAGCAGCTTCTCGAGAGCGGATCTGCAACAGCTCATGTGGGACGACGTCGGGCTGCTGCGCACCGAGGACGGGCTCTCCAACGCGCGCGGCACCATCCGCGCGTGGCGCGACGCAGCGACGACCCCGGCCACCATCTCCGAGCACGAGGATGCCAATCTGCTGTTGCTGGCCGAGGCCACAGCATCCGCTGCCCTCGCACGCACCGATTCCGTCGGCGCCCACCATATGACCCCCTCCCCAGCCTTGATCGGAGCCTGATGCTCACCGTTGCCACACTCACCCGCGTCGTCGGCGCAGCCCTTGAAGAGGATGCCCCGTGGGGCGACCTCACGAGTACGACGCTGCTGCCGGCCGATGCCACAGCGACTGCCGACCTCGCGGCCCGTGAGCACGGCGTTTTCAGCGGTGGGGACGTGTTCGCGGCCGCGTTCACGCTCACAGATCCGACTCTCACGGTCGATCTGCACGTCGGCGAAGGCGATGAGTTCGCGCCCGGCGATGTACTCGCCTCGGTGTCGGGATCTGCGCGCAGCATCCTCACCGCCGAGCGCGTGGCGCTGAACTTCACGCAACGAATGAGCGGCATCGCGACGCTCACCGCCCAGTATGTCCAAGCGGTCGAAGGCACCGGCGCACGAATCGCCGACACCCGCAAGACGACCCCTGGGCTGCGCGCATTCGAGCGGCAGGCGGTCGTCTCCGGCGGCGGCAACAATCATCGCTACTCGCTGTCGGATGCTGTGATGGCCAAAGACAACCATCTGGCTGTACTGCAACGCTCAGGAGCAGACCTCGCCACGGCCCTACGCGAGGCACTGTCACGGCTGCCGCACACCGCGCACGTGGTAGTCGAGGTCGATCGGCTTGACCAGATCGAAGCCGTACTCGCCGGCGGTGCGCACACCGTGCTGCTGGACAACTTCTCGCTCGATGACCTGCGCACGGGGGTCGCCCTGATCGGCAATCGGGCGACGGTCGAGGCATCCGGCGGTGTAAATCTCGACACGGTGCGCGCCATCGCCGAGACCGGCGTCGACGTCATCTCGGTCGGCGCATTGACCCACTCGGCACGTGCACTGGATCTGGGACTGGACGTGCGGATCGCCTGATGCTCTACCTCGATCACGCGGCCACGTCTCCGGTGCGTCCGGATGTACTCGAAGCCATGCACCCGTATCTGACGGGCGTCTTCGGCAATCCGTCCAGCCATCACACGGCGGGCGAGGCTGCAGCGAACGCTCTGGAGGATGCCAGGACACGGGTCGCTCGCGTGCTGGGCATGCGCGCGGGTGATGTGATCTTCACGGCCGGCGGCACAGAGGCAAACAACCTCGCGCTCAAGGGCATCGTGCTCGCTGCACTTGAGCGTGGTCGCCGCCATCTTGTGACGACGCCGATCGAGCATGAATCGATTCTTGAATCCGCGGAGTATCTGCGGCGATTCCATGGCGTAGAAGTGACGTACGCGGCTGTTACACGCGAGGGGCGGGTCACTCCGGATGCCGTGGCCACCGCGCTGCGCGAGGACACCGCGTTGGTCTCGATAGGCCATGCGAACAACGAGATCGGTACGGTGCAAGATGCTGCAGCCATCGCCGCCGTGACCGGCACGGTGCCCGTACACCTGGATGCCGTGCAGTCGGCCGGATGGCTTCCGCTCGCTGGCCTCGGCGCTGACGCGATCTCGATCGCAGGGCACAAGCTCGGCACGCCCAAAGGCATCGGAGCGCTGGCCGTCCGCGGACGAGTGCCACTGGAACCGCTGCTGCACGGCGGTGGCCAGGAGCGCGGGCGCCGCTCCGGCACTGAGAACGTCGCTGGCGCTGTCGCCTTGGCCACGGCGCTCGAGTTGGCGGAAGCTGAACGGGAATCGGCATCAGATCGTGTCGGTGAGCAGTCGGCGCGATTCATCGCCGGGGTGCTGAAGACGGTGCCACAGGCTGTGCTGACCGGAGACCCCGTCGACCGGCTTCCAGGTACCGCGAGCTTCACGTTCGCCGGCACGAGCGGAGAGGCCGTGCTGCTAGAGCTCGAGCGCCGTGGAGTCATCTCGTCAAGCGGCTCAGCGTGCGCCGCCGGCAGCGATGAGCCCTCACACGTGCTGCTGGCCTGCGGCATCGCGTCGGAGGTCGCACAGACTTCGGTGCGCTTCACCTTCGCCCGCGCGCCGCTGACCGAGAGCGCACCAGAGCAACTGGCGGCACTGGTTGCTGATGCCTTACGCGCCGTCGCAGGGCCATAGACTCGGCTGGTGCCCGCACCGATCGTCACGCTCATCGTCCCCGGCCGAGACATCGCCGCCTTCGCACCCGCCGCAATAGCGTCCCTGCACGCTCAGACCGAACCGCGCTGGCGAGCCATCCTCATCGATGACGGATCGAGAGATGCCACAGGCGCCATATTCGCGGATGCCGCAGCATCCGAGCCTCGGTTCACCTTCCTCCGCCACGAAGCCTCGCGGGGATTAGGCGCAGCGCGCAACGTCGGCCTCGATCAGGTCGACACGCCATTCCTCGGCTTCCTCGACGGCGATGATGAGTTGACGCCCACAGCTCTCGAACGCCTCACCGGCACGCTCGCCGAAACCCGCAGCGACTTCGCCGCCGGAGCCTACGTGCGCTCGCGACTACACGATGGCACCTACCGCGCCGGTCGCGTGCAGCCGTGGACATCCGCAGCCACCGACCCGCAGCGCCTCCGCACGACAATCACCGAGCATCCGCACGCGTCTGCCAACATCGTCGCCTGGTCAAAGATCAGCCGCACCGATTTCTGGAGCGATCTGCGCTTCCCCGAGGGTGTCGCATACGAAGACCAGATCGTCGCGCAACAGATGTACACGCGCGCATCCGCCTTCGATGTGATCCCTGATGTCGTCGTGCACTGGCGGATCCGCGCCAACGGCACCTCGATCACCCAGGGCAAGTCGCAACTGCCGGTGCTGCACGACTATCTGGCGGCGCTCCGCGGCGGCATCAGGGTCCTCCACGATGCCAGTGCCCATGACGCCGTGACCGCTCGACTCGATCTCATCCTCGCGATGGACGTGCCGCCGCTCCAGGAGATCGCCGGCACCCACCCCGACCCCGCATACGCCGCGGCGGTCACGGCGTTCATCGACGAACTGCGGTCATTCCCCGAGTTCGCTGACACCCACCCCGATCCGCACCTCACCGCCGCGCTGGCCTGGTGAGTGCTCAACAAAGGTCCTGACCAGATGAACAACTACCTTGCCGACCTCTTCGGCCTCGACGGCCGCACCGCAATCGTCACCGGTGGCAGTTCAGGCATCGGCCGCGGCATAGCGACCGCACTCGCCCATGCCGGCGCATCCGTCGTCATCGTCGCCCGCGGCCAGGATCGCGTCGGTGAGACTGTCCGCGAGCTGACGGATGCCGGGTGTCGCGCCGCCGGCGTCACGGGCGATCTGAGTACACGCGACGGCATCCACGCCCTCTCAGAGGCCGCGACCAGGCCGTTCGGGGAACCCGACATCCTGGTGAACTCGGCCGGCATCAACATTCGCCCGCCGTACGCTGCGATCACCGAGGACGACTGGGATGCCACGATGACAGTGAACGCGCTCGCGCCGTTCCTGCTCGGGCAACGCTACGGCGTTGGCATGGCCGAACGCGGCTACGGGCGCGTCATCCACATCAGCTCACAGCAGGCGCATCGCGCCTTCGTCGGCAGCGGGATCTACGGTGTTTCAAAGGGCGCAGTCGAATCGCTGATGCGTTCCGAGGCCGAAGCATGGGGCGATCGAGGCATCACCAGCAACACGCTTGTGCCCGGATTCGTGCTCACACCGCTCAATGCGCGGCTGCAAGAGGATCCGAAGCAGATTGCCGCCCTCGCGGCGCGCACCATGCTCGGTCGCAACGGGCTGCCGAGCGATTTCGCTGGCGCCGCGGTCTTCCTCGCCGGTGCAGGCTCGGCATACGTCACCGGTCATTCGCTGTTCGTCGACGGCGGCCTGTCGGCTCACTGAGTAGTCGCTCAGAGAGCGTGGGGGTAGTCGCTCAGAGATCGTGAGGATCCCGCGCACCGCGATGACCCTGGCCCTCACCGAGGAACTCGTCAGGCACCGGCAGAGTCGCAGTGATGACGGCCACGGCGTCCTCTCCCACGGAGTCCTCCGGCGCACGATCCGCGCGTCGGTCGGCAAACTCCGCGGCGGTGCCACCGCTGACCGCACTTTCTATGACGTTCTCCGTTTCAAGCACGCGGGATGCCGCCACCTGCTGTGCCGCGAGTTCGGCATAGAGACCGCCCTGCGTCAACAGTTCGCTGTGGGTACCGGACTCCACGATGTGCCCCGCCTCGAGCACGTGGATGACGTCGGCTCCCATCACGGTCGACAGTCGGTGCGCGATCGAGATCGTCGTGCGCCCCTTCGACGCCTCATCGAGTGCTTCCTGAACGACACGCTCTGACACGGTGTCCAGCGCAGAGGTCGCCTCATCAAGCAACAGCACCGGCGGATCCTTCAGCAGGACACGAGCGATCGCAATACGCTGCTTCTCGCCACCGGAGAGGCGGTATCCGCGCTCACCGACGATCGTGTCGTAGCCGCGCTCGAATCCGGCGATGATGTGATGGATGTTCGCGGCCTGGCAGGCTGCGATCATCTCCTCCTCGCTGGCCTCAGGCTTCGCGTACATCAGGTTCTCGCGGATCGTGGCGTGGAAGAGATAGGTCTCCTGCGACACGATGCCGATGTTGTCGATGATCGACTCCTGGGTCAGCGCGCGCACATCGGCGCCTGCGAACAGCACGGCTCCGCCGTGAGCCTCGTAGAGCCGCGGAGCGAGATACAACACCGTCGTCTTTCCGGCGCCTGATGGACCGACGAAGGCGACGTGCTGGCCGGGGTCAGCGACGAACGAAATGCCCTGCAATGTCGGGCGGCTGTCTTCGGCAGCATCCGGGTAGCGGAAGACGACCTGATCGAACTCAACGCGCCCACGCGGACCTGGCGCCTCGTCGACGGTGATGGCATCCGGAGCATCCTCGATCTCAGGGACGAGGTCAAGGTACTCGAAAATACGGGCGAACAGCGCCGACGACGTCTGCAGGTCCAGCGAGACCCTCATGAGCCCCATCAGCGGCTGCAGCAGGCGTGCCTGCACGGTGGTGAAAGCCACAACTGTGCCCGCGGTGACCGAATCCACCCCGCCCGTGATCAGATAGCCCGATACGAGATAGATCACCGCCGGCACGCTCGCCATCAGCACTTGCACTACCGCGAAGAAGCCCTGGCCACTCATCGCCCGACGCACCTGCAGCGTGACCTGGTTCTTGTTCTCCGCCTGGTAGCGCGCAGACTCCGCGCGCTGACGGTTGAATGATTTTGACAGCAGCATCCCTGAGACGCTCAGCGTCTCCTGGGTGATGCTGGTCAGCTCACTCAGCGATTCTTGGGTCTCCCCCGCGATGCGCGCCCGCACTTGGCCGACGCGACGCTGGACGACGATCAGGAAAGGCATGATCACAACGGCGATGAGCGTGAGCCGCCAGTCGATGATGATCATCGCGACCAGTGACGCGATCACCGTGACGACGTTGCCCAGGATGCTCGTGACGGTGTTCGTCAGCACTCCAGAGACGCCACCGACATCGTTCTGCAGTCGTGATTGGATGACGCCGGTCTTGGTGCGGGTGAAGAAGCCGAGTTCCATCGACTGAAGGTGCTGGAACAGCCGCACACGCAGGTCACCGGTGACGCTGTTGCCGACCGTCGAGGTCAGCCAGGTCTGCCCCACTCCGAGCACCGCAGAAATCAGGAAGAGACCGACCATGACGAGCACGAGTCGGATGAGTAGACCGATGTCGGGGCTACCGCCAGCGATCGGAAAGAGCGCGTCGTCGAAGATCCGTTGCACGAGCAATGGAGGGATGACAGCGATGGCCGCCCCTACCATCACGAGAATGCCGGTGACGATGATGCGACCGAGATAGGGGCGGAACAAGCGAACGACTCGGCTGCCGAGCCCTGAGATCTTGGGTGCCTGCGCGTTCAGCTTTTTCTGCGCGGCCGCGTCGACGCCACGGAAACCGCCGCCACCACCACCGTGGCCGCCACCCATACCGCCGCCCATACTCATTCGGTCAGCCTATCGGCGAGAAGTTCGTCGGCCTCGGGAATGCTCGCGGGGAGTCTCGCGTTACCCTAGAACGTTGTCCAAGAATGGATGCCGGATCTGTCGGCTCCTGCACTGGCCCTCCGCCACACCCATGCACTGAGGAGACGTTTTGGCCACCACATCCACCGGTTCGATTCCCGCTGTAAAGCCGGAGCCGTTCATCGCGCCGTCAGACATGCGCGTGATCTGGCTACTGCTGGTTGCTGCCTTTGTCGCGATTCTCAATGAGACGACGATGGGCATCGCGATCCCGCACCTCAACACAGACCTGGGCATTCCGCCCGAGCTCGGTCAGTGGCTGACGAGTGCGTTCCTGCTCACTATGGCGGTCGTGATTCCGACGTCCGGATTCCTGCTGCAGCGCTTCACGACGCGTCAGATGTTTATTGCTGCGATGAGCGCATTCACCCTCGGAACGCTGGTGTGCCTGGTCGCGCCCGGTTTCGCGGTTCTCCTTGCCGGCCGTGTCATCCAAGCAGCGGGCACCGGCATCATGATGCCTCTGCTGATGACCACCGTGATGAACGTTGTTCCCTCGCACTCACGCGGCCGGATGATGGGCCGTGTCGGTCTCGTGATCTCGCTCGCACCCGCGATCGGCCCCACCCTCGCCGGTGCGGTTTTGGAGACATTGAACTGGCGTTGGCTGTTCGCCATCGTGCTGCCGATCGCGATCGTCGCTTTGGCGATGGGCGCGAAGTGGATGACCAATCTCGGTGAGACGACGGATGCTCCGATCGATGTGCTGTCGATCGTGCTGTCTGCGTTCGGCTTCGGCGGAATCGTGTACGGACTCAGCCAGTTCGGCGGAGAGGGTGAGTCCGATGCAGCGACGATCGGCGTGACCACGCTCGTCATCGGCGCCGCTTCGCTCGGACTGTTCGTTTGGCGCCAACTCGTGCTGCAACGCAAGAACGACGCGCTGCTCGATCTGCGCGTGTTCCGCTCTAGCAACTACACCATCGCCGTGATCATCATGGCGGTGCTGTCGCTAGCGATGTTCGGCACGCTCACCCTGTTGCCGCAGTACCTGCAGAACGTCGCCGGGCTCAACGCGTTCCAGTCGGGTCTGATCCTGCTCCCAGGCTCGGTGCTGATGGGGCTGCTCGGCCCGTTGATGGGGCGCGTCTATGACGCCGTCGGCACGCGTCCGTTGCTCATCCCCGGCACGATCCTGGTATCCGCCGCTCTGTTCTTCTACTCGACCGTCAGCCAAAACACCGAGTGGTGGATGCTGGTGATCGCGCAGACGATGATGTCGGTGGGAATGGCGATGTCGTTCACGCCACTGTTCTCAGCATCGCTGGGCTCGCTGCGCCGCAACCTGTATTCGCACGGCTCTGCCGCGCTGAACACGGTGCAGCAGGTTGCCGGCGCGGCAGGTGTCGCGCTGCTGACAGTGACCTACTCGTCGATCCTGCACGCGGGCGAGCACGACGGACTGTCGACCGCAGTCGCCGGTGCACCGGGTGCACGCACGGCGTTCCTGATCGCGGCGATCGTCTCACTGGGAGCGGTCGTACTGAGTGCCTTCGTCCGCAAGCCAGCGGACGATGTCGAGGACTTCCACGGCGGTCACTGACCCCGTAGGTGCAATGCCGGGCGAGTTACTCGGCCGGCATTGCGCAGGACCCGCCGCAGCAGGACCCTGCACTCGCGTCCTCCAGCAGGTTGAGGCCTGCGGGAGCCATAAGAGGCTGCACGTTCGGCGTGCCCTCTGAGTTCTGCGAAGTGGTCATGACTCCATGCTACGCCGCTGCGGGCGCGCAAGGGTCTGGACAAGCTCGCCCACCTCGCGAAGACTCGACGCATGAATCGAGATACTCCCCGCGAGGCGCCGACCGGCGACGGCCGCGACGAGTCCGAAAATGAACGCGCAGATCGCAACTGGGATGAGCTCATGCAGGAGCTGCGGGTGATGCAGACCGGCACCCAGGTGCTCTCGGGTTTTCTGCTTGCTGTCGCCTTCCAGCCGCGTTTCACAGAGCTCGATGACCTGCAACGCGGGCTGTATCTCGTGCTCGTAGGGCTCGCAGCATTGGCGACGATCCTGTCGCTGGCCCCGGTGGGGATGCACCGGTCGCTGTTTGGGCGACGGCGCAAGCCGGAGCTGGTTCATATTGCTGCGCGAATCGTCAAGGCCGATCTTGTCGTGATCGGAGCGCTCAGCGTCGGCGTGACGACTCTGATTGTGGATTTCACTTTGCAGCGTGCAATGGGGATAGTCGTACTCATCGTCGGCACCCTCATCGTGATCGGATTGTGGCTCGTGCTGCCCCTGCGAATCGCTCGCGATCGTTGAGAAGCGGCGGCATCCATTCCAGAGGGGGCATGCGCGTTGGCCTACGGTTGAGGGATGCTGCGTCGCCTCCTCGCCCGTACCTTCTGGGCGTTCAGTCGCTGGAAGTTGACCGGCAACCCCGCTCCTGATCGCCCTACCGTGCTGATCGGTGCACCGCACACCTCGAACTGGGACTTCGTGCTGATGCTTGCCATTGCGTGGAGGCTGGGAATAGACGTGCGCTGGTTGGGCAAGGCGAGTCTGTTCACAGGTTGGCGGGGCCCTCTCATGCGGAGGCTCGGTGGAATCCCCGTCGACCGCGCGGACCCTAGCGCGGTGGTGACGGATGTCGTCGCACAGATCGCGTCCGGCGAAGTGTTCGGGCTGGTCGTCACGCCCGACGGTACACGCGGTGCGAATGCGTACTGGAAGTCAGGTTTCTATCGGATCGCTCGTGAGGCGGGGATGCCGGTGACGCTCGGGTTCGTCGATCGGACCACGATGACCACGGGGCTTGGGCCGACATTCGAGCTGACTGGCGACGTCGCATCCGACATGGATCGCATCCGCGCGTTCTACGCAGACAAAGCAGGTCTTCGACCTGAACTGCGCACCGAACCGCGCCTGCGCGAAGAGAATCCGCCGACTTGAGAGGTTCCTCACAATCCCGAGCTTGGGGTTGTAGGCCACGGCTCATTGAGGCATCGTGGCCCGGACATGTTCTGACCGGAGCATGTCCGGCAACCGGAAGGAGAGCACTGTGCTCACCCTGACCGAAAACGCAGATGCCGTCGTGACCACGATCGTCGGCCAAGAGGATGCCAGCGCAGACGCGGGGCTTCGCATCCAAACCGCCGAGGGGCAGGGAGCGAATGGAGAAGCACGCTTCGCCGTTCATGTCGTGCCCTCCCCCGAAGACGCTGACCTCGTGATTGAGGGAACCAGTAGCCGCGTCTTCCTGGAAGAGAATGCCGCCGACGCGCTCGCTGACAAAGTGCTCGACGCCGGAGTGGACGACCAGGGCGCTGTGAGCTTCACGATCCTGCCGCAGCCGCTCTGACGATCAGTCATTGAAGTGTCAGGGGGCGGGATGCGAAGGCATCCCGCCCCCTGCCGTTGCCGACCTATTACTTCACTCGATACCCATTTGCGCGCGCTCGCGCATCCGGGCGACGAGGTCATCCAGCCAGGCGCCGACATTGTGCCTGGCTTCCTGTGTGTCCGGGTAGCGGCATCGCAGGTGCACGCCGGCATCGTCGATGATGAACCACAGCATCACCGAGTCGGTGCGGATCGCGGCGCTGACGTACTGAGCATCCAGCGCTGCGGAATCGATCTTCACCGGCAGCCGGCGCATGTCCAGCCACGAGACCGCGAACATGCCCGGCGCCTCAGGCATTCCGCCCCATGGGGCCATGATCTCGGCCAGCGGCCATGACCCCAACCGGATTGCTTCCTTCACGGCCGCAGCGCACGCGAGCGGGGCCGGATCCGCAGATTCAAGGACTGAATTCGTGATGAACCAGCCGACCGAGTCGTGCCAACGCTCCTCATAGCGGCTGTGCACGGGGAACACCGCGCGTAGCGCCGTCCCTGCGAGATCCCGAGTGGTCTCGGTCATGGCCGAGACCGTGAACGCGAGAGTTGAAGTGTTCTCCCGCTTGGCTGTGGCGGAGAAGCCGGAGAGCTCATCGACATCGAGCACGTCGCGGACTACGACGCGTTCCGGCTGCATCGACGGGTCGCCGAGCGGCAACGGGAAGCGGGGCATCACGCCGCCGCCTGCATCGATGATCTCGTTCCAGCGCCGATCGATCTCGGCGGGTGCCTTCGGCCGCTCGTGCAGCGACTGAGTGTGATCAGCGAAAGCCGGAACCTCGATGATTCGAGGGGCCCTGCCCTCGCGGCTCTCCGCCAGGGCAGCGAGCAAGTCACGCGCGATGACCAACATCGACCACATGTCGACGTGCGAATGGTCCGCCGCCACCACGAGAGTCGGACCGTCTGCTGTTTCGATGACGCAGAGCCGGTGCGCCGGTCGTGAGTACGGCGTGCACCCGGTATCGAGCACCGAGCGGAGGGTGTCATTCATCGCCTCTCCTGGGGCGACCTCGTGCTCGGTCCACTCCCCCGTCCCGAGTGCGACCTCATGCAGCACAGGTACACCGTCGGACCCTGAAGTGAACACCGTGCGCAGCGTGCCGTGGGCTTCAACAACTGCGCGCCACGCGCGTGAAAGGTCGTCTCGCGAGACCGGCTCCGGCAACCGGAACGCCAGAGCCATCCATGACCCTGGACGATCCCCGCCGCCGACGTGACGACCCTGATCGAACGAGATCGGCAGCGCGCGTCCAGCGGCGGATGTCGTCAGACCGTAGCTGAGCAGCGGACCGAACGGCAAGCGAAGATACGAGACGTGGGTGAGCCGCATGGCAGTAGCCTATGTCCGACAGAGGCATGAACAGTGCGGAGCAGATGTGCATAGATTCGAGGTGCCCGGCGCGGAGCTCGCCTGGGCGTTCAGTGATGAGTCTGGGCATCCCGTCGTGCAGCTTCACGGACTGACCTCCAGCCGATCCCGCGATCGCCTACTCGACCTCGATCTCGGTCGCGGACTGTCCGGAACACAACTGCTGCGCTACGACGCGCGCGGTCACGGCCACTCGAGCGGTCGACAAGTTCCGGAGGATTACCGCTGGTCGGCACTCGCCGACGATCTGCTTCGGCTGCTGGATCATTGGTTTCCCGACGAGCAGGTGCACGGTGTCGGTCCATCGATGGGCACCGGCACACTTCTGCACGCCGCGGTACGCGCACCGGAGCGCTTCAGCGGCTTCACTCTGCTGCTCCCACCGACGGCGTGGGCGACCCGCGCGGCACGCACTGACGATTACCGACGGATGGCCGAGTTCATCGAATTGCACTCAATGGCACGGTTCATCGCCGCAGCCGGCATCCAACCCCGCCCGCCTGCGACCATCGGAACCCCCGACACGGTCCCGCACGTGAGTGAGGCGCTGCTCCCGTCGATCTACCGCGGCGCAGGGATGAGTGATCTGCCCACACCCGATCAAGTAGCCCGCATCACTGTTCCAACGACTGTGCTCGCCTGGGTGGATGACCCGGCCCACCCCGTCTCGACGGCCGAGGCGCTGGTCGAGCTGATGCCGCACGCCACACTTCAGGTCGCAGAGACACCTGAGGACGTCGCACGCTGGCCTGGCGTACTCGCGGACGATGTCGCACGGGCAGGCGTTGCCGCATCCGGAAGAGCTGACTAACACGTGGAGGACACTCGCCCCATGAAGGAATACCGGATCGACGGCGCCGACGTGAACGGCGTCTCCGACCTCTACGAACAGTTCAACCGCGAACTGATGTCCGATGAGGACTGGCAAATGGGGCAGAGCCTTGATGCGCTAAACGACATCCTCTATCGAATCGACAGCGACATCCGTAATGGAGATGCGGCCGTATTCGTGTGGAGTGACCACCTGCACAGCCGTGAATCGCTCGGGTTCGGTGAGACGCAACGATGGCTCCTCGACAAACTCTCACGCCCGGGTGCTTTCGATGATCGCCGCATTCAGTCGGATCTCGATGATCTGAGGGGCGGCGTCGGCAAGACGTACTTCGAGCTGGTTCTCGAAGTGTTTGCGGATCATCCGCTCATCGATCTCGAGTTACGCTGAACCCCAGATCACCGCGCTAACTGCAGCCGACCGAGCCGCATCGCCAGCGCGAAGCGGTCAGGCACTCCCCAATGCTCCACGATCAGACCGTCCTCAACTCGGGCGATGTCGATCACGGTGAAGGCGACCCTGATGCCCGTCGGCGGGCCCATGAAGGGTCCGGTGTTGGTGCCGACACCCTCAGCACGCACCCACACGGTGTCTCCGGTATCCGCCCAGTCAGCAATCGTGAATGCGAGGTCTGGCAGGCCAGCGTGCACCTCACTAATCGCGCGCTTCACCTTGGTGATCGCTTCTGCTCCGCGCCCGGCGAGGCCGAACTGATGCTCGATGAGATCTGGTGAGCAGAGCTCATCGACCAGGTCAGTGTTTCCGGTGGCGAATCCATCGTGCAGCATGCGTTCAAGCACGCCGACGCGAGACGATTCGACGATTGTGTTATCCATGATCCATCTCCTTTGCAGTTTGTATGCACTCAGTGCAGTTAGTCTGCACTGAGTGCATTGGCTAGTCTGATCCTCATGACGAACGATGTCAACACCCCCACCACGACGTACCGGCAGGAGCAGGCGGCCGCGACGAAGGTGCGCATCGCGATGGCCGCTCAGCAGTTGTTCGCCCGAGACGGATACTCGGCCACCAGCATGGCTGCCATCGCGGCAGAGGCAGGAGTCGGCAGCCGCACCGTCTACGCGGCGTTCGGCGCCAAGCGAGAGATCCTCAACGCCATCTGCGAGAGCTGGCTCGAGCGCGCAGGAGCACAAGCTCTCGCGAAATCGGTGCTCGGTGCAGATACACCGGACGAGCGCCTCCGAGGGGCGGCGCACTGGCTGACCGTTCTCTACTCAACAGACTTCGACGTCGTGCGGATACTCGATGCGGCGATGGACGAGGACGCCGAGACTCGCACGCTGCTGCGATCGAAGCTGCGCGGCCGCAATCAGGTGATGAACCGGCTGATCGCCTCTGTCGAGCAGCAGTTGGCCCTCCCGCTCGAGGAGGCGCAGTCGATCTTTCGCGCGTTCGCGGCACCGGGGGTCTACGGAGAACTGGTGATTGACCTGGGTTGGACGCCTGAGCGCTTCGATTCCTGGCTTGACGGCACCCTGCGCCACCAGCTGTTCGGCGCAGGGAGCTCCGCGTGAAGCGAGACTCCGTGCTCGATTCCTAGCGCCCGACGTTGGGTGGAACAGTCGTGCTATCTCTTACCCGCAGTTCGACGGGGATCACGATGTGCGCGGGCTCGCCGGCATCCGTGCGGAGCCTGCGACGCTCGAGGTCGAGGACGAGTTCATTGACCGCCCGCGCACCGAGGTCGTTGAGTCCGGCACGCACGGTGGTAAGCGTGGGCGATGTCAGCTGCGCGACATAGGTGTCATCGAATCCGATCACACTGATGTCCTCCGGGATGCGGATCCCGCGGGTACGCAGGCGGTCCATTAGCCCAACAGCCATGAGGTCGTTGTGCGCGATCACCGCCGTCGCGCCCGCCGCCGCCACGAGATCGGCTGCTGCACGACCGCCCTCCACGTGCGGAAGAAACGAGCCCACCGTCACGAGTTCCAGATCAGGAAAAGCCTCGCCTGCGTCATGCAGAGCAGCACGTCTGCGTTGGTCTGACCACGAGTGCGCTGGCCCACCCGCATAGGCAATACGTCGGTGACCCAGCGCACGCAGATGCGCGACGGCGAGCCCGATGCCCGCAACGTAGTCGGCTGTCACTGAGATCACGCCTTCCACCGCGCGGCTGAGCAGCACGACCGGCCGCGACCCGATGAGTTCCAGGTCTGCTTCGACCGCTCGGGGCGAGCACAGCACGATGCCGTCAGTCTGATTCCGCAGCTCGCGTACGAGTTCAGTTTCCAGATCAGCGTCTTCGCCCGAATCGACGATGAAGGCTGCCAGTCCGGTCGCACGCGCGCGACTCTGCACACCCTTCACGACTGACGCGAAGTACGGGTTCTCCAGATCTGGCACAACGACGCCGATCGCGCCGGTGCGCCCCGCGCGCAATCCAGACGCCGCACGATTGGGGCGATAACCCAACCTGTTGGCCGCTGAGAGAACGAGCTCCCGCGTTGCAGACGCGACCCGCTCCGGTTCAGCGAGCGCGCGCGACACCGTCGAGATCGACAGACCGCACTCTTCTGCGACATCCTTCGCCGTCACTGTCATGGCTGCCTCCTACGAACGATTGTAGTCGGGCATGACATTGAGAAGAGACAGCGCCGTGACCTAGAATGCAATCGTTCGCATCATCGCCGATGCACGACGATATCGGCTCAACGTCAGCCTCGACCCGGAGACCTCGTGACCCCCCTCCCCAGCAATACCGCCCCCGCGTCGATGTCGCCTCACGCGGCCTGGTTGCCTGCCACTGCATACGCCGCGTTACGCGGCAGGACCGTCCGCATTGACGCAGCGGGCCCCGTAGCCGAATCTCTGCAAGCGGATGCATCCGCAGCCGGCGCGCTTGTAACACAGGACGTGCACGCCGACCTCGTCCTCACCTATGATCCCGGCGCCGCGTCCGGCTTCACGGTCGCGCGCGATGACGCGACGCGCATCACAGCATCCTCGCCTGCGCTCCTCGCGAACGGGTGGTTCCACGTCGTCCGCCTCGGCGAGGCGGCTTTCGCAGGAAGCCTGCCCGCGACAGTGCACAGGCCAGAGCACGAACTGCGGATGCTCGACCACTGGGACAACGTCTCCGTCCATTCCGTCATGGGTCAGGTCGAGCGTGGCTACGCCGGCGGATCGATCTTCTACGAAGACGGCGTCGTGCGTGCGGACCTCTCGCGGGTGCGGGCCTACGCCCGACTGCTGGCCGCGATCGGGATCAATCGAGTCGCAATCAACAACGTCAACGTCGGCGCGGTGGAATCTCGGCTACTCACGGACAGACTCGATGACGTGGCGAGAATCGCCACGGAGTTCCGTGCATGGGGCATCCGTACCCACCTCTCCGTTTCGTTCGCGTCGCCGATGCGGCTGGGCACGCTCGATACCGCCGATCCACTCGATCCCGCGGTGCGCGCATGGTGGGCCGACGCGGCCGAACGCGTGTGGACGACAATCCCCGACTTCGGCGGGTTTCTCGTCAAGGCCGACTCCGAAGGCCAACCTGGGCCGTTCGCATACGGCCGCGATCACGCCGATGGTGCGAACATGCTTGCTGCTGCTGTCGCGCCGCACGGTGGCCTCGTGCACTGGCGTGCGTTCGTCTACAACCACACTCAGGACTGGCGTGATCGGCGGACCGATCGCGCACGCGCAGCGTTCGATCATTTCTCGCCGTTGGATGGCACCTTCGCCGACAACGTCATCGTGCAGGTCAAGCACGGTCCGATGGATTTCCAGACGCGCGAGCCAGTCTCCCCCGTGCTCGCCGCCATGCCGCACACACGTCTCGCCCTTGAGTTGCAGGTGACGCAGGAGTACACCGGTCACCAAAAGCACGTTTGTTATCTCGCTCCCTGGTGGCGGGAGATCCTGCAGTTTAGGCCGGGAACATCATCCGCCACTGTGTCGGCCATCGCGGCAGGCAACGGGCCCGACGCCTCAGCAGTCGTCCAGCAATCCCACGGCGGCGGGATCGTCGCCGTATCCAACGTCGGTGATGATGAATTCTGGACCGGGCATCCGCTCGCACAAGCCAATCTTTACGCGTTCGGTCGTCTGGCTTGGAACCCCGATCTCGACCCGGTCGAGCTGCTCGACGAATGGATCGCACTGACGTTCGCCGGGGAGGATGGCACTGTTGCTCCCCCCGTGCGATCTGCCCTGCACGCGATCATGGACGACTCGTGGGCGACGTACGAAAGCTACACCGCGCCGCTCGGCGTCGGATTCATGGTGACGCCAGGAACGCACTATGGCCCATCCGTTGACGGCTACGAGTACTCACCGTGGGGCACCTACCATTTCGCCGACCGCGATGGCCTCGGCGTCGACCGGTCGGCGTCGACCGGCACCGGATTCGCCGCGCAGTATCCGTCACCGTGGCGCGAGACGTATGAGCGCACCGAATCCTGCCCGGATGAGCTCCTGCTGTTCTTCCACCATGTGCCCTACTCCCACAGACTGCATTCCGGAAGTACCGTGATCCAGCACATCTACGACACGCACTTCTCCGGGGTCGAACGCGTCGATGTTGCAGCAGCACGATGGGACACTCTCGCAGGTCACGTGGAGCAGGCCACTTTTGCGCGCGTGCGCGAGCGGCTCATCGAGCAGGGCCGTTCTGCTCGCGACTGGCGCGATCAGGTGAACAGCTATTTCCTGCGCAAGTCAGGGGTCCCCGACGCGGCCGGCCGCCAGATCTTCTGAACCGCCGGTCCGGCGACCACCGATCCGGCGGCTGCCGATTTCGCGAGTTACTCAGACAGCCTCACGAATCACAAGCACATCGGTGGGTTCGAGGTGCAGTGGCTCGCCGCGTGTGATCGTTCGGCCGCTCAGTAATTCGACTCCCGAGGCGTGCGCGGTGACGTCCACCGCTGCGAGCGCATGATTGAGCACGAAGGCAGTGCGTTCGTCGCCGCGTTGACGCACGGTGAACTCGACATCGGGGGTATCCGCATAGGGCCCCCGCAGGTCATGCCTGTCCGCAATCCTGCGGATCAGCCATCCGAGGCCCGTGTCATCAAGCCCCGTGCCGACGTACCAGGCCTGCCCGCCTCCGGGGAGATCGTTGCGGGTCACCGCGGCCGTTCCGGCATAGAACTCGGATCCGTAGGTGGCCACCGTCTCCGCGCCGAGCGGCGTGAGCAGTTCGAAGACCAGCTCGGCGTTCGACACCGCGACCACGCTGTCGTCCGGTCCTCTGAAATCCACTCGGATCGTCACGCCGGGTTCCGCGGAGTCGGTCTCGTCCACTCGAACTCCGAAGATGTCGCCGAGTGGTCCAGGAGGATCCATCAGGAAGGCGTTGTCGTGCTCGTCGACGCGGCCCGTCCAGAACGAGGCGACCACACTGCCGCCGCGCGCCGTGACGCCCCGGAGCCGGTCGACGATGTCGCCGGTCAGCAAATGGAGCATCGGAGCGATGACCACGTCGTACGCGGACAGCTCTGCGCCGGCGGAGATGACATCGATGTCGATGTTCGCGTTCCACAGCGCTCGGTAGTAGCCGAGGACGGTCTGAAGGTACTTGGCATGACGGTTGAATCCGTCGGTCATCTCCGCGGCCCACCACGAGTTCCAGTCGAACAGCAGCGCGACCCTCGCCGGCGTGCGGGCACCGACGACGGCCCCGCCTAGCACTGAGAATTCTGCACCCAGCGCTGCGATCTCGGTAAAGGCGCGGGTGTCTGTGCGACCGGAGTGATCCAGCACCGCACCGTGGTACTTCTCGCAGGCTCCCTTGGACTGGCGCATCTGGAAGTACAGCACCGCATCCGCACCGTGCGCGACGGCCTGCCACGACCACAGTCGCAACACGCCGGGTCGCTTGACCGGATTCACATCTCGGCTCGCGGTGATGGTGGGCGTCTGCTCCATCACCCAGAACGGATCGCCGCCCTTGATGCCACGCATGATGTCATGCGCAAGCGCCATGCGCACCTGCTCACGTGCCCCAGGCGGGTAGTTGTCCCACGAGGCGAAGTCCAGATCCTCTGCCCACGAGTGATAGTCGATCGGTCGGAACGCACCCATGAAGTTCGTCGTCACGGGAACCACCGCATCGTGCTCGCGAATGCGCGCCTTCTCATCGCGGAAATTCTGCCGCATCGAGTCAGACATGAAGCGTCGGTAGTCCAGCGTGATCCCCTGGAACGCCGTGTGATCAGGTCCCCGCCAGTGTTCGCTGAGCTGGTTTGGCGGAACGATCTGATTCCAGTCGCTGAACAGGTGCGACCAGAACGTGGCGTTCCACGCGTCATTGAGCTTCTCGAGGGTGCCGTAGTGCTGGCGAAGCCAGACGCGGAACGCGACCGCGCAGTTGTCGCACCAGCATCCACCGTCATAGCCGCCGTATTCGTTGCCGACATGCCACGCGACGAGTCCGGGTGTGCCCGCGTAGCGCGCAGCGATCCTGCCTGCGAGTTCTGCCGAGAGGCGTCGATACACCGGCGAGTTGGGGCACGCGTTGTGTCGTTGGCCGTAGGCGTGTCGACGTCCTTCGAAGTCGGTGCGATTCACCTCTGGATACGCGGTGGCGAGCCAGGGCGGGAGCGCTGCGGTGGCGGTGGCCAACACGATCGAGCGACCGCCCGCCACGGCGCGCTCCACAATCTCGTCGAGTCGCGAGAAGTCGTAGGTGTCTTCATCTGTCTGCAGGTATGACCAAGCGAAGACGCCCAGTGTGACGGTATCGATCGACGCAAGCTCGAACGCCTCGTAGTCTGCCTCCCATACATCCCGTGGCCACTGCTCCGGGTTGTAGTCGCCGCCATACAGGATCTTCATGCGGGGGTGTCTCCGGTTTCCGAGTGCGGATCTAGGGGCGTCGCGGTGATGAACTGCTCGGCGACGGCGCGCAGCACCGGGCGCTCGTTGCGCAGCAGCAGCGTCGCCCACACGACCGCAATCAGGATCAACACGAACTCTGACGCGAAGTAGGTGACGCCGCCCGCGAGAACGATCAGTGAGAGCACGCCCAACGAGGACGGCAGTCGGCGTACGAGAAAAATCACGCCGAGCCGCAGTGCGTCGACGAAGCGAAAGGAGAAGAAGGTGCGGATGACCATGGCATGCGTGACGATCACCGTCACGACCGCGAGGATCGCGACCAGCACAAGGGCGTATGCATCCGAGACGCCCGCCGCCTGCCGATTGATGAGCACCGTCGCGACGAGGGCGACGACGACGAGCAGCGGTACCCACAACTGGAGTGCGTCGAGCGCTGTCGAGCGGATGCCCCGCCAGAACGCGCGCGCGGG
This sequence comes from Microbacterium sp. Y356, assembly GCF_059445355.1. Classification (NCBI taxonomy): domain Bacteria; kingdom Bacillati; phylum Actinomycetota; class Actinomycetes; order Micrococcales; family Microbacteriaceae; genus Microbacterium; species Microbacterium sp. Y356. Next base: position 589,099 of record NZ_JCAIUE010000001.1, read on the forward strand.
CGTGATGTCATCGTCGTGCGCGCGCCGAGCGAGCGCCGAAATGCCGGCAGTCAGTGCGGGGCCGACCGGCACCAGTGCCGCGGCGAAGATCGGGACGTTGCCTGCGGACCTATCGAGAAGCAAGAACAGCGCGATGGTCGGCAGCAGCAACAGGATCATCAGCAGGTCCACGATGATGAACCAGTAGATGATCGTCGCCGCACGACCAAGCGGCCCGTCGATGAACTGCCTGTCTGTCTTCGACGGCGCGCGCGTCGGCGCGGGCTCGAACAGCATCGGCTGATGGGGCACGTGCACGATGTTCATGAGACTCCGGAATCGGAATGTGAGTGCCGCCGCCCGGACTGCGGGCGGCGGCACCGTGGAGTTCGTCAGGCGATCATTCGCCGGACTTCGCGCGCTCCAGCGCGCCGTTGACAGTATCGACCAGTTGCGTGGCGCCCTGGCCTTCCAGCTCTGCGACGAAGGCATCCCATTCGTCAAGTGAGCGCTGACCGGTGATGAATGCTGCGGTCGCCGCCATCACCGAGTCCTTCAGCTGCGAGTCCAGCAGAGAGTTCTGCTCGAGTTCGAGCTCATCGAGAGGTGCGGCGGGGGCTACTGCAAGAATTTCCTTCGCGTCGAGCACCTTGTCAGTCCACTCGCGCGTCTCCTCCGACATGACCGACTGGAGCAAGTCGGTCGACGAGCCGTTGGCCAGCAGGAACACACCGTTCGAGAATCCGAAGTCAGCGTTCAGCTTCTTGGGTGCATCGGGGTTGAGCGCATTCCAGCCAACGTCCGGGAGCAGTTCGCGCGTGCCATCGGCGGCCTTCGTGAAGGTCTCATCTTCCACACCCCACTGGGCGAACTCGATACCCTCGTCCGAGTAGTACAGCCAGTCGATGAGCTGCAGCGTGGCGAGGAAGTTCTCGTTCTCTGCCGCCTTGCTAGACATCATCAGACCGGAAGACAGCCGGCTGCCAGCGAGGTAGTCTCCGGCAGGTCCGCCCGGAAGCGTGATCATCTTCAGCGGAACGTCAGCCTGACCCGAGTCAGCGAACTTCGTGCGGTAGCTGTTGATCTCCTGCGTGTTGCCGGAGATCGCCGCAGTCTCGCCGGAGACGAACTTCTGGATGGCCTGATCGTCGGTCTGGGTGATCTCGGGGTCGAGCACGCCCGACTCGACGAGGCCTGCGCCGTACGTCAAAAGGTCTTTGTAGCCATCAGTCGTGCCGGTGAACTGGAACTCCTCAGAGTCCGTGTCATACCAGGTGTTTCCATAACCCCACCCGGCAGATGTGCCGTAGTTGGGAGCGATGTACTGCAGCATCGCACCGAGGGGCGTGCTGTCGGTCCAGCGGTCCGACATGGCGAACGAGAGCGCCGGGTTCGCTTCCTTGACCGCTTCGAGCTGCTCGGCGAATTCGTCCCAGGTCTTAGGGTCTTCGGTGATGCCGGCGTTGTCGAAGAGATCTTCACGGATGACCACGGAGTACTGCACGTCGGGAATCTCGCGGAGGCCAGGAAGGAGGTAGTACTTGCCGTCAGCCTGACGTCGTGCGTCGAGCTCGCCCTCGAGCCCCCAGTCTTCGACCTTCTGTTGGAAGTTCGGCATGTACTCGACATAGTCGGACATCGGGAGGATCGCGCCGCCAGACACGAACGCCGACTCCTGGCCCGGGTAGGTGACCGGGATGAGCGTGGATGCGTCGCCGGCGCCGATCAGGAGGGACTTCTTGCTGTCCCAGTCAGCGAGCGGGATCTCGGTGCGATCGAACGTGACGTTCTGGTTGGTCTTGAGATGCTCGAAGATCGACCAATCATCCAGGACGGGATAGTTCGGGTGGTCGCGGTACATCAGCGATATCTCGATCGGCTCCGTCGCCGAGAATGTGGTTCCGGCTTCGAAGTCCTCCATGGCTCCGACGGAGTGCTCGGCGTCGATGCCTGCACTGCTGTCGCTCTCGCCGGTCGCGGGTTCGCTTGAGCACGCCGCGAGCGAGAGTGCGAGCACGGCAACGGCGCCGATTGCCGCGCCTTTATGTGTGGTTCTCATGATTCTCCTTAGGGTGGTCGTCTTTCGACGCCGTTGAATACGTCTCATCGCTCAGCCCTTGACGGAGCCGAGCATCACGCCTGAGACGAAGTACCGCTGAATGAAGGGATAAAGACAAACGATTGGCAGGATGGTCAGAAGCATCGTGACCGACTGGATATTTGCGCCGATCTGCACGGCATCACCGCCGGCCCCGCCGGTGACAGCTTCCGTGCCGGTGGCGGCGGCAATGAGGTTTCGCAGATACACCGTGACCGGGAACATCTCTTTGTCGTCGAGATACAGGAAGGCGCCGAACCACGAGTTCCACATGCTCACTGCGTAGAACAGCGTCATCGTTGCGAGCACCGCCTTCGACAGCGGAAGAACGACGCGACCGAGGATGCCGTAGGTAGACAGGCCGTCGATCGCCGCCGCTTCCTCGAGCTCCGCAGGGAAGTTCTCGAAGAAGGACTTCATCACGAGGAGATTGAAGACGGAGATCGCTCCAGGCAATACGATCGCCCAGATCGTGTTGCGCATCCCGAGTACGTTTCCTACGAGGATGTAGTTCGGGATCAGGCCGCCGGAGAAGAACATCGTGAACACCGCGACGCCGACGAAGAACGAACGCCCCTTCAGCTGCGGACGACTGATGGCGTAGGCATACGTCGTCGTGAGCACCATCGCGATCAGAGTGCCCACCACGGTATAGACGACCGTGTTGCGGTAGTTCGTCCAGAACATCGGATCGCTCATCACGACGAAGAACGTCTCGACATTGAACCCGCGCGGCAGAAGATTGACCTCGCCGGCCGAGATGTAACCCTCAGACGAGAACGCCTTCGCAAACAGGTTGATGAACGGGTAGAGGACGACGCCGGTGACCGTCAGTAGCAGCACCACATTCACCACGCGGAAAACGCGATAGCCGACGGACTCTTTGATCATGCCGCCGACCCTGCGCACTGAGGTGATGTCGGGGGTGGCGATGGCTTCGGTCACCACAGTGACGCTCCAACCGTTCGGCGCGATATGTAGTTCGCGGAGAGGACGAGGATAAGGCCGATCAGCGCTTCGAAGAGGCCGATCGCCGTGCCGTAGGAGAACTGCGCAGATTGGATTCCGACGCGGTACAGATAGGTCGAGATGACGTCGGCTGTCGAGTAGATCAGCGGGTTCTGCAGAAGCAGCACCTTCTCGAATCCAACGGCCATAAAGGATCCGATGTTGAGGATGAGCAGCACCATCATCGTCGGACGGATGCCGGGCAACGTGATGTGCCACGTCTGCTGCCAGCGGTTTGCGCCGTCAATCCTTGCGGCCTCGTAGAGCTGGTCATCAAGCGTCGAAAGCGCCGCAAGATAGAGGATCGTTCCCCATCCGACCGTCTGCCACACCTCGGAGGAGACGTAGATCGACCGGAACCAGCCTGGTTGCTGCATGAAGGGGATCGCGTCACCGCCGAACGCTTCGACGATCTGGTTGATCGTGCCGTTGAGAGAGGTGAGTTGCAGCACGAGTCCGGCCACGATGACGATCGACATGAAGTGCGGCAGGTACGAGATCGTCTGGACGATCTTCTTGAACCTGCGCGAGCGCAACTCGTTGAGCATCAGAGCGAGCACAATCGGCAACGGGAAGCAGATGAGCAGCGTCAGTCCGCCGATGATCACTGTGTTCCAGAACACCTGCCAGAACTGGCTGTTGTTGATGAACATCTCGAAGTAGTAGAAGCCGACCCATTCGTCGCCGAACATCGATCCGCCAGGGCGGAATCGACGAAACGCGATGATGTTGCCGAGCATGGGCGCGTAGCGGAAGATCAGCAGGAACACCAAGGGCAGCACCAGCAGCGAATACAGCTGCCAGTCCTTGCGGAGTGCGCGCTTCCACGAGCGGTTTGTGGTCGAGGTTTTGCGTATTGCGCCGCGTCTGGCACGGGGCGACGGCAAGACGGTCGCCTGGGTGCTCAGCTCATCCACGGCCAACGCTAAACCGCCCCCGTGATGGCGAGATTCTCTATCTGCACAGATGACTCCTTCGTCTTCCGGTTACCACCCCCGCATGAGCAGGTGGTGGCTGCTCTTACGTTGAGCACCGAAACTATCGTTGCTTTCCCCGATAGTACTGAGCCGACGGTAATGCGATCCTTCCTCTCACGTCAAGCCGATTTTCAGACGACGCTCGAAAACTCCCGGTTTTTCAATGGAAAACGATTGCATTCGTTGCACACTTGTCATAAACGACGTGCGTGCCACGGTGCCGAAAACCCTGATAGGTTTCCTGCAGAGCCCGATAGAACGAACGCCGAGAGGACTGTCATCGATGACCCCGAGTCCCCAGCGCGCCTCCGGCCAGCCGACCATTTCTTCCATCGCAGTTGAGGCAGAGGTTTCTGTGCCGACTGTTTCCAAGGTGCTAAACGGCCGCCCCGGAGTTGCGGAGGCGACGCGCGCCAGAGTCGAGGCCGTGCTGGCACGCCATGAGTTCCGCCGGAGCAATCGAGGTCCGAGCGGCGCGGGCAGCCCGCTCCTGGACCTCGCGTTTCATGGACTGGCTTCCGCGTGGTCGATGGAGATCATTCTCGGCGTGGAATCGGCTGCAGCAGCGGCAGGTGCCAGCGTCGTTGTTTCGGAGTTCGGCGGACGCCGCAAACCACAACAGAACTGGATGGACGCCGTTCTCGCTCGCCGCCCGCTCGGCGTGATCCTCGTGCTGGCCACACTCGGCGTGCAACAGCGCCATCAGTTGGAGAGCCGTTCCATCCCGTTCGTGGTGCTCGACACCGCGGGAGAGCAGCCCACAGGCGTTCCCACGGTTGGTTCAAACAACTGGAACGGCGGACTCGTCGCCACCCGTCATCTCGTGGAACTCGGACACCGCCGCATCGCGGTGATCTCCGGGCCGGAAGAACTGCTGTGCTCGCGCGCCCGCATCGACGGCTTCCGCAGCGCACACGCCGAGGCCGGGCAAGAAGTCCAGGAAGACATGGTGATTTACGGGACGTTCGAGATCGAGGCCGGCTACCGACACGCTCGCGACCTGCTCAGCCGTCCTGACCGCCCGACTGCAATCTTCGCGGGATCGGACCTGCAGGCGATCGGCGTGCTGCGGGCGGCGGGCGAACTCGGCCTTGCCGTCCCGCGGGATCTGTCTATCGTCGGCTACGACAACCTGCCATTGACGCAGTGGTTCAGTCCCGCACTGACCACGGTGAACCAGCCACTGCAGGCAATGGCGACAGCCGCGACCAACCTACTCGTCAACCTCGCGCGAGGTGAGACTCCGCCCCTGCAGCGAATCGACCTTGCGACCGACCTCGTCGTACGCGAAAGCACCGCGCCGCCGGCACCAGGGAGCAACTGATGGCCTTCTTCGATCTGCCGATCGCCGCACTGCGCGAGTATCTTCCGGAACTGGCTGAACCCGCTGATCTCGACGCCTCGTGGGCTGAGACGCTCGCGGATGCACGACGATCTCCTGTGCTCATCTCGATCGAGCCCGTCGACAGCCCCCTTGCGATCATCGAAACGTGGGACGTGACCTTCGCTGGATTCGGGGGTGATCCGATTCGGGCCTGGTACTCGCGCCCGACCGGAGTTTCCGATCCTCTTCCGGCGGTTGTGGAGTATCTGGGCTACGGACGCGGACGCGGTCTTCCCCACGAACGCATCACGTGGGCAGCTGCCGGCTACGCGCATCTGCTGATGGACTCGCGCGGGCAAGGCGGCCAGTACGGCTCGGGTGGCGACACCGCCGATCCATATGGCACGCCATCGTCTGCCCCCGGCTTCCTCACACGCGGAATCCTCGATACGCAACAGCACTACTACCGCCGCCTCATCACCGATGCCGTGCGCGCAGTGGATGCCGTGCGGGTGTTGCCCGGCGTCGATGCATCGAAGGTGACGCTGGTGGGCAACAGCCAGGGCGGCGGACTCGCACTGGCAGCTGCCGGTCTCTCGGAGTCCCTCGCCGGCCTGATCGCGAGTGTGCCGTTCCTGTGCCACCCGGCGCGGGCGCTGGAGATCAGCGAACAGCATCCGTGGGGCGAGGTGTTGCAGTTCCTTTCCGTGCGCCGCGACGCAGAGGAGGCAGTGATGCGCACGCTGTCGTACGTTGATGCCGCGTCGCTGGGTCGCCGCGCCGATGCTCCTGCACTCTTCGCGGTTGGCCTGCGCGATTCGATCTGCCCGCCGTCAACCGTTTTCGCCGGTTTCAACCACTACGGTTCACTCGCCCAAGGCGCGCCAGCGAAGGACATCGCGGTGTATCCCCATAATCATCATGAGGGTGGTGACGCGTACTTCGTTCGGCGCTCGCTTGACGCAGTGGCCGAGTGGGCACCGAGCCCGCTGAGGGCAGCGTAGCCCTGTGAACTAGAGGTCAGCGCATGTTCGCCTGTGCCCGGAAGGCTCCAGGCGTCGTTCCGAGGATGCGGCGGAAGTGGCGGGTGAGGTGCGATTGATCGTGAAAACCTGCGTCCACGGCGACCTGGGCTGGCGCGTGTCCGTCCAATAGCAACCGTCGAGCGCGATCGATTCGACGTCCGGTGACGTACCGGTGAGGTGCGATCCCATAGGCCTGCGAGAAGGCACGCACCAGGTGGTTCGAGTTGACGCCGAGCGTCTGGGCTGCTTCAGCAAGGGTGAAGGTCTCCTCCAGCCGGTCGTCCAGCATCCACCGCAGTCGACGAGCCAGCGGTGCATCCGCCAATGCAGGAGGCGGCTCTCCGAGTCGTGCCTGCACGACGCCACGCAGTTCCAGAAGCGCACCTTCTGCGGCGAGCGCATCCCCCGCGGCCAGATCCTCATGGATGCTCGATACCTCGATGACCAGGTCTGCACCGGGGAGCGTGGGAGAGGACGCGGCAGCATCCACCATCTGAGGCGGGAGCCAGTTCGGTTCGAGGTAGAGCACTCGTTTGTGAAATGGCTTGCCCTCAACTGCCGAGCGCCCGTCGTGAGGGATGTGCGGGGGCAGCAGCGTCACCGCAGCGGGTACGGCATGATGTTCAGACCTGCGGAGGTCGTATGTGACGGCACCGCGGTCGAGGATCATCACCGTCCACGAGTCGTGCGTATGCGCAGGATATGCGTGCTGCGCGAACGTCGCGTGCAGCACCTCCTGCAGTTGAGGCACCTCTGGATGCCACGCACGAACAGATTCGACCACGGATCAAACGTACAAGACACCGGCCCGGCGGGTGCGGGATCGTGGAACCGTGAACACTACTGCCGTTGAAGAGAACTCCCCCGCGACCCTCGATGCCGTACCCCGTTTCGATACCAAGGTCGCGCTGCTGCTGCGCGATGACCTACTGCCGTGGCAAGAACTAAATGTCACCGCATTCCTCATGAGCGGTATTGCCACCAGCGAGACGGATCTCACCGGGGAGCCGTACCGTGACGGCGACGGAAACGAGTATCTGCCGATGCTTCGCCAGCCTGTGCTCGTGTTCAGCGCCGAGGCAGACAAGCTCTCCTCTGCTCGCACCAAGGCCCACAGCCGCGGCCTCGCAGTGGCGATCTACACCCGCGAACTTTTCAGCACGGATCATGACGCCCAGAACCGCGCCGCTGTGGCTGGTGTCGCCGCGGATGACCTCGATCTCGTCGGCGTCGCCCTTCGAGGCCCGAAGAACGTCGTCGATCGCATCACCAAGGGCGCCCGCATGCACGCTTGATCGGGTTCCGCTCTGGTAGTTCTCTCGAGAGGCCCTCAGAGTTCGGTGACCTGCCCCGCCTCGACTCGCCAATGCCGATCCGTATGTACGGTCGCGAGCATCCGCCGGTCGTGCGTGACGAGAAGAAGCGTGCCTTCGTATAATTCCAGCGCTTGCTCGAGCTGCTCGATGGCCGGCAGGTCGAGGTGGTTCGTCGGCTCATCGAGCACGAGAAGGTTGACGCCGCGCGCTTGCAGCAGGGCGAGACCTGCGCGGGTGCGCTCTCCTGGCGACAGCTCGTCGACGGGGCGGTTCACATGGTCGGCCTTGAGCGCGAACTTGGCGAGGAGCGTGCGCACCTCCCCCGAAGCCATGTCAGGAACGAGCTCCTCGAAGGCATCGGCGAGGGGTGTGGAGCCAGCCAGTAACGACCGGGCCTGATCGATCTCGCCGATCTGCACGCTCGCGCCGAGGCTCGCGGTTCCGTTGTCAGGCAGCTTCCTGCCGAGCAGAGCCCTCAACAACGTTGATTTTCCGGCGCCGTTGGGGCCGGTGATTCCGATTCGTTCGCCCGCGTTCACTTGCAGTGACACCGGCCCGAGTGTGAAGTCACCCTGCCGGAAGACTGCGGAACTCAACGTCGAGACCACCGAACTGGACCGCGGCGCGGAGCCGATGGTGAACTCCAGCTGCCACTCTTTGCGCGGCTCTTCTACTTCGTCGAGCCGTGCGATCCGGCTCTCCATCTGGCGAACCTTCTGCGCCTGTTTTTCGCTGGACTCCGTCGCAGCCTTGCGCCTGTTCTTGTCGTTGTCTGGCGCCTTCTTCATCGCATTTCGCACGCCCTGGCTCGACCACTCACGCTGCGTTCTGGCACGCGCGACGAGGTCGGCCTTCTTCCCTGCGAACTCGTCGTACTTCTCGCGCTGGTGGCGGCGGTTCGTCGCTCGCTCTTCCAGATAGGAATCGTAGCCGCCGCCGAAAACTTGGTTGGTGCCCTGCGCCAGATCGAGTTCCAGCACTCTTGTGACACAGCGCGCGAGGAACTCGCGGTCGTGGCTGACCAGCACGACGCCGCCACGGAGCCCCTGCACGAACGATTCCAGGCGTTCAAGCCCATCGAGGTCAAGGTCGTTGGTCGGCTCGTCCAGCAGCACGATGTCGAATCGTGAGAGCAGCAGCGCGGCCAGACCGACACGCGCCGCCTGGCCGCCGGAGAGCGAGGTCATCTGAATCTGTTCGGCCGATCCCTCACCGAGTTCGAGTCCGAGGTCAGCAAGCACTGCCGGCACACGCTCTTCGAGGTCTGCCGCTCCGCTGGCAAGCCACCGGTCAAGGGCTGCAGAGTAGACATCAGCGGGGTCGTTGCCCTCTACGGCCAACGAGGGGTCTCCGAGAGCTGCAGCCGCGGCATCCATCTCATTCGTCGCCTCGGCGCATCCTGTACGGCGGGCGATGTACTCGGTGACGGTTTCACCGGTGAGACGTTCGTGTTCCTGCGGAAGCCAGCCGACGAATGCATCGGCCGGCGCCAGCGCAACCGTACCGGCCTGTGGCTGGTCGACGCCGGCGAGCAGCCTGAGCAACGTGGACTTTCCGGCCCCATTTGCTCCGACGACTCCGACGACGTCACCGGGTGCGACCGTCAGGTCAAGGGAATCGAAGAGGGTGCGGTGGCCGTACCCTCCGGCCAGGCCCTGGGCCACGAGTGTTGCGGTCATCCTTCAATCCTGCCATCCGAAGATGGTGTCAGTTTTTTGGGAACCGTGCGCGCAGCGCGTCGAGGCTCTGCTGGGCTCCTCGGCGAACCTCGACCTCCGGGTCTTTGAGGAGGACGCGTATGCGGTCCATATCGTCCGATGACCCCACAGCGCCCAACGCCTTGGCCGCGGCCACGCGCACACGGGGTACTTCGTCATCGAGCAATGCCGCAAGTTCGGATGCCGCGGGGAGCTCGCGCGCCGCAACGACTCTGGCACCCATTTCGCGCACGCGCCACGCCGGATTATCCAGCGTGCCGATCACGGTCGATGCCGCCGACTCGTCCCAGACGTAAAGCAACGCACGTAGGCCCCACAGCTCTGGCCAGTAAAGGACTGGCGCGCCGTCCAGGATGCCGCGGGCATGTTCGCCGCCGACGAAGAGCAGAAAGTCCCCGCCTTCGTTGTTGCCGGCGAGTAGCGACAGTGAACGAGACACGACGTTCGCTTCCCCGTACCGCTCGACAGCCACCGCCAATCGACGCTCGGGCGGGAGATCGACGGGAACCGAGTCTGGTGAGGATGATGCTGCTGATTTACGGGGCACAGCTCAACCATAGTTCTCGGTGCTGAGGCGAGCTCCCAGCGAGAACGCGCGACTCACCCGGTAGTGGCCTGCCAAGGATCGATAACTGCCACGCCCATCGGTGCGAAATCCGCGACATTCCGAGTCACCACAGTCAGCCCATGTACTTGCGCGGTCGCAGCGATGTACGCATCCCGCTCCGGTCGTGGATCCGGAACGTGCAATATCGCTGCACGCCGCGCGACAGCGAGATCCACTGGGAGGATGCGACCGGCAAACCCTCCCAGAACTGCCCGATCGCACCATCGGCGAAGCACTTCACCTTGCACAGCATCCTTGCGCTCGATCTGCGCAATGCCCATTTCAATCTCCAAGACAGAGATCACGCTGATGGAGAGTTCCTCTGTCCCTTGATGAAGAGCCCAGTTCACGACATTCTGATCGGCGATGCCGGAGCGTTTACGAAGTTCGCTGAGGACGTTCGTGTCAAGCAGATAACTCACAGCTCTGCCGGCTGCGGAAAGCTCTGCAACCGCACGGGCTCGAACTCGACGTCTTCGTCCATTCGAAGGATATCGACGATACTCCGGCGGTCTTGCAAACGACGGAAATCATCGAATGTCAGCAGGACGAAGGCTGGTTCACCCCGGTCGGTGATCGTCACAGGTCCCGCTGCCGCTTCTCGCTTTGCTGCACTTACGTCGCGATTCAACTCACGTGAACTCATCACGGTTGCCATGACTTCACCTCCAGAACTTGTCGGTACGTACCTACATAATATCGCCGAGTGCGCACTCTGGCTACCCAATTTGGTAGGCGAATCCACGATTCGACGCCACGAGCTGTGCCACGAACTCCACGGCACGCTTCAGGAAGTCGAGCACGTACGGTGTGTCCTTCCCGTCTGCGTCGAGGGACTCCGTCACTTCAGCTGCGAAGCTCACCAGATCGTCGGCAATGATCGCCACTTCTTCGGGCGGCAGCACTCTCACCCACGGCTCCCATCCATAATCGGTGTGGGTTACGCGTCCCTCGAACATTCGATAAGCGGGCCGGGGCGTCTCTTGAGCTTGCGCTGGTGCCGCGAGCTCCTGCAGGTATCGCCAGGCTTTATCGAGATACAGCATGTCAATTTTCGGAGGCGTCTGCTCAAAATTCGTAACTCCCGCGCTGAACCCCGGAGGCATGCCCCAAGCATCAGCGAGCGGGTCGGAACTGATCACGCTCGCCGGATCGGCGAGTGCGCGTTCCGTGTCATCAGCGTCAAATGCGTATGCGTAGTATCTGATCCCCATAGATCGATACTGTTCGCGAATCGCCTCGTGGGGACGCCAGTATCCGTATCTGTGGACAACTCGCGCCGCACGAGCGGTGATATCGAGCGCGCTAGCGGCGCTCAGTCCCAATCCAGATATTCCTCAATGATCACCGCAGTCTCGATGGGGTGAGTTGCCGGGAACAGGTGATCTGCGCCGTCGATGGTCTTGATGCTCGCACGCTCCGGCGCGGTCGCCTGCAGCTTCTCAGCGACGGCAGGCAGGTTGATCTCATCGTTCGTCGCCTGGACGATCAGCACGGGAATCGCTGGGGCGAGCGGAATCTCTTCCTCTTCGACCCCGAGCAGCAGCAGTCCGTTCACTCGATCGGTGTGCTCTGCGGCGAACACGCGTGCCACGGTGCCGCCGATTTCGTGTCCACCGATCCAGGTGCTCTCGAGACCGAGCTGGTCGATGACAGAGATGATGTCTTCCACGCGCTCCCGGATGCTTGCGGTGCGGTCGGGGGCTGAATCAGCGCGCGATCCGATCTGGATGACGTGAAAGCCGGCTTCTTCGGAGAGATAGTGCGAGATGACGCCCAGGGCAGCTTCATTGCGACCAGATCCGGTGATCAGCACCAGCGAGACGGGACCTTCGCCCTCGACGATAAAAGGCACGGCACGGCCTTCCGGTTCGAAGATGCTCTTCTGTGCCACGGTCGTCTGTCCTCCTGTGTTGTCGACGTGTCCCACTTGCGCTCTATGGCCAAAAGGGAACGCCACAACGTTACCGCGCCGGGTGCGCCGACGCCGAAAACGGGCGCTGGCCAGAGGACTAGGCGTTCTGTGCCAGATGCCTCTTCGACCCTGCGGTCGTCGGGCCAAGCACCAAACCGCTCGGCATTGCCGTGGGATCGTGGCGTTCCCGAGGCACGATTCCGACCTGGAAGTCGTCCTCGTAGATCTGCTCGCCCGGATCTTCGACGGCGACAAGGTCATGCTCGACCCCATGCGCTGTCAGGATGCTCCGGAGAATCGTGATCCTCTGCGACATCTCGGCCGGCACCGGCGTCTTGAACCAGGTAACTGCCCCGATCGAGTTGCCGTCTTCGTAGAACGGCGGGTTGGGCAAGTGCTCGTTGAACCAGTCATCAATATCGAGATACTGCGCTTCCTCAGCATCCGACAGCCGTCCCGCACGTCGAAGGTGGTCGACGGCGACGAAAATGCCGACCTCCACGCCCAGTCGACCTCGATATCGGGCCTGGACACGCAGGTACTGTCCACCTGCAATCATCGCTTCGACGCTCATGCGTCAATGATGCCCGAGGTCAGCGGAAACTTATCGAACCTGAGCGTTCCGCGGGCGTCGATTCATCTCTCCGCGATCAGTCGACCCTGACACTGTGGCGGCGCCGAAATAGGCGAGAAGAATAAGCACGAGGGCTGCACCCGAAAGGATGCCGTCGGCGATTCCGGCGGGAAGCAGGAAGATCATCAGCACCAGGGTGACGCCGCACGTGATCACCGAGAGGGCAAGACCCCACATGCGGTCGCGCAACAGTGCCACCGCGCCGACGATTCGCAACACACCGAAGATGCCGCTCATCACCATCATCAGATAGAGGTTGTCCTGGAAGTACGGCAGCGCGAAGCTGAAGTGCTCACCGACGTCGGACTGCTGCACACCCAACATGAGAAGAACGGGAAGGCCGAGCCCGGCGGCAAGTTCCATGAGAACTCCCTGCGCGATCATCAGCCAGGCTGCAAGTCGATATCGCCAGTTCACGATTCGAGCCTATTGCCTGGCGTCGGAGGGTACGTTATCCGGATTCCAGCGCCCAGGCCATCACAGCCTGCTGCACCGGCTTCAGATACTGCTTGAATCCATATCCGACGAACGCAGGATGCTCGATGGCATCAGCAGACACTTCTCGTCCGCGCACGAACGGAGGGCACGGGTTGAAGCGCACGCCATCGGGAGCCCCATCAAGCAGCTCGGCGGTGACCATGTATGGCGCAAGCGCATCCGCGTGCGCCCCCGGAGCATCCGTGATCACAACATCGGTCGTGGTGATCGCCGATGACAGATCCCCGTCCCAGGGCATGCCAAGAGTTTGCAGACCATTCGGGCAGCTCTGCCGGATGTCCAGCCCGAGGGCGTGGCCAGCTTCCCACCATGCGCGGGCGATATTCCCATCCGCGCCCACGAACAGGAAGCGCAACGCAAACACGTCCGCCTCCTGCGACAGCGCATAGAGATCTGACAGAACCTCACAGGGGTGGTTCACACTGGTCATCGCGTTGACCACCGGCACCACGTTCGCGCCTGCCAGACGCTCCAGCACTGAGATATCTGGATGCCTGACCACAAGGAGGTTCGTCCATGACGCAAGGTATCCGACAAGATCGGCCAAGTCTTCGTCCTTGTCGAGTGTCTCGGGAGGAAACGTGACCGGGTGAAGTCCCATCTCCGCAGCACCCAGTTCGAAAGACAGCCGAGTCCGAATACTCGACGGCGGAAAGAACAGGGCCGCGGCGCCGTCGATACGCGCGCCTTGCCCCGCGCGATACTGGTCAGCGCGGTGGAACACATTCTCAAGGTCGTCGCGAGTCCAGTCCGCCAGGGACAGCAGGTGCCTCATCTGTTCCTCCTCCGGTAGGTGACGCGTCGCGCTGTCAACGCTAGACGTTGCGGCGAGGGCGCGCCCGCTCCGCTGCGGGTGCAGCGCGGCTACTGACCAGTTTTCGGGGGCTGCCGACAGAGCCTTAGGCGCGCATACGCAGTTGGTCGTGGGTGCAGAACCTCGCCTGCGGGATCGCGCTGATCGGCATCGCACTCCCCATCGTGACATTGGGGATCGCACTGTTCGTGCAGCACACGACCGGCCTTCAGCTGCGGTACTTAGCCAGCAGTTCCGCGCTGAGGTGACAGGAGTCCTCAGGGAAACGCGCAAGCCGATCCTGATGCTCATCGGCGCTTCGCACATAGTTGGCGAGTGGCAGTACCTCGACCGCGATACGGTCAGCGTCGTCCCTTGCCGCGATAAAAGCCCGCGCTTGTTCGAGGTGGATCAGCGTGTTGGAGTACACGCCGGTGCGATACTTCTCACCGGCGTCCGGTCCTTGTTCGTTCACGCTGTAAGGATCGATGATCTCAAGGAGGTACGCCATCAGCTGTGCGACGCTCACGACGGTCGGATCGAATCGTGTGCGCACACATTCCGCATACCCGTCGTAGTCGCTGTCGATGCGCTGGCTGGTGCCGTTGGCCCTTCCCGCCTCTGTGAACGTCACGCCGGTCAGCGTCGCGATAAAGGCCTGCACGCCCCAGAGGCAGCCGCCCGCGAGATAAAGCTCCTCAGCCTCGCCATCTGCATCCACATACCGATCGTACGGCCGACTACGCCAGGAATCCCTCAGAACTCTCGCTGCCCGCGTCACGAGCCCACATCATTTTTAGACGTTGAACCCGAACTCAGCGTCGCTGTCGCCAGTCATCCTCTCAGCACAACGCTCACTGGCGTGTCCTGACTGAACGTATTCCACCAGCGTCCGTCACGTTCGGCTATGAGATCAAGCAATCGACGACGGAGGTGGTCCTCCACATCGCGATGTGTATCCTCGGGCAGCGGCATGTGTCGGATACCGCGACCCCACGCCTCCTGGTCAAACGAAAGCCTGACCATCCCGTCTGCCTCGAGACGGCGCGCCATTGTCGATTTCCCCGAGCCTGCGGGGCCGCACATGAAGACAACTCTCGCCACGACCTCACCCTAACGCCAGAGCGTCTTCGCGCTGCGTCCCTTGACCGCTCCAACCCACATCCGCAACTCGGCGACAGCTGAGCTCACCGCTGATCGATGACGATCGTCTCAAAGCTCACCACGCGCGACCACTCAGGTCGACCTCGCCGACGGGCCAGGAAGTAAGCCGGTGTTCGATAGGCAAGACAAGCAGGGGTTGGCCTGGCGCGTCGAACACTGGCCGCCCCGTGCGGCCTATAGATCGCTCCGCAGCAGAGATTCGACTCCATCCGCATGCCGTGTAGAACGAGACCACTTCTTCACGACACCCGAGATAGCCGAACGCAATGCCGCCCGCAGCCGTCATCGACTCTGCCGCACGGGCGATCAGGCGACCACCCAGTTGTTGACCTCGCGCACGGTCGGAGACCAATACACCGCCACGCCTGCAACGACAACCTTATGAGCTCCGACACGGATCGCACGCCGCGCCCAACCGACATGGCCGACAACGCTGCAACCTTGCCGAGCGACAATATGGAAGTCGTGCGGAGCATAGCCATACGGCAGATCCGGATCCCAATCGCCGAAGTCTTGTTTGTACTCAGAATCGAACAGCCCCCGAAGCCCGGCAAGATCGACCGCCATGAGGTCAGAGTGTGCCACGAAGTCGATCGCAGATTCGGCCCCACTGCCTTCAGCCAGCATTCGCGACAACCTCACCCATAAATGTCGCGGCGGTGACCTACCCGTAACACCAGGACCACAACCTGCTCATCCTGAACGTCGTAGACGACCCGGTAGTCGCCGACCCGAATACGAAACTCACCGTCACCACCTTTCAGCTGGAGACAGCCAGAAGGACGTGGGTCATTGGCGAGCGCCCCGATCGCACCGAGCAATCGTCGGGCTACCGGCTTTTCGAGCTTCCGGATGGCCTTCGCTGACGAGGGAACATAATCGATCGCGTACGGCATCGAGAACGTTCAGACACCGAGCTCGCGCATGAGCTCTTCGTGGGAGACACGTCCGTCTTCCTCCCGCGCCTCGGCGGCACCACGAATGTCCCCCTGATCCTCCAGCGCTTGCAGCGCGCGGTCGAAGAAATCAGGCGACACAACGACAGCACGCCGTCCAGCACCGCGCGAAGTAATCTCGACGGGGCCGCGCTGCGCGGCCGCAATATAGTCGCTCTGCTGACTACGGAACTGAGACAGGGTCACGGAAGTCATGAACCAATAGTACAACTTGTACAAGTTGTACTCAAGTGGGCGGCAGCCGCAGTCCTGTGGATGATGATCAGCCTCGAGGAATCGGAACCGACTCCTGCTCCTTCGCTCACGCGACCTTCAGCGGCGTGATCGCGGCGACCTTGTCACGCAAAGCCCGGCGCTCAAGTCGCAACTCGTAGTTGGACTGCAGGTTCGTCCACAATTCCTCGGACGTCCCGAAGTACCGCGCCAGGCGGATCGCAGTATCGGCGGTGATGCCCCGCTTGCCGTGCACAATCTCGTTGATCCGGCTAGGGCAGCGACCCGGTCAAAGGTGACCGCGCTCATTCCGTGCTCGAAGAGCACGGACGCCACAGCATCGACAACGCCGCGCAGAAGCTAACCTCGACGGCTGGCCTTCGCCCTCGGCCCCGTCGTTGCTGTCGGTTGTCACTCAATGACGTGTTTATGGACATATCGTCCATTATAGCCTATCGTGCTTTATGTACCGATTGTTCATATCTAGGAGTCGTAATGGCTGACAAGCAAACTCGCACCGCGATCGTGACCGGTGCATCCGGAGACATCGGTCGCGCGGTCGCCGAATGCCTCGCCACTGACGGCCTGAACCTGGAGGTATTCGACCAGGTGCAGCGCACCAATGTGAGGGGCACCGTCGTCGTCGCCCGACAAGCTGCGCGCCGTGTGCGCACTGGCGGAGCGATTGCAACCATCTCCACGAGCATCACCCGTATTCAGTCACCGGGCTACGCGGCGTACGCCATGTTGAAGGGCGCGGTGGAGGCACTCACCCTAATCCTCGCCCGCGAATTGCGCGGCCGCGAGATCGCAGTCAACGCGATCGCACTTGGTCCGACCGACACCCCGCTGTTTCGCGAAGGAAAGCCGCAGCAACTCATCGACACCATTGCGAGCCTGAATGCCATGGGGCGGCTCGGCAGCCCCGAGGACATCGCCGAGGTTGTCTCCGCGCTTGCCGGTCCTGTGCGATGGATCAACGGCCAGGTGCTGTATGCAAACGGCGGTGCTGCGGCATGAGTCGCGCGCAGGCACAGGCAGTTGAACGGCTACTGCGCGAAGGACCACTCGATCTTGGCGGCGATCTTGCCGAACAACGTCCGCTGCTTGACACGCTGATGATGGCGCATCCGCTCCCGCCAGAGGTGCGCACAACACAGGACGAACTCGGCGGAGTCCCGGTCGTCGCCGTCTCCGTCGACGGAGCCGATGCACGCGGAGTGCTGTTCTATCTTCACGGGGGCGCCTACGCTCTCGGCTCGGCCGCAGCATCCGCTGGTTTGGTGGCCGACATCATTGGTCGCGCCAATATGCGCGGGGTCAGTATCGAGTATCGACTCGCACCCGAGCATCCGTACCCGGCCGCCGTCGAGGACGCCGTCGCCGCTTACCGCGGATTGCTCGCGTCCGGAGTGCCCGCTCACACGGTAATAGTCGCCGGCGAGTCTGCAGGCGGGGGCCTCGCGCTCGCGCTGCTCCTGTCGCTGCGCGAGCACGGGCTGTCGATGCCCGCCGCGTCGATCTTGCTGTCCCCTTGGGCCGATCTGACTCTCAGCGGTGCCTCACTCGCGACGAAGGCCGACGTCGACCCGGCACTGTCTCTGGCCGGGCTACGCGCCCGCGCCTCTGACTACCTAGCCGGACAGGACGCTTCGAACCCGCTGATCAGCCCCGCGCTGGCCGACCTCACAGGCTTGCCTCCGCTACTCGTGCAAGCTGGATCTCACGAGATCCTCCTCGACGATGCTCTGCGGGTAGTCTCACGCGCTGCCGAGGCCGACGTATCGGTCACCTTTGAGATCACCCCTGGTGTCCCCCATGTTTTCCAAGGCTTCGCCGCGGCCCTCGACGAAGGCGCGGCGGCGCTGGACTCCGTAGCCACATTTCTGCGTGCTCAGCTCGGATCGACACTGCAACCCCTGCGGCGCGACGGCTAGCGGGCTCGAGGTCCTGACGGGAGCTTCCGCTAGACGTTGAAGCGGAACTCAACCACGTTCTGTCGCTCATTCGTCTGTGCGGCCCACACCTTGGACTCGAGATCGATGAAGAATTGCGTTTCGCTCTCGCACATCTCGCCAATCTCACACATTTCGTCGCTTTCGGACCAGTCGCCTGGCCGATTCGTCATGTCACGACCAACTTCACGGGCCCCTCATCAGAAGTCGGCGGTTCAAAGTGGTCAAAGTAGGCCGCAGCAGTCGCCGCGCTCAACACGAAATCGTCGCCGTGCGAGTGGGCGCGGGCGGCCACTCGTTCCAGGCACGTAACCCGATCCGCCCAGATATACATCGTCTCCGGGACAACTCCGTGCGGCTCTAGGAGACGACGCCAATCGTCGCGCATCGCCCGCGACCAAAAGGCGAAGTCGAGCACGACATCACGTTTTTCGGCTATGAGATCAAGCAATCGACGACGGAGGTGGTCCTCCACATCGCGATGTGTATCCTCGGGCAGCGGCATGTGTCGGATACCGCGATCCCACGCCTCTTGGTCAAACGAAAGCCTGACCATCCCGTCTGCCTCGAGACGGCGCGCCATTGTCGATTTCCCCGAGCCTGCGGGGCCGCACATGAAGACAACTCTCGCCACGACCTCACCCTAACGCCAGAGCGTCTTCGTGCTGCGTCCCTTGACCGCGCCAACCCACATCCGCAACTCGGTGACGGCTGAGCTCACCCCTGAGTGGTGACGATCGAAATCTCCTGGTCTAATCC
Organism: Microbacterium sp. Y356; assembly: GCF_059445355.1. Classification (NCBI taxonomy): domain Bacteria; kingdom Bacillati; phylum Actinomycetota; class Actinomycetes; order Micrococcales; family Microbacteriaceae; genus Microbacterium; species Microbacterium sp. Y356. The sequence goes on from NZ_JCAIUE010000001.1 coordinate 608,038, forward strand.
GGTCATCCGTCGAACCTCGTCAGCTAAGGATGCCCCGTCGAAGCCGCTCTCCTCATCGAACCGCATCACGTGGACCTCACCTCCCCGCTGTCGCCACGTCCCAACCACCCGACCGCCGGTGAGCACGAGATTGTTCCCCTTGGTCGCTTGCGCCCGACGCCGCGGATCGATGATCCGCGAGTCGGCGGTACCCGGCCCCATGACCCACGGGTCGGATCCCGGGATGAGTCGGACGGCAACGCTTGACCGAGCTTCACGCATCGCGTCGAGATCCTCGCGGAGCACGTACGCCTCCGAGCCAGCCGACTCCACCTCAATGAGTTCGTCCATATTCATGGAAAGCCATCGGGAAACCATGCGCGACGGGACAGAGAGGCCCTCGGTCAGCCAGTATCGAAGGTTCTCCCGTGTGGCGGGTGCGTACGACCGCACGTAGTCGCGAACGACTCTCGCGCCGATCGCGTCGGCATCGAGATCATCGACAGCGAGTGGCTCCGGCAGGTCGGGCCCGCCTCTCCGCAACTGGAACGTCGTCTGGCCGTCATGGTTCGGGCCGAAGCTGATGTCTCCCCACCAGTGAAGCGGCTTGTAGAGGGTGTCCGAGCCCGCACCAAGGGCGGCGGACGCAAGCGAACCGAGGGTAGCGCTCTCCCCGAGGGCCGACGAGATCTCCTCGCGGGTGCGGGGAGCCTCCGCAAGGATGTCGCGCATCGCCGCGCGAAATGGCTCCCAGTCCTCAAGGACGAATCCCGCCTGCCGCTGGAAACGGGGGTTCTCCCAAGCTCGGGACAATGCGCGTGCTGCAAGGATGAGAGAGCCGGCTTCCGGCGCGAAGACGTACGATCCGCCCCTGAACGCGTAGCTCATGATCAGCGCCCCTGCGGAGACTGCGCTCTCGACATTGCCCACGCTGTGCGTGGGCCGCCTCGCCGTGAGCGCAGCTTCGGCACGCGCGGCCGGCCACGCGCGGATGGCGACGACCCGCTCAACTGCCTGTGACACGGTGGCCGCGGCACGCGATTCAAGTCCGTGACGCGCGAGTCTCCAGGCAAGACTCGCATCGAGGTCGACCTTTGGCTTCACCCTCACACCGTACCCAAGCGTCTTCTACGACAGGTGGAGCCCATCGGGATTGCGGGTCAGGCGCAATTGCGTAGTGGGGCGTGCCTTGGCCTACACGTTAAAGCGGAACTCCACCACGTTCCGGTACGGGGCAACCTCACGCGACGTACAGAACCTCGGCGCTCTCCCGCGGCGAGAAGTTGCGATCGAACTCGATCTCGTTCGGCACCCACACGTCGCGCCACAGCCGCGAGTGGTCACGACCAAGCGCCTCATCTCGCCTCATCCCGCGCTCCCGCGCGGTCTCCAGAGGTACATCGATCCAGATCGTCAGATCCAATACAGGGAGCGCTTCAGGATGGAAGAGTCCGATGAGATCCACCAGGAGAATATCTCCGGTTGGCACCGGTTCAGGTTCCCCGAGCTCGCGACGACCCCAGTCGAAGCGCCGGAATGTGCCCATGCGCTCGTCACGGAACGGAATGAGTACATCGTCGACGAGCCGACCACGTTCGACCCCAGCCCAATCGCCCGACCGTTGGTGCGATCGCGACGGTTCGAGGAAGTCGTCCCCTCGCATCCTGACCATCGTCGGCTCGCCTTCGGCAATGCTCCGGACCAGGGTGCTCTTCCCCGAACCCGCGTACCCGGACACCCCGATCACAACCGGCCGCCCAAGATCCTGGTGCCTTCGCTCGATGAGCGCCCTCACTTGCTCTACGCCCGACAACGCCTGCTTTCGACCCATGTGTCACGCGACCTTCAGCGGCGTGATCTCGGCGACCTTGTCCCGCAGGGCCCGGCGCTCGAGCCGCAGTTCATAGTTCGACTGCAGATTCATCCAGAGCTCCTCGGACGTCCCAAAGTACTTCGCGAGCCGAATCGCCGTGTCCGCCGTGATTCCCCGCTTGCCGTGCACGATCTCGTTGATCCGGCGCGGCGGCACGCCGATTGAGACTGCCAGCTTGTTCTGCGTGATCCCGAAGCCTTCGATGAAGTCCTCCATCAGGATCTCTCCCGGATGGATCGGCTCGATCAAGTCAGCCTCGGTGATAATCGACGAGTTCGACATTGTCCGCACCTCCCTCTCTCCAGACGAAGCAGATACGCCACTGCGCGTTGACCCGGATGCTCTGCTGACCACGACGGTCACCAACGAGCTGCTCGAGACGGTTGCCGGGTGGGATCCGGAGATCCTCGACATCCTTTGCCGCGTGGATCAGCTCGAGCTTCCGCAGGGTTGCTCGCTGCACCGTCCGGTCGACGCGCTTGACGTACTGCTCATGCCAGATGCGCTCGGTGTCCTTGCTCCCGAACGATCTGATCACACGACCAGTATATAACGCAGAGCGTCAATAACGCTAGACGTTAAACCGGAACTCCACCACGTCGCCGTCCTTCATGACGTAGTCCTTGCCCTCAAGGCGCGCTTTGCCCTTGGAACGGGCCTCCGCGATAGAACCCGTCGCGACGAGGTCTTCGAAGGAGATGACCTCAGCCTTGATGAAGCCCTTTTCGAAGTCAGTGTGAATGACTCCCGCAGCCTGCGGAGCCTTCGAACCCTTGGGGATCGTCCACGCACGCGCTTCTTTTGGACCGGCGGTCAAGTAGGTCTGCAGTCCCAGCGTGTCAAAGCCAATTCGGGCGAGCTGGTCGAGGCCTGACTCGTCCTGGCCAGTCGACGCCAGCAGTTCTGCGGCATCCTCAGGGTCAAGATCGATGAGCTCAGACTCGATCTTCGCGTCGAGGAAGATGGCCTTGGCCGGCGCGACGAGAGCGGCGAGCTCTTCCTTGCGCGCAGCATCCGTCAGCACTGCCTCATCGACGTTGAAGACGAAGATGACGGGCTTGGCGGTCAGCAAGCCGAGTTCCTTGATGGGATCCATATCAATACCACTCACCGACAGCAGGATGCCGCGCTCAAGCGCATCCTTCGCGGCATTCGCAGTCTCGAGAACGACAGGATCCGCCTTCTTGCCGCGGACTTCCTTCTCGATGCGCACGATGGCCTTCTCGACGGTCTGCAAATCGGCGAGCATGAGCTCTGCGTTGATGGTCTCCATGTCGGATGCCGGGTTCACCGTGCCCTCGACATGGACCACGTCGCCATCGGCGAAGCCGCGCACGACCTGCGCGATGGCATCCGCTTCACGAATGTTCGCAAGGAACTGGTTGCCCAGTCCCTCTCCCTCGCTCGCGCCGCGCACGATGCCTGCGATATCGACGAACGACACAGCCGCCGGCAGGATGCGCTCACTGCCGAAGATGCCGGCGAGCACGTCGAGCCGCGAGTCAGGCAGATTGACGACACCCACGTTCGGCTCGATCGTCGCGAACGGATAGTTCGCCGCGAGCACGTCGTTCTTGGTGAGTGCGTTGAAGAGAGTGGACTTGCCAACATTGGGCAGGCCGACGATTCCGATAGTGAGAGCCACGAGGTAAGAGTCTACCGGGGGCGGATGGGCGAACCCGCAGAGGGGATACGCCCGCTGTCACCCGGTCGAGACCGCGACGCACGTCAGCACATCGCGCAGCGTGCGGCTGTCGTGATGCGGCATGTCTGCCCGCGGCGCCGCGGATGCTTCGCGATTGATCCACATAGCCGTCATCCCTGCACCCACCGCACCGGCGACATCCGCGGCGAAGTTGTCCCCAACATGCAGCGTCGTCTCTGCACGGACGTCCAGACCGTCCAGCGCTCGGCGGAAAATCGCGGCATCCGGCTTGAGCACTCCGATGTCTCCGGACGCCACGACGACGTCGAAGAAACCATCGATCCCGACCGTCACAAGCTTGGCCCGCTGGAACGCGGCGGGCCCGTTCGTGATCAACCCGATCGGCACGCCGCCCGCCCGCAACGACTCAAGCACGGACAGTGTCTCGTCAAAGAGGGTGAACGTGCCGTGCTCGGCTTCGACATGAAGTCGTACCGCTTCATCGACCAGGTCATCGTCATCGCGCCCCATCGCCAGCAGCGTGAGACGCCAGATCTCTCGGGGCAGCGCGTCATCAGGCAGCTCGCCACGCATCCACTGCTCCCCCTGGTCGCCCCACCCCTTCGCCCACGCCGCGTCATTCGCAGCGAGGATATCGGCGATCGCCAGTGCGTGGCGCTCGGCCAGTGCCGCGGCGGTCTGACGCACCGCGGCTCCCGCACCGTCGCGGATCAGCGTTCCGTCGAGGTCGAAGAACACCGCCTGCAACTCGTTACGCACGCCGCACCGCCCGGAAGGCCTTCGTCACATACGGCAGTTCGAGCGCGCCAGAGTCGTCGAAGTCGAGGTCATCGAACAGCGCATCCATCTCTCGTCTAATGCGGGCCTTCTCCACGTCAGATGCCGTGATGACGTAACTGCGGGAGGAGGCCATGTCGTGCAGATGCGACCGTGTCATCGCCCTGGACCAGCCCCATTCCCGACCCTCAAGCTCGGCGAATGGCGCGGCCACCCGTGGCCCGCTGGCCGCAAGCATCTCCTCCGCGGCGCTACCGTGCATGATGCCCGTCAGCTTGCGCACCCAGTCAGTGCGCTCGTCACGGATGTTCCAGATCAGCCCCAAGGTGCCGCCGGGCCGCACCACCCGACCGATCTCCGCAGATGCCGGATCGACCTCCACCCAGTGCCACGCCTGACCCAGCACGACAGCATCGACGCTCTCGTCAGGCAATGGCATCCGCTCGGCAGTCCCAATGAATGTCGGCACGCCGGGCACAGTCTCGCGAAGGGCCGCGAGCATCGCTGGGTCAGGATCGATCGCGACGACCTCGGCATTCGGCGCAGCAGCAAGTGCGCGCGTGAGCTTCCCCGTTCCCGCGCCGACGTCGGCGATCCGGCGTGATCCGTGCGGGAGCAACTCAAGCATCCATGCGACAGCCTCGAACGGGTACTCCGGACGCCCCGTCTCATAACTGCTGGCCTGCGCACCGAAGGACGTCGCTCGTTCATCCACCATGTCGCCAGCCTACGGCGAGTCTCCGACACAGCGTGGGCGAGCCGGGAGACAGTGAACACGTGCCTTTGGATTTCACCGCAATCGACTTCGAGACGGCGAATTCCTCTCCCGCCTCTGCCTGCTCAGTCGGACTCGTCCGCGTCCGCGACGGCGAGGTCGTCGCCACGACCGGCTGGCTGATCCGTCCGCCCGCAGGGCACGACGATTTCCAGGAGTGGAACATCAAGATCCACGGCATCTATCCGCAGGATGTCGCCACTGCAGCCACGTGGCCTGAGCAGTTCGACCGACTGTGCGATTTCGCAGGCGCCGACGTGCTTGTCGCGCACAACGCCGGATTCGACCTGAAGGTGCTGCGCACGGCGTCTGAGGTCACCGAACTCGACTGCCCTCCCTACCGCTCCCTGTGCAGTCTGCAGGTTGCCCGCAAGACCTACGACCTTGAGTCATATCGCCTCCCGAAGGCCGCAGCCGCCGCCGGATTCGCCGAGTTCTCGCACCACGATGCGTTGGCGGATGCCCGCGCCTGCGCCCAGATCGTCATCGATGCCGCACGCCTCGCTGGCGCTGACAATCTCGACGCCCTGGCGAAGACGCTCGGCCTTCGCCTGTCTGAGCCGCCCGTCGTCGCGGAACGTGAACGCGCCGCCTGAGCGCATTCGACCACCGAGCACGAGACAATGGGATCATGACGAACCCAGCCGGTGACTCCCCCGTCAGCCTTGAGGTCATCGAGGGCACCTTCGATCTCGCACGCCAGGGCCGCACCGGCCCGCTTGGCGAGATGATCGATGCCGGTGTGCCGATCGATGTGCACAACCCTCGCGGTGACACCTTCTTGACGGTCGCGACCTACGCCGAGCAGGAGCACACGGTCGCTGATCTGGTGCGACGTGGCGCCGATCTGGATGCCTCGAACGCCAACGGTCAGACCGCTGTCTCGTGTGCGGTGTTCCGCAAGAATGAGACGCTGCTGCGCATGCTGCTGGATGCCGGCGCAGACCCGGATGCCGGTGGCTTGTCCGCGGCGGCGATCGCTGACCAGTTCAAGCTGACCGAGATGCGCACGATTCTCGACGAGTACGCGAGCCGCTGATCGGAGCGGCACTCCCGCAATGTCCGAGGCCCTCGGCATCATGAGGGTATGGATGCTCCACTGATCGTTCTTCTCGCCGCCGCAGCGCTCGTGCTGGGTGTTGCGGTGGGCTGGTTCGCACGCGCAGCGCGCGGCGCTGCCGAACTCTCCCGCATCAGCACTGATCTTGCTCGCGCAGAGGCAGAGTTGAAGGCAGCGCGTGATGACCGCGATCGGCAGTACGACCTATATCGGGATGCCGTCGAGCACGCCCGCACAGAGCAGCGCGCCGAGGCACAGCGTGTGCAGCAGCAGAATGCTGTGCTCACGGCACTTGCTCCCGTGCGCGAGTCTCTGCAGCAGATGCAGAACAAGGTGACGACGCTCGAGCAAGATCGCCACGCCCAGTTCGGCTCGCTCGCCGAGCAGCTGCGCCGAGCGCAGGAGTCCGACGAGGCGCTGCGCGCGACCACCGAGTCACTCGCGGGTGCGCTGCGCTCGACCTCGGCGCGCGGCGTGTGGGGCGAGACGCAGCTGCGGCGGGTCGTCGAAGCGGCCGGTCTCATGCGACACGTCGACTTCGACCTGCAGTCAACGATCTCCTCCGATCGCGGCCAGGGGCGCCCCGACATGGTGATCCGGCTGGCTGGCGGCACTTCCATCGCCGTCGACGCGAAGGTGCCACTCGACGCCTATCTCGAAGCGAGCGCCCTCGCCGGACGCGACTCTGATGAGGCTCAGCGTCGGCAGTACATGCAGAAGCATGTCAAGGCCGTCCGTGCGCACGTCGACGCACTGGCGAAGAAAGCGTACTGGGCGGGCCTGGACGCGAGTCCGGAGTTCGTCATCTGCTTCTTGCCCAGTGAGTCTCTGCTCGCAGCCGCAATCGATGAAGACCCTTCGCTGCTCGACTATGCGTTCAGCAAGCAGGTGGCTCTCGCCTCCCCCGTGAATCTGTGGGCGGTGTTGAAGACCGTCGCCTTCACGTGGACGCAGCATGAGGTCTCAACCGAGGCACGCACGCTGCTGAACCTCGGCACGCAATTGCTCGACCGGATCGGCACACTGGCCGGCCACGCTGACGATCTGCGCCGCGCATTGGAGCGCACCGTCGACAGTTACAACAAGTTCGCCGGTTCGCTGGAGAATCGAGTGCTGGTCACTGCACGCCAGTTCCCTGGCATCGATGCGTCAGCACTCGAGACGACGCCTTCGACGATCACGACGCCGGCTCGACGGTTCACAGCGCCAGAGCTGGTCGAAAGCGCACAGGCAGCAGAGATCGAAGCCGACCTGGGCGCGGTGCGCGAGCGGATGGAAGAGCGCTGAGCTCGAACGTCAGAGCTCGAACGTCAGGCGCTGTACGGCACCCAGCTGAGTAGCGCGATAACGAGGCCCGACGTGACGATAAATGCGCCAATCATCCACCAGGAGCTGAGCTCGTGGCCCTCAGCGCGACGCACTCGGAAGAGCACATCAGCGCGACGAGCAGGATCGACGTGAGCGGGGGCTACGGTTGCGGCCGCGGCATCGGCCGCACGAGCGGCCGCATCCTCTGGCGTGATCCGCAGGATGCGTCCGGTGTTGGTGGTGACCATGTTCGACTGCACGGACTTCTTGTCGCTCCGCGACTGTTGCGTGGTCATCTCGCCCTCCCCGGATGCCGCCTTGATGGGGCCTGCGAAGGCGACGAATCCAAGCTCCATTGTGCCAGCAAAGGCTGAGAACGACGGCAGGCGCGTCTTAGCAGCAGTACCGGGCCGGTAACAATCGACTCACAGCCACTTGGAAACGAGGTGTTCTGACGCGATGCGGCGCAGTGTTCCAGAAGCCCCGCGCAGCACGACAGATTCGGTGTAGACGTAGTTTCCGTCGCGGCGAACGCCATCGACAAGTTGCCCATCGGTCACGCCGGTTGCAACGAAAATCGTATTGTCGCCCCTCACGAGTTCATCTGCCTCGTAGACGTAATCCATCTGAAGACCCGCATCGATTCCACGCTGGCGCTCATCATCGTCACGTGGCCAGAGACGTCCCTGGATGTGGCCGCCGAGCGATTTGATCGCACAGGCCGTGACGATGCCCTCCGGGCTGCCGCCCACACCCACGCACATGTCTGTGCGTGCGCCGTGACGAGCCGCGTTGATGCCACCTGCAACGTCGCCGTCGCTCATCAGACGCGTTCCAGCGCCGGCCGCACGAATGTCTTCGATGAGCTTCTCGTGGCGCGGACGGTTGAGCACCGAGACGACAATCTCGTCTACCGGCTTGCCGAGGGCCTTCGACAGCAGGCGGATGTTCTCACCGATGGGGAGCCGGATGTCAACGATGCCGACACCGGCAGGACCGGTGACGAGCTTGTCCATGTAGAAGACGCTGGATGCATCGAGCATCGTTCCGCGATCAGACACCGCGATCACCGAGAGCGCGTTCTGGCGCCCGGCCGCGGTCAGCGACGTGCCGTCGATCGGGTCGACAGCAATGTCGCACTCCGGACCCCTACCAGAGCCGACAACCTCACCGTTGAACAGCATGGGGGCGTTGTCTTTCTCGCCCTCACCGATCACGACGCGGCCCTGGAAGTTCACGGTGCCGAGGAAGGCGCGCATGGCATCGACGGCGGCGCCGTCTGCGGCTTCCTTGTCGCCTCGGCCGATGAATGGCACAGCCCGAATCGACGCCGCCTCAGTCGCACGCACCAGTTCGAGTGCGAGGTTTCGATCAGGACGCAGGGGGCTCATATCAGCCGTCAGACTCACCATGTGGTCAGCCTAGCCAGCGGACCGTTCGAAACAGGCGGTGTTTCGCACGAAAAACAGCGAAGGAATCACGTTTCTTAACAAGAGCGCAGGGCAGCCCCTCTTGACGACGACAGGGCCTCACGTTATCCGCTCGCCGCCAGCGATAGAGTTGAGGCTGTCCCGGCTCATCTATCGCAGGAGTTTTCATGCCCGTCGCCACTCCGGACCAGTACGCAGAAATGCTCGACCGCGCGAAGGCCGGTGGATTCGCGTATCCCGCATTCAACGTCTCCAGCTCACAGACCATCAACTCCGTCCTCCAGGGCCTGACTGAGGCCGGCTCTGACGGCATCATCCAGGTGACCACTGGGGGCGCCGACTACTTCGCCGGTCAGACCGTCAAGGCTCGCGCAACCGGCGCACTCGCCTTCGCGCGCTTCGCCACCGAGGTTGCCAAGAACTACCCGGTCACGGTGGCACTGCACACCGACCACTGCCCGAAGGACGCCCTCGCCGGCTTCGTCGAGCCGCTGATCTCTGCCTCTGAAGAAGAGGTCAAGGCCGGTCGTAACCCGATCTTCCAGTCCCACATGTGGGACGGTTCGGCTGTTCCCCTCGCGGAGAACATCGAGATCGCCCAGCAGCTTCTCCCCCGCATGAAGAGCATCAACGCGATCCTTGAGGTCGAGATCGGTGTCGTCGGCGGCGAGGAAGATGGCGTCTCGCACGAGGGCTCGAACGACGCCCTCTACACGACCTTCGCCGATGTTGACCAGGCCGTTCAGGCTCTGGGCCTCGGCGAGCAGGGCCGCTACATCGCCGCTCTCACCTTCGGCAACGTGCACGGCGTGTACAAGCCGGGTGGCGTAAAGCTGCGCCCCGAACTGCTGGGCGAGATCCAGCAGCAGGTTGCCGCCAAGTACAACACCGGTGCGAAGCCTCTCGACCTCGTCTTCCACGGCGGCTCTGGCTCGACCGATGAAGAGATCGCGCTCGCGGTCGCCAACGGCGTCATCAAGATGAACATCGACACCGACACGCAGTACGCGTACACGCGTGCGATCGCCGACTACATGTTCAAGAACTACGACGGCGTCCTGAAGGTCGACGGCGAGGTCGGCAACAAGAAGGTCTACGACCCGCGCGCCTGGGGCAAGGTGGCTGAGACCGCCATGGCCGCTCGCGTCATCGAGTCGACCCGCCAGCTCGGCTCGCACGGCCAGTCCAAGAGCTGACACAAGCAAACACCATGAGGATGCCTCGGCCCAGTTCGGGTCGAGGCATCCTCTTTGCTGGGACGCCCGACCCGCCGTACGTCCTTGCCACAGGTCGCTGCAAGGAGCATCGTTGAAGCATCCGATCCACGACGGAAGGATGTGATGGCGATGCAGGCCAAACCCGGTGACCGGTTGATCGTCGAAGGGCGCACCGATACGGCGCCCAGGCGCGAAGGCGAGATCCTCGAAGTCCACGGCGAGGACGGATCCCCGCCCTATATCGTTCGATGGGACGACGGGCACGAGGGCACGGTGTTTCCCGGACCCGATGCCCACGTCTCGGAGGGCTGAGGCGGTTCGCCTACGGCGTGCCGATTCGTCGACAACGATGATCCCGAGCTACGCGCACGATCACAAGCGCGCAGCTCATTCAGCCATGCGCTCCCCCGCCGGCGACAGCACCCACCACACGTCGTTGACACCCTGGCCGGCGACATCTCCGGCGACCGCATCGCCCGCGAAGTAATACAGCGGCCATCCGTTGAGCGTCACCTGGGTGGCACCGTCGACTCCGGTGATCGTGCCGAGCTCACCGGTCACGCCGTCACCGGCGACGGGGTCTGCGTCGCTGGTGAATGCCGGCCAGTTCTCGGCGCACTGTCCTTCGCAGGTGCTCGCATCTGCGCCCTGAGTATCGCTGTCGAACATGTACAGAGTCATGCCCTCGCCATCGACGACGATCTCTCCGAGTTCGGAGTCGGCGATCATCACCGCTGCACCATCTGCGGGCATCGAGTAGCCGTCGCCGGGCGCTTCATCGGGCGGTGGTGCTTCTCCTGGCTCGCTGGTGCCACCGGTGCAGCCCGAAAGAGCGAGTGTAAGCAGGGCGGCCACCGCGGCGACCCTACCGATGTGTGTGAACATGGGAAGTCCCTTCCTCAGCGACCGCGGAGGCGATCACTGGGGAAACGAGATCGGGCACTGACGGGTTCATCGCTCGCGGGATGCTGTCACGCGCGGTCGTGACGTCAGCCGGTCAGATCCGCGTGCATCAGCACCTGTCCCGAGTCGACCGCCCGAAGCTCAAGTGCGACGATCTCATCAGGATCGAGAGCCGTCGCCGTCGTCAGGTGCGCGCTGGTGCCCGGACGAGCACGCCAACTCGATGCCTGAACTTCGGTGCTGTCCTTCCCGATGACGTACAGCGCATACGGCCGTTCGACGCTGTATCCGTCGTCGGATCCCCCGTAGTGGCAGTCCAGTTCGATACGCGTTCCCCATTCGGTCTGTTCGAGTTTCACAGTCGCCTCCAGCGGCACGTCTGCGGAGCTCTCCAACGCCACCACGGTGCCTTCGCTGAGCGACGTACCGATCGCCGTCACCAGAGCCACCGCGACGACAATTGCTGCCGCGGCCGCCAGAGCACGTGACCAGCGGCGCCGACGCCGCCGCATCCTCTCGTGCGTCCCGACGCGAGCAAACTCCGCTCGTGCCGCTGGATCGGGCCCCGCCGGGGTTTCGACCAGAAGCGATTCGGCGTGTTCTTTATCGATGCGTCCGAGGAACCCTGCCATGGGTGCGAGCTCCGCAACCGCACGACGACATTGCCCGCAGTCCTCGAGATGGGCTTCGAATGCGTGACGGTCCCCCGAGCTCAGCGCGCCGAGCACATACGCCGCGTCCCAGTCGGCGACATGTGCATGTTCCAGACTCATCGCATCACCCCTTTCTCCTGCAGCGCGAGCCGCAATGATCGGATGCCGTAGTGCAGTCGGGATTTCACGGTCCCCTCCGGGATACCGACCTCTGCGGCGATCTCCGCGACGGTGGAGCCGCGGTAATACGCGCGAACGATGACTGCGCGATGTTCAGCAGACAACGTCGCCAGCGCCTCCTCGATGAGGATCGCCTCGAACAGGGCATCGGTGGCGTCGCCGGCGATGCTCTCAGGGGTCTCTGCCATCGGGATCTCGTGTCGTCGGCGGGCGCTGCGCACCTCGTCGATGACGAGATGCCGTGCCACTGTGAACATCCACGAGCGGGTCGTCGCGGGATCCTGCTCGAGGATTCGCGGGCTTCGCCAGGCTCGCAGCAACGTCTCCTGAACGATGTCGTCGGCGCCCGAGCGATCACTGGTGAGATGCACGACGTAGCGCCACACAGGGCCGGCGTGGGCGTCGTACAGCGCGGTCAACCGGTCCGAATCGTCGAGTGCCATCGATGCACCTCCCGCTGACGACACGATATGGAGCATCGGAACGTTCATCTGAACCGAATTCCGACGTCTGTCGTTTCCCCAGTATGAACCTGATATCGACCGCTGGCACCCTTGAGATCGGCGGGCTCCCCCTGCACCCACTCATCGTCCACGTGGTCGTGGTCTTAACACCTCTCACTGCGCTCGCGCTGGCGCTGGGCGCGCTCTGGCCGGCTGCGCGCCGACGACTCGGCATCGTCACGCCGCTCGCAGCACTCGTCGTGCTGATCCTCGTGCCGATCACCGTCGCCGCCGGTGAAAGCCTGAAAGAGGTGGTCGGTCCCCTGCCCGCCGTCGAGCGTCATGAATCGTGGGGACGGATGCTGCTTCCCTGGGCGATCGCGCTCTTCGTCGTCGCCGCTGCCCAGTGGTCCTGGTACCGCTACGGGCGCCCGGGAATCGTCGAAAAGCGACCCGCTCTGGCCCGGGTCGTCGGGGTCATGTTCAGCGTCCTCGCGATCGGAGTGAGCATCGGGACGACCGTCATCATCGTGCTGATCGGTGATTCCGGAGCCCGCGCGGTGTGGGGTGGGTGAGCGGGGCAATGCTGACAGTGCCCCGCGAGATGGCACCGCGCTACGCGGCAGAGCGGTCCTGACTCAGCGTCGACGCATCCGAACGCCCAGGATGATCAGATCCACCACGGCATCCACGATCATCAAGATGCCGAGAACGCGGCCAAATCCACGGAATCGAGACACCGCAAGCCCCGCAGTGAGCTCCGAGACGCTGAGAGCAGCACCGAGCATTGGGCGACGACGAATGCCAGCCGCCAAGCGGGCGAACGGACGATCTCGACGAGTCAGTGGTGTCATGCCACTCATCCCGTCGATCATCGTCTCGCGCAGTGCCGCCGGCCATCCGATCGGCTCGAATCGCTGCACTTCGAGCGCCGTCTCTTCTTCCAATGCAGCGTCGATCAGATCATTCGGGATGCCAAACGCGGCCAAGAACGCCCGCTCGCGCTCACGCGGGCCGACAACGCCGCCGAACGCCTCGGCGACGAGCGCACGGTGCGCAGCCTCCACATCCAGCCGCGTCGCCGCGGCCACCTCGGCCAGTTCGTCGATGCTTCCGTCGCCTTCGCTGAGCAGCCGTCGGCAAATCTCCGCTGTCTCCGGAACCGTGATCGCGTCCAGATCCAGCACCGACTCCGTCTCACGTTCGGCATCGAGCCAGAACGGGACGACCCCACCGTTGGTCGTCACTTCAATCCAGTCGCCACCAGTTTCGGTGCGATTCAGCTCGATGACCGGAAGCTCAGCCTTCGACGAGATCCAACCGTTCGTCAACTCGGCCGAACGCAATCGCTGCAGCGACCACACACCCGATTCGATATGTTCCACGGTCGTGCGGTTCGCCTCCGCGACGAAGCGGGCAGCCGCCGGTCCACGATGAGAGAACATCGCCACCCGCACCAGTGTCGGCTCGAACAGCGTCGGATCGAGTTCGTCGTCTTCGTCCGCGATCTCATCACTATCTGCCGCATCGGCCGCATCGGCCGCATCGGCCGCATCGAGCCCAGCATCAAGCCCAGCGTCCGAGGCATCCTCGACGTCAAGCCACAGCGTCAGACCTGCATCCGCGAACGTCTCACGCAACTGCGCTGCCGTCATCGTTGACTCGATGGTGTCTTCGGGTGTGAGCGTGAGGATGTGCCCGTCGTCGGTCATCGGAAGCAGGATCACGGCCTCCTGCTGATCGCTCCACGGCGCGACAGCACCACGTAGTCCGGCCGGAATGCGCAGCCTAGACAGCAGGTCACGCGTCTGCGGACGAGGGTCTGCGCCCCCATTGCTGTCAACGGATGCGTAAGAGAGCTGGACGCCGAAACTGTTCTGAAGCATTCATCGACAGTACCTTCCGACGATGTCGGGAGACGCCGGACTAGTTCAGGTAAGCGATGAAAGCGGGGTCGTTCATCATCGGCACGGCGATGCAGATCGAAACAATGATCATCGTCGCCGCTGCGCCGACCAGCGGCACCCACCAGGTGAGCTTCCCGGTCCGCAACCGTCGGAGTGAGATCAAAGCGGTCGCCACCCATCCGACGACCAGGATCACGGCAGCGATCGTGCCCCACAGCTTGCCCTGCGCGAAGTTCGTGAACTCTCCGTCGATGCCGAGGATCTTCATGCTGTCGTTCATAACCCTCGGCAGATCGAGGTACGCCATCCCTGTCATGAAGACGCTGACCATGCCATAAGCGAGCAGCGCGATCGTGATGACACGATCCCACGAACGAGGCTTGGTCGCCGCCGGCGCCGCCTGAGCGGGCGACCCGGCAATGACCACAGGGGCGGGTTGTGCTGCTCCGACTGAAGGCGGCACCTCAGTTACAGCATCCAACGGCGGCAGCCCTGCGAGTCGTCGCTGCTCCTCCGGAGTCGCGTATTCGCCGTATTGGGGCCGCTGATCGGTCATCAGGCCATGCTAAACCTCACGCCTTTGAGTAGGCCCCAGGCTGGCTCCGTTGCCAGTCGTAGCCCGAAACAAGCGGCGGCCCCAGAGGAATGGGGATTCCTCGGGGGCCGCTGACACTGAACGCTGGGGACGCTCAGGTCAAGATGAATAAGCGCTGGGGGCGCTTTCTCCATCTGTAGCCCCGTGATACAGGGACTACAGGAACCAGACTAGACAACTGTCCAGGTTAACGCGAGGGGTTGTTCTTCAGATAGTGAACTGCTACGCGTTTCACCCGATATTGCCGCCCCGGCCGAATTTCTCCGCACCGAGCTGCAGCGAGAGTCGGCCAGCTGCAGACCTCAGGGATCGAGCGATCTCCTCGATGTTCGCGTCACGATTCTCTGTCGGCACGGAGACCGCGAGCGAGGCATTCATTCCGGGGGCGCTGACGGGCACCGCGATGCAGG
Organism: Microbacterium sp. Y356; assembly: GCF_059445355.1. Classification (NCBI taxonomy): domain Bacteria; kingdom Bacillati; phylum Actinomycetota; class Actinomycetes; order Micrococcales; family Microbacteriaceae; genus Microbacterium; species Microbacterium sp. Y356. Next base: position 623,214 of record NZ_JCAIUE010000001.1, read on the forward strand.
TGTGTCCGATCGCGTACTCCTCGCGATCGATCATCCACTCACGTGGGCGTTCCAGCACTGTGAGCAGCGCCCGCCGATTGCTGATCGTGTGCGGAGTCAGCTCGCCGAGCGGATGCCGTGAGACATAGTCCAGACGCTGTTCCAACGGCAGTTCTGCGAGGATCTGCTTGCCGAGGGCCGTGGCGTGCGCGCTGTCGTGCAGTCCGACCCAGAGCTCGACCCGCGGACTGCGGCGTGCATCGACGATGTCAATCAGATGCACCTCCCCATCGGAGAAGCGCGAGAGATAGGCGGTGACTCCGGTCTGGTCGGTGACATCATTCAGAGCGTTTCTCACATGTGCGAGGAAAACACCCCGACTGTCCTGCCCTGAGGAGAATCCGGGAAACCGCGGCCCGAGGACGAGTCCGTCCGGCTCGTTCACGAGGTAACCCTCGTGAATCAAGGTACGCACCAGGTTGTAGGTGGTCCCGGTGGTGAGTGCCGCGGATTGGGCGAGCGACTTCGCCTGCACCGGTCGCGCCGAGTTGGCGACGATGTCCACGAGAGAAAGTGCGCGCTGCACCGACCCGATCAGGGTCTGCTCTCGTTCTGCTGGTGTCGGCATCGCTCACCTCCTGGCCAGGATATTACTCGACCACGTTCGTCAGCCGCCAAACTCCCGGCCGATCGGATCAGTGCGCGATGCGTCCTCCGAGCGCGCGCCCATCTTTCTCGCCGGAAGCATCCTGGCGCAGCTCCTTGGGGAGTGAGAACATCAGATCTTCCTCGGCAGTACGGACTTCTTCGACGTCGCCGTACCCTGCGCTACTCAGCGCTTCGAGGACTTCCTCCACGAGGATCTCCGGCACGGAGGCCCCGCTCGTCACTCCCACGGTGGCGACGCCGTCGAGCCACTCTTGCTTGACTTCTTCGGCGTAATCCACACGGTACGCCGCCTTTGCCCCGTATTCCAGAGCAACCTCCACCAGGCGCACACTGTTCGACGAGTTCGATGAGCCGACGACGATCACGAGATCCGCGTTGACTGCGACCTTCTTGATCGCCACCTGACGGTTCTGCGTGGCATAGCAAATGTCATCCGACGGCGGATTCTGCAACTCAGGGAAGCGCAGGCGCAGCCGGTTCACTGTTTCCATGGTCTCGTCGACCGAGAGCGTGGTCTGCGAGAGCCATACGACCTTGGATGGGTCCTTGACCTGCACAGTGTCAGCCTCATCGGGCGAGTTGACGATGGTGACCCGCTCCGGTGCGTGGCCGGCGGTACCCTCGACCTCTTCGTGTCCTTCGTGACCGATGAGCAGAATCTCGAAATCATCGCGGGCGAAGCGCACGGCTTCGCGGTGAACCTTGGTCACGAGCGGGCAGGTCGCATCGATCGCGTGCAGCCCTCGGTCGGATGCCGCATTCACGACCGCCGGCGAAACGCCGTGTGCGCTGAACACGATGTGGGCGCCCTCCGGCACTTCATCAACCTCTTCGACGAAGATCGCACCCATCGCCTCGAGCTCGGTGACAACATGGATGTTGTGCACGATCTGCTTGCGCACGTAAACCGGTGCTCCGTAGCGCTGCAGAGCCTTCTCTACGGCGACGACAGCACGATCGACACCGGCGCAATAGCCGCGAGGAGCAGCAAGCAGAACCCGCTTGTGTCCTTCGACCGGGATATCCTGAAGCCGCGTCGCCCGCGATCGAGGAATGCGGGGAACGGGAAGATGTACGGTGACCTGGCTCACCCTTTGATCCTACCTTCGGACGCCGATGACAGGCCTGTGTGAGCGCTCAGGTGCACAAGTATGGAGGGACCCCGATGACGGTCTTCGAAGCATCATCCGCGCAAGGCGAGATTCCGCCGGCGGATGCTGTCGCTCCGCGTGACTCGACCGCGGATGCTCCTACCTCCGTCGCGCGGCTGAATGGAACGATTCGGGACTTCATCGCGCGCTGGAACGTCGTCTGGGTCGAGGGCGAGATCACATCCTGGAATGTCCGCGGCGGCAACGTGTTCGGCCGACTCAAAGACACCCAGTCAGACGCCCAGATCTCCATCCGCATCTGGTCAAGCGTTCGTGGACGCATCCCCGCAGACCTCGGTATCGGCGATCACGTGGTCGCCGCGGTCAAGGCCGATTACTTCGTCAAAGCTGGCGACTTCAGCTTCACGGTCTCATCGATGAAGCACGTCGGCCTTGGTGACCAGCTCGAGAAACTCGAGAAACTGCGCGCGCAGCTGCGCCAGGAGGGGCTGTTCGACGCGTCACGTAAGAAGCCGCTGCCGTTCCTCCCCCACGTCATCGGCCTCATCACCGGCGAGCGCTCGGATGCTGAGAAGGATGTGCACCGCAACGCCGAGCTGCGCTGGCCGCAGGTGCGCTTTCGCACTCAGTACGCCGCCGTACAGGGTGAGCGCTGCGTTCCGGAGACACTCGCCGCGCTCGCGCAGCTGGATGCCGATCCTGAAGTTGATGTCATCATCATCGCCCGAGGAGGCGGTGACCCGCAGACACTGATGGGCTTCAGTGATGAGCGGCTCGTGCGCGCGGTGGCCGCGGCATCGACTCCCATCGTCTCGGCGATCGGGCATGAGAACGACCATCCACTGCTGGACGACGTGGCCGACCTGCGCGCTTCGACTCCGACCGATGCTGCGAAGCGCGTCGTTCCCGACGTCGGCGAACAGCGCGCGCTCATCGGGCAACTGCGTTCCCGTGCCACTTCACGTCTCACTCAGCGCATCTCGCATGACATCGCGCAGCTCGAACAGCTGCGCACACGACCGGTGCTGCGCTCGCCTGATCCGATCATCGCCGACCGCGCGCAGGAGCTCTGGCTGTTGCTCTCCCGCGGCCGCGACACGATCACGCGACAGCTCGATCTGAACGGGCGTAAGACCAGTGAGTTGCGTGCGTCGCTGCGCGCCCTCTCCCCTGCGTCCACCCTCGCCCGCGGTTACGCCATCGCTCACCTCGAGGGTGGCGTGATTGTGCGGGATGCCGCGGATGCTCCGGCCGGCAGCGCACTGACCATCACCGTTAACCGCGGATCCCTGGCTGCCCGTTCTGAGGGCGAGATACCGGAGGCAGGATGAAGATGCACAGCGTCGTAGGATGGAAGGCGTGACTGCTTCGACCGACGCCCCCGTGGAAACACTGTCATTCGAGGCCGCTCGCGACGAACTCGTACGCGTCGTTGCCGAGCTTGAGCAGGGCGCACCGACTCTCGAACACTCGCTCGCTCTCTGGGAGCGCGGCGAGGCCCTCGCCGCTCGCTGCGAAGAGTGGCTGCTTGGCGCGAAGCGCCGTCTCGATGAGGCACGCACCACGGCATCCTCTGAGGATGACTCATGAACAAGCCCCCTCCCATCGTCGCCGAGATCGGACGCCCGGAGACTCCTGAGGAGACCGCAGCCCGCAAGGCGGAGTTCTCGAAGAACTACCGGGCAAGTCAGACATTCCGCAACCTCATCGCGGCGCTTATCGTTACCGTCGCGGTCGTTGCCGTCATCATTTTCGCCGTGCCGCGTGGCACACCGGAGTCCGCGCCGAAGATCGATGTGGCCAGCATTGCCGCCGATGTCGAATCCACGATGCAGAGCCCAGCTATCGTCCCCGAGCTGGGTGATTTCTGGCGCGTCAACGCGGCAGAGCTCCAGGGTGGAGCGACGGTCGTCTGGAACATGACGCTCGCACCGTCCGCTCAAGACGAGCGCGGTTTCATTCGCATCGCGCAGGCCTTCAACGCCGACGCTTCGTGGGCACCGCAGGTGCTGAATGGCACCGCAGCGACAGACACCACCGAGATCGGTGGGCTGGAATGGGACGTCTACAAGCTCAGCAGCGACGCTGCGGACAACGTCTCGTATGCGATCGGCACGCAGGCAGGTGACGACTACGTGCTGCTGTATGGCTCGCGTTCCGCTGATTCGACGGCCAAGCTCGCCAAGTCGCTCATCCCGCAGATCAAAGAGATTGCAGAGACCTCATGACCGCTCTCACCCCGACAGCAGCCTGGCAGCAGATGCTGGACGGCAATCGTCGCTTCGTCGCGGGTGAGCCGCGGCATCCGAATCAGGATGTCGAGCGCCGTCACGACCTCGCCCATGCGCAGGATCCGGTGGCCACGCTGTTCGGCTGTTCCGACTCGCGCCTGGCCGCCGAGATCATCTTCGACCTCGGCCTCGGAGACCTCTTCGTCGTGCGCAACGCCGGCCAGGTCATCGGTGAATCGATCGTCGGAAGCCTGGAATACGCCGTCGAGATCCTTAAAGTCCCGCTGATCGTCGTGCTCGCGCATGATGAATGTGGTGCAGTGCGTGCAGCGATCGACGGCACCGCGATCGACGCGGCCCCGCTGCCGCCGCACATCTGGAAGCTGATCGCCCCGATCATCCCCGCTGCCCGCAAGGTGCTTGCCACCAACGGCGGGACGTCCCCGGCCGACATCGACGCAGAGCAGGTCGGCCGTGAGCACCTGCGCAATACCGTCTCCAACTTGCTGCAGTCCTCCGAGCTGATCAGCGACGCTGTCGCCGAGGGCCGTTTGGGCATCGTGGGCGCCAACTACCGACTTGCAGAGGGCACTGCCGTGCCCGCCATCGCTGTGGGAATCGACACGGGGATCGAAGGCGTCCCCACAAGCCAGGAGGGATCGAAGTGACCGATACCGCATACCGCATCGAACACGACACCATGGGCGAGGTTCGCGTGCCCATCAACGCGCTTTACGGAGCGCAGACGCAGCGCGCCGTGGAGAACTTCCCGATTTCAGGCAAGGGGCTCGAGTCAACGCAGATCGCCGCCCTCGCACGCATCAAGAAGGCTGCGGCGCTCGCGAACAAAGCGCTCGGCACACTCGACGGTGCCATCGCAGACGCCATCGCACAGGCTGCCGATGAGGTGGCTTCGGGCGCGCACGACGGCGAGTTCCCCGTCGACACGTACCAGACCGGCTCTGGTACGTCTTCGAACATGAACATGAACGAGGTGCTCGCCACTCTGGCATCCGGCATCCTCGGCTCTGCCGTTCATCCGAACGATCACGTCAACGCATCGCAGTCGTCGAACGACGTGTTCCCGACCTCCGTGCACATCGCCGTGACGCAGGCACTGATCGACACCCTTATCCCCTCACTTGACCACCTCGCCGTGGCACTAGAGGCGAAGGCTGTGCTGTGGAAGGATGCCGTCAAGGCAGGCCGCACGCACCTCATGGATGCGACCCCCGTCACCCTCGGCCAGGAGTTCGGCGGGTACGCCCGCCAGATGCGCCTTGGTATCGAGCGCGTGCAGTCGGCGCTCCCCCGCGTGGCTGAGGTGCCACTCGGCGGCACGGCCGTCGGCACCGGCATCAACACCCCGCTCGGCTTCCCGCAGAAGGTCATCGCGCTGTTGGCGGAGGAGACCGAGCTGCCGATCACCGAGGCGAAGGATCACTTCGAGGCACAGGCCAACCGTGACGGCCTGGTCGAGGCATCCGGCGCGCTTCGAACCATCGCCGTCTCGCTGACCAAGATCAACAACGACCTGCGCTGGATGGGGTCTGGCCCCAACACGGGTCTCGGCGAACTGCACATCCCCGACCTGCAGCCTGGGTCGTCGATCATGCCAGGCAAGGTCAACCCGGTCGTCCCGGAGGCCGTGCTCATGGTGTGCGCGCGGGTCATCGGCAACGATGCGACCGTGGCGTGGGCCGGAGCATCCGGTTCGTTCGAGCTCAACGTCGCGATCCCCGTCATGGGCACCGCGCTGCTCGAGTCGATCCGCCTGCTCGCAAACGCCTCGCGCGTGCTGGCAGACAAGACCGTCGACGGCCTCGTCGCTAATACCGAGCGTGCCGCCGCGTTCGCGGGCATGAGCCCGTCGATCGTGACGCCGCTGAACAAGCTCATCGGCTACGAGGCTGCCGCCAAGATCGCCAAGTACGCCGTTGCTGAGGGAATCACGGTGCGCGACGCCGTCATCGCCCTCGGGTACGTCGAAAGTGGCGCGCTCACTCTTGAGCAGCTGGACGAGAAGCTCGACCTGCTGAGCATGACCCACCCGGGCTGAGTGCTGTTTCACCTGTCGGAGCCTGTTGCGCCCGTCGGAGGTTTCTTGTGAATTCCTCCGACAACTGCAACAGGCTCCGACATGTGTGATGCCGCGGCATCCGTCTCAGGAGGTCAGCGGCTCGGTTCGGAAGCGCACGAGCACGGTCTGAGAGTCGTCATCGACAGTGAAGTTGGCGTCGCCCATCTCTTTACGGAACTCCGGGCTGTGCCAGAACTTTTCGTGTCCGGTGCGCCAGCCAGCGACTGTCGTGAAGCCTTCGCCCTCTGCCACCGCATGGTCGAGGTCGACATCTGCCAGGCGTACGACGCGAACCTCGGTGATCTCTTCGACGCACACCGGCTGGCCGTCGGAGTCGATCACGACCGCGCGGTCTCCGACGGCAGGCAGCGGTTCGGCCTCGAGCTCGTACCCCGCGACGAGTGAGGTCGTTGACGTCTTCTCGCCGCTGAGGATCGCGCCGACGAGTTGGTCGCGAAGCGGCCCTGGGAACGCATACTCAGATACAGGCAGGTCGGTTGCGTCTGGCATCCGCTCAGCCTATCGACCGAGGATCCCGCGCACGGGTGTTGCGGGTGTCGCAGCCAAACTGGAACGTCGGGCGGCTCACTCTTCCTGCACAATCGGACCGCCCGCTGAACACCTGTGGAATCCGGTTTGAGGGCACGGCGATGCGGCACTGTGTGGAACATGCTCAGCCCTGCACAGACCATCCATCGCCTCGGCGGGAGGGTGTTACGTCTGTCGGTGTGATTCCCCCGAAATCTCCGACATTCGCAACACCCTCCGACGGGTGCAACACTCAGAGCTTGACCTCAGCTGCGCTCCGCGCCCTCCAGCAACTCAGTCACCAGGGCCGCGATCGCCGAACGCTCCGAGCGCATCAGAGTCACGTGTCCGAACAGGTCGTGCCCCTTCAACGTCTCGATCACCGAAGCGATGCCGTCGTGGCGCCCCACCCGCAGGTTGTCGCGCTGACCTACATCGTGGGTGAGCACGACGCGGGAGTTCTGTCCCATGCGGCTGAGCACTGTCAGCAGCACATTGCGCTCCAACGACTGTGCCTCGTCAACGATCACGAACGCATCGTGCAGCGAACGACCGCGGATGTGCGTTAGCGGAAGCACCTCGAGAAGACCTCGTTCGAGGACCTCCTCGACCACGTTGCCGGAGACGACCGAGCCGAGCGTGTCGAAAACCGCCTGACCCCAGGGCCCCATCTTCTCGCCCTGGTCGCCGGGGAGGTATCCGAGTTCCTGCCCGCCGACGGCGAACAGCGGCCGGAACACGATGATCTTCCGCTGCTGCTGACGCTCGAGCACGGCCTCCAGCCCGGCGCACAGAGCGAGAGCCGACTTTCCGGTTCCTGCCCGTCCACCCAGCGAAACGATTCCCACGTCCGCGTCCATGAGTAGGTCGATCGCGATGCGCTGCTCGGCCGAGCGGCCGTGCATCCCGAACACCTCGCGGTCCCCGCGCACCAGCCGGTACTCGCCATCACCGGTCACTCGGCCGAGCGCCGAACCGCGCTCCGAGTGGATGATGAGGCCGGTGTTGACGGGAAGCCCCCTGGCGTCCTCGCTGATGCCGACTTCGCTCTCGTAGAGGTCGCTGATGTCATCGCCGGACAGGTTGAGGTTGGAGATGCCGGTCCAGCCGGAGTCCACGGCCTGCTCTGCGAGGTACTCTTCCGCGGAGATACCGAGCGACGCGGCTTTGACCCTCATCGGGAGGTCCTTGGACACGATCGTGACATCTTGACCATCGTCAGCAAGATGCATGGCGACCGAGAGGATGCGACTGTCGTTGTCCCCGAGGCGGATGCCACTGGGCAGCGTCGATCCGTCAGTGTTGCCCAGCTCGACTCGAAGTGTTCCTCCCTCGCCGATCGGCACCGGAAAGTCGAGCCGACCGTGTTCGATTCGCAACTCATCGAGGTGCCGAAGCGCCTGCCGGGCAAAATACCCGATCTCTGGATCGTGGCGCTTACCCTCCAGCTCCGTGATCACGACGACCGGAAGAACGATCGAGTGTTCGGCGAAACGGAAGAACGCCTGCGGATCACTCAGCAGCACCGAGGTATCGAGCACATATGTGCGGAGGTCTTGATCGGATTTCCCTGAGGATGCCCGACGCGAGACCTGACGGGTGGACTGCTGTGCTGTACGTGTGGTCACGACCCACTCCCGACCCGGGATGATTCCCGGCTATGCCACGAGTCGACCTTGGGGCCACGAGTCGCGTACCTGAGGGCCGACCCGACCGGACACCGTGCCCGATGCCTAGAACGTACGACCGCGCGGACGACTCGCCCACGACGACACGCCAGAAGCGCGTGTTACGTGTTGGTGAACGTGCGCTGAACGCGCCTACATACCGGGAACAATGGCGGTGCCGATTGCTTCATCCAGCATCCGCAACGTCTCATCACTGGTTCCCGCGTGCGGCGCGACCCGCACGGTTGATCCGCGCGTGGTGGCGACGACGCCGGCGTTGGTCAGCGCCGCAGCAAGCGCGGCAGGCGCTTCCGGAGCCAATGCGACAATGCCGGCACGGCGCTCCGGGTCTCGGGGTGTGAGTACCGGGATGCCGTGGCGATCGGCGATCTCGAGAATGCTGTCGACATGGTCACGGATCGCAGCTTCGATCGTGGGCACCCCGGCGTCGCGCACATCACGCAGGCCGATGGCGAGACGCGCGACCGCGAGATGATCCGGGCCGTTGATCTGATAGGCGCGAGCGGATGCCGCTGGTGCCGGCAAATCGTCCAACGGAAGCCCACCCTCGACCCCGCCGAAGCCCGACAAGACAGGGGCGATGCGTTCTCTGGCCTTCGCCGAAAATGACGCGAACCCTGTCCCTCGTGCTGCCCGCAGCCATTTGTAGCCATGTCCGACGACGACATCCGCCACAGCGAAGTCGTCATCGACGATGCCGAACGACTGCACCGCATCCACGATCAGCAGTCGGTCGGGCCCGAGCACATCGCGAAGGGCCGCCAGGTCGACGCGGTAGCCGGTGCGGAAGTCAACGTGGCTGACGGCGAGCGCGGTCACGTCTCCGTCCAGTGCCTCAGCGACGGCCTCCGGCGTGACGAATGTGTGCTCCGGCGTGATCCACCGCGCTGCGAGTTTGCCATGGGATGCCTGCGAAGCGCGCTCCAGCGTGATGCTGATGCTCGGAAACTCGGCCGAGGAGGCGATCACCGTGCCCTTCAGCCCGTAAAGCGCGTGCATCAGACCTTGCGTTGCCGACGGCTGCAGCGTGACCGTGTCGAGGTCGATGTCGAGGAGCTCTGCCACGATGTCCTGCGCCTGATCTACGCGCTCGGCAATCAGCGCCCGTGAAGACGGACGTCCGCTACCCAAGAGGTCCGCGTCGGCAAAAACCTCGGTGCGGACGGTGGGCGATATCGGCCCGAAGGCTGCCCAGTCGAGATAGCCGGGGTCACCGTCAAAGGTGGCGAGGTATTCATCGAAATTACTCACCCTATGAGTGTCCCATGCAACCGCATCGAACACCGTCCGATGTTCAGCGAGAGCCCCCGGAGAAGCCGGAGACTACGGAGACATCAGAGACCCCGGAGACCTCAGCGACCGAAGCGGCGATCCCGGTCGGCGTAATCGCGGATCGCCCGTAAAAAGTCGACCTCACGTAGGTCTGGCCCCAGCGCCTCCACGAAGTAGAACTCGCTGTGTGCACTCTGCCAGAGCAGGAAGTCACTGAGTCGCTGCTCCCCGCTGGTGCGGATCACCAGATCGGGGTCGGGCTGACCGCCGGTGTAGAGGTGCTCGCCGATCATCTCCGGGGTGAGCTGGGCTGCGAGATCCTCCATCGTGCCGCCGGATGCGTCGTGCTCGGCGATGATCGAGCGCACCGCATCCACGATCTCATGGCGCCCGCCGTAGCCGACCGCGAGATTCACGTGCAGTCCGGTGTGATCCTTGGTGCGTACTTCAGCGTCGTGCAGCACCCGGGCGAGCTCATCAGGGATGATGTCGGTGCGACCGACGTGCTTGACGCGCCAGCCGCCCTCCTGCGACAGTGCCTCCGCAAGTTCGGCGATGATCTCGATCAGGTCGTCGATCTCTTTCGAGTCGCGCTTGATCAGGTTGTCGCTGGAGAGCAGATACAACGACACCACGCGTACCCCGATCTCGTCACACCAGCCGAGGAACTCGCGCATCTTGGCAGCGCCCGCACGGTGGCCGTCGGCCGGAGAATCAAAGCCCAGTTGGCGCGCCCAGCGCCGGTTGCCGTCGATCATCATCGCGACATGGTGCGGAACGGATGCCGGATCGAGCTGTCGCCGGAGCCGACTACTGTACAGCCGGTACAGCGGCCCTCGGCCCTCGCTCGTGCGTGCAATCACGTGCCTACGCTACCGCGCCTTCATCTTTCTCCCGTGCTCACTCTCCGGTATGTACATGTGACGGCATGGGTCGGGATCTAGAGTGAGGACGTGAGCACACCCGACGAGAACTCCATCCCGGTGCCCGAGCTTCCGCTGCTGGAAGCGGCACAGGCGGATGCTGACGTCGAGGTCAAGCCGACCTGGCGAGGCTGGCTGCACGCTGGCACCTTCCCCATCGCAATCGTCGCCGGCATCGTGCTCATCTTGCTCGCCGAAGGTGCGCCAGCGAAGTGGGCCGCTGCTGTATTCATGGCGAGCTCACTGCTGCTGTTCGGAATCTCTGCGCTGTATCACCGCATCGACTGGAGCCCGAAGACGAAACTGATCTTCAAGCGCATCGACCACGCGAACATCTTCCTGCTGATCGCCGGCACCTACACCCCTCTCGCCGTCAATGCGTTGATTCCGGAGAAGGGTGCGCTGCTGCTCATCCTGGTCTGGAGCGGCACGCTCCTCGGCATCCTGTTCCACGTCTTCTGGATCAACGCGCCACGCTGGCTGTACGTCGCCCTCTACCTCCTGCTCGGCTGGGCCGCTGTGATGTACATGGTTGACCTTCTGCAGGCAAACGTGGCGATGATGGTGCTCGTGTGCGTGGGCGGTCTGCTCTACACCGGCGGCGCGATCGTCTACGCGATGAAGAAGCCGAACCCGTGGCCAGGTCACTTCGGCTTTCACGAGATCTTTCATCTCTGCACCGTGCTCGCGTTCCTGTGCCATTGGACCGCGTGTCTGCTGATCTCCATTGCGCCGTACTCGCCTTCGCTCGGCCTTCCTGGTTGATAAAGCTCGGCCTCCCTGGCTGATAAATTTTCTCTGCACCCGCAGTCACAACGGTGTGCCCAGAACGACGAAGGAGAACCCCATGGCTGACGTCGAAAGCTTCGCGCTCGATCACACCGCTGTCCACGCGCCCTATGTCCGCCGCATCGCAGTTGAGAACGGCCCCAAGGGTGACGCGATCTCGAACTTCGACCTGCGCTTCGTGCAGCCCAACGAGGGCGAGATCCCGACCGCAGGGCTCCACACGATCGAACACGTGCTCGCCAGCTTGTTGCGTGATCACCTTGAGGGTGTAATCGACATCTCCCCGTTCGGCTGCCGCACCGGCTTTCACCTCATCACCTGGGGCGAGCCGAGCGTCGCCGAGGTCGTGGCCGCCGTGCGCGTCGGCCTCACCGCCATCGCCGAAGACATCACCTGGGAAGATGTACCAGGCGTCGACGCGATCAGCTGCGGCAACTACCGCGACCACAGCCTGCACAGTGCCCGCGAGTGGTCCAAGCGCATCCTCGAGCAGGGCATCAGCCTCGATGCATTCTCCCGCGTGGGAGTGTGATGTTCGACGAACTCCGCGGGCGCATCGTCTTCGTCACCGGTGGCAACAGCGGCATCGGTGCGGGCATCGTCGATGCTTTCCTCTCCGAGGGTGCGACCGTCATCAGCGCCGACCTGAGCCTGCCTGAGGGTTTACAGCGGTCGGGCGAGCATCGCTGGTCCGTCCGGCTCGACGTCAGCGATGAGACCGCCGTGGAAGCCGTTGTGGATGCCGTCTCGAAGATCGTCGGCACAATCGATGTGGCGGTGACCGCGGCGGGCACCTCGACGATGGGTTACGCCACGGAGACCACAGGGGCTGACTGGGATCGCAATCTCGATGTCAATGCGAAGGGTTCGTTCCTGGTCGCGAGGGGCGTGGCCAGCCGGCTCGTCGCCGAAGACCGCGCCGGACGCATCATCTTCATCTCATCGCAGGCAGGAAAGAACGGCTACCGCGGAATGACCGCCTATGTCGCATCCAAGCATGCCGTGATGGGCGTGACGAAGACGATGGCCACCGAACTCGCACCCCGTGGCATCACAGTGAACGCGATCTGCCCCGGCATTATCGAGACTCCGATGAAGCATCGCGAACGCATCGAAGGCGGTGCGCTTCGCGACATGACGGCCGAGGAGATCGCCGCCGAAGATCGTTCTCAGGTGCCCTTAGGACGCACCGGTACGACAGCGGATGTCGCGGGTGTCGCGCTCTTCCTCGCCAGCGATCTGGCCAGCTACATGACCGGCCAGGGACTCAATGTCACCGGCGGCATGACCATGCACTGAACCTGACTCAGGCGGTCGGCTTTCCTTCATCGGATGCCGCGTCATCATTGGCACTAGCGTCGGATGCCGCGTCGTCGACGCCACTCGCGTGGGATGCCGCTTCATTCGGCCCCTGCGCAGCGGCGTTGGCTGCCTCTTCAGCATCCAACTCTTCGCGGACTTCCTCGCGGTAGCGCACTCGGCGGATGCGGCGATTCATATCCCAGATGAGCAGTACGAGCGCGATCACCACGATCACGATCACCAGGAACCCGGCAGGGCCAGGCGTGACGGAGTTCGGGTCGACGGTCATCGTCGGCGTCGGAATCGGGGTCTCTGTTCCGAAGAGCACCATCAAGTGTCCGCCTCTCGTTCGCAGGTCGCGTACCCTGGAACTACTAGCCTAACGACCGAAAGACCCACCACGTGACGACCGCACTCGAGCTCGACGAGCGATACGGCCGAACGCGCAAACGGCGGTTGCCATGGGTCATCGGCGCAGCGCTCGCAGTGGCCGTGATCCTCGTCGCCGGGTGGGCGACAGTCAGCCAGTCCATGAACTCCGTTGGCGCCAACGATCTTGGCTACGAAGTGGTCGACGCACACAGCGTGACGGTTCACTTCCAGATCACGGCGACGCAAGGCAAAGACGTCGTCTGCGCGGTCCAGGCACTGGATGAGGAGTTCGGCGTGGTGGGCTGGAAGATCATGGAGATTCCGGCCGGTGACAGCCACCTGCAGCGGCTCAGCACCACCGTTCCGACGGTGGCCGAGGCGACCACAGGTTTGGTGAACAACTGCTGGATCGCATAGAATCCCCTGAGAAGACCGACGCCCTGGCCCATTGCCGGGGCGTCTTGGCATATCCCCCACCGCCCTGAAGGGCGTTCGCACAAAAGGAGCACGCTGTGTCCACAGACGCTCAGGTACCGTTCCTCACGCAGGAAGCCTACGATCGACTCGTCGCCGAGCTCGAGCAACGCTCCACGCTCGGTCGCGACGAGATCGCGAAACGCATTGAAGCGGCTCGCGAAGAAGGCGATCTCAAGGAGAACGGCGGCTACCACGCTGCAAAGGACGAGCAGGGCAAGCAGGAAGCCCGCATTCGCACTCTGGAGCAACTCCTCAAGACCGCCAAGGTCGGCGTCGCGCCCGCGAGCCGCGGCATCGTCGAGCCGGGAACCGTCGTCACGGCAATCGTCGCCGGAGGAGAAGAGACCTTCCTGCTCGGCAGCCGCGAGATCGCAGGCGGCACTGACCTCGATGTCTACAGCGAAGCCAGCCCCCTGGGCCAGGCCATTCTCGGTCTGAAGGTCGGCGCAAAGACCAGCTACGAGGCTCCCAACGGAAAGCCGATCGCGGTAGAGGTCACGAAGGTCGACACCTTCTCCGGCTGAGCCCGACGCCGGGATCGAACGCGACACATGAGCCCGGACAGGGGCCACGCGCCCAGAGGCTCCGGGCAGCGCGTAGCGATGTCTGGAGTGGGCGTGGGGATCAGTCCGGGATGACCTCTGGGTCGTAACCGGCGTGGCGGAGCGTGTCGAGCGTCAGCTCGGTGTGCTCCGCCCCTCTTGTCTCAATACTCAACTGCAGGCTCACCTGGCTGATCTGCAGACCCTGTCCGTGCCTCGTGTGCATGACCTCCATCACGTTGGCACCTGCCTGCGAGACGAGCTCAGAGACACGCGCCAACTGACCGGGGCGGTCGGGCAGCGGGATCCGGATGGTCAGGTAACGTCCGGATGCTGCCAGCCCGTGTGACACGACGCGCTGCAGCAGCAACGGGTCGATGTTGCCTCCGGAGAGCACTGCCAGGGTCTTTCCGGTGCCGGAGACCTTCCCGGCGAGGATTGCGGCGACGCCGACGGCTCCTGCAGGCTCGGCGACGACCTTGGCCTGCTCGAGCAGGATGAGGATCGCCCGTGCGATGTCATCGTCGGTCACAGTGACGACCTCGTCGACGAGTTCCTTGATGATCTCGAAGGGCACGTCTCCTGGGCGCGCGACCAGGATGCCGTCTGCGATGGTCGGCTGTGTCACGATCTCGACCGGATGCCCCTCGGCGAGCGACAACGGCATCGCGGCCGCGTTCTCTGCCTGCACACCGATGATCCGCACCGTGCGGCCAATCCTCGCTGCCGCAGCCTTCGCCGCGGCAGCGACCCCGGCAATGAGGCCGCCCCCGCCGATGCCGACGAGGATCGTGTCGACATCAGGAGCATCTTCGATCAACTCGAGGCCGAGCGTACCCTGCCCGATCACGATGTCGCGATGGTCGAAGGGATGGATCATCACCGCGCCAGTGCGTTCGGCGAACTCCGCGGCAAGCCGCAGAGATGTCGCGACGGTTTCGCCCTCCAGCACGACCTCTGCACCGTAGCCACGAGTCGCGAGCAGTTTCGGCACCGGTACGCCCAGCGGCATGAAGATCGTCGCCGCAATCCCGAGCGCCTGCGCCGCGAGCGCGACGCCCTGGGCATGGTTACCGGCGGATGCCGCGACCACACCCCGTGAGCGCTCTTCTTCAGTGAGCTGCGACAGTCGGTACGCAGCCCCTCGAATTTTGAACGAGCCGGTGCGCTGAAGATTCTCCATCTTCAGTACGACGGTTTCGCCAAGAATGTCGGACAGCGCTCTGGACGGCAGCGTCGGCGTGTGGGAAATCACTCCCGTCAGCCCCCGTGCGGCTTCTTCGAACTCGGCCAGGCTGGGGACTGCACTCATTTATTCCTCCGTCGCCGCTCCCGCGGCACTGTACTCCAGATCAGATCACCGGCAGGTTGCCTGCCGGTCTTCCACGAACCGCTACTCAGGGTCACAGCGACCACATTCACGAACGCGGCCAGCGGCACCGCAAACAGTGCGCCGGGGATGCCGGCGATCATCGATCCACCGGCCACCACGAGCACCACGGCAAGGGGATGAACCTTGACGGCAGTGCCCATCAGGATCGGCTGCAGGACGTGTCCTTCGAACTGCTGCACGCCGATGACGACGACGAGCATCCAGAAGGCATTCCACGGGTCGTTGTAGACGAGTGCCAGGAACACCGCCACCGCACCGGTGGCCACCGCACCGACGATCGGGATGAATGCACCGAGGAAGACCAGCACAGCCACCGGAATCGCCAGCGGAACGCTCAGCAGGAACGCGCCTAGGCCGATTCCGATGGAGTCGATCGTCGCGACCAGCAGCTGTGTCTTCGCGTAGTTGACGACTGTCCCCCAGCCATTGCGTGCCGCGGCGTCGACCGCCGGCCGCGCGTCTCGGGGGAACAGCTTCGTCGTCCACCGCCAGATGCCACCGCCGTCTGCGAGCAGGCAGACCAGAACGAAGGCGGTCAGCAGTGTGCCGACGACCACGTGCCCGGCTGTGGAGCCGATGGCGAGTGCACCGGACCACAGCAGCTCAGCCTGCTCCTGAATGAGTGCGAAACCCTGGTCTATGTATCCCTGAATCTGATCTTCCGACAGGTTCAACGGACCGTTCATCAGGTACTGCCGAAACTCGTCGACGGCCCGCAGGGTGCTCTCCTGCACCGAGGGCCACTCGCGAGCGACCTGCCATCCGACCAGCCAGAGCAGTCCGGCAACGATTGCGAATGTTCCGAGAAGGGAGATGACGATCGCGAGCCAACGAGGGAAGCGACTGCGCAGCATCAGGTCGAAGGCCGGCCACAGCAGCGCCGTGATGAGGATGCCGATCAGCATCGGGATCACGAGGAGCTTCAGCTGAATGACCAACCAGATAATGACGCCGGATGCCGCGGCGATGAGCAGAAGACGCCAGGCGTAGCCGGCGGTGATCCGCAAGGCGAGAGGCACGGCGTTGTCTGCTTCTGTTGAGACCGTACGATCGGTCGGCATACGACCCCACAGAAGATCGCGCTTGCGAGGGCGCTGCTCATCCGTCATGTCGTCAGTCTAGTTGCGGTGCTGTGCTCGCTGCCACGGCTGGCGGCCGCGGTGTCCGAGCCGGGCGATACGCTGACCACGTGTCCGATACTCTCAGCGCCGCGCAGGCTCGTCGTGTCGCTCTGGCAGCCCAGGGGTTCACCCGGCGCCGCCCAACGACCGAAGTCACAGCGAGTCATGTGCACCGCACGATGCAGCGGCTCGGCGTGCTGCAGATCGACTCAGTGAACGTCTTCGCGCGCAGCCACTACCTCCCGTTGTTCTCGCGCCTTGGTTCCTACGACCCGGCGCTTCTTGACCGTGTCTTTCTCTCCCGCACCACCCATTACGTGGAGTACCTCGCCCATGAGGCGACGTTTGTGCCTGTCGAAGACTGGTCGCTCTGGCGCTTCAGGATGGAGGCGTTCCGCAAGCGCTGGGAAGCCGACCCTGAGTCGTGGATGAGCCAGAACCTCCGCACCATCGCCTGGGTGAAGGATGAGCTGCGCGACCGTGGGCCGCTGCGTCCGGCGCAGCTGCGAGCCGATGCACCTCGCGAGCGCGGCACCTGGTGGGACTGGGATGATGTGAAGCTCGCCCTCGAGCACCTCTGGCGCACGGGAGACGTCGCCATCAGCGGTCGCCGCGGGTTCGAGCGCCACTACGCCCTCGAAGAGCAGGTCATTCCCGCTGAGGTCCGCGAGCGCGTGGTTCCTCGTGACGACGCGATCCGCGAACTCGTCCGCCGTGCCGCACGATCCAACGGCGTCGCCAGCGAAGCCGATCTCGCCGACTATTACCGCATTCGCGATCGCAAAGCCGTGCGGCAGGCGGTCGACGAACTCGTCGATACCGGCGACCTTCAGCCTGTGCGGGTGCAGGGCTGGGAGCGAGGCGGACGTCCGGTGCCGGCGTGGTTGCATCAGGACGCTGTGCTTCCCCGTCGAGTGGATGCCGCGGCGATTCTGACTCCGTTCGACCCTGTGGTCTGGTTCCGGGAGCGGGCGCTGCGCGCCTTCGATCTTGACTACCGCATCGAGATCTACGTGCCGGCGCACAAGAGGCGCTACGGCTATTACTCATTGCCTGTGCTCGTCGGTGATCGCATCGTCGCACGCGTCGATCTCAAGGCCGATCGTGCATCGTCCACGCTGCAGGTGCAGTCCGCCTGGTGGGAGCCGCAGGCAAGACCCAGTGACGCCGAGCCGATCGCGCGCGAGCTCACGCTGGCAGCGACATGGCAGGGATTGGAGAACGTGTCGGTATCGGGGTGGGGCGACGCGGCGGATGCCGTGGCCGGGGCGCTGCACGTCGAACGCGGCGGCGTGCGGCGCCACGTGCACGCGCGGGAGTCAGCGTGAGGCGGCGCACTATCTGGATCGTCGCAGGTGCGGCGGCAGTTGTCGTGGCCGTGACAGCACTGGTCTGGTTTCTCGCACCTCGCGGAAACAGCGCTGAAGACCAAGCCATCGCATACTTCCAGGCGCTCGCAGACGGCGACCTGGAGGCAGTGCAGGCCACCGGCGTCGAGGTGTCAGAAGAAGCGGCATCCGCCTTTCTCGCTGCCAGCGCGCGGATCAGTGAGGTAGCCCTCGAATCTTCGACTGAGCAGGAGTCATCGACACTCGTCACGGTCTCGCATGTGCTTGGCGACGAGCGGTTCGAGAGCCAGATCGCGATGATCAACGAGGCCGGCAGGTGGACGCCGGATGCCGTGTCCGCGCTGGGTGTCGTGCAATTCAACGTGCCGGTAGGCATCGACGACGCCGCAGCATCATCGGGTGCCACAGCGCCATCGGAGGCCACACTGACATCGGAGGCCGCAGTTTCGCTATTGCCGGCGGAGTATGAGTTCGCCGCGATTCCGACCAGGTTCTTGGACGCAGGCGCCACCGTGCAGGTACTGCCCGGGAGCACACAGAAGATCGAACTGGAGGTGGCTCTTCGTCCGGAAGCCACCGAGATCGCGCAGGCCCAGCTCGACGAGCATCTGACGGCCTGCACTGAGCCCGCAGCGGAGGTTCCGACATCCTGCGGCTTCGTCGTCCCGTGGGCTGCCGACTTCAGTTCGGTGAGCGAGATCAGCTACCGCATTGAAAAGGCGCCGGCCATCTCTCTCACGTTGACGTCGTTCTACGCAGGCGGCGGTGAGCTCGTCGCCACCGTCACCGGTACCGCGCTCGATGGTTCAGCGAAGTCGCTGACCTACCAAACCTTGAACTGGTCGCTGCGCGGTGACGTGACGTTCACCGCTGATGACATCGTGCTGTCGGTGTGGTGAGGGGCGAAACTAGAACTGCACGCGCGGCGGCTCGGCGATCGCAGCACTGTCTGCAACCTCGAAGAACTCCCGCTCGTTGAAGCCGAGGCCGCGTGCGAACAGGTTGTTCGGGAAGACCTTGATCTTCGTGTTCAGCTCGCGCACGCCACCGTTGTAGAAGCGGCGGGCGGCCTGGATCTTGTCTTCGGTGTCGACAAGAGCATGCTGCACCTGAAGGAAGTTCTGGCTTGCCTGCAGCTGAGGGTATGCCTCGGCAACCGCGAACAGGCTCTTGAGCGCCTGCTGCAGGTGGCCTTCGGCAATGCCTGCCTCACCAGGGCTGCCTGCGGACAACGTCTCGGCACGGGCGCGCGTGACATTCTCGAACACGGCCTTCTCGTGTGAGGCGTATCCCTTGACCGTCTCGATGAGGTTCGGGATGAGATCGGCGCGTCGTTTGAGCTGCACCGTGATACCGCTCCATGCCTCGTCGACACGGACATTCAGTTGTACGAGGGAGTTGTACGTCGCCCAGAAGTAGACGCCGATGAGCACCAGTACTGCAACGACAATCAGAACCGGAATGAGCCATTCCATGGCGAGTAACCCCCTTGAGCCGAATTTCTTTTCATACTATCCACGCAGTCTGCGTGTGGACTGGGTGACGCGTCACGCGCCCAGAATTCGGTCGAGATATCGGTTCGCAAACCGGCGTTCGGGATCCATCCGATCGCGCAACTGCACGAAGTCGTCGAAGCGGGGATAGCGTTCACGCAACTGTTCAGCGTTCAGTGTGTGCAGCTTTCCCCAGTGTGGACGCCCGCCGTACTCGAGACAGATCAGCTCGACGGCTTCGAAATACTCCGTCGGGTCAGCCCGCCAGTATCTGTGCACTGCGATGTAGCCGCTGGCTCGATCGTGAGCGGTGGAAAGCCATCGATCATCCGCTGCGGCGAAACGCACTTCGACCGGGAACTCGATCTTCCATCCGCGCTGGGCGATCAACTCCTGCACTGCACGAAAAGCCGGAACGACGTTCTCCGCAGGCAGTGCGTACTCCATCTCTCGGAACCGCACCGTGCGGCTCTGTGTCAGGACGGTGTGGGAGCGGTCGGTGTACTCCCGGTTTCCGGTGAGCTTCACTGCCAGTCGGCTGAACGGCGGAGTGACCGCCGGAACCACCTGTCCCGCCGCGCACACCATCCGGTACACGCCGTTGGACAGCAGAGTCTCATCGATCCATCTGCCGACGCGCGGCAGCGGGTGCCGCGGAGTCGATTCCGGCAGACGCGTCTGACGCTTCGTCAGCGCGACATCGGTGTGGGGAAACCAGTAGAACTCGAAATGATCCGCCGATGCGACACGCTCATCCAACGTCGCCAGCACATCGTCGAGCGGTGCCGGCTCATCGATCGCATGCATCACGAAGGCCGGCCCACACTGCAGCGTCACGTCAACGAGGATGCCGAGCGCGCCGAGCCCCAGTGCCACCGCCGGAAGGAGTTCGGCGTTCTCATCCTCGCTGACGCGCAGGAAGTCACCGTCTGCAGTGATCAGGGTCGCAGCGACCACCTGGGTCGCGAGTCCCCCGAACTCGGCACCCGTGCCGTGCGTTCCAGTAGAGATCGCGCCTGAGATCGACTGGCGATCGACGTCTCCGAGGTTCTGCATGGCCAGCCCGTACGGCGCGAGCAGGCGTGGGATCCGGTGTAGCCGGGTGCCAGCGAGCAGGGTAACTCGCGAGCGATGCGTGTCGACCGAGACCAACCCCTGCAAGTCATCGAGTTCCAGCAGCACGCCGGGTGCCACGGCGATGCCGGTGAAGCTGTGCCCTGCGCCGACTGCCTTGATCGGCAGATTGTGCGCGATCGCCGCCTGCACGGCGCGCTGCACACCTTCCGGTGAGCGAGGGCGTTCGATGCGACCTGGTCGGACGCGGGCCGAGCGGGCCCAGTTCTGCCAGGTCCCGCCTGGTCGGGTCACAGAAAGGCCTTCCCTTCACCACGATAGGTGGGCAGTTCGTCGATCACGTCGGTGCCGGATACGAGATGGTACGCATTGATGCGCTCGGCCGGTTCGCCGCTCTTGGCGTGCCGGAACCAGACTCGATCGCCGATCTTCAGATCACGTGCTGCGCCGCCCTGCAACGGTGTTTGCACCTCACCCGCAGCCTCCCTGGGCAGCGAGCGCAGCCCTTCTGGCCAGACCGCCATCGGCTGTCGTGAGGCGACGGCGGGGCCGGAAGCGATCCATCCTCCGCCAAGCACCGTGGCGATGTTCTCCGAGGGTCGGCGCACAACGTCGAAGGCGAACGCGGTCGCCGGTGCCGGATGGAACGACCGGTAGCCGTCGAACAGATGCCCTCCGAGCAGACCGCTGCCTGCGGAGGCCTCGGTGACCGACTCATCGCTGCCGGTAAACTCCAGCGAGCCGGTACCCCCGCCGTTGAGGAACTCCAGCGGTGCGATCTCAGTGAGTGCATCCGCAATCTCGGCGCGGCGCCTGCGCAGCTCGTTGCGAGAGCGTGCCTGCACCACCCGGATGAGCGGTGCATCCGGACCGTTATCCCCCTGACCTGCGATCTGCGCCTCGTACATCTGCAGACCGACCAGCTGAAAGCCGGGACGCCGCGTAATCAGCCGGGCGAAGCGGGCGACGTCAGCGGCGGTGAACAGCGGCGATCGACGCACACCGATGTGCCCGAGCGCCGCCGATCGCCATGAAGCATCAGCATCGATGACAACGCGAATGGTCTCGCGCTGCCCCGCGGCAGCGATGTTGTCGATCAGGTCGAGATGGGCGACATCGTCGACCATCAGCGCGATACGGGATGCCGCGACCTCGTCATGCACAAGACGCTCGAGCCCCGCACGATCGACCGTCGGATAGCCGAGCACGATGTCGTCGTGGGTCTCGGAGAGCCAGAGCGCCTCGGCGAGAGAGAAGGAGAGAATGCCTCGGTATCCCGGGATCCTCAGAACCGCGTCGAGCACCCCGCGAACACGCACCGACTTCGATGCGACACGAATCGGGATGCCTCCGGAGCGCACCAGCAGATCCATCGCGTTGTGACGCAGCGCATCGACATCGATGACGGCAACGGGCGCAGCGAGGTGAGCGGTGGCATCCGTCAGTCTCGGCCACCAGCGGCCAGGATGCTCCCAGGAACGGGTGTCTGCGGACGTCGATGTCGCGGTGAGGTCGAGCACTCCCCCACCCTACGACGTCACGGGATCTCATGCGCAGATAGGCTGGTCAATGCACGCCCCCATATCCCAATGGCAGAGGAAGGCGACTTAAAATCGCTACAGTCTGGGTTCGAGTCCCAGTGGGGGCACCGGTAGAACCCAGCTTCGACTCGCTCGCCGCTACGGGTTGCGGCGCAGCCTGAACACGTCGAAGACGACCTTGAGGGTGAGCATTCCCGAAACGACGACGAGAAGATATCCGAAGATCTGGAACAGGGTCAAGCTTGGTGTGACCACTGGTCCCGCGTCGCTGATCAGCAGCATCGCCGCCATGATGCCGAACACTCCCGCGAGGAAAGTGACCGCGAGGGTGCTCACGAGTTCCCTGACGAGCACCCGATCGCGGCGGTCTGCGAACATTCGCACGTTCATGCCGAAGCGCCCGGTCGTGAGCACGCCCGTGAGCTGGTCGACGCGAGAAGGCAGACGACGTAGGAGCGGCAGAAGGTTGCCGAGCTCGGTCTTCGCCGTCGAGAGGATGCCGTCGGGGCTCTGGGCCGCAGCGATGCGTACCTCGGCGAACTCGCCGGCCTCCACGAGCATGTCGAAGCTCGGGCTGAGGTGACGCAGCGTGCCCTCAAGCGTGCCGATCGCGCGCAACGATGCCGCAAGCTCGCCGGGCAGTGCGACGCGGTTTGTCGCGAGCAGCCGGATCATCTCGGTGAACACCGTGACGTCGATGGAGGAACCGGGTCCGAGCTTCGTTGACATGAACACGCCGATCTGGCGCCGCAACGCGAACTCGTCCACTTCGTCAGGCAACTCCACGAATGCCAGCAGTGCGTCAGCGAAAGCCTTGGAGTCGCTCCGGTAGAAAGCGAGCAGAACGTTGCCGATCTGCTCACGGAACTCGGTGTCCAGACGCCCGATCGACCCGAAGTCCAGCAGCACGAGCCCGCCGCTGGGAGTGACCATGACATTGCCGGGATGGAGATCGGCATGGAAGACGCCGTCGTCCATGATCTGGGTAAGTGTGGAGCGGAACAGATGAGCGGCTTGACGTACCCTCTCAGCATCCGAAATCTCCGTGAGCGCGTCGGCGTCGCTGAGCGTGCGCCCGATGACGAGCTCCATCACGAGAACCCGACTCGTGCACAGTCGAGGATAGTGGGTGGGGATCCTCAGTCGCTCCTCGGCGGGGTGGGCTTGCTGCGTATACGTCATGGCAGCCATGTTGGATGCTTCGACCAGGTAGTCCACCTCTTCGCGCAGGTTGGCGGCGAACCCGCCCGCCAGTTCGGCGACGCCAAGGTCTTTCGCCCATTGAGTGGAGGACTCCAGCTGCCTCGCGATGCGCAGGAGGATATCGACGTCGCGTTCGATGAGCGGGATGATGCCGGGGCGTTGCACCTTGACGGCGACAGCCTCCCCGCTCAGGAGCGTGGCGCGATGCACCTGACCGATGGATGCCGCGGCCAGCGGCTTCTCTTCGAATGATGCAAAGAACGTCTCGACAGGTCCGCCGAGCTCGGTCTCTAGCAGCATCCGGATCGGATCCCACTCTGCGGCGGGCACCCGTTGCTGCAACTGCGAAAGTTCAGCCAAAAATTCCACCGGCAACAGGTCGCTGCGGGTCGAGAGCACCTGGCCGAGCTTGACGAAAGCACCACCGGCCTCCTCGAGGGCAGCGCGCAGGGCGGCAGCCTGTCGCCGCCGTTCCGCCGAGCCCCTCGAGGAGGGGTCGGTGTTCGGTTTGAACGGCAGCAGACCCGTGCGCAGTGCGATCCTAGTGATCTGCACGTACCGTTTTGTGCGTTGGGACCGTCGCCGCATGCTCGGGATCCAGTCGTCCGGGCGGGGAATCGATCCTGCAGGAACGAGCAACTCCGCAACGACGAGGAACGCGACCGCGACGAGCATGATGATTCCGAGTTGGACCGGAAGTAGCGCTGGCGTGTAAGCCTGCTGATTCCAGACGAACTGCGACTCGAATCCGATCTCGGCACCGAGGCCGAGGAACCCGGCGATGATGATGCGTCCGATACCGATCTGGGCGCCGAGGATCCGTCTGACAAACGCGGCCAGGATGACCATGAAGACGATTGTCGCGAGCGCCATCACGACGATGTCGACAAGTACAGCGGTCACAGGCATTGGATCCCCTTGCTGGAGCTATGTGGACTTCACGTTACCGACGATGGCAGTGCCCATGTTGATTTCGTGCGGGATCCGACGATATTCGTCAAGGTCGAGACGGATGCTCAAGGAGCTTCGTCTTCGTGGACAAGATTCCACAGAATCTCGAAGTCTCTGATGGTGGGCATCGAGACTCAACGCGGCCGAGAACACAGAATCCGCCCTTCCCACGTGCAGGGAAGGGCGGATTCTGTGTTTTCGAAGCTACGGTGTTTTCGAAGCTACTTCGCGGCGGGAGCCTTCTTCGCCGGCGCAGCCTTCTCAGCTGTCGAGGCGGCGGCGTTGTCAGCGACGACCTTCTTGGCCGGGGCCTTCTTCACAGCAGGCTTCTTGGCGACAGGTGCCTCTGCTACGACAGGCTTTGCGTCGGTCTTGACCTCTGCAGGCTTGACCTCGGCAGGCTTCGCAACAGCTGCGGGCGTAGCATCCGCTGCAGGACGAGGACGCGAGGCAAATTCTTCGAAGAAGGCGCGCGGCTCCTGAACCTTCTCAAGGTTCACGATGTCGCGATCGAGCCACAGGTTGTTCCACCAGCCCCAGAGCACGCGGAACTTGCGCTCCCACGTAGGCATTGCCAGGCCGTGGTAGCCACGGTGTGCGACCCAGGCAAGGAAGCCCTTGAGCGCGAACTTCCCGGACTGGAAGACTCCGGTGCCGAGGCCGAGGCCTGCGACAGCGCCGAGGTTCTTGTGCACGTAGTTCACCGGCTCTTCGCCGCGAAGAACAGCGATGAGGTTCTTCGCGAGGCGCTTGGCCTGGCGCACGGCGTGCTGTGCGTTGGGGACGCAGAAGCCACCGACGCCGCCGCCGGTCAGATCGGGAACAGCCGAGACGTCACCAGCGGTCCACGCGCCTTCGACGACGTTGCCGTCAGCGTCGATGACGCGCAGCGTGGCCTCGGCACGGATGCGACCGCGCTCTTCGGTGGGCAGGTCGCCAGCGCGCACCACCTGCGGGTTGGCCATGACACCAGCCGTCCACACGATGATGTCGCTCGGGATGACCTCGCCGGTGGAGAGCTGAACGTTGCCGCCGACGGCGCCGGTCACCTGGGTGTCCAGATGCACGTTGGCTCCGCGCTTGGCCAGGTCCTTGAGCACCCATTCGCTGGTCTGCTGCGAAACCTCGGGCATGATGCGACCCATGGCCTCGACGAGGTGGAAGTGCGTCTCCTCGAAGGTGAGCTGCGGGTAGCGCTTGAGAAGAGCAGACGAGAAGGAACGCAGCTCGGCGAACGTCTCGATTCCGGCAAAGCCACCACCGACGACGACGACGGTCAGCAGGCGCTCACGCTCAGGACCGGCCGGAAGGGAAGCGGCCTTGTCGAAGTTCGACAGCACCTTGTCGCGAACCCAGACGGCCTCTTCGATCGACTTCATGCCGATCGCGTTGTCGGCGATACCGGGGATCGGGAAGGTGCGAGAGACGGACCCTGCGGTGACCACGATCTGGTCGTACTCGAACTCGTACGCCTCGCCCACGGCGGGCGTGATGGTGGCGACCTTGTTCGCGTGATCGATCTTGGTGACCTTCGCAGCGATCACGTTCGTGCGCTTGAGGTGGCGGCGCGTGGCAACCACCGCGTGCCGCGGTTCGATCGATCCCGCTGCGACCTCTGGAAGGAAGGGCAGGTAAGTCATGTACGGAAGCGGATCGACCATGGTCACTTCGGCTTCACGCTTGCGGAGCTGCTTCTCGAGCTTCCACGCTGTATAGAAACCCGCGTAGCCGCCACCGACGATCAGAATCTTGGGCACAGTGCTGTTCTCAGGCACAGAGGGATAACTCCTAGTCAGGCTGCTGGCGTGCGCTTATCGCGCGCCGATCGGATGAGCCGGGCAGCTGCGGTGACGCCTAGCCCTAGTAGAATACCAGGCACAGTGAGTGCAATCAGCGGCAGGGTACCGTATCGCAGTGATTCAGCACTCGGGAGTAGTGGAGAACCCGGCTCTGTGGGCGGCTCAGCCGCTGGCAACGCCTCGATCTGGACCGGTGTAATCTCCGGATCTGGCAGTGGTTCTGCATCCGCGCGGCGGAACAGCCGGATCCACTCTGCCAGGTCTCCCATCGGGTTCGCGTCCACGAGCGGCACGGATGCTGAGACCGCGGCAGATGCGTCCAGCAGCCCGTAGCCGTAGTTCGGGTCCGGAACTTCCGTGATCTCTTCCACCTGGATCGCCGTCTTGATGATGCGGTTGATCACGTTGGCGGCATCCAATTCGGGGTGCGCAGCCCGGACCAGCGCGACCGCACCAGCCACGATCGGTGCGGCGCCACTCGTGCCGTCCCACCACGGCTTCAGAGTGCCGTCTGCGGAGATGCCGAGCAATCCTTCGCTGGGCGCGGAGATGCCGATCGTGATGCCCTGAGTGGATGCCTCACGACTTGCGGTGCCGGTCTGATCGACACCGCCGACGGTGAGCACACCGGGAATGGTGGCGGGGGCGCCGACGACCGAGGTGCCGCTACCGCGGTTGCCTGCCGCGACCACGACGACGACATCGTGTTCGTAGGCATACATGAACGCCTCGTCCCAACTCTTGTCCCAGTCCAACGTGTTCGTCGTGAAAGACATGTTGATGACGTCGGCGCCGTGGTCGACGGCCCAGCGGATGCCGTTGGCAACCTGTTCGACGAACGGCACGGCAGCTGCGTCGCCGAATCCCACCGAGACCGAGAGCAGATTCGCCTCGGGTGCGACGCCGATCATTCCGGTGCCGTCGCTTTTGCCTCGGCCAGCCGCAAGCGACGCGACCCAGGATCCGTGGTCGGGGTCTACGGCGCCGACGGGCGAGCGTCCGTCTGGCGTACCGCTTCCGGACACGTCCGTACCGCCGACGACAGCTTCACCGAACGTGAGCGGCACCTTGCCGACGCCGGTGTCGATGATCGCGATCGTCACACCCTTGCCGCGCGTCGTATGCCAGGCCTGACGGATGCCGGCGCCGTCGAGCCAATACTCCTTGGCGCGCACCGGGTCGGACGGATCGTCAGCGACAGGAGGTGGCGTGGCTGTTGGGGTCGGTGTCGGAGTCGCGGTCGGCGTCGGCGTCGGGTCTGGAGTCGGGGCGGCCGTGGCCCCGGTGAGCATGACGGATGCCGCCACCGCCGCAATCGCGACGGTGCCACGCAGCATCCGCATCAGCGTCATGTGATCGCTGCCCCTGGCTCATCGCACTGGCAGCGCTCAGGAGACCACGAGGAACGCTCGAGCGCGGCATCACCGATCGGGTTCACTCCACGACCCGCGGCGAGCGCGTGTCCGGCCAGTGCATGCAGGCACTTCACGCGAGTGGGCATGCCACCGGCGGAGATGCCATCGATCTCGGGCACCTCACCGAACTGCGCACGATCTGCCTGATACGCCTCGTGCGCGGCGTGGTACGCGGCCGCGACAGACTCATCCTCGGCGAGGAGACTTGCGAGTTCAGGCATCACCAGTGTGGCCTCAAGCGTCGACATCGCGGCGGTCGCGGCCGGATGAGTCAGGTAATAGAACGTCGGAAACGGCGAGCCGTCTGGCAGACGCGGGCTGGTGGCGACGACGGTGGGGTTGCCGCAGACGCAGCGCGCAGCGATGCCAATGACGCCACGTGCCTGCCTGCCGAGCTGCGCTGATACGACGTCGATCTCGGCAGATGTGGGAGGGGCAAAAGGTGGTGTCGTCACGGTCCAAGCCTACGGGAGGTGATCCTGTGGAAACCCTACGGAGCCTCGCTGGCGGTCTGGGCAAGACCGGCCCCTGCGATCGTGCGCAGAAGCTGCGGCATCCAGTCGGCGGGCGTCTGCGTGAGCTCATCGCTCACCGGTGCTTGTTCCTGCGGCAGGGCCGCCGGGTCGAGGTCATTGTCGACGAGGTAGACCACTTCCCCGGGCTTGACGTAATAGAGGCGCTCGCGCGCCTGAGTGGTGATGTATGCCGGATCTTCCCAGCGGTCGCGCTCCTGCTCGAGCGCATCAATCTCGTCGGCGC
The DNA here is from genome assembly GCF_059445355.1 of Microbacterium sp. Y356. Taxonomy (NCBI): domain Bacteria; kingdom Bacillati; phylum Actinomycetota; class Actinomycetes; order Micrococcales; family Microbacteriaceae; genus Microbacterium; species Microbacterium sp. Y356. Next base: position 651,276 of record NZ_JCAIUE010000001.1, read on the forward strand.
TCACCTGGACGGATGCTTCGAGGGCAGCGATCTTCTGTCGCTGATCGATGTAGGTACCAAGTGTCGGTACGAGCACCCATGCGCCCAGCACAACGAGCGAGAGCATGATGACCATGAATCCCGACAAGCGGATGCCAGACGCCCATTCCCGCACGTCGACCTGAGGTCGAGATGCCTGTGAACGAGGGTCCTGTGAACGAGGGACCTGTGATCGAGAAGAGGAAGCCGGACGTCTCGTCATGGCTCCCCCTTCTCGTCTCAGTTCTTCAGTCGCTCTGTGCTGTCAGTGTTCAGCCCTTGAAACGGGGGAACGCCGAACGGCCGGCGAACACCGCGGCCTCAGCGAGGTCTTCCTCGATGCGCAGAAGCTGATTGTACTTCGCGACGCGCTCGCTGCGCGCGGGCGCGCCAGTCTTGATCTGACCGGCGTTGGTCGCGACGGCGAGGTCAGCAATGGTGGTGTCTTCGGTCTCGCCGGAGCGGTGCGAGAGCATCGCCGTGTAGCCGGAGCGCTGAGCGAGGCTGACCGCGTCGAACGTCTCGGTGAGCGTGCCGATCTGGTTGACCTTGACCAGCAGCGAGTTGGCAACGCCGCGCTTGATACCGTCGGCCAGACGTGCCGGGTTGGTGACGAACAGGTCGTCGCCAACGAGCTGCACCTTCGAGCCGAGGGCATCGGTGAGGAGCTTCCAGTTGTCCCAGTCGTCCTCCGCGAGCGCGTCTTCAATCGTGACGATCGGGAAGTCGTTGACCAGGCCGACGTAGTACTCGATCAGCTCAGGGCCGGTCCAGTCCTTGTTGTCGAGGCGGTAGACGCCATCCTTGTAGAACTCGGTTGCTGCGACGTCAAGACCGAGGGCGATGTCCTTGCCCGGGGTGAAGCCGGCCTTCTCGATCGCCTTGATCAGGAAGTCCAAGCCCTCGCGGTTGCTGGGCAGGTCGGGGGCGAAGCCGCCCTCGTCGCCGAGGCCAGTGGCGTAGCCAGCAGCCTTCAGCTCGCCGCGCAGCACGTGGTAGGTCTCCACGCCCCAGCGCAGCGACTCGGAGTAGCTCTCCGCGCCGATCGGCGCGAGGAAGAACTCCTGCATGTCGATGCCATTGTCAGCGTGCTCGCCGCCGTTGATGACGTTGAACAGCGGCACAGGAAGAACGTGCGCGTTCGGGCCGCCAAGGTAGCGGTACAGCGGAAGGTCGGCGCTGTCAGCGGCGGCCTTGGCAACAGCGAGGCTGACACCAAGGATGGAGTTTGCGCCGGTGCGCTGCTTGTTCTCGGTGCCGTCGACCTCGTTGAGGATTCCGTCGATGATGCGCTGTTCGCTTGCCTCAACGCCCTCGATGGCCGGTCCGAGCTCGTCAATGACGGCCTCGACGGCCTTCAGGACGCCCTTGCCGCCGTAACGGCTCTTGTCACCGTCGCGGAGCTCGTATGCTTCGAATGCGCCGGTGGATGCGCCAGATGGGACGGCCGCGCGCTGGACGATGCCATCGTCAAGGAGCACCTCCACCTCGACGGTTGGGTTGCCGCGTGAATCCAGAATCTCGCGTGCGCCTACAGCCTCAATGAGTGCCACGTATGTGCTCCTTGCTCAGAGAAAAGGTGGTTGTGGAGCGTCGTCGATCCTTGTTCAGTCTAGTCCGAGGCATCCGTCCGTCACATGACGATTGCGAGTGCCACGCCATCCCAGCCCTTGATTCCGACCGTCTGAAGCGCTGTGGCGTCGAAGCGCGGATCCTCGCCCAGCATCTGCAGCGCCTCGCGCGTTCCGATGACGCGCGGATCGGCGGTGTCTGCACGCACGATCTCACCCTCGCGGCCGATGTTGTCGAGCACGACCACTGTGCCGGTGCGACCGAGACGCGCTGCCCAGTCGAGGTAGATGGTGTTTGATTCTTTGTCTGCGTCGATGAACACAAGATCGAACGGCTCGGATCCTTCGAGCGTGGGCAGCACGTCTGCCGCACGCCCGATTCGGATCGCGACGCGATCGCCGACGCCGGCCGCATCGATGCTGGCACGGGCGATCGCTGCGTTGCCAGACTCCGCCTCGATGCTCGTGACAGTTCCACCTTCACCGACGGCGCGTGCGAGCCAGATCGTGGAGTATCCGCCGAGTGTGCCGATTTCGAGCACACGGCGCGCACCGCTGATCCGGGCGATGAGGTTCAGCAGCTTGCCGCTGACCGGTGCGACTTCGATGTCGGGAAGACCGGCGTCGCGCTGCGCGGCGAGCGCCGCTTCCAGGGCTGGGTCGTGCCCGACCAGCACGTCAGAGAGGAACTCATCAGTCAGGCGCCAGTTCTCCGCGGTTGGTTCAGTCATGTGTCCCACCCAACCCCGGCATCCTGTCGCCGTCAAGGGCTCACACGGCTGATGTGAAATCTCGCTCAGGGCCCGATCGCACAGTGTCTGGTGACGTAGCCGTACAACGCCGCGCGCTGGGAATCGTCGGCGACGATCACGAATACACCGGTCCGCGGAGTGCCGGTGAGAATCGTGACCATCGCCGGGAAGCGCGTGCCGACCTTGTCTTCGGCGACCGCATGCGGGTCGCAGCGAGCGGGGACCACCCGAAGTTCGACCGTCTCCGACGTTCCGGGAGCGATCGTGACCTGCGGATTCCAGGCCGCCTCGCCTCCATCCGGCGCGAGCAGCACCGTGCCCTCGACGGACTCGATCACCACGGCATCCTCAGAATTCGCAGTGACGCGCACTTCGAGCACGGCACCCTCGTCATTTGCCTCGACCATCACTCCCTCAAGCGCGATAGTGGCCGTCTCGCTGAGCTGCTCCGAAAAACACGCGGCCTCGACATATGCGGATACGAAGCCGAACGGATCGGTGACGTCGTAGACGGCGACCGCGTCACCATCGGATGTCGAGAACCTCAGCCGCGCCGTGCCACGCATCGACTCGACGTCTGCGTCGCAGTCGGGCGGAGGCACCTCGACGCGAAGAGCCCGTGCGGCTCCTGGCGGAATGTCGGTCGCACGGTTCCATTCGGGGATCGCTGCAAGCCGCGGGTCGATATAGGACGCTGACAGCACATGAATGGTCGCGCCGCCATCGTTCTGCACCCGCATCGCCACAAGTCCGCTGGCGATATCGGTCCGGCCCTGGACAAGTGAAACGCTCACTTCGTCCGGCGCGTCGACCTCGGCAGGCAGTGCGCACGCGCTGAGAAGCAGCAACGGCGTCATCGCGCAGGCGACGAACCACCTGCATGATGCGGGGCGTGCCATGGCGACCTCCCTGAGCCCGGTGTGACCAAAGCTAGTCATCCAGAGGGCTCTGCGGAATGCCCCTCAGTCGCGTGGCGCCGATAGCATGCGTCCGACGGCACCGTCCAGTTCCGGCTGACGACGGAACTGCCCCGCGAGAACCAGCACGACCACGACGATCGCGCAGGTGATCCATCCGGCGACGCCAAGCGGACCCGCCAGTGCCATATCGAAGGTCGTACCGGCGGCGAAGAACAGCCCGATCATCGCCGCAGCAGCATTCATTGCCCCGTGCGCGAAGACCGCCGGCCACAGCGATGCCGAGCGCAGGCGCAACCAGCCGAGTAGCACACCCCAGGCGACGCATCCAGCCATCATCAGCAGCACACCGGTGATGTCAAAACGGCCGAAGTTATAGCCGAGCAGGATGACCGGCGAGTGCCACAGCCCCCACACCGCGCCGCTGATGAGCAGCGAGGGCCAGGTGCCGAGCGGGCGCAGCGCCGGAACGAGGAATCCACGCCAGCCGAGTTCTTCACCGAAAGCGAAGAAGGCATTGATCGTCGCGGCGGCGAACGGGATCGCGACGAGCTGGGAAAGGATGATGACGATCGCCGGCGGCGCCTCGACGCCGGCAGGAAGGCTCGCTGCTAGCTGCTCAGCAAAGCCGGAGAAGTGAATGAGGTCCAGCGTGACCCAGCCGCACAGAGCGGCGACGGCGATGCTCGCGACGATCACGACGACGGGTCCGAATAGTCCGAGCACCATCATCCAGACCACTCGCTTGGCGGGGCGTAGCGGCCAGATGCCCAGAAAGCGCAGCCGCTCCCCCTTCGGGATCGGGCGCAGCACGAGCATGACGATCAGCACCGCGATCGCCGGGGTGAACATCATCACCTGGATGAGGCCACCGGCCAGTGGGCTCGCGAGCCCACCATCGAGCCACAGCGGCAAGGCAACGAGCCAGGCGAGCCCCAGTGCAAGGACAACGAAGGCGATTGTGGCGATCGGGCGGATGCGAGTCATGAGCTTCCCTTGTTCATCGAAGATGTCGGTTCGGCGCGGAGAGTTTCGAGTACGGCAGCGGCCCGTGATGCCCCGTCGAGGGTGACGACGAACACGCGTCCGCTGGTTTGTGTGATCTGCAGGGCTTCGCCAACGCGCAGCACGATGCCGCGACGCCCGTCTAACCCCAGCCGCCATCCCCAGCCGCCGAACTCGCGGAACGGATCAACCTCGACTGTCTCGACCCTCTCGATGTCAGAGAGTGGGATCTGAGTGCGCGGCCAGCCCAGCAGTGAGCGTGCAGACAGACCGTGGCCGTTCACGCGCACGCGGAAGGTCAGGGTGCTGCTGACGAGTAGCGCGATCACGACCGTGGCGACACCATAGATCCACCAACCAGCGTCACCCTCGGCGATCAACATCGCGGCCCTGATGGCCAGGAACGCGACGGCGGCGAGGAGCACCACGACGCCGATCCGGCTCATGTTCGCTGTGCCGACCCAGGCGATCTTCTCCCCGCCAGCGAGAGGAATCCGCTCCGCAGCGGTTCCGTTCTGCGCGGCTGGGTGGGGCGCCTTCGGTTGCAGGAACCAACCCAGCGCTGTGAAGCCGACGAGCACGACGAATCCGAGCACGATCCACAAGCCGATGCCGGGAGCGTCTGCAGCATCCGACAGTCCGCGCTGCACTCCGACGCTCACCACCGAAAGCAGCGAGATCATGCCTGCGGTGCCGAGGTTCACCCCACCGAGAAATCTCGCCGTGGGCGACCAAGGTTGCGTGCGCGGAGGGCCGCTCGACGGAAGGCGATGGGAGAACAGTGCCATTGCCGCGAAAAGTACGATCATGCCACCGCCGATACCGATGGGCATCACGAGGTAGGTCCACCCTGGGCCGAACCCATCGGCACCATCGGTGCCCCAATGCGTAGCCGCCGGCTCGGGGATCTGCGGAAGCCATGTGGCGATCACTACCGTGGCCAGGACGATGAGCGCCAGCGGCACGATCACTCCGACCCAAAGGAAGGCGGCGCGGGCTTTGCGGACGTCGTCAGTCATGCGGGAGTCTCCTTGATGAGAGCGGCAAGAGTGGTCGGTGACACCCCGAGGGCTGCGGCGCGGGATACGAGGGTCGTGATGTCGTGTGACAGTTCGGCGAGCGGACCGGCGGATGCCGAGATGACAGCGCCCCTCCCCCGACGAAGATCCACGAGCCCCTCATCGCGCAACTGCTGGTACGCGCGCAACACGGTGTGCAGGTTGATCTCGAGCGCCTCAGCAACCTCACGGGCTGCAGGTAGTCGATCTCCTGGGGCGAGGCGCCCGGCGACGATATCCGTGCGCACGGATGCGGCGACCTGGTCAAAAAGTGGTCGGGAGCTCTCAACGTCGATCTTGATCAGCATCGTTCTCCCTTCCATCCGAACTTATACTAATTCTAGTTCAACTAGAACAACTGTCACAACCCTCCATCTACTTTGTCGCGCCGTGCGCTCTCCGCCACACTGGCGAGATGAAGATCACTCCCCGACGCCTTGCGACCGGAATGAGCCTGTGGGCTCCGAACTTCTTCAGCGGCATCCGCATCCGCCGCTTCAGTCACGACTGGACACACGCCACCGTCGAACTGCACGTGAACCTCATCACCCGCAACTTCGTGAAGACCGCATTCGGCGGGTCGATGTCGGCAATGACCGACCCGTACTTCTTCATGCTCGTGATGCACCAGCTCGGCCGTAATTTCGTCGTGTGGGATACCCGCGGCGAAATCGAGTTCATCAAGCCGGGACGCGGAGTGTTGACCGCGCATTTTCACGTTTCGCAAGAGAAAGCTGCCGAGCTCCGCGAACGCGCCAAAGGCGGCGCGAAGGTTCTGGAGTGGTTCGAGACCGTGATCACCGACCGCGACGGCGATGTCGTGGCCAAGGTACGCCGTGAGGTATACATCCGCGAGAAGAAGCGCGTCACCGCGGCTCGCCAGAGTTGAGCACCAGCCGTTCACCGCTGCATGTCACGATGACCGGATGGAACTCGCTCGTCGCCTGACACTCACCGATGCCGTCGCCATTGGCCTCGGCTCGATGATCGGTGCGGGTGTCTTCTCAGTGTGGGGCCCGGCGATCGAGGTCGCCGGTTCCGGACTGCTCGCAGCACTCGCGATCGCCGCGGTCGTCGCATACTGCAACGCCGCCTCCTCCGCCCAGCTGGCCGCGGTGCATCCGGTCGCGGGAGGCACCTACGCGTACGCCCGCGCGGAAATCGGCCCCTGGTGGGGCTTCATAGCTGGCTGGTGTTTCGTCATCGGCAAGGTCGCAAGCTGCGCCGCAATGGCGATGACGTTCGCCGCCTACGCCGCCCCCGAAGGATGGCAGATCCCGGTCGCGATCATCGCCGTCGCGGCGCTCGCCACCGTGAACTGCTTCGGGGTCACACGCACGGCTCTTCTCACCCGCATCTTGGTCGTCGCCTCACTGTTGGGTCTGACCATCGTCGCGGCAGCGGGATTCACGGCGGCTCCCTCCGCCGTACCTGCGCCTCTGCCAGATGTCACCCTCTACGGCGTGCTGCAGGGCGCGGGCCTGCTGTTCTTCGCGTTCGCCGGCTACGCCCGCATAGCGACAATGGGCGAAGACGTGACCAATCCCGCCCGGAACATTCCGCGAGCTATCGCGATTGCCCTCTCCGGAGCTCTGATCGTCTATGTCCTGATCGCGATCGTCGTGGTTCTCACGCTCGGTGCGGATGCGACGACGAGCGCCGCACCGCTAGCGGCTGTCGTGGATTCCGCCGGCTGGTCTGCCATGGCGCCGGTCGTGCGCGTGGCAGCGGCTGCGGCATCCCTCGGCGCACTACTGGCTTTGCTCACCGGAACTGGGCGGACGACGCTGGCGATGGCCAGAGAGTCTGATCTGCCCCGCTTCCTCGCCATCGTCCACCCCCGCTGGCAGGTGCCGTATCGCGCAGAGATCGTCATCGCCCTGATCGTCATCGGGATCGTGCTCGTCGCGGACCTTCGGGGTGCGATCGGATTCTCTTCGTTCGGTGTGCTGCTGTACTACCTGATTGCCAATGCCTCGGCGTTCCGGCAGCAGCGCGCGGCGCGCCGCTATCCGCGATTCATTCCGGTCATCGGCGCACTTGGCTGCCTCGTGCTGGTGAACACTCTGCCTGTTGTGGCGTCGCTCGTCGGCACGGCAGTGGTGATCATCGGGGTGCTGTACCGGATGCTTCGTATCAGGGCGCTGCGGAGCCGAGCCAGCTCGGGTCACCGACGAGCGCTGTGAACTCTTCGATCAGACGCGCGGTGTGAAACCCATCGGCGGCGGCATGATTCATTTGAATCGCCAGTGGCAGGAACGTGCGGCCGTCGTGCTCGAAATAGCGGCCGAGCGTGAATATCGGCAGGAGGTGGTTCGACCCGCCGTCGATCTGCAACGAGAAGCCGGTGAACTGCGTCCACGGGAGGCTCGACACGTCGAAAGTGTTCGCCGGCGCATCTCCCTGTGGAAAGAAACTCGTCGCGCTTCTGTGCGTCTCCAGCAGCGGCGCGGCCACGTCGTGGAACCGCCCGAAGTCGGTGTCGAACGCCGACCACACACACGCGAACGTCTCCCGCTCCGAATTGAACACGGTGAACGCCGGATGCAGCACCTCCCAAATCGCGGGCTTCCCATCATCGGTGAGCGTCATCCGGAACTCGGCGTGCCTGTTGACAATCGCAGCGAGCGCCCAGACCTGCGCAATGTAAGTCTTCCGCTCACTGTCGCGCAGCGCGGCCACCATTTCTGTCACGTCGACTTCGACCGTCACCGCGTAGGTGCACGGCACTCGATCGCGATAGTGCTCGAAGTGCTCGCGTCGCGGCCACGTCGCGAGGTCAATCGGGTGCGCGATGTTCACTGGGCCATCCCCTGTCCGTCCGCCTGCGGCCCGGCGGATCTCCAGATTAAACCAGGACGCACGGTGATGATTTCGGTGTGCTTTCACGCCAATGAGGCCGCTCGGTTCAAACCTCCTCAGGATTCGCCGCCATGCTCGTGCTCCTCCGCACTGCGGTACGCATGCGGCGCGATTCCCAGCACCGTTCGAAAGTCGTTCGTCAGGTGAGCGTGGTCGGCGTAACCGAGTTCAGCCGCGATCGTCGACAGGTCGGTTTCCGGCTGCTCCCGCACGCGCTCGGCCGCCTCTTGCAGCCGCCGTCGCCTGATCATCGCTGCCGGCGGCAGGCCGACATGCCGATGGGCGAGGCGTTGCAGGGTGCGCACAGATATCGATAGCCGCACCGCGGCTTCCTCGGCCCGGGTGATCGTGGAATCGGCCATCAGCAGGGTGGACATCTCATTGGCCTGGCGCGCGAGCGGACTGATCTCTCCGACGCGCTCGACGAGCCAGGCCGCGTATGCCGCCGCCGCGTGAGCTCGGCTCGCGCTCCCGCCCTTGTCCATTGCCTGCGATACAACGCGGTGCAGATCAGGTGCATCGAAGCCGGTCGAGTCGTCGCGGAGTGCGGATGGGTCGTCAAGGAGCGCAGCGACGGATGCCGGCTTCAGCAGCGCTCCGACGGCCCACCCGCGACCGGTCAGATCGCGATGCGATGCGCGGGTCGATGCGCCAGTGAGCTCGACACCGTCAGGATCCACGACGAGGTTGAGTGCGGGATAGGCAACGACGTGCTGGCGCGACGTGCGCCCCGGTTCGATGTTCCACTCCGGAATCCAGAACCATTCGACAAGCTCAGCAGCCTCCGCCGGCGGCAGCAATCGGTGAAACTCCGGCATCCGCGCCGGGTACAGAATTCCCCGCCAAGCATCGATCACTCTCTGACGATAGTCATTGCACCCGACATCGTGTCGCGATTCTCCAAGCGCAGCACAGGCCATGCTCCGTAGCGTGAAGTCATGAACACGACATCAGGCCTCACCGGCACTCACACCACGCACGGACGCCCGAACAACGCGACTTCTCTGACTCCCTTTCTCGCGATCCAAGGAGCCGCCGAAGCGGTCAATTTCTACCGCGATGTCTTCGGTGCAACGGTCATCGACATCACAGAGATGGGCGGAGTCGTCGTCCACGCTGATCTCGACTTCGGGCTCGGACTGCTCCAGATCGGCGAGCCCAACGCGGATTACAAGCTCGTGCCGCCTCCTGCCGGCGACGACGACTGCTATTCGCTCGGCCTCTACGTCACCGATGTCGACGCCGTCCTCGACCGCGCTGTGGCCGCTGGCGCTCAGGTGCGTGAACCGGTATCTGAATTCGTCTCCGGCGATCGCTTCGCGAGCATCCGCGATCCGTTCGGCGTGCGCTGGTCACTGATGAGTCGCGTCGAGGACTTGTCTCCGGCCGAGAGCGCAAGACGCGTCGAGGAATGGGCAGCGTCGTTCAGCTCGGGAGAAGCACCTTCTGAAGATGCCGCGGCTGAGACTCCAGCGCCATGACCACCGCCGGCAGCAGTGCCTCGGCCGTACGGCGATAGCCGGCGGCACTGGGGTGGAAGCGGTCAAGGCTGAACATCTCCTCGGATTGCTCGCGAAAGGCGGGTCCCACCGCCTCACGCAGGTCGACCGGCACCGCACCCGTACGCCACGCGACTTTCGTCTGTTCGAGAGCGAGGCGTCGCGACATCCGTGACAGCAGCGCGCGCAACGGCTGCGGCACGGGCTGCAGGGTGCCGAGGTCAGGGCAGGTGCCGATCACGACCGAGGTACCCGATGCCTGAAGTCGCAGGATCGCCTGCTCCAGGCACTCGCCGGCAGCGCCGGGCGGAATCAGGTGCGTGACGTCGTTGCCGCCGACGACGATCACCGCCACGTCAGCGCGGTAGTCGTCAGGGAGGGAGTCGAGCTGGCTGGCGAGCGCCGATGATTCCGAGCCGACCACAGCGGCGGTGCGCAGCCGCACTGGGCGCTGCATCCGCTTGGCTGTGGCCTTTGCGATCCGGCCACCGAGGGTCTCTTTGCGGTGCTTGGCGCCGAGCCCTGCCGCCAGCGAGTCGCCGAGCAGCAGCAACTCCACCGGCGACCCGCTCAGCGAGCGCGTCCATAGCCGATCAGCATCCAGAGAGTCCTCGCCGAGCGGCTTGCCGATGCGCCGACGCGCAATCGCGGCTTGGCGGGTGAGCAGTGCGCTGCCCCCGAGCGCGACGGCAGCGAAGGCTGCTCCCGCGACGAGGGCAGCGCGGACCCGAGTCATGACCCCATTGGATCGCGCGCCCGTGAACACAGCGTGAACGTCGGCACACCTGTCGGTGGATTTCCACGGATGCCGGTCAGAACACCCGGATTTCGACAGACAGGTGCGATTGTCGGCCGACAGGTGTACTCGGTCGACAGAATTGCTCAGCTCAGCGGCTTGATCTCCAGCGTGCCCGGCTCGGCGCCTGCGGAAACTGCAACGAACGCCGTGTAGCCGTCTGCCGCAGAGCGTTCGAGCAAAGCCTTGAAGTTCTTCACCCGGCGCTCCAGGCGCACGCGGACACCCTGCCCGATGAACTCGGCCTTGTGCGCGATGAGTTCGGAGACCGGAACGTCAGCATCGTGCACGAGCACAACCGCACGCGCAGCGTCGCCGGCCTCTTCGGCGACGAGATCGACGAGTCGCTCGAACCCGAGGGAGAAGCCGACCGCAGAGACCTGCTGTCCAAGGAATCGACCGATCATGCCGTCATAGCGCCCGCCGCCGCCAAGCGAGTAGTCGACGGACGGGTGCGCAAGCTCGAAGATCGTACCCGTGTAGTAGCCCATGCCTCGGACAAGGAAAGGATCGAACGTCAACGGGATGTCGCCTTCGATCGCCCGACCTGCCGCAGCAGCCTCACCAATACCGACCAGGTGCGCGACGATCTCGTCCGGCGCGTGCTCCGGCAGCGCCTTGCGGATCTGCCGTTCACCGTACGGGTTGTACTCCATGGTCTGCGGGCGATTCAAGAACGCTTCGAAGGCGTCAACAGCGGCGGCATCCGATCCCCGTTCCCGCAACTCTTTCGCAACGCCGGCCGGGCCGATCTTGTCGAGCTTGTCGATCGTGATCAGCACACCCGGGCGCTCTGGCGCGGTGAAGCCGAAGGTGTCAAGCATCCAATCGAGCACGCGGCGATCATTGATCCGCACCGTCGCACCCTCAAGGCCCAGCGCGTCGACGGCGTCGAGCGAGGCAACCATCAACTCAGCCTCAGCTCGTGAGGAGTCATCGCCAATGATGTCGATGTCGCACTGCATGAACTGGCGATAGCGACCCTTCTGCGGGCGCTCCGCACGCCAGACCGGGCCGATCTGGATCGCCCGGAAGACCCCGGGCAGCTGGGCACGGTTGCTCGCATAGAAGCGGGCAAGCGGAACCGTCAAGTCATAACGGAGTCCGAGATCAGAGAGTGCCGCAGGATCATCGGCTGCCGCGCGGACCGCCTCAGCATCCAGCCCTCGACGCAGAACGTTGTATGCCAGCTTCTCGTTGTCGCCACCGATACCCGCGTGTAGACGCGAGTATTCCTCCAGCGCCGGTGTTTCGATCTCATCAAAGCCATGAGCGCGGTAGCGCCTACGGATGACGGAGAGCACACGCTCACGGCGTGCCTTGTCGGCGGGGAGGATGTCGCGCATGCCGCGCGGCGGGTTCACAGTAGCCACGTGTCTATCTTTCCAGGTCTTCAGCCGACCTCGACCGCGCGGACCTCTGTCTCCAGCAACCGCAGTCGCTCGCGAAGAGCACGCTCGGCATCCCAGCCGTTGGCTCGGGCGTGCGTGACCAGTGCGAGCAGCGCGTCGCCGAGTTCGGCTTCGGATGCGGGCACGGCCCCTTCGACAGGCTCCGTCGCCGGAAGCACAGGGGCGGCACGGCCCACGAGCTTCTGGGCGAGCGCGAGTGCAGGCATTCCACGCGGCACGCCGTCCAACACACTCTGCCGCGAGCGCTTCTCGGCGGCCTTGGCCGCATTCCAGTGCACCAAAACCTCTTCCGGCGTGTTCGCGACCGCGTCGGCGAACACGTGAGGGTGCCTGCGCACCATCTTCTCGGTGAGAGTATCTGCGACGTCGTCGATGTCGAACGGATCGTCCGGATCTTGAGCGGCGATCGCCGCATGGAACAGCACCTGCCAGAGCAGATCACCGAGTTCTTCACGCAGGTCTGCGCGAGTGCCGTTCTCCACGGCATCGATGACCTCGTGCGATTCTTCGATCAGGTACGGCACAAGGTCACGGTGTGTGATCTGCTGCGACCACACGCACCGCTCCCGTACTGCCCGCATGGTTTCGGCCGCTTCACGCAGCGCGTCAGGATTCTCGGCCATCGTTCCCCCTCAGAACGCTCAGGAACTCGCGGCCGTCACTCGGCGATGCCACGCGGCGCGCGAGGACACGATGACCGCCGATAGCAGCAGCGCGATCAGCGAGCCGACGAGCACACCGAGAATCGCCTGGTCCTTGGTGCCTGCATCGTTCGCAAACGCGAGGTTAGCCAGCAGCAGCGAGACGGTGAATCCGATACCGCCCAGAGTTCCTGCCGCGACCAGATCCAAGACCTGCAGCTCAGATTTGCGACCCCGGGAGCCGATCCGGATCGCGATCCAGCCGAACAGCGTGATTCCGATGATCTTGCCGACCGGGAGTGCCACGGCGATGCCGAAGAATGCCGGTGAAAGCTCCGACGGCGCGAGGGCCGGAATCACGACGAACGCCGCAGCGAAAGCGAAAATCGGCAGGATCGCGCCATTCACCCAGGGGTCAAGAGCGTAACGAGTGGGCATCGCCGGCGACTGCGCCATAGCGAGCCCCAGCATCACCCCGGCGATGGTGGCGTGGATGCCGGAGAGAAGAACGAGCCCCCACACCAACACACCCACGATGACCATCGCCACCACGACGATCCAAGATCGCTCGGTCGGAAGCATCCTCGATAGCACCGCGAAGAGTGCCACACCGATCACCGCGAGCAGGAGGTACAGCCAGTTCAGGTCGTGCGCGAAGAGCACCGCGATGAAAATGATGCCAATGATGTCGTCGAGGATGGCAAGCGCGAGAAGGAAGACGCGCACGGCCGGCGGCAGCCCCTTGCCGAACACCGCGAGCACTCCGAGGGCGAAGGCGATATCGGTCGCGGTTGGGATCGGCCAGCCTGATGCGGTCTGCTCGCCGCCAGCGATCATCAGGTAGATGCCGATTGGGACGAGCACGCCGCCGGCGGCAGCGATCGCCGGCTGCAGCGCCTTCTGGAAGGAGTTCAGCTCTCCGCGAGTCAGCTCGTACTGCAGCTCCATCGCGACGACGAAGAAGAAGATCGCGAGCAGGCCGTCTGAAATCCAGTGCGCCACAGACAGATCAATCCCGACCCCGGGGATCGCGATGTGAAACCCGAGCACAGCATCGATCGGGCCGAAAGTCGGCAGGTTCGCAAGAAGCAGCCCGAGCGCGGCGGCAAGGAGCAGCAGCACCGCGGGAAACTGCTGGGTGCGCAGAAGGTTTCTCGATTCAGACATCTCCCCCATGCTATGCCCGCCGCTCGCGCCTTTTCGGGCAGTCACGTGGTCAGGAACGCCCCTCGCCCGGGGATAACCTCGAGTGGTGACCCCCGAGCCCACCAACACAGAGGCCATCCGCGTCATCGGCCGTTTCGAAGCCGGACGCGGGATTCCCGACGAGATGCGTGCGGATGTCCGCATGCTCGGCGCCCTTCTCGGCCAGGTGCTGCGCGAATGCGGCAGCCCCGGCCTGTTCGAAGACGTCGAACGCCTACGCCTGGCGACAATCCAGGCATACGACGAAGAGAGCACTCACGCGTTCGAGCGCGCCACCGAAATCGCTGACTCATTCACGGTCGCGCGCGCTGATGAAGTTGCTCGCGCGTTCACCTGCTACTTCCACCTGGTGAACCTCGCTGAGGAGCACCAGCGCGTGCGCATCCTCCGCGAGCGCGCAGGCCGCCCCGGCCGCGAGGGAGCCGCAGACACGGTCGCCACCGCATACGCGCAGCTGCGGCGTGAAGTCGGCGATGACGAAGCACAGCGTCGACTCGAAGGCTTGCGCTTCCACCCGGTCTTCACGGCGCACCCCACCGAGGCCCGCCGCCGGGCGGTGTCTGCCAGCATCCGTCGCCTGTCTGAACTGCTGACACAGCACGATGGCACAAGCGATGGCGGAGCCGAACAGCACCGCGCACATCGCCGGATGCTGGAAGAAGTCGACACGCTGTGGCGCACCGCGCCCTTGCGCTCGAGCAAGCCTTCGCCCACCGACGAGGTGCGCACGGTGATGTCAGTGTTCGACGAGACACTCTTCACCACCGTCCCGCACGTCTACCGCCGTATTGACGATGCCCTCCGCGGCGAGGAGTCCGGCGCGAGCGCCCCGGTTGTCCCGGCATTCGTGCGGATCGGCTCTTGGGTCGGCGGTGACCGCGACGGCAACCCGTTCGTGACGGCATCCGTCACTCGCGACGCAGCACAGATCGCCTCTGACCACGTGCTTCGCGGTCTGGAACGCGCGATCGAGCGCATCGGCCGCGGACTGACGCTCGACGCGGAAGGCACTCCGCCGAGCAACGCGGTTGTCGCGCTCTGGGAGGCGTTCTCTGCATCCGACGAGACCACCGCCGCGGAGATCGCCGCACGCTCCCCAGAGGAACCGCATCGTCGTGTGCTGCTGGCCCTCGCGCGACGCGTCGCTGAGACCCGCCTCAAACTGGACGGCGGATACAGCGCACCAGAAGAGCTACTCGCCGACCTGCGCGCAGTGCAGGATTCGCTGGCGGCATCCGGTGCGAAGCGCCACGCATTCGGTGGCATCCAGCATCTGATCTGGCAGGTCGAGACCTACGGCTTCCACCTCACCGAGCTCGAGGTCCGCCAGCACTCGCAGGTGCATCGTGAGGCTCTGGCCGAGCTCGACGCCGGCGGCGCGCTCAGCGAGCGGACCGAGGAGGTCCTCGAGGTCTTCCGCGCGGTCTCCGATATCCAGCACACCTATGGTCTTCGTGCTGCGGGCCGCTACGTCGTATCGTTCACGACATCGGCAGCCGACCTCGCCAACGTCCACCGCCTCGCCCGCTATGCGCTCGGCGATGATGTTCCCGCTCTCGACGTCGTGCCGCTGTTCGAGACCTTCGCTGACCTGCAGGCAGCCCCCGGAATCCTCGCCGAGGTCGTCACTTTCCCGGAGTTCCAGGCGCGCCTTGTCGAGACGGGAAACCGCTTCGAGGTCATGCTCGGCTACTCCGACTCATCGAAGGACGTCGGCCCCGTCGCCGCCACTCTCGCGCTCTACGAGGCGCAAGAGAAGATCGCGCTGTGGGCGAAGGATGCCGGCATCGAGCTGACCCAGTTCCATGGTCGCGGCGGTGCTCTCGGCCGTGGCGGTGGGCCAGCGAACTCCGCGATCCTGGCGCAGCCGCCGCACTCCGTTGACGGACGCTTCAAGCTCACCGAGCAGGGCGAGACCATCTTTGCCCGTTACGGCGAGCCCGCCATCGCCATGCGACACATCGATCAGGTCGCCGCGGCCACACTACTGGCATCATCCCCTGGTGTCGAAGAGCGCACAAGCAGTGCCGCGGTTCGTTTCGCGGATGTCGCGAAGGTGATGGATGCCACATCACGCGAGCGCTTCTTCTCACTCGTGAAGGCAGAGGGCTTCGCACCCTGGTTTGCCACGGTGACCCCGCTGGAGGAAATCGGCCTGTTGGCTCTGGGCTCGCGCCCTGCCCGTCGCGGGCTCTCGGTGGAATCTCTCGAAGATCTTCGGGCGATCCCGTGGGTGTTCGCGTGGACGCAGGCACGCATCAACCTGGCCGGTTGGTTCGGTCTGGGTACGGCGCTCGAGGCTGTCGGGGACGAAGCTCTTCTCAAGGACGCATACCGCGAGTGGCCGCTGCTGCGCACCATGATCGACAACGTGGCGATGAGTCTCGCGAAGACGGATGAGCGCATCGCGCGTCGTTATCTCGCACTCGGTGATCGCGATGACCTCGCACAGTTGGTGCTCCACGAGCTGACTCTGACGAAGGAATGGGTCATCCGTCTCACTGGCGGAGGCGCACTGCTCGAGAACAAGCCGATCCTCCAGCGCGCGGTGACGCTGCGCAGCCCCTACGTGGATGCGCTGTCGCTTCTGCAGCTTCGCGCGCTGCGCGAACTGCGCGCGGCCGGGTCGAGCCCAACCGGTTCCGGTTCCGCGGAAGAGCAGCAACGGTTGCTCCTACTCTCGGTCAGCGGCGTTGCCGCAGGCCTGCAGAACACCGGGTGAACACCGCCTGATCTTCGGGCACAACGCCCCGTGTAACGTGCCGGAAACTTGCGGGGTAAAGTGAGAACTCGTGCCCGACCCGGTACACCTTTTCGCGCGACACGATCGCCCCTCAGCCACACTCTTCAGAAAGCCGTCCCGCGTGACCGCAACCCACACCGAATTTCACCCGCTCGCCGCTGCCGTGCAGCCCGTCTTCGACACCGTGCTCGCCCGCAGCCCTCACGAGCCGGAGTTCCACCAGGCCGTGCACGAGGTGCTGCACTCGATCGCTCCCGTGCTCGAACAGCACCCGGAGTACGTCGACGGCGGCATCCTGGAGCGACTGGTCGAGCCGGAGCGGCAGATCATGTTCCGTGTGCCGTGGGTGGATGACTCAGGCAAGCTGCACGTGAACCGCGGCTATCGCATCCAGTTCTCCTCCGTGCTCGGCCCGTACAAGGGCGGGCTGCGTTTCCACCCTTCGGTGAACCTGTCGATCATCAAGTTCCTCGGCTTCGAGCAGATCTTCAAGAATGCGCTCACCGGTCAGGGCATCGGCGGCGGCAAGGGTGGATCGGACTTCGACCCGCACGGGCGCTCCGATGCAGAGGTCATGCGCTTCTGCCAGTCGTTCATGAACGAGCTGTACCGCCACCTCGGCGAGCACACCGACGTCCCCGCTGGAGACATCGGTGTTGGTGGACGCGAGATCGGCTACCTCTTCGGCCAGTACCGCAAGGTCACCAACCGCCACGAGTCGGGTATGTTCACCGGCAAGGGCACCGGCTGGGGCGGTGCTGAGGTACGCACCGAAGCCACCGGTTACGGCGCAGTGTTCTTCGCGCAGGAGATGCTCGCAGTGCACAACGAGTCGCTCGCGGGCAAGCGCGTTGGCATCTCCGGCTCAGGAAACGTCGCGATCTACGCCATTCAGAAGGCCACTCAGCTGGGCGCGACTGCCGTCACGGCATCCGATTCCTCCGGCTATGTCGTCGATGACGCAGGTATCGACCTCGAGCTGCTTCGCCAGATCAAAGAGGTCGAACGCGGCCGCATCGTCGAGTACGCGAACCGTCGTCCTAGTGCACGCTTCGTCGAAGGTGGCAGCGTCTGGGACGTGCCCGTCGACATCGCGGTGCCGTCCGCAACGCAGAACGAGGTCAGCCTCGCAGATGCCGAAGCACTGATCGCGAACGGCGTACGTGCCGTTTCTGAGGGCGCAAACATGCCGTGTCTGCCGGAGGCCGTCGAGGCATTCCAGCAGGCCGGTGTCCTGTTCGCACCGGGCAAGGCCGCGAACGCCGGCGGTGTGGCCACCTCTGCCCTCGAGATGAGCCAGAACGCCTCGCGTCAGCGCTGGACCTTCGGCGACAGCGAGAACAAGCTGCGCGAGATCATGTCCGACATCCACGACGCCGCGTTCACGGCTGCCGAGAAGTACGGCGTTCCCGGTGACTACGTCGCCGGCGCCAACATCGCCGGTTTCCAGCGGGTCGCCACGGCGATGCTCGCTCAGGGCGTCATCTGACCCCGTCGCGGGATGACACCTGCACGATCATGTGGCGGATGCACGAGGAATCTTCAGGATTCCTCGTGCATCTGTCATTTCATCGGACAACTGTCGGGCGCGGACTGGGCACTCACGCCGGGTGATCATCCGCATGTCGGGCGAGAGAGCGGGCGTACCGCTCAGTGAGCTGAACCATGACGTCCGGGGTGTCCCGGTCGACACCGAAGACGTAGCCGGGGAAGTCGAGTTCCCGCTGCGCGGCGGCGATCTCCTCATGCCGGTCTGGGGGCAGCACCAGCAGCGGATCGCCGACAGCGACCCAGCCGATCGGAACTACGGCGTCCTCCGGCAGCACCGTCCGCAGATGCACGACGGCATTGATTCGCACCTCCGCGCGGTCGCCGATCTGGGCACCGTTGAAGACGCGCGTCCCGGTTGCGAGGAACACTTCGTTTCCGATCACCGCGCCGGATATGGATGCACCCGGTCCGATCAGCACGTGATCGCCGATGTGCACCGGATTCGCGGAGCTGGCACGCACGATCGCGTTCTCCATCACGATCACGTGCTCTCCGAGCGTGATCGGTCCGCCTTCTGCCGTGATCACGGCGCCGTGCAACACCTGACAGTCCGCGCCGATCTCCACGTCTCCGGAGATCACGGCGGTGGGCGCGACGACGGCGGTCTCATGGATCCGGGGCCGGGCCCCCAGGTGCTCATACAACATGAGGTCAGCGTAGTCCTCGCTATGCGATGGCTGCCGCATTCCCACTCAAGAGTTGCCGGTGCAGATCGTGGAGGTTCTCGGCGTAGTACGTGAAGTCGTCCCGGACCGTCGGCGCGTCGCCGTTCGGACGAGGAACATACGCGGTGCGCATTCCCACCGCTGCCGCAGCGCGGAGGTCCCAGGCGTGCGCCGCGACCATAATCGGAGGCCGCGAGTCGGACGGAACGCTCGCGATGGCGGCTTCGTAGATCCGCGGAGCAGGCTTGTAGCTCTGCACATCGTCGCCGGAGATGATCTGATGCCATCTCAATCCAGCGTGAGAGCTGAGACCGGCGAGTGACTTTCTGCTCGCGTTGGACAGGCCCATGACCGTCATGTCCTTCGCCAGTCGGTTCACACCTTCGATCGTGTCGTGCCACGGGGTGAGGCGCTCACCCGCGGCGTAGAGATCTGACACGCTTCGCCCCGGTTTGAAGGCCCAGGTCCTGGCCAATTCGTCGAGCGCTTCGCGATCCAGGATGTCACTGCTCACGAAGGCACGCCGATCGGCGACGATCTCCTCCTGCTGCGCTTCGACGTGCGCGAGCCACGAGGACAATGCAAGGCTCATCGCGTCCTCACCTGCCGCAATAACCAACGACATCTGTTTGAGCAGACTCCCCCGTTGATCCACGAGCGTACCGAGCACGTCGAAGACCAGGGTCTCTCGAACGAAAGCGCTGCCTGTCATTTCACGGCGACCGGCTCGGGGAACATCGCGGTGAACAGCATGCCCACCCACTCCAGCAGCTGCGCATCGGTCGGCGCTTCACCGCTGGGCCGAGGCAACGGCACGACGAGCGCTTCTCCCCCGGCAACGAGCTTCGCTGTGGGGTACAGACGCTGCAACCGCACCTTCATCGAATCTTCGAGGTGCGCCGGTGCAACCCGCAGATTCGAGCCCATCACCACGACATCGCTGAGCCCGGCTTTGGCCGCGCGTCGGCGTAGGCGCGCGATCTTGATGAGCCCTTCGACCTCTTCAGGAGCGGTGCCGTAGCGATCGGTGAGCTCCTCAATCACGAGGTCGATGGCGTCATCCTTCGCAGTCGCCGCGGCCGCCGCAGACAGCTTCTGATATGCCTCAAGACGCAGGCGCTCGCTGTCGATGTAGGTCTCGGGGATGCGGGCATCCACCGGCAACTCCATTCGCAGCTCGTTACCGGTCTCAACATCCTCGCCGCGGAACGTCGCAACGGCTTCGCCGACCATCCGCAGATAGAGGTCGAACCCGACACCGGCGATGTGACCCGCCTGCTCGCCGCCGAGCATGTTGCCCGCACCGCGCAGCTCGAGGTCCTTCAGCGCCACCTGCATTCCTGAGCCGAGCTCATTGTTCACGGCGATCGTCTGCAGACGGTCAGCGGCCGTCTCCGAAAGCGGCTTCGAATCGTCGTAAAGGAAGTATGCGTATGCCCGCTCACGACCGCGACCGACGCGCCCACGCAGCTGGTGCAGCTGGCTGAGGCCGTATTTATCCGCCTTGTCGATGATGATCGTGTTCGCGTTCGAGATGTCGAGGCCAGTCTCGACGATCGTGGTCGAGACGAGCACGTCGAATTTGCGCTCCCAGAAGTCGTCGACGACCTGCTCGAGCTGGTGCTCGCCCATCTGCCCATGGGCGACGCCGATTCGTGCCTCCGGCACGAGTTCGGCGAGCTCGCTCGCCACTCGCTGAATCGACTGCACCCGGTTGTGAACGAAGAAGATCTGCCCCTCACGCAGAATCTCGCGCCTGATCGCCGCGGCCATCTGTTTGTCGCTGCGGGGGCCCACGAAGGAAAGAATCGGATGCCTGTCCTCCGGCGGCGTCGCCAGCGTTGACATCTCGCGGATGCCGGTGACTGCCATCTCGAGTGTGCGCGGGATCGGCGTGGCACTCATCGCAAGGATGTCGACGTTCGTCTTCAGCTTCTTCAGCTTGTCCTTGTGCTCGACGCCGAAGCGCTGCTCCTCGTCGATGATGAGCAGTCCCAGATCCTTGAACATGACCTGATCAGTGAGGATCCGGTGCGTGCCGATGACCATGTCGACCGAGCCGGCGAGCAGCCCCTCGAGCGTGAGGCGGGCGTCCTTGTCGGTCTGGAAGCGCGACAGCGCCCGAACCTTCACTGGGAACCCGGCGAAGCGCTCGGTGAACGTCTCGATGTGCTGCTTGACCAGCAGCGTGGTCGGCACGAGCATCGCGACCTGCTTGCCGTCCTGAATCGCCTTGAACGCAGCCCGCACGGCGACCTCAGTCTTGCCGAAGCCGACGTCTCCGGAAAGCAGCCGATCCATCGGGATCGGCTTTTCCATGTCGGCTTTGATCTCGTCGATCGTCTGCAGCTGATCTGGGGTCTCCGCGAACGGAAATGCCTCTTCCAACTCCCGCTGCCAGGGGGTATCGGGGCCGAATGCGTGGCCCTTCGCCGACATGCGAGCCGAGTACAGCTTCACGAGCTCGACGGCAATGTCGCGTACAGCGCGGCGTGCTTTGCCCTTCGCCGCGGACCAGTCGCTACCGCCCATCTTCGAGAGCGTGGGCGCCTCCCCGCCGACGTATTTCGAGAGCAGATCGAGCTGATCCGTGGGCACGTAGAGCTTGTCGCCGGGGAACCCGCGCTTGGACGGCGCGTATTCCAGCACCAAGTAGTCGCGGGTCGTCTTCGTGGGGTTTCGCCCACCGGAGGAGACTTCGCGCTTTGTCATCTCGACGAAGCGTGCGATGCCGTGTGTGGCATGCACGACGTGGTCGCCGTTTTTGAGCTGCAGCGGGTCGACGACGTTCTTGCGACGCGAGGCGAGCTTCTTGACGACCCGCTGGTCTCCGCTGATCGTACGGCCGTAAAACTCGTTGTCGGTCAGGACGGCGAGCTTCGCCTCCGGCACTTGGAATCCGGATTCGAGCGCGCCGAGCACAAGAGTCGCGACGCCAGGGTCCGGGGCGTCAATGAGCGTGTCAACGATACGAGCGGCGAGGCCGCGGTCGGAGAGCACATCCCTGGCGCGGTCGACAAGTCCCGTGCCGGAGGCGACGACCACAACTCGCCAGCCGTCGCTGAGGCGGGACGCGACGAAATCGATCGCGCCGTCGACGTTTCCATGGAAAGACGGGATGATCGATGAGTCGATGTTCGCGGCATCCGCGTCGTCGGTCGCGAATGGGCTGAACCGCCACCAGACGCCGTCGCGCTCGCGGACGATCTCGCGCAGGCGCGCAACGGTGAGGAAGTCACCGGCACCAAGATCGATCGGCGCGGATGCTCCAGATGTCGCTGCACTCCACGCAGCATCGAGGAACTCGCGGTTCGTGTCGCCGAGGCTCTGGGCCCTGGCGCTCGAGCGCTCGGGGTCAACGAGGGCTGTGGCTGTTCCAGGCGGGAAGTACTCGGCGAGCGACTTCAGAGGGCCGGAGACCGCGGGCAGCAGCGATTCCATACCTTCGACGGGGATGCCCTCTGCCATCTTCTCCAGCATCCCGGCGATCGCGGGGAAACCGGCGATGAGCGCGCGCGCACGATCGCGCACCTCCGCCGTGAGCAGCAACTCACGGGTCGCAGGCAGATCCACTCGGTCGACATCACCGGGCAGCGATCGTTGATCCGCAATCGAGAATGCACGTATTTGGTCGATCTCGTCGCCGAAGAACTCGACGCGATACGGGTGCTCGCTCGTCGGAGGGAACACATCGAGGATGCCGCCGCGCACGGCGAATTCACCGCGACGCGACACCATGTCGACGCGCAAGTATGCGCGCTCGACAAGCTGCTCGACGGCGTCGTCCAGTTCGAGGTCACGACCGCCGAGAACGAGCGCCAGCGGCGCGGTGTCGCCGAGATTGCTGGCGATCGGCTGCAACGCGGCGCGCACCGAGGCGACGACGATGAGCGGACGTGGGCCCTCCCAGGTCGTGATGCGGCGGAGCGTCTCGAGGCGTCGGCCAACCGTGTCAGGACTCGGACTCAATCGCTCATGCGGCAGCGTCTCCCATGCAGGAAAGCTCAGGATCTCGGCATCCGGCACATAGGAGCCGAGCGCCGCCGCGAGAGATTCAGCTCGTCGCCCGGTGGGTGCAATGACGAGCATGGATGCGGGATGCCCCGCGCTAGTGCGTTTCTCCAACAGCCCCGCGATCGTCGGCGCGTCGAGGCCATCGACGAGGCCGAGGTCAGCGTCGGTCTGCGCCCAGGCGAGGGCGTCGTGGTACAGAGTCGCCCTTTCCAAGGCGCGGAGAATCCCCGGAACAGTCACCTGAAGAGTCTAATGCGCACCTCAGACAGCGGCTCTCATATGATGCCGTGATGGAACAGGTCACGCTACACACGGAACGCCTCACCCTCCGCGCCCCCGCCACCGCTGACGTCGATGCGATCACGGCAGCGTGTCAGGATCCGGAGATCCCCCGGTGGACCACCGTTCCGAGCCCGTACACGCGTGAACACGGCGAAGGCTTCGTGAAGCTGGTCACCGAGTCGTGGGAATCCGGAGAAGAGAGCGTCTGGGGCGTCTTCCATCACGAGGTGCTCGTCGGAATGATCGGCCTACATCACATCACCCCGCACGCCAGCGGCGGATCGACTGAGATCGGGTTCTGGGCGACAGCCGAGTCGCGAGGCCGGGGATTCATGGTCGAGGCGTCACTCGCCGTGATCGACTGGGCCTTTACCGAGCTGAAACTCGCCCGCATCGCCTGGCGCGCCGTTGCCGGCAACATCCCTTCCGCACGCACGGCGCGCGCCCTCGGCTTCCACTACGAGGGGCTGATGCGGAAGGCGCTCACCAGCCCGCGTGGTCGTGATGATGGCTGGGTCGCGGGGCTTCTGCGCGATGATGACCGCACTCCGGTCGAGTGGGCGATCCTTCAGCCCTGATCACGAGCCGACCCGGTCATAACGCATCACGACGCGCTCGCTGCCGAGCCAAGGAGTGCCGCAGAGCCATCGATCGGCAAGGGCGACTGCGGCGAGCAGATTTCTGGACACGTGACAAGGGGAACCTGGACACCCGTTCAGACCACTCGATTCCCGCCGTGATCGGGAGTATGATCGCTTCCACATCGCTGTTGGAGGAGGAGAGATGAGCGGCGTCAGTGTGCGCGCAGACAAGTCGGGTCTCGACAAGTTCGCGCGACGACGACACGAGCTCGCGGACGCCGCGCTCGCTGCAGTTGCTGCCCGTGGCTTCGCGCAAACCGGGCTGCGAGACGTCGCCGCCCACACGAGTCTCTCCCTCGGCATCCTGCACTACTACTTTCAGGACAAGGACGATCTGATCGGCCAGGCGATCTGGCAGTACAAGTCGGAGTGCGCCAGACGCTATGACGAGATCGTCGAGACGTCCCGCACCGGGACCGAACTCGCC
This sequence comes from Microbacterium sp. Y356, assembly GCF_059445355.1. Classification (NCBI taxonomy): domain Bacteria; kingdom Bacillati; phylum Actinomycetota; class Actinomycetes; order Micrococcales; family Microbacteriaceae; genus Microbacterium; species Microbacterium sp. Y356. Next base: position 675,336 of record NZ_JCAIUE010000001.1, read on the forward strand.
GAGCGATTCGGTGCAGAAATGTCAGCGACTCTCCGCGATGAAGCCGACATGCACCGTCTCTGGTACGACCTGCGCAACCAGTCACTCTTCGACATCGGTTTCCGCGACACGATCATCGCGATCGACAAACTCCTCAGCGATATGGTGTGGGCCGTGATCGAACGCTACTGCGAACTCGAGAACGCAACGCCCACTGTCGACGCTGTCTCCGCGTACGCCCTGTTCGACGGCATCTTCCTCAACTCTCTGATCGCGCTCCTGCGCGGCGATCTCGACGCCATCAAGCGGGTCGAGATCGCCAGCATCCGACTGTTACACGGCGCGGTCTGACGCACGTCGGGCCTCGCTCGCTGTGCACAGCAACGCCACTGGACAGTCTTCCCTCCTATCGGATGCCGGTGACATGATGAAGACATGCCGGAGATGCCGGAGGTTCAGGGGCTCGTCACGTTCCTCGGCGAGCGCGCCGTCGGACGCACGATTACACGCACGAGCATCGGCGCCATTGCTGCGCTGAAGACCTACGACCCGCCGAACACTGCCCTGCACGGGGCGACGATCACGGCATCCGCTCGTCTCGGCAAGTTCATCGTGCTCTCTTGTGGCGAAGACCTTCATCTCGTGTTCCATCTCGCCAAGGCGGGCTGGCTGCGCTGGTATGAACTGCTGCCGACGACGCTGATCAAGCCGGGGAAGTCACCGATAGCGCTCCGCGTCGCCCTCAATGACGACAGCGGGTTCGATCTCACAGAGGCGGGGACGAAAAAGTCACTCGCCGTTTATGTGGTGCGTGATCCGCGGGATGTGCCGGGCATCGTCCGGCTCGGTCCGGATCCGCTGGACGAGTCGTTCGACCGATCCACATTCGCAGCTCTGTTGGAAGGTCGTCGCACGCAGATCAAGGGCCTCCTGCGCGACCAGTCCGTGATCGCAGGTATCGGCAACGCCTACTCGGATGAGATTCTGCACGCCGCACGCATGTCCCCGTATGCGATCGCCGCGACGCTCGGCGATGACGAGACCGAGCGCCTGTTCATCGCGATGAAGGAGACGCTGAAGGATGCTGTGGCCGCAGCATCTGGGAAGCCGCCGGCCGATCTGAAGGATGCCAAACGACGAGGGATGCAGGTGCACGCTCGACGGGGTGAGGCCTGCCCGGTCTGCGGCGACACTGTGCGCAGCGTGTTCTTCGCTGACAGGTCGTTGGAGTACTGCCCCACCTGTCAGACCGGTGGGAAACCACTCGCCGATCGACGGCTTTCGCGACTGCTGAAGTGATCCTTCTGCAGGTTCAGGAATCGATGGACCGGACACGGAATGAAATGCGCGCGAGCGTGTTGAGTACACTGAGCATCAACGTGCTCCGGGGTCGGTGAGAATCCGAACCGGCGGTGACAGTCCGCGAGCGCTTCGGTTTTCCGAAGTGCCGATCCGGTGAAATTCCGGTACCGACGGTGATGCGAGAGAAATCTCGCTAGTCCGGAAGGGAGGCAGCACGATGCGCGCGAGCGCGCCGTCTGTCACCCCCGGAGTGAGAAACCAAGGGACGACGGATGACAGTGCACGAGACAGAACGCCACGCGATGACGCGCGCGCTCGCACTCGCAATGCGCGGCCCCCGGGGCGTCAACCCTCAGGTCGGCGCAGTCATCCTCTCCCCCAGCGGCGAGATCCTCGCCGAGGGTTGGCACCACGGCGCTGGCACCCCGCACGCTGAAGTCGACGCGCTGTCGAAGCTTCCTGAAGGAGCGGCGCGCGGCGCGACAGCGGTCGTCACACTTGAACCCTGCAATCACACTGGTCGCACCGGCCCGTGTGCTCTCGCCCTCATCGATGCGGGGATTTCGCGCGTCATCTACTCGCTCGATGATCCGGGCGCTGTCTCCGGCGGCGGAGCCGAGCGACTTCGGAACGCCGGGGTCGAGGTCGAATCCGGTGAGCAGTCTGACGCTGCCCATGCCATGATCGCCGATTGGTTGACCGCACACAGGCTGGGCCGCCCGCACGTCACAGTGAAATGGGCGCAGAGTCTCGACGGGCGCGCAGCCGCGAATGACGGTACGAGCCAGTGGATCACCGGACCCGTCGCCCGCGCCGATGTGCATCGCCGACGCGCAGAAGCAGACGCGATCGTCGTGGGTACCGGAACCGTACTCGCCGATGACCCCGCGCTGACTGCACGCGACGGCGACGCCCTGTACGCGCATCAGCCAATCCCGGTGATCATCGGCTCGCGTGCAACCCCGGCGGATGCAGCCGTACGCCGTCACCCCCATGAGTCCCTCTTCTACGACACCCACGACCTGCACGCAGTGGTCACTGACCTTCATGGCCGCGGCATCCACCGCGTCTTCATCGAGGGCGGCCCGACGCTCGCCAGCGCATTCATCGCGGCCGGACTCGCCGATAGCGTGCTCGCATACATCGCACCGGTCTTGCTCGGCGGCGATCGTCTCGCACTCGCCGACATTGGTGTGCCCACCATCGACGACGCGCGCCGACTCACGATCGACGAGTGGATTCCGCTCGGGCCCGACATGCTTGCCGTCGCCCATTTCACAGAACCGCAGAACGAAGGAGTCCGCTGATGTTCACCGGAATCATCGAGGAGATCGGTGAGATCACCGCCATCGCACCGTCCGGTGACGGCTGGCGCCTCACAGTTCGCGCGCCGAAGGCGACGCACGACCCCGTGCACGGCGAGTCCATCGCAGTGTCCGGAGTCTGCCTGACGGTCGTCGGCTCGAGCGCAGACACCTTCGACACCGATGTGATGAAGCAAACACTCGATGTGTCGGCACTTGCCACGGCATCCGTGGGCACGAAGGTCAACATCGAGAAGGCGATGCCGGTCGGCGCACGGCTCGGCGGTCACATCGTCCAGGGCCACGTCGACGGCACCGGCGTTGTGGTCGACGTGCGTCCTGGCGCCGAGTGGAGCGTGCTGCGCATCTCGCTGCCCACAGATCTGACCCCTCTGGTCGTCGACAAGGGATCCATCTCCGTCGACGGCACCTCGCTCACCGTGAGCGCAGTGAGCGCTGCCTCAGCGGATGACGCGTGGTTCGAAATCTCCCTTATCCCGGAGACGCTCACCGCCACTACCCTCGGATCCCGCATCGTCGGCGACCGCGTGAATCTTGAAACCGACATCCTCGCCCGTCACGTGGAGCGCCTGCTCGCGTTTCGGGCTATCTCGGAAGGAGGCTCGCGATGAGCCTTTCCACTATCGAAGAAGCCCTCGAGTCGCTGCGTGCGGGCCGTCCGGTCCTTGTCGCTGATGATGAGAACCGTGAGAACGAGGGCGACGTCATCCTCTCGGCCGAACTCGCCACCCCGGAATGGGTCGCGTGGACTGTGCGCTGGTCATCCGGTTTCATCTGCGCACCGATGCCGGCCGATCTGGCCGACACGCTGAACCTCCCGCCGATGGTGGAGACCAACGAGGACGCTCGCTCGACCGCCTACACCGTCAGTGTGGATGCCGCTGAGGGAGTAACAACCGGCATCAGCGCCCACGACCGCGCACACACGCTGAACGTGCTCGCGAATCCGGCCTCGACGTCGACCAGTGTCATCCGGCCCGGTCACGTGCTGCCGCTGCGCGCCGTCGACGGCGGCGTGCGCGAACGCAGCGGACACACCGAGGCCGCCGTGGATCTCATGCGACTTGCTGGCCTGCAGCCGGTCGGCGCGATCGCCGAGGTCGTCGCCGAGGACGGCAGCATGATGCGCATGCCTGGCCTCATCGAACTGGGCGAGCGTGACAACGTGCCGGTCATCACGATCGAACAGCTGATCGCGCATCTCGACGAGATCGACCCACTGGATGCCCCGGTGACTTCGTCACGAGAGGGCCGCCGTCGTGTGAGTCTGCGAGCGGATGCCACGGTGCCGACCTCACATGGCACCTTCCGGTTCCTCGCCTACAAGGACCGCGTGACCGGAACCGATCACATCGCCGCCGTATCGGGAGAACTGGGTGACACGGCTCTCGTGCGCGTGCACTCGGAGTGCTTGACCGGTGAGGCGTTCGGATCGCTGAAGTGCGAGTGTGGCCCGCAGTTGGACGCCGCGCTCAACGCGATCGAGAAGGACGGTGGCGTCGTGATCTACATGCGCGGCCACGAGGGCCGAGGCATCGGTCTCATCAACAAGCTGCGGGCCTACAGTCTTCAGGAAGAGGGACTCGACACCGTCGATGCGAACCTCGCCCTCGGCTTGCCTGCAGATGCTCGCGAATATGCGGCGGCGGCCGGCATCCTTGGCGATCTGGGCATCTCGAAGATCCGTCTGCTGACCAACAACACCGACAAGGTGAACCAGCTGCGCGAACTCGGCCTCGACGTCATCGAGCAGGTGCCGCTGATCGTCGGCGTCGGACCAAACAACCACCAGTATCTCGAGACCAAGCGTGACCGCATGGGCCACATCATCGGCGACGCCGATCTGGCCGCTGCGCTCGCCCTCGGAAAGGACAACGCATGAGCGGCGCAGGAGCACCCACAGCAGCGGGTCAGATTGACGCGACGGGACTGAACGTCGTCATCATCGCCGGCACCTGGCACGACGTGATCACCGATGGGTTGATCGCGGGGGCCGAGCGGGTACTCAACGCTGCGCACGCAACGCACCGGCTCGTGCGCGTGCCTGGGTCATTCGAACTGGCGATCGCGGCCCAAGCCGCATTCGCCGGTGGAGCGGATGCCGTCGTCGCCCTCGGCGTCATCATCCGCGGTGGCACCCCGCACTTCGAGTACGTGTCGGCGGCGGCGACCGACGGCCTCACCCGAGTGTCGTTGGATGCCGGCAAGCCGGTCGGCTTCGGCCTGCTGACCCTGGATGACGAGAAGCAGGGACTGGACCGTGCCGGCATCGAGGGATCGAAGGAAGACAAGGGCGCCGAGGCTGCGGATGCCGCACTGCGGACGGCCCTGGTCCTCAAGACACTTCGCGGCTGAGCCGCACGCCCGCTGACTCGGCACTGGTGAGTCTCGCCTTGCTGGCGAAATTCCCTCACCGGGCCTACTGTGAGCGTATGGAGACTCTGCGCCTGATCGTCGTTTTCATCCACATCATCGGCTTCGCCGTGCTGTTCGGCGCCTGGGCGGCTCAGGCCTTCGGTGGTAAGCGAGAGTTCACTCGCCTGATGGACATCGGGCTGCTGATCGCCGGCCTCGCTGGCCTTGCTCTCGCAGCTCCCTGGGGCATCTCGTGGGAGCCGGGAGCGAGCTTCTACATCAAGGTCGGCGTCAAGCTCGTCGTCCTGATCATCATCGGCGCGCTGCTCGGTATCGGCTCCGCTCGTCAAAAGCGCGGCGAGGCCATTGCACCCGCCGTCTTCTGGCTCGTCGGCATCCTCACGCTCACAAACGCGGGCATCGGGCTGCTCTGGCGCTGATAGCGTCTCGCGGATAACAGTCGCGCATCGCTCGTGACGACAGGCCGTGGCCGCCGACAGCAACCACTGCATCTTCCCTATAATCGACCCGTTGCCGTAACGCGCGCCCATCACCGAGGCTGAGGCGCGCACCCACACGAGACGCTCCACCAATATTGAGCTGGAACCGATCTGCGGCTAATTCATCCATGCCTCACGTTCGGAGAATCTCATGCGCTATCTGCTTCGTACCGCCGTCGTCCTTTCTGCTACCGCACTCGTACTCACCGGCTGTGCCGCCGGTGACGGCGGTGAGTCCGGTGGTGAAGCCGGTGCGCTGAAGGGCTCCGGTAGCGGCGACAGCTGCGTGATCGACGGGACCGTCCCCGTGGGTGCGGCGCTGAGCCTGACCGGCGGTGCCGCCAGCTACGGCGAGTCACAGCAGAAGGGTCTCGAACTCGCGCTGGAAGAGCTCAACGCCGGCGAGGGAGTCGCCTACGACCTCACGATCGAGGACGATGGCACCGACCCGCGTCAGGCCATCAGCGTCTTCGAGGGGTTCGCCGGCAACGGCACCAGCGTCGTCATCGGCCCGACCCTCTCCAACACCGCTTTCCAGGCACAGCCCGTCGCACAGGAAGCCGGCCTCCCGGTGCTCGCGATCTCGAACACTGCCGAGGGCATTACCGCCCAGGGTGACTTCGTCTTCCGCGACTCGCTCACCGAGGGCCAGGTCATCCCGCAGACGATCGAGGCTGCCACCGAAAAGCTCGGCCTCGAGAAGGTCGTCGTGATGTACAGCAACGACGACGCATTCACCGAGTCCGGCTACGACGTCATGTCGTCCTCTCTCGAAGAGCAGGGCGTCGAGATCCTCGACACCCTGACCTTCTCGGTCAGCGACACCGACTTCCGCAGCCTGCTGACGGCCGCGAAGGAGCTCAAGCCCGACGCGATCGTCGTCTCGGCTCTCATCGAGGCAGCCATCCCGCTTGTCACACAGGCCCGTGAACTCGGCATCGACCAGCCCATCATCGGCGGCAACGGCTTCAACAACCCCCAGCTGATGGCAGACGCCGGCGACGCTGCCGAAGGCGTCATCGTCGGCGCTGCCTGGAACTCGGCATCCGACAGCCCCGAGAACACCGACTTCATGGCGGCATTCGAGGAGAAGTACGACTCGGCGCCCGACCAGTTCGCGGCCCAGGCATACACCGGCCTGAAGGTCATCGACCACGCGGTCCGCATGAACTGCTCCGGCGAGCGCACTGACGTGCAGGACGGCCTCACCCAGGTGAAGGATCTCGCGACCCCGCTGGGCTCGCTGACCATCAACGCCGACCGTGACGCCGAGCACCCCGCGGTCGTGCAGATCGTCAAGGATGGCTCTTTCACGGTCATGAACTGACCGACTCCCCCCTCCCTGAGGAAGCACCATGCAGCAACTGCTCAACGGCCTGTTCCTCGGTTCGATCTATGCGCTGTTCGCCATCGGGTTCACCCTGGTGTTCGGCATCCTGGATCGACTGAACCTGGCCCACCCTTCGGCGTTCGCCGCTTCAGCGTTCGTGGGAATCTGGCTCACCGATGCCTATGACCTACCGATCGGCGTCGTGCTGATCCTGGTGTTCCTGTTCGGCGGGATCCTGGGTCTACTCATCGAGCGCATCGCCTTCCGGCCGCTCAGGGATCGGCCGGACGCGCACTTCGCCGGGCTGATCTCGTCGATCGCGCTGGGTGGGATGGTGATTGCGCTGCTGCAGGCCTTCTTCGGCCCGAACACGCGACGCTTCCCCGCGGGCACTGTGTCGGACGACTCCGTTGAGATCGGCGGGGTTACCGCGAGCTACCTTCAGCTCGCGATCCTCGCCGTCTCGCTCGGTCTGATGATCGCGCTCACGATTCTGGTGAAGCGATCGTCTCTTGGCCGTTCGATGCGGGCGGTCGCGGAGAACCCCGCTGCCGCCCGAGTGCTCGGTGTGAATGTCGACCGGGTGACGTCGATGACGTTCGCGATCTCCACCGCGCTCGGCGCGGTGGCGGGCGTGCTGTTTGCCCTGAACGTCAACAGCGCGCAGCTCGGCATGGGAACGGCGATCGAGCTGAAGGGTCTCGCCGTCATCATCGTCGGCGGTATGGGGTCCCTACCAGGGGCGCTGGTCGGCGGATTGATACTCGGAATCGCGGAGGTGTTCACGATCCAGTACATCGGATCGAGCTGGCGTGACCTCATCGCTTTCGCCCTGCTGTTCCTGATCCTTCTGGTCAGGCCACAGGGGCTGTTCGGCAAGCGGAAAGTCCGAGAAGTCTGATGTTCTTCACCGAGTCGACTCTCGTCTTCATCGCGATGAACGGCGTTTTCGCGTTCTCGTTCTACGCGGTTCTCATCGCCGGACAGCTCAGCCTCGCCCAGGCCGGGTTCGCAGGTCTGTCGGCATTCGTCGCCGCCAGCATCGCACCTGCACCGACCGAGTGGGGTCCGATCCCGACGCTGCTGTTCTCGATGTTCGTCGGCATGGTCGTCGGCGCTCTGGCTGCGCTTATCCTCGGCCTGCCAACGATGAAGCTGCGCGGAGTGTTCCTCGCAATTGCAACGCTCGGATTCGCCGAGGCAATGCGCATCTTCATCCTGAACGCCGAGTGGACTGGCGGCGCCCAGGGCATGTCGGTGCCCAAGATCATGACGCCATTGATCGCCTGGATCGTGCTCATCATCGTCGCCTACTGGTTCTGGCGTCAGACCCGCTCCCGCTACGGTCGCGCCCTGGAGGCGATCCGTGAAGACGAGCTCGCCGCCCGCTCGATCGGCATCAACGTCGGCGGTCACCGCCTGACCGCGTTCGTCTCCGCTGGCGTCCTGGCAGGGCTCTACGGCGTCATGTGGGCGTATTACATGCGCCTCATTGCACCGGAGGATTTCGCCTTCGAGACCGCGATCGACGGACTGGTCACCGCAGTGGTCGGTGGAACGGCGAACTTCTTCGGCCCGATCCTCGGCAGCGGGTTCCAAACGCTGCTTCCCGAGATCCAGCGCATGATCGGAATCGAGGCAGGCTGGATCCGTCCATTCCTGTCTGGCCTGCTGCTGCTCATCGTCATCCTGTATCTGCCGGGTGGCATCGCCAGCCTGATCCCGCGCCGCAAGCAGCGCATCGATGTGAGCGCGCTCGACGTTGATGCACCTGCCACCGGCCGCAGCCACCCCGCCGCGGGCGAGGTCATCGCCGAGCTGAAGGGCCTATCGAAGGAGTACGGCGGCGTGCACGCTGTGCGCGGCGTCGACCTCACCGTGCGCAGTGGCCAGGTCGTCGGTCTGATCGGCCCCAACGGCGCAGGCAAGACCACGCTGGTCAACATGATCAGCGGCCTGATTCCGCCGTCTGCGGGGACGGCGACCGTGCTCGGCGTGCAGATCGGCAAGACGCCGGTGCACAAATTCGCCGCGGCCGGTGTGACGCGCACCTTCCAGCATTCCAAGCTGTTCAATCGCCTCACTGCGCTCGAGAACGTTCTCATCGGCGCACACCTGGTCGCCAAGCCGACTTTCCTGCGCCGCTTGCTCTGGCTGCCATCTGCACGCCGCGATGAGCGTCTGGCACTTGAGCACGCCGCACGGTGCCTTCGGCGCGTGGGACTGCTCGAGAAGGCGGATGTCACGGCTAAGGCGCTGTCCTACGGCGACCAGCGACGTCTGGAGATCGCACGTGCTCTCGCCGCTGACCCGTCGCTGCTGATCCTTGATGAGCCCGCCGCCGGCATGAACCATGTCGAGGCGGAGGGCCTTTCGACCCTCATCCGCTCGCTCGCCGAAGACGGTCTGACCATCATCTTCATCGAGCACAACGTCGGCATGGTGCTCGGCACCTGCGATTACATCATCGTGTTGAACTTCGGTGAGGTGCTCGCACACGGCACGCCAGAGCAGATCGCGGCGGACGAGCGTGTGATCGACGCGTACCTCGGCTCCGCCGAGAGCGCTGAAGCTTCCGAAGGTTCCGACACGGATGCCCCGGATGAGGCGGAAGCCACACGCGAAGCCCCAAACACAGACGGAGGCCGATGATCATGGCTGATTCACTCCTCAGCGTGAAGGACCTCGTCGTCTCGTACGGACGCGTCGAGGCCGTGCGCGGCGTCTCCTTCGACGTCGCACCCGGCTCGCTCGTGACACTCGTCGGCGCCAACGGCGCCGGAAAGTCGTCGATCATCAACGCCATCTCCGGTCTGGTTCGTCCGACATCGGGAACCATCACCTACGACGGCGATGACATCACCCGCACACGCTCGCACAAACTGGTTCCTCGCGGGCTGGTACAGGTGCCCGAGGGTCGCCAGATCTTGGCGACGATGACCATCGCGGAGAACATGCAGATGGGCGCCCGATCCGTCGGCCGCGGCGCAGGAGCGGCGATCGATGAGATGTACCAGCGATTCCCGGTGCTCGGCGAACGCCGCGCTCTGGCGGCCGGGTCCCTCTCAGGTGGCGAGCAGCAGATGCTTGCGATCGCCAGAGCGATGCTCGCGCAGCCACGCCTGGTGCTGATGGACGAACCATCCATGGGGCTGGCGCCCAAGATCGTGGATGAGGTGTTCAAGGTGATTTCCGAGATCCGCGCCACTGGCGCCACTGTGCTTCTGGTCGAACAGAACGCCCGGCGGGCGCTTCAGGCCGCAGACGAGGGGCACATTCTGCAAAACGGGTCTGTCGTGCGCTCCGGTGCGGCATCCGATCTGCTGGCCGATGATGACATCATCCAGGCATACCTCGGCACCGGCGGCACCACGAAGTGAGCACGACACGGCGGCAGATCCGTCGCCGCATTCCCACGTGGAGTGCGGTCGCCCCGCTGCTCGGGTTCCGCCGTCCGGTGCTCGACCCCGTCGAACGACGGCTGCGCGCGGCCCTGACGGTCAAGGATCTCGCCCGCGTCGCCCGGCGGAGAACTCCACGTTCGGTGTTCGACTATGTGCACGGCGCCGCAGAGGACGAGCTGAGTTTGCGCCGGGCACGGTCGGCGTTCGCGTCCGTCGAGTTCTCGCCACGGGTGCTGCGTAATGTGGGCGTCGTCGATACCTCGACGACGATCCTCGGTCGTCCGGCATCGTTCCCACTCATCCTCGCGCCGACCGGCTTCACCCGGATGATGCACCATGAGGGCGAAATCGCGGTCGCACGTGCGGCCGCGCGGGCGGGCATTCCGTACAGCCTGTCCACGATGGGAACCACTTCCCCGCGGATGCTGCAGCAGGAAGCCCCTGGCGACAACTGGTTCCAGCTGTACCTGTGGAAGGACCGCGAGGGCACGCTGAAGTTGATCGAGGAGGCGCGGGCGTCCGGCTTCGACACCCTCGTGCTCACAGTTGACACGCCTGTCGCCGGAAACCGGTTGCGAGATTCTCGCAACGGACTGACCATTCCACCGTCGCTGAATCTGAAGACGATGTGGGATTTCGCGTTGCATCCGAACTGGTGGATCAACGTGCTCACCACCGACCCGATCGAGTTCGCGAGCCTGCGCTCGTTCGACGGCACGGTGGCAGAACTTGTCGCGAAGATGTTCGACCCTACGCTGAACTTCACCGATCTCGCCTGGCTCCGTGAGCAGTGGGAGGGCAAGCTCGTCGTCAAGGGCATCCAGTCCGTCGACGATGCCCGCCAGGTGGTGGATGCCGGCGCTGATGCACTCGTCGTCTCCAACCACGGTGGACGGCAGCTCGATCGCGCACCCACTCCCCTGCGACTGCTGCCAGAGGTCGCTGCGGCCGTCGACGGCAAGGCGCAGGTCTTCCTCGACACCGGCATCCTCTCGGGCGCAGACGTGCTCGCTGCGCTCGGTCTCGGCGCAGACGCCTGCATGGTCGGGCGCGCCTACCTGTACGGCCTGATGGCCGGCGGCGAGCGCGGCATCGACCGAATGCTGGAGATTATGCGCGCAGAAGCCGTGCGAACGATGCAACTGACCGGCGTCTCGACCGTGTCGGAGCTTCGCGGTCGAGTGAGTCTAGGCCGGCCATAACCGGACGGATTCAGCGCACGCGCGGCGCGGCTGTGCTTTCGCGGATGATGAGTTCGGTGCCCACCAGCGGGGTCTGAATCCGCTGCCCGCCGTCCAGCTCCGCAAGTAGTGCATCCACTGCGAGCGCCCCGACCTTCTCCGGATGCTGTTGCACGGTTGTCAACGGCGGCCAGAGTTCCGCGGCATCCGGGAGGCCATCGAAGCCCACCACGCTCACATCGACCGGCACCCGCCTGCCCGATTCGTGGAACGCGCGCACCAGGCCGATCGCCATCTGATCGTTTGCAGCGAACACGGCCGTTACACCGTCGATGTCCCGCAGACGCACACCGGCCTCGTGGCCAGATCGCGCACTCCAGTCCCCCTGCATCACCTCGGGGACCGGGCGTCCGCGTTCTTCGAGGGTCATCCGCCAGGACTCACGACGGCGCTCAGCAGAGTACGACTTCAACGGACCGGCTACGTGCCAGACGGTCTCGTGACCGAGATCCAGCAAATGTTCGGTGGCCAGACGCGCGCCCTCTGCCTGGTCGGTGTCGACGAAAGGGTGGGTGGAGCGACGATCTGAGTCGACGATTACGACCGGCAATCCTTCCGGGATCTCTACCTCGGCCTCGTCGAGCTGATGTGCTTCGATCACGATGATGATGCCGTCGACCGCGTGTTCGTCGATCCGATGGAACGCCCCCACCACCGTCTCCTGCGCGCTCGACTCCACCGGGATCAGCGTCAGCGCGTACCCCATCTGCGCCGCGCGGACGGCGATCGCATCGAGCGTGCGCTGGTTCCCATATGAGCTGAACGAGAACATGATCACGCCGATTGCACGGAAACGCCCCGAACGGAGGGCGCGGGCCGCGCTGTTCGGTCGATAGCCGAGCTGCGCCATGGCTGCGTTCACCTTGACCCTGGTCGCCTCGCCGACGTAGCCGCGGGCGTTGACGACACGTGAGACGGTCTGCCCTGAGACACCGGCTTCACGGGCTACGTCCTCCATCGATGGCTCACGACGACGTGGCGGCAGCTCTGCCGAGGATTCGAAGGACACGATCAACCATCCATTCATATGTTGACGTTGACACACTACCAGCGGATCGCATATGTTGACGTTGACACATCGCGCATAGTGCGCACGAACCAAAGAAGGTCTCGTCAATGACGACTGGTATCACCACGGGTCTCGCCACCGCGACCATCCCCCGCCGCGAGAAACGCGATTGGAAGGGCTGGGCCTTCGTCGGCCCCTTCATGGTCGTCTTCGCCCTGGTCTTCCTCACCCCGCTCGCATACGCGCTCTACCTCAGCTTCTTCCAGGAGAAACTGGTCGGCGGAACATCATTCGTCGGCTTCGAGAACTACGTGCGCGCACTCGGCGACTCGCAGTTCTGGGAGGCATTCGGCCGCGTCCTGATCTTCCTCGTCGTGCAGGTGCCGATCATGCTCGCCCTCGCACTCGGCGCCGCCCTTGCGCTGGACAGCGCTCGACTGCGTGGAGCATCGTTCTTCCGCATCCTGATCTTCCTGCCCTACGCGGTGCCCGCGGTTGTCGCGGTCCTGATGTGGGGGTACATCTACGGCGATCAGTTCGGTCTCACCGCGAACTTCAATGACTTCCTCGGATTCGATCTGCTCACGCCGTTCGCGAAGGAATGGATGCTGGTCTCGATCGGCAACATCGTCACCTGGCAGTTCGTCGGCTACAACATGCTCATCTTTTACTCTTCGCTCAAGACCATCCCTACCGAGATGTACGAAGCGGCCTCCCTCGACGGTGCTGGCGCCTGGCGGACGATCCTCTCGATCAAGATCCCCTCGGTCCGCGGAGCCCTCGTTATCGCCACGATCTTCTCGATCATCGGCAGCTTCCAGCTGTTCAACGAACCGAACATCCTCCGCCCCCTCGCCCCGAACGTGATCACGACGTTCTTCACCCCGAACATGTATGCCTACAACCTTTCCTTCACCGGGCAGCAGTTCAACTACGCGGCGACGATCGCGATCATCATGGGCATCATCACTGCTGCGATCGCCTACGTCGTTCAACTGCGCGGCTCGAAGGCGGAGGTGCGATAGACCATGGCACTCACAATCGCTCGTACGCCCCGCAAACGCGGCAACTCACTGAACCCAAAGTCGTCCAAGACGCTCCTGATCGTGATGATCGTCTACGCGCTCTACACGCTCGTGCCTCTCGTCTGGCTGCTCTTCAGCTCGACAAAGACACAGGCCGGTTTGTTCTCGTCCTTCGGCCTCTGGTTCTCGGATGACTTCGCCTTCTTCGACAACCTCGCGGCGACGTTCGCATACGGTGACGGCATCTTCCTCCGATGGCTCGGCAACACGCTGCTGTATGTCGTTGTCGGCGCCGGTGGCGCGACGCTACTGGCAACGATGGCCGGCTACGGTCTCGCCAAGTACCGCTTCCCTGGTCGCCGCGCGGTCTTCGCGATAGTCCTCGGTGCGGTCGCCGTTCCTGGAACGGCACTCGCTGTACCGACATTCCTCTTGTTCAGTGAACTGGGGCTCACGAACACCCCGTGGGCGGTCATCATCCCGTCGCTGATCAGTCCATTCGGTCTCTATCTGATCTGGGTCTTCGCTTCCGAATCCATACCGACAGAGTTGCTCGAAGCTGCCCGCATCGACGGCGCAGGCGAATTCCGCACGTTCTTCACGATCTCGATGCGGCTGCTCGCACCAGGCATCGTCACGGTCGCATTGTTCACCGTCGTCGCGACCTGGAACAACTATTTCCTGCCACTGATCATGCTCTCCGACCCGGCCTGGTACCCGCTGACCGTCGGCCTGAATCAGTGGAGCAACCAGGCGATCGGCGCCGGATCCCAACCGATCTACAACCTCGTGATCATGGGGTCGCTGCTCACCATCATCCCGATCGTCATCGCCTTCCTGCTGCTGCAGCGGTTCTGGCAGTCAGGACTCACCGCGGGAAGCGTCAAGCAGTAGCACCGCTCCCCCACACAGAACGTCGGTCCTCCGAAGGACCGCACCCCGAAAGGACACAGCAATGAAGCACCTTCCCTCACCCGCCGGACGGCGCACCCTCTCGGTGCTCGCAGCCGGCACCGTGGCCGCACTGGCCCTCGCCGGATGCAGCGCTGGCGGAAACGACGCCGGCGGCACCGAAGCAGGCGACGGCTCCCTCGCTTCGGTAGAAGCCGCGCTTGAGACCGGCGGCGAGATCACCTACTGGTCATGGACGCCCTCGGCCGAGGCGCAGGTCGCTGCGTTCGAGAAGGAGTACCCGAACGTCAAGGTGAACCTCGTCAACGCTGGAACCAACAACGAGGAGTACACGAAGCTGCAGAACGCGATCAAGGCGGGCTCGGGCGCACCGGATGTCGTCCAGATCGAGTACTACGCCTTCCCGCAGTTCGCACTCACGGACGCGTTCGTCGATCTCTCGCAGTACGGCTTCGCCGATTTCGAGGATGACTACACGGCATCCACCTGGAATTCCGTTACCGAAGGCGACGCGATCTACGGCCTCCCGCAGGACTCCGGCCCCATGGCCCTGTTCTACAACAAGACCGTCTTCGACGCGGCCGGTGTCGCCGTGCCGACCACGTGGGATGAGTACTACGAGGCCGCGAAGGCGATCCACGCCGCCGACCCGAACGCGTACATCACCAACGACATCGGTGACGCTGGGTTTGCTACCAGCATGATCTGGCAGGCCGGCGGCCAGCCCTTCCAGACCGACGGCACGAACGTGACGCTCGACCTGCAGGATGCCGGGTCGAAGAAGTGGGCGGACAACTGGAACCGCCTCATCGAGGAAGACCTCGTGGCTCCATACGGCAGCTGGAGCGATGAGTGGTTCCGTGGCCTCGGCGACGGCAGCCTCGCAACCCTCGTGATCGGCGCCTGGATGCCCGGCAACCTCATCACCGGGGCACCTGACGGCTCCGGCGACTGGCGCGTCGCGCCGATGCCGACGTACGACGGCACGCCCGCGACGGCGGAAAACGGTGGTGGCGGACAGGCCGTCACGACGCAGAGCGCCAACCCTGAACTCGCAGCCGGATTCCTGCAGTGGCTGAACAACAGTGACGAGAGCATCTCGACGTTCCTTGAGAGCGGCGGGTTCCCGTCGACGACGGCAGAGCTGTCCAGCGAAGAGTTCCTCAGCGATGCTCCCGAGTACTTCGGCGGCCAGAAGATCAACGAAGTCCTTGCCGCGGCGGCCAATGAGGTCGTCGAGGGCTGGAGCTACCTGCCCTACCAGGTCTACGCGAACAGCATCTTCGGCGACACCGTGGGCCAGTCTTACCAGAACGGCACAGACCTGAACGAGGGCCTCGTCGCCTGGCAGGACGCGCTGGTCGAGTACGGCAACACGCAGGGCTTCACCGTAAACAAGTAACACCCGGATGGCGGGGAGGTCGGCGCTCTGCCGGACTCCCCGTCGCCAATTCACCCCTCTTCATCGAAAGCGCAGCACGTGACATCCTTTTCCATCGGCGAGACCGACTTCCTCCGTGACGGTCGGCCGCACCGCGTGATCTCCGGGGCCATTCACTACTTCCGGGTTCACCCGGATCAGTGGAGGGACCGCATCCACAAGGCACGCCTCATGGGCCTGAATACGGTGGAGACGTATGTCGCCTGGAACGCGCATGAACCGCGGCGAGGCGAATGGAATGCCAGCGGCTGGAATGACCTCGGCCGATTCCTCGACCTTGTTCGCGAAGAAGGCATGGACGCGATCGTGCGCCCCGGCCCCTACATCTGCGCCGAATGGCACAACGGGGGCCTGCCCACCTGGCTCGACGCCGACGAGAACACGCTGCGTACCTCAGACCCGGGCTACCTCGCCGATGTGACGGGGTTCCTTCGTCGCATCTACGACATCGTCGCCCCACGGCAGATCCAGCACGGCGGACCCGTCGTTCTCGTGCAGATCGAGAACGAATACGGCGCCTACGGTTCAGACACGGCATACCTCGAGGAGCTGGTGCGGGTCACGAAGGAGTCAGGGATCATCGTGCCCCTGACGACCGTCGATCAACCAGTCGATCAGATGCTGGCCGACGGCAGTCTTCCCGAGTTGCACCGCACGGGCTCCTTCGGCTCCCGCGTGCCAGAGCGCCTCGAAACACTCCGGCAGCACCAGAAGACCGGCCCGCTGATGTGCTCGGAGTTCTGGGACGGCTGGTTCGACTGGTGGGGCGGGGTCCACCACACCACCGGTGTCGCAGCGACCGCCACCGAGCTCGACGCACTGCTGGCCGCCGGGGCATCCGTCAACATCTACATGTTCCACGGCGGCACGAACTTCGGCCTCACCAACGGCGCGAACCACAAGGGTCGCTATCTGCCGCTGGTAACGTCGTACGACTACGACGCCCCGCTGGATGAGGCCGGCAACCCGACCGAGAAGTACTTCGCCCTGCGCGACGTGATCGCCAAGTACGCTCCGGTACCGGCTGAGGTGCCGACAGTGCCATCACCCGGCGTGGAACTCACGACGCCGCTCCGATCTGTTGGCCCGTGGACGGACGGCGGCAGCGCTGTGGCATCCGATCAGCCTGTGACCTTCGATGCTCTCGGACATCTGAGCGCCCTCGTCCGCTACGACATCGATCTGCCTTCACCTTCCGACGGGAGCCTGCTGGCTGTCGACGCTGTCCGCGATCTCGCCTGGGTTCGCGTGGACGACCAGCGTGTCGGTACTCTCGCCCGTACCCGACACGACCGCGCCATCGCGATCCCGGCCGGCGGCGCCCTCAGCATCCTTGTCGAGGATCAGGGCCGCGTGAACTACGATCACCGATTGGGCGAGGAAAAGGGGCTTGTAGGCACGCCCACGTTGAACGGTGAGCCGCTGATCGGGTGGCGCTGCACACCGCTGGACGTCGCCGCGATCGCCACTGAAGTGTCTGAGCGCACGACCGAAAGGGATGCCGGGTCCGCCCCATCGGCGTGGGTCGCCGACCTTCTCCTCGCCGGCAGCACCGATCTCTTCCTCGACACGTCGGACTGGGGCAAGGGCTACGCGTTCGTGAATGGCTTCTTCCTCGGGCGGTACTGGCGAAACGGTCCGCAGAAGACGCTGTACGTCCCGGCGCCGGTGACGCGTGCGGGAGCGAACCGTGTCGTCGTCCTGGAGCTCGAGCAGCTGCTCGTGCCACGCGTGACGACCGTCTCGGGGCTCTTGCTCGGCGACCTGGAGGAGTGAGCGCGTCAGCGGTCAGCTGTAGTCGGCGACGACTGTTCGCGCGGCTCCGTCCAACGTGATGCGTCCGCCGTACGGGATGATCCACTGCGGACGAGTGTGCCCGAACGGCACGCCAATGCAGATCACGGCATCCGGGTTGTACCGCATGACCGTTTCGATGACAACATCACGTTGCGCGTCACGCAGCGCCTGCGCCTCATCCGCCGAAGGGTGGAACTCGAAGTCGCTCACCGGCGGACGCGCGACGATCACGCCGGCGGCAGCAGCAAGGATGCCGCGCTCCCCCAGCCCGCGGAGCCAGCGGGCCACCCAGCCTGCAGGCGGACGTTCCTCGCTCGTCTCGAGGATCAGGATCGCGCCCTCAAGTTCGGATGCCGCTGGCAGCCGATCCGCGAACGCCAGACCATCCAGCCCTTCCAGACACCCACCCCAGGTGCGTCCTTCGACTCGTGTCGCAGGCCCCGACCACGTCCATGGCTCGGTCTGCACTCGGTCGCCGTACTCGGTGAGCGCCTTCGGGTCTTCCCATCGCCTTCCGACGTCCTCTGATTCGCCAGGTTCCGTCAACTCCAGCTGGCCGCCGTCCATCAACGCAGTGCGCAGCGAGCGCAGGTGAATGTCGTCGACGGCAGGGCCGGGGCCCAGGTGCACGGCCGTCGAACCACCGTAGAAGCCTGGGACATCGTGCTGCCACAGCCAATTCAGGATGTTCGTGTTGTCGCTGTATCCGACGAACGGCTTCGGGTCGGCCTGTGCGAGGGCAACATCCAGGTGTGGCACGACGAGGATCTGATCGTCGCCGCCGATCGTGGCGAGAATCGCCCGAATCGTGGGATCAGCGAAGGCGGCATTGACGTCCGCCGCACGCGCTTCCGGGCTCGCGTCGAGTTGGCGAGTGGTCGAATACTCCACGGGAATCAATTCGGTGAGTTCAGTGAGCCGGCGCATCGCCTGCTCATGCAACTCAGGCGCAACGGCGGGGGCAGCAAATGCGGGCGACAGGATGGCGACGCGGTCGCCGGGAACGAGCTTTGACGGCATCGAACCATTCTGCCGGATAACGTCGGTCGGCCGCGGGCTCCGCTCACGGAGTGATCACGAGTTCGATGGGTGGTCCTATGCCCGCGTCAACATTGCTTGACGACGAGTCCGCGTCAATGTAGATTGACTTTATGAGCACACACACCGCACTCGCCACCGACCCGGAGGGCGAACCACTCGCCGAGTTGCATCGCCTCACTGAGCTTCGCCGCGAAATCTCTCGCGCCGAGGAAGCCCAGGTGCGTCGCGCCCGCAACGCGGGCTACTCGTGGCAGGCCGTCGCCAGCGCCCTCGGCGTAAGCAAACAAGCGGCTCATCGCCGGTTCGGCCGGAGCTAGCAGTCCTCCAGCCCTTTCACCCGCTGGCAGCCTTCAGTCGGG
This sequence comes from Microbacterium sp. Y356, assembly GCF_059445355.1. Lineage (NCBI taxonomy): Bacteria > Bacillati > Actinomycetota > Actinomycetes > Micrococcales > Microbacteriaceae > Microbacterium > Microbacterium sp. Y356. Next base: position 694,356 of record NZ_JCAIUE010000001.1, read on the forward strand.
AGCGGTAAGCGGCGACTTTCACTCGACTTCCGCAGGTCTTCATGGAGCACCATTCGCGGCGCTGCCCTCTGGAGCGATCAATGTAGACCTGAGTGCATTCAGGGCGAGCGCATTCTCGAAGCAGCCCTGCTTCCGATCCGCCGACCAGGTCAATCGCGCCTCGAGCGATCTCAGACAGCGCGGCTGCGCTGGTGCCCTCCTGGGAACGACCACCCTGATGAAGAACCCGCAGCAGGGGTGCGTGCGAGGCGTACGCGTTCACGGTGGTGATGCCATCTGCGGGCAGATCCTGGCGTTCGAGCCGTGCCAGAACGAGCGCATAGATCGCTTCTCGCAGCTCGATCGCGGCGGCCAGATCGTCAGAATTGGGACTCACACCGTTGGGCACGAGCGTGGATTCAACGAACCATGCATCGAGATCGGCGGGCGTACCCAGCATTTCCGTCGGCGACTCCTTGCGGCGCGCCTGCCAGGTCCCGACGAAGTCGAGGGCCGGGTCGCCGCAGGGGAACGAATGGATCATGTCACCACTCTAAGCGGTGACAGTTTTTCCACCAAATTTTGGTTACCCCCTTGACGGGTAACGGAACCTCTGTCAGTGTCGTTACTGCCCAAACAGGTAACACCAGTTCAACGGAGGAAATCATGGAGCTCAAGCTTGAAATCGTCGTACTGCCCGTCGCTGACGTTGATCGCTCGAAAGCGTTCTACGAAGGACTCGGATTCAGGCTCGACGCAGACTTCGCCACCGACCGCGGCCTGCGGGTCGTACAGGTGACTCCCCCCGACTCTGAAGCGTCGATCATCTTCGGAGACAACCTCACTACTGCCCAGCCCGGGTCAGCCCGTGGACTTCATCTGATCACTTCCGATATCGCCGAGGCGCGGCGCGAATTGTTGGCATCGGGAGCACCAATCAGCGAGCTCTGGCACGACGAAGACGGCATTTTCCACTGGGCCGATGACGCGCACCGCCTGCCTGGTGCGAGCACAGCCGGCGACAGCTATGCGACTTTCGCGTCGTTCGATGACCCCGACGGCAATGAGTGGATCTTGCAGCAGATCGTAGCTCGCGCCCCTGGCCGCTGAGCCCGCCACTCGAGACCCGAGAGAGATAACGATGAACATCGATCACGAGACACGCCAGCTCCTGTTTCTGGACCTCTTGACGAGGGCCGCGACAGCGCACGGAGTGTATGAAGCAGAAGTGCTCGGCGGTGTGCACCATGAGGAATGGGCGCACTGGTATGCCGAGCACATGGCGAATACCTTCGCTGACGCCGGCTACGCGATCACGCAGGTCGCATGATGCGCCGCGATGACGATGCACCGACAGGACCGTCGATCACTGCCCACAGCGATCAGGATCTTACCGATATCGACCGGGCAGCCATCGCCCGATACCTGGTGACACTGCGCGACTCGGACGGAGCTCTGAACATACGTCTTATCGACGCATTCGAGCGCCTCACTCCCCGCCAGGTGGATGTGCTCGCCGCGTCAGTCATCAAGGAGGGTGCGGCGGCGCCGAAGCCCCCGACGAACCTGGGCGCCACTCGACCCAACCAACCCGCACAGCCTTCCAATGCACCAGAACTGGGTCGGAGCGGGTGGATGAAGCGACTTTTCGGTGAACTCGCCGAGGACATGCATCCCGTCGCCATCTTGGCCGGGACAGCCCTGGCGATCGTGGCACTTGTCACCAGCATCGCGCTCTTGACCACCGCTTCCTCAGGCGCCAGCTCGAACGGAATGGATGAGCACTCTGGCGTGCAGTATCTGGAACCATACGCCGTCGACTACGGCTGGTACTGACTCCACGAGCATACGAATGAGGTTTCCGTCTAGACGCGTGGCGCCGATCCTTGGAGTGCGTGGTCTACGAGGCGCTCCGCCAGAGCGTCGTCGAGCGGTACTTTGAGCACGAGCAGTCGGTGGTAGCACGCCCCCCACAGCTGATCGACCATGATATCGAGGTCCGCGTCACCGCGTAGCTGGCCCGCTTCTTGTGCAGTGCGCAGGCGTACACGAGCGCGTTCACGTCGAGGAAGAGAATAATGCTCAGACCACGCGTGTGCGAGATCCGAATCCAACTGGGCCATGCCGACGAGCTCTGATACTGGCTTTCCCGCTCCCTCAACGGTCAGCAGACGGATAAACGACGTGAGCTGCGCAAGGACGTCCGCTCGCACATCCCCCGTGTCGGTGAACTCCAGAATCTGCTCGCTCTGCTCAAAATAGGCCTCGGCCGCCAGCGCACCCGGCGACGGCCACCATTTGTAGAGGGTCATCTTGCTCGACCCTGCTTCGGCGGCGACTCGCTCGAATGTCACGGCCTGGATTCCGTCGCGCAACAGAATCCGCCCGGCCGCAACGAGCACGCCAGCTCGCACTTCCGCCGCCGGACGGCGCCCCCGGCCTCGACGCTCGGCGGTAAGAGTGGTTTCAGGCATCAGCATCCCCTTGTGGACAAGGTGTACATTATTCCGTATCCTAGTAAATGTATCACTCGTACATATCCTAACGGAAGGTTCCCTCATGGCAGGCAACATTGATCGCGTCGCCATCGTTACCGGCGGCTCCGGCGGCATCGGACGCGCCGCCGCCCTGCGTTTGGCGGTCGACGGATTCGCCGTCCTCGTGCACTACGCGAGCAACGAGAACCGCGCCGAGAGCGTCGTGAATGAAATCGTCGATGCCGGTGGACGCGCAATCAGCGCAGGCGGCGATGTGGCTGACGAAACCGCGATGGCTGCGGTGTTCAGCGCCGCAGAATCTGCGTTCGGAGGCGTCGACGTCGTCGTGCACACAGCGGGCATCATGCCGCTGGCACCCATCGCCAAAATGGACCTGCAGACCTTCGATCAGATCCAGCGCACCAACGTGCGCGGGACATTCGTGGTCGACCAGCAGGCGGCGCAGCGCGTGCGTACAGGCGGCGCGATCATCAACCTCTCCACTTCGGTGACACGCCTGCAGATCCCGACGTATGGTGCCTATGCCGCGTCTAAAGGAGCAGTCGAAGCGTTGACGCTGATTCTGGCGCGTGAGCTGCGCGGCCGCGACATCACCGTCAACGCCATCGCGCCCGGCCCCACCGCGACGCCGCTGTTCTTCGAGGGCAAGACCCAGGAAGCCATCGATCGGATCGCTTCGATGAACCCCATGGAGCGACTCGGAACACCCGAAGACATCACCGAGATGGTGGCATTCCTCGCTGGCCCGGCCCGCTGGGTGAACGGGCAAGTGCTTTACGTCAACGGTGGAGCTGCCTGAGATGGGTCGGCTAGATCATCGCGCGACCCCGTCCTACAACCGGAGGTCGACGCGAGGCACCCGGTTCCGAGCGATGCTCGCGACCGCGACCGTCACCATGGTTCTCGCCGGCTGTACCGTCGATTCGGAGCAGCCGCCCTCCCCGGACCCGATGATTCCTCCCGCGACGTCAACGCCCTCGGGCGAGGCGGGAGAGATCGCTGTTCTCGGACAGCCCGAGGTGTTGACCACAGGGCTGAACGCTCCGTGGGGGCTCACGTTCCTGCCGGACGGGTCGGCGCTCGTGTCAGAACGCATTACCGGAGAGATCGTGCGCATTTCCGCCGACGGCGGCGACCCGCAGACGGTTGGCGTCGTGCCCGACGTGAGCGTGTCATCAGAGGGTGGACTGCTCGGAATCGTCGCCTCGCCCGACTTCGCTGATGACCGGACGGTCTTCGCCTCGGTCTCCGGGGCAGATCAGAACCGCATCGTGACGCTCACGATCGCCGACGACTTTGGCTCGCTCGCTGTCGATCGCGTACTGCTCGACGGCATCCAGACCGCGGATCGACATCACGGCGGGCGCCTCGCCATCGGTCCCGATGGGCATCTTTGGATCGGCACGGGCGACGCGTTCGAACCGGAGAACGCGGCCACTGCCGATTCCCTCAACGGGAAGATCCTCCGTATCGCCCTGGACGGCTCCATCCCCGACGAAAACCCCGACGACTCACCCATCTATTCCAGCGGCCATCGCAACGTACAGGGCATTGCATTCGGTCCGGATGGCACGGCTTACGCGACTGAGCTCGGCCACCGCACCTGGGATGAAATCAACGTCCTTCGCGCGGGCGCGGACTACGGATGGCCCGACTCCGAAGGCACCTCAGGGTCTTCCGGAGAGCAGCCGATCGCTGTCATCCATCCCGATGATGCCAGCCCTTCCGGCGTGGCCTACGCGGCCGGGTCGCTGTGGATCGGTGCCCTGGGTGGCCAGAGGCTCTGGCAACTCCCCGTTGACGGCGCGTCTGCAACGGCCGAGCCGATTGAGCACCTCGTCGGCGAATTCGGCCGCATCCGCACGGTCGAGGTCGCTCCCGACGGTGCGCTGTGGATCATGACGTCCAACACCGACCGTGCCACATGGGGAGGCGCCGATCCGCGACCAGGCGATGACCATATCGTCCGTATCGGGGTCGCCACACCGGCATCATGACAGTCCACCCATGGAGACACCGTAGCCACCCGCCGAATCGGAGCCGCCTAGTCGCGACAGCGGATCAGATCCCACTTCCGTAGTTCTCTGGATCCGCCTCGACGATGACGGGGTTCTGCCCCGCATCCCACAGGCCAATCGCACCGATCGGAAGCGGACCGACGACATCCGCACGCCATACGAGATCGATGCTCGATCTGCCGATGCCCTCGAACGTGGAAGTGATGACTGCGGCATCGTCCTGGAAGCCGAGCTGCGCCTCCAGACGGTCCGGCAGCACCAGGTAACTGGTCACCTGCTCGTGATGCCCCTCCTGCACCTGACGCTGTGCAAGCCAACTCGTGCTCAGCGGTGTGACCGGCTGACGCCGCCCGGCGAGTGCCCCAAGCAGGAAATCATCCCAGGCGATGCCCTCATCAATGCCGGCGGGGTCTGCCGTCGCAGCAAGCGCGTCGAGCGGGTTGTCATCGATCGACGTGACATGCGGAGTGCTGCTGTGCAGTGCATGGCGCTGAATCTCGGTCATCAGTGCGCGCAGGCGCGGGGCGGCAACACGAGTGAGCACCGACTCTCGGCGCATCGTGTCGCGAAGCATCTTTCGCGTGTTGTTCGAAGAGTGCGGCAGGTCATCGTCCAGCGCACCCACTCCGAAGGCGGTGCCATCCTGACCGAGCTCCGACCCGACCTCGCGCACAAGATCGTGGAACGCATCCGCACGCCATCCCCGCCTGACCAGGTGCTCAGTCGTCATGCGTCGGAGCCTCGTGGATGCCGCATGGTCGCTCTCCACGACTGTGCCAACGCTCATCGCGAAGGGCAACGACACGCGCGCTAGCTCGTAGTCGGGCTTCGCCTGCCACTCAGGACGGATCTGCCACGGGTGATGGATCGCACGCGCCAGCAGATCAAGCCAGTCGACTGTCTGGCGGTGCAGCGAGGTCAGGCGCGCCAGCTCACGGCGCGCGCTGCGCGAGGCATCCGAGATATGCCGCAGGTGCGCATGGGTGAGATTCACCCGACGTTGGAACGACGACCAGCCACGGTGGTAAGCCGCCAAGGAAATGCTGGTCAGCAGCACAGCCACGGCGGCAGCGACCACGATCGTAAGCCAGTCCTCTGGATACCAGAGACCGACGAGGAGCAGGCGCGGGCGCAGCTGAGGTATCCAGATCGGCACCAGAATCAACAGCGCCGCGACGACGGCGGTCACCAACCACCCGATGAGCATGCGTCGGTGGAACGCCTTGCGCAGTCGAACCAGCTCGCCCGGAACCGGGACGCGCAACTGCTCGATCTCTCGTGCGAACCGTGCGACGGCCTCGCCCGCCGACGCACGGTCGGCCGCAAGCCGGGACAAGAGACGCCACGCGAACGAGCGATCACGGCTGACGGCCCAGGTGTCGTAGTCAGCAACGCCCGACTCTCGTCGTTGCTGCTCAGCTGCCGCGGCTTCCGCTTCGGCCGCGGCCTCGTCGCGCCGACGACGCCTGTCTTCCCAGTGCCCGCGCATCTCGCGCTGCATCCGCTCCCGGTACTCGCGCTGCGCCACAGCCTCGACCGGAGACACGGCAGCGGATGCGGATGCGACATCAGCTTCGTCGTCTTCAGACTCATCTTTAGGGGTGTCACCGGGCAGCTCCACGGTGATCGACACCGTCTCGCCCGTGCCGGTCGTGATGAATGCATGACCACCCGGAGCATCGATGGCATCCGATTGCACGGCGACAGCACTGTCGACTTCCTGGTCACCGTCCTGTTCGTCAACGGGATCGGGCAGTAGCCGGAACGCGTGATCATCACCGGCGGCGTCCACCGCGGCACGCGCCGCCAACTCTTGCCCGTTCTGCATCCATCTGATCAGGTGACCGCGCGGGTCTCCCTGGGCGAGCACGTACCAATCGATCGGCAGCGACAGGTTCGATGGCCCGTCCTCGACAGTCCACGTCTCATCCGGCGAGGGGAACACGTCAGACACGCGTCCGAACACCGGCACCTTCTCCTCCACGGAAGCGAACCCAAGGTCGGAGAGATCGGAGCTGCCGTCGAGAGAACCGAACACTAGCTCACGCAGTCGCGCCCACAGCCGAGGCGTCGTACGGAGCCTGCTGATGCCGACTGGTGCAGCCATCGCGGCGCGCGCAACGCGCTCGGACTCGAAGATCTCGTCGCGTCGAGCAATCAGTTGCGCGTCACGCGCGTCGAGAATCGCGTCGTAGTCCTCCCCGACGATGTGCGTACCATCATCGGACTGCAGCTGTTTGGTGAGCGCCCGCGCCGTGCGCGACGTCAACCAGCGCCACACCCATTTCGGCATCGCGCTGATCTTGTCGACGCAGAACGCGCCGAAACTCTTCATCTGCGCACCGATGCCGATTCGTTCGCGATCGGGTGATTCCTCGGGGGCAGTCGGGTGAAAACTCAACGCACCCTGATCGAGAGCCATGGATGCCTCGACCATCTGCTCGACATATGCCGGAACCGCCTCGTCGTCGATGAACGCGGTGCCGGATGGCGGTGACCCGACGCTCGGGTCGATGATCAGCGAGTCCGCCTGGCTGGCGAGCTCGAGCACGTGAGCCGCGGTCCGCCGGCCGAGCGCCTCGGTGATGATCGCGTTGAGAAATACACGTGACACCCACACACTCTGCTGGCTCGACGCCTCCCGAGAGATGAGCTCGAATGTGCCGACGCCAGCTCCACTCCACAGGCCGGCGACACTCGCCAGATGCATCAGCGCAAAGCCGACGAAGCGATCGTTGTCGCGAACGAAGGCATCTCCCGACCACGGAGATGAGCGATCCTCCGGAGCAGCCACAACGACTGTGCCGTACTCGGACGCGACCCAATCCACCCGCTGCTGCAGCTGGAACTCCGTCGGTGCGCAGATCAGCGTGATACGCGAGAGATCGGTGGACTGATCCGCGATGTTCGCCGTCGGTACCGCCATCGGCATCGCCTTGGTGAGGTAGGCCTCGAGTAGGCCTGCGATCTCATCCTGTTCCTCATCGATCTCACGCGATGGCACCGCCGAACGCAACTTGACCAATCGCACGAGCGCGAGACTCTCGCGCGCCAGCGTTTCGAACAGGTCGACCTCGACATCCTGCAGTCGGTGCTCACGGTCGAGCACGAGGATGGTCGCGCCAATCCGCGGCGGCCCGGTGCGCGCGCGGCGCACTTGTTCTGGACGCACCCACAGTGCAGGGCCAAGAAGTCCCATCCGCGTCCATTCGCGAGCGACTTCCAGCACTGACTCTCCCTGCCGGCCGCTGGGAAGCAGGATGACACTGGCCTTCCCAGCCGGCCAGGACGAACGCAGCATGATCAGACCCCGCTGTCCGCGGCCCGCGTCGCCATCACAGACGACGACAGGCTCTGCAGTGCGGCCGTCACCTGGTGACGGATCTCCCAGCTGACCGGGTAGTCGTACACCGACACCGAGAAATCGTGCTCGGCTACCTGCGATCGGAAAGCGGAGTACTCGCTCGCGAAGTAGTCCCGCAGCGCCTGCTGGCGACCGTTGAGCCCAGCTGCGACGTCACCGGCGCGTGCGGCATCTGGCACCGGAGCGTCCGGATCGAGCTTGCCCTCCTGCACCCAGCGCATCAGGGTGTTCGACATCTCCAGATCGTCTCCGCCGAGCAGCGCCAAGACTTGATATGGGCGCAGCGGCTCCAGTGACTCCTGCGAGCTGCACAGTGCGAGTGCGATCGTCAGAGACTGCATCACCACACCCGGATAGTCATACGGCTGCGTGCGACGCGTGTCGAGCAGCGGACGAGGGAAGTCGGTGTACCGGCGAGCTGCCGGGTCCCACAGTGACAGCCCCGGGCCACGCTCGCCGCCGTCAGGATCGACTTTGAGCCAACCCAGCGCCTTGGCGACGTACCAACCGCGGATCATCGCCGAGATCACGGTCGGGTCGGCGGGGATCGCCTCACCGAGCAGACGAGACCGCTTGAACCGCCAGAATGCCTCACGGCTCTCCTGCGTGTTCGACTGCCGCAGCCAGTCGCGCGCGATCGGCTCCATGACCGAGTCCATGACGATCGGCTGGTAGGGGAACCCGCTCATCGCGAAGACCTCGATGCCCTCCACCCGAGCATCCTGGAACCACGAGTCGGAGATCGCATCGTTCCAGAAGCCCATGGCCCCCAGCACCTGCTTCGTCACGGCGTACATCTCGGTGCCCGTCTTGAACGGGATCGAGCTGAACACCAGGCTGGTCGCCTCGTTGATCGATTTGTCGTGCACAAGTCGCAGCAGCGTCGGGTTGAGCTTGACCAACGGTTCACTTGCTCCGAGCGCGGCCTGCAGCTGCTCACGGAACTTCTCACGACGCTGGCCGAACACATCAGGGGCAAGCTCGGCCTCATCGAAGAAGCTGCGCAAATCCTCGGTGACATAGGAGTTGAATGCCGTACCTTCGCGGCGCATCCAGAGTCGAGCACGGGCGACATAGCGCTCCGGACTCGTGGCCATCGTGAACCGAGGGCTCTGCGGCGAGCGCGCGGCTTCTGGGTCAGCAGTGACAGACGGCTTCCAGGTGCGCGCCTGATCGACGAGTGACCACTTCGTGGCATCGTCTTCCTTGCGCGAGCGCGCCTCTACGCCCACGATGAGCTCACGCATGACATCGAGCACCGCATCTGAGAAGCGCCCAGCGCCCTCACTGACGGTCGCACGCACCAAACGCTCGAACTCGCTGGGGTACTCATCCTGCTCGATGAGCAGACGTTCGTTCGGCGCAGGAGTGTACTTCCGCGGCACAGTGGAGTCTTCGCGCTTCGGCCAGAAATCGTAGTCGTTGTCGCGATCATCGCTGGTCTTACGTGCCCTAACGCGCAGAGAGAGCTCTTCGTACGAACCCTCCAGATGCACCCTGAGCGGTGCGAGAAAATCTCGACGCAACTCGTTCAGCAGCTGGGCCGCACTGCGCCGCAATGGCGACTCCGAGGCCCACTCCAAGCCCTGTTGGATGCGCTCGACTGCGCCGATCACGGCATCCTGATCCGGCCTGATCGACTGCTGGTTCGGCGCACTCTGCAACTGTTCGCTGACGAGCGACGGCAGGGACTGCACCCACTCATCGCGCTGCTGTGCTTCGGCCTCGAGGCCGTCTGCCGCACTCTTGAGCGTGCGATCGAGACGCGTGAGCAGCTCGGTCACGACGGGGAGGCCGTTCGTCGCAACATGCTGCGCGATCACGTGCAGCAGTTCATCCGGCACCTCGCGGGCCCAATCCTCCATAAGCGCCTGGCGGTGACCGTGATCTTCGCGCAGAAGCTCAGGCGCGCGCGCCGTCCACTCGGCCAGAAGTCGCTGGCTCCAGGTGGTGAGGTCGAGACCACCATTCTTGTCGAGTTGCGATGGATCGCCGAGCTTGTTGAGGATGTTGTGCGCGAGCCGGTTCTTCAGCGACTCGAGCTGTGCCGTGTCGCGCAGCCTGTCGACGACGTCGTTGTGCTCTTCGGTGTCTTCGTTCAGACGCAGTTCGCGCACGAACAGCTGATAGTCCTGATCGGCGCGAACGGAGATCCACTCTGCCTCAGTGCGCTGCGCGAACAGCGGGTCGGACTCGGTGTGTGCGTAAAGCATCCGGTCGATCACCGAGCGGGCGAGGCGCTCGGCGGAATACTCGAAGAACTTGTCACGGCCGAGGGTGACCCGACCGAACCCCATCGATGAGAATGCCGGTGAGTGCTGGCCGGGGTTGATGAGTCCGGTGTTGTCCGGTAGCACGTTCGCCGAGACCCGCGCCTGCCAGTTGCCGGAAGCATAGGCCGTGATGCTGTCTTGCACACGGTCATCGGTGATCCAGGCGGACAGGCTCGTCGCGACGGCGCTGTAAACCTCGCTCTGATCGGCGAAGGTGACTTTGGAGTTGCTGCGCCCCACGATGAACGGATATGCGGCGCCGACCCGATCCCGCGCGCCACCGTACGACGGCGTGACGCCCTGCGTCTGCAGCAACTCGATCGTCGAGTTCGACGGGGTGTCGGTCCAGAATCCGTTCATGGTCTCGGCGATCGCGGCCAGCGCGTTCCCCGGAGTTCCTGCGGTGACCCCAAGCTGGTCAAAGACGTCAGGCGCGTAGAGGATGCTGAACACCTCGTTCGACCACGGGTACTGCCGCGCGGTCGACTTCACGATCTCGACGATGTCAAGGAACTGCCCCGCACCTGAACCACCTGCGACAGAGGAAATCACGATGACGGTCGGACTGTTGTTCGTCGACTCATCACGTGCCCGAAGCGCCCGACCGAGCGTCTGCAGCTCCGCAAGCGCAGACGCATCTCCGAGGCGCGCGATGGCGTTGCGGGCCGCGACCGCGATGTCTTTCGTTGCCGATAGCGCCACAGCACGGCCGACCGCACGGAATTGCCCCGCACCCTTGGTGACATCCACCCGCACCCGACGCGGGTCGGGCAGTTGACGCTCAACGTCGGCGTGCACCGCCTGGTTAGTCGCGTGCGCACCTTCGATCGTCTTGTAGACCGTGTCGTAGTTTGCGCCGGCGCTCACTAGGCCCTTGTACTCCTGCGGGGGCAGGAACGGTGCGGGATAGTCGACGCCGTCCTGCACGGTGGGCGTGTCGAAGTGCAGGAACTGCCACGCAGCCGGGATCCCACCACTCCATCCAGCTTGCTGAAGCTTCAGTTCGAGCTGGTACTTGAGCCCGCGCAGCGTCTTGCCGCCGGAACCGCCGACGCCGATGATGAGGAAGGGACGAAGCATGGTGACTCCTGTTTTTCAATGTTCCGTGCGGTCGGGTGTGCAGTCAGGGTCGCGGTGGCGGAGGAGTGCTCGGTCGCGGAGGTGGTGGAACGCCCGTACCCACCGGCGGCGCAGTATCGCCGCGCGGGGGTGGAGCGCTGCCCGTGTTGTTCCGACGTGGCGGAGTGGATGCCTCGCCGTCAGCCCGACCAGGACGATCTGGGCGGTCTGGACGGTCTGGGCGGTCAGGGCGGTCTGGACGGTCTGGGCGAGAGGATGCCGCGCCGGCAGACGCTGTGCGCTCCTGCAGCTCGGCGCGTGCCCTGTTCACTGCCTCGGCCAGTTTGGTGTCAGCCTCGACCTCTCCGATGCGCTGAGCGTGCTGGCCCTGGTCGCTCGAAGACGCGCGGTGATAGATCACGAGCGTGCCATTCACGTCGTCGCCCCGCTCGGTCCGGCGCAGTTCTGCGTCGCTGACGACGACTGCCCAGAATCGATCAAGCGGAAGCTTCGCGAATCGCAGCCGCCCCTTCGAGTCCTTGGCCGCGGATGCCGTCCGCCCCGCCCTTGCCGTGATCAGAGCGCTTCCCGCAGGAGCAACTACTTCGTACCATGGCGCGCGCAGCGGGAACCATGGCACCCGCGAGCGCAGGACACCAAGATCGGCATCCGCAATCGTGCGCATACCCTCCGATGGCTTCCCGAATCGGAACGCATCCGAGAGCGCGCTACCCTCCCGAGGTGCCGTGACCTGCGCGCCTCCGGCCGTGATGCGCACCGGGAATGCAGCACGCTGGGTGTCCTTAGGCACGTCGATGCGTGTGGTTGCCCGGTTCACGAGCCACAGGATGATGAGGGGGATCAGAAGCCCCAGCAGCAGCAATCCCAGCGTCAGCAGCAGCACAGCTGCGGTATTCACCGGGTACGTGGAGCGGAACTGCAGCGGGATGTCCTGTGTGAGGACGTCACCGGATGCCGAGCGGAATTCGACCGGGACCGTCGCCTGAACGAAGCTGTCGGCCGGGGTGTCGTTGGCTGCGGAGATGGCCACGGTGACCTCACCGTTCATCGGCACCGTGATGCATTGCTCGCCGTCAAGACCACCGATGTTCCACCGCCAGCCATCACGGTTGCCCGCATCGCTGACCACGGTCGGGGCGTTCGGCAGGCACACGACGCCGTCGCCGCCCTCGGTCGGACCGGTCAGCGTGATGACGCCTGTCGCTTCGCCGTTTGCCCACTCGAGATCGGAGAGCGCCACTGGCACCGTCGCTACCCGTGGAAACTGCTTGGGCAGCGCCGTCGTGATCGTCTGCTCCACCGTCACCGGTGCGAGCGCCAACTGGTGCGTCCGTGTCACGAGCGGGTCAATCGATGCGGTGACGACGAGCTGCGCGAGGGTGAGATCAGCAGGCAGCGGTATGGATATTTTCCCCGTCGCAGCGTCGATACGCGCGCCGCTGAGTTCGGCGCGGGCGCCGTTCGCATCGAGGTACCACGCAGAGAAGGTGTTCTCGCCGAACACACTCAGATCGGTCGCGTCGCCTTCGGCATCCACAACCGTCGCATCCAGAGATGACGACGCCGATCCGTCGGCCGACAGCTCGATGCTGTTGCTGTCTTCGAACACGATCCGCAGATCGCTGAACAGGAAGAGCGAACGAGCATCGCTTGCCTTGAGCTGCCATTTGCCGGGAGAATCGGCGTCCGTGCGCACGTCGATGACGCTCGCCCCGTCGGTCACCGTGACCGTCGCCCAGTCCTGTTCCGCGCCGGAGGATGCCGAATTCAAGGGCGATCCCTCGGGCGGGGTGAGCGTCCAGTCCCCCGCGAGGATGATGCGGAAACGTGCCACGCCCTCATCGATCCAGAACGAGCCGTCTGCGTCGAGCAGCTGTGGGTTTCCGCCTTCGACCTGAGCGCTCAGCTGCAGGAAGACCTGCGCGAGGGAGTCTGGCGCCGATGCCTCGACGAACGCTCCGTGCACGTGAGATGCCGGCAGCGGCTGCTGCCCGCACTGCGCCTCCGAGCCGGTCGCGGTCCCCTCGACCAGCGACTGCATGTCAGCGGCGGCGCTCTGCGACGCGGAGTCCACCGCGAGTAGGGCCCCGATCACAACGACACCGGACTGGCGAAACGAGTTGAACACCCCGCTTGCGCTGCACATCTGCGCGAGGGCGTCGAAGTCTTCCTGCTGCTGACCATCTGGGGCTTGGATGTCGAGTTGCCCGTCGGTGAGCCAGATGAGTAGCTGACAGCCGGGAGCTGTGTCCTGCTGCGACGCAAGTGAGCGCTGGGCACCGGACAGCGCGGCGGGCCAGTTCGTGTATCCGCCCGGCGTCTTGGCCCTGATGGTGTCGGCTAGCTGGCCCGGGCTCGCATCATTCCACGGCTGCCAGCCGACCGCTGCGGAATAGTCGCTGGAGAAGAAACCGGCGGCCCAGTTCACCGAGATGTCATCACGGATCGCGCCGAGCTGCTCGAGGCTGTTGCCGAGGATCGAGGCCCGGACGATGTCAGGGTCAGACCCAGGGCCGCCGCTGTCGGCGACCTCGAGCGAGTAAGAGGAGTCGACGAGGTAGTAGACGTTTAGCGTGTTCTGCGATGCGAGGCACACGCGCAGGTCGGCGATCGCCGCCTGACCGTTGTCGGAGAGACCGCTGCCGGAGACGGCGGTGACCACGCCTGGCGTTGCGGGTACGTCGGCCGCCATCGCTGCGGAACTCAACGACGTCAACCCCATCGAGGTCAGCAGCAGGGTCGCCAGTGTGATCGCTGCAGTGCGGAAGGAGCGCCTCATGACAGCCCCCACGCTTCCGCGAGCGGAACGCTGAGGTTCAGGATGTGCCAGATGCCGATGAGGATGGATACCGCGACGGTCCAGCGAAGCACCGTGCCGTAGCCGGTGCGCTGCGAGAAGTTCACGTCACGGCGCATACCTGTCCGTTGTGCGATGGCATCCCATCCGTAGCAGGCGATCACGACCACAGGCGTCAGCAGATAACCGAGCAGGCTGAGCCACCATGACTCTGCCACGACCAAAGGCAGCGGAATCTCGAAGATCACCTTCACTGGAGCACTCTCGAGCGCGATGACCAGCGCTGCGAGGACGAGGCTGAGTGCCGTGGCGGAGAGTCCAACGATGAGCGGCACGACGCTAGCGCGGCCGGCGCGTGTCACCGCCGGTCGCTGCGTCACCGCACGTGCAGCTGACGTCATCTCTTCTTCCCCCTCACACCGGCTCGGGCTGTGCCATTTAGACAGTCCTCCACACATTAGCGGCGCCCTCTGACTGTGCCTATCCAGAAACTGCCATGCCCCGATCATGAGGCCGTTACCTGTGCTCCCGATCACAGACTTCGCTCATCGCGGAACCTGACAAGAGCTGTGCCGATCAGGAAGTACGGTCGTAGTACTCCCCTTCTCAGATCGAGGTCTCGTATGTCTCGCACGGCGACCAGCCGCCGGCGCGGGCGCGGCGCACCACAAGATGGTCCGCGCGCCACGTTCCGCCAGCTTCTTCCGTTCCTCTTCGAGCACAAGCGCACGCTAATCATCGTCGCGATTCTCAGCCTCATCGGAGCCGCGACTTCACTCGTGCAGCCGCTGCTGGTCGGACAGGTCATCCTCTCCGTTCAGGCAGGCGATGCTCTGGGGATGCTGGTGTGGCTGTTGGCCGGTTTCGTGATCGTGTCATCCGTGATCTCGGGCTATCAGCACTATCTGCTGCAGCGCACCGGCACCGCGGTGGTGTACTCCAGCCGCCGCCAGCTCATCGCCCGCATCTTGCACCTGCCGATCCGTGAATTCGACGCCCGCCGCACGGGCGATCTCGTCTCGCGTGTGGGCACAGACACGACGCTGCTCTACGCCGTACTCACACAGGGGCTTGCGGATGCCGTCGGCAGCGTCGTCCTGTTCCTCGGCGCAATGATCGCGATGCTCATCATCGACCCGATCCTGCTGCTCATCATCGTTGTGGTGGTCGGGGTGTCCTTGGGCGTCGTGGTGCTGCTGAGTGGACGCATCCGCTCGGCCTCCAGTGCACAACAGGTCAAGGTCGGAGAGCTGGCGTCTGCTGTAGAACGCGCCATCGGATCGATCCGTACCGTGCGTGCTTCTGGCGCCACCGAACGAGAGACGGCGTCAGTCTCGAAGCTTGCAGGTGAGGCCTACGGACTTGGCGTGCAGATCGCGAAGGTCTCCGCTCTCGTGGTGCCGATCTCTGGTGTCGCACTCCAACTGTCGCTGCTGGCGGTGCTGGGCGTGGGTGGATTCCGAGTGGCCGCAGGCGCCATCTCGGTACCCTCACTGATCACCTTTGTCATGTTCCTCTTCATGATGCTCATGCCTTTGGCTACCACGTTCGGCGCCATCACCTCGGTGAACCAGGCTCTGGGCGCGCTCGGTCGCATTCAAGAAGTGCTGGATCTTCCCACCGAAGACCAGGAGGATGCCTCGATCGCCGCGTCCCTGTCGGCCTCTGATCCGGCCCCTGAGCCCGTCGAAGGGCCCGCCCTCGTCTTCCATGACGTCCGCTTCCGCTATCCCGACGTCGTTGTCGCCGCACGTGAAGCGGCCGAGACAGAGGCGCACACCGTTCTCGTCGATGCGCATCTCGAGCGCAAGACGAGCGGGCCGGACACCGACAAGCCCGCCGATCGGGATGTTCTCCGAGGCGTCTCCTTCGAGGTACCCCGCGGCTCACGTATTGCGCTGGTCGGTCCTAGCGGTGCTGGCAAGAGCACGATCCTGTCACTGATCGAGCGGTTCTACGACCCGATCGGCGGTTCCATTCGCCTGGACGGTCACGACATCCGCACCTACCCGCGCGCCGAGCTGCGCGCCCGCTTCGGCTATGTGGAACAGGATGCCCCGACTCTCGCCGGCACGCTCGCCGACAATCTGCGGCTTGCCTCCCCCGATGCCACAGATGAGGACTGCGAGCGCGTGCTACGCGCGGTGAACCTCGGCGATGTACTGGAGCGCGGCACCTTGGGTCTGCAGACTCCCGTCGGCGAAGACGGCGTGATGCTCTCCGGCGGTGAGCGTCAGCGCCTGGCGATCGCTCGGACGCTGCTCACCGAGGCACCGATCCTGCTGCTGGATGAGTCGACGTCCTCGCTCGACGGAGTGAACGAACAGCGCATGCGCGAGGCCATTGACGCGGTCGCCACCGACCGCACGCTCATCGTGATCGCGCACCGACTGTCCACAGTCGTCGACAGCGATCTGATCATCGTGTTGCAAGACGGTGAAGTGGTCGGACAGGGCACGCACTCCGAGCTCATTGAGTCCACACCGCTGTATCGCGACCTCGCCCGGCACCAGCTGCTCGCGTAGCATCCGACATCGGCCGCTATGAAATGCGGACTCTGTCCCGATCTGCTGACTGATTCCCCCGAAACGTCAGCAGAACGGGACAGGCCCGGCTATTGGGACACGTGAGTGCCCGGATATACGCGACGGAAGGATGACGGGACCACTCAGCCATGGGTATGTCCCTGCCATCCCGCCGTCGCGGGTCTTTGTGCGCGCTACTGCGCGTGCGCGAGCCGGTACCGCAGCGACGCAAGCTCTGTGCGCAGCGCAACGGGCAGAGTGTCTCCGAAGGTGTTGAAGAACTCCTCCGTGGAATCCGCCTCGCGTAGCCATGCATCGGGGTCGATGGCGAACAGCTCGTCGAGGTCCTGCTGCGAGACGTCGAGGCCATCGAGGTTGAGGTCATCGATGATCGGCAGGCGACCGATTGGGCTGTCGACTGCTCCCACCTCACCGCTGATGCGGCGGATGATCCAGTCGACGACACGCGAATTGTCACCGAACCCCGGCCACAGGAAGCGGCCGTCATCACCGCGGCGGAACCAGTTGACCTGGAAGATGCGCGGTGCGCGATCGAAGCGCAACTTGCGGCCGACCTTGAGCCAGTGAGCGAAGTAGTCGCCCATGTTGTAACCGCAGAACGGGAGCATCGCGAAGGGATCGCGGCGCAGTTCGCCGAGCGTGCCTTCCGCCGCGGCCGTGCGCTCGGAGGAGATCGTCGATCCGAGGAAGACCCCGTGCGTCCAGTCGGTCGCTTCGACGACGAGGGGGACGTTCGTTGCGCGACGGCCACCGAACAGGATGACGTCGAGCGGGACTGCCTCTTCCCAGTCGTCCGAGATCTGCGGGCACTGCGCTGCAGAAACCGTGAAGCGGGAGTTGGGGTGCGCGGCCGGGCGCCCGGAGTCGGGTGTCCAGTCGTTGCCTTCCCAGTCGGTCAGGTGCGCCGGCGGCGTGTCCGTCAAACCTTCCCACCACACATCGCCGTCCGGGCGAAGTGCGACGTTGGTGAAGATCGTGTTGCCCCACAGCGTTTCAACGGCCGTGACATTGGTCGACTCTCCGGTGCCGGGTGCGACCCCGAAGAACCCAGCCTCAGGGTTGATGGCCCACATTCGACCGTCTTCGCCAGGACGAATCCATGCGATGTCATCGCCAAGGGTCTCGACCTTCCAGCCGGGAATTGTCGGACGCAGCATGGCGAGGTTCGTCTTTCCGCACGCCGAGGGGAAAGCCGCAGCCACGTGGTAGGCCTTACCCTTCGGGTCGATGACGCGAATGAGCAGCATGTGCTCGGCGAGCCAACCCTCGTCACGTGCGATCACCGATGCGATACGCAACGCGAAGCACTTCTTGGCGAGGATGGCGTTGCCGCCGTATCCCGAGCCGTAGGAGTAGACCTCGAGCGTGTCGGGGAAGTGCACAATGTACTTCTCGTCGTTGCAGGGCCACTCGACATCCTGCTCGCCGGGAGCGAGCGGCGCACCGACGGAGTGGACAGTCTTGACCCACGGCGCACCCTCGGCGATCTGACGGGTGACGGCGTCGCCGACTCGCGTCATGATGCTCATGGATGTCACGGCGTAGGCGCTGTCAGTGATCTGCACGCCGATGTGCGAGAGCGGGCCACCGATGGCGCCCATTGAGAACGGCACGACGTACATGGTGCGACCGCGCATCGATCCTTCGAAGATCTCGGTCATTTTCTCGTGCATCTCGGCGGGAGGCGCCCAGTTGTTTGTGGGTCCGGCATCGGATTCGCGCTCCGAAGAGATGAAGGTGCGCGCCTCAGTGCGGGCGACGTCGCTGGGGTGCGAACGTGCCAGGTACGACCCTGGCCGCCACTCGGGGTTCAGCTTGATGAGCTTGCCCTCGGAGACGAGTCCTCGCAGCAGCGCGTCGTTCTCGGCTGGTGAGCCGTCGACCCAGTGCACCGAGTCAGGCTGAGTGAGCGCGCGTACTTCCTCGACCCAGGCGGACAGCTCTGCCATCGCGGGTGTGTCATATGCGGGAGCCGTGCCCAGAGTGCGCGCCGGCATGACGGCTGGAACGCGGGGGGTGAAAGTCTCGACCATAACCATGTCTGCTCCCTTGAAGAGTTGATGACTATGCCCAGTCTGAGGGGGCAACGCGCATACTTTCGGTGAAACTGGGTCTAAAGAAACGCAATTCTTTCGCTATGCTCAAGGAATGAGCGGCTCTGATATTCATCTCACGACTCTTGGCCATCGCATCCGTCACCACCGTGTTGCACAGGGCTTCACGCTCGACGAACTCGGCGCGATGGTCGGGGTCGCTGGTTCCCAGCTCAGCCTCGTCGAGAACGGCAAGCGCGAGCCCAAGCTCTCGCTGTTGCAGGCGATCGCACAGGCCACGAACACCGATGTCTCCGACCTCATTTCCGGCGAACCGCCGAATCGTCGTGCTGCGCTTGAGATCGAGTTGGAGCGCGCACAGGCGAGCCCGGTGTTCCGTCAGCTGGGAATCACGCCGGTGCGAGTGTCGAAGGGCATGCCAGACGAGACGATCGAATCGGTGCTCGGCCTGCACCGCGAACTGCAGCGCCGCGAGCGCGAGGCCATCGCGACGCCCGAAGAGGCGCGCCGAGCGAACACTGAGCTGCGACTGCGCATGCGCGCGCAGAACAACTACATCGGCGACATTGAGAAGCTTGCCGAGAAGCAGCTGAAGTCGGCTGGACACGTCAGCGGCGCACTCACTCACCGCACCGTGATCATCATGGCCGAGAAGCTCGGCTTCGAGCTCATCTATGCCAACGACCTGCCGCACTCCACGCGTTCGGTGACTGACCTGGAGAACAGCCGGATCTATCTTCCGCCGGCATCCATTCCCGGTGGCCACGGTCTGCGTTCTATGGCGTTGCAGGCAATGGCGCATCGCCTGCTCGGTCACACACCGCCGACCGACTACGCCGACTTCCTGCAACAGCGCCTGGAGATCAACTACTTCGCGGCGTGCTGCCTGATCCCTGAGACGGCCGGTGTCGCCTTCCTGCAGCAGGCAAAGAAGGATCGCAACCTCGCCGTCGAGGACTTCCGCGATGCGTTCGGCGTCACCCACGAGGCCGCCGGAATGCGAATGACGAACCTGATGACCGAGCATCTCGGCATGTCGCTGCACTTCCTACGCGTCGACGACTCCGGCGCCATCACACGCGTCTATGAGAACGACGGCCTGCCCCTGCCGATGGATGTCACCGGAGCGGTCGAAGGCCAGCCGGTGTGCAGGAAGTTCCAAGCGCGGGCTGCGTTCACCCAGCAGAACCGCACCACCGAGCGCTACCAGTACACCGATACTCCCTCGGGGACGTTCTGGTGCGCGACGCAAACCGGAACCGCGAGCGACGGGGAGTACTCCATCACCGTGGGTGTGCCGTTCGATGACGCTCGCTGGTGGCGAGGTCGGGAGACCTCTGATCGCGCGGTCTCGACCTGCCCGGATGAGGCATGCTGCCGCAGGCCAGCACCGGATCTCTCCGACAAGTGGTCGAGCAAGGCATGGCCGAGCGCACGCGTGCACACGCACATGTTCTCGCCGCTCCCCCGAGGCGCCTTCCCCGGCGTCGACGAGAACGAGGTCTACACGTTCTTGGCCAAGCACGCAGCGGAGTAACCCCACCCCCTAGCGAACGGCCAATGTGGCTCGTTCGGCGTCGGAAACACAGCCACACGTGGCTGATCGATGCTAATCAACCAGTGATGAACGCAGCGTAACGGTCGAGCGACGCAGCGATCTCGTGCTCGGCCGCGACGCCGTCGGCGAGCATTTCCGGCACCGGGTCGTCGGTGTGACGACCTACCGCCGTGGAGTGCCGCCAGGTGCCGACCACGACGCCGTCGGCGAGGATAATCGGGCGCACCATGCCATTTTTGCCCGGCCCGATGGCCGCGAGGCGCTCCGGCGGGCAGGCGATCGTGCGGTCGATATAAGAGATGTAGAACTCCTCGAATGAGCCGAGCGCGAGAACGGATGCCACAGCAGCGCTGCGCCGCGGACGCGCGGTCGCTGTGAACAGTCCATCGTCAATCTGGTCGATTCGATCATCATCTGCGGATGCTGCGGATGCCGCCCGCGCGGCGCCGAGCGTAAGCCCTGCCCACCACGCGAAGTCTTCGGCAGTAGCGGGACCGTGGCCGATGACGTAGCGAACGAAGAACTCGGTTGCCGGATCGGCGGGGAAGTCCGAGTGCGTGATGTGCTCCTCGGTGAGGACGAACCGTTGCTCACGAGAAACTGCGCCCTGTCTGGTGACGACCGGGCCCTGGCAGATGATGCCCCGCAGAGCAAGATTCTGTACGGCATGCGCACCGCGCTGGTTCGCCGTGTCGATCTCCGCTCGCTCCAGCACGGCGAACAGCTCACTACGAAGCAGCTCATTACCTCCACTCAATGCCGCGCGGATCACCCGCTCGACCTTCGAGAGTTCGTCGACTCCGAGCCCGAGTTCGCGATAGCGAGGCGCGGCCATGCGCAACTGCCGCTCCCCCGTGACGCTCAGCACCCAGGCCAGATCTTCGGCGGGGATGATGTGCAGCGTGCCACGCTGTGTCCACGCGCGCACAAGAGCACCGCGGTTGAAGAGTCGATCGACCGTGCGAATAGTCGGCGCACCCGTCGTGCGCGCACCCAGTGCCCAGCGCCCGGCCCAGAAATCCTGAGCCTGCACCGCGAGCATGTGGTGCGCAGCATCCGCCACCGAACGGGCCGGCGCCGTCAGGCGATGCGCGCGCAGGCGTTCGGCGCGCAGGGTATACGGATCCATCACCCCATCCTGCCCGGTACCACCGACATTCCGGCGATGTTGAGCTCGTCTTTGCCGGCCGGGTTCGCCAGCGACCGCCGAGCGTCCATAGCCTGCCGAAGGCTCGACTCCCGCCGGGATAGCCTGGTGCCATGACTTCGATCACCGCGCGCGCGGCACTTCTCGACATGGACGGAACGCTCGTCGATTCCACGGCGGTCGTCGAGCGACTGTGGTGGGAGTGGGCGGCCCCGCACAGCCTCGACCGCGACACAGTGTTGGAGACGGTCCACGGCCGGCAGGGACATCAGAGCATGGCGATCCTGCTGCCCGAACGCGATCACGCGGTCAATCTCGAGGAGAACGCGCAGATGCTCGCGCGTGAGAGCGTCGAGGTTGACGGCGTCCTTGCAATTCCCGGTGCCGCCCCGCTGCTGCGTTCACTCGAGGGGCTCCCGCACGCGATCGTCACTTCTGCCGACCTCGCGCTCATGACCGCGCGGATGACCGCTGCCGGGCTGAACATTCCCGAGCAGCGGATAACCGCAGAAAGCGTCTCGAAGAGCAAGCCGGATCCGGAGGGCTTCCTGCTGGCGGCATCCGTTCTAGGAATCGCCCCCGCCGACTGCGTGGTCTTCGAGGATTCAGGAGCCGGAATTCAGGCCGGCCTGGCGGCAGGCATGACGGTGATCGGCGTCGGAGCGCATGCGTCACGATTCGCGCCGACGCATCACGTCGATGACCTCACACAGGTTGCGATCACGCCGACAACCGACGGGTTCGAGATTCAGATCAGCTAAGTGCGACGATCGCGTTGCAGATCATGCGCTGGGTGACAGCCCGAGGTCCTCTTCGCGAACGGTGCCCTGGAACGACCAGGGGAAGTCGATCCAAAGATCGGTGTCTTTCCAGGCGAAGTCTGGCTGGATGATCGTCGACGGCTTGGTGTAGATCGTCACTGAGCGCACATCGGCGCCCTTGTCCTGGAGCAGCTGAACGGCGAGCGCGAGCGTCCGGCCAGAGTCTGCGACGTCGTCGACGAGCAGCACCCGTCGACCGTCGAGATACGCCATGTCGAGCTCGGGAGGAAGCACCTCAGGAGCATCCAGCACTGTTCCGATGCCGGTGTAGAACTCGACGTTGATCGCGCCGCAGTTCTTGGCGCCCAGCCCGTAGGCGATCGCTCCCGCAGGCAGCAGCCCGCCACGAGCGATCGCGACGACCACCTCCGTCTCGAAGCCGCTGTCGAGGATCCTCCGAGCGAGGTCTCGCGTTGCCGATCCGAATCCGTCCCAGGTGAGCGTCTCCCGCTCGATAGCTGTCATGCCTCCATTCTCTCCCCTTTCACGCGGTACGATCGACGCGTCCGGTTTGCTGCCGGTGCTCGAAAAAAGGGCACGAAGCCGACGACGCATGGATGCGCCGCGCGAGACACATACGGAATCCCACAGATACCGTCTCGAAAGGCACTCCCATGCCCACTGTCTCCGCCCATGTGGCACTCACTCTCGCCCAGCACATCGACGCCGTCTTCGGTGTGATGGGCAACGGGAACGCCTATTTCCTCGATGCGCTCGAACGCCAGACGGATGCCGTATTCACCGCGGTGCGCCATGAACAAGGTGCCGTGGTCGCCGCAGATGCGCATCACCGCGCCTCCGGCCGAATCGCCGCTGCGAGCACCACCTACGGCGCCGGGTTCACGAACACGCTCACTGCTCTGGCCGAGTCGGTGCAGGCGCACATCCCGCTCGTGCTCGTCGTCGGAGATGAGCCCACCTCTGGCCCTCGACCCTGGGATGTCGACCAGATCGCGCTGGCCTCCGCCGTCGGCGCCCGCACCTATACCGTCGGACGCGCGGATGCCGCAGCGACCACGATCATCGCCATCGAACACGCCCTCACCTATCGCGTTCCCGTCGTGTTGGCGATCCCGTACGACGTGGCTGCGCTCGAAGCCGGGCCGGTGCCTGCCGCTCCAGAGCCGCGCGTCCCCGCACCCCTCGCACCCAAAGGGGAGTTCGCCGAGGGGATGCTGGATGAGATCGTCGCTGCGCTTGATAACGCCGAGCGGCCCTTCCTCCTTGCTGGTCGCGGCGCGTGGCTAGCCGGTGCCGACGAAGCTCTAGGCAACTTGGCTGCGGCGACCGGAGCACTGACGGCCTCCACCGCTCTCGGTCGTGGCATCTTTCCCGCGGGCGAGTATGACCTGGGTGTGACCGGTGGTTTCGGCGCCGAGGGTGCGATGGCGCTGGTCCGCGAGGCTGACGTCGCGGTCATCTTCGGTGCCTCGCTGAACCAGTTCACGATGCGCTTCGGCGAACTGTTCGCACCGGGGACGCGGGTGTTCCAGGTCGACGTTGCGCCCGCGGCGACACACGCGCACGTCGGAGGCTTCGTCCGCGGTGACGCCCGGGTCGTGGCGGAGGCACTGGTGGCTCGGTTGAGCGCCCCCGGGAATGGCGATGGTTCTTCCGGAGTTGTGCGAGACCGCTGGCGCAGCACCGCCGAGGTCGAGGCGGCAAAGGCCTATGAAACCGGGGATGACCTCGCCCCCGACGGTCGCCTCGACCCTCGGTCGGCCGCGCGGAGGATCGCCGAGCTGCTGCCGGAAGACCGCGTCGTAGTGTCTGACGGCGGGCACTTCATCGGCTGGGCGAACATGTACTGGCCTGTCGCATCCCCCGATCGGATGATGATGATCGGCACCGCATTCCAGGCGATTGGGCAGGGCTGGCCGAGTGTTGTCGGCGCCATCCGTGCTCGCCCGGAGTCCACCGTCGTCCTTACCTCCGGCGACGGCGGCGGGCTGATGGCCATCGCCGATCTGGAGTCCGCCGTCCGCGCCGCCGGCGGTCACGGCTGCGCCGTTATCTGGAACGACGCCGCCTACGGCGCGGAAATCCACCTCTACGGACTCAAGGGGCTCTCCGAAGCGCCGATGCGCATCCCCGAAGTCGACTTCGCCGCGTTCGCGACGGCGGCGGGAGGCGAGGGAGTTGTCGTGCGCACGCTCGCCGACCTCGATCGGCTCAGCACCTGGGCGGCAGCGGACGCGACAACCCGCCCGTTCCTGCTGCTCGATCTGCGCATCTCTGGAGATGTCGTCGCTCCGTACCAGCAGGAGATCATCCGCGTGAACTCTTGACACGCCTGCACGGCCCAGGTGCAACGTCGTTGCAGGCGTGCGTCGTCAATCGAGGTCTTCGATCCCCTGCACCCGCACCTGCTCAAGGTCGAGCCGCGCCGAGATCCTGCGCACCACAAGATCGTCCACCGTGCCTGCACGGCGAAGATCCAACAGCACCTCACGCTTATGCTCGAGCACTGCAAGCTTGAGCCTGGAGTATTCCTCGTGGCGCACGATGGGTGAGCGCTGCATCAGGTCGACGTCTGCCGATGTCGCGACCATCTGCAGAGTCGTGCCGTCGGAGAGATCGGCGGTGGTACTAACCGCGCCAAACGAATCAAGGTCCGCAGTCGTTTCGGCCTCTGTGGCGAGAGGATCCGGTGCATCCAGCAGATTCTCCATCGCACCCACCTCATCGTCTATGAGCGCGCGCTCCCTCGCCAGTGCGCGCGCGTTCGCCAGTTCGAGCATCTCGTAGCCGTCACGGCGGACGCGATCACGAACCTCCTCACTGATGTCATGCTCGGATGCGAGCGTATCCAGCGCGGCCATCGCCGCACCTGAGATCGCGCGCTCGGCGAGTTCGTGCTCCTCGTCGGCATCGTGATCGACAGGGAATCCTGCCCAGCGCACCACGGCGGGCAATACCGGCCCCTGCACCAGCAGGCTGAGCAGGATCACACCGGCAGTGACGAACACGATCTCATCGCGCCCTGCCAGCGGAGAGCCATCAGACGTGGTCAGCGGCACAGACAGCGCGATCGCCAGCGAGATCGCACCGCGCATGCCGGCGACGGTGCTTACGATTTGTGCTCTAGTGCGAAGCCGTCGAGGACGCGCGACACCGCCTCCGATCCGCTGGAACGGCACCGAAAGCAGTTGGAATCCGAAGCGCACCACGAGCAGTGTCACCCAGACCGCGAGCGTGACGAGCACGAGCCATCCGATCATCCGCAGGGACGTCTGGTGTGCAACCCACTGCAGCTCGAGCCCGATCAACACGAAGAGTGCGCCGTTGAGCATGAAGACGCCGAACGGCCAGACCGCATCTGCCTGCCGTCGAGAGGCCGCCGTACTGATCCGTGGCCCGAGGTAGGCCGCGATGAGCCCGGCGACCACGACCGCGAGCACGCCGGAGGCGTGGATCAGCTCGGCGAGCAGGAACGCCGTGAACGGGGTCAACAGCATGGCGACGTTGATCGTGATCGTCGTGCGCACCCGGCGCAGCAGCGCCCAGGCCGCCGCCGCCACGAGAGTCCCGACGGCGATCCCGCCGAGATACGAAACGATGACGCTCCACGTGACGGAGAGAGGCGTGATCGTGCCGCCGACCGCCAGTGATACCGCAATCGCGTACAGCACGAGCGCAGTGCCGTCGTTCGTGAGGCTCTCCGCCTTCAGTTTCATGAATGCGCGTCGCGGCAGCAGACGCCCGAGAGCGGCCACTGCGGTGGCGTCGGGCGGAGCGACGGCGGCACCGAGGATGAGTGCGATTTCCCATGGCAGGCCAAACAGCACGGCCACGGCGGCCACGGCAAAGGCCGAAGCGACGACGAGAAGCGTACTCATCGGCAGGATGTATCGGAAGTCCCGCCGGATGGAGCGCAGCGACGTCGTGAGACTCTCCCAGAACAGCATCACCGGCAGGAACAACAGCAGCACGGTCTCCGGCGGCAACTGCACCTCACGCAGCGCTGGCACGAATCCGAGCAGCAAACCGAACACGACCAGCACCAGGGGCAACGCAAGCCTGACGCGTGGCGCGAGCATCGTTCCTACCAAGATTGTCAGACCGAGTAGGACCGTAACCTCGAGACCTTCCATGCGATCTTCCCATCCACCGTCGCGAGTCTGGGCGCGAACGTGCTCACGACATAGCGCCCGTCATGCCCACGGTATTCCCGACTCGCCGTCGACGGAAGGGCATCTGTTGCCGGTGCGATGAAGGTCAGCTAGATGCGCTGTAGTCGGGCAGCTCCTGAAGCGTCCAGGTGTTTCCGTCCGGGTCGTCGAATGTGACGAAGCGTCCCCATGCTTGCTCGTCGACGCCCCGCGCCTCCACTCCGACCCCCTGCAGTTGCGCGAGTGCTTCGTCAGCATCGGGCACCACAACCTGGATCGTGTCCTGCGATCCCGGTGCGAGGTCGCTGCCGAGGTTGGTTCCGAAAGCGATGGAGCAGGCCGAACCAGGCGGGGTCATCTGCACGAATCGCAGACCTTCAGACGGGGTGTGGTCGTGGTCGGCGTTGAAGCCGATCTTCACGTAGAAGTCCTTCGCACGATCGACGTCAGTCACCGGCACGAAGATGAGTTCGATCTTCCAAGTCATGTCGCACTCTTCCTGGCGGGCATCGGCGCCCGACCAGTGGCAACGTTACGCGCGGGGTATGACATTGCGCAGACCGGCGAAGGTCTCAGATCCAGTGGGCGTCGCACGCGCGTGCTCAGAGACGTGTGGCGTCCATGGCTCTGCGCAGGATCGAGACGATCGGAGGCGTCGGCTTCGTGGTCGACCATATTTTGACGGCCGCATCGAAGCAGCCGAGAGCTGCGGCGATGGCTGCGGTCGCGCGTGGGTCGGTGCTGTCCGCGGGGTCGGCCCCGATACGGCGGGAGACCTCCGGGTGCAGCGCCGCAGCCCACTGGGCATGCTTCTCATGCTGAAAAGCAGCGAGTCCAGGGGTCGCAGCGATCAGCGCGGCCAACTGTCTACCGGGCCCCTGGTCGGCGTCGTAACGGTCGATCAGCGACTCGAGGGCATGTCGCAGGGCAGTCCAAACGGGTTCCTCGTCCGGGCGCACACGCAATGCGTCGCGCAGAAGGCCGGACGCCTCGTCCACATCAGTGAGGACGGCGTCGTCTTTCGACGTGAAGTAGCGGAAGAACGTGCTCCGAGATATCTCAGCGGCCGAGCATATGGCCTCGACAGTGATCGTCTCGTAACCGTGTTCGAGGACGAGCCTGCGTGCGGTCGTCGAGACATGCTCCTTCACCGCTTGCCGGGCCACCGCGCGCGATCCTCCCGAGCGCTGGTCTCGCATCATCATCGACACATGGTATCTCATTCTGAAAGTGATACAGTGTCTCATCTTCGGGAACATGTCCCAGAAATCTAGGAAGGTGGATGAACTGTGGTCGAGAAGAAAGTCATCGTGGTGACAGGGGCGAGCGATGGGATCGGCGCGGCGGCCGCACGGCGTCTCGCGAAGAGTGGGCATACTGTGGCGGTGGTGGGCAGATCTGCTCAGAAAACTGCGGCGGTGGCCGCCGACATCGGCGCCGACCATTTCGTTGCGGACTACACCCGCCTGGACGATGTGCGGCGACTTGCCGCAGAGCTGGACGCCGCATACCCGCAGATCGATGTCCTCGCCAACAACGCCGGCGGCGTCTTCGGCGATCGGGTCAAGACGGTCGACGGGTTCGAGAAGACCTTTCAGATCAATCACCTCGCGCCGTTCCTGCTCACGACGCTACTGATGGACAAGCTCGTCGCGTCTGGCTCGTCAGTGATCCAGACTTCAACTCTGCATGGCGGCATGGTCCGTGAACTCGATATCGACGACCTTGATTTGGACAAGGACTATGGCGTGGTGCGCGCCTACAACGCTGCGAAGCTGGAGAACGTGTTGTTCACCAAGGAACTCCACCGCCGATATCACTCGCTCGGCATCTCCGCGGCAGTGTTCTACCCCGGCAACATCGCCACGAGTTTCGGTTCTGACACCACCAGCGCCCTGATGCGGTTCCTCACGACCAGCCGGGTCTCCCGGGCCGTGCTCCTCACAACCCCAGACAAGGGGGCGGAGCAGCTGGTGTGGCTCGCCGAGGGAAAGCCCGGGAGCGACTGGGCTTCTGGGGAGTTCTACGCGAAGAAGATCGCAGGGAAGGGCCTAAACCCACTGGCCGACGACACCGACCTGGCCCGCCGACTCTGGGAGCGCTCAGAACAGCTCCTCAGCTGAGCCACGATGAGACTCTGCGACGCCGACAATCAGCAAGACCGTGCCGGCGACGATCACCATCCGGTTCGCTCTCGAACTCAGGCCGGGAGGAAGACGCCCTGGAGGAACTCCTCGAGCTCATCCGTGGCCGCCAGTGGCAACACCGCCGCGACGTACTGATCGGGACGCACCACGACAACCACGCCGTCGCGCGACAGCTCACGCTCCGCGAAGATGTCGGCCGCCGCCCAGGCGTTAGGGGCCGCGGTGTAAACCTTCTCCCAATCCGTCAGCTCCAGCGGGCCGCTCTTCGGCAGGAACAGTGGCGGCACCGACATCATGTCGATGTCCTCGAAAGCCTGCTGGTAGACCGCTTTCACATCGAGCACGGCATCCACGTCAGCATCCGCCGGCGTGAACTGCGCGACAACAGGCGCGACAGCCGAGGCCCACGCACCCAGGCGTGCGCCAGCGGCATCCGCGAATGCATAGATCCGCCAACGACCGTCTGCCTTCGCATGATGCCCGAGATGCACGACATTGCCGTCGCAGACCCGAACCACCTCCACGGACTTGAATCGACGGCCAAGCGGGAACCCGGCGGCGAGCGCCTGGTGTTCGTCGGAGCCGGTGATCGCCGACTGCGTGTAGTGCGTCATGAAGCCCGACGGGAACTCGGCCGTGGCCAGATAGTAGTTCGACAGCTCCTGCGGGTCGGAGATTTCCTCGGGCTTGCGCGCCATCAGCGACGACCATTCCCGGTCGAAGTCGATCAACTGCTGCGCAACCGGCTGCCGTTCGGCAGAATATGTCGACAGCAGCGACTCGGGGCTGCGTCCGGCGAGCACCGATCCGAGCTTCCAGCCCAGGTTGAACCCGTCCTGCATCGACACGTTCATCCCCTGCCCTGCCTTGGCACTGTGCGTGTGACAGGCGTCGCCGGTGAGGAACACACGCGGGTGACGATCGACAGCGCCCGCGACATCGTCGAAGCCGTCGGTGACGCGGTGCCCGACCTCGTACACGCTCGACCAGGCGACTTCTTTCACATCCAACGAGTACGGATGCAGGATCTCGTTCGCCTTGGCGATGACCGCCTCGATCGGTGTCTGACGCACCTGGTGGTTATCGCCCTCGGCGACCTCACCCAGGTCGACGTAGACCCGGCTGAGATAGCCACCCTCGCGCGGGATATGCAAGATATTTCCGGCCTGCGCGTTGATCGCGCACTTGGTGCGCCAGTCAGGGAAGTCGGTGTTGACGAGCACGTCCATCACGCCCCACGCGTGCGCGGAGAACTCTCCGACGTGGGTGCGTCCGATCGCCTCGCGCACGCCGCTGCGGGCACCATCGCTGCCGACGACATACTTGGCTCGAATGGTGCGCTCGCCCCGTTTATCTGAACGTGTGGCCTCCCGCACCCGAACTTCGACGGGATACTCACCTTCGTCATGCACCGTCAGCCCGAGAAACTCCACGCCGTAGTCGGGCACAATGCGTCCTGGACCGCCTGCCGCGGCCTCTGCGAAGTAGTCGAGAACGCGCGCCTGATTGACGATGAGGTGCGGGAACTCGCTTATCTTGAGCCCATAGTCCTCGGTACGCGTGGTGCGGATGATGTCGCCCGGGTTCTCTGGGTCTGGTCCCCAGAAGTTCATGTACGCGATGTTGTACGCCTCGGCGGTGATCCGCTCGGCGAAGCCGAAGGCTTGGAACGTCTCGACGCTGCGCGGTTGGATGCCGTCAGCCTGACCGAGCACCAGGCGCCCTTCGCGCTTCTCGATGACCCGCGTGGTGATGTCGGGGAACTGCGACATCTGGGCTGCCAGCAGCATTCCGGCCGGTCCGGAGCCGACGATGAGCACGTCCGTCTCATCCGGCAGATCGGCAGGCCGATCGACCCCAGTGCCGGAGGCCGAGACGATCCGCGGGTTTTGTGAGACGTAGCCGTGATGGTGGAACTGCATCGAAACTCCTTCAGATAATCGGGGCAGGGGCGGATGCGTTGGCGTCCACCCCTGGAATGGAATCAGGCCTTGGCGAGGCCGTAAATCGGACTCACGGACTGCTCTGCCTCATGGTCAGGGCCGAGCGGGATACCGCTGCGGTCGCGCAGCAGCAGCGTCGCAATGAGCCCGATCATCGTCATGCCCGCCAGATACCAGGTAACGCCCTCGGTCGAACCAGTCGCCTGCACGATGGCCGCGGCGATCGCCGGGGCGAACGCACCGCCGAGGATCGCGCCGATCGCGTACGAGATCGATACCCCGGAGAAGCGAATGGATGCCGGGAACAGCTCGGTGTACAGCGCCGCTTGCGGTCCGTAGGTGAAGCCGAGACCCAGCGTGAGGATCGCGAGCCCGGCGAACAGCAGCCAGATATCACCCGCGTTGACGAGCGGGAACAGCAGGAATACCCCACCCAGCTGAAGGATCCAGCCGATGATGTACGTGTTGCGACGACCGATCCGGTCACAGATCCACCCGGCAAGCAGTGTGGCGAGCAGCCAGGTCACCGCAGAACCGGTCACTGCCCACAGCACCGGGCCGCGCTCGAGTCCGATCGGCCCCTCCGGATCGGTCGCGTACCCCTGGATGTAGCCGCCAGTGGTCATGTAGCCGATGGCGTTGTTGCCGGCGAAGACGAGGGCAGCGATGAGGACGAGCAGCGCGTGCTTGCGGAACAGCTGCACAATAGGCATGTTCGCCTTCTCCTTGCGTGCGGCGAGCTCGGTGAACACCGGGCTTTCCTCGACGTTGCGTCGCACGTAGTAGCCCACCAGGATCAGCACGACGCTGAGCAGGAACGGGACGCGCCAGCCCCAGATGAGGAACTGCTCGCCCGGTGCGATGGCCGTCATGATCGCCATCACGCCGGATGCGAGAAGCAGGCCGAGCGGGACTCCGACCTGCGGCGATGCTCCGAAGATGCCGCGGCGCTTCTTGGGGGCGTGCTCGACGGCCATCAGGACTGCGCCGCCCCACTCCCCGCCGGCCGATATGCCCTGCAGGATGCGCAGCAGCACGAGCAGGATGGGGGCTCCGACGCCGATGACGTCGGCTGTGGGCAGCACACCGATCAATGCCGTGGCGGCGCCCATCAGGATGAGTGTCCACATCAGCACGCGCTTGCGCCCGAGCTTGTCGCCGAAGTGCCCGGCGAGGAAGGCGCCGAGCGGGCGGAACAGGAAGCTGATTCCTACCGTCGCGAACCCGAAGATCACCGAGTTCGCATCGAGCACAGAGAAGAATAGCTGGCCGAAAACGAGGCCCACGGCGGTGGCGTAGATGAAGAAGTCGTACCACTCGACGGTGGTTCCGACGACTGTGGCGAAGACGACGCGGCGGCGATCCGCCGCGCTGGCGATGGTGCCTGTCGGCGTGAAGCCGGGCTGATCAGTCATTGATGCTCCTTGGGTGACGTCGTTGTCTCGAGTGCAGATGGATGCTTGCAACCCGATGCCAGGATGATATACGATTTCGAATACATCGCACAAGAGCGATGCACCAGACGCAAGGAGGCGCCCCACGTGACGGACTCGATTGCCCGCCCCGGCAAGATCATCGCGATCCACCTCAGCTATGCCTCGCGTGCTGATCAGCGCGGTCGGCGCCCCGCGCATCCTTCCTATTTCTTCAAGGTCGCAAGCTCGGTCGCGGCTTCCGGCGACACCGTCGAACGCCCGGCCGGCACCGAGCTGCTCGCCTTTGAAGGCGAGATCGCGCTGGTGATCGGCACTCCTGCCCGCCACGTGCGCATTGAGGATGCCTGGTCGCACGTCGCATCCGTCACCGCAGCCAACGACCTCGGGCTCTACGACCTGCGCGCGAACGACAAGGGCTCGAACGTGCGATCGAAGGGCGGCGACGGCTATACGCCTCTCGGCCCGAACCTCATCGACGCGCGAGCCGTCGACCCGACCGACATCCGGGTCCGCACCTGGGTCAACGGCGAACTTCGACAGGACGACAACTCCTCCGGGCTCATCTTCCCCCTGGCACAGTTCGTGGCTGACCTCTCCCAGCACTTCACGCTAGAGACCGGAGATGTCGTCCTCACCGGCACCCCCGCGGGTTCATCCGTGATCGTGCCCGGCGACGTCGTGGAGGTCGAGGTCGATGCGCCGAATGCACCGGGTGCCCCGACATCCGGTCGGCTGATCACCACCGTCACGCAAGGCGATGTGCCGTTCGATGAGGCGCTCGGTTCGCTTCCCGCCGTCGACAATGTGCAGCGCACTGAGGCATGGGGTTCCGCTGAGGAAGCAGGGCTGGAGCCAGCCATTTCAGCCACCGGCAGTCTCTCCCCCGAGCTCCGCGCCAAGCTAGAAGCAGCGCCCACCGCAGGCTTGTCCGCCCAGCTGCGCAAGCTCGGCATCAACGCCTGCGTCATCGACGGCGTGCACGCTGCCCAGCCCGGCGTCAAACTCGTCGGCACCGCGAAGACGCTGCGCTTCGTGCCCGGCCGTGAAGATCTTTTCAAGACCCACGGCGGCGGATACAACGCGCAGAAGCGCGCGTTCGACACCGTTCGCGAGGGTGAAGTCATCGTGATCGAGGCCCGCGGTGAGTCTGGCTCCGGCACACTGGGCGACATCATGGCCCTCCGTGCGCAGGCCAGAGGCGCGGCCGGCGTCGTCACTGACGGCGGCGTACGCGACTACGACACAGTGGTCGAGATCGGGCTCCCCGTGTTCTCGCGCGGTGCGCATCCTGCAGTCCTCGGACGCAAGCACGTGCCGTGGGAGTACGACGTGGCAGTCGCCTGCGGAGGAACAACTGTCGAGCCGGGCGACATCATCGTCGGGGATGGTGACGGCGTGATCGTCATCCCGCCCGCACTGGCGGATCAGATCGCCGACGCCGCACTCGCCCAGGAGGAAGAAGACGCCTGGATCGCCGAGCGCGTCGCCGAAGGCCACGGCCTGGACGGACTCTTCCCGATGAACGCCGAGTGGCGAGCCAAGTATGAGGCGGACCGCGCATGACGAAGATCCTCAGCAAATCGCAGCGCGCCTATCACTGGATAAAGGAGCGCATCGCGGGACAGACCTACACTCCGGGCTACCGGCTGGTACTGGGGTCGATCGCCGGCGAGCTCGACATGAGCGTGGTGCCGGTACGCGAGGCGATCCGGCAGCTCGAGGCCGAGGGACTCGTGCACTTCGAGCACAACGTCGGCGCCCGAGTGGCCATGGTCGATGACACCCAATACCGGCACAGCATGGAGGCCCTCAGCATCCTGGAGGGCAGTGCGACCGCCCTTTCCGCGCGCCACCTCACCGCCTCCGATTTGCGGCTCGCGCGT
Source organism: Microbacterium sp. Y356 (assembly GCF_059445355.1). Classification (NCBI taxonomy): domain Bacteria; kingdom Bacillati; phylum Actinomycetota; class Actinomycetes; order Micrococcales; family Microbacteriaceae; genus Microbacterium; species Microbacterium sp. Y356. Next base: position 728,012 of record NZ_JCAIUE010000001.1, read on the forward strand.
GCGATCAACGCGAAGTTGATCGAGACCCTCAGCGACTTCAATCCGTCGGCGTTCACACAGCTCAACCAGCAGTTCCATGCGGCACTCATCGCCCCGTGTCCGAACCCGCGCCTGCAGGAGCTCGTCACACTCGAGATGGCGCGCCTGAATCGGCTGCGTGATTCGACGTTCAGCTTCGTACCTGGGCGTGCACACGAGTCGGTGCGCGAGCACGAGCACATCGTCGCCCTGATCGAGGCGAGCGCCCCCATCATCGAGATCGAGCGGGCAGCCCGCGAACACCACTCCGCCACGCTCGACGCCTATCTCACCCAAGAGCACCCCGACGAAGCCGTCGGCATGCACGTCCATTGACACCGGAGGAAACATGACTGATTCACGCATCCCCGCTGATCTCCCCGATCACATCCAGCACTACATCGATGGTGCGTTCGTCGACTCGGTCGATGGCGACACCTTTGATGTGCTCGACCCAGTGACGAACGAGAACTACACCACGGCCGCCGCTGGCAAGAAGGCCGATATCGACCTCGCCGTCGCCGCCGCCTCTCGCGCGTTCGCTGACGGGCCATGGCCCCGGATGCTGCCACGCGAGCGCTCACGCGTGCTGCACCGCGTCGCCGACATCGTCGAATCGCGCGATCAGCGCCTCGCCGAACTGGAGAGCTTCGACTCCGGGCTGCCGATCACGCAGGCGCTCGGTCAGGCCCGCCGCGCCGCCGAGAACTTCCGCTTCTTCGCCGACCTGATCGTCGCGCAGGCGGATGACACGTTCAAGGTTCCTGGTCGCCAGATCAACTACGTCAACCGCAAACCGATCGGTGTCGCAGGTCTCATCACCCCGTGGAACACGCCGTTCATGCTCGAGTCCTGGAAGCTCGGCCCCGCACTCGCGACGGGAAACACCGTGGTGCTCAAGCCCGCCGAGTTCACTCCGCTGTCGGCATCCCTGTGGGCCGGGATCTTCGAGGAGGCAGGTCTCCCCAAGGGCGTTTTCAACCTCGTCAACGGACTCGGCGAGGATGCCGGCGACGCCCTGGTGAAGCATCCGGATGTGCCGCTGATCTCGTTCACCGGCGAGAGCAGCACTGGACAGTTGATCTTTGCCAACGCGGCGCCGTTCCTGAAGGGCCTCTCGATGGAACTCGGCGGCAAGTCACCCGCCATCGTCTTCGCCGACGCCGACCTGGATGCCGCGATCGATGCGACTATCTTCGGGGTGTTCTCGCTCAACGGCGAGCGCTGCACCGCTGGATCCCGCATCCTCGTCGAGCAGTCGATCTACGACGAGTTCGTCGAGAAGTACGCGGCTCAGGCGAAGCGCGTCAAGGTCGGTCTACCGAACGACCCCACCACCGAGGTCGGCGCACTCGTGCACCCTGAGCACTACGACAAGGTCATGAGCTACGTCGAGATCGGCAAGACCGAAGCGCGCCTCGTCGCCGGCGGCGGGCGCCCTGATGGCTTCGAAACGGGCAACTACGTCTCCCCTACCGTGTTCGCCGATGTGTCCCCCGACGCACGGATCTTCCAGGAGGAGATCTTCGGCCCGGTGGTCGCGATCACACCGTTCTCGTCCGATGCGGAGGCGCTGGCGCTGGCGAACAACACCAGGTACGGTCTGGCTGCTTACATCTGGACGAATGATCTCAAGCGCGCACACAACTTCGCAGGCAACGTCGAGGCCGGCATGGTGTGGCTGAACAGCAACAACGTGCGCGATCTCCGCACCCCGTTCGGCGGAGTGAAGGCCTCCGGTCTCGGCCACGAGGGCGGCTATCGCTCGATCGACTTCTACACCGACCAGCAGGCCGTGCACATCACCCTCGGCGAGTCCCACAACCCAACTTTCGGCAAAAACTGACCCTTCCCCCAAGCCGCGAAACTTCGCCTGTGTCCCCGAATCGGACGGTTTAGATGGCACTCGCGAAGTCTCGCGAATCATGAGCAAGGACGCTGACATGACCAACCGTGACGGTATGACTCTCACCTCCTCCGGATACTACGTATCGCAGGAGGCACCGATCCACTCCGGCAACCCCGTCGCCACCCCGACGAGCACGCCCCCCGATATCCTGCGCTGCGCATACATGGAACTCGTGGTCACCGACCTCGCGGCATCCCGCCAGTTCTATGTCGATATCCTCGGCCTGTATGTGACGGCCGAGGACGAAGAGGCGATCTACCTCCGATCGACTGAGGAGTTCATCCACCACAACCTCGTGCTGCGCAGGGGTCCGATCGCCGCCGTCGCCGCATTCTCTTACCGGGTTCGGGCGGCCGAAGATCTTGACCGTGCCGTCGAGTTCTACACCGAACTCGGATGCCGCGTCGAGCGACACCCGGATGGATTCGTCAAGGGCATCGGCGATTCAGTGCGCGTGGAGGACCCACTCGGTTTCCCCTACGAGTTCTTCCACCAGGCCGACCACGTCGAGCGGATGTCATGGCGTTATGACCTGCACATCCCCGGCGAGCTGGTGCGCCTGGACCACTTCAACCAGGTCACACCCGACGTCCCCCGTGCCGTGGCGTTCATGCAGAACCTCGGCTTCCGAGTCACTGAAGACATTCAGGATGAGGAGGGCACGGTGTACGCCGCGTGGATGCGCCGCAAGCCCACTGTCCACGACACGGCGATGACGGGCGGCGATGGCCCCCGTATGCATCACGTGTGCTTCGCCACGCACGAGAAGCACAACATCCTTGCGATCTGCGACAAACTCGGTGCTCTGCGCCGCTCGGATGCGATCGAGCGCGGCCCCGGCCGCCACGGTGTGAGCAACGCCTTCTATCTCTACCTGCGCGACCCGGACGGTCACCGCATCGAGATCTACACGCAGGACTATTACACGGGCGATCCGGATAACCCTGTCGTCACCTGGGACGTACACGACAACCAGCGCCGCGACTGGTGGGGCAACCCCGTCGTTCCGAGCTGGTACACCGAGGCTTCCCTCGTACTCGACCTCGACGGCAACCCGCAGCCCGTCGTCGCCCGCACCGATACGAGCGAGATGGCGGTGACGATCGGCGCCGACGGCTTCTCGTACACGCGCAAGGGCGAAGAGATGCCAGAGTACAAACAGGGCGAGTACAAGCTGGGCCACCAGCTCTAACCGGGAGGCGAAGAGGATGCTGTCACCTGACGTGATCGAGCAGATCGCAGATGAGCTTGCTGACGCGGAGCAGAACAAGGCAGTGATCCCTCGGATCACCGCCAGGTTCCCGGATGCCACGATCGAGGACTCGTATGCCATTCAGGGCATATGGCGTGACAAGAACCTCGCAGTCGGGCGCACGCTCGTCGGTCGCAAGATCGGGCTCACATCCAAGGCGATGCAACAGGCAACCGGAATCACCGAACCCGACTACGGCGTCATGTTCGATGACACCGTGTATCCCTCAGGCGCAGAGATCCGCTTCGACGACTTCTCGAATGTGCGCATCGAGGTCGAACTTGCCTTCGTGCTCAAGCATCCGCTCGAAGGCCCGGACTGCACACTCGATGACGCCCTCGCCGCGATCGACTATGCCGTTCCCGCGCTCGAGGTGCTGAACTCGCACATCGAACTTGAGGGGCGCACGATCGTCGACACGATCAGCGACAACGCCGCGTACGGCGCGATGGTGCTCGGCGATGTGCACAAGCGGCCAGACGAGATCGATTTGCGCTGGGTGCCAGGCGTGCTGTCTCGCAACGGCGAGATCGAAGAGACCGGAGTGGCGGCCGGCGTTCTTGGGCACCCCGCCACCGGCGTCGCGTGGCTGGCGAACAAGTTCCACCAACACGGCGCGCGTCTCGAGGCGGGCGAGATCATCCTTGCCGGTTCGTTCACCCGGCCCATGTGGGTGTCCAAGGGCGATGAGGTGCTGTGCGACTACGGACCGATGGGAAAGATCACATGTCGATTCATCTAGAACCTGCGCCGTCGTTTCGCGATCGACTCGCGGCGGGCACACGCCCGCTGGTGGGCGCATGGATCTGCTCCGGCAGCCCGATCGCTGCGGAGATCGTCGCCGGATCGGGCCTCGACTGGACACTGATCGACGGCGAGCACAGCCCGATCGGCCTGGAATCGACGCTCGCCCTGCTGCAGGCCGTTGCGCCATACCCGATCACGCCGGTGGTGCGAGTACCGACCGGCGACCCCGTACTGATCAAGCAGTTCCTCGACCTCGGCGCTCAAAACCTGCTGGTGCCGATGGTCAACACGGCCGATGAGGCGTCGGCTGCGGTCGCCGCCACCCGCTACCCACCCCGTGGCATCCGCGGCGTCGGCAGCGCGCTGGCGCGTGCCGGGCAGTTCAACCGCATCGAGAATTATCTGCAGCGTGCGCATGAGTTCACGTCACTCACGGTGCAGATCGAAACGGATGCCGCGGTGCAGAACGCCCGCGCGATCGCCGAGGTTGACGGCGTCGATGCGGTGTTCATCGGACCGAGCGATCTGGCCGCATCCATGGGTCTGCTCGGGCAGCAGGAGCATCCGAACGTCATCGCGGCGGTGGAACAGACAATCGCGACAGTGCGCGCGTTCGGCAAGCCAGTCGGCGTGAACGCGTTCGCCCCTGCGACGGCCCGCCGTTACCTCGATGCGGGAGCATCCTTCGTGCTCGTGGCCGCTGACGTGTCGATCCTTGCGCGTGCGACCGAAAAGCTCGCGGCCGACTGGATCCCGAACGCCGACAGCACCCCGCGCGCCAGCTATTGACCCGCTGCAACTCTCGCCGACGACCGATGGCCGTCGGCGAGAGTCACCTCAGAGGCTGACGAGGAACAGCACGAGTGCCATCACCACTCCCGAGCCGAGCAGCGTGACGAAGGTGTACCCGAGGATGTCGCGCATCTTCAGCCCGGCGATCGCGAGCACCGGCAGCGCCCAGAACGGCTGGATCATGTTCGTCCACTGGTCGCCATAAGCCACCGCCATCACAGCGATCGACGGATCGACACCGAGCTGGTTGGCGGCATCCAGCATGATCGGCCCCTGCACCGCGAACTGTCCACCACCCGACGGCACGAAGAAGTTCACGATGCCGGCCGAAAGTAGCGCCAGCACACCGAACGTGGTCGGCGTGGCGATCGACACGAACGCGTCGGAGAACAGCGCGATGAGGCCGGACGACGACATGATGCCGAGAATGCCCGCGTATAGCGGGAACTGCACGAGGATCTCACCGACGTTCGATGCGGCCTTCTTGGTGAGGTGGATGAGCTCGAACGGGTTGCGCACCAGTAGCAGGATCAGTGCCAGGAACGACCAGTTCACGATGTCGAGGGTGAGTGTTCCTCCCCCGACGAAGTGCACGATGAGGTAGATCACCAGCGCGACACCGACGATCGTCGTCAGAATGCGCGACGCATCGATGCGGTCGGCCGGAGTCACGACTTCGTCGTCATACTCATCCGTCTCTTCGGATCCGACATTATCGGGCAGCTCGAAGATCGGATCGTTCTTCTTGGGTCGGATGAGGAACATCAAGAAGCCGACGACGACGATGACGCCCAGGGCCGCGAGAATATTCCATGTCGAGAAGGTCGTCTCGGTGATCGGCAGCACCTCACCGCCAAGACTCGGCGCGAGGAAGGAGTCCGGCGTCGCGGCCGTCAGTGGACCAGAACCGGAGTACCCCATGTGCCAGACGACGAAGCCCGAGTAACCGGCGGCAACCAGCAGCGGGAAATGCACCTTCATTCCACGCCTGCGCGCCTCGACCGCAATTTCACGGGCGAGCAAAGTCCCGACAATGAGCCCAAGACCCCAGGTGATGAGACTCGCGATCGCAGCGATGACGAACACGAAGACGTATGCGAAGCCGGCATTGCTGGGCACCCGTGCGAGCCAGCGCAGCAACTTCTGCACCGGCCGCGTATTGGCGAGCATGTACCCCAGCAACAGAATCAGACACATCTGGGTCATGAAGGCCAGCAGCCCGGCAAGCCCGTCACCCCAGCCCTTCACGACGTCGACGGGGCTGGTCTGTGTGAGCGTCATCGCCAAGATCGCCACGATCAGCGTCAGCACGATCGCGAATGTGAGGGCGGACGGGATCCACCGCTCCAGAAAACGGTTGATCGGCCGCATGACGCCCCGAGTACGGCGTTCTTCCTTCGTGTGAGACACGTTGAACTCCTTCGTTCATTGGTGAATGCGCCTTCACCCTAGCAACGACATCCTGCCCCGGACGGGAGCGAACTAGGGTGGTTGCATGCCTCGTCTGCTGGTTGTCCATCACTCGCCGACGCCGCGGCTCGCCGCGATCGCCGAGGCCGTGCTGCGCGGCGCGCGCACTGCCGAGAGCGAAGGTGTGGAGATCGTCGAACGCCACGCCCTCGACGCAAGTGCACAGGATCTGCTCGACGCGGATGCCGTCGTTTTCGGCACGACGGCGAACTTCGGGTACATCTCCGGAGCCCTCAAACACTTCTTCGATACAACGTTCAACGCAACGCACGAGCATACGAAGGGCCGACCCTTCTCATACTGGATCCATGGCAGCCATGACACCACGGGTGCTGAGAGAGCGATGCAGTCGATCACGACCGGGTACGGCCTCCGGATCGCCGCCGAGCCGGTGGTGTTCACCGGCCATGTCGATGATGAGCACGTGGCGCGCGCTGAGGAGTTGGGCGCGAGCATCGCCTGGACGCTGACGCTCTGACCTCGCAGCGCGCGACTTCCGGCGGCGCTACGTCTCCGTGAAAGCGCTTTCTCCGCTAGCATGCCAACATGCCTTCCGTCACCGCCGATCGCCCGCACAAGCATGCCCGGATCGCCTCGCTTCTTGATGCACGAGGCGTCGATCGGATGCTTCTCACGAGACCGGAGAACCTCGCCTGGTACTTCGACGGTGCACGCGTGCAGGTGCCGTTCGGAGGGGCAGCAGTGTGCTCGGCGATCATCCATCGCGACGGCACCGCAGTCGTCACCGCGCTCGAGAACGAGGCCGAGCGGCTGCAAGCCGAGGAGATCGCCGGGGCCGAGTTTCGAAGCATCCCCTGGTTCGGATCGCTTGCAGAGGCCCCGCAGGGAACTGTGACAGACAACGACATTCCCGAAGAGCTGCGTCAGGCGCGTGCAACGCTGCTTCCCGCTGAACGCGAGCGCTACGCACGGTTAGGGCAGGATGCCGCGGTAGCTGTCACAGCGGTGCTTCGAGCGAGCACAGCTGACATGACGGAGCACGAACTCGCCGCAGAACTCGGCCGCGCCGTCCTTTCGATCGGAGCGACACCAGCCGTCATCCTCGTCGCTGGTTCCGCGCGCGGTGGTGTGCAGCATCCGCTTCCCACCCACGCGCCGCTCGGAGATCACGCCCTCGCCGTCATCACTGCCGTCCGCCATGGGCTGCACGCCAGCTTCAGTCGCTGGGTGCGGTTCCGCGGTCAAGAGAGCGATGACGAACGCACCCTCCGCCTGGTCGAAGCAGACATCTTCGCCGCGACCAGGCCCGGTCGCGAGTTCGCCGATGTACTGACCGACGTCGCGTCCGCATACCAAGCCCACGGCTTCGGGAGCGCGCAAGAACCGGCCTGGCGCGCTCACCACCAGGGCGGACCGACCGGCTACCTTGGCCGCGATCCGAAAGTCTCCCCGGCGAGTGCCGGGCGGGTAGTCTCCGGTGCCGCCTTCGCCTGGAACCCCTGGGTGCCGCATGCCAAGCTCGAGGACACTGTGATCATCGACGATGCCGGCCCCACCGTGCTGACCGCCGACCCTGCGTGGCCGACCGTCGATGTGCGCGGTGTCCCCCGCCCGGTAACACTCGACCTCACCTGAGGCGACCGGCTCAGCCCAACGGATCAGCCAGCAACGGCGCGAACGCCGCTTCCGCCGCCCCGATCAACAGTCGGTCACGACCTAGTGCGGCCGACTGGATCTCGACCTGCTCGGCAGCAGCGGCCAGAGAACGCTCACGCACCTCGGCGTCGAAGGACTGGGCGTCGTACTCACGCAGAATGGAGAGGAACCCTCCGAGCACGACGGCCGATGGGTTGAGCACGTTCACAGCATTGCCGAGCGACGCAGTGAGGATGCGGCGTTGCCGGTCAACCTCGGCACGCACATCGACGTCTTCGGAGCCGACCAGCGCGGCGGCGAGAACCGCGTCGTCCGCCGCACCGAGGCCTGCGGCCCGCAACAGTCGAGCACGGTTGACCTCGTCCTCGAGCACGCCGTCGATGCTTACCCGGTCCGAGTTCGCCGCGATGCCAGGACGAGTCTGTCCCCATTCACCGGCGTATCCTCCCGCTCCTCCGATCAGATTTCCGTCGAGGATGAGCCCGCCACCGATACCGCTGGCACCACCGTTGAGATAGACCACATCACGGTGCTCCCGTGCCGCACCGAACAGTCTCTCGGCGCGCGCACCGAGCGACGCGTCGTTGTCGACAGCGACGGGCACACCCAGTGCGTCAGCGAGCGGCGTGGCGATGTCTTCATCACGCCAGCCGAGGTGCGGGGCGAGCCGAACGACGCCGTCTGCTGCGCGCACGAGGCCAGGCACGGCGACGCCAATGCCGACGATACGACAATCTTTCAATGCATCCTGATGCCACTGCTGCACGACGCGTACCACTGTGGCTACGGCATCCGCAGCGCTTGGGACGCTGTCCAGAGCAACCCTGGTGCGCTCGCGCAGTCCTCCCCCGAAACTGACCGCGCCGATCTCGATCGCGTCGACCTCCGGGTTGACACCGATGGCGACGACATCCGGATTCGCGGAAACCACAGGGCTGGGGCGCCCGACCCGCCTCGTGGGATCGGGGCTCTGCTCAAGCACGAGACCTGCAGTGACCAGACCGGTGACGAGATCGGCAACTGTCGAACGGTTGAGGCCGGTCTCCGCCGTAATGCGGGCGCGGGAGCGGGAGCCTTCCTGGTGGACGAGACGCAACACCTCACCGAGGTTGGTTCTGCGTACGCCTTCCACTCCGGATGACCGATCCGCCATGCTGCTCCCTCGTCACGCGATATTTGTTGTTCCGATCACGATATCCCGAGACGCGAAAGTCGGATGCCGGTCGGTCAGCGCGTCGAATACTCGAACGTCCGCAGGTGTAGCTCGGTGTCAGTGGGCATGCCATTGCTCGTGCCGTACACGCCGATCCAGAGCCCGAGGAAGCCACCCACCGCTCTGGCGTCGAGCAATCGGCCGTCAGCGACGCCGATGAGCATCGGCTCAGCCCCAGGGCCGCCAGCAAGTAGTTCATAGTTCTGCCCCCGCGCACGAAGCGTGAGTTCGATCTCGTCCGCTCCGTTTCGCGCAGCCTCGCCCAACACTTTCTCTACGCCGTCCTGTATGTGGACGGCGATAAATCGGGAAGCACCGTCGACACCACAGCGCAGCGCGAGCCGCACATGATCCTGCTCGGACTGGCGGATGATGAGACCCGCTTCTTCTCCCGCACGCAGATCAACGGCGATGCGGGCCACCACGTCGACATCCATGTGCTGCTGACGCACGCCGATGAACGCAGAGCGCGTCGGCACCGATGGTGACGCAGCGCGCAATGGCAACGTCCACCCGTCGCCGACAGGCATCCCGATTTCTGTGGGGAGAGCCCGCGTTGATGTCCAGCGCGGATCGTCCGCGCGCACAACGCCCGAGACCGTTCCCTGCATGATTCCAGGCGCGGATGCGTGCGCAAAAGCCACCTCGACCTCGCGCGGAACGCGTCCCTCGCCAGGTGCGAAGACCGGCCATCCGTCTTCCCAGCTGATGGGAACGAGGAAGGTCTCGCGCCCGAGATTGCAGAAGTTGCCGCCGTACGGACGCATCGCAAGCAACACTGCCCACCAGCTTCCATCGGTCGCCTGCACCATGTCGGCGTGACCGGCGGCGACCACGTCCATACCCTGGCCGAAATGGCGATGGGTGAGAACCGGGTTGCCCTTGTTGCCTACATAGGGACCGGTGACAGCATCCGCCTTCGCCACCGAAATTGCGTGGTGAAGATCGGTACCACCCTCAGCGGCAAGCAGATAATACGCACCGTCAACCTTGTAGAGGTGGGCGCCCTCTGCCCAAACGGCGCCCTTGACCGCTCCGTGCCAGAGAATGTGCTCCTCGCCGATCAGACGCATCGTTTGGAGGTCGAACTCACGCAGCCACACCTCGGTCTGATGGTGCCATTCGGGATCTGCCGCCAGGCGCGTGCCGTGCAGCCATGCTCTGCCATCGTCGTCGAAGAAGATCGACGGGTCGATGCCGTCCACATCCAGCCAGACCGGGTCAGACCACGGTCCAGCCGCTTCCTTCGCTGTCACGATGAAATTGCCACCGCGCGCGCTGCCGTCTCGAGGGACCATGGTGCACGTCACCCAGAACATGCCGTCGTGGTGGCGGATCGTCGGCGCGTAGAGCCCACCCGAGGATGCGACACCCTCCAGGTCGAGCATCCCTGGCCGATCGAACACGTGCCCGATCGGCTCCCAGTTGATCAGGTCGCGGCTGCGCTGCACCGGCAACCCAGGCTGATACTCAAACGTCGAGGTGACCAGGAAGTACTCATCGCCCACACGGCAGATGGTCGGATCGGGAAAGCATCCGGGCAGGATCGGGTTGGCGACCGCCGTCATCAGCTCGATACCGCTGCAGTGGCCGGGCGATGAGCCTCGGCGGTGACCAGGCGACGATCGCTCGGCACGACAACGTGCGCCTCCCCGGTGATCATCATCGACTCGCGTGCCGTTGCAGATGCCGATTCCACTGTCGCGGACGCATGTGCTCCGACCCAGATCTGCACGGCTCCAGGCTCGACAATGCGCGTCATCGAACGGTCGCTGAATGCGAATCGCTGTGTCGGCACCGAGAACGACACGGTCACGGACTGCCCCGGCTCCACGGTCACCCGCTGGAAGCCGAGCAGTTGCTCGACAGGACGCGTCACTGACGCGGCGAGGTCGTGGCCATACAACTGCACCACATCGTCCGTGACACGGGAGCCCGTGTTCGTGACGGTCACCGAAGCGGCGAACGCATCACCCGCCGCCACCTCGCTGTCGACGGCCAATCCGCTGTACTCGACCTGCGAGTAGGAAAGTCCGAAGCCGAACGGACGCACCGGCGTCGGGTCAGTGGCGGTGACTTCCGAGGCTCCACCCAGGGGCGGATGCAAGTAGGTGAAGGGCTGTGCCCCCGCTGATCGCGGCAGCGAGACCGGCAGCCGGCCGGAGGGATTGACCCGACCCGAGACCACTCCGGCGAGCGCTGATGCACCTTCCTCGCCGGGGAAGAACGCCTGGAGCACTGCCGCAGGTCGCGCCTCGCCGTCCAGCGCCCAGCTGATCGCATAGGGGCGGCCGGTCAGCATGATCATCACCACTGGGGTCCCCGTCGCAATGACAGCATCCACAAGCTCGCGCTGCACTCCCGGCAGCTCCAGGCTCTCAGAATCATTGCCCTCGCCGACGGTGCCGCGTCCGAACAGGCCGGCCTGGTCACCGACGACGACCACCGCAACGTCCGCGGCGCTCGCTGCTTTGACAGCCTCGTCGAAACCAGAGCGGTCCTCGCCCTCCACCTCAGCGCCCTGGGCATAGACCAGTTCCGCTGCGGTGCCGAGTTCATTAGTCAGCCCCTCCAGGAACGTCGGGATCTCAATGCCGATCGGGAACTCGGGGTGATGCGCGAGCACGTGGTTAGCGAACGAGTAGCACCCCATGAGTGCTTCCGCCCTATGCGCGTTCGGGCCGATGACCGCGATCCGCGAGGGCCGGTCATCCGAGATCGACAGCGGAAGGATGCCGTCGTTGGAGAGCAGCACCACAGACTCCTCCGCGAGACGTCGCGCAAGCTCACGATGCCGCGGAGAATCCAGATCGATGTTCGTTGGTGCCTCGTCCTCGAACACATCAGGCTCGAGCAGGCCGAGCTCTTCCTTCTGCGCGAGCGCGCGCAGAACCGCCCGGTCTACGAAGGCCTCATCGAACTCGCCGGCACGAATCCGCTCTGCCAGCGGGGCGAGGTAGGCATCGCCCGTGGGTAGTTCGACGTCGATACCCGCGGTGAGAGCAGCCGCAGCCGCTTCTCCTCTGTCTGCAGCGATCGAATGCATCACCTGGAGGAATGCCACAGCGAAGTAGTCCGCGACAACCACGCCGTCGAAGCCCCAACGCTCACGAAGAAGCTTGGTCAGATACTCCTCGCTGGAGCCAAGAGGCACGCCGTCAATCTCAGCGTAGGAGTTCATCACAGAACGCGCGCCACCATCGAGCAATGCCATCTCAAACGGCGGGAGGAAGACATCGGCGATCTCACGCGGACCGGCAGAGACCGGAGCGTGGTTGCGCCCGGCACGTGATGCCGAGTATCCGACGAAGTGCTTGAGCGTGGCGTGCACGCCGGTCGACTGCAAACCGGTGACATACGAGGTGGCCAGCACTCCGACGACGTAGGGATCCTCGGCGATGCACTCGTCCACGCGTCCCCAGCGCGGGTCTCGGATCACATCGAGCACCGGCGCGAGTCCCTGATGGATGCCGAGCTCCCGCATCGATTCACCGATCACCGCGGCCATGTCGTGCACGAGCTCGGGGTTGAAGGATGCTCCCCACGCGAGCGGCGTCGGGAACGTTGCGGCCTTCCAAGCCGCAAGTCCCGTCAGGCACTCCTCGTGCACGAGCGCGGGAATCCCCAATCGGGTCTCACGCTTCAGCCGGCGCTGCTCATCCCACAGCCAGGAGGCACGCTCCACAGGGTCGACGGGCCTGGTGCCGTATACGCGGGTGTACTGACCCAGGCCGTTCTTGGTCACATCAACCAGGTGTCCGGCATCCTGCTGTCCGGAGGCCATCTCCGACTGCATGGGAGCGACGACGCCGTTCTGGTCAAGCCAGTACCCGACGATCTGGGCGAGCTTCTCGTCCAAAGTCATCTGCGCGTGCAGCGCTCGCACTCGATCGGACACTGCGGGCATGGCGGGAACTCCCGCGGTCGATTTCGACACGGATCTCTCTTTCATTGTGCTCAGCCCTTGACCGCTCCGGTGAGGCCACCGACGATGCGGCGCTCGAACATAGAGAAGAAGATCAATGCGGGCAGCATCGACAGCGAGGTGTACGCGAGCACTCTCGCGGTGTCGACCGAATATTGTGATGCGAAGTTCTGCACCCCGAGTGGAAGCGTGAACAGGCTGGAGTCGTTGAGGATGAACAGCGGCAGCATGTACCCGTTCCACGATCCGATGAAGGCGAGGATGCCGACAGTGATCACTCCGGGCAGGCTCAGCGGAATCACCATTCTCCAGAAGAAGCCGAGTCGCGAGGCACCGTCGATCGATGCTGCCTCCTCGAGTTCTTTCGGGATCGCCCGCAGGAACGGCACCAGGATGATGATCGTGGTCGGCAAGGCGAACGCGATCTGCGGCAGGATGATTCCGCCGAGGCTGTTCACGAGACCGAGGTTGCGGATCAGCAAGTACAGCGGCGTGATGGCGACGGTGATCGGGAACATCAGCCCTGCGGCGAACAATGAGTACATGATGCCCTTGCCACCGAAGTCGTAGCGGGCGATCACATAACTGGCCATCACTCCGAGGATGACGGCGCCGAGGGTGGTGCCGACCGCGGAAATAGTCGAGTTCATCATCGCCGTCCAGAACTCACTGCTGGCGAGGACGTCGGTGTAGTTCCCGATCTTCCACGGCGCAGGCCATCCTGACGGATCGTTGGTGATCTGCGAGTTCGTGCGGAACCCTCCGAAGATGATGTACAGCAACGGAGTGATGCAGATCGTGATCAGGATCACCGCGAGCAGATAAACGCCCGGGCTCCCCCAACGCACAGCAGATGGCGCACGGCGGCGACCGCTACGGCCAACCGCCTGGATGGCCACCGAAGTCTTCAGAGTGTCGGTCATCGCCGGCGCCCCTTTCGGCTTTCGCCCGTCAGCGCACCCTCTGTGTCGCGGCGAAGAACAAACCGCTGGTACACGAGGGCGACGACGAGGGAGATGAGGAAGAGCATTACGGCAACCGCGTTGCCGAAGCCGTAGTTACCGGCCAGATGCCCGTTCTGATACATGTAGGTGGCCATCGTCGAGGTACCTGCGGTGGCCGCAATGTACTGTCCCCAGATGATGTTGACCAGGTCGAAAAGCTGCAGCGAGCCGATGATCGACAAGAACGCCCAGATGCGGATGGTCGGCCCGAGCAGCGGGAGCGTGATGCTCCACTGCGTCTTCCAGAAGCCGGCGCCGTCGATGGCTGCCGCTTCGTAAAGCTCTTCGGGGATCGACTGCATACCGGCGAGCATGAGAATCACTGCGAAGCCGATGTACTTCCACGTGATGATGATCATCAGCGACCACAATGCGATCGCCGGATCAGCGAGCCACGAGTTCTGCAGTGCCCCGAGGCCCATCTTCTCGAGCAGAGAGTTCAGCGCCCCCGCATCCTGCAGGATCAGGCTCCAGCCCGTTCCAACGACCACCTCGGCGATGACGTATGGCGCGAAGATCAGCACGCGGATCACTGATCGACCGCGAATCTTTTGATTCAGCAGCAGTGCGAACAGGATCGCGATCGGCCCCTGCATCACCAGCGAGAGAACGACGATCGCGAAGTTGTGTCCTACTGCCTCACGGAACGTGTCGTCCTGAAGCATCAGGACGTAGTTGTCGAGTCCGACGAACTCGGTGGGCCAGCCGTAGCCATTCCATTTGAAAAAGCCGTAGTAAGCGGCCATCATCACCGGGAAGATGACGAAGCCGACGAAGACCAGCAGTGCGGGTCCTGCCAGGAGAGTGATCTCGCCGCGCTTGCGCCAGTCTGGCCGTCGCGGCGCCCGTGTCGGGACCGATGCATGATCGGTCCCGACACGGTTGCTCCTCGCAGGCGCAGTAGATGCCATCGGCGCCTGTGATTCAGTCATATCGCTGCTCTCAGCCCCTTGCCGCGGCGTTCTCGATGCTGTCGACGAGCTTCTGCGGGTCGCCCTGACCTGCGAGCATCTCGACGACACCGGTGTTCAGCGCGTTTCCGACGTTCTGTCCGAGCGCGGTGTCCAGCCAGAGCGACACGTACGGCGCCTTGCTGTACGCCTCCATCAGCGGAGTCAGGGACGGGTCGGTCACGGCTCCTGTGGCGTCCTGGTTGGCCGGGATCGTCTGGAACGCAACGGCGTACTTCTCCTGCCATTCCTTCGATGCGACGAAGTTGAGGAAGTCCTCACAAGCCGTCGGAGAATCAATCGAGCACGAGTACCCGTCAACACCGCCCATCATTGCGCCAGGCGTACCGTCGCCGCCGTCAACCTCGGGGAAGGGGAACCAGCCGAGGTCTGGCAACGGCTGCTCGTCGGGGGTGAGGCCGGCGATGACGCCGACGTTCCACGCGCCCATAAGCTCCATGGCCGCCTTGTGGTTGGCGACGAGTCCGGCAGACGAGTTGGCGCCCTCCTGGGCTGAAGTCGTCAGGAAGCCTTCGTTGAAAGGCTCGATCCCCGCGAATTCGCTGAGGTTCGAGGCCGCATCCAGCCAGCACTCATCGGTGAAATCGGGGCTGGTGGCCAGGTTCTCGATGATGTCCTGTCCGCAGGAACGCACCGCGAAGAAGTAGAACCAGTGCGCCGCGGGCCAGGCGTCCTTCGCTCCGAGCGCGATCGGAGCGATCCCCGCTTCCTTGAGCTTGTCGACTGCATCCTCGAGCTCATCGATCGACGTCGGCTCTGATGTGATGCCGGCCTGCTCGAAGAGGTCTTTGCTGTAGAAAATGCCACCGGGCAGCACAGCGCTCGGCACGCCGTAAACCTTGCCGTCAACGGTGAACGCGCTGAACGGAGCCTCGCCGAAAGCTGTCTTCACGTCGTCGTCGATGAGATCGGTGAGGTCCTTGACCTTGCCCGCCTCGACGATGTCGGCGAGCTTCCCGCCGCCGCGCGCCATGAAGATGTCGGGCATGTCGCCCGAGTTCACGGCGGTCTGGAGCTTGCCGTCCATGTCTTCGTTCTGGATCGAGGTCACCTTGATCGTGACATCGGGGTTTTCCTCGTTGAAGGCCGCCGCGGCGTCTTCCCAGTACTGCTTGCCGTCGCCGGTCGTCGAGTTGTGCCACATCGTGAGTGTGGACGCACCACTCTCGTCTTCCCCGCCGCCACCGCTACTGCCCGTACAGCCGGACAGCAGCAATGCCAGGCCAGTCCCCAGTGCGACCCATGTCGCGCCTCGCATCTTACGTGTCATCATCAACCCTTTCGTCGTCCTTGACAGATCATGCGACCGCTCCCAGCGGTTCGATTACTGAGAATGACAGATCGCAGAGCGTTTAGTCAAACGATATCGATAACGTTTTCCAAACAACTTCGAAATGACGCGTCTTTACCTCGATGAAGGCTACGATCACCGTGTGACCCTCACCACACGACCCAGCCGCGCAACCATCACCGACGTAGCGCGAATCGCCGGCGTCTCCGTATCGACCGTGTCGAAAGTGGTCAACGGACGCGACGGCATTGCAGCCGCAACGGCCGAGCGCGTGCTCTCCGTCGTTGAGGATCTTGGCTACGAATCATCCATCGTTGCGAGCAGTCTGCGCCGCAGCCACACGGGCGTGATCGGAGTGCTGGTCGCTGACTTCGAGCCGTACTCGACTGAGCTCCTCAAAGGAATCTCTCGCGCAGCCGAGGGAACCAGCTACGAGCTCCTCGCCTATGCCGGAGGCAACGACGACGGGAAACGTTCGAACTGGGAGCGACGCTCGCTTTCTCGACTCGGCGGAACGCTCATCGATGGCGCGGTCGTTGTCGCACCGACGATGTCGATGACGGAGGGCACCAGCATCCCCGTCGTGGCAATCGATCCGCACACCGGCATCGAAAGCGTGCCCACTGTGGACGGCGACAATGTCGCGGGCGCCCGTGCCGCTACCGATCTCCTGATCGGATTGGGCCACCGCCGCATCGCGCACCTCGGGGGGCGGCCGGGGCTCGAGTCATCTCGGCTGCGACGAGAAGGCTATACAGAGGCACTCAAGTGTGCCGGCATCGAGGTCGACCCCGCCCTTGACCGCATCGGCGGTTACCGTGCAGACCTCACCGATGCCCCTGCCCACGAGCTGCTCCGACTGCCCGCTGATGAACGCCCCACCGCAATCTTCGCGGCGAACGACCTTTCTGCCTTACACGTCATGGAAGTCGCACGCGAACTGGGGCTACGGGTGCCTCAGGACCTGTCCATCGTCGGCTTCGACGATATTCCCGAGTCATCCATCAGCTCTCCCCCACTGACAACTGTGACGCAGCCGCTGCAGCAGATGGGCGCCGAAGCGCTGCGCATCTTGATCTCGCTGCTCGCGGGCGAACCTGTCGAAGAGCAGCACCTTCGCTTGCCGGCGACGCTCACCGTGAGAGAGAGCGTCGCCGCACCCCCGAGCGTGCACTGATTCCCCACCTCCGCCTGGGGCGTCATCGACGCCCCAGGCGGAGGTGGGGGCGTCATTAACGCCCCAGCCGAGCCGGGCGCATGACCAGCAGCATCCCGCCAATGACGAGCAGCAGGGCGGCGGCCAGTGCGATGCCCCACGGCAGCTTCGCACCGGTGACGGCCAGCTGCCCGGAAGCAACGACCGTGATCTCCACACTGATCGGGTCGAGTTCTCCGGACGCGATGACCAGGGTGTGTGCACCGAGCGACAGATCCGTGGGGATCGACACTTCGAAGCTCACCCGGCCTGAGGCATCAGCCGCGGGGATGCCGGTGACCTCGATCGGGTCGCTGAACAGCGTCGCCGTGACCTGCTGACCGGGTGCCAGACCCGACACGGTCACCGGCAGGGCGCCGCCCTGCTCCACGCGAGCGTCGCCGACGTCAACCGTCGCCCATACGACCACTCCGTCCTCACCCGGATCCCCTGGCTCGGTCGGCTCGGTTGGCGTCCCCGGCTCGGTTGGCGTCCCCGGCTCGGTCGGCGTCCCCGGCTCGGTCGGCGTCCCCGGCTCGGTCGGCGTCCCCGGCTCCTCTGGCTCCGTCGGCGTCCCAGGCTCCTCTGGCTCCGTCGGCGTCCCAGGCTCCTCTGGCTCCGTCGGCGTCCCAGGCTCCTCTGGCTCCGTCGGCGTCCCAGGCTCCTCTGGCTCCGTCGGCGTCCCAGGCTCCTCTGGCTCCGTCGGCGTCCCAGGTTCAGTTGGCTCCGACGGATCTTCCGCCGCCACCAGGCGCGCGACACCCCAGCGGGCCGTGTTCTGGTATCCGGTGCCTGTCGGGTCCGCCCAGGTGTGCACGGCGAAGCGGGCCCCGTCTCGTCCGTCATTGATCTGGAAGTCGAGGCCATGGAAGGTGTCGAGGCCGCCGAGCGGAACGTCGCTCTGACCGCCGGACTCGCCGACGAGGTCGATCGCGACCTCCACGACATAGCCGGTCTCTGTCAGAGCCGTCGCGCTGCTGGCCACGCGTGCCTGCTGCAGCGCGGCATCGCCCGTGCCGAACGACAGGTCCCCGTCGGTCGTGACCCGGATCTGCGTGTCGTTCGGGCCGAACGTCCCGGCCTTCGTGTTGCCCAGATCGAGGAACACCTCGATGGAGTCACGGTTCCACGCGTCGCTGTTGGTGTTGTCGACGACCGGATCCGTCACCTCGTACAGCACGTAGAGCTGGTTCCCCTGCCAGAGCGTGCGCACCTGCGCCTTGGCGCCGCTCGCATCTCCCTCGACCGTCCTCGCCGTCTGCGCCACGGCGGCGTCCGCCCACACCTCGTCGACGATGCCGTCGACCGCCGGGGCTGGTAGCTCCGGGATCTCCAGGTAGGACAGCGGCTCAAGGAATGTGAGCCGCCCCGTCTCACCGGGCGTGTTCCATGCGCCGATGACCGAGTCGCCGACGACGATACGCACGTCGAATTTCGTCGAGAAACCCTCGACGACGTCGCTGTGCGGTAGCTGCACCGCAATGAGATGCTCACCCGCGACGACTGTCTCGATACCGGGGACGGAGTCCGAGGCATCCTTCTGGTAGACGAACTCTTGGTCGCCATAGGTGAACTCGACGCGATCAGGGGCAATCGCGCTGCGAATCAGAACCGTCAGGTGGTCATCGCTCCAGCGCGATTGGAACCCGCCCACGTCTCCGGTCAGCACGTTCTCTGGCAGGTTCTGCCATTCGATCGCGTTCGCGAAGCCATCGGTCAGCGCGATGTCACCGGCGAACACATTAGCGGTGGTGATCAGCGCCGGCAGGCCATCCGGGTCATCGATGATTCCGTAGTAGGCGGGCTTGGCCTGCAGGTCTGCACCGAATACCAGGGGCTCCTGCTCAGATCGCCATGAGCGGTTGTCTGTAAGGCCCCAGATGGTGGCGGCGAACATCTTCTCCGCATCCGGTGCCGCCGCGTCATATGAGCGCAGCAGCCGGAACACATCGCGGTAGAAGTACCCCTGTCTGATCCGGTTGGCCTCGGTGGCCGGGTTGATCGTGACGTCGAGCTCGGTGACTTCCTGCAGCAGGCCGAGGCCGGCGAATCGGTCGAGCGCGCCCTTCAGTGACGCGATCGTGGTGTTGATCGAGACGTGGAACTGGTGGCCGACGCCGTCCACCGGCACTCCGGCGGCCAGCAGCCTCTTCACGAGAGCCTCGTATTGCGCGCCTTTACGGTCTTGCTCGGTGTTGTAGTCGTTGATAAAGAGCTTCACCGGGCGGTCGGTGTCTGATGCCGCGTAGGTGTTGTTAAAGGCCTCGTCTGCGAGTTCGAAAGCGAGATGGATGTACTCCTCGCCGAGCACTTGATACCAGCGGCTCGTGCGCAGCCCATCGCTAGTACTCTGATCCGCCACCACCTCGTTGACGACGTCCCAAGCGACAATCGGATTGGTCGATGAGCCATACAGGCCGTAGTCATCAGAGATAGAACGGGCCACGTTGTCGATGTGGATCGCAAGTCGGTCGCGGAGGATCTGCTTGTCCGCAGCAGAGTCGGTCAACTCCCGCCCGGTGTCGTCCTGGAAGAACCAGTCCGGCGTCTGCGAGTGCCACAGCAACACGTGTCCATACATGCGCAGGTCGTTCTGCTGCGAGAAGTCGAGCAGAGCCGTCGCCTCGGCGTTGCGCTGGAAGTCACCGTTCTCGTCGTACCAGGCCTCCACCTTCATATGATTCTCAGGCGAGATCTGGTCGAAGTGGTGCAGCAGCAGGTCGGCTGCGGCTCCGCTCGTCTCGCGAGAATCGATCGCGACGCCGACCGGGAAGTCCACGGTGTCCTTGATCGGCACCAGGCTGGTGTCGACCGGGTTCGGCTCCGGCACGCTCACGCGCAACTGATCGACCAGGAAGGCCGAGGTGTTGCCGCTGTTGTAGCGAGCCTCGACATAGAGTTCGGCAGCCGTGTCGTATGCGGGCACCGTGAACTCAGCAGACACGTTGGTCCACCCCTCGGCGCTGGCATCCTCGATCTGGAGCAGATTCGCGTACGCCGTGGAGTCGCCAGTGACGGTACGCATCGAAATGCTCAGTCCCTGTCCGACGTCTGCGCCCTTTGCGAAACGCACAGCGGCCTCGATCCGGTAGGTGCTCCCAGGCAGCAGCACGTCGACGACGTCGAGCTGGATGCCGTCACCCTCGTGCGTGCGCCCCGATACCTGCGCGGCGAAGGCAGAATCGTCGGCGCCGCCTGGCACGACTGAGACGGTCGGTGCTGATTCGCCCGACCCGGAGCGCGCGAACCAGCCGTTCAGCTCACCGTCGTCGAAGTTCGCGTCGATCAGCGCGGAATCTCCCCCACCTGCGGCGGGGGCACTGGTGATGAGCACATCGTCTAAATAGAACGATGACGTCGCCGGGTCCACCTCGATATAGACCTGCGTGTCATCCGCGTCTGCCGTCAACGTGCCGGAGATCGTGGTCCATTCCCCCGCGGGGATCGCCGTGTCGCCGACCCAGTGATAGCCGTCCTTGACAAGGAAGCGAGCCTGCGCGGCGGCATCCGGTATTAGCACTCGCGCTGAAAGCGTGTATGTCACGCCCTCGGCGAACAGGCCCTCAGGGCTCTGCAGGGTGTGCCAGGTCTCGGTGCGGTCGGCCACGCTCAGCACCTGACCTGAGGCTCCGGTCGGGTCGGCGGTGACGGTGAGAGTTGGGGCGCCGCTGGCGAACCAATCGCCGGTCGTGCCGTCCTCGAAATCGACGCTCGAGATGATCTCGGGATCGGCCGCAGCAGCGGATATGGGGATGAGTGGGGCCGCGATGAGAGTAGCGGCGGCTGACAATGCCAGCAGGGTAGATCGACGTCGCACGGGGGCGCTCCTTTGCGCAGATGATTTGTCGTTGCCCCAAACATATGGAGCAAACAGCCGTGCGCGTCAACCCGTGACCGAAACGTTACGAAAGTTTAGTCGGAAGTTTCGAAGGCGATTTAGGGTGCCAGCGGCGCCGTACTTCCGCGCACAACGAGGTGCGTGGCGAGATCCATCCGCAGCGTCTCCACGGTCTCCCCCTCCGCCAACCGCAGGACGATCCGAGTCGCTTCCTCCCCCATCCGACGCAGCGGCTGATGAATCGTGGTCAGTTGCGGACTCACCCAGCGCGCGAGAGCGATGTCGTCGTAGCCGACCACTGACAGGTCGGTGGGCACTGCCAGCCCTGCCTCTGTCGCCGCGGCGATCACACCGAGCGCCTGCAAGTCACTACCGGCGAAAATTGCCGTCGGGCGTTCCGGCCCCGCCAGCAGTTCGCGCGCTTCACGTTCGCCGCCGGTGGGATGGAAGTCGCCGAAGCGGATCCAATCTGGCTCGATCGGCAGATTTGCCGCGTTCATCGCCGACCGGTAGCCGTCCACTCTGGCAAGGGAGCACATCATGTCGTCCGGTCCTGTGATCGCCGCGATCCGAGTGTGCCCGAGCTCGATCAGGTGGCGCGTGGCCATCAGGCCCCCCGACCAGTTCGCCGAACCTACCGAAGGCACGTCAGGCGCCGGATCCCCTGCGGGGTCGACGATCGCAAACGGCACGCCGCGCGAGCGGAGCTTCTCGCGGTGCTGACGCGCCAGATCAGAGAAGACGAGCACGACTCCGGCTGGTCTGCGACGCAGGACGCCGTCGATCCAGTCAGCTGAGGGAGCATGCCTGTCACCGCTCACCGTGAGCATCACAGTCAGCCCGGCGGCGTGGGCGACTTCCTCGACGCCTTTGATCACTTCAATCGACCAACTCGACTCGAGCTCATGGAAGACCAACTCGATCGTCTCGGCACGGTGGGGCGAGGCACGCCGCGTGTAGCCGTGGCGCTTTAGAAGCCCCTCAAGACGCACACGGGTGGCCGGCGCGACATCGGTGCGCCCGTTGAGCACCTTGGACATCGTGGCGAGCGAGACACCCGCCTCGGCCGCAATGTCAGCCAGGGTGATGCGAGGAGTGTCGGTCATTGCATTCGATCCCATCCCGTTCGGCCACCGCACGAGGCACATGACACTCGCCCAGCGACAGGACCGATTGTCTCACTCCGAAGCACCCTAGCGAAAGTTTCGAAATCTCGACGGACGCCATAGAGCAGCATCCGAGCGCCAGGAGCGCTGGACTTAGGGGCCTGATTTGCTATAGGTTGTGAACAACAACAATTTACCTACGCGACGCCGCGTCGCAAGAAGGAGCCGTCATGGTCACCCCCACCCGCGAAGACAAGTTCTCCTTCGGTCTCTGGACCGTCGGTTACAACGGCACCGACCCGTTCGGCGGCCCGACGCGCCCGGCACTCGATGTCGTGCACGCGGTCGAGAAGCTCGCTGAACTCGGCGCCTACGGTCTCACGTTCCACGATGACGATCTGTTCGCATTCGGTTCGACCGATGCTGAGCGTCAGACCCAGATCGACCGTCTCAAGGGCGCCCTGGCCGACACCGGCCTCATCGTCCCGATGGTTACAACCAACCTCTTCAGCGCACCGGTCTTCAAGGACGGCGGCTTCACCTCGAATGACCGCGATGTCCGCCGCTTTGCACTGCGCAAGGTGTTCCGTCAGCTCGACCTCGGCGCCGAGCTGGGTGCAAAGACGTTCGTGATGTGGGGTGGCCGCGAGGGCGCAGAGTACGACTCCGCCAAGGACGTCCGTCAGGCACTCGAGCGCTACCGCGAGGCCGTCGACCTGCTCGGCGACTATGTCACCGACAAGGGTTACGACATCCGCTTCGCGATCGAGCCCAAGCCGAACGAGCCGCGCGGCGACATCCTGCTGCCGACCCTCGGCCACGCAATCGCGTTCATTGATTCGCTTGCACGCCCCGAGCTCGTAGGTGTCAACCCCGAGGTCGGCCACGAGCAGATGGCAGGCTTGAACTTCACGGCCGGCATCGCCCAGGCGCTGTTCCACGGCAAGCTCTTCCACATCGACCTCAACGGTCAGCGCGGAATCAAGTACGACCAGGACCTCGTGTTCGGCCACGGCGATCTGCACAACGCGTTCTCGCTGGTCGACCTGCTGGAGAACGGCGGAGTCGGTGGCGTGCCCGCATACGACGGCCCTCGCCACTTCGACTACAAGCCCTCGCGCACCGAAGACGAGACCGGTGTCTGGGACTCGGCCGCGGCGAACATGCGCACCTACCTGCTCCTCAAGGAGCGCGCTGCCGCATTCCGCGCAGACCCCGAGGTGCAGGAGGCCCTGGCTGCGGCCAAGGTCGCCGAGCTCTCCACGCCGACGCTGAACCCGGGCGAGTCCTACGACGACTTCCTGGCGGACCGCTCTGCATACGAGGACTTCGACGCTGACGCCTACCTCGGTGGCAAGGGCTTCGGCTTCGTTCGCCTGCAGCAGCTCGCTACCGAGCACCTGCTCGGCGCACGCTGATCGTGACGCTGGTTGCCGGCGTCGATTCCTCGACGCAAAGCTGCAAGGTCGTCATCCGCGATGTCGACTCCGGTGCTGTCATCCGCTCCGGCCGTGCCGGGCACCCGGACGGCACCGAAGTCGACCCAGCCGCCTGGTGGGACGCGCTGCAGAGCGCGATCGCGAATGCCGGCGGGCTTGACGACGTCGCGGCCGTCGGCGTCGGTGGCCAGCAACACGGGCTGGTGGCGCTCGACGCCACCGGCCACGTCATCCGTCCGTCCCTGCTATGGAATGACACGCGCTCCGCGGATGCCGCAGCTGCGTTGACTGCCGAGATCGGCGCGGAGGAGTACGCCCGTCGCACAGGTCTCGTGCCAGTTGCATCGTTCACGGCGAGCAAGGTGCGCTGGGTAGCCGATGCGGAACCTGCGAACGCAGCCCGCATCGCCGCTATCGCACTCCCCCATGACTGGCTGACCTGGCGTCTGCGCGGCTACGGTCCTGCAGAGGATTCGCCGCTCGGCCCGGTTCTCGAAGAGCTCATCACAGATCGATCGGATGCCAGCGGAACGGCATACTTCGATCCGGCACGAAACGAGTACGACCGGGAGCTGCTTTCGATCGCCCTACGTCGCGATGCTGCTGACGTCGTGCTTCCCCGCGTGCTCGGCCCGTCCGAGCACGTGCTCGGACAGAACGGAATCCTTGTCACCGGCGGTGCCGGAGACAATGCTGCCGCGGCCCTCGGGATGGGTGCGGGCAGTGGCGACATCGGCGTCTCGATCGGCACCAGTGGAACCGTCTTCGCCGTGACCGACGTCGCGGTTGCCGATCCGAGCGGAACCGTCGCCGGTTTCGCCGATGCCACCGGGAGATTCCTCCCGCTGGTTGCGACGCTGAATGCAGCGCGCGTGCTGGATGCCACGGCGGCTTTGCTCGGAGTAGACCACGACGAGTTCGCCCGTCTCGCGCTCTCGGCAGAACCCGGTGCCGGCGGACTCGTGCTGCAGCCCTGGTTCGAGGGCGAGCGCACACCGAATCTGCCGGATGCCACTGCCACCCTGTTCGGCATGACGCTGGGATCGACCAGCCGTGAGAACCTCGCGCGTGCGGCGATCGAGGGCCTGCTGTGCGGTCTGGCTGATGGCCTCGACCGCATCCGCAGCCACGGCGTCAGCGTCGATCGCATTCTGCTTGTCGGCGGAGCGGCGCAGAACGAGGCGGTCGCGCGAATCGCCGCTCAGGTGTTCGACGCTCCTGTGGTGGTGCCAGCCCCCGGAGAGTATGTCGCCATGGGCGCCGCAGTTCAGGCCGCGTGGGGTCTGCGTGGCACGGCTCCGGCATGGCCAGTCGAAATCACCGGGCGCTTCGAAGCCGACGAGCAGCCCGTCATCCGAGCCCAGTACACGGCCCGCCTCCCCTGACCACTCGCCCGCCCGTCGCTGACACAAGTCACCCCGTTTCGTACCGGGTCAGCGACGGGTGGGTGAGCTCACCTGCTCGCCACAGTGCAGGTCGTTTCAGCAGCGAAAGTGGCGAACTCATAGGATCTGGCACCACACTGGAGTCATGACCTTCGCCGCACTTCAGTCACTTGCCGATCGCGTCGCACTCTTCGCCGCCCTTCGCCAGGAGGCACTCACCGCCGCCGTCGACCAGCTCGGCGAACACCGCTGGGATGCTGACATCGCCGCGGGCACGCTCAGCTTCAGCTCGACTGCGAACCCCGAGCAGCAGCTGGTCACGACACCGCACCTGATCGCGACCATCGCACCAGGACCGCGCTCGCTGCTGTGGGCATGGGCGCACCCCCAGGGCGACACTGACGGCATTGCCGCACAGCTGCGCGACTACGGCACGCAGTACGGCATCGCAGAGCTGTCCCAGCCCGAGATCGCGTTCCCGGACGATACCGGTGACGACCTTGACGAGTGGATCGCACAGGCCGCACACCAGATCGGCGCGGTCGCCGTCGAGATCACAGGACGCTCGCCGTACTACTCGGCTCCGATCGAAGGTGGCACTCGTGCGATCTTCGTTCTCGATGCCCCGATTGCACCGCTGACAGTGCAGGATGCTGTCATCACCGCACCTCGCCTGCTGGCCGATCTCAACCTCAGTGACGCACGCTCGTCGGTGTGGGACGCGGCTCGCCTGGCCGGTTGGGGCATGAAGTGGACCGATGACGCCTTCTCCGGAGCGATCGTGACTGACGCAACCGGCGAAGCAACCTTCCATTTCGATGAGCAGGCACGCGTCGCCGGCATCGAGAGCAGGCTCGGCGCCTGATCTGCTCCCGCCTCCGTAATCGAGGCGTGCGCTCCCGTCATCGCTATGAAAGGCTGTGCACATGACGAAGTGGCTCGTACGTGCTGTCTCCCTTTACGTGTTCAACGTGGCGGTGCTGCTGCTGATCGGACTGCTCATGCGGAGCGTCGAGGTCGGCTGGAACGCGCTGTGGGCATCTGTCATCTTGACCTTGGCCACGCTGGCCCTCAAACCGGTGCTGCTGAAGTTCTTCCGTGGCACGGCCGCGAAGTCGACTGGTTCGAGGACAAAGGTCGGCGAAAAGGTCGTCCAGTACGGTCTGGTCTTCGTCGTAGAGCTCATCGTCTGGGTGCTGACCGTGATCCTCAGCGGTGTGAACGTGAGCGGCTGGTTCTGGGGCTACGTGCTTCCGCCGGTGTATCTGCTCATTGCCTGGGTGATCTACGACCAGATCGATGATCGGATCGAGGCGAAGACCGGTCAAGTGATTGGATCGGCGCAGGCGAAGATGACCGGCCGCCGTTCGGCCGGCTCCGCGCCCGCCGAGTCCAGCGCCGGCACCGGCTCCGGCCCCACAACCGCAACCGCCGCCGGTCGGGATGAGCTCCGAGACGGGCTCACCTCCGAACAGCGGCGGATGCTGGACGAGCTGTAGCTCGAACCTGCTCAGCTTCAACCGACGAGTCGCTCCGCGGCCTCGACGACGTTCGTCATCAACAATGCGACCGTCATCGGTCCGACCCCGCCGGGGTTCGGTGACACGAAGCCCGCTACCTCGGCGACATCAGGGTGCACGTCTCCGTAGACCTTCGACTTGCCAGTCTCCTCGTTGAATTCGCGCGTGACGCCGACATCGAGCACCGCAGCGCCGGGCTTGACGTCTTCGGCGCGGATGAGGTGCTTGACCCCTGCCGCGGCGACGATGACATCGGCATCCCGCAGGTACTTCGACATGTCGACCGTGCCGGTGTGCGTGAGCGTCACCGTTGCGTTGAGATCACGGCGGGTCAGCAGCAGCCCGATCGAGCGGCCGATTGTGACACCGCGCCCGACGACAACCACATGCTTGCCCTTGAGGTCGTAGTCGTTGCGCAGCAACAGCTCGATGACTCCCCGCGGCGTACACGGCAGCGGCGTGTGGATCGGCGCATTGACGTTCAGTACCAGTCGACCGAGGTTGGTCGGGTGCAGGCCGTCGGCATCCTTGTTCGGGTCAATCCGTTCGAGGATTGCATCCGTGTCGATGTGCTTCGGCAGCGGTAACTGCACGATGTATCCGTGGCAGCTGTCGTCGGCGTTGAGTTCGTCGATCAGCGCTTCGACCTGCTCCTGCGTGGCATCCGCCGGCAGTTCGCGTTGGATCGAGTTCATCCCGACCGCCTCGGACTGCCGGTGCTTCATGCCCACGTAGAGCTGGGATGCAGGATCAGCACCCACAAGCACGGTGGCGATGCCGGGGGTGATCCCCCGGGCGCGTAGCGCCGCGACACGTTCGGTCAACTCCGCCTTGATGGCCGCCGATGCGACCTTCCCATCGAGTACTGCAGCGGTCACTGCTGAAGGCCCGGGTAGAGCGGGAACGCACCAGCGAGGGCGTCAACACGTGCTTTGAGCGCCGCGACATCTGCACCGGGCAACAGGGCCAGGGCGATGATGTCGGCGACCTCGGTGAACTCGGCGTCGCCGAAGCCGCGCGTGGCGAGAGCCGAGGTGCCGATGCGCAGCCCAGAGGTGACCATCGGCGGGCGAGGGTCGTTCGGCACGGCGTTGCGGTTCACCGTGATGTGGATGTCGTGCAACAGGTCTTCTGCCTGCTTGCCGTCGATCGCCGCGTCACGCAGGTCAACGAGCACGAGGTGCACGTCGGTGCCGCCGGAGCGGACCTTGATCTGAGCATCCGCAACGTCCTGCTGGTTGAGACGCTCCGCGAGGATCTGGGCGCCGCTGATGGTGCGCACCTGGCGGTCTTTGAACTCCGGGGTGGCGGCAAGCTTGAACGCGGTCGCCTTGGCGGCGATCACGTGCATGAGCGGCCCACCCTGCTGGCCGGGGAACACGGCAGAGTTGATCTTCTTGGCGAGATCGGCGTCATTGGTAAGGATGAAGCCGGAGCGCGGGCCGCCGATGGTCTTGTGCACGGTCGAGGAGACGACGTGCGCGTGCGGCACAGGGTTCGGGTGCACGCCGGCTGCGACGAGTCCGGCGAAGTGCGCCATGTCGACCCAGAGGAGGGCCCCGACCTCATCAGCGATCTCACGGAACTTCGCGAAGTCGAGGTGGCGGGGGTATGCCGACCAGCCGGCGACGATGACCTTCGGCTTGTGCTCGATGGCGAGGCGACGCACCTCGTCCATGTCGACGAGCGAAGTCTCTGGGTTCACGCCGTAGGCGACGATGTTGTACAGGCGACCGGAGAAGTTGATCTTCATGCCGTGCGTGAGGTGTCCGCCGTGGTCGAGCGACAGTCCCAGCAGGGTGTCGCCGGGGCGGGCGATGGCGTGCAGCACAGCCGCGTTGGCAGTGGCACCGGAGTGAGGCTGGACGTTGGCGAACTCAGAGCCGAACAGGGACTTGACCCGCTCGATGGCAAGAGACTCGGCGACGTCGACTTCTTCGCAGCCACCGTAGTAGCGGCGTCCGGGGTAACCCTCGGCGTACTTGTTCGTGAGCACTGAGCCCTGCGACTGCAGCACCGAGACGGGCACGAAGTTCTCGGAGGCGATCATCTCGAGGTACGTGCGCTGGCGGTTCAACTCCCGGTCAAGAACCTGGGCGATCTCAGGATCAACCTCGGACAGCGGGGCGTTGAAATACTGATCGGTCATATCGACTTCTTTCGTTGCGGAATAGGTGTCATCGGCCCAGGCGCGCGGTCGAATTTCCGTAACAGTCGCTCCCCGGTGGTGACCCACCCAGACGCCAGTCGCGACCGTTCGAGCATAGCGGAACTCGCCACGCCCAGAGTAGTCGTGACACCTGGCCACCCGCACACCCAGCGGGTAGGTTTTGTTCATGGTCCTTCCCGTTGTTCCGCTTCCCTCTTCTTTCGCAGAATCCCCCGGCGCTTTCCGGCTTACCTCGAGCACGCGCATCGTCGTGGAGAACGAAGCGGATGCCGCGGCATCCGTTCTCGCGAACGTGATCGCCGAGCGCACCGGGCTCCACATTGGCATCGCCGTAGAGCCGGCCGCGACGGGTGATATCGTCCTGCGTCGCACCGCTCGTCAGGGCGAGCACTACACGTTGATGATCGGCGAAAGCGTACGGATCGAGGGGGCAGAGGCTGGCCTCTTCTACGGCATCCAGACTCTGCGTCAGATTCTCACCAAGGATGACAACGGCTGGATACTCCCCCGAGTAGAGGTCGACGACGCCCCGCGTTTCGCATATCGCGGCGTAATGTTCGATGTCGCGCGCACCTTCTTCGACGTCGACGCAGTCAAGGCGTTCATCGACCGGGCGGCATCTCTCAAGTTCAATCACCTGCACCTGCACCTGACAGATGACCAGGGCTGGCGCCTGCAGATCGGCAGTCGTCCGTTGCTGGCCGAGCGCAGTTCGACGACGGCGGTGCTCGGCCGTCCGGGCGGTTTCTATACGAAGGACGACTTCCGCGAGATCGTGCAGTACGCCGCGGCGCACCACATGGTCGTGGTGCCCGAGATCGATCTACCCGGCCACACGCATGCGATCGGCCTCGCATATCCCGAGATCGTGGAACCACCAGTCATGAACGACAACCTGCTGACACAGTCGAAGGAACTCGGCCAACCACTCCCCGAAGCTGGCGAGCCGTATCTCGGCTGGGGCGTCGGGCACTCCTCGGTGAAGATTCACGACGAGGCCACCTGGGAGTTCCTACGCGATGTCCTCACCGAAGTCGCTGAACTCACCCCCGGCCCATACCTGCACGTCGGTGGCGACGAAGCGCTCGGCACACCACAGGCCGACTTCGATGCGTTCATCGAGCGCGTCACCGCGTTGACCGTCGAGCTGGGCAAGATCCCGGTCACGTGGCATGAGGCCGGTTCAGCACAGGTCGCCGAGGGCACGGTCGGGCAGTACTGGGGCAACACCACCCCCGACGACGCGCACGCCGCTGCTGCGCGCCGCTTTGCCGCACGTGGGGGCTCGGTCATCATGTCGCCATCTACCACCGCGTACCTCGACCAGAAGTACGACGCTGACTTCCCGCTGGGCCTGGATTGGGCAGCTGTCATCAACCTGGAGACCGCGTACGGCTGGGAACCGACCACGATAGTCGATGGTCTGCCTCCCGAGGCGATTCTCGGCGTCGAGGCGCCGCTGTGGTCTGAGACGCTGACGACCCTCGACGACATCGACCAACTCGTCTTTCCCCGTGCCGCCGCCATCGCCGAAGTCGCCTGGTCACACGCTGGCGACCGCGACTGGTCCTCCTTCCGCGAGCGCGTCGGGGGGCTGGGAGCAGTTTGGGATGCCGCAGGATGGGGAGGCCACCGTCCTGCCGAGATCGCCTGGAGCAACTGATGACCGCGACCCTGATTCACTCTGCCCGCCTCATCACCGATGGTGTAGAGACCCCCGATTCCTGGGTGCGTTTCGAAGATGGCCGTGTGACCGCGACCGGTACGGGCACCGATTGGGCGGATGCCGACACGGTGATCGACGCGACCTCCGTCGCGGGCCCCGGTGCGATCCTCACGCCTGGATTCATCGACATCCACGTCCACGGTGGCGCCGGAGCATCCTACGGTGACGGCGTCGATGCGATCCGGACCGCCCGCGATCTGCACCGTGCGCACGGCACGACCCGTGGGGTCGTCTCGCTGGTGACAGCGCCGCTGGATGATCTCGCGCGGCGCGTAGGAGAGATCGCCGACCTCATGCAGACGGATGCGGACATCCTCGGGTCGCACCTGGAGGGTCCGTTCCTCGATCCTGCACACCACGGGGCTCACGAGCCCTCGTTGCTGCGCGATCCGGTTGCCGCCGACGTGCA
This sequence comes from Microbacterium sp. Y356, assembly GCF_059445355.1. Lineage (NCBI taxonomy): Bacteria > Bacillati > Actinomycetota > Actinomycetes > Micrococcales > Microbacteriaceae > Microbacterium > Microbacterium sp. Y356. Next base: position 759,009 of record NZ_JCAIUE010000001.1, read on the forward strand.
GCGACTCCTCGACGCGGGGCGCGGCACAATCCGGCAGGTGACGATCGCTCCTGAGCTTCCCGGCGGCATCGAAGCCATCCGATTGATCGTCGCGGCAGGTTCCGTTGCGGCTGTCGGCCACACCAGTGCAGATGCCGCACAGGCTGTCGCAGCGTTCGAAGCCGGTGCGACGATCCTCACTCATGCGTTCAACGCCATGCCCGGCATTCACCACCGTGCTCCAGGCCCGGTGCTGGCCGCAGCCGCCGATCATCGGATCGTGCTGGAAGCGATCGCGGACAACGTGCACCTCGACCCGCACGTGATCAAGCTGATCTTCGATTCTGCTCCCGGCCGGGTCGCGCTGGTGACGGATGCCATGGCTGCGGCTGGCAGCACCGATGGAAGTTACGACCTGGGCACCGTCAAGGTGACGGTGAAGGATGGCGTTGCGCGCGCCGACGACACCGGTTCGATCGCCGGTTCCACACTGACGCAGGATGTCGCGCTGCAGCGCGCCGTCCAAGCTGGTGCCTCACTCGTTGAGGCAGTGCGCGCGCTGACTGAGACGCCCGCGGCGGCGATCGGATTCGGCAGCCAGCTCGGGCGGCTTGCACCCGGATACCTGGGCGATGCTGTGCTACTCGATGAGAAGCTGCAGGTCGCGCACGTGCAAACCGGCGGACCACTGCGCTGAATCTCATGTGGGCCCGAGGGCCGGATCGGGCCGCCGAACCCCAGCGGCGGCCCTGTCCCCCGACATGAGAGCGGGTGGACCCGAGAACTCCTCCCCCGAGGTGCTCGAATCCACCCGACCAGCACATTCCCCGCACTGGTGCCGAACTCCGCCCCCCGGTGGAGTTCTGATGGCTTTCTCTGTTGATGAGACGACGACTTGGTGGATTCATTACGTGAAATGTGAGATTTCTTTTCCGGAGTTGTCGTGGAGTTATCAACAGGGGTGGTCAGACTGGGAATTAAGGGAGAGAATGGCTCAGTCGCGTGAAGATCGAACTGTTCACGCGTCTCTTCTTGTGAGAGCACAACCCGCTCCCACGACCGATGGATGACAGTGCAGAACGACGAAACCTCCGAGACAAACGCGGCAGCCGATGCCGACCTGATCCTTCGCACCCGCTCGGGCGACGGGGACGCGTTCGGTGAACTCTGGCGACGCCACTACCGCTCGGGAATGACGGTTGCCCGTTCTGTCACATCGAGCATCGACCCTGACGATCTCGTGCAGGAATCGTACACACGCATTTATCAGGCGATCCTCAAGGGCGGCGGGCCGAACGGTTCGTTCCGCGCGTACCTTTTCACGAGCATCCGCAACACCGCCGCTGCGTGGGGACGCGCGCGTCGCGACACGACGATCGATGAACTGGATGCCGTTCCGGATCCCGACACCACCGAGCAGGCAACCAACGACGCGCTCGACCGCGGACTGACCGCACAGGCGTTCCGCAGCCTTCCCACTCGCTGGCAGGAGGTGCTCTGGTACACCGAGATCGAGCAGATGAAGCCTGCCGAGGTCGCTCCCCTGCTGGGCATGAAGTCCGGTGGAGTCTCGCAGCTCGCATTCCGTGCCCGTGAGGGTCTGCGTGAGGCCTGGATTCAGGCCCACCTGCGCAGTGCCGAGTCCGGTTCAGAGTGCCACTGGACCATCGAGCATCTCGGAGCTCATGCACGCGGCAACCTGAGCGCGCGCGATCAGCAACGCCTCGATCTGCACATCGAAGACTGCGCTCGATGCATGATCGTCGCTGCTGAGGCGCACGATGTGTCCAACCGCCTTGCGCTCGTGCTGCTTCCGCTCGTACTCGGTGTCGCCGGGGCGGCAGGTTACACCGCGATGCTCCAGGGCGGCGGAGCCCCGATCGTGGCACTGGCGGCCATGCCATCGGCCGTGATGGGCGGCGCAGTCACCGTTGGCGGCGCTAGCACCGTCGGCGGCGCTACTGCCAGCGGCGGCACCGCCGCAGGCAGCAATGTAATCGGCGGCAACAGTGGGTCGGCCGGGGGTGCCGGATCCACCGGAGTTACTGCGGGCGGAGCCGGAGCATCCGGCGGGGTCATGACCGGACTCGGTGCCCTAGTTGGCGTCGGATCCGCTGCGCTTGTCATCGCAGGAGTTGTGGCCGCCGCGGCGATCGTGCCCGGCCTTATCTCTGCAAGCCCCGTGACGTCGATGCCGAGTGCAGCAGACGCCAACGACTCGTCGATCAGCTCAGAGGTCACGCCCGACGGTGCACTCGACGCCGACGAGAAGTTCGTCCTCGAAGTCGCTGAGGATGCTCCGAAGTCAACGCCCAAGACGGATGCTCCTGACACCCCCGACACGCCTTCGACGCAGCCCGTGACTCCGTCGGCGCCCGCTGACGGTCGCGATGGCGGCGACGGTGGCAACACTGTCCCTCCCAGCGAGCCCGAAGAGCCTGCGGCGCCAGAGATTCCGGTGGTGCCGACGCCTGAGCCAGAGCCGACGCCGGAGCCGGAGCCCGAGCCAACGCAGCCCCCGGTACCAGAGCCAGAACAGCCAGCCGTGCCGGAGCCAACACCCGAACCGACCCCTGCGCCCAGTCCCGCACCGACGCCCACTGCGCCACAGCCAACGCCGACGCCCACTGCGCCACAGCCAACGCCGACGCCCACTGCGCCACAGCCAACGCCAACGCCGACGCCGACGCCGACGACCACTCCACCACCACCACCACCACCACCACCACCAACAATCCCGGAGGGCGCTCCAGAGTGGGCGGCGGCTAAGCAAGGGTGTTCAGCAGACGACAACGGGATTGTGACGACGGAGTACGTAGTCCCCCTCACCGGGGAACCACGAGCGACCGTGGCTGTTCGAATCGGTGAGGTATCCAATGACACCGAATTCAGCGAGCCATTGGATACCGACGGCATCGGAACGATCGTGCTGCATCCGACCGACGATCAGATCGCTGCCGCTTCAAAAACTGACGTCACGTTCTTCTACGTAGTTGGCGAACATAGTGGCACGCCTACCACGGTTCCTCTTAGCGGGCTTTACGACGGACCGCTCTGCAAGCAGATCGAAGAGCCGACGCCAACTCCGACGGAACCGCCTGCGGAGGTGCTCCCTGAAGGCACGCCGACCTGGAGCACCGCCGAAATTGACTTCGACGTGTTGACCTTGAAGACGCATTATCAGGTACCGATCACAGGGGAACCTGGTTCGACCGTTCGCGCGCTAGTCGATGGAAGCGGCGACGGGGCCGACGAGATCAGCCTCTCCGGTACGGACGGAACCGGAACGATCGATCTCCGCCCGAAGCTGTCTCAAATGTGCAACGACGCAACGGTTTCGTTCGTCTATGTAGCTGGTGACCAGACCGGAGCGGCCACGGAGACGACGCTCTGGAATCTGAACAACTTCAAAGTGCCTGACTCGATCTGTAGCGTGGCATCTTCGTTGAACGCCGACCCCTCTGCCGCCGATATCGCCGGCTACTACGACGCCAGGACTAACGAAGAATCAGCGCAGCCGTCGGATAATCTGGAGTCAGCAGTCCCCACAGATCCTGAACCTGCCGCCGAGCAGGAACCTGTCGCCGCTGATTCGACTCCCACGGACGAATCTGCCAGCGGCACCCAGCGAGAGCCGTCGACCTCCATCGGTGAAACAGCGTCAGATGCCACAGCATCGGATGCCACAGTGCCGTCGGTACACGCGGACCAAGCTGCTTTGCCCGTCGTCGAAGAGCCGGTCGTCGAGGAACCCACCTCTGACCCGGTTGCAGAAGACCCCCTCACGACCGAGGCCGCACCTCCCGCCGAATAGACTGGGAGCATGCCCGAAGCCCCCGACGCAGTCCCCGGTGTCAACCGTCCGACTCTTGTTCCGCTCGACATCATCCGGGCGGTCGTCCTGATCGTCGTGATCGCATCTCTGTCGCTGTGGGGCTTCACCATGTGGATGTTTCCTTGGAACATCGTCCTCGGCATCGGTGCACCGCTGATCGTCCTGCTCATCTGGGCGCTCTTCCTCTCCCCTCGCCCTGTGCTGAGGCTGCATCCGTTCGTGCGGGCCGCCGTTGAGCTGCTGATCTACGTGGGTGTGACCCTCGCCTGGTGGTCGATGGATCAGGCCTGGATCGGCCTCGGCTTCGCGGTCGTCGCCGTCACCGCTGGTCTCTTTGCCGGTCGGAGAAACCTGCAGTGACCGTCGCTGCGGCCCTGCGGGACGCTCTCGGTGACATCGTCGATATCACCGAAGACTCGCTTGAGGCCGCACGAGCGGATCGCTCAGGACACTCTTCTGCGGGCCGTCCACTTGCTGTCGTGCACGCCGAAACGGTCGCGCACGTGCAGCAGACCATGCGCATCGCCACTGCATCCCACACTCCCGTCGTGGTGCGCGGTGCCGGCACCGGGCTCGCAGGCGGGGCCAATGCCGGCCCCGGCGAAATCGTCCTGTCGACACTGCGCATGAACCGAGTAATCGAGGTGCGTCCAGACGACCTGTTCGCGGTCGTCGAACCGGGCGTCCTGAACGCCGAGCTGAACGGCTTGCTCGCGGAGCAGGGCCTGTGGTGGCCGCCCGACCCCGCCAGTCGCGACATCTCCACCATCGGCGGAAACATCGCCACCGGTGCAGGCGGATTGCTGTGCGCCAAGTACGGAGTCGTGCGAGACGCTGTCTTGGCGATCGACATCGTGCTCGCCGACGGACGGCTCATGCACCTCGGGCATCGCAGCGTCAAAGGCGTCACCGGGCTGGATCTCACCTCGCTCGTGATCGGTTCGGAGGGCACACTCGGTGTGGTTGTCGGAGCCACGCTGAAGCTTCGACGCATCATCGAGGGCGAGATCTGCACCATCACCGCCCTGTTCCCCAGCGTGCGCGCTGCGGCATCCGGATCTGCGGCGGTGACGGCATCCGGTGGGCAGCCCGCGATCATGGAGCTGATCGACGCGACCTGCCTCGCAGCGGTGCACGCTTTCCTGAAGCTGCCCGCGCCCACGGCCGGGGCATCCCAATTGACGATCCAGACGGATGGCCCCGCCGCCAAGGCGGAGGCAGACCAGATCGCTGCAGTGCTCCGCCACAACGGTGGCGACGTGACGCTGACCTACGACAGGGATGAGGGCGAGCGACTTCTTGCGATCCGCCGTTCGATACACCCCACATTGGCTGCCCTCGGCACCACACTGATCGAGGACGTCTCCGTTCCTCGAAGCGCCCTGCCAGCGATGTTCGACGAGATCGCCCGTCTCGAGAAACAGTACGGTCTCACGATCCCGACAGTCGCGCACGCAGGCGACGGAAATCTGCACCCGAACTTCATATTCGAGGGCGCAGAGGTTCCTGACGACGTGTGGGAAGCCGCGGACGGCCTTTTCCGCGCCGCCATTCGTCTCGGTGGCACATTGACCGGTGAGCACGGCATCGGCGTGCTGAAGAGCCGCTGGCTCGCCGCGGAACTCGGCGACGACCAGTGGGAGCTGCAGCGACAGATTAAGAGCGTGTTCGATCCGCTCGGCATCCTCAACCCCGGAAAGGTGTTCGACCGTGCCTGACATCCATGTGAGCGCCGCCATCATCCACGACGCCGAGGGTCGCGTGCTCGTCGTGCGCAAGCAGGGCACCACCGCATTCATGCAGCCCGGCGGCAAGCCAGAGGCCGGCGAGAACGCCGCCGAAACTCTCGCTCGCGAGCTCGATGAAGAGCTCGGCCTCAAAGTCGATGAAGGCGCACTGCGCCCGCTGGGCAGATTCATCTCCGCCGCGGCGAACGAACCTGGTCACCGTGTGGTGGCCGATGCCTTTGCACTCACGATCGACGCGGATGCCGTCGCCGTGCAGGCCGAGATCGCCGAGCTGCGTTGGATCACCCCGGCAGACATCGGCACGCTGGAACTGGCCCCGCTCAGCGTGGAGCATCTGCTCCCGCTGGCCTGGCCCTCCAACACATAGCGAGTGGCCCCCGCTTCAACCTATGCCCGGCCCGCTCGTGGATCCAGAGCCGTGGCTCATCGCACACCGCGTTGAACGCCTCGACGCTTCCGGCAGCGGCGGCCCAGACTTCTAACTCGTGAAGATCGAACGAACAATCGCTTCTGCCTCTGGCTTCATAAAATGAGCACAAACCGCCTCCTGAGTGGGGCACCGTTCAAAGTTGTGACAGATAAGGAGAATGAGAGCTCGGAGGAGGGAAACAAGTTGATCGGAGCCGAAGGCACCGATCAACCGATTGGCAACTGCACCGGCCGACTTCGCGAGAATCTGCGCGAGGAACTTCGGCATCCCCAAACCCAGGAACCCGCTGATCATCATTTCCTGAACGAGTTCAATGTACGTTCCTGGGGAAACCGCTTCGCTGGCGTCTTCGAGTAACTGGCATAGCAGATGGGAGCCATTGCGGCGCCGGTACCAGGGCAGACCTGCGAGGAACTCATCAGCTATCAGCCCGTAAACCGAATCCGTTTCGAAGATCACTCGAACTACCGCCGCCGAGCCAGCGTCCCCTCCCCGTCTAAGAAGTACCTCTTGAGAGCGTCGCCGCCCCTCAGCGATACGTGAAGAACCCGGTGGACGCGCGGTCGAAGGCATCTGACGTGGCACTGGCGATGGGCGCCTCGCAGTGTTCCGCTGAGGCGGTGGCGTCGACGATGGTGTCCGCGCTCTGCTCGGAGCAGACGAATGCGCGCGCCCTATCTGCGAGCTGTATCGATGGTCCCTCTTGCATCGCGCACACCAATACATTCCGTTTGCCATCCCCCACCTTCTCATGAAGATCCCCGACATCTACGGCGCCCAGAGGGTCTACGCACGACTGCGCAGCGACGGTCACGAGGTGGCCAGGTGCGCGACGGAACAGCTGTCACAGAGTCCATTCAGAACGGCGGATCAGGGTTCAGGACCCTAGAGATACGAGACGTCTCATGGCCGTCTGGACTGCTATGACCGGGATCGCGGCACCTGGCGGCCAAACGAGACACACGGACGAGCGCTCTTTCCGACGGGTCGTCGAGGCGTCAGAGATCGATTGGTCCAGGGGAAGGAACTTCCATCGGCAATCCGCCGTCAAGGATTCGCTCGACCATGCCGATCGCACGATCGGGGAGACCGTCACCCGGATAGAAATCCCCGTAGTGCTCCTCAGCCTCCTCCAGCGCGGTGACACCGCAGAGGGCGAGGAGCGCTTCCTTCGAGGCGACTTGGATGACGACGCCGTCGCGGTCGTAGATCGTCTTCCACTCGATGGCTCTCCGCCCGAACGTGGGCGCCGAATCCGCATATTCCACCGCGAAGTTGAACCAGCCGTCGCTCCACCCGCGTCTATCCCCCACGCGCGAGGCCGCGGCGAGGACAGCGTCGTCACTTCCGGGCTGGATGTGAAGGCAATCGAGGTCTCCGGTAGTGCGCCGGTCGAAGTACCTGAGGACGAGCGCGGCACCGCCGACCAGGCGTATGCCTGCGACTTCACCGGCCGCATGGAGCTCGCCCACAAGGTCGCGGAGACCGGAGATGATGTCGTCGCGATCGAGCGCATCGCCCATCAGACGCTCGCCAGCGTATCTCGCCAGACAAGGACGCCACGCTCGAGGAACTCGTCGGGCACATCTCCCGGCGCCGGGATCGGGTCGGCAGGATCGACGTCCAGAGTGCGAAGCGTTGCGACACGTCGGCTCGGGGCTTCAACCCACGCCGGAGCGGGGAGCCCCTCTTCGCTGAGGCGCAGATCGACCACAGCAGCCAGGGCGGCATCCCAGGCACGGTCCCCGGTCAGCTCGGGCTCGGCGAGGCCGAGCACTCCGCGCACAAGGCCATGCTCGGCGACGAGGTTGTCGCTTAGCTGGATGAGCTCTCGGAGAGCGCTGTACTTGTCGCCCGCACGCAGGTGTCCGCGGATCGCTGCCGCGATGGTCGCCGCGTCATCGCGCCGCGTGGGGGCGGAGTACAGGCGATGACCCGCACTGCTGAGAAATCTTTCGATGGTGCTGAACTCAGCCTCGCGGCCGCCTTCAACTCGTGAGACTCGACCCTGGTCGACGTTGGTTCGTTGGGCGAGATCCTTCTGAGTGAGGCCACGGCTCTTTCGTGCAGCGCGCACGAGCACTGAAGCATTAGTTCTCTTCTAGCCGAACAGATCGTCGATTGAGCGTTCCGCGAGCAATAGTGGACGTCCGACGACCATCCGTAGTGTCCCTCGTCTGCGATACGGTGTGCGCATGCAGAAGATGAGCGAGCGGACGGGTCTCATCGTGCGAATCGTCGTCGTCGGAGTCGCCGCAGCCGTAGCTGGCGCGCTCGTTCGCGGCTTGCTCCCGCCATTCGTGCTCGACGATCCATTCTGGCGCGACTTCTGGTCCGGACCTCCGGCCGCTGGCTTGTTCGCGATCGTCGCCGCGGTGATCGCATTCTTCCCTGCCTACAGGTCGACACGCATCGTGCGGGAGAACGCAGCTCGCGAGCAGTGGTGGAACCGCGCAGAGTGGGCACTGGGGCAGGCCGTTTCGGATAGGCAAGCCGACCGCGAGGTGGCGAACTCGGCACTGGTGGCGCTGTCTGAACAGGCCACGGAGATGGAAGCCAAGATGCTCTTCAGGGTCATCGAGAATCTCCAGGGGGCGTCTGTCGTAGACAACAGCCCGAAACGAGCGGAGAATGGAATGAAAAGGAGGTGGCCGTCGTGGAGAAGAAAAAGCTGACGAGCAGCCTGCAGCGTCGGATCGCCGCCGGCAAGGCTGAACCGATCAGCGATCTCGAGCGCGAACAGCTCGAGCAGTTGCGCGCGATCTACGTCCGCCGATTCGGCAAAGAGCCGGATGCTCAGCGTGACGAGCAGTTGATCGCATAGGCCGATCGCAGCACCTCCGGCTCGGGCGCCCTCCGGCTCGGACTCCGCATCCCGCATGCATTTCACCAAGAACGGGGTCCAGGGGTAGAGAAGCCCCCCGACATTCTAAGGACGAAGAAGTGCCCTGGTGGGGTGACGTGCACTCCCACCAGGGCACCATAAGCCGGAGCCTCGCTACTCCTTCGGGCTGTGCGCCCATTGAGGACGGACGAACCACGCCACGTAGGCGCTGGCCGCGAAGAGCGCTCCGAGCACCGCGAGGATCCACGGTTAAATCGTCACTTCCGGGTCCAGCGCCGTGTGATGTCCAGCACGAATGTGGCGTTGCTCGGCTGCACAAAGCCCGCGCCGATGATTGGGAAGGTCACTGACTTCACTCCGGCCTGGTCAACGAAGTCCATGGACGTCTGGAGCTCGATACCGGTGGTCGACATCTGCGTCGAGACGCTGGCCACAAGTTCGGTCGATGCCGCCTGATCGAGCAGGACCATCTCCGGTTCCGCCTCGTTCCCCGTCGGGGCCCCGATTTCGCCGGTTACACGTATCGTGACCATCGTCGGAAGGGTTAGACAAGACTCGGACACCCTTCATGGACTGGTGATCCAGCGCAATGCCGCAACGGTGACGGCGTGATCGATAAACGCTGTTCGTCGGGGCAGTAGACCCGCGATAGTCACCGGTGGGGTGGGGCTACAGCCCCTGCCACTCCGGCTTGTTCGCGAACGTGTAGCGGTAGTAGTCCGCAAGCTTCAGCTTCGAGGCCGCAGCCTTGTCCACGATGACCGTGACGTGCTCGTGTAGCTGAATTGCGGAACCGGGCAGGATCGCGCTGACTGGCCCTTCGACGGCAGCCGCCACGGCCTGCGCCTTGCCCTCACCGAAGGCGAGGAGCACCAGGTGACGCGCTCGCAGGATCGTGCCGAGTCCCTGCGTGATGCAGTGCATGGGCACGTCGTCGATCGAGTCGAAGAAGCGCGCGTTGTCTTTACGAGTCTGCTCGGTGAGCGTCTTGACGCGCGTACGCGAGGCAAACGACGAGCCGGGCTCGTTGAAACCGATATGCCCGTCGGTGCCGATGCCGAGGATCTGCAGGTCGACACCGCCGGCGGCCTCGATCGCCGCTTCATAGTCGGCGCCGGCGTGCTCTACGCCAGCGGTCGCACCGTTGGGCGTGCGGATCTGCTCGGGGTTCAGCCCCAGCGGCTCGACGACCTCGCGGGTGATCACCGAACGGTAGCTCTCCGGGTGGCTCGGGTCGATGCCGACGTACTCATCCAGCGCGAAGCCACGCACCTGTGAAACATCGGTGCCGGCAAGACGTCCGTGGAGTGCCTGGTAGACCGGCAGCGGCGTCGAGCCAGTGGCAAGGCCCAGCACGGCGTCGGGACGGCTCGCGATGAGCCGCACAATCTCATCCGCAACCAGTGCGCCTGCTGCGGCGGCGTTCTCGACGATGACGACTTCAGCCATGGACGGCGATCTCCTCTTCAGGGGTGTGCACACCAACCAGCGCGGCGCCGAGAGCAGCTGCAGGAAAACCGGAAGGAAGCAGTTCAATTCTCTCATCGAGGTGCAGCGAGCGAAGGAACGGCGATGCGCTCGCGTCCGCGATCAGAGCGGTGCGGATGCCGTCGCCGAGGCGGTCACCGAGCGCGGTGAGCCCTCCCCCGATGACGACCGTCTCAACATCAGCACCAAGCACGAGGATGCGCACCGCGGCCGCAGCACCGCGGGCAAGGTCGGCACGTAGCAGCATCGCTTCGGCGTCGCCACGGTCTGCCGCGTCGAAGATGTCGAGTACGGGGTACACGGCCGGCCGGCCCCAGGCGCGGGCAAGCGCCCCACCGCCGCAGAGCGTCTCGATGCAGCCACGCTGCCCGCAGCCGCACACGCGTCCGTTCGGGTCGACCGAGATGTGGCCGACCTCCCCGGCCGTGCCGCGCGCGCCGCGCCAGAGAACCCCGTCGACCACGATGCCGGCAGCGACGCCGGTACCGAGATTCAGGAAGGCCATCGACTTGCCGCTCAGATCTCCACGAATCGCGGCCGCGCCAAGGGTCGCCGCCTTCACGTCGTTCTCCACGATGACGGGAACGCCGAGTAGGCCCGCCGCTCGCGAGGCAAGATCCAGCGATTCGACGCCGAGATTCACGGCATGCAGCACCCGGCCGGTCGCAGTGTCGACGAGGCCGGGAATTCCTATGCCCACGCTGAGCACATCGGCCTTCGCGAACCCGACTTCGGCCTGTAGGTCGCGCACGCTCTCCACAACGCCGGCGACGACTGCCTCGTCGCCCTGCCCTGAATTCCGGCGGATGCGGCCGACGATCTCGCCGGCGACAGTCACCGCGACGGCATCGGTCTTGGTACCGCCGATGTCCAGGCCCACGCGAATAGGCCGACCGCTCAGGTCGGCCGGAGTCACCGGTGCCACTATGAAACTCCCAGCTGACCGGAGAGCACCATGACCGCGGCTCCGCGGAGCACGATGTCGTCTTGGCGAGTGAGCCGGATCACGACATCATCAAAGACTCCCTCAAGAGTCCGCTGCCGAAGTGTCACGGTAGCCGCATCGATGAAAGTGCCTTCGAGGAGGTCACCGGGGCCAGCAAGCACGACCTCTGACAGATCGAGCGCCGTGACGATTGGTGCGATCCCTATAGCCAGGCGAGCGCCTGCGTCGCGCAGGATCTCTTCCCTGGCGTCAGGACGAGCGTCGATCTCGTCGCGCAGTCGTTTGGCGCTCAGCCATGCTTCCAGACAGCCATCCTTGCCACAGACGCACCGCGGTCCCCCGTCATTGCCAACAACGACGTGACCGATCTCGCCTGCCGCGAAACGGCTCCCGAGCATCGGCTGGCTTCCAGAGATGAGACCGGCACCGACACCGACACCGACCTTGATCAGAATGAAATCGGCCCTGGCGTCGCCAAAGGTGTACTCGGCGAGCGCAGCGGCATTCGCGTCGTTGCGCGCAAGCACGGGCAGGTCAAGGTCGTGGCCCAGCTTCGACTCGAGGGCGAAGTTCGCCCAACCGAGGTTCGGAGATTTGAGCACGACGCCGTCAGGGCGCACCACACCGGGTGTGCCGACGCCGACACCCAGCAGCGCGGCTGTGGATGCTGCGACGAGCTTGCGGCTGAGCGCAAGGACAGCGGAGTACGCTGCCTCTCCGTCAGGCTGCGCGGGGCGTGCGATCTCGCGCCGTTCCAGCACATCACCGTCGAGGCTGAGCACCGCACCGCGGAACACTTTGGTGTCAGAGAGATCGAGGCCGACGATCTGGTGGCCGAGGCGGTCGATGTCGATGAGGATCGCCGGCTTGCCCGGACCGGAGGTCTCACGCACTCCGAGTTCGATGACGATGCCGTCTGCGATGAACTCTGCGACAAGATCGGAAATCGTGACACGGGTGAGGCCCGTCTCACGGGAGAGGTCGGCCCTACTCATCGAGCCGGCGTGGTAGAGCGTCTGCAGCACGAGTGCCCGGTTGTGTCCACGGGCGTGCTCGGGGAGCACCTTGGACCGTGAGCGAAGGTGCCTCGAAGGCCCGAAGGCGTGCGAATTGGCACCGGCGTAGTCGACCGGTGTGGATTGATGCAGCTCATCCGAATCGGACATATTTGTTAGTAGACCTTACGAACAAAAATTCCGCAACCTCTGCTCCCCACCCGAGTGGGAGGGTTACCGAACCGTTACATTAGCCGTCGCGGTGTTCCGACGACTCCCGTAAAGAGGCAGGAAGACCCTCGACGAGTGCAGCCACGATCTGCTCACGAGCCTGAGTTGTCATCGGCTTTCCGGGGATGCCTGGTCGCCGTTGATCGGGTGCTGGCCCATCGAGAGGACGATATCGCACACCTGCCGCCCGGAGTCGCCGCAGGTGCGCGTCGAGCCGGCGCAGGAACGCGGCGCTCTCCCCCGGCTCGCCGCCCAGCCATAGCCGTTCAGCGATAGCGCTAAGCCGCGGGAACATCGCGAAATTCACACGGTCCAGTGTCGGCAGATGCTCGGTCCAGACGTTCGCCTGGCCGCCCACGACGCCGTCAGGCAGGCGCAGCGTGTACGCGTCCTCGACAGAAAGCGGCGGACCGACCGGGACCGGCTCGTCGTCGGATTCGGACTGCCGGTAGTCCAGATAGGTCTCGAGATCGGGGCACCCGACGACGGGGATGCCGCGGCGGATGGCCTCCCTGAGTGCGACCGACCCACGCCAGGCGAGGATGCGCACGCCGTCGGGTACGTCCCCCTCAAGCACCTCGTCCCAAGCGAGCGCCGTGCGGCCACGCGAGCGCACATGCTCGACGAATTGGGCAGTGAACCAGGGCTGCACATCATTCGGTGCGGCGAGCCCGAGCTCGCGCATCCGGTCAGCGGCTGCACCGCTCTCGGCCCACTCCGTGGTCGGAACCTCGTCGCCGCCGATGCCGATCCACGGCGACGGGAAGATCTCGCACAGCGCATCGATCGCTGCCCGGCCAAAGGAGAGTGACGCCTCGGTTGGCGCCAGCGTGCGCGAGTTCACACCGAAGCGCTCCCAGGGCGACGTCACGAGTTCTGTCGCATCGGTGTTGCCGAGTTCGGGGTACGCAGCGAGCGCCGCCTGCACATGACCGGGCAGCTCAACCTCGGGCACGAGGGTGATGAAGCGCTCGGACGCGTACTCGACCAGCGAATGCAACTCGGCCGCGGTGTAGTACCCCTCATGTACGCCGGGTTCGACGGTTGCGAGCGGGCCGTGACCGCGCTGCGTGGCCTCCCGGCGGGCACCGACTTCGGTGAGCCGCGGATAGCCGGGTACCTCGAAGCGCCAGCCTTGGTCGTCAGTGAGATGCAGGTGCAGCACGTTCAACTGGTGGAGTGCGAGCAGATCGATCAGGCGACGGATGTCATCGGCCGGACGGAAGTGGCGAGCGACGTCGAGCATCACACCGCGCCATCCGTATGCGGGCGCGCCGTGCCATCCGCCCGCGGGGATATGGACGACGCTCTCATCCGAAACGCTTTCCGGCGGACGCAACTGCCGCAGCGCGGTAATGCCGCGGAAGACGCCTTCCTGGCTTGCTCCCCGCACTTCGACACCGGCGGCCTCAACCGTGATGCGGAATGCCTCGGCGCCCACGCGGCCGTCGGCGTCGACCGCAGCACCGACCTCGGGGTCGAGCGTGAGAGTGATCATCGGTGCAGCGGATGCCTCACCGCTGTGCACTGAAATCGCCCCTCGAAGCGAACCCGCGATGGCAGCGAGCTCGTCCGGCGCATGCACGGCGGTCGCTGGTGTCCAGACGAACGGTGCCGCGGCAGCGTCGATATGTCCTTCGATCAACGGCACCGTTGCCCGGTGGGCGGGCGGCGGCATCCGCAGGGCCTGCCCGGGAGTCGCGCCGGTGACCGCGCCCGCCTCGATCGCCGCAACACCGGCGACGAGCACATCGACGACGCCGACCGGTTCGGCACGCGGCGCGTCGAACGTCGCACCGGCGGCTACCCGATCGGGGTCGAACAGCACAAGATCAGCGGTGGCACCCTCGCGGATCACACCGCGCGGTGCATCACCGCGGTTCAGTCCGAGGCGAGCGGCGGGTGTGCCGGAGAGATGCCGGACGGCGTCTTCGAGGGTGAGTATGCCGAGCTCGCGCACGTAGTGGCCGAGATAGTGGGCGAACGCGCCGAAACCGCGCGGATGCGGCTTCGCGCCGACGAGGATGCCGTCGCTGCCGCCGGTGTGCCGCTCGTGCTGCATGATCGCACGCACGTTGTCCTCGTCACCGATGTGCATCAGGATGCCGGTGGCCCCGGCATCCGCGATGATCGTGTCGAGCACCACGTCGACCGCGCGTTTGCCCTCAGCGTCGGCGATCTGGGCGACCGTCCGCCCGATGAGGGATGCGAGTGCCGAGTTTGCGGTGCCGACGATCTCGATCGTCGACCAGTCCGCCCGCTCGCCGTGAAAGCCATCGCAGCCGACATCCTCAAGCTCGACGCGCACCCGTTCGCGATCTTCAGCGTCGAGTGTGCGGAGGGCGGCGATGAGGTCGCCGCCCTGAGCAAGCCTGCTCGGCAGCAACGCAGCCAGCGTGGTCGCACCGGGCAGGTAGGGATATGTGTCGAGCGTGACATCGACGCCGTCGGCGATGGCTTCATCGACGAGCGCGAGCAGCTCGGCTGCACGTCCCCGGTTGGGTGCGAAGTTCATGGTGGCGTGCGTGAGATGGATGGGGCATCCGGTGCGTCGCCCGATGTCGAGCACCTCCCGGTAAGCCTCCAGCGCTCCCCCGCCATAGCTGCGGGTGTGCGGCGCCCAATACCCGCCGCGCTCGGCCACGACACGGCAGAGCGCCTCGAGTTCGGCCGTGGAGGCATACATGCCCGGCGTATAGGTGAGCCCGCTCGACATACCGAATGCGCCCGCATCGAGGGCAGCGCCGAGCAGTGCGGCCATCTGCCTCATCTCGGCGCGGGTCGCCGCCCGGTTCTCGTTGCCGACAGTCATCATTCGCAGATTGCCCTGCGGCACGAGCACCGCCACGTGTGCGGCTGTCGCAGCGTCGACCGCCGTGAGAAGGTCGTCCATCGTGCGCCATGGGATGTCGTAGGGCAGGCCGTTCCAGCCCGCAATCTGCGCCGGGATGACGGATGCCGTGGCATCATCCAGTGGCGCGTAGCCCAGCCCGTCCTGCCCGATGACCTCGGTCGTCACGCCCTGTCGAATCTTGGCCAGGTGGGAGGCGCCCTCCAGCACTGCCAGATCGCTGTGCGCGTGCATGTCGATGAAGCCGGGCGCGAGGATGAGCCCTCGCGCATTCACCTCGACGGCACCCTCCGGCAGTTCGAGGATCCGCTCATCTTCAGGCCGGAGAATCAGCGCGATCCGCGCGCCCTCGACTGCGACATCCGCGCCATACCGCGCAGCGCCGGTACCGTCTACGACGGTGGCGCCGCGGTAGATGCGCACGCGTCCGGCGGCGGCATGCTCGGCGCTCAGAAGCACGTCGCCACCGCGCCGATCACGCGCGGGTCATCCGCGTCAGGATCGTCGATCAGTGGAATGACTCGCCACTTGTCGAAGGCCGTACAGGGGTGCGAGAGTCCGAGACGCACGACGTCACCCAGACGCGCTTGTGCACCTGGAGCGAGCTTCAGAAAGGCGTGCTGGTCATTCAGTGCGGTTATCTCGCCTGCGACCGTCTGCGGGATGGGCAGTCCGAGGTCGAAGGGCACATCTCGCCGACCGGCATCCAGCAGCGCAAGGCGCTCCTCCGGCTGCGAGACGACGCGCGCCCAGGCGTGCATGGCTGATCGCAGCGGCGCGGTGCCGGTGATCTGCCCGAACGGGGACATCCGCGAATAAAAGCCGTCATCGTGGATCTGGAACGCCCCTGACCGCAGCACGATCTCAGCTTCGTCTCGTAGTGGCGCGAGCACGGCGGCTGCACGTTCGGGAAACGCGCTGCCCCCGGCTGTGAGTACCGGACGGATTCCTGCCGGATACGACAGTCGATGATGCAAATCGACGATCGTGCTCAGGTAGTCATCCACGGCGCGCACCGAGAGCTCGCTGCGGTCGGGGCCGAACGGCCCCTCGTACCCGCCGACGCCGGCGAGACGGAGCCCTGGAGCGTGTGTGATCGCCTGAGCGATCCGTTCCCCCTCCTCGACGGTGCGGGCTCCCGTTCTTCCGCCGGTTCCGCCCATTTCGACGAGAACGTCGAGCGGATGCTGCGAGTCGGTGACCGCGCTCGCGAGCAGTTCTACAGCCTCGACCGCATCGACCCAGGTCAGTACCTGCAGGTCTGTGGATGCTGCGAGTTGCTCGCCGAGACGGGCTGCGGCAGCGGCATCCGTCACTGCGTTCGCGATCAGCACCCGGCGCACACCGGCATCGATCGCAACGGATGCCTGCCAGGCCGTGGCGACGGTGATCGCCCACGCCCCGGCATCGAGCAGCCGCTGCCACAGAGCAGGAGCCATCGTGGTCTTTCCATGAGGGGCCAACACAACCCCCTGCGCGGCGGCCCAGTCGAAGACGACGCGTTCATTGTGCGTGAGCGCGGCCTCGTGCACGGTCATGACGGGGGTGCCGAATTCCGAGAGCCGCATTCCCGCCGCAGGCACGTCGGAGAGTCGGAGACCGTGCGAGCGAGCGGGGAACGCCTTCGCCCACGGCCCGAGAACGGGATCCGGAATTCTTAGCGGCATGCGACCAGGCTACTAACCTGGTCGCATGAGCTTGAAGACCCGAGTCACCACCGATGCTGCACCGGCCCCCGCGCACACGTTCTCGCAGGGCGTCCGCAAAGGCCCGTTCGTCCAGGTCTCCGGCCAGGGACCGGTCGATCCGGTGTCCGGCGAGTACCTGTTCCCCGGTGATGTCGCCGCCCAGACCACCCGCACCCTGGAGAACGTCAAGGCGATCGTCGAAGCGTCGGGGGCGAGTTTCGACGACGTCGTGATGTTGCGCGTCTACCTCACGCAGCGGTCGGATTTCGCGAGCATGAATGACGCATACGGCGAGTTCGTTAGCGCGCACACGCCCAGCGGCGTACTCCCGTCGCGCACCACGGTCTTCACCGGTCTGCCCCGCGAAGAGATGCTCGTCGAGATCGACGGCATCGCCATCATCACGGATTGACGCTGAGCCGCCCTCATCCCCGTGGGCAGCGCTCCCCATCCGCGTTGACATCTGAGGTGTGTTTGACTAGTCGCCGACCGGAGAATCGCACCGCAGTTTGTGGTGCCACCATTGAGGGGAAACCACATGAATCGTCGTATCGCAGCCTGGACGATCGCAACCGTCGCCGTCCTGGGTCTCACTGCATGTTCTGGCTCGCCCAGCAGCACTGACGACACCTCTGGAGACGCCGCTCCCGTTGAGGAGGCAAAGTCAGACCAGTCGGTCAAGGATGCCTGCGCCATCGTCATCCCTGAGTTGTCAGAGGCCAGCACCGCTATGGGCGAAATCGACCCGACTGCCGCGGGCGCTGATCCTCAGGCCACCGTTGACCAGTTCAACAGTTTCGTCGATGTGCTCGGCGGGACCATCGACAAGGTCTCCAACTCGGAGGTCAAGGACGCCACGACCGCTGTGTACGACGACTTCGTCTCGCTCAGCGAGGTTATGTCGAAGGTCCTGGTCGATCAGGACGTTGCGGCCGCATCAGACCTCAGCACGATCACCACCGATATGACCGAGTCGGCCACAGCACTGCAGGAACTCTGCAGCTGAGCAGCCTCAGATTCTTCGAAAACCCCGTGGCCTAATAGTCACGGGGTTTTCGTCTGTCTGGGCCTCTGGCCAACCGTTGCCGCGCTGTTACCGGGGACACCGTATGATAGTGGGGTATGTCGCGTTGATATCACGGGGGTGAATTGGTGACTGATCTCATTGCCGCACCAGGTGCAGACACTGCGCAGACCACGGTCGTCACAGCAGCGTTGCCGCCGAACGATGGCGGACGTTCTGTCGAATGGGCTCCGCGCGAGCCCGCTCCAAAGAAGCGTCACGTAGGCCTGTGGGTCGGCCTCGGTGTCGGTGCGCTGTTGGTCGCCGCTGGTGCCGCGTCCCTTTTCCTCATCGCTCCTGGCACGACGATCGCCGGAGTTCAGGTCGGCGGATTGACGCCAGGCGCGGCCACCGATGTTGTCAACTCGCATCTCGCAAACCTCGAGATCACCATCACCGATATCGGCGATGAGCAGGTCATCACTGGCGCCGACCTCGGTGCGACGATCGATGCGCGCTCCCTCGCCGACGAGGCCTTCGCCTCGAGCCCGATGTGGAACCTCGGTGCGTGGATGCCCGCGCCCATCCCCGGCGCGATCACCCTCGACGCAACCGTCGCCACTGACACGTTGCGCGCGCTGATTCCAGGCAGCTTCACGGACGCCATCGACGCAGGCGTCGTGTTCGACGCAGCCACCGCGGCATATGTGACCACCGCCGCTGTTCCCGGAACCGGCATCAACCTCGAAGACCTGACCACCGCGGTGACGACGGCCCTCGCTGATGGCGGCAGCACTCTGAACTACTCCGGCGCGCCCGCTGAGGCGCCCGCTGCGGTCAGTGACGACGAGGCGGCGAGCACCGCTGAATCGCTGAACACCATGCTCGGATCCATCGGCTTCTACGTCGGTGAAGAGCGTACGGTTCCCGTCGCTCCGGAGGTCGCTGCGACGTGGCTCGAGGTCGTCGACGAGAACGGCGAGCTCGCCGTCACCGCCAACGCGCCTGCGATTCAGGCCGTCGTAGACACCCTCCCCGCAGCCGTGAACCGTGCCGCGATCAAAGCCGAGGTCGTCACCAACTCCTCCGGCGATGTGCTCCGCACCCTCACCGAGGGTGTCACCGGGCGAGAGCTCGGCGACGTCAGCGACACGGCATCCACCTTCGCCCAGCAGCTTGAGAACGGCAACGCCGCATACGAGCTCAACATCAACGAGACCGCGTTCGAGACGACTGCACTGTTCCGCCGCATTGATCTCAACCTCAGCACGCAGACGGCGACACTGTACGAGAACGAAGCCGTGGTGCAGTCCTGGCTGATCTCGTCCGGCACGAACGCGACTCCGACGCCGACTGGGAACTTCACAGTGTTCGGCTACTCGCGCATCCAGGACATGGTCGGCAACGATTACGTCACCGAAGATGTGCCGTGGAACACCTGGTTCGCCCCTGACATCGCCTTCCACGGCGCGTACTGGCACAACAACTTCGGCCAGCAGATGAGCCACGGTTGCGTGAACATGCCCGTGTGGCAGGCCGAGTACGTCTACGAGTGGACCACTACGGGCACCGAGGTCGCTGTCCACTGGTGATCCCCGCCTCATCGGGCTGAGCACGACCACACGGAACCAAGCCGTGAAACGCAAGTGGGGCGGATGCCGCAGCATCCGCCCCACTTGTCGTTCAGCGCTTACAGTGCGTCGATGATCCCGTTCAGAGTCGTCGACGGACGCATGATCTTCGCGACCTTGGCAACATCGGGGCGGTAGTACCCGCCGATGTCGACTGCGCTGCCCTGGACGGCGGCGAGCTCGGCGATGATCTCCTGCTCCTTGCCCGCGAGGTCTGCAGCGATCGGACCGAAGGCCGCTGCGAGTTCGGCATCCTTCGTCTGCGCAGCCAGCTCTTGTGCCCAGTACAGGCCCAGGTAGAAGTGGCTGCCACGGTTGTCGATCGAGCCGAGCTTGCGGCCGGGAGAGCGGTCCTCTTCGAGGAACGTTCCGGTCGCAGCATCCAGCGTCTCGGCGAGAACGCGAGCCTTCTCGTTACCGGTGCGGTCGGCGAAGTGCTCGAGCGAGGCAGCCAGCGCGAAGAACTCGCCCAGCGAGTCCCAACGCAGGTAGTTCTCCTCGACGAGCTGCTGCACGTGCTTCGGAGCCGATCCACCGGCACCGGTCTCGAACAGGCCGCCGCCGGCGAGCAGCGGGACGATCGAGAGCATCTTGGCGCTCGTGCCGACCTCGAGGATCGGGAACAGGTCAGTCAGGTAGTCACGCAGCACGTTGCCGGTCACCGAGATGGTGTCCAGGCCGTGGCGGAGACGTGCCAGTGTGTAGCGCGTCGCCTCCTCAGGGGCGAGGATCGAGATCTGAGCGCCCTTCGTGTCGAGCGTCGCGAGTGCCTGATGCACCTTGGCGATGAGCTGTGCGTCGTGTGCGCGGTTCAGATCGAGCCAGAACACGGCAGGAGCACCGGTCGCCTGCGCCCGCGAGACGGCAAGGCGAACCCAGTCGATAACCGGGATGTGCTTGGTCTGCGTTGCACGCCAGATGTCGCCAGCACCGACCTCGTGCTCGATGACCACGGTGCCTTCACCGTCGACGACCTCGACGCGTCCGGCAGTTGCAATCTCGAACGTCTTGTCGTGGCTGCCGTACTCCTCAGCAGCCTGGGCCATCAGGCCCACGTTCGGCACGGTGCCGATCGTTGCCGGGTTGAGCGGGCCGTTCGCGATCACGTCGTCGAGGACTGCCTGGTAGACGCCTGCGTAGGAGGAGTCCGGAATGACAGCCAGCGTGTCATCCTCGCCACCATCGATGCCCCACAGCTTGCCGCCGTTGCGGACGAGCGCAGGCATCGAGGCATCCACGATGACATCAGAGGGAACGTGCAGGTTGGTGGTGCCCTTGTCAGAGTTGACGTACGAAAGGCGTGCGCCGTTCTCGATCGACTTCGCAAACGCCTGGGCGATTTTTGCGCCACCTTCGACATCGGCAAGGCCGGTGAGGATCGAGCCCAGTCCGTCGTTGGCGTTGAGGCCGGCAGCAGCCAGCTGATCGCCGAAGCGAGCAAACACATCAGCGAAGAAAGTCTTCACGACGTGACCGAAGATGATCGGGTCTGAGACCTTCATCATCGTCGCCTTCAGGTGCACCGAATACAGCACATCTTCGGCCTTCGCCGTCTCGATCGTCTCAGCAAGGAACGCGTCAAGAGCGGATGCCGAGAGGAACGTCGCGTCGATGATCTCACGCGGCAGCACCTTGAGGTTGTCCTTGAGTACGGTGACTGTGCCGTCTTCGGCGGTGTGACGAATCGTCAGAACGTCGTCGTGAGCGGCGATCCAGCTCTTCTCGTTGTGCTTGAAGTCGTCCTGCGTCATCGTGGCGACGCGGGTCTTCGAGCCCTCGGGGAACGGCTTGTTCGTGTGCGGGTGCTTCTTGGCATAGTTCTTCACGGCAAGCGGGGCGCGACGATCGCTGTTGCCTTCGCGCAGCACCGGGTTCACCGCCGACCCCTTGATGCGGTCGTAGCGGGCGCGGATGTCCTTCTCCTCCAGCGAGGATGGCTCATCCGGGAAGCTCGGGACGTCGTATCCCTGACCCTGCAGTTCGGCGATGGCCGCCTTCAGCTGAGGAATGGATGCCGAAATGTTCGGCAGCTTGATGATGTTGGCCTCGGGGAGCGTGGCAAGACCGCCAAGCTCAGCGAGTGCGTCGGACACTTCCTGGTCGGCGCTCAGCCGCTGCGGGAACGCCGCAAGGATGCGCCCGGCCAGCGAGATGTCGCGGGTTTCGATCTCGATTCCGGCCTGGCCGGCGAAGGCCTGGACGATCGGAAGGAACGATGCGGTGGCCAGAGCCGGTGCCTCGTCCGTGTACGTATAGATGATGGCGTCGTCGGTCACCGGGAGATTCTCCGTTCACGAGTCAAATTTGTCTCGATACCAAGATACCTGAGTGCCCTCGATGACGTTCGCAGACATCTTTCAGCGCGAGATCTCGTTCGAGAGGTTACCCTGGGCATATGTCGGAACTGCGTGTGGTCGAACTCTCCGCTGCGACGATCGTCGCCGTGAACAATCTGTCTCTCAAGCCTGGGCAAGAGCAGTACCTCGCCCCCGTTTCTTACGGCATCGCGGCGACCGTGATCAACCCGCTGACCTCGTGGCAACGTGTGATCCTCGACGGCGATGAGGTCGTCGGCTTCGTGAGTGCCAGCTTCGATTCTGAAGCCGCCGAAGAACACTTCCGCTCGGTGTTGTGGCGAATCAACGTCGATGCGAACGACCAGGGCCGTGGCATCGGTCGTTTCACTGTGGACAGCCTTCTGGCCGAGGCGCGCACGCGCGGCATGGATCATGTTGCCGTGATCTACGAGGCCGGCGACGGCGGACCTGAGGCGTTCTTCCGCCGGGTGGGTTTCACCCCGGTCGGCGAGACGGAGTACGCAGAGGTCATCGCAGAAATTCGGCTCGCCCCCTAATAGCGGCGGCGGGGCTTCGGATCCCCTCCCCCACCGAGGCCCCGTCGCCTTCCCTTACTGACGATCGCCTGGCATTTCCTCGCATGATGCAACAAAATCGCGAATCACATGAAAGCGTGCGCGGCTGAACGATGAGTACGATGCGATTCGCCGGGATAGCTGAATCATGGCTGGAATGTCTGCCGCTCGGCGACGGCCGGCTGGGCGCCATGAGCGACGGCGGCGTGGTCACCACCACCCTGCACCTGAACGATGCGACCGCGTGGTCAGGGTCCCCGGCGAGCGAGGCTGTCGATGGCCTGTCGGATGCTGCGGAGAATGCACGCCTGCTCGCAGAGTCCCGTACGGCCATCGCGGCCGGGGACCCTGTGGGAGCTGAGGCGGCGCTGCAGGCAATGCAGACCCGCTACGCACAGTCGTATATGCCTGTAGGTGACGTCGTGATCGACGTCACGGGTGCAGATGCGGATGCTGCGCTCACCAGGGAACTTGATCTGCGTGCCGGCATCCATCGCTCTGTTGCAGACACGACGCGCACGACGACGTTCATCACCGCAAAGCAGAGCGTGCTCGTGCACGTGATTGAGCCTGCTGCGCCGGTCACGGTACAGCTGCGATCCGCACTGCATGGTGCCGCCAGCGATTCGCCAGAAGAAGTCTCCGTCGATGCTGACACCGTCGGACTACTACTGCGCCTGCCCAGCGACGTCGCACCTGGTCACGAGCCCGATCTGCCCGGCGCACTCTGGGACACGGCCCCCGGAGCCGCGCTTCGCGCCGCGATCGGTGCACGGGTCATCCAGGAGCCGGGGCGAACCGTCGTACTCATCGCCACTGCCACCACGTTCGGCGGCCTCGGGAAGGCTCCGGTCGGCACGGCATCCGATGCGCTGGCCGAGGCTCTCGAACGAATCGAACGCGCGGCGGAGATCGGCGTCGACACACTGCGTAGCGAAACCGAACGCGCGATGGGCGCACTTCTGGGCACCGTGACGCTGTCGCTCGGATCGCCGTCTGCCGTCGCCGCAGCAACAGGAGAACGAGACACCGCCGCGCGCTTCGCCGCCGCGCGCGCCGATCCCCGTGGCGTGCTGACAAGCGACCCCGGCCTTGCTGCGCTGCTCTTCGACTACGGCCGCTACCTGCTCGTCTCCTCCTCCCGGCCCGGCGGCCTCCCGGCCAACCTGCAGGGAATCTGGAACGCTGAACTTCGCCCGCCGTGGGGCAGCGCCTACACGCTGAACATCAACACCGAGATGAACTACTGGGGTGCGCACGTCACCGACCTCAGCGCACGGGCGCAGCCACTGGCCGAGTTCACGGTCGCGCTCGCCG
This sequence comes from Microbacterium sp. Y356, assembly GCF_059445355.1. Lineage (NCBI taxonomy): Bacteria > Bacillati > Actinomycetota > Actinomycetes > Micrococcales > Microbacteriaceae > Microbacterium > Microbacterium sp. Y356. The sequence goes on from NZ_JCAIUE010000001.1 coordinate 782,868, forward strand.
ATACCGCGGCCTCGCACACCCATCGGCTGTACGGCGCGCCAGGGTGGACCGTGCATCACAACAGTGATGCTTGGCTGTACGCCACCGCTCCCGGACGCGGTGCGGGCGACCCGCGGTGGGCCTTCTGGCCGCTGGGCGGCGCCTGGCTGGCCAGTCTCCTCCCCCAGGCATGGGAGTTCGGAGCGGCAGATGCCGAATATCTCGAGAGCATCTGGCCCGCTCTTCGCGGCGCCGCCGAGTTCGCGCTCGACTGGCACCGAGAAGGGCAGACCTCCCCCGCGACCTCTCCGGAGAATGCCTTCCTCACACCGGACGGCAGATCGGGGTCGCTCGCCGCGACGTCAACGATGGATCTCGCGTTACTACGCGACCTGTTCGCCGCGACCGTCCAGACTGCCGAGGCTCTGGGCCGCGTCGACGACGACGTCGCGAAAGCCTCCGGCACGCGGCTTTCGGTATTGCCCGAACAGCCGGCACTTACCCCGGACGGCGCGATCGTCGAATGGGACGTTCCTCGCCCCGAAGAAGATCCGCATCACCGTCACGTCAGCGCGCTGTACGGCTTGTTCCCCGGCACGGAGCGATGGGATGAGGCGCGGCGCGCCGCCGCGACGACGACGCTCGATCGCCGAGGCGACGATTCCAGCGGCTGGTCGCTGGTGTGGAAGCTCGCACTGTGGGCGCGACTGCACCGCCCGGACAAGGTCGCCGATCTGCTGGAACTCGCCCTTCGCAGTGCAGACGACGTCTCCGGCCCGTGGGCCGGCGGACTCTACCCGAACCTGTTTGCCGCCCATCCGCCGTTCCAGATCGACGCGAACCTCGGGCTCGTCGGCGCGCTCTCCGAGGCGCTCCTGCAATCCGTCGACGGCATCCATCTCCTTCCTGCCCTTCCCGCCGCGCTCTCCACGGGCAGTGTCACCGGGCTCATCGCCCGCCCCGGCGTCATCGTGGGGCTGGAGTGGCGCGATGCGCAGCTGCTGAGCGCGACGCTGCGCGCCCGGCATCCTGCCGCCGTCGGGTCGCACCGGGTGCGCTGGCGTGGCGACACGATCATCGTCCATATCGACACGGAGCACGACACCCGCCTCGATGCTCATTCATTCCTCGCCGAGGAGGTTCATCCGTGAGGTTCACTTACGGACACTGGCAGCGGCGCGAAGACTGGTGCACTGCCACCTCCACCCAACACAATGGATGGAGCGTCGCCGCTGGCATCGACGACACTGCGATTACCGCCCTCGATGGAAAGGCACACCTCGAATGACGCTCATTACCCCGCGCGATGACTACCGCGACTCCGGCCTCGTATTTCCTGACGGCTTCACCTTCGGATCCGCCACGGCGTCATACCAGATCGAAGGTGCTGCCTCAGAGGACGGGCGCACCCCGTCGATCTGGGACACGTTCAGCCGGACCCCTGGCAAGGTCTGGAACGGCGACACCGGAGATGTGGCGTGCGATCACTACCACCGCGTCGACGAAGATCTCGATCTGATGAAGGAGCTCGGCCTCGAGGCGTACCGCTTCTCGATCGCGTGGCCCCGGATCGTGCCCACCGCATCCGGTGAGGTCAATCAGGCAGGCATCGACTTCTACTCGCGCCTCGTGGACGGGCTGCTCGAACGAGGCATCCGTCCTGTCGCGACCCTGTATCACTGGGATCTCCCGCAATACCTCGAGGATGCCGGAGGCTGGACGTCACGCGCAACGACAGACGCGTTCGAGCGCTACGCCGAGATCATGGGCACTGCGCTCGGCGATCGGGTGCACACCTGGACGACGTTGAACGAGCCCTGGTGCTCGGCGTACCTCGGGTACGGCCAGGGCGGTCATGCTCCCGGACGCACGGAGCCGGCCTCAGCGCTGTCTGCTGTGCACCATCTCAACTTGGCACACGGTCGCGGCGTGCAGGCGCTGCGCGCGACCTCCACAGGAGATCCCGACTATTCCGTGACGTTGAACTTCCACGTTCTGCGCGGCAAGGGCGACGGGGCGGCCGAGGCCATGCGTCGCGTGGATGCGCTCGCGAACCGTGCGTTCACGCATCCGCTCCTGCTCGGCGAATACCCGGCCGATCTCCTCGAAGACACCGCTGCGGTCACTGACTGGGCGTTCGTGCAGGATGGCGACCTGGAGACGATCAACCAACCGATCGATGTTCTCGGCGTGAACTACTACTCGACCGCGACGGTGCAGCTCTGGGACGGCGTCTCGGAGAAGCAGCAGAACGACGGACACAAGGGCACGTCCGCCGGCACGGCATGGCCCGGCAGCGACCGGATCGTGGAGTTCTTGGCGCAGCCAGGCCCGTACACCGCTATGGGCTGGAACATTGCCCCCGAGGGCTTGGAGGAACTGCTCGTCTCCCTCTCTGAGCAGTTCCCGAACCAGCCATTGATGGTCACCGAGAACGGCGCGGCCTTCGATGATGAGGTGGCGGAGGACGGCACTGTGCCCGACCCCGAGCGCACGGACTACCTGCGGCGGCACTTCACCGCGGCGCACCGGGCGATTGAGCGCGGCGTGGATCTCCGCGGTTACTTCGTGTGGTCGCTAATGGACAATTTCGAGTGGGGCTACGGCTACGCCAAACGGTTCGGGATCGTCCGCGTCGACTTCGACACACTGGAGCGCACGGTGAAGGATTCTGGCCACTGGTACCAGGAGTTGGTGCGGACGCGGGTTCTGCCCGAGTAGCGACTACGAGTCGTCGCGGCGCGGCACCGGCCAAATCTTGGTCGGCTTCGGCTTCGGCTCGCTCTCCGGCGCGCGCGGTTCGTCTTCATGAGGCTGCCGGCGCGCACTCCAGGAGGAGAAAGCGGATGCCGCGGCGCTTGCCGCCTTATCGAGAGCGTCGGCTGACCGGCTGAACACCTGCTGGGCGGTGTCCTGCCACGCGGGCGCCTGGTTCGGATCTCGCCCCTCGGCACGGGCCTTCGCGGAGTATTCTGCGACATCGAACGTCCGCTCGAGATGCGCCACGGCATCCCGGTACGCGGCAAACTCTTCGGTCGTGATCCGTGTTCCCGGAGTCTGGCGCACTTCAAGAGCCTGACGTGCGGCGCTGAGAAACGCCCCCGTCGCTGGGTCCTTACCGTCACTCATAGCGGGATAGGCGATGAGCTTTGCAGGATCAGTTTCGTAGTCCATCCAGCGCGCGGTGATCGCGTCGTGCGTGCGATTCAGCCGTGCCACCGGGAAGCGCTCGCGTTTGGACGTCGTAGGGATCTCGGCGCGCGCCACCTTCAGCTTCACTCGATGCGCACGCACCTCTGCGTCGGCGGCTCTGGCGTCGAGCTCGGCCTGCTGCAGCACTCGCCTCGCGCTCGCGACCTCGGCCGATGTCGCCCTGGTTGCGGTGCGCTCGGCGACCAGGCGAGCATGCTCGGCGCGGGCAAGCTTTACGGCTCTGCGACGCTCACCGGACCGGTGTTGCGCTTCGGACAGGTCATCTCGTGCGGCGTCAAACGCCAGTCGCCGCCCGGTTGTGTTGCTGCGATGGCGCATACCGACCACTGTAACCGCCCCTGCGCCGAGCGCGCTCGGCGCAATCCACCACCATTCGGCCAGCAGCATTAGGGGATCCACTCTTAGATCGTAGCCAACGCTCCCGCCCGGACGCGCCGAGTGCCAGCATCCGAGAGGTATCGCGACGTGGCCGGCTCGGCCATCGTCATGTCAGGAGAGCGCGTGGGCGCCGACAGAAAGGTCATCGTCATCGATGACATTTCTCTGAAGCCATTGTGCGTAGACCACCCCATCGGCCTCGCACTTGCGGTACAGCTCGTTGGTCGTCACTGTGTGCGCGGTGGTGTGCCGCTTCGTGTTGTGGCCCCAGTCAGTGAGGAAGTACTGGTACTTGAGCCCCGCATTCGAGAGCCGAGACATGGACGCTTTGGTCCCAGCCGCCCAGTCATCGATGAACTGGTCAGTATCTGTCGATTGCCCATTCAGGGCTGCGCCGAATCGCGTGAGGGTGTCATCAAAGAGTGTGTTGCTGTGCAGATACTTGATGTCGCGGTGACGGTCGTCTGTGCGATGTATGAGCGCGTCCTCGTAGAGGTCGGTCCCAATCGTGAAGCCAAGGTTCGCGGCACTGTCGGCCTTCCAGACCTCGTCGACGACTTCGGGCCAGCGTCCGGAGCGGATGCCGACACCGTCCGAGAGGCAATAGATCTGCTTCTCCGGGAAGTGATCCGCGACTATCGGGGCGTAGAAGGCGGACGCCCACGCTCCGGAACTTTCGCCGGAGACCATGACCTTTCCTGCGCCGCGGAAGTTCTCGAACACCCACGCCAGCGCAGCCGTCGTGTTCTTGCGCCCGTTGTGGTGCACCTCGAATGTGCCCCGCTTTCCGGTGTAGGTATGCACGGCGTCGCCGATATGCATGTCGCCAGTGGTGTACGGGATGAACACGATGTTCCAGTCCCGGAAACCGTTCGCGGCGTCCCGACGGTTGGCAAGGCCGGTGAGACCCGCCGGGAACAATCGAGTGAGGGACGCGAAATAGAACGCTTTCAGGTCCCGCGTGTAGCCGCGGAGGACGCTCACCGGGGTGATCGGACGCGCAGCTGTGTCGTCATCCCAGCACGCACCGCCACCGGAGAAATGGATGATCAGATTCGCAGAGCTCCCGCGCCTCGCATAAATCGCATACGGTGACCCGTTCCCGCTGACGGTCGCATCCCCGACATCGACGGTGCGCCATTTCCCCTCGGTCAGACTCTCGAAGGCTGTCGCCGCACGCGGCGGGCGGAAGTGGATGAAATAGAGATACCCGGCTCCCAACACCACGACAGCAGTGATGATCGCGATCATCACCAGCGGCCGGAGCACCAGAGACCACACCGCCACCACGCCGACAAGCCCGGCAATGATCCACTTCGCAACCTTCATCTTTTCTCCGCCTCTTCGCTTCTCGTCGATCGTGAGCAATCCATGCGGACTGCATCGCCGAGCCGAGCACCACATTGGGTAATCGTGAGTAAGAGTATACCCGATTACCTATTACCCTCAATGGCTTTACATCTTCGGGATAAACTGCAGAGATGAGTGAGATGCCGCTGGGGAGACGAGAGAGGAAGAAGGCTGCTACTCGCGCGTTGATTCTCGACGCAGCTCTCAGCCTGTTCTTCCAACGCGGCTTCGACGCGGTGAGTGTTCGCGAGATCGCCGATGTCGCCGATGTGACGCCGAAAACCGTTTTCGCACATTTCACACGCAAAGAAGCCCTCGTCTTCAGCGATGAGGACGAGAGAAACGATCGCCTTGTCCGGGCCGTCATCGACCGACAGGCCGGCACATCGATCTCCGAAGCCCTCGCAGACCACTACCTCACAGAGCTCAATGCCCTACAGACCGAGCCTCAGCGCCGAGTCGTTGAGCTCATGCAAGAGACCCCCGCCCTCATGGAGTACGCCGAACGCATGTGGCTCCTTCATGAAGGCACGCTGGCCAACGCCATCGCCCAGGATTTCGCGCTGCCGGAGCCGACGACCGAAATACACCTCTACGCCCACTTCGCGCTGCAGATCCAGCTCCACGCCAGCCGCAGCGAAGACCCAGCACAGGCCATCGCTGCGGGATTCCGACTCCTCGATCACGGATGGGATCGATACGTCTCGCACGACGTGGTGTGATCGCCCTGGAAGCAGCCGTGAGCGCTACCTCCAGGGCGAGTTCTAAACCAGCGTCTCCTGCCAGGCCGCGTGCAACTGAGCGAACTTGCCCGTTCCGCTGATGAGTGCGGCCGGTGCGTCATCCTCGATGATCTGCCCGTGTTCCATCACCAGCACCCTGTCGGCGATCGCGACCGTTGACAGCCGGTGCGCGATGATGATGGCCGTCCGGTCGGCGAGCAGCGTCTGCAGCGCATCCTGAATGAGCCGCTCCGACGGGATATCGAGGGATGCCGTGGCCTCATCGAGAATCAACACCGCGGGGTTCGCCAGGAACGCCCGTGCGAACGAGATCAACTGACGCTGTCCTGCGGACACGCGTCCACCGCGCTTGTTCACGTCGCTGGAGTAGCCGTCTGGGAGCGCCGAGATGAACTCGTCCGCCCCGACTGCGCGAGCTGCGGCCTGTATCTCGTCCATCGTGGCATCCGGCTTGCCGAGCGCAATGTTGTCAGCGACAGTGCCGCTGAACAGGTATGCCTCCTGCGTGACCATGACGATCGCGCGGCGCAGGTCTTTCGGATGCAACGAGCGCAGGTCAACGCCATCGAGCGTCACACTGCCGAGCGAGGGATCGTAGAACCGCGAGATGAGCTTTGCCAGCGTCGACTTGCCGGCACCGGTCGTGCCGACAAGAGCGATGGTCTGCCCGGCCGGGATGTCGAGTGAGAAGTTCGGCAGAATCGTCTTCTCCCCCGAATACCCAAACGTGACCTCATCGAAGTTCACGTGTCCGCGCGCCTCCCACAGGTCAATCGGCTTCACCGGATCCGGAACCGTCGGCACCTCTTCGAGCACACCCGACACTTTCTCCAGCGCCGCTGTGGCGGACTGGTAAGAGTTCAGGAACATCGCGATCTCCTGCATCGGCGCGAAGAAGTTCCGCACGTACAGAACAGCAGACAGCAGCACACCGACGGTCAGCACGTCCATGGAGACGCGAACGCCGCCCCAGAGCACGACGAGGCCGAGGGTGATCGCAGCGACACTCATCAGCCCTGGCTCGAACGTGCCGAACAGCAGCATCGAGCGCCGGTTGATGTCGCGGTAGTCGCCAGCGACCTTCTGGAAGGTGACGTCGTTGCGCGGCTCCTTGCGGAACGCCTTGACGGCGCGGATGCCGGTCATCGTCTCCACAAACTGCACGATGACCTTCGCGCTGATGACACGCGATTCACGGAAGACAACCTGCGAACGCGAATAGAACCAGCGCATCAGGAACGCGAGCGGGATGAGTGCCAATGCGAGGATGATCCCCGACTGCCAGTCCCACACGAGCAGCGTGATGAAGGTGAAGATGCCGAAAAGCACGCCGGAGACGAGGTTGTTCAGCCCGCCGTCCAGAAGCTCACGGATCGAGTCCAGGTCGCTGGTCTGACGCGAGATGATACGCCCTGAAGTGTACGACTCATGGAACTCGAGACTCAGGCGCTGGGTGTGCAGGAAGATGCGTTTGCGCAGGTCGAGCAGCACGGCCTGGGTAATCCTGGCCGCGATGACGACATACCAACCGATCAGTGCCGCTGCCGTTGCACCTGCGAGCAGGTAGACGATGCCGATCACGAATGTCGGCATCCAATCCGCGTGTTCAAGAACGGCCGGCAGGGCCCGGTCGAGACCGATGCTGATGAGGATCGGTCCTGCCACCTGCAGTGCCGTGGAGATCACGAGCACGATGCCCGCGAGGACGATCTGCTTCTTCAGCGGCGAGACGAGCGAGCCGAGGAGGCGGAGCGAGCGCTGGCGGATCGCCCGGCTCTCCTCCTTGGTGTAGTTCGAGCGGTCCTCGCCCTGGGTTCCGGTGAGTGCTGCACTCATGCCTGCACCTCCTTCTCAGTGTTCTGCGTATCGTCTTCGGTTGCCGATGCGTTCGGAGTATCTGGGATGATCGAGATCGCGCCTGTGCGCGCCGCCTCCTCAGCCTCGAGGCTGGAGATCACGTGCCGGTAGTGCGAGCTGGTGCGCAACAGTTCCGAGTGCGTACCTACGGCGGTGATCCTGCCCCGCTCCAGCAGCGCCACCCTGTCGGCGAGCGCGACAGTCGATGGACGGTGCGCGACGATCATCGCCGTGGTGTCAGCGAGAACGCGGCGGAGCGCCTCTTCGACGAGCGCTTCGGTGTCGACGTCCAATGCCGAAAGCGGGTCATCCAGCACCAGCACGCGGGGGTTCGCCGCCACCGCACGCGCGAGTGCGAGACGCTGTCGCTGCCCACCAGAAAGGCTGAGGCCCTCCTCGCCGATTACCGTCTCGACACCCTCAGGCAGTTCGTCGACGAAGTGCGCCTGGGCGACGTCCAATGCTTCGCGCATCACGCGCTCGCCCTCTTCACTGTGGATGTCGAGCTCTGCGCGCCCGAGCAGCACGTTCTCGCGCACGGATGCCGAGAAGAGCGTGGCATCCTCGAAGGCCATAGCGATATGTCGTCGCAGGTCGACGAGCGTCATGTCGCGCACGTCGACGCCGTCGAGCGTGACCCTTCCGCCCGTGACGTCGTACAGTCGCGTGGGCAGGGTGGTCAGCGTGGTCTTTCCGCTGCCGGTGAGTCCGACCAGCGCCATGGTCTCGCCGGGGCGCAGAACCAGGTCGATGCCGTCGAGCAGGTCGCGCTCGGATGATCCGGCATCCTGATAGCGGAAATGCGCGCCCTCGAACGCCAGCTCACCTCGCGGCTCTTCGATGCGCACCGGGTTCGCGGGGTCCGAGATGCTGTTCGTCTCGGAGAAGATGTCGAACACGCGGTCGGTCGCGGTTCGGGCATCCAGCATGAATGAGAACAGGAACCCGATCGACTCGATTGGCCACCGAAGTACCGTCGCCATCGCAAAGAATGCGAACAGCTCGGGCAGCGTGATCGCATCCTGCGAAATCAGCCAGATTCCCGACATCAGGCTGACGCCGAACGCGATCTGCGGCATGAGGTCGAGCCAGAACCAGATCGAGCCGACAGAGCGTGCCTTGCTGAGTTCGGTGGCCCGAAGGGACTCAGCCTGCGTGCTGAAGCGGGTCAGCGCATGCTTGCCCCGACCAAACGCCTTCAGCACACGGATGCCGTGCACGCTCTCCTCGACGCTGGTGGCGAGGTCGCCGGCCTGGTCCTGACTCTGGCGCGCGAGGGCGCCGTAGCGCTTCTCAAAGCGGTACCCGGTGATCCAGAGCGGGATGGCTGTGACGATGAAGATGACGCCCAGCAGCCAGTGCCAGCGGAACAGCAACACGGAGCCGATGATGATCGTGAGGATATTCACGATCAGCAGGATCAGACCGAACGCCAGCCACCGGCGGATGAGGCCGATGTCCTGCATCATGCGGCTGAGCAGCTGGCCGGACTGCCAGCGGTCATGGAACGAGACCGGCAGCGTCTGCAGTCGCGAGTAGAGCTGCGTGCGCATGCGGTACTCGACGTCGGTGGATGGCTTGAGGATGAACCAGCGCCGCAGCCATACCATCAGGGCCTCACCGAGCCCAAGGGCAAGCACGGCGACCGCGCCGAGGGCGATCAAGCCGATCGACCCGGTCTGGATAGGACCCTGGACGATCTGCTCGAGTACGAGAGGGATCATCAGGGCGATGATGGCTGCGCCGAGCGCACTGGCGGCACCGCCAGCGAACCGCCAGACGACAGGACGGACAAATGGTTTCAGGCGCCACAGTGCGGCGGGGGTGGAGAGGGAGGCGGACGATTTCAGCGACGACGACGAGGAAGACATGTCTCTCAGATGAGTTTCGATGCGGAAGGGGGATTATTCGGGCACCGCGAACGCAGCGGTGCCATGGATGAGACGGCGGTGTGGTTGTCTACCCGCGGCGGTACGCCGGGGTCGAGCCAAGAACGGTGATCAGCGCGACGGCGATCGAAATCATGGTGTCCTCCTCAGGCTCGGCTTCGTCGCCCGGTCGGCGCGACAGCCCTCCAGCCTATTGCTGTGAACCGGCTGAGTGCAAGAGGCATTCCCAGTCAGTTTGTCGTGCCGCCCCGGCAGGGGTCGCACATGGTCGCCTGGGCTCCCCAAAGGCGACCATGTGCGACCCCGCGTCGCCGTAATGCGACCATCTGCGACCCCGCGGCCCTGGGGCCGGGCCGATCGGGGCCGGCCGGGAGCCGGGACGGGGCGGGAGCCGGGACCGGCGGCGGAAGGCAAGGCTCAGCGGCCGCTCTCCCGTGCGAGCAGCGAGTCCTTCACTGGCAGCCCCCAGGCGAAGCCGCCGAGGGACCCGTCGGCGCGCAGCACGCGATGGCAGGGTACGAAGAGTGCCGGCGCATTGCGCGCGCAGATGGATGCCGCGGCACGCACCGCCCGCGGACTGCCAAGCTCTGCGGCGAAAGATGTGTAGGTCAACGGCTCCCCTGGCGTGATCTGCCGCAGTGCCGCCCAGCCAGCTTTTTGCCGGTCGGTGCCGAATTGGTGCACCGCGACAGTGTCGATCGCACCGAGGTCACCGTCGTAGTAGGCACGGACGGCGGCCGCGGCATCCGTCTCGCCATCACGGATATCGGTCGGACGCACAGCGATCGAGAGCCGGTCGATGATGGCCGTGTGGTCGTCCGTCCAGCCCGAGGCGAGCACGCGCTGCTCTTCGTCGACGAGCAACGTGAATGCCCCGTCCGCAGTGTCGAGTGTCTCAATGATGCTCATGTGATCTCTCCTTCGCTCCCCCGCGAGACTTCGCTTGTGTCCCAGAAATCGCCGATAGTGGTGACACACGCGAAGTCTCGCGGGTGGTGTTGGTGGTGGCACGCCAGAGGTGGGCGGTGAGGTAACTGCGCCAGGGGGCGGTGCGAGTCGACCATGCGGTCAGCGGTGCAGGGTCCGCGGGGATGCCGGCTGCCGCTGCGCCGGCGCGCACGGCGACATCCCCGGGGAGGAACACGTCGGGGTCACCGAGAACGCGCATTCGCACGTAGTCGGCAGTCCAGGGCCCAATACCAGGCATGGCGAGGAGTGCCTCACGCTGCGCGACGCGATCGTCACCGACGGTCAATGTCAGCGACCCGTCGACCAGCGCGGCGGCAACACCGGTGATGGCGCGGATGCGCGCGGCAGGTCCGCGCAACACCTCGGCGCCGTGTTCGGCAATCGCCGTCATCGTCGGGAACAGCCGACCCTGCCCATCCGGCGTCAGATCCCCCAGCGCGTCGGCAAGCTTCGTGAGTGCCGTGCGCGCGGCGGCGACAGTGATCTGCTGGCCGACCATCGCGCGGATGAGCATCTCATGCGGATCCGCTGCGCCTGGTACGCGGATACCAGGGACCAGCGCCACCAGCGGAGCAAGCTCCGGATGCGACGACAGCGCCGCGTCGACGGCGATGGGGTCGGCATCCAAATCGAAGATGCGACGCGCGGTCGCGACGAGCGGGGCAAGGTCGCTGAGGTGGGTGACCTGGACTCGCAGTCGAAGTCGAGCGCTCTCATCCTGACGCACCTCGAACCAGGCCGGTCCCCCTGGCATCTGCAGGTGTCTGGCGAAGGAGGCGTCGGTTGTGCTCTCCACACCAGGCAGGGCGCGTGCAGTCATCCACGCGAAAATGCCGGCGGCATCCATCGGCTCACGGTGCGGAAGGATCAGGTCGATCGTGCCTGGTGCGACGATCGAGGAGATGCGTCGCCGAGCGCGCAACTCGGTGGGGGTCAGCCCGAACACCTCGCGAATTGTGTCGTTGCACTGACGGATGCTGGCGAAGCCGGCCGAGAACGCGATATCGGCGATCGCGAGATCGGTTCCGACGAGCAGCATCCGCGCGTTGTGCGCACGGTGGGCGCGGGCGAGAGCAAGTGGGCCAGCGCCGAGTTCGGTGGCCAGCAGGCGTGTGAGGTGGCGTGAGGAATAGCCCAGACGTGCGGCGAGGCCGGGTACTCCCTCACGCTCCACGACCCCGTCGGCGATCAGGCGCATCGCGCGCGCAGCAGTGTCGCCGCGAATGTCCCACTCCGGCGACCCCGGCGCGGCTTCAGGCAGGCAACGCTTGCACGCGCGGAAGCCAGCCTCGTGGGCCGCAGCGCTGGTCGGATAGAAGGTGACGTTCTCCTGCTTCGGGGTTCGCGCCGGACAGCTCGGGCGGCAGTAGATCCGAGTGGTGTGCACGGCGGTGACGAACTGCCCGTCGAAACGGGTGTCGCGTGCGTCGATCGCGCGGTACCGCTCATCGAAGCTCATCGAGCTCATCGCCAGGAAGGTCATGCCTCCACTCTCGCACGCGCGGCGACGGTCGGCTAGCGGAATTCGGACATGACTGTGGTGCGGCTGATCCACCCGGGGCAGGGGGTCGAAGATGGCCGCCTCAGCCGCCGCAAAGCGACCACGCGCGACACCTCCCCGCATGCCTCGCCCACTCCCTGGCCACCAGGGGTCGCAGATGGCCGCTTCAACCGCAGCCAAGCGACCATGTGCGACACCTCTCCCCCGGTACGCCCCGGAACAACGCCGACGCCCCCGGGTAGCGCCGAGGCCCCGTCGTATCGACGAAGATAGGACGGGCCTCGGCGGGCAGGCGGGGCGTCGCCGTACAACATCGCTCCCCGAGGGGCCACGCGCCCCCGAGGCTCGGGGCAGCGCGGAGCGATGCCCCGAGTGAGGCGTGGGGATCAGTGGAAGAAGTGGCGTTCTCCTGTGAAGAACATCGTCACACCAGACGCCTTCGCCGCAGCGATGACCTCCTCGTCGCGCACGGATCCACCCGGCTGGATGATCGTCGTGATACCGGCGTCGATGAGCACCTGAGCGCCATCCGCAAACGGGAAGAACGCATCGGATGCCGCAACCGATCCGACCGCGCGGGCGCCAGCTCGCTCCACCGCGAGGCGGCAGGAGTCGACGCGGTTGACCTGTCCCATGCCGACACCGACAGTGGCATTGCCCTTGGCAAGCACGATGGCGTTGGACTTGACAGCGCGGCAGGCCTTCCACGCGAAGATCATGTTTTCCATCTCGGCCTCGTTAGGACGCTCGCCGGTGACGAGCTCCCAGTTCTTCGCGACCGAGTCGATCTCAGCGGGGAATCGATCCGCATCCTGCAGAAGCAGTCCACCCGACACCAGGCGCACGTCCATCTGCTCCTGCTGCCAGTCATCGGGCAGCTGAAGCAGACGCAGGTTCTTCTTCGCCTTGAACACCTCGAGCGCGGCAGGCTCAAACGACGGGGCAACGATGACCTCGGTGAAGATGTCCTTCAGGTTCTCAGCCATCTTCAGCGTGACCGTGCCGTTGGTGGCGATGACTCCGCCGTATGCCGACACCGGGTCGCACTCGTGAGCCCGCAGGTGCGCGCTGGCGATCGGGTCGAGCGCGTTCGGCGCCGTGGTCGCGATGCCGCAGGGGTTCGCGTGCTTCACAATGGCGACGGCGGGCAGGACCATGTCGAACGCGGCGCGCAGCGCGGCATCCGCATCGACGTAGTTGTTGTACGACATCTCCTTGCCCTGCAGCTGCACTGCCTGGGCGATGCCGCGGCCTCCGACGCGGGAGTAGATCGCGCCGCGCTGATGCGCGTTCTCGCCGTAACGCAGAGTCGACAGGCGCTCGGCCTTGATCGTCAAGTGTTCGGGCAGGTCGCCGGGCTCGTTGAGAGTCTCCTCGGCAAACCATGCCGCGACGGCGGTGTCGTATGCGGAGGTGTGTGCGAACGCACGGGCGGCGAGCTCCCGGCGCTGTGTGAGGGTCGTTCCACCGGCCGCGATCGATTCGATGATCGCAGGGTACGACTCGGGCGAGACGACGATCGCGACGTTGGCGTGGTTCTTCGCTGAGGCGCGAACCATCGCGGGGCCGCCGATGTCGATCTGCTCGACGACGTCGTCGCCGGTCGCACCGGACGCGACAGTCTCGACAAACGGGTAGAGGTTCACGACGACGAGCTCGAACGGGTCGATCTCCAGCTCGGCGAGCTGCCGGGCGTGGTCTTCGAGGCGCAGATCGGCCAGTAGTCCGCCGTGGATGCTGGGGTGCAGGGTCTTCACGCGACCATCGAGCATCTCGGCGACGCCCGTGACGGTGGCGACGTCAGTGACGTCGTAGCCTGCTTCTCGAATGGTTGCCGCCGTCGATCCGGTCGAGACGATCTCGACACTGGCTTCGGCAAGCGCCGCGGCCAGCACGAGCAGATCAGTCTTGTCGCTCACCGAGACGAGCGCGCGTGCGATCGGCACAGTGTCGCGATCGCGGTACAGGGAAGAGTCGTGGCTCGGGCCGGCCATGGGAGGTCTCCTTCTTGCAGTATTCGTGCGGTGGTCGTGCGGTGCAGTGATTGTGCAGATTTCGTGCGGGGGAAAGCTCAGTGGGTCACGGCAAGCTCGCCGGTGGCGATGCGGCGCACCACATCGATCAACAGGCGGCGCTCGACGGGTTTAATGCGCTCGTGCAGGGTGTGCTCGGTATCATCCGGCTGCACTGGCACACGTTCCTGGGCGAGAATCGGGCCGGTGTCGATGCCGTCGTCGACGACGATGACGCTGGCTCCGGTCTGCTCGGCGCCTGCGGCGAGCGCGTCTCGAACGCCGTGCGCACCGGGAAACTCAGGCAGATACGCAGGATGCGTGTTGATGATCCGGGGCGCGAAGCGAGCGACCAGCGTCGCAGGCAGGAGCCTCATCAGGCCGCTGAGCACGATGAGGTCGGGCGTCCAGACGTCAAGCTGACGACCCAGTTCCTCGCCCCACGCTTCTCTGCTGTCGAAAGAGCGGAACGGCACAGTGAAGCTCGGAATGCTGAACTCTTCGGCATGAGCGAGACCTTCAGCATCGCGGTCAGCACCGACGACAACAATCCGCGCAGGAAAATCGGGGTGGCGTGCGGCTTCGAGCAGGGCGCGGAGGTTCGAGCCGGTGCCTGAGATGAGAACGGCGACCGTGAGCACCCGGACAGTCTACCGGGGCGTGGGAGTGCTGCCGTCCGCGAAGAAGCCATGCTCTCCGAGCGGCTGCGTGTCGGTCGCGTCCGGGGGCTCTGCATCCTGCGTCGGCCATACGGCGGCGGTGCCTGCATCGGTGCCGGCATCCGTGTCGGCATCCGTTGTGGGGGACGTGCCCATCTCGGCAGCCCAGCGATCTGTGCGCTCCTCGGCGAGCTCATCACGGTGTCGTGGGGCGAGCAGCATGATCGCGGCGCCGATGAGCACCTCCACTCCGATCGCGAGCGTCATCCACCCGGCGTGCGGTCCCGTCTCGGAAAGACGTCCAGGCCCGATGGATCCGGATGCCAGCACTGCCGCGACCGCGACGACTGCCGCAGTGACCAGGGCGATACCTGCAGCGATTGCGGCACGCGGAGCGAGACCACGCGCAACGTCTTCCCAGACAAGCGCAGACCTCACGATCCAGCCTGCGAAGGCGCCTGCGGCGACGGGCAGCAGTACAACGATCAGCATCCAGATCGTGCTGTTCTCCGGGAGCAGGCCGAAGAGCGGCACGCCAGGGACAACCCCAAGCTGCGTGCCTGCGGGTGAGACCGCGGTGCCTGCACCCACCGAGAATCCGGGGCCGGCGATCCAGGCCACTGCCCAGACGAGCAGAGTGGGCAGGTATACAAGGTGTCCGAGTGTGAGGACGGTGGCACCGGTGGCGTCGACGCGCGCAGCCTGGAAGAGGGCGACGACCTCTCCCCCGCGCAGCGCCACCATGAGCCCGACCACAAGGGCGGCGATGCCGGTGAGTCCTGCGACAACAGCGGTGGTGCCCCGGACGATTTCTGCGGGGACCACTCCCCAATCTCCCCAGTTGTCTACGACGTCGTGCAACCGGTCGATCAGAGAGTTGTCGCCCTCGCGCCAGGCGTAGCGGATGGCGCCGGAGAGAGCACCAACGAGATACACGGCGGATGGCAGCAGAATTGCGAGGCCGAACGGGACGTGCGCGATCTCCGCCTGTGCAGTGAGAGCAACGGCGGTTGCGATGAGAGCGAAGGCCACGGCGCCGGAGATGACACCGAGCATCCAGGCGCCCGAGCGTGCAGCTCTGGTGCCTGAGCGCACCGCGAACAACAGAGTGAAGACAAGGAAAGCGAGCGGCGTCAGCGAGAGCGTGAAGTTTGCGGCCTCTGGCGAGATACCGACGGCGGCAACCACGGCATCCGGGATCGCGATGTCGATCGGAACGCCATGACCGAACTGCCAGAGGGTGCCCGTGACAGGCCAGAGGGAGCCCCAGTCGGCCGTGACGCCGAAGGCGAGTGTCCAGAGAATGGTCAGCGGAGCGAGCAGCACGACGAGGCCGACGGCCGCCGCGATGGCAGCGTCGACGGCGGCGAGAATCGCGACGAGGAGGCGTTGCATGACTCCAAAGAGACTACGACGAGATCCTGACTGCCTCGCGGGGACGCGCGCGGGGCAGCAGACACGATATCGTCTCCAAGGAGGTTTAACCCGATGACAACTGCCCCCTCAACCACTACCGAGCAGACGGCTGAGCCGAAGAACGCACTTGACCGTTTCTTCGAGATCACCAAACGCGGCTCGACATTCGGCACGGAGATCCGTGGTGGCCTTGTGACGTTCGTCACGATGGCCTACATCGTGATCCTCAACCCGATCATTCTCGCCGGCGCCGCCGACGTCGACGGCACGGTGCTGAGCTTCAGCGCAGTCGGCGCTTCGACCGCGCTGACGGCCGGTGTGATGACGATCCTGTTCGGCTTGATCACGCGCCTGCCGTTCGGTTTCGCCGCCGGGCTCGGCATCAACGCGTTCCTTGCCTTCTCGGTTGTTGGCCAGGTCACCTGGGCTGAGGCGATGGCACTGGTCATGATCAACGGAATCGTCATCGTGCTGCTGGCTGCGACCGGCCTGCGCAAGATGATCTTCGATGCCGTGCCATTCCAGCTCAAGATCGCGATCACCGTCGGTATAGGTCTGTTCATCGCTTTCATCGGATTCGTGAACTCCGGCTTCGTGACCGCGACCGGTAGCGCTTCTCCCCCGGTCGGCCTCGGCGTCGGCGGCTCCGTCGCCACGGTTCCGACAGCCCTGTTCATCGCCACCCTGATCATCACCGGAGTCCTCGTCGCCCGCAAGGTCAAGGGCGGCCTGCTGATCGGCCTCGTCTCAGGCACGGTGCTCGCCGTGATCGTCGAGGCGATCTGGCACCTGGGCCCCCAGTTCGGCTCGGACGGCGAGTTCAACTCGGCCGGATGGAGCCTGACCGTCCCGACGCTCTCTGGATCCCCGGTCAGCCTGCCCGATATGAGCCTGATCGGTGCTGTCGACTTCGGGTTCGATTTCGGCAAGGTCAGCTTGGTCGCGATCGTGATGATCGTCTTCACCCTGGTGTTCTCGAACTTCTTCGACGCCATGGGCACGATGACCGGTCTTGCCAAGGAGGCGAACCTCGCGGATGCGAAGGGCGACTTCCCCCGCATCAAGTCCGCACTGATCGTCGAGGGTATCGGCGCGATTGCCGGTGGCGGTACCTCTTCCTCGTCGAACACCGTGTTCATCGAGTCCGGCGCAGGTATCGGCGAGGGCGCACGCACCGGCTTCGCCAACGTCGTGACCGGCGTGATGTTCCTTCTCGCGATGTTCCTGACGCCGCTGACCTCGATCGTCCCGACCGAGATCGCGGCTGCCGCGTTGATCATCGTGGGCGCGATGATGATGGCGCAGATCAAGTACATCGATCTGAGCGATTTCAGCGTGCTGCTGCCGGTGTTCCTCACCATCTCGGTGATGCCGTTGACCTACTCGATCGCCAACGGCATCGGTGCGGGCTTCGTCAGCTGGGTGCTCATCCAAGCCTTCTCCGGAAAGGCGAAGTCGGTCAGCCCGCTGCTCTGGATCGTCGCCGCAGGTTTCGTGCTGTTCTTCGCCCGTGGACCTATTGAGGCGCTGTTCGGCGTCGCCTGATCACCACCGACGACGCGAGGGGCGGATGCTGCGGCATCCGCCCCTCGTCGTCTCCAGCCGGTCTCCGCCACGGTGTCTTCCGTTAACCATGACCGGGCACGCTCGAGGTGTGCCCCAACGCACCGAACAGACCAGTCGAAAGCATCTCTCGATCGCTGCGACAATCCGCGCAGACATCGAGACCGGACGTGTGACCATCGGCGACGCGCTCCCCAGCGAGTCGTCTCTTGCTATCCGCTTCGGTGTGGCGCGCGGCACCATACGCCGCGCACTTGAACACGTCGAGCACACCCACCGCCGGCTGTCGCGACGCGGGACACGGTGGATCGTGCATGCGGCGACGCTCGCACAGGATGTCACCGAGCTGCGATCCTTCGGCCAATGGGCGAAGGCGATCGGCCATGAGCCTGGTGGACAGACGTTGCTCAGCAGCGAGGGACGCGCGACTGCCGAGGAAGCGCATGCGCTGGGAATCAGCGCCCAGCGTCCTGTCCTTCGCATCACCCGCCTGCAATCCATCGACGACGTGCCCGTCATGGTCAAACGCACCACCTTCCCGCAGTGGCTCATTCCGACGATCATGCAGCTCCCGCAGGATGCGTCTTCCATCATGGAAGTCGTCGAACGCGTGCACGGCCCTCAGCTCGCCTACGGCGAGCATCTGATTTCCGCTGTGCTTCCCGACCCTGAGGATGCGCGGCTGCTGGGAATCTCGCGCACCACCCCGTTGCTTCGCGTGCAGCGCTCCGCCCGAACATTCGATGGACGGCCCTTCGAGTACAGCGACGACCGCTACATCGCGACGTCGACCTCGCTGAGCATCGTGAACTCGGCCCGTTCTGCACTAGCTCGCTGAGGCGATCAGTGACGGTTCGACTCGACCGTCACTGCGAGTCACCAGCTCTTCGCCCAGATGCGCCCTGTTGGCCTTGCACCGTGCAGTGCGCGGACGTCCGTTCCTTCTTGAGTGGAGGTGCCCCGGGATCCACCCCGGGGCACCCCTCCCCCGGAAGGACACACCATGACCATTCGCCGTTCGCGTTTATCGCGTATCGGAGCTGTCTGCGTCGCCACGACCACCGTATTTGCGGGCGTTCTCGCCCCGGGCATCGCAAACGCAGCCACATCGGCCCCGACCGCCACGGATGTTCCCGTGGATGATCGGGTCTTCCTCTCCGAGACGTTCGACTCGGGCACGATCCCGGAGGACTGGAACGCAGTCGCAGGAACTTGGAGCGTGAAGGACGGAGAGCTCGTCGGTGCCAACGGCGCCAATGATGCCAAGATCACCTTCGGCGAAAACCGCGAGAACTTCGCGCTCGACGTCGACATCACGTTCGAATCGGCCGCGAACAGCGGGCGCTGGCTGGCGCTGCTGCTCGATGCTCCCGCTGACGGTTCCATCCCCTGGCAGCAAGCGGCACTTCGCAATGGCTCATCCGCGAGCAACGGCGTTGAGTTCACCCAACGCACCGCGGCTGACGCCTGGAGGGTCACGGACACAGGGGCGACCGCAAGCGACATCGGAATCGGCACCAAGGCGCACCTCCGCGTCGAGGTGAACGGAAACGTCGGAACCTGGTACATCGACGGCAAGAAGATCATGACGACCCGTCAGCTGGTGCGCACCGCGGACGGCGTGCAGGGGCTCGTAGCGAACCAATCCGTCGTGCACTACGACAACCTCGTCCTCACCGAGATCGATCCGCTTCCCCCGATCACGATCCGTCAGCCTGGCGAAACCGGAGTCATCGTCGGCCACCGCGGCAACTCATCCGTCACACCGGAGAACACGATGCCGGCGTTCGTCTCGACGACTCGTGCGGGTGCCGAGTACTTCGAGATCGACATCTACCTCTCCAAGGACCGCGTGCCAGTGGTCATCCACGATGGCACGGTGGATCGCACCACTGATGGCACCGGCTCGGTGACCAACATGACGCTTGAGGAGCTCCGCGCGCTGGATGCGGGTTCCTGGTTCTCCAGCGCGTTCGCTGGCACGAAGATCCCCACGTTCGACGAGGTTCTGACCTATGTCGCGAATGGCGGCACGGACGTCGTCATCGAGTACAAGGGCGACTGGAACGTCGAAGACACACAGCTCACGGTCGACATGATCGAGGCCGCCGGCGTCGAGAACAAGATCCTCGCGCAGAGCTTCAGCGCCACGACCGTCGCAAACTTCGCGACGGTGGCCCCCGATCTGCCGGTCGGCTGGCTCACCGGCGGAATCGACGCCTCGATTATCGGCACCGCGGAACAGATCGGTGCGGATGCCATCAACCCGAGCAACGCGACCGCAGACAGCGTCGCCATGGCCCACGACGCGGGTCTGGGTGTGTTCGTGTGGACGCAGAACAGCCCGGCAGCATGGGAGTCCCTGACTGCTATGGGAGTCGACGGCATTATCACCGATCGTCCCGACGCACTCCGTGGCTGGATGCAGCGCTACAACCAGGCTCCTCCGACCCCCGAAGAGCCTGAGACCCCGGCTGAGCCCGGTGAGAACGCGCAGGCCATCGCAGTGAGCATTCCCGACTCGACTCAGCCCGCAGGCGAGTTCACGTGGCGCTTCAGCTCGCAGGACGTGATCTCGCTTGGCGAGGCAGCTCCTCTGGGCGACAGCTACGTCGCGACCGGTGTCCTGAACGACATCGAGATCACGGACACCCGTGTGAACCCGTCCTCGAGCTGGACGCTGTCTGGTCAGGCATCCGCGTTCGCGTCTGCGTCTGACTCCTTCGAGTCGAGCGCGCTCGGCTGGACGCCGCGGCTCACGGCCGAAGGCGCCGGAGCGGTCGCCGGTGAAGCTGTTGCACCAGGCGCCGGCGGCGGACTTTCGCAGAACGCCGTGCTTGTCGCGGCACCCAGCGATGAGTACAAGGGCGTCGACACCGCGATCGTCGCGGCCGACCTCGCCCTGCGCCTGCCGCTGGGACAGGTCGCCGGCGACTACGCGTCGACGCTGACTGTCACCGTCATCCAGTAACCGAATGCGGGGCGCAACCGGCACGATGCGGCTGCGCCCCGCTTCCCCATTCCTCTTCGTCTTCGCTGAAAGGCCGCTCCGATGTCCCGTTCACTTCCTCGCCTCCCCCGCTTCGTCCTCGGCGTCGTCGCCGCCGCACTGCTGGTCGTCCTGAGCGCGACCGCGACCACAGCGCTGAAAGCGTCCGCGACCGAGGCCCCGGCCGCATCGCCGGTGCAGGCATCCGCCGCAAGCCAGGTCGCGTGGAGCATGGTGCCGGTCATCACCAACATCGGCGAGGAACGCAGCAACTTCGCATACGCCCTCGAGCCGGGTGCCGTCGTCGAAGACGCCGTTCTCGTTCGCAACTCCGGCGCCACAGGGCTCGACCTCGCCGTGTACGGATCTGACGCATTCACCGACGGATCCGGAGCCTTGGACATCGCGACGACCGAGACAGGTTCTGACGCCATTGGCACGTGGATCGCGCCGAGCGTCGCGAGCGTGCACATCGAACCCGGAGAAGTCACCCGCATCCCCTTCTCGGTCGCAGTCCCCGCGGACGCGCAGCCGGGCGAGCACGCCGGAGCCCTCCTCACAGTGCTGCAGAGCGCCGGAGACATGGTCTCCGTCGACATGAGGTACGCGACGCGCGTCACGGTAACCGTCGCGGGCGACCTCACCGCCGGACTCTCGCTGGATCAGGCACAGCTCGAGGTGGCGACCGGGTTCTGGCCATGGGAGGCGGCATCTGCCGATGTCTCCTACGCCGTCGCCAACACGGGCAACACGCGCCTCACCGCCATGCAACTGATCACGGCTCCTGGCGTCGAGGTCTTTTCTTCACCGGACGCGTCGACAGGCCTGGTCACCCTCGCCGAACTCCTTCCCGCGGCCAATGTCGACGTTGAGGCGACAGTCGAAGGACTCTCCGCCTGGTTGCCGTTCGCCGCGGTGCAGGTGGCGGTCTCTCCGACAGTCATCGCAACGACCTCAGATGAGGTACCGACGATCGCCCAGCAGCAGCTCAGCCTCTCTACCGTCGCCATCGCGCCCGGATGGTGGGTGCTCCTCGCCGGTGCCGCGCTGGTGATCATCGTCGCCGTGCGATTGGCCGTGCGCAGACGCGCCACTCCCTCGCATACGCCGTGATGAAATCCGCTGACTACGCACTAAGATACATACACATCGCATGTAAGGGAAGGGTATGCCCCGAACAACTGCGGCGGAAGCCGCTGAGACCTCTCGAAGAATCCTTGGGGTCGCCACCGCGCAATTCGCCGAGCACGGCTACGCCGCGGCATCCGTCGACGACATCGCCCGCACGGCCGGCGTCACCCGCGGAGCGGTCTACCACCACTACTCCTCGAAGCCCGCGCTCTTCACCGCGGTGGCCTCAGGGCAGCAGCAGCTGATAGCGGACGCGATTGCCATCTCGACGGAAGGAGCGGATGCCATGACCGCTCTCCGCCTCGGGAGTCACGCCTTCCTCGACGCGATCACGCAGGGCGCCGCAGCGCGCGTGCTACTCGTCGACGGACCGGCCGTGCTCAGCTGGGACGAATGGCGCCAGATGGATGCCGAGGGCCCGGCGACGCAGCTGCGGGAGGGACTGGCGGAGGCAGAGGTCGCGCCCGCACTGCTCGACGCTCTAACCGCAGCATTGTCGGGTTCGATGAACGAACTGGCGCTCTGGCTCTCTGAACGCCCTACCAATGCTGCGGCGCGCATCAACGCACACGAGACGCTCGATCTCCTGCTGTCTGCTGTGCTGGCATCCGGACGCCACTGATCGCGCGTCCGGACGGCGTCACCCGCCCCGCGGATCAGTCCTGGAGCGATTCGAGGCGGAAGGGTTCGAGCACAAAAATCGCGATCTTCCGATCGGTCTTCGTCTGGTACGTGTCGTAGGCAGGCCATACGGCGGCCGCACGACGCCACCACTGCTCGCGCTCATCGCCCGACAGCTCGCGCGCATTGTAGTCACGCTTGTCCGCGCCATCCTGCAGCTCGACGTGCGGGTTTCGGCGCATGTTTTCACCCCAGCGGGGCTCGTCAGGTGCCCCGCCCTTTGACGCGACGACGGCGTAGAGGCCCTCGTGTTCGACGCGCATCAGCGCGGTCTTGCGCAGGGCGCCCGTCTTGGTGCCGACCGTCGTCAGGACGATGATCGGCACGCCCTGGAGCGTGTTCGCCTCTTGTCCGTTTGACGCCTCGAACTTTTCGGCCTGCGTACGGGCCCATTCGGATGCGGACGGCTTGTATTCTCCGGTCAATGGCATGATCTCAGCGTACGACACGGCACCGTGCCTCGGCCGCTCTCGAACATTCCATCAAAAGTAACGAAAAGATCTCGACGCGGACGCGCGCCTCTGGCATGATGCAAATCATGAGCGTTCGCAGACGACGCCTGTCGTGCACAGGAGCCGTCTGCGTCGCTGTGTGGGCAGGGTTCACCGGCCTCGTCTCCCCGGCGGCCGAGGTGCTCACGCACTCCCCGATCGATGCGCGCACGGTCGTCGCTCCGACCGATGGCGAGCCATTGCTCCTGTCACTCGACATCGTCAGCCTGCGGCCGCTGGCCGTCCTCCGGCTTCCAGGACAGGCGGGCGTCATCGTCGCACACCGCGGGCATTCGTCGGCCGCACCGGAGAACACGATGCCAGCGTTTACGTCGACAACCGCCGTCGGCGGGGACTACTTCGAGATCGACATCCGCATGTCGAAGGACGCCGTCCCCGTCGTCATCCACGACAGCACGGTGGATCGGACAACCGATGGGTCGGGCGTCGTGGCGGACATGACCATCGAGCAGCTGCGCGCCCTGGATGCCGGGTCCTGGTTCGACGACGCGTTCGCATACACCAAGATTCCGACGCTCGACGAGGTGCTCGCCCACGTGGCCGACAGTGGCACCGACGTCGTCATCGAGTACAAGGGCACCTGGAGCATGGCGGGCGTGCGCACGACCATCGACATGATCGAAGCCGCCGGTCTCGAGAACAAGGTCATTGCCCAGAGCTTCAGCCAGAAGACGGTCACGAACCTCTCGAAGGTCGCACCCGAGGTTCCGGTGGGCTGGCTCACCGACACGATCGACGAGTCGATCATCACCACCGCACAGCAGATCGGCGCCGACGCCATCAACCCGAACAGCGCGACCGCCCGGGGCGTCACGCTGGCACACCGCGCCGGGCTCGGGGTCTTCGTCTGGACCCACGACGAGGATGCCGACTGGGAGGCGCTGACCGCGATGGGCGTGGACGGCATCATCACCAATCGTCCGGATGCGCTCCACGAGTGGATGCACGACCGCGACCGGATGCCCCGCGCAGCCGTCGCATCCACGGTTGATGCCGCCTCACAGTGACAGCATCCAGATGCAAGAAGGCCCCAGGCATGATGCCCGGGGCCTTCTACGAATTCAACTCAGTTCAGAGCGCTTCGACGATCGCGCGCATCAGGTCAGCAGCCTCGGAAGGCGTCTTGCCGACCTTGACGCCGGCGGCCTCGAGGGCCTCCTTCTTGGCCTGCGCGGTGCCTGCAGAGCCGGACACGATGGCGCCAGCGTGGCCCATGGTCTTGCCCTCAGGAGCCGTGAAGCCGGCGACGTAACCGACGACCGGCTTGGTGACGTGCGCCTTGATATAGTCAGCGGCACGCTCTTCCGCGTCGCCACCGATCTCGCCGATCATGACGATCGCCTTGGTCTCGGGGTCAGCCTCGAACGCAGCAAGTGCGTCGATGTGCGTGGTACCGATGACCGGGTCGCCGCCGATGCCGATGGCGGTCGAGAAGCCGAGGTCGCGCAGCTCGAACATCATCTGGTAGGTCAGGGTGCCCGACTTCGACACGAGTCCGATGGGGCCCTTGCCGGTGATGTTCGCCGGGGTGATGCCGACGAGCGCCTCACCGGGGGTGATGATGCCGGGGCAGTTCGGCCCGATGATGCGGGTCGTGTTGCCTTTGCTCTTCGCGTATGCCCAGGCCTCGGCGCTGTCACCGACGGGCACGCCCTCGGTGATGACGACGAGCAGCGGGATCTCGGCGTCGATGGCCTCGATCATCGCGTCCTTCGTGAAGGCGCCGGGGACGAAGGCGATGGACACGTCAGCGCCCGTCTCCTTCATCGCTTCGGCGACCGAAGCGAAGACCGGCAGCTCGACGGCGTTGCCGTCCTTGTCGGTGTGCGAGACGACAGTGCCCGCCTTGCGAGCGTTCACGCCACCGACGACCTGGGTACCAGCCTTGAGCATGAGGGCGGTGTGCTTGGTGCCCTCACCGCCGGTGATGCCCTGGACGATGACCTTGGAGTCCTTGTTGAGGTAGATAGACATATCTCTGTGTTCCTTCGCAGTCTCAGTCGGGCTCAGGCGTTCGCCAGCTCGGCGGCCTTGTCGGCGCCCTCGTCCATGGTGGCGGCGAGAGTCACGAGCGGGTGGGCGTATTCGGCGAGAATCGCGCGGCCCTCCTCGACCTTGTTGCCGTCGAGACGAACGACCAGCGGCTTCGTCGCTGTCGAACCGAGAGTCTCGAGTGCACCCTTGATGCCGTTGGCGACAGCGTCACAGGCGGTGATGCCACCGAAGACGTTGACGAAGACGGACTTGACCTGCGGGTCACCGAGGATGACGTCAAGGCCTGCAGCCATGACCGCTGCGGACGCTCCGCCGCCGATGTCGAGGAAGTTCGCGGGCTTGACGCCGTTGTGGTTCTCACCGGCGTAAGCGACGACATCGAGTGTCGACATGACAAGACCTGCACCGTTGCCGATGATTCCGACCTCGCCGTCGAGCTTGACGTAGTTCAGGCCGCTCTTCTTGGCCTTGGCCTCGAGCGGGTCAGCGGCATCCTTGTCCTCGAGCGCTTCGTGCTCGGGGTGACGGATCTCGGAAGCGTTCTCGTCGAGCGTGACCTTGCCGTCGAGCGCAATGATGGAGCCGTCCTCCGTGAGAACCAGTGGGTTCACCTCGACAAGCGTGGCGTCCTCACCCTTGTACACCTCGTACAGCTTCACGAAGACGTCAGAGACCTTCTCGATGAGATCTTCCGGGAAGTTCGCCTCGCGGGCGATCTCGAGGGCCTTCTCCTTGTCGATTCCGGTCAGCGGGTTGACCTCGATGCGGGCGAGAGCCTCGGGCTTCTCGACGGCGAGCACCTCGATCTCCATGCCGCCCTCGACCGAGCAGAGGCTCAGGTAAGAACGGTTGGCGCGGTCGAGCAGCACGGAGAAGTAGAACTCCTCAGCGATCGCTGCGCCCTGTGCGACCATGACGCGCTTGACGATGTGGCCCTTGATGTCGAGACCGAAGATCGTCTTCGCTGCCTCATATGCCTCGTCGGGGGTCTTGGCGACCTTGACGCCACCGGCCTTGCCGCGGCCACCGGCCTTGACCTGCGCCTTGACGACTACGACGCCACCGATCTTCTCAGCAGCTGCTTTCACCTCCTCGGGGGTGTCAGCAACGATGCCGGCGAGAACCGGCACCCCATACTTCTCGAAAAGGTCTCGTGCCTGGTACTCGTACAGATCCACTGTGCTTCCTTCGCTGGGCTGCGGTCCGGAAAGTCTCTCGATGTCGAGATATCGACCAGTACCAAATCTTACTACCTCTGGATGAACGGTCCCGTCGGTCTAGGCTTCTCGCTATGCATGAGTCCGCAGAACCGCGCACCGGCGTCGTGGCCGCTGCGCTTGCCCTATTCCAGGCGCAGGGTTTCGACCAGACCTCTGTCGAGCAGATCGCGAAAGCAGCAGGAGTCTCGCGTTCGACGTTCTTCCGCCAGTTCGGCGGCAAGGAAGACGTCGTTTTCACCGATCACGAGCTCCTGTTGGATGAGCTGCGTACGTTTCTCGCGGAAGGCCATTCGGATCCGTGGCTGGCGGTATGCGAAGCATCCCAACACGTGTTCTCGCACTTCGCGCACGATCCGGAGATCGCTCGCCTGCGCTACCAAATCGTGCGCCAAGTTCCTGCGTTGCGAGAACGCGAGATCGTGACGGTGTTCCGCTACGAGCGGCTGTTCGACGAGTATCTGCGTCGCGCGCTTCCGGGAATCGACCCTCTGGATGCCGTCGGCTTCGCCGCCATCGTCACCGCAGTGCACAACCACGTGCTGCGCCAACTGCTGCGTGGAACGAAGCGCGTTGCGCCCTCAGTACTGCAGAACGCCCTCGACGATGCGCGCCGCCGCTATGGCGTATTGCCCGAAGCCGTAGGCACCGCCGACGACGACTTAGTCGTGGCGGTCTTTCCCCGATCGATGCCGATCGCCGAGGTCACTCGGCGCCTGCAGAGCGACCTCAGCTGACGCGATCGGTTCAGCTCTCAGTTCAGCAGTTGCAGGTGCCCGAGGCGGTGCGAACCATGAAGCACACGTCGCACACTCCGTAGTCGCGCTCGATCGGCTTCGCGACCCGTGCGACGCGCGGCTCTGCTGCTGCAGATTTGGTCTTGCTCGATGCGCGCGACGCGCCCGCCGCTGGTGTCAGCGGGCGGAACTCGCTCGGGTGCGACACGTAGAAAAACGGCGCGCGACCCTCACTCGGGCGCAGACGCAACGTCGTCGACCCCACGGTGATCTGCTCATCTTCGGCGAAGCCGTTGGTGTAGGTCTTGCCGATATGCAGCGCCGTGCCGCCGTCGTGACGGATTGCCTCGATGTAGCGGCCACGGTCGATGAACGATGAAATACCGATGACATCGGTGATCGCAGTGATGAACTCGTGGTTCTCAGTTTCGATTCGGTGCGCGCGCAGCGCCTCCGGAAGGTTTCGATACGGACGGGAGGTGCCTGCGGGGGTCGGCCCCTGTATTTCGTTCATCAATACCAGGATCGCACGCTTCGCCACGGGTTTAGTACCCACTTGCGGTTTCGGCCCTCTGCTTTTCCACCGACATCTGCACCATCCCTTCCACGACCCGGGCCACGGCGCGAGGATGGAGGCATGCGCTATGAGATCCCGACACCGATGCTCGCGAAGGCCGCGGCGGCCGTGCCCGACCCGGCGAAGACGCCAGGCGGTCTGCTATTCGAACCGAAGTGGGACGGATTCCGCGGACTCATCGCCTGGGATGGCGAGACGCTCGAAATCGGATCCCGCGGCGCGAAACCCCTCACGCGCTACTTCCCCGAGCTCGTCGAAGCGCTGCCACAGATCCTCCCAGGCCCATGCCTACTCGACGGCGAGATCGTCGTCGCCACCGGTGCACAGGGCGCGCAGCGCCTCGACTGGGAGGCACTCAGCCAGCGCATCCACCCCGCAGCTTCCCGTGTCGTGCGCCTCGCGAGTGAGACGCCTGCGATGTTCATCGCGTTCGATCTGCTCGCCGAGGGAGACGAGGATCTACAGCAGGAACCGTTTCGAGTGCGCCGAAGTCGTCTCGAAGCGCTGCTCGCAGAAACCAGACATCCGCTCCAGCTCACCCGCACCTCCGAAGACCATGCCACCGCCATCCGGTGGCTCGCTGAGTTCGAAGGCGCGGGCCTCGACGGCATCATTGCGAAGCCGCTCGATCAACCGTATGCCCCGGGGAAGCGCACCCTCATCAAGGTCAAACACGCCCGCACCGCGGACGTCGTCGCGCTCGGCTATCGCATCCACAAATCCGGCTCTGGCGTCGGTTCGCTGCTGGTCGGGCTGTATGACAGCGACGGCATCCTCCGCCAAGTCGGTGGCGTCGCAGCGTGGAGTGATGTGCGCCGCAAGGAGCTCGTCGAAGAGCTCGCACCCCTCGTCGAACGTGACGAGGACGGCGCCGCGGTGACAGGTGAAGGCGAGCGCTCCCGGTTCACCGGCTCTAAAGATGTCTCCTTCGTCCGGCTTCGCCCCGAGCGTGTACTGGAGGTGCGTTACGACCAGCTGGAGGGCGCACGCTTCCGGCACACCGTGCAGTTCGAGCGGTGGCGTCCCGACCGTGATGCCCGCTCGTGCACCTATGACCAACTCGACACGGTCGAAGGCTACGACCTCGCAGAGGTGCTCGCCTGATCATGTTCTGATGCTCCGCCGCCCTAGTGCGGCAGTCAGCCTTCAACCCGTCGGCCTTGTTCGTCCCAGTTCTCCGCGACCCGCTTGCTCGGCTGCACGCGCGGCGGCTCACCGGGCATCTTCGGGAAGTCCGGCGGGAACGGCAGCTCGCCCAACCCGTCCTCGACATCACGCTCCCACCAGCCGAGAAGTGTGTCGATGCGTCCGGGTGCAGCCTGGAGGTCAGCCCACGGATCACCGATATCGGCAAGTCGCTGCGGGATGCTGCGCACGGTGAAGCTCTTCGGATCTACGTCGTCGAGCTCGTCCCAGTGCACGGGCGTCGACACCGTCGCGCCCGGCAGCACACGGGGGCTGTAGGCACCCGCCATCGTTCGATCACGATTGGCCTGGTTGTAGTCGATGAAGATGCGCTCGCCGCGCTCTTCCTTCCACCAGTTCGTCGTGACCTGTTCAGGCATCCGCCGCTCCAGCTCACGCCCAGCCGCGATCACCGCATGACGCACCTCGAGAAACTCGTGTGTCGGTTCGATCGGGCAGAACACGTGCAGGCCGCGATTGCCGCTGGTCTTGATGAATGCCTCCAGCTCGGCCTCACGCAGCACCTCACGCAGTGCATGGGCGGCGGTGATGGCATCCGCGAAGTCCGTTCCCGGCTGCGGATCAAGGTCGATGCGCAACTCAACCGGGTTGTCGGTGTCCGAGGCGAGCGAGGCCCACGGGTGGAACACAATCGTGTTCATCTGCACGGCCCAAACGATCGCGCTCGGCCTGTTCAAGACGATCTGCGGATGCTGGCGCCCGCTGTTGTACGTCACCGTTACGGCATCCACGTAGTCGGGCGTGCCCTTGGGCGGATTCTTCGAGAAGAATCCCTCGCTGCCGATACCAGCGCGGAATCGCTCCAGTGAGACCGGCCGATCACCGTTCGCGCTCAGGAACGGTTCTGCGACGACCTGGAAGTATTCCGCGAGCTCAGCCTTGGTGATGCCACCACCGGGCGCATCCGGCCACACGACGCGATTCGGACTGGACAGCTCGACGTCGCGCTCCCCCTCGGGATCGGAGACCGTCAACGTAATACGCTCGGAAGCCATGCTCTGACCCTAGGCCGAACCGCACGTGGCCGACAGTGCCAACATGTGGTTCGGCGGGCGCTCAGCGCGCGAGTTCGGCAGAGTCCTGCGCTGCGGCGTCCTCAACTGCGGCATCCTCAACTGCGGCATCCTGAAGTGCCCGACTGACGGCTTCCTGCACTCGTGCATCCTCTTCTGACTGACGCTTCGCGGCCCGTGCCCGCAGCAGGCGCGGCACGAAGATGATCGCAAGAACGAGCAACACGATGATGGCCAGAAGCGTCCAAGGCACCGCCCATCCCTGTGCCGACGCGCTGACGAACGACAACGCCGAGGTCGAACCGGATGCATCGGTGGAGGTCGGCACGACCGTCACGGTGGCGGTCAGCAGCACCAGCGAGGCGATGTCGGGAACAGTCACCGTCTGCTGCCAGCTCTCGCCCGGCAACAGCTGCGGCGGCGCTTCGACATCGACGGCATCCACGGGGAACCAACCGAACGGACCGCTGATCGTCGCACTCTGCGTTCCGGAGACGACCGTGTTGCCCGCGTTGTGGATCGAATACGTCACCGTCGCGTCACCGCCCGCGAAGGGGTTGAGCCCGCCTCCCCAGTTCACCTGCACATCGTCGACGACCATGGCCGGCGCAAGGTCGCCATTCACTCGGGTAGCCACGCGGATGCCGAGGCGCCGGTCCACGCTCACCCCGACCGCGGAACCGTCCTGCGCGAGCGAGGTGACGATACCGCCGGCGTAGTCGCCCGGCGTGGCATCGGCGGGAACCGTGAGCGTGAACGGCACTGTCGCCGTCTCCCCCGCCTTGACTGTGATGGTGTCTGATCCCGCAACCAGCCACGCGCCGATCCCCGTGGCGTCCTCGCCGAACGTGTCGACGTCGAACTGGCCGCCCTCGGTCGTGTACCCATCGGCGGCGTACACCGCGAGGGTGAGATCCTCGGCACCACGGTTCGCAATGATCAGCGCATCCGACACTGCAGCGCCGGGGTCGGCCGTGTACACGTAGCTGGTGCGGTCGTCCCCCAATTCATTGGATGCCGTGCGCACCGTCCATGTGACGTCGCCGGTGTCGGCTGCAGCCGGTACAGATGCGGACGCGTCCAGCGTCGGTGAGAGAACAGATGCCGCCACGAGAGCGACGGCGGCGAAGATGTGTGTGATGCGGAAGGCCATGAGAAGTCCTTGAAATGCCGTTGCGGGGCGGACACGGATGTCCGCCCCGCAACGGGTGTGATGGATGATCAGCCGGCGAGAGCCGTGATCGTCAGCGTCGTGCGATAGCTTCCCTGCTCGATCGTGTTCGGCAGCTTCAGAGCGAGGTCGGCACCGAGCGTGCTCTCTCCGCGATCGTGATCCTGCGCTGCGCCAGCCAGCCCGCGAGAGACGGAAAGACCGGTTCCACTGTCATAACCCGATGCGATCGCGGTACCAGTGACGGTGCCTGCACCTTCCTTCACGAGCTTCGGCGTCCAGCCGAGGTACTTGCCGGAGAAGGTCTTCGTACCGTCCTGGAAGTCGCCGACCGACGCCGACAGCGACCACGGTGCGAGCGATGCGCGCGTGTCGGAGACGACGATCGGGTTGATCTCACCCGATGCCTCGAAATACTGGTTGCTCGTCTCGACTGCGGTGCCGAGGTCGACCAGACCGTTGTGACCGTCGATGGTCCAGCCGAACTCACCAGGAGCGGACTCCGGGACATCGATCTGGATCTCCTGACCGTCGCCGTGGTTCGGGTGGATGATCACCTTGTCGATGACCGTTCCGACAGCTTCCCCGCCGGCGCCGACCTCACTGCGGATGTCCTGGACCACGAGCTGATCGCTCGCGACCGATACTTGAACGTAGGAGCGCTTCCGCTCCTGGCTCTGCACCGAGTTGTACCAGTAGCTGTCGGGGTTGAGCGGATCAGCACCGTTACCGGCACCGCCGACGCCCGAGCCATCCGGCGCGGTGATGTTGTAGTACTTCGAACCGGATGCCGAGTTCGCCGTCACGTAGACGACGCCGCCGGGGCCGGTGAAGATCTCGTCTTGGCCTGGCTGTTCGTCTGCGTTCGCCTTCTGGCCGCTGTTGATCTCGTAGCTGCGCGTGTAGACGTGGTCGTGTCCTTGCAGAACAAGGTCGACGCCCAGTGCCGAGAAGGTCTCCGGGAAGTCGACCCGACGGATCTTGGCGTCTCCGTCCTTGGCATGCGCGGCCGCAGAATAAATGGAGTGGTGATAGACGAGAACAGTGTGCTTCGCTTCGGCGCCATGCTCGTTGATGATGTTGGTCACGTACTCGACGTGCGCCTCGTCACCACCGCCACCCTGCGAGGTGGAGTAGCTGTTGCTGTTGAGATCGATGAACAGCACATCCTTGTGGATGAACCAGTAGTTACCACCGGAGGTGTTGGATGCCGGGTCACCGTTGGAGTAGTACGCCCCCGAACGGTCCGTGTTGGGCGTGAACAGGTGCTGCTCGTACGCCTTGCCGCCGACGTCGTGGTTTCCGATCGTCGCCGCCCAGGGGTACTGGCGGAGGTGATCGGAGCCGAGGAACGCATCCCACTGATCTTCGGCGTTGGCGTTCTCTACCTGGTCGCCGCCAGAGACGAGAAGTTCGACGTTCGGGTTCGCCGTGAGCGCGACATCCAGCGTCGCAGCCCATCCAGCGCCGTCGTTCACGACGTTGCCGGACGACCCGATCTGCGGGTCGCCGAAGAACAGGAAGTCGAAGTCTCCCTCGAACGACTGCGTCTTGAAGCTGTAAGCATCCGACCAGGTGCCGTCGCTGCCTACGCGGTAGGAGTACGCAGTGCTCGCGTCCAGACCGGTGATACTCGCGTGACGGTTGAACCCCCCACTGGAAGCGATGTTCGCTGTGCCGGTCGCGGTGAAGGTCTCGGCTGACGCCGGGAATTCACCGTTCGTGACCTCGTCTGTCGGCGCGATCTGAACGGTCTGAGCGGTGTCGGCGGATGAGTACCAACTGACGATCCGCTGCGATTCGTCTGCACCGACACCAAGGATGATGCCGGTGAGTTCGTCGGTGTCCGCGGCCGAAGCCGGGCCGACGGCAATTGCGCCTGTGAACGCGAGTGAGGCGCTCAAAGCGGCGGCGGACATCCACGTCACGTTTCGGCGTGGATGCCGTCGGATGTCATTCCTTGCACGAGGCGAAGGCATATGTGTTCCGTTTCTCTTGGCTCCCGGCATGGAAGCAACATGAATCCCGACAAGGGGGAGTTACTCGGGACCAGCGTCCAGGCTCGACCCGTGCGGTGAAATCCAAGTGAACGATGTGGGTGAGGAAGATGTCCGCCACGCGACGGTCAGTCGATGCGGCTCAGAGCCCTATCATTCGCTCAACGAACCAGATCAGACCGATCACGGCGACGACGCCCGTGATCACCGCAGTGACCCAGCGCCCCACCTTCGGCAGGCGTCGGCGCAGTAGTACGAGCAGCGGGAAGACGACCGCGATGATTGCTATCTGCACCGCCTCGATACCGACGTTGAACACCAACAGCGACCACAGCAGCATCCAAGACCACGGTTCATCGATGCCCAGCGCCGAGGCGAAGCCGAGCCCGTGCACAAGGCCGAACGCGAACACTACGGCGAGTCGGATCCAGCCCGCACGATCAAGGCCGAGTGGCCCGCTGTCACGTTCGAGCCGATCAACATCCTTGCCGTCGCGGAACAACCTGAACAGATACCAACCGGCGACGATCGATATTGAAATCGCGATGATCGGCTCGATGATGGCTGCTGGCACGCTGACAGTTCCCGTCGCGGCAAGAATGAACGTGATCGAATGCGCCACGGTAAATCCAGTCGCGGCAAGCACGACCTCGCGCAAGCGGCGGGAGCCGGCGATAAGCGCGAGCAGGAACAGCACATGATCGATTCCGAAGAGCAGATGTTCCGCGCCCAGGACGAAGAACTCCCAGAACCGCTCACCGACGCTCTGCGCGGTCGAGAACGACGTGCGCTCGGTGTCGAGAGCGGCACTGCCAGATCTCCCACCGATGTCATAGGTGAGGATGGTCTTCGTGTCGGTGACGTAGTCCTCGTCGTCGGGGAACAGCGTGCTCGTGACGCCGATATCGTCGCGCTGAGGCGCACAGGCATAGTCGAGCAGGATGACGGCATATGGCGCGTCGTCCTGCACAGTCATGGTGATCGAATCATCGATCGAGACGGTGCATGGCTCACCTGCCGAGGCGATCGTGAATCGGTCAGCGATGTATGACAGCACCTGTGGCGAATGCTCCTCGAGCACCTGCGCTCTGGTCTCTGCATCCCCCATCTCGAAGGCATACATGCCGTCTTCGAAGAGCAAATCGTCTTGTTCAGCGTCGGCAGCGGAGACGACGAGCAGGTCATACTCCAGCTGCAGCTCGACGGCGACGTGCCCCTGCTCCTCCCCTGCGCTCAGGTCGGCGTGGACGACGGAGGTGAACCCGTGCGCGGAGGCGGATGCTGCGCCGACGGCGAGCGCGGCGATCGCAAGACCACCGGTGACGAATGCGCGAAATCGTCGTGACCGACGCGAAATGGGATGCGAGGAGTGGGGGGAAGTTTTCATCGCTGGGGAGACTCGCGTGTGAAGGTGAACGGTTGGGTGTAGCGGGGAGAACAGCGGGCAAACCGCCCCGGTCTCGGTTGGTGCGGGTGGAAGAGTTGACCGACCCCCGAGTAGCTCTACCGAAGGAAGTATCTGTGCGCCGAGGCTTCCGCGTCGTGGCCCCATTCATGTTCTGCGCAGTACTGCTCAGCGGATGCGCGTCTACCGATTGGGCTGATCTGCGGCCCGCGCCGACAGCTGAAGGCACCCCAGGACCGGGGTTCATCCCGACGGCTGAGCCCAGCCCGGAAGCCACGGTGATACCCACCAACGGCTCATGGCAGAGCGCACACGCACCCGCCGGATACCGCGTGGTGCTGCTGACAGCGGGTGAAGACGCCGCAGCCGTGGCCGTGGCCGATGCGGTGCGCTCCTGGGCAGAGCAGGAGGACGTAGATCTCCGCGAGATCTCGTCAGATGATGATCTGATCGGCAGCATCACCGACGCGATGGAAATGCACCCCGAGCTCATCATCAGCGCCGGCAACGACCTGATCGACCCTCTTGCCACGGTATCTGCGCATCACCTCGACGAGCAGTTCCTCGTCGTGGGCGCCGAGGTTCCGGAGCCTACCGAGAATGTCACTGCCGTCGATTGGACCGGGGCGTCGTTTCGTGGACACGGGGTGACAGCATCCTCAGAATTCGACGAGAGCACATTCACGCCTGAGCGCTGCGCTGATGCCGTTCGCGCAGGAGTCGCGGCTGTGCTTAGTGGCATGACCGGCGTCGTGCTCTGGATCGATTGACCTGCGCGCAGCGACCGCTCACGCCTCGCTGTGCGCGAAACGGATCAGTCGCCGAGGTCGACGGCCAGCACGAGAACCTCGGCCAACGCGTCGCGCTCCACCATTATCGATGGTCCGGCGGGATCGACGAGCACTCCGGCCAGTTCACTGTGTGTGGAGAGCACCTTCGAAAGCTGCTCCGGCGTGAACGGCAGCGGCTTTTCTGCACGACCGAGCGCCACGACCTCGAGCGGGTGCGAGAACACCTGCAGGAAGCGCCTGCCATCAGCAGTGTGCGCCTCGGCGATACCGACCGCTCCGCCGCCGGTGCCATCGTTGACTGCGACCCAGACCTTGGTCTTGGCGAGCGCAGCGCCAACTTTGCGCACGGTGTCCTGCTCGCGGGGCGCAGCGAGAAGGGTCTTGATCGTCATGCCCGCATCGCCCTGCTCGAGCGCCTTCGCCAGCACTTCAGTCGGGTACACCGCGCGGTGCACGCCAGAGGCGTTGTCGATGATGAGGCCGCTGAACTTACCGGAGACCACCTGCTCAAGCACCGCCGTCACAGGCTGAGCCACCGCGGATGTTGCCGTCGGGTCAGTCTCGCGCTGCACCGAATCGCGTACCGCGACTGCCGAGCTGAACGCAAGCATGAACGCACGCTCGCCGTCACGAACAACGGCAACCGAAAGGGGCTTTCCCTCGGCGATCTGCGTGCGAGCATCGCCGTGCACGCGCAGGAAGAGGTGCCCCTGCAACATCTGGCGCAGCACGCCGATCAGCTGTTCGTTGCTCGGGCCTTCCTTGAGCTCGGCAAGGGCCGTGCGTAGCAGCACGTTGTCTTTCATGCCCGGAACTGATTCGGTCTGCTCTGGCGGCAGCGCTGGTGCGAGCGGAAGAGTGCGCTTCTCAGGAATTGTCGGAGTGGATGGCGGGGGCTGCGGTGCAGTGGGCTTGCGGGCAGGTGCGGGAGCGTTCGGGTCGGGAAGCTTCACCTCAGGGCCGGCGTCAGCACCGACGCCACGGAATGCCTGCACAGAGATGCCGATCTGCGGTACCGGTTCGCTGGGTGCTTCCACCGCGGCGATTTCCGCGTCGGGGCCATCAGCCTCGAGGGGTGCCTGCGCCTCGGGGGCAGCGTCGTCGGTCTTCTTGCGGCGGGAGAACAAAGCCATATCTGTCAGCCTAACGTGGGCCCGGCAGCGTCGAGGTATCTCGCGTGCCGTCTACAGCTTCTCGATCGGAGCGATCTTGATGAGGAGCTTCTTCAAACCCGCGGAGTCGAATCGCACATGGGCAATGCGCTTCGCGCCCTCGCCGGTCACTGCATCCACTCGACCCTCACCGAAGTCAGAATGACGGATGCGATCGCCCGCTGCGAGTTCGAGATCGCCATTGTCGCGAACCTTGCCGGTGACAATGTTGGGGAACTTGTCCATCGATGTCGACAGCGGCTTGAGCCCTTCACGCGCAGCCAGCGGCTTGACGGCGAATCGGTCGTTTCCGCCTGAGCCGCCGCTGAATCCACCGCTACGCCGTGCGTTCAGCGCACGCGACTGCATGCCGCCCCGAGAGTTCACGTCTCCTGGTGACTGGCGCCAGTCGACGAGATCTGCCGGAATCTCCTGCAGGAACCGGCTCGGCATGGCGACGGTCACCTCACCGAACTGCGCGCGAGTCATCGCAAGCGACAGGTGTAGACGCTTGCGGGCACGGGTGATTCCGACGTAGAACAGTCGCCGTTCTTCCTGCGGGCCACCCGGCTCCCCTGCCGAGATGCGGTGTGGGATGAGATCTTCTTCGACGCCCGTGACGAACACCGCGTCGTACTCGAGGCCCTTTGCCGTGTGCATCGTCATCATCGACACGGAGCCGGACTCGTCGTCCAGATCATCTGCGGCAGAGACCAGCGTCACTTCGGTGAGGAAGTCGATGAGCGTGCCGTCAGGGTTGTTGCGCGCGAAGTCCTTGGCGACTGCCACGAACTCGTCGAGGTTCTCGACGCGAGCTTCGTCTTGTGGATCACGGCTGGCTCGCAGCGAATCGAGATAACCGCTCTTTGCCAACAGTAGGATCAGGCCGTCGGCGACGACCGTGGGCGCTGGCACCTCGCCGGAGGCGGGGAGCATGAGTGCGGTCGCTTCCTTCAGCACCGCATCCAGCTGACCGATCCCGGCCTGAATCTTCGGGCCGACCCCGAGCTGGCCCGGCACCGACAGCGCTTCACGGAAGCTGATGGCGTTGTCTTCGGCGAAGCGCGCGATCGCGGTCTCGGTGACGTCACCGATGCCGCGGCGCGGTTTGTTCAGGACGCGCCGCACCGCCATCTCGTCTGCCGGGTTCGCGACCGACACGAGGTAGGCGAGTGCGTCCTTGATCTCGGCGCGCTCGTAGAACTTCGTACCACCCATGATCTTGTAGGGCACCGCAGAACGGATGAAGATCTCCTCCAGCGCACGTGACTGCGAGTTGGTGCGATAGAACACCGCCATCTCGGAGTACGGCATGCCTGCACGGTGCATCGCATCGATCTCGTCGGCGACGAACTGAGCCTCATCGTGCTGCGAGTACCCGGTGAAGCCAACGATCTTGTCGCCTGCACCCTTGTCGCTCCAGAGCTTCTTGTCTTTGCGGTCGAAGTTGTTGCCGATCACGGCGTTCGCAGCAGAGAGGATGTTCTGCGTCGAGCGGTAGTTCTGCTCGAGCAGAATCACCTTGGCTCCGGGGAAGTCTCGCTCGAACTCGCTGATGTTGCGGATGTCAGCACCGCGGAACGCGTAAATCGACTGGTCGGAGTCACCGACGACGGTGAGCGATGCGCCCTCCATCTCGGGCGTTGTTTCTGGCTCGAAGATCATCATGCCGTCAGAGGCATACGGATCTGGCGCCGCGGCCGACACCGGGCGCGTCAGCTCGTGAATGAGCGAGTATTGCGCGTGGTTGGTGTCCTGATATTCGTCGACCAGGATGTGCCGGAAGCGGCGACGATAGGTGTCAGCGACCTTCGGGAACGCGCGGAACAGATAGACCGTCTGCCCGATCAAATCATCGAAGTCGAATGCATTGGCCTTACGCAGGTTGCGCTGATAATCCGCGAAGATCTCGACGAACAGTCGCTCGGCAGGGTCGCTCATGTTCGCATCGCGCGCATAGGACTCGGCATCCGCCAGCTCGTTCTTCAATTTCGAGATACGCGACTGCACGGATGCCGGGGTCAACCCGTATGCGTCGGCCTGATGTTCCTTGACCAAACGCTTGATCAGTGCGCGCGAGTCGCCAGAATCGTAGATTGTGAACGCCTTGGTGAAGCCGAAGTGCTCGGCTTCTCGGCGGAGGATGCGCACGCAGGCGGCGTGGAACGTCAAGATCCACATGCCGCGCGCAGCCTCGCCGACGATTCCTGAGACGCGCTCGCGCATCTCACCGGCGGCCTTGTTCGTGAAGGTGATCGCGAGGATCTGGCTCGGCCATGCCTCACGACCTCGCAGCAGAGAGGCGATGCGTCGGGTGAGCACGCTGGTCTTGCCGGAGCCGGCACCGGCGACGATGAGTAGCGCGGGGCCGCGATGGGTCACCGCATCGAGCTGCTGCGGGTTCAGACCTGCGAGGAGGTCGTCCTGGTCTCCCGGCTGTGAAGATCGAGGGCCGGACGTTTCGGGGACAATGAGAGGGGCATCGGTCATGGCTCTTCGAGTCTAAGCGGCGGCACCGACGTTGCTGGCCCTGGCGCATTCCCATGAGCGGATGCCACAATCATTCACATGCGTACGATCCTCAACATCATCTGGCTGGTCCTGTCCGGCTTCTGGCTGTTTCTGGGATACATGTTCGCCGGCATCATTCTGTGCGTGCTGATCGTGACTATCCCCTGGGGGATCGCTTCCTTCCGCGTTGCCGGTTACGCCCTCTGGCCGTTCGGTCGTCAGATCGTCGACAAGCCCAGTAGCGGCGTCGGTGCGTTCCTCGGCAACGTTGTGTGGGTCATCCTCGCAGGCTGGTGGCTGGCCATCGCACACATCGTCTCTGGCATCGCGCTGTGCGTGACGATCATCGGTATCCCGATGGGCATCGCCGACTTCAAGATGGTGCCGATCTCGCTCATGCCGCTGGGCAAGGACATCGTCTCGACACGTCGGGGGCCTTTCGACTCGAAGTGATGGGCGTCAGGTCGACGGAACTTCCCATCGCAACCCGGGGAATCGAGCAAAATCGCGGTCAAGGGTAACGATTGTGGCACCGTGCTCGATCGCGACCGCCGCATGCGCGGCATCGCTGACCAAGTTCCCGCGGGCATCGGCACCCCGGCATAGTCCGGAGAAGATCTCCCAGTGCCGCGTCCCCGCGCTAATTCGTGTGACCCCTGGATGCTGGAGGAGCGCCTCGACCTGCGCGAGAGCAACGACGAGCGGCGTGGGCTCCGAGAAGATCCGACGGTGCGTTGCGACTCGAACGAATCCAGAGATGACGGAATCCGCAAGACCGAGCTGCTCATCCGCATTCACATGTTCCTGTAACCAGAGCGCCATCCACTCGTGTTCGACGGAGTCGTGCCGGTGGGCGTGGACAAGAATGTTCACATCGGGCATCTTCATGCACGAGCCTCCGGCTGAGCACGAACGCTCGTGACAGTGAAGTCGTCCGCGTCCATCAGGTCTTCGAGCACAGCGTTGCTGTTGAGGTCGACACCGGGCTGCACCCCGCCAGCTCCGACTGCAGGATGGAAGGCTTGAATCCGGAAGTCGGGCCTGACTCCACCGCGCTCCACTAGCGCCCGCCGCAACGCCTCTTCAAGGAAAGACGTCACGGTGCGGTCATCGCGGCGGGCACGCTCCTTCACCTGGCGATAGAGCTCGTCAGGAAGAATGACGGTAGTTCTCATATGCCTAAGCATATCAGGCTAGGAATATATATGCTCAAGTTCCCGGATGAAACGCCAAAGGCGCGAGGAGCCTGTTGCTCCTCGCGCCTTTGGCTTGTTATCAGGCCCGCTGCGTGCGTCGTCGCAGAGTCACTGCGAGCGCGCCCGCGAGCAGCAGCCCGAGCGCCAGTACGGCGTTGCCGACCGGGAACTCGGAGCCGGTGGCCGCCAGCGCCCCGTCTGACTCAACCTGGATGTCCACCCAGCCGAGCAGGTCACCAGCAACCGAGTAGACCGCGATCCGGTGCGCCCCAACAGAAATATCCTTCGGGATGCTGACGCTGATCGAGGCCGAGGCGTTCAATGTTCCGTTGGCGAGCAATACCGGGTCGGAGTACATCCAGACAGCGACGTCCACGCCGGCGTGCTGCGCGGCGACCGTGATCGTCACGCGGTCGCCGGGCGCTGCGACAGCGGAACTCACCGTTGCACCGCCCCTATTTCCGTTGACGAGATCGGCACCAGGCAGCGGCGGGATCTGAGTTCCCGGGGTGCCGGGCGCAGTCGGTTCCGTCGGCTGACCGGGTTCGGTCGGCTCCGTCGGCTCACCAGGCTCGGTGCCACCCGGCAGCGTGCCGGTGCGCAGCGCTTCAGAGGCGTAGCCGTCGGCGAACCACCACACCGGACGCTGACCGTCTACCGCGAGCGAAGCCGGCGCCGTGGTGAAGCCCTCGTTGTTGATGTCGGGCAGACCTGCCGGTCGCGCGAAGTGCGCGATACCGGGATCAGCCGTGCCGTTCAGCGTGATCTGCGCGGAGCGCCCCTGGCATCCGTCATCGCACACAGACCACAGCACTCCGAGCACGGAGTCGTAGTCCAGGCTCATGACCCCGGCGAGTCCAGGATCGATCGTCGAGACGAGCCGCGCCGAGCCATCCGCGGCGAGCGCGAAGGCGTACACGCCACCGCCGTCCTCAACCGCGACGAAGAACAGCCCATCGCCCTCGTACGCCGACGCGTCGTATGATGCCTGCGTGTTGTCGTCGAAGAGCTTCCCTGCGAGCACCTCATCCGACACCCACTCGACCGCTTCAATACCAAGGTTCGCTCCGACTGCCGGAAGCAGTTCGGTGAGGTCCCACTCGTTCAGCGCGATGAGGTCGGGGCCCGCTTCATTCGGATCGACCTGCAGCACCTTGTTCTGGTTGACGCCCTTCACGCTGTTGTCGCGCTCGGATGCTACATAGACGAGGCCCTCACCGTCGACGGTGATGCCTTCGGTGTCGGGGCCAGCAGCATCCGGTGCATCAGCATCCTTCTGGAAACGCACCCGCTTGCCGTCTTCCCAACCCTCGACAAGCGCGACCGAGCCGTCAGCCGAGGCGTCCAGCTTCCAAATGCGCCCCTCGCCGTTGTCGACGGCCCAGAGGAACGTGCCGTCGGCGGTCTCCTGAGTATCGAGCCCTGAGCTGTCCTCCAAGAAGGTCGGCACCGTGTCGAGCACCCGCACGTCTGCGGAGCCGGGCCACGGTGAATCTGCAATCTCACCGGCACACACATTCGCAGCACCCGGGGTGGACTCTGCAGTCACCGCGAAGGGTCCGTTGGTGTCGGGGCAGCGCCCCCAAGTCGTGGCCGCATGACTCTCGCCCCACGAGGTCGAGTCGACCAGCTGGTCGCCATCGAAGACACGGACCGTGTCGTTCTTGCCAACTCCGAAGCCGAGGTCGTCGAGCACGAGGTAGCCGCCCGCGGGGATGCTGGTGCCCTCAGAGATGAGGTACTCGTGCGAGTCGTCGTTATCCTTCACGATGATGCCGGAGACATCGAGTGCAGCGTCGGTCGGGTTGACGAGCTCCACCCAGTCCGGCTCGCCGTCGGACTCGACCTCGTTGATGGCGATCGTCGGCGGGACGACGCAGCTGTTTGCCGCACCCGGTGTTGCATACGCGAGAACGAAGGCGCCGACGCCATCGACACAGCGCGCGAGTGTGGCCGCGATCTCGTCACCGTCGATGTTGGCATGACCCTCCCATGCGCCGGTACCATCGATCTCTTTGCCGGCTCTGTCGAAGAGGCGGATCTCGTCGGCGCTGCCGATGCCGATCGGCGCGTCGAAGCGCATGAGCTTTCCACCAACCATTCCGAGCGAGGTCGCCTCAACCACGAGGAACTGCCCGCCCGCGATTGACGTGCCATTCTGGAATGCCCAGCGGTGGTCGTCGGAGTTGTCGCGAATCTCGTAGCCCGAGATGTCGAAGGGCTCGGTTCCCGGGTTGTACAGCTCCACCCAGTCGGCAGGCCCGGAGTCGACCTCATTGAGCACGACCGATCCGGGGACCGCCGGCTCCGTGCAGTCGTTGGCGGCGCCGGGCGTCGCGGTGGTCGCATGCGCCCAGTCGCCGGTGCCATCGGGGCAGCGCGCCCAGACTGCGATCGGCGCGGTGTTCTCGTATGTGTACGAGTCGATCACGGTGCCGGATGCATCAGCCAGCACGACAGCATCACCCTTGCCGAGCCCGAAGGGGAAGCCGACGTCCTTCTGCAGCAGAAGGAAATCGCCGGGCTCGAGAACGGTGCCGACGGACAGCACGCCGGAGTCCTCGTTCTTGTCGTCCGTGAGCCTCCACCCGCTGATGTCAACTGCAGCGCCGCCAGCGTTGTACAGCTCGATACTGTCAGTGTCGATACCAGAGATGTCGTCGTAGATGATCTCGTTGAGGACGACGCCCGAGGCGGATGCCTCAGGCTCGGCACCAAGGGCAGAGGTGGGAACAGCGAGCAGCAGAGCGGCGCTGAGTGCGCACACGGCTGTCGTCGCGAGTCCGCGTTGCAGGCGGGACATATGACTCCATAGTCAAGAGGCGGGCAGGGTGCCTCCAGAACATCGAGTCGCGCTTACGTCTCCGCGTCGGCAGGGTGTACGCCGAGTGAACGCCAGATGACCAGCCCTGACAGCTCAAGCGATGCGTGTGCCCGGCGGTAGCATGCGTGCTGGCGTGCGCGTGCGGG
The DNA here is from genome assembly GCF_059445355.1 of Microbacterium sp. Y356. NCBI lineage: Bacteria > Bacillati > Actinomycetota > Actinomycetes > Micrococcales > Microbacteriaceae > Microbacterium > Microbacterium sp. Y356. The sequence continues at coordinate 825,647 of NZ_JCAIUE010000001.1, forward strand.
CCCACGCGCCGGCGAACAGCCCACCGGCGATCACGATCTGGATACCGAGGCCGACGAACCAGCTCGGCACACTGTTGTCGATGACTTCCTCTGCCGTGGGCATCGTGTCGCTCCCCAGTCCCGCGCACTCATCCCAGCGGTACTCCGAAGGCGGCTGCTGTGCGCTGCGCAGGCCGTACTTGATCTGGCCGAACAGGTCGACGGGCCATCCGTTCGAATCGAATACTGTGGGCGTGGCATCGGCCAGCACCACGAAAGGATTGGCTGCGAGCGCCCACCAGACCCGATCGAATCGCGGTGTCTCGTAGGTGTAACTGTCCCACCGCTCGCAGTCCACGTTTCCGAAGTTGTCGTAAGGGCGGTTGTAGCTGGTGACTTCGCTGCGCAACGCCGTTCCACCCAGCCCGAACGCGATGAGAGTGCCGATCGTCAGCGCCGCCACGACGAGATATGTTGCGGCGACAGAGAACAGCGGGCGCGCGATGAGTCCGCTGAGTCCCACCCCGATCGCCGCGACGATGATGATCTCGACGGCGAGCACGAGCAGCGACACGGCCAGAGTCACCGGGTGCACTCCGCCGCCAATCAGCGAGACCGCCAGAAATGGCAGTGCGACGACGAGGAAGACAGCCCCGGTCGCGATTGCTGCCAGAAGCTTGCCGAGCATGATGTCGCCGGTGGATGCCGCGGTCACCTGCACCGCGGCGAGCGTCGCCGCCTCACGATCGCCGTTGATGGCGTTTCCGCTGAGCGTCGGGGAGACCAGGACCACGAGCAACAACACCACGTTGACGACGATCGAGTAGACCCCCGCGCCAGTCGCTCCGCTATACGAATACACCGCGAAGGCAAGGCCGGTGACGGCGAGCAGGATCACGGCGAAGATCCCGAGCAGGATGTACCAACCGACGCTGCGAAGGCGCTGCGTGAGTTCAAGGCGGGCAACGGTGCCGATGTGTGCCATGGTCATGATCCGGCCTCCGTCCGTGGCAGGTTGAGGAACGTATGCTCCAGCGCACTTTGCGCGGGCACGAACTCACTCACCGCAAGACCTGCCTCCACGATCCTGCGCAGGCCATCGGCCGCCGCCAGCTCGGACGCGAATCCGACGAGCAGGGCCGTTCGATCGATGCCGAGCGACTCTGGCGCCATGGACAGCGCCGTGGCGACCCGATCGGCGTCAACACGCAACTGCTGCTCTCCGGATCCTGCAAGACGAATGCGCCAGGCGCGGATCGCCGACTGTGACGGCGCGGCATCCACGACGGATCCTGCAACGAGGAACACCGCATCATCGATGACTTCTTCGAGTTCGGAGAGGATGTGGCTCGAGATCAGCACCGTGCGTCCTTCGCCCGCGAGCCGCCTCAGCAGCACCCGCAACTGCACGCGTGCTTCCGGATCGAGACCTGATGCCGGCTCGTCCAGCAGCAGCACCTGAGGGTCGTGCACGAGCGCGCGGGCCAAGCCCAGCTTCTGCTTCTGTCCACGCGAGAGCACTTTCGCCGGAGCATCCGCGAGATCTGCGAGGCCGACCAGCGTCAGCAGTTCAGCAGCGCGTCCCTGCGCCGCTGACCGTTCGATGTCGTAGAGCCGTGCGGTGGTCACGATCGTCTCCCTGGCAGTGAGAGACGGCCAGGCGCCGAGGGCATCCGGCATCCAGCCAAGCAGGCGACGCGCACCCAGCGGATCGACAAGCGGATCGATTTCCCCGATCCGGATCGTGCCGGTGTCAGGCGCGAGCAGAGACGCCAGCATCAGCAGCAGCGTGGTCTTTCCTGCTCCGTTCGGCCCGATCAGGCCCGTCACCCGTCCCGGCGCGGCCTGGAAACTCGCGTCTCGGACAGCCTGCACCTGGCCGAAGGATCTGCTGACACCGTCAGCGACGATTCCGCTCATGCCGTCAGTCTGGCATCACCGGGACGCCGCACCACGCGACTCGCGGCAGACGCTCAGCCGCGGAAGAACGCCACCCCGAGATCGGGATGATCGACGAAGACCCCGTCCACCCCGGTGCGCGCGATCACTGCCCATTCCGACTCATAGTCGCCGAACTCGGGCTTGCCGCCGTCGCCGCGGAACTCCGCCGAGAGGAAAGCATTCTCAGGGCGGGCCGTCCAGGTGAAAACCTTGAGCCCCCGCTTGTGCGCATCGTCGACGATCGTGTTCCCCTTGGCGAGCAGCATCCGCTTGTTGACGCTGATGCCGTCGACTTTGCCGACCAACGCGTCCAAACCGGCCGGCGTGACCGTCGCCTTGTATGTGGCGGCCTGGCGACCGTGGGCGACCAGCTGGTCGTATGGACGGCCGGATGCCTCAATCAGGTAGATGTACGACGCGGGGATGCCGTGTGCCCGCAACTGCGCGAGCACCGTGGACTCAAACGCCTCGATGACGAGTGGCAGCTCGCCTTCAGCCCATCCGGCATCCTTCAGATCACGCACGATCAGCGGCACCAGGTCGAGTCCGATGCTCGCGAAGTACGTGGCGTGCTTGATCTCGAGGACGACGCCGATCTCTCGCCCGTGCTCGGCGGAGCCTGCCCGCACGAGATCCAGCACATCGATCAGGCGAAGGATGCCTTGCGCTCTGTCGAAGGAAGCACTCGAGGCACGAACAGCCGGCAACCGCTCGGTCACGCGCAACAGGGCGAGCTCGTCCCAGGTGAAATCCTCGGTGAACCAACCGGTCAACGGCTGCCCGTCGATGCGCTTGGTCGTCTTTCGATCGGCGAACTCGGGGTGATCCGCGACATCGGTGGTGCCGGAGATCTCATTTTCGTGCCGAACGACCAGCACGCCGTCCTTGGTCGCGACGACGTCAGGCTCCACGGCGTCCACGCCCATGGCCAGCGCGAGCTCATACGACGACTGGCTGTGCTCCGGACGGTAACCAGGGGCGCCCCGATGACCGATCACGAGGGGGAACTTCCTGGGCATGCTCTCAGCGTAGAACACGCCATGCCGAGAGATCGCCCGGTATCGTAGAGGAAAGCGACCTATATCCCCTCGGAGTGAGGCCCACAAATGAGCAATTTCGCATTCAATAATCCGGCGTTCAAGAAGCAGGATCCGCGCAACGTCGCAACCTATCCGGGTAGCTCGCAGGCTGCCCAGGGCGCTCAGGCCGCCTCGCTCCAGCACGCTGGTGTGGATGCTGCCGCCAACGCGCGCTTGGAGGGCATGTACGCCGCTCCCCCGGCTGGCGCCATCGAGACCGACCGGATGAGTGTCGAAGACACCGTCTGGAAGACCGCTGGTCTTTTCGCCATCCTCCTGGTCACGGCTGTCGTTGGCTGGGTCTGGACACTCAGCACGCTTCCGGCCACCGGCGAAGCGAACATGCTGCCCATGATCGTCGGCGCGCTCGGCGGATTCGTCCTCGCGATGGTCATCGTTTTCACCTCGCGCAAGAAGATCCGTCCTGCACTGATCTTCGCCTACGCCGCACTTGAGGGTCTTTTCGTAGGTGGCATCTCGGCGTTCTTCGAGACCTTCAACCCCGGCATCGTCCTTCAGGCGACTCTCGCGACGGTCGCGGTCGTCGGCGTGACGCTCGCACTCTTTGCCAGCGGCAAGATCCGCGCCTCCAAGAAGATGACGAAGATCTTCATGATCGCGATGGTCGGCTACCTTGTCTTCTCCGTGCTGAACCTGGTGCTCATGTGGACCAATGTTCTCCCGGCCGGCCAGGCATTCGGCCTGCGCAGCATGACGATCATGGGCATCCCGCTCGGCCTCATTCTCGGTGTTCTCGTCGTCTTCATGGCCGCATATTCGCTGGTCATGGACTTCGACCAGATCCAGCAGGGCGTACGCAACGGCGCACCTCGCAAGTACGGCTGGCTCGGCGGCTTCGGCATCATGGTCACGGTCGTCTGGCTGTACGTCGAGATCCTGCGCATGATCGCGATCGTCCGCGGCAGCAACTGACCTCGTCACACCAATCACCAAAGGACCTCGTCTCTTCAGAGACGGGGTCCTTTGTCATATCCACGACACGCGCGCAAGGGCCTGGCGCTGCGTCGATGAGAGGAGCATTGTGATCTCACCGCTACAGAAAAGGAGCACAAATCATGGGATTTCTTGCATTTCTTATTCTCGGGCTGATCGCCGGTGCGATCGCCAAGCTGATTCTGCCCGGCAAACAGGGCGGCGGTTGGCTCGTGACTCTGCTACTCGGCGTCGTGGGTGCTTTTCTGGGCGGATGGATCGGCGGATTGCTGTTCAATCGAGGCCTTGAACAGTTCTTCGATCTCGGCACCTGGGCTCTCGCAATCGGTGGCGCGATCATCGTGCTGCTGATCTACGGTCTGATCGTCGGCCGCGGCAACAAGGTCCGCGACTAGACCGACCCGGAGGCTTTAGCTTCCAGAAGGGCGCGCTCCCTGTCGTTCCCCGCGAGTCTCGCGGCGGTGGCGAACTCGGAGCGCGCCTCTTCTTTGCGCCCGAGGCGCAGCAGCATCTCCCCGCGGGTTGCCGGCAGCAGGTGATACCCCTTGAGAGCATCGGATGCCACGAGCTTGTCAATAATGCGGAGGGCAGACGCCGGGCCAGTGGCCATTGCGACAGCGGCTGCCCTGTTGAGCGCAACGACAGGTGAGGGCGCAATGCGCCCGAGCGCCTCGTAGAGCACGACGATCTGTTCCCAGTCGGTGTCATCGATGGATGCTGCGACCGCATGGCACTCGGCAATCGCGGCCTGCAGCGCATAGGCCGTGCGTCCGCCACCTAGCGCGTCGGCTTTGGCCAGCGCCACGCGGCCGCGCGAGATGCCGCCGCGGTCCCAGCGAGATCGGTCCTGTTCTGCCAGGAGCACCGGCTCGCCCTTCGCATCCAATCTGGCAGGAAAACGCGCGGCCGTGAGTTCCATCAAAGCGAGCAGGCTGTGGGCATCGCGCTCTTTCGGCACGAGCGAGGTGAGTACGCGAGCAAGGCGGATGGCCTCTGCGCTGAGTTCGGGGCGCATCCAGTTCGAGCCGCTGCTCGCCGCGTGCCCCTCGTTGAAGATCAAGTACAGCACGCCGAAAATCGCGCTCAGTCGTTCGGCGTACTCCTCGCGGGGCGGCACCTCGAAGGGCACGTTCGCCGCGGTCAACGTCTTCTTCGCCCGAACGATGCGCTGCTGCACTGTCGCGACCGGCACCAGGAACGCACGGGCGATCTGCTCGCTGCTGAGGCCAGCGACGACACGCAGCGTCAGAGCCACGCGGGCTTCGCGAGCGAGCACCGGATGGCACGATACGAAGACGAGCCGCAGCACGTCGTCGTCGATGACGTCGGGGTCCCAGGGATCGGCATCCGCGGCATCCGCCTGTTCACGTTCTAGATCGTGAGCGATTCCGGCTATGCGGTCGTCGTAGCGTTCCTGGCGGCGCCATCCATCGATCGCCTTGCGCTTGGCGACGGCCGTGAGCCATGCCGCCGGGTTTCGAGGCACGCCCTCGTTCGGCCACTGCTTCAGCGCATCGATGAGCGATTCCTGGGCGAGGTCTTCGGCGAGACCGAAGTCGCCGACCATGCGGGTCAGCGTAGCGACGATCTTGGCCGATTCAATGCGCCAGACCGCGGCGATGGTGCGCTCCACCTTTTCGGTGGAGCGCACCATCGCCGCGCCAGTCTGATCGGTCATTACTGCTGAGCGCGTTCGGCCTGCTCTTCGCGCCAGCCTTCTTCCTTCTCGATCCACTCGTTGTCGGCCGGGAAGTCCTCCGCCCCGGTCACACGGCGCACCTCAAGGAACGAGCCGGGACCCAGAGGGGCGCGTCCTGCCCACTCCGCAGCCTCTTCGCGAGTGGAGACCTCAATGATCCAGAAGCCGTTGAACAGCTCCTTCGTCTCACCGTAGGGGCCGTCTGTGATGAGGGGCGCCTCTGCCGAGAAGTCGACGACGAAGCCTTCTGCGGCGTCGGTCAGCCCCTCACCGGCGAGCAGCACGCCCGCCTTCATCATCGACTCGTTGTACTTGCCCATGGCCTCAATGACCTGCTCGAAGGGGACGTTCTTGTACGCCTCTACGGCCGCGTCGGTCGCTCGCATGATCAGCATGAACTTCATGATTGTTCTCCTTCAATCGCCGGGTCGTTTTCGACCCTCTCATTGAAGACGTCGAACGGGAAGAGCCCAGATCGACACGAGGGCAGAAAGTTTTTCGATCTGCGAAATTCCAGTTCCGTCGCGACGGATTCTCAGTTGGATCGGCTTGCGTGCAGCGTTGTGATCAGCGTCGTCGATGCTCGGGAAGCCCCAGCAGCCGTGGCAGGTCGGACATGTCGTCGAACACCGTCGTGTCCTCCCCTCGCAGCCATTCAGCGGGAGTGAGTCCACCGGCAAAGCCAAATGCGTGCATTCCGGCTGCGCGTGCGGCGGCGACACCGAACCGGCTGTCTTCGATGACGACGCACCGCGAAGGCGGCACGCCCATGCGCGAGGCTGCGTGCAGGAACAGGTCGGGGGCAGGCTTCCCTTCAGTGACTTCTGTCGCACTGAAGATCCGTCCTTCGAAGCGTGCGTGAAGCCCCGTGATCCCGAGAGTTCGACGGATCTTTTCATGTGGTCCGCTGGACGCGACGCACATCGACCACGGGATTCGTTCGATCGCTTCCTCTACGCCGGGTACAGCGACGAGTTCACGCTCGAAGGCGTCCTCGTACCAGGGAAGATACGGCTCTTCCCAGTCGTCGGGTAGCGCGCGTCCCAGGTGCAATTCCAGCTCGGCACGGAAGTGGGCGGACGATCTGCCGACGAATCGGTGCACGATTTGCTCGTGGGTGAGGTGCCATCCGAACTCCGCCAGCAGCCGGCGGTCGACCTCCACAGACAGAATCTCGCTGTCGACGAGAACACCGTCGCAGTCGAAGATCACCAATTCGATTGAGTCAGGGAGCATCGCCGTTACCAGCCCGGCATGGTCGTTGTCGTGTCGAGTTCGTCTTCTGCAAGGGCGATCATGCTCCACACGGTGTCATCGTCGGCTGTGAACTCGTAAGTGGGCGCAAGGTACTGCCCACCGTTCGCGCCGTGGAGCAGCGCAAGGCCCAGCCGGGCCGAGACGACCTCGTGTTCGGCGATCTGCCAGGGAACGGCGGAGCCGGCGTTGGGAACTTTGGCCGGAGCGGTGGGCGGCGAGTATTCAGCGGGTGCGCTCTGGTCTGGCCACGAGACGAGTCGCGGCGAGAATGCAGAGTCATTGAGGCGCGCCGCCGCTTCGGCGGGGCTCACAATCGGGTATTCACCGAGCGAGACCACCTCACCAATCGGACCGGATGCGTACCTGAGTCCTTGCGCAGAGACCTCGATGTACGCCGCGAGCTCGGTCACATTGCTCTCCACGACCATGGCTGCCGTCGCCATGACGGTTCGTCCTGACTCATCCGGCGTCACGGTGATCTGAACGGCATCCTCATCCAGGCCGATCGCGGCGAGGAAAAGAGAGACGGATTCGTCCACCAACTCATCGGATGGCAGAGGCGTGTCGGCCATGCACCGGCTCATCTCTTGGTCGAAGGCCCGAGTGTCCTCCTCGCTGAGCTGTCCGGCGCCATACACTGCGATCGCCGCCTTTTGGCAGACGTCCGCGGGATAGGGACTGCCGTCGCCGAAGCTCACTGTCCCCCACAGCGACAGCTCAAAGTAGGCGCCGGAGTAATCCCCGACGATCCACCCCTGGTCGAACTCGCTTTCGCGCACAACGCCCGCGACGCCGAGCACACTCGCCATTCGCGCAGTATCCTCCGCCGAGTACTGCGCACCTGCGTCAACGGCAAAAGCCCTCGCCTGCGACGGAGACGAGTCAAAGGCAGGCACGATGAAGCGGTGACGGTTGAGATTGCCCCACCAGGCGAAAGTATCTTCGTTCACCGAGTAGCCTTGCGCTCCGCCCTCCATTTCAGCGCCGCCCATTCCCGACGAGTTGCCTGAGTCGTCACCGAGTTCGATAGCTGCTGCCGGATCATCCGGCGTCCCGGTCTCCACCGCCAGCAGTACCGGCGCCGGACCGAGGTGGATCCCTCCCGTACCCCAGACGTAACCGCCACCGATCGCAGCGACGGCCACCCCCGCAGCAGCGATGGGCATGAGCCATCGGCGTCGGTGCCGGACCGGGACTGTGCGGTCGGCAGCAGGTATGCCAGCGACCCGAGCACGCAGCCCAGCCGGGGCTACGGCGTCCACGGCCGGATCCGCGGCCTGTACCGCACGAATGTCATCGTCGGCATGTGGTTCGTTCATGGTCCGCCTCGTCTCCTCGCAGCATCCGTCTCACTTGGTCAATGTCAGAGCGAGCCGCGATCTTGCATCAACGGCGTCCACAGCTCTCGCAACCGGCCACGAGCCCGCGAAAGAGCAGCCTGTGCGCCGGAGCGAGAGATCCCGAGCGCCTCGGCAAGCTCGGCGCCCGTCAGACCCTCCCACGCGTGCAGGAGCAAGATGTCACGGTCACGCTCCGACAACCCGGTAAGAGCACGCACGAGCTCGTCACGCTCAGCGATCCGCTGCGCATGGTCGCCATCGATCGGGGCATCCGTGAGGTGAAGCGGAACAACGTGTGCCCGGCGCCGATGGTTAGCGAGCACAAAAGCCGCCGTGCGATACAGCCAGGGCAAGATCCACTCAGCGGGAACATCATCGCGTCGACGCCACGCGATCTCGAACACCTCGGCGGTCAGATCGTCGGCATCCTGCCTGACTGCACGCCTCAGAAAGTAGCGATAGACCGAATCAAGGTGAGACGCGACCTCCGACGTGAACCATGCCTCAACGTCATCAGGTCGATGGCCCATGACACTCCTCACGGCGGGGCCGACGGCTCCGCTCACAAGGGATATGTCGGGTGTGAGCCGATTCTTGCAGAACGGTGCTGAGGACGGGGCCCGGCAGACCAACGCGAAGCTTCTGTCTATGCTGTCCCCGTGACTCAATCCCTCGATGACGGACCGTTCTTCCACGGCACGAAAGCAGACCTCCTAAACGGCGAGCTCCTCACTGCCGGTTTCAGATCGAACTATCGTCCCGAAGTCGTGATGAATCACATCTATTTCACCGCTCTTCCGAATGGGGCAGGTCTCGCTGCGGAGCTCGCGGCCGGAGACGGTGCGCCGCGCGTATACGTCGTCGAGCCGACCGGAGATTTCGAGAACGACCCGAACGTTACCGACAAGAAGTTCCCCGGCAACCCCACGCGCTCCTACCGCAGCAGGACCCCGCTCCGGGTGATCGGCGAAGTCACGGAGTGGACCCGTCAGGCGCCGGAGGCTCTGCAGGTGTGGAAGGAACGTATTAGTGCGCTCCAGTCGGACGAACGGGGCGAGATCATCAACTGATGATGTTCAATCATCAGGGCCGCCCATCCATCGCCCCGGGAGCGAAGCCGCTGGGCGGGATCAACTTTTAGAGGTCGAGGTCGAAATCCAGGGCGCGAGCCCTGCCCGCGCTTCGTAGAACGTTAGCGCTGCCGCATCGGGAAGTCGGAGATCGTCTGCCAGCCCCCACGCGACTGCTGCTCCATGACGGAGAGCGAGCGAACCGGGACTCGCAACGGGAGAGAGTCCGACAAGGCGCCTCCAATCTCCTCCCGCAGCCTCTCCGTCTCATTGCCGGGTAGGGCCCGAGCAATCGTGAGATGAGGAACAGGGTCAAGGATCGTGCCGCCGTACGGCGGCACGTCCGGGAACGCACGCTCAATTCGGTGCGCCAGCCCACGCAAAAATTGCTGAGGTTCCGGCCATAGATGCACCACACCGTCGAACGACCTGACGCTTGTGAAGACGATCTCTGTCGTGTCACTAGACGCCGCGATCTCCCGCACGATCTGCAGTTTGACGTCGGTGACAACGTCGACCCACGGATAGAGCAAAGTGATGTGCGGCGGCACACCACCCGGGTGCGTGCCTCGCCACCACTCGCCGAGAACTTCGGCGAGTGTCGGGAAGTGCAAATCAATGGAGCTAGGCAGTGTCTGACAATTGGATCGGCAGCGCACTGAGAGTCTGTAAGGGTGTCGCGGTTTCAGGTGCTGTCGGATGCTCAGTGGTTGTTGATCGAGGACATGCTGCCACGACCGACGGGACGCAAGGGTCGCCCGTTCGCTGACGCTCGGGTCATGGTCGAGGCGATCGTCTACCGGTACCGGTGTGGGATCGCGTGGCGGGATCTGCCCGAGGTATTCGGGCCGTGGCAGACGGCGTGGACGTGGCATCACCGGATGGCGGTGGAGGGGACTTGGGACAAGGTGCTCGCCAAGCTCACCGCTGCCGCTGATGAGGCCGGTCTGGTGGACTGGTCGCTGTCGGCGGACTCCACGATCGCTCGCGCGCATCAGCACGCGACGAACACCAAGCGCCTCACAGGGGGCTGGATCGAATTACACGAATCCAGCCGTCGAGCCGCGTGATCACGCGGTCGGCCGCTCCCGCGGCGGATTGTCGACGAAGATCCACCAGCTCGTCGATGGCAGCGGCCTCCCGCTGGTCGCGCTGCTGACGCCTGGGCAAGCCGGCGATTCGCCAATGTTCCTGCCGTTGATGGCGCATCTGCGCGTCGCGCAACCGGTCGGCCGGCCACGCACCCGCCCGGACGCGGTACGCGGAGACAAGGCGTATTCTTCCCGCGCGATCCGCGGGCATCTGCGCTCGCGCGGGATCAAGGCCGTGATCCCCGAGCCTGACGATCAGAAGGGACACCGCAAGCGGCGCGGATCACGCGGCGGCAGACCCGTCGGCCTCGACGCCGCAGATTACAAGAACCGCAACGTCATCGAGCGCCGCTACTGCCACGTCAAGCAATGGCGAGGGCTGGCAACCAGATACGACAAGCGCGCGATCGTCTACCGCGCCGCCGTGGTCCTCAACGCGGTAATCGCTTGGACTCGGCGGCTGTCCCAGTCATCCTAAGCGGTCGACTTTTTCTGCGCGGCGACCGCAGCGCCGATGAGCCCGCCCGCAGACGCCAACAGCAGGATGGCTCCGACGATCATCACGATCTCAACCGGCATCGGCAGTTCCATTGCCGCCGACAAGCCGCACAGAAGTACGGCGAGACCAGCTATACAGGCGGCAAGAGCACCGAACGCTTTTGTGTTCATTCCCAAACTCTACCGAACGACCGTGCCCCGGCAATTGTCAGACATGCCCTAGGCACGAGATGCACAATAGCAACGAGACGCCGCGGCAGGTTGCTAGTCGAGTTCAAGTTCCACGACCGCTCTCAGTATTGTCAGAAGCATGAACGGAGAGCGCAGACGCGGCGGCCGCGTGGTGTTCTGGGACTTCGACGGCACACTCGCGCAACGGAATGGCTTGTTCGCCGGCGCGTTACGGGACGCCCTGGACATCGTCGCGCCCGCACACGGCATAGCCCAGGAAGCGTTTCGGCTGGGCTTGAGGTCTCGCTTCCCCTGGCACTCCCCCGACGTCATTACCGAACCGTTGTCCGCATCGCAATGGTGGGCACGACTGCATCCGGTCTTCGTCGGCGCGTACGTCGGCGCTGGCGTGGCGCTCGACGTCGCGAACAGCGCAGCAGACCTCGTCGGAAGAGAGTTCTACCGAACGGATGCCTGGACGCTGGTCGATGGTGCATGCCAGGCGCTCACGACAGTGAGTGACGCCGGGTATGAGAACGTGATTCTCAGCAACCACGGCCCGGAGCTCCCGCTACTCGTGGAGCAGCTCGGGCTGGAGCCGCTGGTGACCCGCACGATCACCAGCGCGGCAGTAGGTATAGAGAAACCGAACCCGGCGATGTTCGCGCACGCGCTCGAGGCCTCCCATGCCGGTGCCGACGTGTGGATGGTCGGCGACAACCCGATCGCCGATGTTCAGGGGGCCGAGCAGGTCGGGATCCGTGCGATCCTCGCAGACGGCGTCTATCCGGATTCGCGCGGCGTCACCGTGCGTGAAGCAGCGCGGCTGATCGTGATGCTCTCTGAATTGCTGCCCTAGAACAGTTCAGCGCCCTGGCCGCGATACAGGGCTTCGAATGGCATCCCGAACCACAGCGCCGAGCGCCGCCATGGATGCTGCCGGATCCATGTTCGCGGCTGCGGAACGAGCCTCGGCCGCCAGCAGAGCGCGGCGATCCCGGTCGCCAATCACCTCGAGCATCGCAGAGGCCAGGGCATCGACATCACCGTCGGACACGAGAATGCCTCCGCCGTGGACAAGCGTGTCCCCCGGCCCGTACGGCATGTCGTAGGAGATCACAGGAACGCCGTGTCCGAGCGCCTCGAGCACAACGAGCCCCTGCCCCTCATTGGCGCTCGTGAGCACGAATGCATCCGCTTCCCGCCACGCATCCTCAAGATCAGGTACGTGCCCGTGGAGGACGACGTCCTCGGAGACTCCGAGCTCAGCGCTCAGCTGCTCCAGCTCATCGAGCAGGCCTCCCCCGCCATACACATGCAGCTGCGCAAAAGGAACGACCTGACGGACGCGCGCAAATGCGCGGATCGCATGATCGACCCGCTTACGAGGAATGAGCGAGCACATCATCGCCAGGCGACCAGGCACCGGATCGTTCGGACCGGTGGCCGGCACCGGATGCGGCACCACCGCAGAGCGGATGCCAGGACCGACCCGGCGCTCCACATCCGCCTGCTGAGAGGGAGTCAGCCAGAGCACGCCGTCGAATCGATCGGCGATATCAAGCCACCGCGTCCATGCGGCATCCATCGGTGAATCCCAGTAATACGGCGCCTGCACGTGGCAGGCGTGCGTGGCATGCAGCAGAAGCATGGCGGGGTCCAGCAACGGGGCTGCGTCGGCGACGAGCAGCTCACCGACCTGGCGCGCTTCGCAGATCACGACCGGAGCATCGTCTGACGACGCGCCGATCGCGTTCACCCAAGCCCGGTAGAGCGCCCCGAAACCGGCCAACCGGCCGATGGGACCGTCGACGCCCCACACGATGACCGGCGCTTCACTCAAATGCCAGTTCGGGTCGCCTGCAATGACCGGGAGCTCCAGCACCGTGCGGCCCGCCGCGTCTGAAATGACGCGTCTTTCGCCGGTGTCTGTCGCGTCGCCCGCACCCCCGAACGGAACCGCGGCGGCACGCAGCCACGCAGCATCCGCTCTGGCATCGTCGAAGAGATTGCGCAGTTCCACGCCATCCGGCAGCAGCCCACGGCGGCGCCATTCGGCACGGTGTGCGTCGTGATCCTCGGTAGTTCCTGGGTCTACCGTGAGCACGCGAACTCGTGCACCGGCCGCAGCCATATCCCGTGCGCGACGAAGCACCGCGATGGTGAAGCCACCGTCGAGATCGGGGATGAGTCGGCTGGCGAGCACGAGGTACTCAGCATCCGGCAGCACGGAACCCACGCTGGTTCCGCTCACTCCGCTACTCCCACTCGCCCGCTGGCGCGGTCGAGCGCCACGCTGTGCCCATGGTCGAGTGGTCGCGACTTCGTCACTCCCACTCGATGGTCCCCGGCGGCTTGGACGTGACGTCCAGCACCACTCGGTTCACGTCGCGCACTGAGTTGGTGATGCGGTTGGAGATCTTTGACAGCACGTCGTAAGGCAGACGAGTCCAGTCGGCCGTCATGGCATCCTCACTGGATACCGGGCGCAGCACGATCGGGTGGCCGTAGGTACGACCGTCACCCTGCACGCCCACGGAGCGCACATCGGCGAGCAGCACCACAGGGCACTGCCAGATCTCGTTGTCGAGCCCCGCCTTGGTCAGCTCTTCGCGGGCGATGGCGTCGGCCTCACGCAGAATCTCGAGACGGTCAGCGGTGACCTCACCCACGATGCGGATGCCGAGGCCTGGCCCCGGAAACGGCTGCCGTCCGACGATCGCTTCGGGAAGACCCAAGTCACGACCGATCTGACGCACCTCATCCTTGAAGAGGGTGCGCAGCGGCTCGATGAGCTCGAAGTCGAGGTCTTCGGGAAGACCGCCGACGTTGTGATGCGACTTGATGTTCGCCGTCCCCGTGCCCCCACCGGACTCGACGACGTCGGGGTAAAGAGTGCCCTGCACGAGGAACTTGACCGGCTCGCCGGAAGCCTTCGCCTCAGCGACGAGATCGAGCTGCACCTTCTCGAACGCGCGAATGAACTCGCGTCCGATGATCTTGCGCTTCTGCTCTGGATCGCTGACGCCCTTGAGGTGGCCGAGGAACGTGTCCGCGGCATCCACCGTAATCAGGCGCACACCCGTGGAAGCCACGTAGTCGTTCTCGACCTGCTCGCGCTCGCCCTTGCGGAGGAGCCCGTGGTCGACGAACACGGCGGTGAGCTGGTCACCGATCGCTTTGTGCACAAGAGCCGTCGAAACAGCCGAATCGACACCGCCGGACAGCGCCGAGATCACGCGAGCCGAGCCGACCTGCTCGCGAATGCGGGCGATCTGCTCTTCGATGACGTTGCCGCTGTTCCAGTCTGCGGCAAGGCCTGCAGCCTTGTGCAGGAAGTTCTCGATGACGGCTTGACCGTGGTCGGAGTGCTTGACCTCGGGGTGCCACTGGACACCGTAGAAGCACTTCTCCGCACTGCCGAACGCAGCAACAGGTGTGTCGGCAGTGGATGCGAGAACCTCGAAGCCCTCGGGTGCCTTGGCGACCTGGTCGCCGTGGCTCATCCACACGTTCTGGGTGTTCGGCAGCCCGCCGAGCAGCACGCCGCCGTCGCCGGTGAGCGCAGCATCCGTCGCGCCGTACTCGCGGAGGCCAGTGTTCGCGACCTCACCGCCCAGTGCGCGCGCCATGACCTGGAAGCCGTAGCAAATGCCGAGAGTCGGGATGCCGAGATCGAAGATCGCGTTGTCGAGCGAGGGCGCGCCCTCTTCGTAGACCGATGACGGTCCACCGGAGAGGATGAGTGCGACCGGGTTCTTCTCGCTGATCTCTGCGGCGCTGACCGTGTGCGGCACGACCTCGCTGTACACGCCGGCTTCGCGCACGCGGCGCGCGATGAGTTGTGCGTACTGGGCGCCGAAGTCGACGACAAGGACGGGACGCTGTGCGGTGTCGGCGCTCATCGCGCTGCCTCCTGGTTTTCTGCAGATGCGGCTTCTGCAGCGATCGCTGCTTCGCGGGATACGAGGTAGGTCTTGACCTCGCGAGAGACCTTGATCTCCATGATGAAGGAGAGTGCCGGGATGACGCCACCGAGCGCGAGAGTGATGAAGCGGCTGAACGGCCAGCGCATCAGGCTCCACAGGCGGAAGACGGCGAACAGGTAGAGAACATAGAACCAACCGTGCGCGACGAGGATCAGTAGCGACAGGTTCGTGCCGTCGCCCACAGAGATGAGCTCGCAGCCCATGCCGCCGGGGACGAAGAGCGAATACCACTGGCATCCGTCCGCCACGATGACGTCAGCGAACCAGAGCAAGCCACCCGATCCGCCGGCGAAGAGCTCGACGTGGATGGGGCTGTACTTCAGGATCATCTCGGCCAGCAGCAGAAGCAGCATGACACCGGTGATGATCGACGCGACCTGGTAGAACTTCAGCGCCCCGCGGATCTTCGGGAAGGAGGCAGCTTTCGGTTCAGGCATGATGTCCATTCTACCCGGGGCCTGCAGTGGCCTCGGTCACGCGGATGGCGAAGGTCTGGTCACGGCAGCCTCCCCATTATGTAAAGCGCTCGAATCTTTTTCACGGTTAATTCTGTCGCCTACTTGTTGGAATAAATCTTCCCGTCTAGATTTGCCTGCATGACCACGACGCCCTACGGGCAGCAGACGCATTTCGCCCGCATCCTGCAGGTGCTCGGGGCGTCCGGCGCAATGAGCCGCGCCGAGATCGCGAAGCGCGTCGGCATCTCCCGCACAACGCTCTCCGAGCTCACCTCCGCGCTGCTTGAGCGGGGTGCAATCGTCGTGGCCGAAACCGACGCATCCCGACGCACTGGCCGTGGCCGGCCCGCCGAGATGCTTGCGCTCGATCCAGCCGCCGGGCAGTTCATGGGTATCGACTTCGGTCGAACCCGTGGCCAGATCGTCGTCGCGGATGCCGCGCACGAGATCATCGCCTCTGACGGAGTCGAATACTCGCTGCAGACCTCCTGGCCGGATCGAGTCGCGGCATCCATGGCGCTGATCGATCGCATGGCAGCGAATCGCGGCATCCATTTCAACGCACTGCGGGGCATCGGAATCGGGTTCCCCGGACCACTGAGTCCTGCCACTCCGCGCCGCGGCCACGCAGGCGCGGGCGCAGGCGCTGATGACGGGGCCGCCGCCGTGCGTGACGCCTTCGTCGCGCGCTTCGGCAGCACCGTCGTGATAGACAACAACACCCGCTTCGCCGCTCTCGCGGAAGCGAGCTGGGGTCGCGCCGAGCACACCGAGCACCTGCTGTACCTGCGCTTGGCAGGCGGCGTCGGCGGCGGCCTCGTGGTCGGCGGTCACCTGGTCACCGGCTCCTCCGGCTTCGCCGGCGAACTCGGGCACATCCCGGTGGTCGGCCGCAGCGCACTCTGCCACTGCGGCAAGCGCGGATGCCTCGAGACCGTCGCATCCATCCCCGCCGTGTTGGAGCGATGCCAGGATGCCGGAGTGCACACCGTCGACGATCTGCGCGCGGCGGTGGCGGCATCCGATCCGATCGTCGCGGATGCACTGCGCGAAGCGGCCACCGCGATCGGTGAGGTACTCGGCACCGTCGCTGTGACGCTGAACCCCGCGGAAATCGTCATCGCCGGAGACCTCATCGACGCCGCCCCCGAACTGCTCCGCCATATCAGTCGCGTCATCGGCTATCAGCTGCTGCCGATGCTCGACGAGCCTCCGGCGATCCGCGCGTCACAGCTCGGCGAAGAGGCTGGAGCCCTCGGCGCACTCGTTGCCGTGCTCCGTCACTCTCCCCTGCTGGCCGACTACCCGACCTCTGTGCCGACGAGAGCGGTGCAGGGATGATGTCGCGCACGCTGCCCGCTCCTATCGTCGGCCCCGTCGCTGGGCGCGAGTCGCGCTACGCGTGGCGTGGACTCATGGTTGACTCCGCCCGAACTCGACTGTCTGTTCCGACGATCAAAAAGGTCATCGATCTCGCCGCGCGCTACGGCTTCAACCGCCTGCACTGG
This sequence comes from Microbacterium sp. Y356, assembly GCF_059445355.1. NCBI lineage: Bacteria > Bacillati > Actinomycetota > Actinomycetes > Micrococcales > Microbacteriaceae > Microbacterium > Microbacterium sp. Y356. The sequence goes on from NZ_JCAIUE010000001.1 coordinate 842,681, forward strand.
CATCTCACCGATGATCAGGGCTGGCGCTTCGAGGTGCCAGGCTACCCGCGTCTCACCGAGGTCGCCGCCCAGCTCCCGCGCGGTCAGTTCGACGAATACAAGTCCCTCCTCGGCGACACTCGCGAGCGTGCGATGGCCGAGGCCGCGCAGAAGTGGACGAACGGCTACTACTCCGACGCGGACATCGCGGAGGTCGTCACCCATGCCGCGCGGCACAGAATCGTGGTCGTCCCCGAGGTCGATGTGCCTGGCCATATGGCGGCTGCGATTGCGGCGTACCCTGAGCTCGGTCGCCCCGCTGGTCTTCCGCTCCCCGCGGGATCGATGCGTGAGCACATGTACTGGCCGGCCCGCAACGATCTGCTCTGGCCGACGGATGCCGCAGCCGATTTCGTCGCCGCGGTCATGCGCCGGATCGCAGAGCTATTTCCCGGACCGTACGTGCATACCGGCGGCGACGAGTGCGCGTATCAGCAGTGGGCATCCGATCCGCAGATCGATGACTGGCTGGCGCTCCGCGGCGTGACAGAAGTCAAGGATCTGCAGACCTGGTTCATGGATGCCGCGTCGCGCGTGCTCAAGGAGAGCGGCAAGTCAGTCGCTGGCTGGGATGAGGCCTGCGAGGTCTCCGATGACGAAGATCTGCTCGTCATCGCGTGGGCAGAGCAGCCCGGCATGGAACGTGTGAGCCGCGCGAGGCAGCAGTACGTCTTCGCCGACGCGCGCACCCTTTATCTGAACCGCATCGACCCCGACGCTGCGGCCCCGCAGAAGGGGATGACGCCGGGCATCTCGGTTGACGACATCCTCACCGCACCCTGGATCGAGGCGCAGCACGAGCGCTGCGTCGGCATCCAGGCGTGCGTCTGGTCGGAGTTCGTACTCGACGGCGACGATTTGTTGTCGATGTTGTTTCCGCGGCTACTCGCGGTCGCCGAGCGCATATGGAATCCCGCCGTCGATCCTGCTGACGCCCGCGCGCGCATCTCGCGCGAATACGAAACGCTGCGGACCGCCGACACACTGACCCTCCTGGAAGGAACCGCATGACCACGGGCCCGAAACGTCCCAACATCGCTCTGATCCTCACCGACGATCACGCCTCACACGCGATCAGTGCATATGGCTCCGCGGTGAACACCACCCCACGCATCGATGAGATCGCCGATGCGGGCGTGCGTTTGGACAACTGCTTCTGCACGAACGCTCTCTGCACGCCGAGCCGCGCATCGATCCTCACCGGGACGTACAGCCACATCAACGGCGTGACCACGCTGGAGACGCCCATCGATGCCGCACAGCCCACGTTCGTGTCGCAGTTGCGCGAGGCCAGCTATCGCACCGCGATCATCGGCAAGTGGCACATGGGCGAGGGCGAAGGCCACGACCCGCAGGGCTTCGATCACTGGGCCGTGCTGCGCGATCAGGGCGAGTACTTCGACCCGCAGATCCTCACCGAGAACGGCGTCGAGATCGCCGAGGGCTACGCCACCGACGTGATCACCGACCTCGCGCTGAAGTGGCTGGATTCCCTCGATGGCGACGAGCCATGGTGCTTGCTCATCCACCACAAGGCCCCGCACCGACCTTGGATTCCCGATGAAGCGCACGCCGGAATGTACGCCGACGTCCAGCTCGCCGTACCTGCGACCTTCAACGACGACTACAGCACGCGGTCCTCGGCCGCGCACCGGGCCGCCATGCGCATCGCCGATCACCTCACACTCACCGACCTCAAGATCGCTCCCCCGGAGGGACTGACCTACGAAGAGGCCGCGCTGTGGAAGTACCAGCGCTACATGGAGGACTACCTCGCCTGCGTCGCCTCTGTCGACGACAACGTGGGTCGCGTGATCGACTGGCTGCGCGAGAAGGATCAGTTCGACGACACCCTGCTGATGTACACGTCAGATCAGGGCTTCTTCCTCGGCGACCACGGCTGGTTCGACAAGCGGTTCATGTACGACGAGTCGCTGCGGATGCCTCTCGTACTCAGCTGCCCGTCCCGCGTGCCGGCGCGCAGCGAACCGCTCACTCAAATCGTCACGAACGTGGACTTCGCCCAGACGATCCTCGAGTTCGCCGGCGTCGAACCGCACGAGCGGATGCAGGGTATGAGCATCGTTCCGCAGCTGACCGCAGAGCCGGATCGCCCCACTCGCGAGGCCATGTACTACCGCTACTTCGAGAACGACGACATCAATCACCACGCGTTCGCGCACTACGGCATCCGCAGTGATCATCACAAGCTGATCTACTTCTACAACGACGGCATGGGTATTCCAGGGTCCTCACCGCACGCGTATCCCCCGGAATGGGAGATGTACGACCTGCAGGCAGACCCGGAGGAGCTCAATAACGTCTACCTCGACCCTCGCTACGCCGAGTTGCGGGAGGAACTGAAGGCGAAGCTGTGGATGCTGCAGGCCGAGCTGGGCGACCACCCACACCCCTCGCAGCCGAAACCGAGCCTGCTCGCCGGTTGAGCTCGCTCGGCCACGCGGGCCGAGGTGGCGCAGATGGTCGCCTCGCGAGCAGGATTGCGGCAATCTGCGACACCTCCCGTTCGGCCACGCGGGCCGAGGTGGCGCAGATGGTCGCCTCGCGAGCACGATTGCGGCAATCTGCGACACCTCCCGACGGGCGCGGGTGCGCACACGTCGCGCGAGCTCAGCTGCGCTTACTCCTCCGCGTCCTTGTCGACCGGACGCCGGCGACGGAACACCAGGAATCCGACACCGAGCAGCAGCAGGATCACCGCCACGACGATGTACGGGGTGGAATCTGCACCTGTCGTCGGCAGTATTCCCCCGCCGCCGGTCGCCGCAGTGACGGTGAGCGTCGCGGTGGCTTCAGCGCCGTTCGGCTGAATCGCTGCGAGAGTGTGTTCGCCTGCCGCGGTGTTCCTCGGCACGGTGACGGTGGTGCGGAAGGTTCCATCGTCTGCGACGGTCACGGTGCCGACCTGCACCGGCGTCGAGCGCAGCTCCAGCACCAGCTCGAGGCCGGCATCGAAGCCTTCGCCGCTGATCTCGACTGTGCCACCGGCCTGGGCCGACGTCGAGCCGAGCGTGATCGTGCCCGGAGCTGCAGGAGCATCAGCGAACACGATAGGCACCTGCACGCTCGTGCCAGAAGCGGCGGTCGCCACTGTGAGCATCTGCGCACCGAACACGTCCTCGGGAACCGTGAACGTCAGGCTGGCACGACCCGCTTCGTCGGTGGTGTCGACGATCGTGGAGTCGACGGTGCCAGTGGCGAGCACGACATCGCCCAGCGAAACTGTGGCGTCGCCCGGCTCTGCTTCTCCGCCGCTGAATGCCAGCGATGAGAGGTCGATCGTGACCTCTTCACCGGCGCTGAATCCGTCGGCATCCGTCGCGCTCACCGTCACACCGACCGCGCGCTGGGCGAGATCAGGTGTTGCCGCGGTGTTGGCGTCGAACCACTCCACCATCGAGGAGAGGTCGATCTTGCCGGTATCCGCTCTGTTCGTGCCTTCAGCCAGGGTGAAGAAGTTGTCTCCGCCCGTGGCGAGGAACGAGTTCGCGGCGACGCTGTAGCTCGCCGATTCGTCAATCGCCTCGCCGTTCAGCGTGATCGAAGTGATCCGCTCCCCTGCGGCCGCCGTCGGGTCATAGGTGTACAGCAGACCTTCTGAGAGTCCAAGCTTCAGGAATGGACGACTCGAACCGTCCGGCTGCCACTGCTCCTCCAGCACGCCCTTCAGCTGCGCACCCGTGAGGTCGAGCGTGACAAGAGTGTTGGCGAACGGCTGCACCGTCGCCGCTTCGCGGAACGTCACGTTGCCGTCGGCGTCGTTTCCTCCAGACGAGGCGTACGTCAGGTCTGCACGGATGCCGCCGGGATTCATCAACGCGATGTCTGCCCCGGTCGACCACTTGTGCACGTCGGCGACGAAGTTGCCGACGGTGGATTCACCGCCACGGTTCTCTGAACCGTCGGTCTGACGCGCCCTGTTGAAGTCGGCGGTGATCTCACCCACCGGCTCGGCTCCGAGCACGTCGGCCTCAGCTGTTGCCGCATCGACGATGTCTTGCACGCCTTGAACCGCGGGGTACAGCGCAACGCCATCGGCCGTGAGGGGCTTGATCTCGTTGGTGATCGAGATCAGCTCCTTCGACTTGGCATCGACCTGCAGGTTCATGAGCCCGAAGTTCTCTCCATACTGCCCTGCTGAGACGACGGGTCGTCCGTCAATGACGTGGTTGTACGCGAGGTGGGTGTGCGCCGAGACGATCGCGCTCACGCTGTCATCGACACCGGCGACGATCCTGCCGAGCGCCGACTCCGGCGTGATGCTGGCAATATCCGTAGACGTGGCGCCCTCGTGCACGAGCAGAATCAGCACATCTGCTTCACCGTTGGCGTCATCACCGTCGGTGAGGTTGGCTGCGACGGCGTTCACCGATTCAGCGATGTCACGAACCTCGAGCTCGGAGATTCCTTCCGGCGCGACAAGCGAGTCAAGCTCTTCGGTCACGGCGCCGATGAATCCAACCTTCACACCGTCGGTCTCGCTCACCCAGGCCGGAGCGAGGGCGGTCTCGCCGGTCTCGGTGAGGAACACGTTGGATGAGATGTACTCCCAGTCCGCGCGGTCCTGCACACGATCACGAAGGTCTTCCCAGCCCTGATCGAACTCGTGGTTGCCGGCCGCGCTCACATCGAGCCCCGCTGCATTCAACGCATCGATCGTCGGATTGTCGTCGTTGATGAATGAGGTGAAGGTGGATGCGCCGATGAGGTCACCGGCCGCGGCGAACACCGTGTTTGGGTTCGCGTCACGTACCGACTGCACGGCACCGGCGAGCACAGCAGCACCGGCCGAGGCACCATCGGCTTCGATGCGACCGTGGAAGTCGTTGATCGTGACGATGTCGATGCTCACCGGCGGAAGCTCGCTGGAGACACCGACGATCACCGGATCGTGGTCACTCGAGCGGAACGGCGTGCCGGACTCGGCAGCACCGAACTCGTAGCCGCGGTCACTCCACTCCGGAGAGTTGATGGTCCAGACCCCAGTGCCGGTCACCGACTCTGCCAGAGACGGCGAAGCGATCGCGTGGTCGAGCGATCCGAGCTCACCGTCGAAGGTGTAGGTGTATCCGGCTTCTGCCGCAGGCACGAGGTCGGTCCATCCGGCCTGTGAGAAGACATTGATCGGGTCTTCCTGCGCGTAAGCGTTGAAGTCGCCGAGCAGCAGGATGTTATCGCTGCCGCTGGTCTCCGCCAGTGTCTGGGTGAAACCGAGCAGCGACTGTGCCTGCGCGACGCGATCGTCGTTGAAGAAGCCTTGGCCGTCGGTCGGCTCGTCTCCACCGTCTTCCGGCGGGGACTTCGACTTGAAGTGATTGGCGACGACAGAGACGATCTTCCCGTCGATGTCGAAGGTCTGCGCGATGGGCTCACGCGCGTTGCCCCACGCGGCCTCGTCGATCACAGTGGCGCTGTCTCCGACCGGGGTGACGGCATCCGTCTTGTAGATGATCGCGTTGGTGATGACATCCGTCGTGGCGGTGTTGAGGAGTTCAGCCGGAGTCGGGACGTATGCCCACACGTCTGTACCAGCAGCCGCGTTGAGTCCGGCCACCAGGTCGGCCACGGCCGTGTCGGCCGGCTTGCCGAAGTGGATCGAATTCTCGATCTCCATGAGCGCGACGATGTCGGCGTCCAACCCGTTGATCGCGGTGACAATCTTGGACTTCTGGATTGCGAACTTTTCGGAGTTCGCCGCGCCACGAGCATCAGGGTTCTCGCTACCCAGCGTTGTGAAGTAGTTGAAGACGTTGAACGCTGCGATCTGCGCATCGCCGCCGACCTCTGGGGCCGTATCACTGCGCGAGTGCTCGGTCGTGAACGTCGCCTTGTACACCGCGTCGCTCTCGTCGTCGATCGCGATGATCGGCTGCAGCCGCCAGTCGTCGAAGCCGTACTGCAGCACGTAGCCGGTCTCGGCGAAAGCGACGAGGTCGCCGTTGCGCACGGTCGTGTCCTTGGTGAAATATGGCTGCTCGCCGGGGTGCGCGTTGCTGACGACCTGCGAATTCCAGCCGTCATCGAGCAGGATGCGCTCGGCACGATTCGCGCTTGCGATCGCGTTGGCATCGGCGCCTGGGCGCGTGGTCTCGGTGCTCTTGACGTTGAGCTCGCCTGGGTTCAGCCAGAGGGTGCCGAAGTTGTAGAGCTGGTGGCTGGATGCCAGCCGGTAGGTGCCGGTGGGCGCGACCAGCATGTTCTCGTAGGCCTCGCGGTCGGCACCGATGACCGAGTCCGGCAGCGGGGTGAGAGCCGGGGCACCGAATCCGGCGGTAACGACGGCGACGTTCTGCTCCGCCTCAAGCGAGATCTGCGTCTGTCCAAAGCTCTCGGCAACGATGCCGGTGACGGAGACGATGTCGCCGACCGCAAGCGACGGAGCGAAGTCGTTCAGATTGATGAAGATGCCGTCGGATGCTCCGGGCGTGGCATCCGTCTCGCCACCGCTGCCCGCGGTCTGGATCGAGATTCCCTTGTAACCGCCGACGCGGTAGTCGCCGGTGACGATGCCTTCGACAGTGACGGCCGCACCTACAAACGGCGATGACTCGCCGGTGCCCTGCACTGCGGCGATGCTCTGCGCATCCGCATACGCCGGGGCGGTAGCGAGCCCACCGAAGGCGAGTGCGGCAGCCGCGGTGGCGGCGAGTGTCGCAAGGCGTCGCCTGCGGGGTGAGTGGGACGATCCGATGGACTGTACTGCACCAGCAGGGACGGACATCATGCGGTAGTTCTCCTCGACGTCGACGGGAGGGACTTCGCACGCCATCGTGAGGCACACGAAGAGGAATCACCGCAGTCACACGTCAGCATGCGAAAGAGGCGCCCGGTTGTGAGCATATGACTACCCGCCGACATCCTCAATGGCGTTCTTCGAAGTGACGCTGCGAGTGCACGACGAAGGCCGCCGGGAGCGATCCCGGCGGCCTTCGTCATTGGCGAATCAGAACCAGCCGTTGAGGAGATCCCACAACCAGTCAAGGATGTCGCGGATCGGACTCTTGCCCTTGTTGACGGTGACCGAGCTGGTGGCCTGGTCTCCGTCTTCCTGAGCGACGATGACGGCGTACTTACCGGCATCCGTCTTCTTGGGAACGGTGACTGCGCTGGTGAAGGTGCCGTTCGCGGAGACCGAGGCGGTGCCAAGCTCGACGATCTTGCCCTTCTTCGACTCGAGCGTGATCGTCACGGTCTCGCCGGGTTCGAAGTCGGCGCCGGTGACGGTGAGCTTCTTGCCCGCACTGACGGTCTTCGATCCCACCTCGATGGTGCCGGTGAACTCAACGGGAGTCTCGACGCCGGTGACCGTGAACGGCACCTGCACGCTCGTCTCGCCAGTAGTCACGGTGAGCTGCTGCTCCCCGATCACGCCTTCCGGAACAGCGAAGGTCAGGCTCGCGCGTCCGACCTCGTCGGTGGTGTCGACGATGGCTGCATCGACCACACCTGTGGCGAGTGCGATGTCGCCAAGTGCGACGCTCACCTCACCGGGCGCAGCCTCGCCCGCGCTGAATGCCAGCGAGGAGAGATCGATCGTGACCTGATCTCCGGCGCTGTAGCCATCGGCATCCGGTGCGCTCAGCGTCACACCGACCGCGCGCTGCGCGAGATCGGTCGTCGCCGTGCCGTTGGCGTCGAACCAGTCGACCATCGACGCGAGATCGATCTTGCCGGTGTCTGCCTTGTTCGTGCCCTCGGCGAAGGTGAAGAAGTTATCTCCACCCGCGGCGAGGAACGAGTTCGCGGCGACGCTGTAGCTCGCTGCTTCGTCAATCGCCTCGCCGTTCAGCGTGATCGAGGTGATTCGCTCCCCAACCGCCGCACTCGGGTCGTAGGTGTACTGCAAGCCCTCCGAGACGCCGAGCTTCAGGAACGGACGACTCGACCCCTCCGGCTGCCACTGCTCCTCCAGCACACCCTTCAGCTGCGCACCGGTGAGGTCGAGCGTGACGAGCGTGTTGGCGAACGGCTGCACCGTCGCTGCTTCGCGGAAGGTCACGTTGCCGTCAGCGTCGGATGCTCCGGTCGAGGCGTATGACAGGTTGGCACGGATGCCGCCCGGGTTCATCAGCGCGATGTCAGCGTCGGTTGCCCACTTGTGCACGTCGGCGACGAAGTTTCCGATCGTCGACTCGCCACCGCGGTTCTCTGAGCCGTCGGTCTGACGCGCCCGGTTGAAGTCACCGGTGATCGCGCCGACCGGCTCCGCGCCGAGGATGTCGGCCTCGGCCTTGGCCGCGTCGACAATCTTCTGCACGTCGCCGTCGGCGTCGTAGAGCGGCGTGATGGTGACCTTGCCGGTGACCGGATCCTTCTCAGACTTCGTGAGGGGCTTGATCTCGTTGGTGATCGAGAGCAGTTCCTTCGTCTCCGGGTCGACCTGCAGGTTCATCTGCCCGAAGTTCTCACCGTACTGACCCGCCGAGATGACCGGACGGCCATCGATGACGTGGTTGTACGCGAGGTGGGTGTGCGCCGAGACGATCGCATTCACGCTGTCATCGACGCCAGCGACGATCTCGCCAAGCGCCGAGTCCGGCGTGATGCTCGCGACATCGGTCGACGTCGCGCCCTCGTGCACGAGCAGAATCAGCACATCGGCCTCGCCGTTGGCGTCATCACCGTCGGTGAGGTTGGCAGCGACGGCGTTCACCGAATCGACGATGCCGCGCACCTCGAGATCGGCGATGCCATCCGGGGAGACGAGCGAGTCGAGCTCTTCGGTCACTGCGCCGATGAAGCCAACGTCAACGCCTTCCATCTCGGTGACCCAGGCCGGAGCGAGCGCCGTCTCACCGGTCTCGGTGACGAACACGTTGGACGAGATGTACTCCCAGTCCGCGCGGTCCTGTATGCGGCCCTCCAGGTCTTCCCAACCCTGATCGAACTCGTGGTTGCCGGCCGCGCTCACATCGAGCCCCGCGGCATTCAACGCGTCGATCGTCGGGTTGTCATCGTTGATGAAAGACGTAAACGTGGATGCGCCGATGAGGTCGCCCGCAGCAGCAAACACCGTGTTCGGGTTCGCGTCCCGCACCGACTGAACGGCGCCCGCGAGAACCGCAGCACCCGCCGCGACGCCGTCGGCCTCGATGCGACCGTGGAAGTCGTTGATCGTGACGATGTCGATGCTCACCGGCGGGATCTCGCTAGAGACGCCGACGATCACCGGATCGTGGTCACTGGAACGGAACGGCGTGCCCGCCAGGGCCGCGCCGAATGCGTAGCCGCGGTCGCTCCACTCCGGGGAGTTGAGCGCCCAGACGCCTGTTCCTGTCACCGATTCGGCCAGCGAAGGCGACGCGATCGCGTGGTCGAGCGATCCGAGCTCACCGTCGAACGTGTACGTGTAGCCCGCATCGGATGCCGGAACCAGGTCGGTCCAGCCGGCCTGCGCGAACACGTCGATCGGGTCTTCCTTGCTGTACGCGTTGAAGTCGCCAAGCAGCAGGATGTCCTCGCTGCCGCTGGTCTCTGCCAGCGTCTCGGTGAAGCTCAGCAGCGACTGTGCCTGCGCAGTGCGGTCGGCATTGAAGTGGCCCTGGCCATCCTCGGGCTCCGCGCCGTCACCAGATTTCGACTTGAAGTGGTTGGCGACGACCGAAACCGTCTTGCCGTCAAGGTCGAACGTCTGTGCGATGGGCTCGCGAGCGTTGCCCCACACCGACTCGTCGACGACAGTCGAGCTGTCTCCGACGGGCGACGCGGCATCCTTCTTGTAGATGATCGCGTTCGTGATCACGTCAGTGTCAGTCGTCAGCAGCGCTTCCGGAGTCGGCACGAATGCCCAGATCTCGGAACCTGCATCTTCGTTGAGCCCTGCGACCAGATCCGCGACAGCGGTGTCGACGGGCTTGTCGAAGTGGATCGAGTTCTCGATCTCCATGAGCGCCACGATCTCGGAATCCAGAGCGTTGATCGCGGTGACGATCTTCGACTTCTGGATCTCGAAAAGCGCGGCTGTCTTGGCCCCGCGTGCGTCGGAGTCCTCACTCTGCAGCGTCGTGAAGTAGTTGAAGACGTTGAACGCTGCGATCTGCGCGTCGCCACCGACCTCTGGGGCCGCGTCCGTGCGCGGGTTCTCCGTCGTGAACGTCGCCTTGTACGTCGCGTCGCTCGCGTCGTCGATCGCAATGACCGGCTGCAGACGCCAGTCATCGAAGCCGTACTGCAGCACGTAGCCGGTCTCGGCGAAGTCGACGACATCACCGTTTCGCACCGTGGTGTTGGTGGTGAAGTACGGCTGCTCACCGGTGTGCGCTCCGCTAGTGACCTGCGAGTTCCAGCCGTCGTCGAGGAGGATGCGGTCAGCACGGTTGGCCGCGACAATGGCATTGGCTTCCGGACCAGGACGGGTCGTTTCTGTGCTCTTCACATTCAGGTCGCCAGGGTTCAGCCACAGGGTGCCGAAGTTGTACAGCTGATGACTGGATGCCAGGCGGTAGGTGCCGCTGGGGGCGACGAACATGTTCTCGTAGGCTTCACGGGCGACACCGACGGTCGATTCGGGCAACGGCGTGACGGCAGGAACGCCGACACCGGCCGTGATGACACTCACATCGCCGAGAACTGCGGGGGCGATCTGCGTCTGGCCGAAGTACTCCGAAACTGTGCCGGTGATCGAGACAAGGTCGCCGATCTCGAGCGTCGGGGCGAGGTTGTTCAGGAACACGAAAACGCCGTCGGATGCTCCGGACGCGGCATGCGTGTCGCCACCGCTATCCGCGGTCTGGATCGAGATTCCCTTGTAGCCGCCGAGGCGGTAGTCGCCAGTGACGATACCCTCGACGATCACAGTCTGGCCGTTCAGCGGCGAGACATCGGAAGCTCCCTGTACCTCGGCGATCGACGCCGCAACTGGGTCAGTGCCCGGTTCGGGTTCGGGATCGGGGTCCGGGTCAGGACCGGGAGCGCCGGAGCCCTGCGGGGTGATCGTGGCCGAAAGGGCGAAGTCTGCACGGTTGTCATCGGTGTCGACGCCGTCGGTGCGATTCAGTGACTTCACGTCGGTGTTGCCGGACGGCGAAATCGCCGCCGTGGTCTCGAACGTGTTCGACGAGCCGTAACCGAGAAGATCGACGACACCGTCGACGCCTGCGGTCGACCCTGGGGTGAGATTGACGGCGGCGGTGCCCTCGACGAGGGCGAGCGTGCCGTTGGTGCCGCTCGGAGTCAGAGTGGTGACGGCGTCCGGTTCCGGTAATTCGACACCATTCGCACCGTTGCTGTTGCCCTGCACGAGGAAATACCCGCCCGCCGGGATGACTCCGGTGAGTGCGGCGACGCCGTTGAAGTTGGCGGCTCCCGTCGCGGAGCGGTACTGCAGCGACAGCCCATCGAGGGTGATGGCCTCGGCCGTCGGGTTGTGCAGCTCGATGAACTTGTTCTTGAATGCTGCTCCAGCGCTCCCGCCAGAGAGGTACGCCTCGTTGATGACCACGCCCGTGCCTGACGTATTGGCGAAGGCGGGCGTTGCGATCAGGGCGCTAGCGCCAAGAGAAATAACACACGTTGCGGCAAGGACGCCGACGCGACCCCTGCCTCTATTGTGCGAAACAGAAACCCGGAGGTTCCTGCCGTCAGGGGCTGACATCATCGGTGATTCTCCTCGTCGACGCGAACGGCAGCTCTCGTGAAACTGTCGATGTGGACGCTCACAGCGCACACACATGTTCGCGAGCATACTGAGGGATTCCGACGTCCTCAATGGTGTTTGCCGATCGGTTACCCGAGCGTCACGTCCTTGACGTCAGGATGCCGCTGCGCGCTCCTCGAACTCCTCGACTTCGAGCTGCCAGCGATCCTTCGCCAGGCGATACCAGATGTAGAACGCGAAGCCGGCGAAGACCGCCCATTCGATGGCGTAGAAAATGTTCAACCAGTTGACGGTCGCGAGCTCCGCCGGTGCAGGCGAGACGATGTCGACCAGCCCTTCGGGCGCATCGATCGAAGCGAGGTACGGACGGTACACCGACAGCTGCTCGATGTCGTGCCATTGGCCCAGCAGCATCGCCGGCGACATCCGACTCATGGCGTGCGGGTCGTCTCTGGTGGGCGGCGACGTGCCCTCATCGGAGATCACGCGTCCGGTGATCGTCGACTCGGTTCCTGCAGCGTCTTCTTCGAGGGCGGATGCCGCGGCATCCGCTGTTTCGCGATCTGGGGCCCACCCGACAGCGACGGCGATCGATGTGCGCTCGGCGACGCGCAGCTGACCGGTCACCCAGTATCCCTCTGCATCGTCGTTGAAACGCGATGAGACGACCAGGAAGTCGCCAGCGACCCAGGTGCCTGTGGTCTCCACTCGCTGGCCGACGTACGGCTCTGGGAGATACTCGCCGGGGGCAACGACTTCAGAGAGCGGACGCACATCTTCCGTGATCCCCACCGGAGCTGGGTCGGTGTTGATGGCACGCTCGAGCTGCCATTGACCGAGGAAGGCGAAGACACCGGCGACCACGAGGCAGGCCAGGAGGACGCCGATCCAGCGTCCGCGCAGCATGACCTCGCGAAGGGTCGGCGGGAACTCCTGCGGAATCGTCACGTGCAGTGCGCGCCCGTCAGGAGAGGTGATAGGGAGCAAGTACGACCTCTACTCGCTGGAACTCCTTGAGATCGGAGTATCCAGTGGTGGCCATCGATTTGCGGAGCGCGCCGATCAGGTTGGCCGTGCCATCCGCGACAGGAGCCGGCCCGTAGAGGATCTCTTCGAGCGTCGCGATCCCGGGGGTCTTGACGCGACGTCCGCGAGGAAGCTGCGGGTGGTGTGCTTCTGGCCCCCAGTGGAAGCCGCGGCCAGGAGCATCCGTTGCGCGCGCGAGCGCGACGCCGAGCATGACGGCATCCGCACCCATCGCCAGCGCCTTGACGATGTCGCCCGAGGTTCCGACTCCGCCATCGGCGATGACGTGCACGTAACGTCCGCCCGACTCGTCGAGGTAATCGCGACGCGCAGCGGCGACGTCAGAGACTGCAGTGGCCATCGGTGCGTGGATGCCGAGGGTCGCACGAGTCGTGGATGCCGCTCCCCCGCCGAAGCCGACGAGCACTCCGGCAGCGCCGGTGCGCATCAGGTGCAGGGCCGTCGTGTAGGTGGCTGCACCGCCGACGATGACGGGAACATCGAGGTCGTAGATGAACTTCTTGAGGTTCAACGGCTCGGCGACGCTGGAGACGTGCTCAGCCGAGACGGTCGTGCCACGAATGACGAACAGGTCTACGCCCGCGGCAGCCACGGTGTCGTAGAGCTCCTGGGTGCGCTGCGGGGTGAGCGAGCCTGCCACAGTGACGCCGCCTTCGCGGATCTCCGCCAGGCGCGACATGATGAGTTCGGGCTTGATCGGCTCGGAGTACAGCTCCTGCATCCGCACGGTCGCCTTGTCTGCGGACAGCCCGGCGATCTCTGCGAGCAGCGGCTCCGGGTTCTCGTAGCGGGTCCACAGGCCCTCAAGGTCGAGCACACCGATACCGCCGAGCTTGCCGAGCATGATCGCGGTCCGAGGGCTGACGACCGAGTCCATCGGTGCACCGATGATCGGAGTGTCGAACTGGTAGGCGTCAATCGTCCACGCAGTCGAGACATCCTCGGGGTTGCGGGTCCGCCGTGACGGCACCACCGCGATGTCGTCGAACGTGTATGCGCGACGCGCGCGCTTGCCTCGGCCGAGTTCGATGTCCATGCTCACCAGACCAGCCTACCTGCGGTCGATCCGACTGCGAGACTGGTGACGATCGGGACTCGTGACTTTCGGGACTTGAGACTTTCGGGACTCGATATTGGGACTCGCTTTCGGGACTCGTCGTTATTGGGACTCGTCGCTATCGGGAGGATGCCGTGGGATCGGATGCTGTGGACGTCGCCGTCATCGGCGGCGGCGTGATGGGACTGGCGACGGCTTGGGAGCTCGCCCGCCGCGGCCACCGGCCGGTGCTGCTCGAGCAGTTCGCCCGAGGGCACGTGCAGGGCGCATCGCACGGCGCGACCCGCAATTTCAACAATGCCTACGAGAACGAGCACTATCTCGATCTGCTCGTGCGTGCCCGCGAGGGCTGGGACGCCCTCGGCACTCCCGGCGGCGAGCCGCTGCTGAGGATGCACGGACTGGTCACTTATGGCCGCGTCGACATTGCCTCGGTACGCGGTCGGCTAGCCGAGCGCGGGATCCCTGCCGAGATCCTGGATGCTGCCGAGGCTGCAGGGCGCTGGCCAGGTATGCGCTTCGAAGATGCTGTGCTCTGGTCATCCGATGCGGGTGTGGTGCGCGCATCCGCCGCTCTTCTCGAATTGGAGCGACGGATCGTCGAGGCCGGCGGCGAGGTGCGTTGGGAGTCGCCGGTGCGCGACATCGTCGAGGATGCCTCCGGCGTCACGCTGGCGCTGCCCGGCGGGACGCTGCATGCGGACACCGTCGTGGTCACGGCCGGCGCCTGGACCAGCCGACTGCTCGGCGGGATCCGGCTGCCCCGGCTGCGGGTGACCGAGGAGACGCCAGCGCACTTCTCGCCGCTCTCCACCTCCGACGACGTATGGCCGTCGTTCAACCACTACGTCGACACCGATCGCTTCCCCGCCACGGTGTACGGGATGCCGACACCGGGCGAAGGCATCAAGGTCGGGTTCCACGGCGTCGGCAACGAGGTCGATCCGGATGCTCGGCCGCACCGCACCACGCACGCAGATGCCCTCGCGGCATACGTGCGCGAGTGGATGCCTGGACTCGATGCATCGTCGGCGGTGCCGATCAGCTGCACTTACACGTCGACCGACGACGACACTTTCATCCTCGATCGTCAGGGTCGGATCGTCGTCGGCGCGGGCTTCTCCGGACACGGATTCAAGTTCGCCACCGGAGTCGGCGCCGTCCTCGCGGATCTCGCGCTCGATGCAGGGGCGCGCGCCGCTGAGCCGTTCCGGCTGCGGTGAGCTGAGACGCTCACGCCTTTCGTCTGCGCTGGGTCGTTCGCGTCATCTTCGAGGTTCAGCGCGTGCGCACCACTCGCCGTTCATCCCAGACTGCGGCATCCGACTCGTAGACCTCACCATCGGTGCCGAACACCAAGAAACGGTCAAAGGAGCGCGCGAACCACCGGTCGTGCGTGACCGCGAGCACCGTACCCTCGAACCGCGTGAGCGCGTCCTCCAGCGCCTCGGCCGACTCCAGGTCGAGATTGTCCGTCGGCTCATCGAGCAGCAACAGCGTCGCACCGGACAGTTCCAGAAGCAGCACCTGGAACCGTGCCTGCTGGCCACCGGAGAGCGAATCGAATGTCTGCTGTGCCTGCTTCACGAGCCCGTAGCGATCAAGCGCCGCGCTCGCCGCTTCGCGCGGCATCCCCGCCCTGCGTTCATCGCCTCGGTGCAGCACTTCCAACAACGTGCGCCCGACGAACTCCGGATGCGCGTGGGTCTGTGCGAACAGCCCGGGCACCACGCGCGCGCCCAGCGTCGCTCGCCCGGTGTGCGCGACGGCATCCACCTGCTCGCCCGTCGATGTCACATGACCGAGCGTCGGGTCGGGGTCCGTTCCTCCGCGGGCCAGCAGCCTCAGGAAGTGTGACTTGCCGGATCCGTTCGATCCGAGCACACCGATCCGATCGCCGTACCAGATCTCCGAATCGAACGGCCTCATCAGTCCGGTGAGCTCAAGGCGTTCAGACACGACGGCACGCTTGCCCGTGCGCGCGCCACGAAGGCGCATGTCGAACGCCTGCGCTGGCGGACGCTCCTCGGGCGGCCCAGCCTCCTCGAACTTCCGCAGCCTGGTCTGCGCCGCACGATAGCGAGACGCAAAGCTGTCGTTCGCCTCGGCCTTCACCTTCAGCGCCGCCACCAGATTCCGCAGCTTCTCGTGCTGCTCATCCCAGCGACGACGCAGCTCATCGAGCCGATCCATCCTCGCGATACGCGCCTCGTGGTAGGTGGCGAAGCCGCCGCCGTGCACCCACGCGGATGCTCCGGCGCCTCCCGGTTCGAGCGTGATGATGCGGTCGGCGGCGCGAGCGAGCAGCTCGCGGTCATGCGAGACGAGCAAGACCGTCTTCGGCGTCTGCCGCAGTTGATCCTCCAGCCAGCGCTTCGCGGGGACGTCGAGGTAGTTGTCCGGCTCGTCAAGCAGCAGTACGTCGTCAGGGCCCCGCAACAGTGCCTCCAACGCGAGCCGCTTCTGCTCTCCGCCGGAGAGCGTGACCAGCTCGCGGTAGCGCGCACGTTCGTAGGGCACACCGAGCGCGGCGACCGTGCACTGATCCCATACCGTCTCGTGCTCGTAGCCACCGGCATCCGCGTATTCGGCGAGCGCCGTGGCGTAACGCATCTGCGTATCGTGCTCGTCGCGCTCGATGAGGGCGTTCTCGGCGGCTTCCAGCGCCCCGGCCGCTGCCCGGATGCGGCGAGGAGCGACGCGCACCAGCAGCTCCTGTACAGTCTGCCCGGCTTCGCCGTGTCCGACGAACTGGTCCATCACACCGAGGCCGCCGTCGATCGTGACGGCGCCTGAGTCCGGCACCTGGTCACCGCGGATGATCCGCAGCAGCGTCGTCTTGCCGGCGCCGTTCGGCCCGATCAGGGCACTGGTTGATCCTGCGCCGACTCGGAACGTCGCCTCGTCGAGGAGCGGTCTGCCATCAGGCAGAGTCAGGGAGATGGCTGAAACATCGATGTAGCCCACGGGTGAAGCCGTCCTTCCGCCCGTATGCCGAGCCGATCAGGCTATCAGTTCACAGGGGCGGTGTCTCGTTCAGGCGGTGTCTCGGCCGGAGGCGTATCGATCAGGCCGCGTATCGTTCAGGCCGCGTATCGGCCGGAGGCGATCGCGCGGGCACGCTTCTTCGCCGTCTCCTCCTCGCGGTTCTTGGGCGGAGTCGTGGCGACGAGGTCGGCCAGCAGATGCTGCGTCACGTGCGCGATCTCAGCGACGGCGTGGTCGAAGGCTTCCTGGTTCGCCTTCGAGGGCTTCGTCGTCCCCGCGATCTTCCGCACGTACTGCAGCGCCGCCGCCTGGACTTCGTCCGACGTTGCGGCGGGCTCGAAATTGTGGAGGGTATGAATGTTCCGGCACATACCGGCACGCTACGCCGACAACCGAAATCGCGAAAGGGGCGGATGCCGCGGCATCCTGAGCCGTGCCTTCGCTCAGCAGGGGTCGCACATTGCCGCCTCGTGACCACGGAAGCGGTATCCCGCGACACCTCCGCCCGTGCGACGCCGCGCCCAACTCGGCAGGGGTCGCACATCGCCGCCTCGTGACCACGGAAGCGGCATCCCGCGACACCTCCCGCCCGTGCGACGCCGGGCCCAACTCGGCAGGGGTCGCACATCGCCGCCTCGCGACCGCGGAAGCGGCATCCCGCGACACCTCCCGCCCGTGCGACGCCGCGCCCTACTCAGCAGGGGTCGCGGATGGCCGCCTGCCGGCCACGGAAGCGGCATCCCGCGACACCTCCGCCCGGCGCGCGCCCGGCTCCCCGGCTCCCCGGCTCCCCGGCTCCCCGGCTCCCCGGCTCCCCGGCTGACGAGCCCTACTTCTTGTAGTTGGGCGCCTCTACAACGATCTGAACGTCGTGCGGGTGCGATTCCTTGAGCCCGGCCGCGGTGATGCGCACGAACTTTCCACGCATCTTGAGCTCTTCGATCGTGCGAGCGCCGACATAGAACATCGACTGGCGAAGGCCACCGACGAGCTGGTACGAAACCGCCGACACCGGGCCGCGGTACGGAACCTGACCCTCGATGCCCTCCGGGATGAGCTTGTCGTCACTCGGGACATCCGCCTGGAAATAGCGGTCCTTCGAGTACGAGGTCTGCTTGCCGCGAGTCTGCATCGCGCCGAGTGAGCCCATGCCGCGGTACTGCTTGAACTGCTTGCCTGCCTGGAAGACGATCTCGCCAGGAGACTCGTCAGTTCCGGCGAGGAGGGAACCGAGCATGACGGCATCCGCACCGGCGACGAGCGCCTTGGCGATGTCTCCGGAGTACTGCAGACCGCCGTCGGCGATCACCGGCACACCGGCGGGGCGCGCCGCGAGGGATGCCTCATAGACGGCCGTCACCTGTGGCACACCGACACCGGCAACAACACGCGTGGTGCAGATGGAGCCGGGGCCGACGCCGACCTTCACGGCATCCACGCCCGCGTCGACCAGCGCCTGAGCGCCCTCACGAGTCGCGACGTTGCCACCGATGACGTCAATGTGCTCGAAGGATTCATCTGCTTTGAGTCGCTTCACGAGGTCGATGACGCCCTGCGACTGGCCGTTCGCGGTATCGACGACGAGTACGTCAACGCCGGCATCGCGCAGCGCCTCGGCACGCTCCCATGCGTCGCCGAAGAAACCGATCGCCGCGCCGACGCGGAGGCGACCCTGCTCGTCCTTCGTCGCCAGCGGATACTTTTCGCTCTTGTCGAAGTCCTTGATGGTGATGAGCCCGGCGAGCTTGCCGTTGTCATCGATCAGCGGCAGCTTCTCGACGCGGTGCTTCGCGAACAGCGCGATAACGTCTCCCGCGGCGACGCCCACCGACGCTGTGACAAGGTTCTCGCTGGTCATGACGTCCTTGACGAACGTCGATTGCCGCTCGCGCCCAGACACGAAGCGCATGTCGCGGTTCGTGATGATGCCGACGAGGCGACCATCGGGGTCGACTACCGGCAGTCCGGAGATCCGGTACTTCGCGCAGAGCTCGTCGACCTCTTCGACAGTCGCATCGATGGTCGTCGTGATCGGATCGGTGATCATGCCCGACTCGCTGCGTTTGACGCGGTCGACGTGAGTGGCCTGATCGGCGATCGAAAGATTGCGATGCAGGATGCCGATACCGCCCTCACGCGCCATGGCGATCGCCATGCGACTCTCGGTGACGGTGTCCATCGCGCTGGAGAGCAGCGGGGTCGCAACCGAGATGCGACGACTGATCCGTGACGAAGTATCAGCCTCACTGGGGATCACATCGGTGTGCCCCGGCAGGAGCAGAACATCGTCGTAAGTGAGTCCGACGAAACCGAAGGGATCGGGCTGGTCCATGAAATCTCCTCGTGCTGCGCGTAGCGGTGTATCAATTCTAAGCGTGCAGAGGCTCCAAAAATTCCCCATGGAACGCGCCACCGTTTGATAACAACACTCCGGACACTAGTGAGAAACGAAGCCGACACATTACGCTCATATCGTCGATCATCATCGCCGATGCGACCCGAAGCCTCGGCACCCATGGGACGACAAGGGAGGTTTCGTGGAACTGACGACTAGCCACAAGCGTCGAACGGTGCCCTGGATCATCGCGCTAATGAGCGCGATGCTGGCCGCAACGATGCTGTTCATGACTGCACCAGCGGCATTCGCTGAGAGTGATGACAGCGGCACTAGTGAGACATCAAGTGCGGACAGCGATGAGGGCGCTGACGAGCAGGAGGTGACCGACTACTTCTTTGCCGGCGTCATTCGCTTCGACGACAATCCTCTCCCCGACGTCACCGTCGCGATCGAGGGCAACGGCTTCGATGCCGAGACCGTAACGGATGAGAACGGTCGATGGACGCTGTATGTGCCTGAGAAGGATGCCTATACGCTGACCGTCGACGAATCGACCCTCCCCGAGGGCGTGATCGTCGAAGGCGACTCCGCCTCGCAGGAGGTGGAATTCGGCCTCGCGAACCGCGTCGTCATCAACCTCTTCCTCGGTGAAGGTGTGCGAGAGACGACGAGCTTCATCGACCAGTTTGTCGAGCGACTGATCAACGGGCTCAACTTCGGACTTCTGCTTGCGCTCGCCGCGATCGGCGTCTCGCTGATCTTCGGCACCATGAACCTGACCAACTTCGCTCACGCCGAGATGGTCACATTCGGCGCGGTGATGGCGGTGGTATTCGGCGTCACATTAGCGGTGCCGATGTGGCTGACCATTCCGCTCGTCGTCATCTGCGGTGGAATATTCGGCTATCTGATGGATGTCGCCCTATGGAAGCCGCTGCGACGGAGAGGGATGGGCATCATCCCTCTCATGATCGTCAGCATCGGATTCTCGTTCGCGCTGCGCTACGTCTTCCTCTTCTTCTTCGGCGGCAATACGGTGCAGCTACCGAACGCCGGAGCACCGAAGATCGAGATCTGGGGTCCGATCAGACTCAGCGTCATCGACATGATGTCAATGGGCATCAGCGTGGTCGTCCTCGTCGCCGTCGCATTCTGGCTGCTGAAGACCCGCACTGGCAAGGCAACGCGAGCGATCTCCGACAACCCGTCCCTCGCCGCAGCATCCGGCATCAACGTCGACCAGGTGATCCGAATCGTGTGGATCCTGGCATCCGCTCTCGCCGCCCTCGGCGGCATCCTGTGGGCATATTTCCGTCCCGGCGTGCGGTGGGACATGGGAGTGCACATCCTGCTGCTCATCTTCGCTGCGGTCTGCCTCGGCGGACTCGGCACGGCCTTCGGCGCGCTGATCGGCGCGCTCGTCGTCGGCATCCTCGTCGAGGTGTCAACGCTCTGGCTGCCTTCCGACCTCAAGTACGTCGGGGCACTGGCCATCCTTATTCTGGTGCTGCTGTTTCGACCACAGGGCATCCTCGGTCGAAAAGAAAGGATTGGTTGACCATGGACTGGGGAGCAATTTTCAGCAGCACGGCAACATGGATTCTGAGCCCGACCACGATCGCGTACGCGATCGCTGCCACCGGACTCGCAGTGCACTTCGGGTACGCCGGACTGCTCAACTTCGGCATGGCCGGATTCATGGCCATCGGCGCGTACAGCTACGCGATCTCGATCCTTTCGTTCGGCCTTCCGTGGTGGGTGGGCATCATCGTCGGCATGGTGATGTCGACCGTCTTCGCCTTCATCCTCGGCATCCCGACTCTGAGACTGCGTGCGGACTATCTGGCCATCGCGACCATCGCGGCGGCCGAGATCGTGCGCTTGCTGTTCACCTCGACCGCGTTCGAAGAGCAGACCAACGCAGCCGACGGACTCGGCGGCTACCACGCTGGTTTCCGCGATGCGAACCCCTTCCCGGAGGGCACCTACGGCTTCGGTCCGTGGACCTACAACGCCAGCCAACTCTGGGTACGCGTGTTCGGTCTGCTCGTTCTCGCCGTCTGCATCTATCTGGTGTGGGCCCTGATGCGCAGCCCGTGGGGTCGCGTGCTCAAGGGCATCCGCGAAGACGAGGATGCCGTGCGCTCGCTCGGCAAGAATGTCTTCTCCTACAAGATGCAGGCGCTGGTGATCGGTGGAATCATGGGCGGACTCGGTGGAGCGGTCTTCGCTCTCCCCTCCGCGGTGGTGCCGGCGAGCTACACGACGTCCTTGACGTTCTTCCTGTGGACGATCCTGTTGCTCGGAGGGGCTGCAACGGTGTTCGGACCAGCCCTCGGCGCGGTGATCTTCTGGGTCATCATGGCGTTCCTTGAGGGAGTGCTGCCGAGCATGGCTGCACAGGGAATCCTGCCCATGTCGTCGATCCAGGCGGCTACTCTCCGCTTCGTGATCGTCGGAGTCGCGCTCATGCTGCTGGTGATATTCCGGCCGCAGGGGCTCCTCGGAAACAAGAGGGAGCTGACCTTTGTCAAATAACAATGCAGATGACGCATCTGCCGAAAACTCGGCACCGGCCGCACAGAAGGCGCCGCACACCGGGCGCATCAAGACGACCGGTCTTCACAAGGGCGAGATCGAGGTCGGCTGCGAGAAGGTCGACCCGATCCTCATCGCCGACAACGTGACCCGTCGCTTCGGCGGCCTCACCGCCGTCGATGTCGACCACCTGGAGATTCCGCGCCACGCAATCACCGCGTTGATCGGGCCGAACGGTGCGGGCAAGACCACACTGTTCAACCTCCTGTGCGGGTTCGACAAGCCGAACTCGGGCAAGTGGAGCTTCGACGGGCACCAGCTGTCTGGCATCCCCTCGTTCAAGGTGGCGCGGATGGGGCAGGTGCGCACGTTCCAGCTCACCAAGGCACTTTCGCTTCTGACCGTGCTCGAGAACATGAAGCTCGGGGCGCCGAACCAGAAGGGTGAGGGGTTCTTTCCTAGCTTGATCCCCGCGATCTGGCGCAAGCAGGACACCGAACTCGAGGCGAAGGCGATGGACCTCCTCGCGCGCTTCAAGCTTGATTCAAAGGCGCAGGACTACGCGGCCAGCCTCTCCGGCGGCCAGCGCAAGCTGCTGGAGATGGCGCGCGCGCTCATGCGCGACCCGAACCTGGTGATGCTCGACGAGCCGATGGCAGGAGTCAACCCCGCCCTCACTCAGTCGCTGCTGGATCACATCCTTGATCTCAAGGAACTCGGCATGACCGTGCTGTTCGTTGAGCACGACATGAATATGGTGCGTCACATCGCCGACTGGGTGGTGGTGATGGCCGAGGGTCGCGTCGTCGCAGAGGGACCGCCCGACCAGGTGATGCAGAATCAGGCCGTGATCGATGCTTATCTCGGCAGCCACCAGGACGTCGACCTCGGAGTCGTCACCGGGCGCTACTCTGGCGAACTCGACGAGTCAGCGGAAGAGATGTTGGAAGAGATCCGCGAGGAGCACGAGGCCGCGATACAGGCCGCAGAGGAGAACAACACATGAGTACTCCCGTGACCGTCGAGCCGCAGGGCACCCCCCGCACGGCAGAGATCGTGGTTGAGGTCAAGGGCCTCACCGCAGGCTATTTGCCGGGTGTGGACATCCTCAACGACACCAACCTCGTCGCGTCGAAGGGCGAGCTGATCGGCATCATCGGCCCGAACGGTGCCGGCAAGTCGACACTGTTGAAGGCGATCTTCGGACAGGTGAAGGTGCGTGGTGGCGAGATCCTCGTAAATGGCGAGAGCATCGTCGGCCTGAAAGCCAACGAGCTCGTGCAGCGTGGGGTCGGGTTCGTCCCTCAGACGAACAACGTCTTCCCCTCGTTGAGCATCGAAGAGAACCTGCAGATGGGCATCATCCAGCGCCCGAAGGCATACAAGGAGCGACTGGAATTCGTCACCGGGATCTTCGCCGAGTTGGGCTCCCGCCTGAAGCAACGGGCAGGATCCTTGTCTGGCGGAGAACGGCAGATGGTCGCGATGTCGCGCGCGCTGATGATGGACCCGTCAGTGCTGCTGCTCGACGAGCCGTCTGCCGGCCTTTCGCCGGTGCGCCAGGATGACGCGTTCATCCGCGTCTCAGACATCAACAAGGCGGGCGTCACGACGATCATGGTCGAGCAGAACGCCAGGCGCTGCCTACAGATCTGCGACCGCGGCTACGTGCTCGATCAGGGCCACGACGCCTACACCGGAACCGGTCGGGAGCTGCTGAACGACCCCAAGGTCATCGGTTTGTACTTGGGCACGCTCGGCGAGGATTAGGCGCGGGGGCGCGGCGCGGAGGGCCTCGCGGCGCGCCGTGCTCGCGCCCGCGGCGCGGGGTGCCGGCACGGGGGCGCGCGTGGCGCCCGCCTCGCGCATCCGCCCCGTTTCGCGCCCATGCGGGAAGAAAAACCCGGCTTCGGATGCCTCTTGGGTTCTAACGGCATCCAAAGCCGGGTTTTCCTTCCCACGATGGATACGACGGAAGCACGCACTCACCGGATGCACCAGACGCCACCGCAATGCCCCCACCCACCGCACACGAAAGGGACCGGATGCCGAAGCATCCGGTCCCTCGTGTCACTGCGTATCAGTTGATGCGCGTGTGCATGTTGTCTGCGCCGTACTGGAAGACGCCGATGGTCGCCTCGGTCGGGTCACCGTTATCGTCGAAGGTGATCGCGCCGGAGTATCCGTCGTAGTCAGCGGTTCCACCATCAATGATGATCGTGGCGCACGCCTCGAACGACTCGCACTTCTCACCATCGCCTGATCCGCCGGAGACTTCCTGCAGGAAGCCTGCGATTTCAGTAGCCTCCGTGGAGTTCGCAGCGAGCGACGCCAAGGCGAGCAGCACGACTGCGTCATAAGACTCAGCCGCGTAGTTGAAGTCGACGAGCTCCTTGCCCGACTGCTCCTGCCACTGATCAATCAGACGCTGCTGGAAGTCGTCAGCAAGCACGGGGCCAGGCTGAGTTCCCTTGCTGCCTTCAATCGGGACAGGCATGTCGGCGCCCCACTGCTGTGTGTTGCCGTCGACGAAGTAGAACTTGCTGCCGTCGAACCCGCTAGAGACGAATGCAGGAACGATCGTCGAGGTCTCCTCGAAGCCGATCACAGCAACAGCGTCAGGGCTCTGCGCCATGATCGTCGAGATCTGCGCGTCGAACGAGGTGTCGTTGGCGTTGTACGCCTCGGATGCCACGACCGTGCCGCCGCCGGCCTCGAAGTTCTCGGTCAGCGATGCCTCAAGACCCGAACCATAGGCGTCATTGAGATAGATGATGCCGAGGTTCGCGTAGCCGTCGATGCCGATCTCGGTAGCGAGCACCTCGCCCTGGAGCAGGTCGCTCGGAGCGGTGCGCCAGTAGAGGCCTTCGTCGGGCCACTCGGTGAAGTCCGGCGACGTGTTGGCCGGCGAGAAGGTGATGACGCCAGCACTGACTGCCTGGTCGAGGAATAGCTTTGTGACACCGGAGGACGCCGCACCGATCAGCGCGGAGACACCAGAGTCAAGCAGACGCGGGACCGTGGTCTCGAACGCCTTGTTGTCGGGGTCACCCGAGTCGCCGTATTCGACCTCGACAGTGACGCCGAGATCTGCCGCGTTGATCTCCGCGGTGGCGAGTCCGACACCGGCCTCCTCGGGCGGGCCGAGGTAGGCGAGCTGGCCGGTCTGAGGAAGGACGGTACCGATGCTGAGCGTGAGAGCTTCACGATCAGTGGGCGCCGCCGGCTCTTCGGACGGGTCTGCAGGGGTTCCCCCGCTGCTACACCCTGCCAGGACAATCGCGCTCGCGCTGACCAAGGCGAGACCGCCCAGGATCTTACGCGCGCGCGTGTGTGTGAAGACGCTCATGCTGCTCCCTTGCTGGTTCATGGTTCCCGGACGACTCGGGCGCCGTCCGTGACCTAAACGTATACGCGAACTCGTCATCCGTGTGTTGCGATGCGTTAACGGTGTGATACCGAATGTTTCACGAACATGACATCTTCGTGCGTCGGATCACGACATCTCCCTGGGACGGATCCCGCGGGGGATCACGCGATCGGCGCAAGACGGATGCGGCGGCCCCGACCGGCAGCGATCAGCAGGTCGACGACGAAGACGAGCACCGCGATCCAGACGATGATGAACCCGATCCAGCGTTCGGCGGGCATCGGCTCATGCAGGATGAGCACACCCGTCAGGAACTGCATGATCGGCGTCATGAACTGGATCATCCCGATGACCGTGAGATTAATGCGGCGGGCGCCGGCGGCGAACAGCAGCAGCGGCACCGCGGTGGCGATACCGGCGAACAGCATGAGAGACGTGTGCCACGTCCCTTCGGTACCGAAGGTGATGCCGGTGGTCTGCGCCACGATGATGAGCTGAACCACAGCAACTGGGAGAAGCCAGAACGATTCGAGGGTGAGGCCGCTCACGGCATCCACCGCAGGCCCGATCTTCTTCTTGATCAGACCGTAGATCCCGAAGGATGCTGTCAGCGACAGCGCGATCCAAGGGAATGAGCCGTAGGCGACAATGATCACGACGACGGCGATCAGCGCGATACCTATCGCGACCCATTGCAATCGACGGATGCGCTCATGCAGCACGAAGACGCCGAGCAGCACCGTCGCGATCGGGTTGATGAAGTAGCCCAGGGACGTCTCGATGACATTCCCGGTGAGGGTTCCGATCAGGAACACCTGCCAGTTGACGTAGATGAGCGCTCCGGCGAGCGCGGTCCAGCCGAGCAGCCGTGGCTGTCGGATGATCGCGATGATCCTGCGCCAGCCGCGAGCGATCGTCAGCAGCAGCAGACAGAAGATGAAAGAGAACACCACTCGCGCGGCGACGATCTCCCACGGGCCTGCTGGCACGAGCAACAGGAAGTACAGCGGCAGGACACCCCAGAGCAGATATGCCCCGCCCGCGTATGCCACACCGGCGGACTGGCTGCTGCGGTCTGTGATCACTGGATCACACTATGCCCGGCCACGGACCTTGAGTCGCACGCGCGCGTGATGTTGGCAGGAAACGAGCGGCAGCTGTCCGGGGGAATGCAAGAAGGCCCGGATGCGTGATGCATCCGGGCCTTCTACGCTTTTGTCGAAACGCTTAGCGAACGACGACGGCGAGGACGTCGCGAGCCGAGAGCACGAGGTACTCATCGGCGCCGAACTTCACCTCGGTACCGCCGTACTTGCTGTACAGAACGCGGTCGCCGACGGCGACGTCGATCGGAACACGGTTGCCGTTGTCGTCGATGCGGCCGGGGCCAACGGCCACAACCTCGCCCTCCTGGGGCTTCTCCTTGGCAGTGTCGGGGATGACCAGCCCACTTGCGGTGGTCTGCTCGGCCTCGACCTGCTGGATGACGATGCGGTCTTCGAGCGGCTTGATGGAAACCGACACGGTCTACCTCTTCTTTCTTGACGCTGACACGAAAGACTTGTTCGCACTCTCAACCCGAGAGTGCTAACTCGAGTGTATGCCGTCGGCTGGCACTCATGCAATGCGAGTGCCAGTTTTGGACATCTTGAGCCAGATCTTCGTCCGCCGATGAGGCCCGTGACCTGTCGCCTCGTAGGCTGGGCACGTGGAAATGTCTGAGCTCACTGCCCTGCTCACCCCAGAGGGACTCCGACTGCTCGATGATCTCGGCACGATCGAATCGACGGCGGAGGTCGCGCAGGCCGTCTCCCGCCTGCGCGCTGCAGGCCACTCCCCCGATCTCGTATCGGCTGTCGTCGGCCAGGCTCATCTGCGCGCGAAGGGCGCAGCCAAGTTCGGCGGCTTCGCCGAGCGGATGCTGTTCACGAGAGCCGGCTTCGAGCAGGCCACGCGTCTGGGAGTCGCCGCACGACACGCCGGACGCATGCGCCGCGCCGGAATCTCACACGTCGCCGACCTCGGATGCGGTATCGGCGGCGATGCACTCGCATTCGCCGGCGCTGGCCTCAGTGTGCTCGCGGTGGATGCGGACGAAGTAACGGCCGCAATCGCCGCCTACAACCTGGCCCCGTTCGGCGATGAAGTGACCGTGCAGCACGGCACGGCCGAGGACTTCGTGAGCGCGAACTTCACCGGCTCGAACTTCACGGGCGCGAACTTCGGAGATGTGCAGCATCCTCGGAGCAATTCTGCCGATTCGCCCGAAGAAGCTGCACATCTCCGAGGCAGCGGCACTGCGGTCTGGCTCGACCCCGCTCGCCGGACGGCAGGTCACGGCGAGACGCGGAGGGTCGCTGCATCCGACTACTCCCCCTCACTCGACTGGGCCTTCGACCTCGCATCCCGAGTTCCGACGGGCATCAAACTCGGCCCAGGGCACGACCGCGATGCGCTTCCCGCGGATGCCGAAGCACAGTGGGTCAGCGCCGACGGCAGCGTCGTCGAACTCGTGCTGTGGTCAGGCGTGCTGGCTCGCGAAGGTGTCCGCCGGGCGGCGCTGGTGATCCGCGGCGAGGATTCGCATGAACTCACCGGCGGGGCGGATGCCGAGGACGCCGACGTCCGTGAACTCGGCGCCTTCTTGCACGAACCCGATGGTGCGGTCATCCGTGCGCGCCTGATCGGCGACGTCGCACGCAGCCTCGAGGCCGGGATGCTGGACGAAAAGATCGCCTACATCACCGGTGACGCCGCTCTCACGAGCCCGTTCGTGCAGTCGTTCCGGGTGCGCGAGGTCATGGCCGCGAATCCCAAGTCGATCAACGCCGTGCTTCGTGCAAACGACATCGGCACTCTGGAGATCAAAAAACGTGGGATGGACATCGACCCCGCCGCGTTCCGCAAGAAGCTGAACCTCAAGGGATCGCAGTCGGCGACGCTGATCCTCACGCGCACCGGCGACAAGCGGATGGCGATCCTCGCCGACCGAGTCTGAGCGGGCGGCCACGCGAGGCGGGAGCCCGGCATCCGTGGTGATGGGAGAATACTTTCCCGGCTCCCGGGTGGGCTGAAGCCGGGAGATCATTCCCCCACCACCTCAATTTCAGCCGGTTTTATCGTCGAGCTCGATCTCGACCTTGTCGCCAACATCGAGCTCAACCTCGACTTCGGCTTCCTGAACGTCCGGGCTCCGCACGATCGTGAGCTGCTGGCCGCGCCGTTCGGTCTGGATCATGATGTACTGCGTCAGGACTCCACCCACGGATGCCGTAACAGCTAGTTCCGTCGGCGGCGTCTCACTGGTCGGTAGGCAGTCCGACACGATCCCATCGTCAGATTCTGCGATGACGCACATTTCGCTGCCCCAGCTCGTCCAGATCGGCGTATCGCCGTCGTAGCCGAGAATATTGAGCGAAGTGGCTTCGAAGCCCTCTGCTTCGAGGCGGCCGATGGCCTCAAGCTCCTCCTCGGTGAACTGCGATTCCCAGGTGGACTCATTTTGGTCCCAGATCTGGACGGTGGGCACGACCTCTCCGGTCGCTGAGAGAAACAGGTATGCCGAAAGCGTCTGCCCCGCCAACGCGTCGCCTTCTGGCACGGCGATGGTGGCGCTGGCGCCTCCCATGTTGGTGTCGTCCATCGTCGCGCATCCACTCTGCGTCATGGATGCCGCAGTCGCGATGACGCAATGCTGCTCACCCTCCTGGCGTTCTGCACGCCAGATGACCACGCCATGATTCTCGGCCACCGCGACCACTGTTCCCGGGTCGTAGTCGCCGCTCGCTTCCAGCTCGGCACGCTGTTCGGAATGAGTGGTGGCCAGGGCGAACTCGGCCGTGTTCCAGCCCCAGAGCATCCATCCGGCACCCAGCCCGATAAGCAGGGCGCCTGCGGCGGCGAATGCAGGCCATCGACGGCGTCTGCGTGGTGGAGCGGATGCTTCGGACGCGGAGTCCGGCCCGGCCTCGACCTTGGTGGCCGGTGAAACCTCGACCACTTCGACGGGTTCAGCCACCGAGACCGGTCCGCCCACTGAGCCCGCCGCACGGTCGGACACCACCACAGGCGCAACGACCGATGGAACCGTCGGCCGCAGCTTCGATTCCAACTCGTGCAGTCGCGCCGCGTCTTCAGCGGTCAGACCTCCATCGCGTCCGTACGCACGTTCTTGAAGCGACCGCAGCTCCGCGGTCTCAGATTCGTCAAGCATCCGTTCGATCATGTCATTCGTCGATGCTGCGATGCACGATCAGGTGCACGGCGGGTTCGCGCCCAGCTGTGAGCGGCGGTCTGCATCCGCTATCCGAGCTTCTCGAACTGCATCGCAGCCCAGATGAGCCACCCGAGACTGAAAATCGTGGCGGCGATCCCGAGCACGAGCGCCCAGCGCGCGATCGCACGGCTCTCGACCGGGCGACGAAGCGACATGATCGCGGCCACCACCGCGACGATCGCGAGAGGGATGCCCCAGCCGACGAACCACGATGCGACCAGGGCAACGATCGCGGCGACAAGTGCCCACGGTGCGAGGCGAGTATTGTCATCGCTGAGGGTCGCGTCATACGGAGCCCACTGCACAGCGGGCATGCCGGCTGTGTCAGCCGGGCCGCTGGCGATGACGGGTTCGACGCCGACCGGACCGGTGGGAAACTTCGTGTATCCCTCACGGGGCACGCCAGGCATCCGTGCTGTGCCTGCCGGCCGCTCAACCTCGGAGCTCGGCTCCTCGAAGGTCGGCCCGCCGGCTGGCATATCGCTGCCTGGCACATCCTTCGGCTCGCTCATGTGGCATCCGCTCGTTCGGCGACCTGAATCTCGGTGACCGGCAGCGTCGAGTCTGCCCCGAATGCGAGCGTCGACGGGCGACGTCCTGATGCGATGAGGTCAGCGGCGAGCGCGGCGATCATGGCACCATTGTCGGTGCACAACGACAACGGCGGGATGCGCACGGTGACACCTGCCGCTTCGGCACGCTCGACGGCCACATCGCGCAGACGCTTGTTGGCGATCACACCGCCGCCGAGCAGCAGTCGCGGCACCCCGAGGTCGGCGCAGGCGGCGAGCGCCTTGGTGACGAGCACGTCGACGACAGCCTCACGGAAGCTCGCCGCCACATCGGCGACCGGCACCGGCTTGCCCTCTGCCTCGCAACGCTCGACCCACCGAGCGACAGCGGTCTTGAGCCCGGAGAACGAGAAGTCGTAGCGGTGTTTCACCATATCCGGCGCTTTGGAGAGTCCGCGCGGGAAGCGGATCGCCTTCGGGTCTCCTCCGACCGCGGCCCGATCAATCTCGGGCCCGCCGGGATACGGCAGCGACAGCAACCTGGCGACCTTGTCGAAGGCTTCGCCTGCGGCGTCATCCATCGTCTCGCCGAGCAGCTCAACGTCGGTGGTGAGGTCGCGCACGTGCAGCAGCGAGGTGTGTCCACCCGAGACGAGTAGCGCGATCGTCGGATACTCGAGTGGCTCAGAATCGGGTGTGACGATATCGGCGGCGATGTGTCCGACGAGGTGGTTCACCGCGTAGAGCGGCTTGCCGAGCGAGACGGCGAGGCCCTTGGCCGCACCGACCCCGACCATGAGCGCGCCGGCGAGGCCTGGGCCGCTCGTGACAGCAATGGCATCGAGGTCTTCTAGGCGAACCTGCGCTTCGGCGAGCGCGGCCTCAATCGACGGCTTCAGGGCCTCGAGGTGCGCGCGCGCGGCGACCTCTGGCACGACGCCGCCGTAACGGGCGTGCTCGTCCATGCTCGAGGCAATCGTGTTCGACAGCAGCGTGCGTCCGCGGACGATGCCGATGCCCGTCTCGTCGCAGCTCGTCTCGATGCCGAGGACCAGTGGCTCGCTCATGCTGTCTCTTCCTTTGTCCACGCCCGCAGATCGAGCTTCATCACGATCGCGTCCACATTGTCGGGCTGGTAGTACCGCAGGCGGCGGGCGATCTCTTCGAAGCCCTCCGAGAGGTAGAGCTTCTCAGCGCCAGGGTTATCAGCACGGACCTCCAGAAACACCTCGCGGGCTCCACGAGTGGATGCTTCGGCAAGCAGTGTGCGCAGGAGCGCACGCCCACGCCCCTCTCCCCTGCGCGCCTCGAGAAGTGCGATGGTCTGGATGTCGGCATCCGCATTTCCGCGAATCGATCGGAGCCCGGCGTAGCCGATGATGTCTCCAGCATCCTCGTCGACGAGGTAGTGGCTGAAGTCAGTGGCGAGTTCCGCTGCCATCGACTCGGCGCTCCACGCGTCTGTCGGAAAGGAGGCGTTCTCGATCGCCATAATCGCGTCGATGTCACCAGGAGTCGCAATGCGGAGGGTCATGAGCTCACGCGTTTCGGGGCGCCGGGAACGGTGACATCCGGCTGGCGGAGATAAAGAGGTTCGGCACCGGTCAGCTCGCGTTCGGCGTTCAACGCACGGATGCCGACCCTGGCGAGTGCCGCGGCATCGAGAGTGGCGACCTCGATGGCATGGATGCCGCTGAGCCGCTCCTCCGAGTCTGCTCGCGGAACCAGCACCGTAGGAGCTATGAGATTCGGGATGCCGTCGGCGTCGAGGCCATCGAACACACTGATCGCGACTTCGCGGCGGCGGGCATCCGTGACGATCGCGAACGGGGTGTCTGGGGATTCCGCCTCGATCACTGCGAGAGCCGCAGCGAAGTGGCTCGGAACCGGGACGACCGGAATGCCGCGGCCGAGCGCAAATGCGCGAGCTGTCGCGATGCCGATGCGCAGACCTGTGAAGGGGCCGGGGCCCATGCCTGCGACGACGTGCGTGATTGCTTCTGTGCCGGCCTCCGTCAGCGCCTGCTCGAGGAGCGTGCCGATGACTTCGGCGTGCCCGAGCGGGTCGAGGTTTGAGGCGTCAGCGAGCAGACGGCCTTCACCGTCGACGATAGCGACGGCCGAGCCCAGCGAGGTGTCGACAGCGAGGATCACCTCTCCAGGGTAGTGGCTCTCGGTCAGCCCAGTGGAGCGCGCACGGGGTAGTCCTGCGCCTCCAGGATGATCTGGGCTGCGGCGCCCGTCTTTCTGTTGATGACGACGGGGGCGAGCAGGTTGACGCTTACGCCCTCGGCACCGGGGTGCGCGACCACGAGCAGCATCGCGTCTTCTGCGGATGTAAGCGCAAGTTCGGCGACGTGCTCATCCGTCAGAGTCGGTGCGTAGTCGGTGAGCACGATCTGCGGATCAAGCAGATAGAGCCGCAGGTCGGCGTCGTCGACCGACCGCAGTGTGAACAGGCCGTCAGCGCCGTCGATCGGAGCCAGCGCGAAGTGCGTGTGCGGCGCGAGCCCTGGGGGCGGCGCGACGAAATTCAGTGCGGCGCTCACTGTAGGAAGTCCATCAGCGACGGCTGCAGCACCCGTGCGGTCACCGACAGCGCAGAGCGGTAGACGAGTTCCTGCGCCTGCAGCTGCACGAGCACCTCCACGGAATCGACATCCTCCACTGCGGCTCTCCTTGTCTCCAGCGACACCGAGTTCTGCACGGTCGCCTCCTTGGCGCGCTCAATCTGCAACTGGCGGCTGCCCACTGCCGCCTGAGCACCGAGCATAGCGCTGAGCCGGTCGTCGATGTCGCCGAGACGGGGACCCACGTTCGTCCCGGAGCGCAGCTCGCCGATGATCGTGTCGATGAGCGCGAACGCCGACCCCGCTCCGGTGCCGAACACCTCGGCCCCGTCCGCATCGACGCGGACGGACGCACCATCGGAGACCCGGCGCATGACCTCGGATCCGGGGATACCGGAGTGCGCGTAGCCGGCGTCGAACGCTGCGTTATCAGAAGTGCCGGCGAACACTGAGCGGCCGAGCAGCTTCGTGTTGGCTGTCGTCAGCAGCTCGGCGCGGATCGCCTCCAGCTCCACGGCGATCGCCTCCTTCGCCGTGGCATCCATCGCGCCGTCGTTGGCGCCCTGCACGGTGAGGGCGCGCACCCGATTGAGTAACGCCGTGCTGGCGCTGATCGCCGTGTCCGCTGTGGTCACCCAGGCCAGGGCGTCGTCGATGTTGCGTGCGTACTGCTCGTTGCGCCGCTGTGCGGCGTGCAATCCCAGTGCGGCGGCAGCGGCGGCCGGGTCCTCGGATATCGTGGCGAACGCGCGCTGCGACGTCGCCTGTTCCTGCAGTCTGGACAGCTCGGACAGGTTCGTCTGCAACTGGCGCAAGCTGGCCTGCGTCATGGTCGATGAGGTCACGCGGGAGATCATGGTCGTCCTTCCGGTCAGCGTCCGACGACGCCCATGCGATTGATCAGCACGTCGAGCGCCTCGTCAACGGCCGTCATGACTCGAGCGGCCGCCTGGAAAGCGGTCTGGTATGTGAGCAGGTTGATGGTCTCCTCGTCGCCGTCTACCGCGGCGACCGACAGCTGCGCTGTCACGGCGGTGATGGCGGAGTTCTCGGAGAGTTGCGCCCGTTGCACATCGCCGGCGGTCGTGACTCCGAGGCGCGTGATCTGATCTACCCAGAGCGCGTCCGGCGAGGTGGCCAGGTTGCCGATCTGCGAGATTGCGTCGGCGTTGGTCGAATCCCACGCGCCCGCGCCCGGCGCGGCGAGCGCGAGATCGGTCACCGAGTCCACCGCGACGCTGAGTCCCAGTGCCGCGGGGCCCGTCGCCGACATCGAGAAGAAGTCGCCGCCGGCCACGCCCGAGGAGGTGACGCCGGCCCGATGCTGCGTGTTCACCGCGTCGGCGAGCCGTGTCGCGACCGCGTTGTATGTCGCCGCCAACTGAGCTAGTGTGCCGCCCTCGTCGGCGGGCGCAAGCACCGAGAGCATTCCGCCCAACTCGCCGTTCGCGACTACCGCAGGCTGGCCGTTATCCGCCCAGGTCACCGACAGCCGCGCACCAGCTTCAATCGAACTCGGTCCGCTGAACTCGAGGTGGCGAGCGTTGGTGCCAGCCACCAGGGGGTTGCCGTCGACGCGCACCGTCATCGTCCCGTCGGTCTCGACGGTTGCGACTCCGCCGACCATTCGTGCGACGTTCTGTGCGAGCACAGATCGCTGATCCATGAGCTCATTGGCCGGGCGTCCTGAGGCCTGCGCATCCCTGATCTCCCTGTTCAGCGAGGCGATCTGGTCGGCCGCGGTGTTGATCTGGGTGACCGTGCGGTCGGCCGACGCTCTGCCATCCTTCCACTGCGCAGCGACCGTGCGATACCCCTCGGCGATCTGCGAGGACAGTCGCTCGGCCGTCTGCAACACGGCCGAGGCAGCAGCACCGGAGTCGGGAGTCTTGACGAGATCCTGCCATCCAGACCAGAACTGCGACAGTCCTGCGGCGAGTCCGTTCTCGGTCGGCTCGGCGAGTGCGAGCTCCGCCGTCGTCGCCGCGACCGCTCGCGTGGACCAGAAGCCGGACGCGGCGAGAGTGTCGCGTACCCGTGCGTCCAGCAGTGCGTCGCCGAGTCGGGCGATCCCGGTGACGGCGACGCCGTTGCCTGGTACGGCGCCGAGGCTGAATCGGCCGGACTGCGCCACCGCAGCGATTGATGCCGTACTCACCCGCTGGCGTGTGTAGCCCTCAGTGAGCTCGTTAGCAATGTTCTGACCGACGATGTCCATACCGCGGCGAGCCGCAGCGAGACCGCTGGCAGCAGTGTGAAGTCCACTGAAAGTCGACATAATTCCTTTCCGGTCACATCTCGGTATCGATGATGCGTGCAGAGTCGTCGCGGGCGCGGTCGCCGCGGGTGTTGTATTCGCCGGAGTCGCCGTCGAATCCGGCGATCGTCTCCTGCGTCGCCCGGAGGACGGCGCGGAGCTGGTGATCGTTCGAATCGCGCAGCTGCCCGATCTCGGTGGTGAGCTGCGTCATGGCGAGCAGATGCTCCTCGAAGATCTCCCGCCAAGTGCCGAGCGGCGCGTGCGCGATGAGTTCACGAATAGTTGCACCTTCAGGAGCCCCCCACTCCTGCGCGACGGTATCCGCCTCCACGACGCGCGACATGCCGGTCGTGCGCAGGCGGTCAAGCACCTGCTCGATCTCGCGAGTCCCGAAATGAGTCCATCGCGATCTTCCTGCGGCGAGCAGCAGCTGCTGCTCGTCCAGCTTGAACAGCAGCATCTCCAAGAGCTCTCGCTCCCGCCACAGCTGCATGGACAGCTCGTTCGCACCCATATTTCCCCTGGTCCCCGATTACCCCTTAGAGAACTCTCGATTGAGAACCCATGAATTACTGTCGGTCGTCGTCACCCTATGGTTACTATGTGGACGGTGGGTAGTCCTCCCCATGGACAGATCATGAAGCACATGGTATCTCCATCTACCCGGTATCGAACACCCGTCCCAACCCAGGACGGTTCCAGAGAGGTGGAACTCCCCCGTATGCCGCCGCGCCATGAACGCAATCGCCTGGTAGAAGACAATCTCCCCCTTGTCGGATACCTCGCCTCAGAGACGCACGCCCGTGCGACGCATATTCCTCGCGAGGAGCTCGCCGCGGTCGGGGCACTCGCGCTCGTGACAGCGGCTGATGCTTTCGATCCCACCCTCGGAGTCCCCTTCGGAGCATACGCACGCCGACGCATTCTCGGTGCCTTCGCCGACGAGATGCGCTCGATGGACTGGGCCTCTCGCGGAACCCGCACCCGAATCAAGGAGACCGTGTCCGTCCAGGCCACGCTGTCCGCCTCATTCGGGCGCACCCCGACGATCGCCGAGATCGCCGTCGCGATGAGCGTCAGCGAGGAAGCCGTGTCCGGCGCTCTGGCGGATGCCTCGCGCACAGTGACCACCCTCGAGGACCCGGCGGCCCACGACCTCGCGGCGGAGATTCCGCTGCCCGAGGAGTCCGCCGCGCTCGCAGAGCGCCGACACGTGCTGACCTGCGCGATCGCCGCGCTGCCAGATCGCATGCGCAGCATCGTGCATGCCGTCTATTTCGAAGAGCGTCCGGTGAAAGACGTGGCCGAGGAGCTCGGCGTCTCGCACTCCGCCGTCTCGCAGCAAAGGTCCGAAGCCGTGCGAATGCTGCGCGACGTGCTCGAGCGCTACTTTTCAGACGGAGCGATGCCAGAGCCGGTCTCCCGCATTTCCGCCTCGGTGCGCGATGGATTTTACGCCCGCATCGCTGAGATCGGTGGTGCCCGGCTGGCGCGCGTCTTCGCTGCAGCCTCGCCATCGGCAGTGCCAATCGCGGTCTGCGCCGTATGACGCGATTCCCTGCGATCCCGCATCGTGGCTAACGCCACGAAACTGGATGCCGATAGGTGAGAGCGAAGCCCACGGATGGGCTTCAGCTCGGCCCAATCACGGAGGAGAACACCATGGGTATGCAGATCAACACCAACGTGTCGGCGCTCAACGCCTACCGCAACCTGTCCAACACGCAGAACGACCTGTCCAAGTCGCTGGAGAAGCTTTCCAGCGGTCTGCGCATCAACCGCGCAGCGGACGACGCCGCAGGCCTGGCGATCTCCGAGGGTCTGCGTTCGCAGGTCAACGGTCTGAACGTCGCGGCTCGCAACGCTCAGGACGGCATCTCGGTCATCCAGACCGCTGAAGGCGCCCTGACCGAGGTCCACTCCATCCTGCAGCGCGTGCGCGACCTCGCGGTGCAGGCCGGTAACGACTCGAACAACGCCGAATCGCGCACCGCGATCCAGGGCGAGGTCACCCAGCTGACCGAAGAGCTCGTTCGGATCGCGGATTCGACGAACTTCAACGGAATCGACCTGCTGAAGGGCGGCGCCGACCTGAGCTTCCAGGTTGGGGCGAACGGCGACGCGTCGTCGCAGATCACCGTTGCCCGCGGGGACCTGGCGACCTCGCTGGCGACCATCGCCGACATCACCTACGGTGCCGCCGGCGTCTCCTCGACGTACGCAGCGCCGGCGGCGGGCTTCGCGTTCGACACGGCCGCGAATGCGGCGCTGGCCGTCACAGCCATCGACACGGCCATCACGGCCGTCTCGTCGGAGCGTGCCAGCCTGGGTGCTTCGCAGAACCGCTTCGAGTCGACGATCAACTCGCTCAACGTGTCGTCGGAGAACCTGGCTGCTGCCGAGAGCCGCATCCGCGACACCGACATGGCGTCCGAGATGGTCAAGTTCACGTCGGCGAACATCCTGTCGCAGGCGGGCACGGCCATGCTGGCTCAGGCCAACCAGGTCAACCAGGGCGTTCTGCAGCTGCTGCAGTAATCCGCTATGAGGGCCCGGTGATCGGCAGATCACCGGGCCCTTCCCCCACCCTGACTCGGAAAGGTCGACATGGCACTCTCGCTCGACGGACTCGTCTCCGGCCTGGATACCAAGGCGCTCATCGATGCCCTCATGGATGTGCAGGCGATCCCCCGCACACTTCTCAAGAACAAGATCGATGACAAGGGCGTCATCATCTCGCAGCTGCAGACCCTGAACAATTCGCTCCAGGAGCTCGCCACCCGTGCGAAGGCGGCCGCCTCGGGCGACGCACTCTCTGCCTTCCGTTCGACGAGCTCCTCTGACGCCGTGGCAGTGACCACCCGCACCGGCGCCGCCCCCGTCGCCGCCGACATCATCGTCGATCGCGTCGCCCAGAACCACGCCATCGTCACTGCCGCATCCACAGCCTGGACCGACGCTCCGCCGGTCGTCACCCTCGAGAACGCCGCCGGCGAGCGATTGGAGGTCACCGCAGCATCCGGAAGCATGGCCGACATCGCGCGCGCTATCAACGCCGCCGGCTTCGGGGTCACTGCCACCACGGTCACCGCCGGCACCGATGCCGACGGCAACCCCCTGCAGCGCCTCCAGGTCACAGCCGCCGAATCTGGAGCTGACGGGGCCTTCCGGATCTATCGCGGCGACACCGCAGCGGTTGATGCCGGCACCGCCGCCGATCTCGCCGCGGGGCCGGGCGCCGCCGTCGTCACTGTCGGCACCGATGCACAGGTGCGACTGTGGGCCGGTACCGCGGCCGAGCAGGTCGTCACCAGCGCATCCAACACATTCACCGATTTGTTCGTCGGCGTCGACGTCACGGTCGCCCGCGCTTCAACCGAACCAGTCTCGATATCGGTCAGCGCCGACACTGAGGCCCGCACGAAGGCCGCCGGCGACTTCATCACCGCTCTCAGCGGCATCCTCACTCGCATCGACAACGGTTCGAAGGCGACGGTCGGCGGCGGGGCCGACGATACGACCATGCTGGGCGTGTTCACCGGTGATAGCACGGTGCGTGCCCTGCGGCAGGCGCTCGCCAACGCGGTGCAGTATCCAGTGGACGGGGCATCTCCCTCGTCGATCGGGATCTCGATCGACCGTTACGGCGTGCTCAGCTTCGACGAGGAGAAGTTCGCCGCGGCCTTGGCCGACGATCCTGAGGCCGTCGGTGCCATGTTCGGCACGATCGCTGGGCGCGTGCAGGAGACATCGGAGACGTATTCCGACAAGTACGACGGGCTCCTGACGTCCCGGATCACCGGACAGGAGAGCGAGGTGAAGACGCTCGGCGAACAGATCGACCGCTGGGACGTACGCCTCGAGCAGCGCCGATCGACCCTCGAGCGCACGTACGCGCGCTTGGAGACGATGCTGTCGCAGCTGCAGTCCCAGTCGGACTATCTCACCACGCAGCTGGACAGTCTTTCTTCGTCGAAGTCGCGTTCCTGACGATGAACGCCGCCGCCCGCGCCCAGCTGCGCTATCAGGAGGACGCTGTTCTCTCGGCCACGCCGGAGCGTCTTGTCACGATGCTGTACGACCGTCTGCTGCTCGACATCGACCGGGGTGAGGCTGCGCAGCGCGCCGAGGACTGGGTTACCGCGAACGCACAGCTGCAGCACGCGCAGTCCATCGTCGCTGAGCTGTCATCCTCGCTCACCGACACCTGGAACGGCAGCACGGGGCTGCGCGCCGTGTACACGTTTCTGACCCAGACCCTCATCGGCGCGAACATCGGCCGCGATCCGGAACGCACGCACAGCTGTCGCGAGCTCGTCGCGCCGCTGCGGGACGCCTGGCATGAAGCCGCCATGAGCCTCACGGCGGTCGACTCATGACCGACACGGCCTGGTCGACGCTGCTGGATCGCTTCGAACGCGACCTCGACACGGCATCGTCGACGCGCTCGGCCACAGCATTTCCAGAGGAACCGGGCGCGGCGTGGACTGCCCCTTCCACGATGTTGCCAGTCGAATTCGTCGGCCGGGTACAGGCACTGCTGGCCCGGCAGCAGGAGCA
Source organism: Microbacterium sp. Y356 (assembly GCF_059445355.1). Classification (NCBI taxonomy): domain Bacteria; kingdom Bacillati; phylum Actinomycetota; class Actinomycetes; order Micrococcales; family Microbacteriaceae; genus Microbacterium; species Microbacterium sp. Y356. Next base: position 881,853 of record NZ_JCAIUE010000001.1, read on the forward strand.
GATCCTGCTCACCCGCGCCGAGATGGACGAACTGCGCGGTCACCTGGATGCACTGCGCCGTGTGCCGTCGGCGCACGCGGACGACACCCCCGCCTATCTCGACACGAGCGCTTGAGAGCGCTCCTAACGAATCGTGCGCTCCGGCCGATAGAGCACTCAGAGCAGGGAACGCTCGACTGACTCGGCCATGGATCGGCCACATCGCCCACCGACGGGAACTGGGTTCGTGTTCGATTCTGTGACCATGACAGCGCTCTCGAGCGCTCTCGACGGCCTCGCGCTGCGACAGCGCGCCATCGCCGACAACATCGCCAACGTCAACACCCCGAACTATCACGCCAAGCGGGTGCTGTTCGAGGAGGCTCTCGCGGAGTCCATCGCCGTCGGGGAGGGACGCACCACCGCGACGACCGCGGAATCACTCGAACCGACGCGCCTGGACGGCAACAACGTCAACCTGGACACCGAGACGCTTTCCAGCATCGACACGATGCTGCGCTACCAGTTCGCGACGCAGGCGATCAATGGGTCGTTCTCGTCCGTACGCACCGCTTTGAGGACCACATCATGACTTTCGACGCCATTGGCATCGCCAGCACCGGGTTGACCGTCCACCGCAAGTGGCTCGACGCGCTCAGCGACAACATCGCCAACATCAACACCGCAACCGCGACTGATGGCGATGCCTTCCGCGAGCGATACGTGGTCGTTCAGAACAGCGATCAGTCCCCTGGCGTGTACGTGGCAGGGACGGCGCTCGGCGACGCCGAGGGCCGTCTTGCCTACAGCCCGGAGCATCCCCTGGCGGATGCCGACGGATACGTCCGCTACCCCGACATCGACCTCGGCGACCAGATGAGCCAGCTCATCATGGCCCAGCGCGGTTACGAGGCAAGTGCGGCCGTGGTCGATCGCGCCAGGAACACGTACGAGTCCGCACTCCAGATTGGGCGCAACTGATGGCCGCCGTCTCCGGCGTCGAGGGACTCTCCGCCGCACTGGCCTCCGCCGTGACCGGCCAGAGCGCCACGCCGAACACCACCACCACGGGGGACGATTCGGGATTCGCGGCAAGCCTGACCGGCGCGATCGACGAGCTGAGCGGGCTGCAGGCCAACTCGGACGTCCTCAAGGTCGCAGCGGTGACCGGCGACCTGAATGACATCCACGCCTCGATGATCGCCTCGACACGCGCCGCCGTCACGCTCGAGCTCGTCGCGGCCGTCCGCAACAAGGGCGTCGACGCGTTCAACGAGATCATGCGGATGCAAGCCTGATGCCGCAGGCCGTCACGAACATCTTCCAGCGGCTCGGGCGCGCCGTCGCGAGTTTCAGCCTCGCGCAGCGCACTATCGCAATCATCGGCATTGCCGCACTGGTGCTTGGTGCGATCGCGCTGTCCAGTTGGCTGACCCGCCCGAACATGACCCCGTTGTTCTCGGGCCTGAGCGCCAGCGACGCGAACGCCGTCGTCGAACAGCTTCGGTCTTCCGGCGTCTCCTATGAGCTCACCTCGGGCGGATCGACGGTGCTCGTGCCGGAGTCCGACGTCTACGATCAGCGGCTCACGGCCGCCGCGGCAGGGCTCCCTAGCACGGGCTCGGACGGCTATTCGCTGCTCGATTCCATGGGGGTCACCTCGTCGGAGTTCCAGCAGTCCGTGACCTACAAGCGCGCCATCGAAGGCGAGCTGGCCGCGACGATTGCTGCCCTGGACGGTGTCACGGCGGCGTCGGTGCAGCTGGCCATCCCCGAGGAGAGCGTCTTCGTCTCGGAGACGGTCGATCCGACCGCCTCCGTGTTCGTCGAGACGGGTGACCGCACGGAGTTGGGCAGCGAGCAGGTCGAGGCGATCGTGCACCTCACCTCGGCAGCCGTCTCTGGTCTGAAGACCGAGAACGTCGCCGTCATCGACCAGTCAGGCAAGACCCTGTCCGCCGCAGGCATCGGAACAACCGGTGGGGTTGATCAGCAGGCAAGCGACTATGAGCTGCGCGTCACGGCCGCCGTCCAGCAGATGCTGGATGCCGTCGTCGGCGCAGGCAACTCGAAAGTCTCGGTCGTCGCCGAGGTCGACCGCTCCGTGAACGAGCGGCTGGATGAGACCTACACCCCGGCCGAAGGCACGCCCCCGGTCTCCGAGCAGGTCCGCACCGAGACGAGCAATGGCGGCGAGACCGACGCCGGCGTGCTCGGACCGGACAACATCGCCGTTCCGGACGGCGACGGGAACGGCACCTACGAGTCGACTGAGGAGACGAACACCAACGTCGTGAACAAGAGCGTCGAGTCCACGACGACTCCTTCGGGCGGGCTCACCCGTCAGTCGGTGTCGGTAGCGGTGAACGCCGCGGCGGCAAACGACATCGGCGTCGTACAGCTCGAGGATCTCGTTGCGGCCGCGGCCGGCATCGACCCGGAACGCGGGGATGGCCTCTCGGTCGAGTTCGTGGCCTTCAGCCAGACCGGCGCGGAAGCGGCGCAGGCCGCCCTTCAAGCCGCCAAGGACGCTGCCGACGCAGAGCGGGCTTCGTCGTTGCTGAGCACGGTGATCATCGCCGCCGCCATCGCGGTGCCGCTGCTAGCGGGCGTCATCATCTACGTCATCCGGACCCGGCGTCGCGCCGAGAAGCAGGACGAGTTCGACTCATTGTTCGGCGAGCGACCTGCGCCTCTGTCGTCGATTGCCTCGATGACGACGGACCCATTCGCGCAGATCGAGCAGTCCCCCACGGTGCCGATGCAGTTCAGCGACCCGGAGCCCGATCCGGATCTTGAGCTCGAACTCACCTCCGAACCAGCGCAGGTGAGTCTGGAACGTCGCCGCGCCGAGCTGGATGCTCTTACGGGACGCGATCCCCAGCGCACGGCCGAACTGCTGCGCACCTTCCTCGACGATAGGCAGCCGGTATGAGTGGTCTGACCGGCCGGCAGACGGCCGCCATTGTGCTGATGAACCTTGATCGGGCGCACGCCATCGAGGTCATGAAACACCTGTCCGAGGATGACGCCGAGACGATCGCTGCCGAGATCATCGGCCTGCAGAATCTGGACACCGCGACGACCGCGCGCGCGCTCGCTGACTTCCAGAAAGTGGCCTCCGGACACCTACCCCCTGCACGCGGCGGGCGTGACGTCGCCGAGGGCCTGCTGCAGGCATCCTTCGGCTCCGAACGCGCGGCCGCGGTACTGGGGCGGGTGAACTCGGCGATGTCGAACTCCGCGTTCGACTTCCTCGGGGCTGCCGAGCCAGGGCAGCTGGCCACGCTGCTCGACGGCGAGATGCCACAGACCGTCGCTCTCGTCCTCGCCCACCTGCAGGTCGACCAGGCGGCGGCCGTACTGACTGCGCTCCCCGATGTCGCCCGCGCGGACGTCGCGCATGCGATCGCCACGATGGGCACCGCGACGCAGGAGGCGATCACGATCGTCGCCGACGCTATCAAGGCGAGATCCGGCGTCTTCTCGAGCCGGGAGGCTCCGGAAGCCCTGGGCGGCGTGCAGCCGCTCGTGGAGATGATCAACCGCTCCGACGCGAGCGTCGAGAAGGCACTGCTGGCGAGCATCGAAGACCGCGACAGCGCGTTGGCCGAAGACATCCGCTCTCGCATGTTCACCTTCGCCGACATCGTCAAGCTCGAAGATCGCGACGCCCAGCGGGTGCTGCGCAGCCTGGACATCCGCTCGCTCGCGCTGGCGCTCAAGGGAACGAACAACGCGATCGCCGAGCTCATCAACCGCAACGTCTCGGAGCGCAACCGCGAGAGTATCGCGGAGGAGACACTCGCCCTCGGCCCCGTGCGGATGTCGCAGGTGGAAGAGGCCAGGGCGGAGATCGTGCGGATGATCCGTGCCCTCGAGGCCGCGGGAGACATCACGGTGCAGCGCACCGACGAGGACGAGTATGTCTACTGACGCTTTCGCACCCTCGATCTTTCCGCGCCTGCTCGGCGCGGAGACCGTGCTCGAGCGAAAGCAGGCGCAGCTGCGGGGCTATGCCGAGGGGCACGCCGAGGGCTTCCGCGTGGCGACAGCCACCGCAGAAGCCGCTGCAGCGCGCGCCGATGCAGAGCGGCAGTCCAGCGCGGCCGAGACCGTGGCATTCGTCCAGCGGGCCGTGGCCTCACTGCACTCAGCGACCGCGCAGCTCGCGAGCCGTGCGGATTCGCTCGCGGTGGTCGCTCAGCAGAGCGTCCTGCGTCATGCCGTCGAACTCGCAGAACTCATCGTCGCTGACGAGCTGAGCGACGACGAGAGATCGGCCACTGCGGCCGTGCGCCGTGCGCTGGCAGGCGCCGAACCAGCCCGGGTGCACGAGGTGCGCCTGCACCCGGACGACATCGCTGTTCTGGAGCAGATCGACTCGATGCCTGAGGGCATCACGGTCGTGGCAGATGATGCCCTCGCCCGCGGCGATGCACTCGTGAGCGTGCAGGACGGCCTCGTCGATGCACGTGTCGCCGCCGCTCTCGATCGCGCCAGACGTGCGCTCGAGGAGGATGGTCCATGAGTGTCTGGGCGGCCGTTCTCGAGGCCGCACGCCCGGAGCGCATCGGACAGGTCTCGCAGGTGCGAGGACTCAGCGTCCAGGTGCGCGGCGTGGAGTGCGCGGTTGGCGACGTCGTACTGCTCGGCGACGACATCGAAGCCGAGGTGGTCGCAACCGGTCGTGACGGTATGCGCTGCATGCCGCTGAACTCCGTTGCCGGACTTGCGATTGACGCGCCGGTACGGCGCCGCAGCGGCGCACTGCGCGTACCGACCGGCAGGGCACTGCTGGGCAGAGTGCTGGATGGTCTCGGCCGTCCGATCGACGGCAAGGGGCCGATCAACGCGCCTCGGGTAACCCTCGATCACGCGACGCCATCGGTCATGGGTCGCGACCGGATCACCGCCCCAATGGCGCTGGGCGTGCGTGCACTCGACACGCTCGCCCCCGTCGGGCGCGGTCAGCGCGTCGGCCTGTTCGCAGGATCCGGCGTCGGCAAATCATCGCTGTTGTCGATGATCGCGCGGGGCACCGAGGCTGAGGCCACCGTCATCGCCCTCGTCGGCGAGCGCGGGCGTGAGGTGCGCGAGTTCATCGAAGACGATCTGGGCGCTGAAGGCCTCGCCCGCTCGGTGGTGGTCGTCTCCACCTCTGACCAGCCGGCGATGGCGCGTATGCGTGCGGCGTTCACTGCTACCCGCATTGCCGAGGCCTTCCGTGACGAGGGAGCGCACGCAGTCCTCATGATGGATTCCCTGACCCGCGTGGCAATGGCGCAGCGCGAGATCGGCCTGTCGGCCGGGGAGCCGCCAGCCACGCGCGGGTATCCGCCGTCGACGTTCTCTATGCTGGCAGGGCTTCTGGAGCGGGCCGGCACGGATCGGGGCGGGTCCATCACCGGCATCTACACCGTGCTCGTGGACGGCGATGATCACAATGAACCCATCGCCGATGCGGTGCGCTCGATCCTCGACGGTCATGTGGTGCTGGATCGCAAGCTCGCCTTGTCTGGACACCATCCGGCGATCGATGCGCTCGCTTCGATATCCCGCGTGGCGGGCAAGATCACCTCCGCCGAGCAGCGTGCTCTCGCGACCACACTGCGCTCAGTACTCGCAGCTCGCCGGGGCGCCGACGACCTCATCGACATCGGGGCGTACCACGCCGGTGCCAACCCACGAGTGGATGCCGCACTGGCCAGCGCGAGAGAGATCTCGGCCTTTCTTACCCAGCCGCTCGACGAAGTGAGTCAGTCAGACGAATCCTGGCGGCGTCTTGCCGGGCTCGTCGCGACGTTCGGAGACATCTCATGACACAGAAGTTCTCCCTCTCCGGCTTGATGCGGGTGCGCGGCATCCAGGAGCGCGCCGCCGCCGAACGGCTTTCACGAGCGGTCATCGACGCGGACCAGACCAGAGCGCGCGACCGCCAGTTACGTGCCGCGCTGGCTGGCGCCGGTTCGGATGCCGTCGACGTGCGCTCCCTCGCAGCGCTCGCCGCCGCACGTGTGTCCGGCCGCAGCCTCCTGGCCGATCTCGAATCGCTGTCGACGATGCAGCAGCAGACGGTGCAGGACGCCCGCGTGCAGCACCGCGAGGCGCGGCGCGAGGTGCGAGGACTCGAACGTCTCGCCCAGGCGCACGCGCTGCGTGAGCGTTCCGAAGATCTGCGCACCGAGCAGATCGAGATCGACGAGATCGCCGCACGCTCCAGGGCGGAGGACGGCTCATGAGCATGCTTGGATTCCTCACCGGCACCGCAACCGCCGCTCCGGCCAGCGTCTCCCCGGCGCGCGGGACCTCGACGAGCACGGCGGCGACGGCCTTCGCCGAGGCCATCCTGCAGGCGGCATCCGGTCATGCCTCCCCCTCCCTCGCTCTCTCGGACTCGCAGGGCGGCGATGCGCCGACCGACGCGGCCGACGGAGAGAGCACCGACACTACCGGCGAGGGGATGGCCGGCGCGGATGCCGCCGCCGATACGGTCTCGGCGCCGCCGCTGCTGCCCTCCGCCCCGTTCGGCGTGATCGTAAGCGGCATGCCGCCTGCGGGCGCCGAAGAGCACACCGCCGAGGCTCCGCCGGCCGATGCCGACGTGACGGCACCCACCGACGCTGTGCCCACCGACGCTGTGCCGACCGACGCGGTGCCGATTGATGTTGTGCCGACCGAGCCCGCGCCGACCGACGCGGTGCCGACCGACGCCGCGCAAACCGTGCCCGCGCCGACCGACGCCGCGCCGACCGAGCCCGCGGCAGTACCCGCCGCGGCAGCGCCCGCCACCGCTCTCCCCGCCACGTCGAGCCCACAGGTGGCACTGCCCGCCACTGTGCCATCCGAGGTGCCGCCCGAGGTGCTGCCGCCAGACGCCCGGTCGAAGGCCGCGACGCCGGGCTCCGTGCCTGCGACCCTCTCGGCGTCGTCCTCCGCCGCCGCCCTGTCGACCACGGCTCCCTCTACGACCACTTCTGCATCCGCCACCGCCGCCCCGATGCCGTCATCCGCGGATTCAGCACTCGCGGAATCGTCGCCCCAGGTTGCGACCCCTGCCGGCATACAGCCAGAGGTCCGCGCCGACCTTCGCGGCCAGCAGCCCCTGACCACTGGAATCGCGCCGGCCGCGCTGCCGAACGCGGCGAGTGATGCCTACGCGACCGCTGACGCTGCACCTGCCCTGCCCGCCGTCAGCGCCACCCCTGCTTCGGCACCCGCCGCGATCCCGAACGTACCGGCGGCGGCCGCTGCGCGTCCGGCCCTGCTGCCGCAGCTGTCCGCGCCAGTCATCGCACTCGCGCAGGCGCCGGAAGGCGAGCACCGGATGACGCTGACGATCTCTCCCGAGAACCTCGGCCCTGTGACCGTGCGCGCCCACATCTCCGGCGGTGCGATCCACGTCGAGCTCGTCTCCGCCACGGATGCCGGGCGCGAAGCGCTGCGCCTGATCCTCGCCGACCTGCGCCGAGACCTCGCCGCCGCGGCGCCGATGTCCTCGCTCTCCCTGGGCAGCCAGGACAGCCCGACGGGTTCAAGCTCGTCGGGTGCACACGCGGGCGGTGCGGGATCGACCGGGCCAGGGACACCTGGCCAACAGAGCGCGAACAGTTCGCAGACCCATGCGGGTCGCGCCGCCACCCCCGACACCGACGACGAGCCGCAGCATCCCGTCCCGACACCGCCGTTCCTCGAATCGCCGCACGGCGGCATCGACGTCTACGCCTGATCCGAGAGGAATCCCCAATGACCACAGTCGAACCGATCACTGGCACCAGCATCTACACCGGCACCACCACCGCGACCGCCGCGCCGAAGCAGACCCTGGACTCCGAAGTCTTCCTGAAGCTTCTCGTCACCCAGCTGTCGAACCAGGATCCGAGCTCTCCGATGGACACGAACGAGATGATCGCACAGACCACTCAGCTCGCGTCGATGGAGCAGCTCACCGCCCTGACGCAGACCACAAACGAGAACTTCGCTCTCAGCATGCGTCAGACCGCCGCTGCGCTGATCGGCCAGGAGGCGCAGTATGTCGACGCCGACGGTGTCACCCAGACCGGCATCGTCAGCGCTGTCTCGTTCAACGGCCCGGTGCCGATGGTGACCGTCGGCGACGCCTCGGTGTCACTCGACGCCATCTCCGGACTCTCCCTTCGTCCCTGACCCCTTCAGAAAGGCATCACCATGCTCCGCTCCCTCTACGCCGGCATCTCGGGCCTGCGTTCGCACCAGACGATGCTCGATGTCACGGGCAACAACATCGCCAACGTCAACACGATCGGCTTCAAGGGGTCGTCCGTGCAGTTCCAGGAATCCCTGGCCCAGCTTGTGCAGAATTCGACGTTGCCCCAGGCGAATGCCGGTGGATCCAACCCCGCTCAGGTCGGCCTCGGCGTGCAGCTGTCCGCTATCAGCACTAACTTCGCCTCCGGTACCCCACAGGCCACCGGTGTGCCCACCGATCTGATGATCACCGGCGACGGCTTCTTCATGATCCGCTCCGGCGGAGAGACGCTGTACACCCGCAACGGCTCGTTCGACTTCGATGCGGCCGGTCGCCTGGTCACCGCCGACGGCGCGCTCGTGCAGGGCTGGACCGCCGACAACGGCGTGATCACTCCCGGCCAGGGCGTGGGAGCCATTACGCTGCCCATCGGCGCGATCGCTCCCGGCAAGTCCACGACGACGGCATCCGCGGCCGGCAACCTTCCCTCCGACACCGCCATCGACGAAACGCTCGTCCGCGACCTGCAGGTCTACGACGCCGAAGGCGCCGCCAGCATGCTGCAGCTCACGTTCACGCGCACCGCCACCGGGTGGGACGTCACCGACGGCACCGGGACGCCGGCGGTCTCGCTGCCCTTCGTGGACGGCGAGCAGACCGTTGCAGGTTCATCAATCGTCTCCGGCGGCATCACCGTCGACCTGTCGACGCTCACCGGCTACGCGGATCTCAGCACCCTCACGCTCGGCGAGCAGAACGGCTCTCCGGCCGGCACCCTGCTCTCCTATGCCCTGACCGAGGATGGCAGCCTCGTCGGCACGTTCAGCAACGGTGACACCGAGGTCCTGGCCCGCCTCGCGCTGGCCGGCTTCACGAACCCCGGCGGGCTCGAGAAGGCGGGCTCTTCGCACTACCGACCGAGCACGAACTCAGGCGAGGCGACGATCGGCGCGGCCGGGACCGACGGGCTCGGCGGCATCATCAGCGGCGCACTGGAGATGTCGAACGTCGATCTCTCCCAGGAGTTCACGAACCTCATCGTCGCGCAGCGCGGGTTCCAGGCGAACGCGCGCATCATCACCACAAGCGACGAAGTACTGCAGGAGCTGACCAACCTCAAGCGCTGATCAACCGCGGCATCCGACTCGCTCGGCTAACGCGAGCGAGTCGGATGCCGACAGTGTTCACCGACGGCCCAGGACGGGCCGCGTTGTCCTGCCGCCCCACGGTGTCAGGACGGATTTTCCAGGATGGAGCCCATGATCGTCGTCACGCGCCTGAATCGCACCCGGTTCGCGCTGAACCCTGACCTGATCGAGCGGATCCAGGCCTCCCCCGATACCACCATCATCCTGGTGGATGCCGCGACCTTCGTCGTCACCGAGACGATGGACGAGGTGATCGCGAAGATCAGCGACTATCGCGCAAGCGTTCTCGCGACCGCCGCGAACTGGACCGGCTCCGCCATCTCCCACGCTGACGATGCGGAGGCGGTGCACTGATGGACCCGTCGCTCATCATCGGCCTCGTCCTCGCCTTCGGTGCCCTGCTCGCCATGATCACCATGGAGGGCGCCTCCATCACGGCTCTGCTGCTGCCGGCCCCCATGATCCTCGTCTTCGGCGGCACCATCGCAATCGGCATCGCCACCGGCACCATCCGCGACTTCATCTACGCGATCAAAGCCCTGCCACGTGCATTCCGCGGCGACCGCGGCACCGCTTCCAGCATGATCGACCAGATCACCGGCTACGCGGAGAAGGCGCGTTCCGAGGGGCTCCTCGCCCTCGAGCACTCGCTCGGCGACGAGAAGGATCCGTTCCTGCGCCAGTCGCTGCAAAGCATCGCCGACGGTGTCGACGCTGAAGAGCTGCGCACGCTGATGGAGGATGAGATTACGTCCGCCGCAGCGCGCAATCGCACCGCATCCAAGTTCTACATGACCCTCGGCGGGTTCGCGCCGACAGTCGGCATCGTCGGCACGGTCGTCTCGCTGACGCACGCCCTCGAGAATCTCGACCAGCCCGAAGAGCTCGGACACATGATCGCCGCCGCGTTCGTCGCCACACTGTGGGGCCTGCTGTCGGCGAACTTCATTTGGCTGCCGATCGGCGGCCGGCTCCAACGAATGGGTGAGCTGGAGGTTGAGCGGATGACACTGGTGATGGAAGGCATGCTGGCCGTGCAGGCCGGATCGCCTCCGCAGTTCGTGGGAGAGCGCCTGCGGGCGCTGGTCTCCGACCGTTCGCAAACGAAATCCAACCGCAGGGGTGCGGACCGAGGGGCCGCGGATCCGGCGCTGACGCCATGAGCGTGCGGGCGCGCAGGCGGGTCCCGCACGATGACCACAGTGGACCCGATGAGCGCTGGATGGCGTCGTACCTCGACATGATCACGGTGCTGATGTGTCTGTTCATCGTGCTCTTCGCGATGTCAACGGTCGACAAGGAGAAGTTCGAGGCGCTGAGCGCCTCCCTGGCGACGGGGTTCGGACAGGAGGCATCGGAGGACACCGATGTCTCGGAGGGTGTCGTCGTGCCCGCCGAACTGCTCAAGGAAGACGCGCAGGGCTTCATGGAAGCCGAGCTCAACGCCGCACAGGTCGAACTCGATGAGCTCACGGCTCTGCGCGAGCGCCTGCGCCAGGCACTGATCGAACAACACCTCGAGGATGCCGCGACGTTCACGATCGACGACCGCGGGCTCACGATCGGGCTGGTCAGCGCAGAGACCTACTTCGCCACGAACAGCACTGACCTCAACGCAGAGGCGATCACGCTGCTGGACACTCTCGGCGGTGTGCTGGTAGACGTGACAAACGAGATCTCCGTCGAGGGCCACGCCGATCAGCGTTCGGCTGCAGCGCCGTTCGCCACGAACTGGGAGCTTTCGGTCGGTCGCTCCACGCAGGTGCTCCGGCGCTTCGTCGAGGCCGTCGGCGTCGACCCCACGCAAATCAAATCCGTTGGCTACGGGGATGCGCGCCCCGTGGCGGAGGGGTCGGCCGACGACGCGCTGGCTCAGAACCGACGCGTTGACGTGGTGGTCCTCTCGGATGCCGATGAGGGGGTGCGCGAGCTCCTCCCTGGACTTCAGGGGGCGAAACCCAGCTTCTGATCCGCTCTGCTTACGCACGCCGCCCATCACCCGATAGTCGAGTTCGTGGTGATTCAGGACAGCGTACGTACGAGCGTGCCCGCGGAACAGGTGCATGGCGACGTCGAGGTGTACGACTTCGGCCGGTCTGCTTCGCTGTCGCGCGAACACACCCGGGCACTCGAGGTCGCGTTCGAGACGTTCGCCCGCCAGTGGGCACCTGAGCTGTCCGCTCATACCCGCGGTCGCGCGCACGTCACGGTCGAACGCGTCGCGACGCAGACCTACGCGGAGTACACGAACTCCCTCCCGTCGACGACGACCATGGTGGTGTGCGCTCTGCCCGAGACGGATCGACGCATCGTCGTGCAGTTCCCGCTCTCGGTCGCGAACGTGTGGATCGTGCAGATGGTCGGTGGCCGTCCGGTCGCGGCTGGCGAGGATCGCACGCTCACCGCGATCGAGCAGGCACTGATCCGCGCGGTCATGGCGGATGCCATCACCCAGCTCACCGGCGCTTTGGGCGGACTGCTCCCGAGCGGTATCACCATCACCGGCATCCAGCACAGCTCGCAGTTCGCGCAGGTGTCCGCAGATGCAGATCTGGTGATCGTCGCGCAGCTTTCGATGCGCCTGGGAGGTCGCACAGTGCCGGCCAGCGTCATGCTGCCGGCCGACGTGATCATCGACGGCTTCTCGACACGCGATTCCGGCACCGCCCAGGTCGCAGGCACCGGCCTCATGCGACGACAGGTCGAGCTGGCTCCGGTCGAGGTCGCACTGCGCCTCGCCACACGCACCGTCCGTCCCAGCGAGGTCCTTGGGCTGTCCGTCGGCGACCTCGTGTCTCTGCCGCACTCCGCCGACCGCCCCCTCGATCTCGTGGTCGACGGGTACACCATCGCCACCGCAGCCGTCGGAACCAGCGGCGCCCGCCTCGCGTGCGTCGTGACCGCCACCGTCCCCGATCCCGCCCCCGCCGAGGAGTCCGCGTGACCAATACCACCGCCTACGAATCCGCCGTCGCCGCTGCCTTCGCGGCGAAGCTCCCCACCGCGGGAGTCACTGTCACGCGCGCCTCGCAACCTTCCGGTGACACCGGCGACGCCGTCGTCGTGTCGTACGTCGGCGAATCGAGCGGTCAGCTGGCCGTGCAGATCCTCGACCCGCAGGCGCTCATCGATGGTCTCGCGGATGCTCCGCTCACCATTCGTCTGCAGGGCGCTCTGGATGCCGCGGCCGGCGCGCTCGGCCCTGGCACTCTCGGCGAGGCGACCATGCAGGATGCTTCACCGATCTTTTCCGACGCTCTCGCCCAGGTCTTCGATCTGCAGGACGAGACTGGGCACACGATCGGCCGTCTCGCCGTTCGGATCACGCGCGCCCCCGCCGCCACGTCCACGGCGTCTCGACGCCTGCACCGCATCGCCGGCGTCGAGATGGACCTGACCGTGGAGATCGGCCGCACCCGCATGGCCGTCCGCGACGTCCTCGATCTGGAGCCGGGTCGCATCGTCGAGCTGGATCGCTCAGCGGGCGCTCCAGCCGATGTGAAGCTCAACGGCCGGATCATCGCGCACGGCGAGATCGTCGTGGTCGACCAGGACTATGCGGTGCGCATCACTCGGATCCTCGAGAACATCGAGGTCTGATCCTGGACGACCTGCTCCTGCTGCTGCGCGTGGCCGTCTCCCTGGCGGCGGTGCTCGGTCTGCTCTGGTACCTGCAACGGCGACTGTCGCGCAGCACGGCACGCAAGCGCGACGCCGAGACGATCACGGTGCTGGGCCGTCAGGGCCTCGGCGCCAAAGCGCAGCTCGTGATCGTGCAGACCGAGGATGCCCGCTACGTGCTCGGCGTCACCGAACACGGCGTGAACGTCGTCGATCGTCTGCCGGCGGCGGACCGCCGTTCGACGAACATTCCGGTGGGAAGCGCAGCGGAGCAGAACCTCCTCACGCAGGAGAGCACACAGACGTGGCAGGACGGGCAGCAGTCTCCGGTTCATGACTTCGACCAGGCGCTCGCCGCATCCGCTGCCGAAGACGTACCGCCGCTGCGCCTGCGCGTGCGCCACCGCAACGATGCTCTGCACGGTTCTATCCTCTCCCCCAGCACCTGGCGCCAGACGGCCGAGGCCATCCGGCGCGCACGATGAGCGCTTCGTCCTCGGTGGCCCGCGGTCGCGCTCTGCGCTGGGTCGTACTGATCGCCGCCGTGCTGCTCGTGGTCGCGGTGATCACGCTGCTGATCCAGTCGCCGGCGCACGCCGCCCCGGTCACCGCCGACGTGCCGATGGCCCCGACGGATCCCGCCGATCCGGCGGAGGACTCCGAAGGCATCACGATCGATATCAACGGTGTGGACGGCTCGCCGTCGACATCCATCCTCACTCTTCTGGGCATCACGCTGCTGTCGATCGTGCCGGCACTGCTGCTGATGATGTCGTCGTTCACGAAGATCTTCGTGGTGCTGGCGATGACCCGCAATGCTCTCTCGCTGCCGACCATCCCGCCGAACCAGGTGCTCGCAGGGCTGTCGCTGTTCCTGTCGATTTTCATCATGTGGCCGGTGCTCACCGATATCAACACGGTCGCGGTGCAGCCATACATTGACGGCTCGCTGAGCTTCGCTCAGGCCGTAGACATCGGCCAGGCGCCATTGAAGGAGTGGATGCTGGCCTTCACGCGCGAGGAGGATCTCGCCCTGATGGCCCGTGCGGCAGGAGACGCGAACCCGGCGGATGCGGCGAGCGTGCCCCTGTACATGCTGATCCCCGCGTTCATGCTCTCCGAACTGCGGGCCGCGTTCATCATCGGGTTCGTCATCTTCGTGCCGTTCCTTGTGATCGACATCGTCGTGGCCGCTGCACTGATGTCGATGGGCATGATGATGCTGCCGCCAGTGATGATCTCGCTGCCGTTCAAGATCCTGCTGTTCATCCTCGTCGATGGCTGGGGCCTCATAATCCGGTCGTTGCTGGAAAGCTACGGGGGTGTCGGATGAGCCCGGAGGCCGTGCTCGACATCGGAGCGCAGGGGCTGCTGATCGCCGCGAAGCTCGCGGCCCCGATCCTGATCACCGCACTGGTGGTCGGCTTCGCGATCTCGCTGCTGCAGTCGATCACGCAGGTGCAGGAGGTGACGCTCTCGTTCGTTCCGAAGATCGTCGCCGTCGGCATCGCGCTTCTCGTCTGTGGAAACTGGATGATCGCCGAGATCATCGCGTTCACGCACGAGATGTTCGACCGCATCCCGATGCTGCTGAGCGGGGGATGACGTGCACATCCCCGTTGACTTCGCCTGGCTGGAGGCGACGATGCTGGCAGCCGTACGGATCACCGCTTTCCTGGTGATCGCGCCGCCCTTCTCGTACGGCGCCATCCCGGCCAGGGTCAAGGCGATGCTCGCGGTCGGCCTGGCACTGGCTATGGGGTCAACGGTGGCGCCCGGATATCAAAACCTGGAGACCGCGGCGTTCTTCGGCGCACTGACTGTGCAGGTGCTCACCGGGGCGCTGCTGGGCTTCCTCGTGATGCTGTGCTTTTCTGCCGTTCAGGCCGCCGGCAGCCTGATCGACGTGTTCGGCGGTTTCCAGCTCGCGCAGGCGTTCGATCCGGCATCACAGGTCAACGGCGCCCAGTTCACCCGCCTGTTCCACCTCACGGCAATCACGCTGCTGTTCGCCTCCGGCGGCTATCAGCTGATCATCGCCGGACTCGCCCGCAGTTTCGAGGCTGTGCCGGTCAATGGCCTATTCGAGATCGCCGATCCGGCGCGGATCCTCGTCGAAGGCGTCTCACAGATGGTGCTGGCTGCCGTGCAGATCGCCGGCCCCCTTGTGCTGGTCCTGTTTCTCGCCGACGTCGGCCTTGGTCTCATCACGCGCGTCGCGCCCGCACTGAACGCGTTCGCGATGGGCTTCCCGGTGAAGATCCTGCTCACTCTGATGCTCGCAGGACTCGTGTACGTCGCCCTTCCCGGCATCGTCGACGCGCTCTCCTCAACGGCCTTCAAGATGATGCGGGGGGTGAGCGAATGAGCAACAGCGACAGCAGTGAACGCAGCGAGCAGGCCACCGACCGGCACCTGAAGGAAGCCAGGCAGAAGGGACGAATCTCCCGAAGCCAGGATCTGACCGCCTGGCTCGGCATCGGCGCGGCGGCGATCGGAATGCCAGCGACGATCGCGCTGGGGACGTCGGCCGGCACCGAGCAGCTCATCACGATGACCGCGATCGCCAAGGCCCCCAGCACCACCTCAGCGCTCGATGCCCTCGGGCGCGGACTCGCCTCGGTGCTACCCACTCTCGGCGCCATGCTCGCCACGGTCGCCATCGTCACTCTGCTGGGCGCCGCGGTGCAGGGCGGAGTGCACGTGCGCAAACTCTCCGGACGATTCGAGCAGTTCAACATCGTCTCCGGCATCCGCCGGGTATTCGGGATGCAGGCCCTGTGGGAAGGCGTCAAAGCGCTGCTGAAGACCGCGGCCATCGGAATCGCGCTGTGGATCGTGATCTCCGGCCTGATACCGGTGCTGTCCGCCAGCGGAGCACACTCGATCAGCAGGCTCCTCGGCACGGCCGCGGACGGCACTGCTGCGCTGCTGCAGACGGCGATCGTCGTGGGGGTCGCTCTGGCGGCGATCGATGTGTTCGTCGTCATGCGCCGCAACAAGAAGCACACCCGAATGACCAAGCGCGAGGTGCGCGACGAGAGCAAGAGCAGCGAGGGCGATCCTCTGATCCGCCAGCAGCGACGCTCGCGTCAGCTCGCGATGAGCCGGAACCGCATGATCTCCGCCGTCGCCGGCAGCGACGTCGTCCTCGTGAACCCCACGCACGTGGCCGTCGCCCTCCGCTACGAGCCGGGTCGCTCGGCCCCCAAGATCGTCGCGAAGGGCAGCGGCATCATTGCCGATCGCATCCGTGAGAAGGCCGCAGAGGCTGGCGTCCCGATGGTGCGCGACATCCCACTCGCTCGCGCGCTGCACGCCGCGTGCGAGCTCGGCCAGGAGATTCCTGAAGACCTATACAACGCCGTCGCCCGAGTACTGGTGTTCGTCGACACGCTTCGCCGACGCGGATCCGCGCGCGGCATCCATTCCCTTCCCCAGAGGAGGACCGTATGAAGTCCGTGCTGAGCAAGCTGGCGGTGCCGGTAGGCGTCGTCGGCATCATCATGCTGTTGGTGGTTCCGATCCCGCCGCCGCTGCTGGATGTCCTCATCATCCTGAACATCATGTTCGCGCTCGTGATCCTGCTGACGACGATGTTCGTGAAGAAGCCACTGGACTTCTCGGTGTTCCCCTCGCTACTGCTGGTCGGGACGCTGTTCCGACTCGGCCTGAACGTCGCCTCGACACGTCTCGTCCTCGGCGAGGCCTATGCCGGACAGGTGATCGAGGCGTTCGGCGCGATCGCGGTCGGCGGCTCGCTGATCATCGGCGCCGTGGTGTTCCTGATCCTCGTCGTGATCCAGTTCGTCGTCGTCACCAAGGGCGCAGAGCGCGTCGCCGAGGTCGGTGCGCGATTCACCCTGGACGCCATGCCCGGAAAGCAGATGGCGATCGACGCCGATCTCAACGCCGGGCTCATCACCGACGTGCAGGCGCGCGAGCGTCGCGCCGAGGTCGCCGCAGAGGCGGACTTCTATGGCGCGATGGACGGCGCATCGAAGTTCGTCAAGGGTGACGCGATCGCTGGCCTGGTGATCATCATCATCAACCTCATCGGCGGCATCGCGATCGGCATCGTCTCGCACGGGATGTCGATCGAAGAGTCCGTGAGCACGTACAGCCTGCTCACGATCGGAGATGGCCTCGTCACGCAGATCCCCGCACTGCTGATGGCCGTGTCGACCGGCATGATCGTCACCCGCTCTAACGCGGAGAGCGAGATGGGGCAGGAAGCAACCGCCCAGCTCGGCCAGAGTCGCATGGCTCTGAACATCGCGGGCTGCGCGGCCATCGTGATGGCGTTGATCCCGGGGATGCCGGTGCTGCCGTTCGTCGCGATCGGAGCCCTGCTGCTGTTCGCCGGGCAGCGGATCAAAGCCTCGCAGGTGCGGAAGGAGGCGGCGGTGCAGGCGCAGACGCCGACCGCACCAGTATCCGAGAACCCGGAGGAGCTCATCGAGAAGATGCGGGTGCACGCCCTCGAGATCCTGCTGGCCCCGAACATCGTCGATCTGGTCACCGGCGGCCCGGACGACCTGCTCGCACGGGTGAAGACCCTGCGACGCCGGATCGCGCTCGATCTGGGCCTGGTCGTTCCTCCGGTGCGAACGCGTGACAGCATCGAGTTGCCCCTGTCGACGTATGCGATCCGGATCGCCGGCGTGGAGGCCGGACGAGGAACAGCTCCGTCCGGATCCGTGCTCGCGCTCGGTCAGGGGCTGGACACACTGCCCGGTGTGGCAGGAGTGGACCCGGTCTTCGGCCTAGAGGGCAAGTGGATCCCCGCCGAAATGCGGCACAGCGCGGAGCTCGCCGGTGCCACCGTCATCGATCGGGCGAGTGTGATCATCACCCACCTTTCGAGCGTCATCCAGTCCGGGGCCGCACGTCTGCTGAGCCGGGAGGACGTTCGCCAACTCACCGACGCGCTCAAGCAAGTCTCGCCCGCGGCCGTCGAGGAGCTCACCCCCGCGCTGTTGTCGCTGGCCGAGATCCAGCGGGTGCTGCAGGGACTGCTGGCCGAGAGAGTGCCGATCAACGACCTCAGCCGGATCTACGAAGCTCTCGCGCTGCGCGCCAAGGTATCGACCGAACCGGACGGACTGATCGAGGTCGCACGTGCGGCGCTGGGGCCGGCGATCGCCGCGCGCTTCGCGGAAGCCGGCACGCTGCGCGTGATCATGATCAACCCGCTGCTCGAGCAGTCCATGCTGGAGAGCATTCGCACAGGCGAGGAGGGCACCCAGATCGTGTTCGACCCGCAGCGGCTCGAGGCCGTCATCAAATCCGTGAAGCAGGCGGTGGCCGGGGCCGGCGACGGTGGCGAGCCGGTGCTGGTGTGCGCGCCGACGCTGCGTTCTGCCGTCCGCCGACTCGTGTCGGCGCAGACGGACGGGCTGCCGGTGCTGTCGTACACCGAGGCGACGTCCTCGACGCTCACGATCGAGACCATCGGAGTGGTCCGCGACACGGCAGCTCTGCCCGCGCCGGCGGGCGCAGCGGCAGGTGTGGCGATCCCCTTGGGTGCCGGCTCTCATGCCGCGACACAGTAGGCTGATCTGATGCTGGTGTTGACGAGGCGGATCGGCGAGAGCGTGCTGATCGGCGGTGAGATCGAGGTTACGGTTCTCGACGTCAAAGGCGACAGCGTGCGGATCGGCGTTCAGGCGCCGCGCGAGACACGCATACAGCGTTCCGAGATCGTCAAGGCCGTTGGCGAAGAGAACGCCTCAGCGGCCGCAGACTCCGGCGCGGCCGATGTAGCTGAGAGTGCGATCGTCGAAGCGCTCGAGCGCGCAAGATCGACCGCTCCTTAGCCCGCACTCAGCGCTCGCAGCGCCCTCAGCGCTCGATGTGCTCGATCGTCACGACCCGCGGAGCATCAGCATCCAGGTCTTCGTCCGCGACGCCGTCATCGGCGACCCCAACCGGGCGCTCGAGTTCGATATCCCACCAGGAATCCGCGATCGACGACGCCATCTCGCGCCCCCACTCGACCACGACGACCGAGCGCGAGAGATCGACGTCGAGATCGTCGAGCTCTGCCGCCGATCCCAGTCGATAAGCGTCGACGTGCACGAGCGGGGCGCGTCCGACGAGTGAGGGATGCGTCCGGGCGATGACGAAGGTCGGGCTCTGAACGGGTCCGCGCACGCCGAGTCCCTCGGCAAGCCCCCGCGTGAAGGTCGTCTTGCCCGCCCCGAGCGGTCCGGTGAGCACCAGCAGGTCTCCGGCATCCAACTGTTCGCCGATAACGAAGCCCAGCCGCTCCATGTCGTCCGAGGTCGCGATCTCGCGACGTCCGAGGAAAGCCGGATCGACGCTCATGCGCTCCTCCGCGGCACCCGGTTTCCGATGCGCGTGACGATCTCGTAGTTGATGGTGCCTGCCGCATTCGCCCATTCGGTGGCAGACGGGGCGCCCAGAGTCGGGTCTCCGAACAGCACCACCTCATCGCCCACCGCGACGTGGGTGTCGCCGACGTCGACGACGAACTGGTCCATCGCGATGCGGCCCGCCACCGTAAACCGATGGCCGTTGATGACGACAGGACCACGACCGGATGCCTGACGAGGGACGCCGTCGGCATAACCCAGCGGAATCAGAGCGAGGGTCGTGTCGTGGTTCGCGCGATGGTCGTAGCCATACGAGACGCCGGCACCGGCGGGCACGCGTCGCACGCCGGCAACCGCACCGCGCAGAGTCATGGCCGGTCGCAGCCCGAGCTCGGCCGACGAGCGGTCATCAAACGGCGACAGCCCGTAGATCCCGATGCCGATACGCACGGCGTCGAGGCGCGTCTCGGGCAGGTCGATCGCGGCGGCAGTGGCCGCGAGGTGGCGGATCTCAGGGCGAATACCAGCGGATGCTGCGGCATCCACCCCCTCGTTGAACCGGGCGAGCGCTTCACGGTCGTCCTCGGGCGAGGCGTTCGACAAATGGCTGAAGAGACCGACGATGCGCAGGCGTCCAATGCGTTCCAGGCGCGCAGCCTCAGCGAAGATGCGACTCCAGTCGCTCGGCGCGATTCCGTTGCGAGAAAGACCTGTCTCGAGCTTGAGGTGCACGCTGACGGGCTGATTGACGCCAGCTGCAGCCCCGGCGGCTTCCAGCTGGTCGAAGGACGAGATGCCCACCTCAATGCGGTTGGCCGCGGCAAGCTCGAATCGCTGGCCCGGCTCGTGCAACCACGCCATGATCGGAGCGTTGATCCCCTGGCGCCGCAGATCGAGTGCTTCGGCGATCTCGGCAACGCCGAGCCGAGTAGCACCGCCCGAGAGCGCGGCCACGGCAGCCGGCGCAGCGCCGTGACCGTAAGCATTGGCCTTGACGACGGCGATGACCTCGACGCCGGTGAGACGGCGAATGTGCCGGGTGTTGTCGGCGATGGCATCCATCTCGATGGTGGCCTCGCGGAACGGAACGGTCATGCTTCTCCCTCGGCGACGCGCGGTGCTCCTTCGGCGACGACGAAGGCCGTGGCAAGACCCGCATCGTGCGACATGGTCAGGTGCAGGTGCAGGATGCCGCGCTGCTCCACGACGTCGGCGGTTGTGCCCGACAGCCTGAAATATGGTCTGCCGGACTCTTCTGAGGCGATTTCGATCTCAGTCCAGTGCACCCCGTCGGATCCGCCGAGCGCCTTGATCAACGCTTCCTTCGCGGCATAGCGTGCGGCGAGCGAAGGAAGTCTGAGCGTGCGCTCTGACGGTGCGAAAAGTCGCTCCAAGAGCCGCGGGGTTCGGGACACAGTGCGCTCGAACCGCGGAATGTCGACGAGGTCGATGCCGGTCCCGATGATCACGGTTCCAGCCTACTCGGGCCGATCTACTCGACCGTGACGGACTTCGCGAGGTTGCGCGGCTGGTCCACGTCGAGGCCCTTTGCCGTCGCGAGCGCCATGGCGAAGATCTGCAGCGGAACGACCGTGAGAAGCGGCTCGAACATCGCGCCCGCGAGCGGGATCCGGATGACCTCGTCGGCGAACGGCAGCACAGCGGCGTCGCCCTCTTCGGCAATCACGATCACGCGAGCCCCACGCGCACGGATCTCCTGAATGTTCGAGACCACCTTGGAGTGGATCAGCGCCGAGTGACGCGGCGACGGCAGGATCACGAACACCGGCTGGCCCGGCTCGATCAGCGCGATCGGACCGTGCTTGAGCTCACCAGCAGCGAAGCCCTCAGCGTGAATGTATGAGATCTCCTTGAGCTTGAGCGCGCCCTCGAGCGCGATCGGGTAGCCGACGTGACGACCGAGGAACAGCACCGATCGGGTGTCGGCCATCCAGCTCGCCAGCTGCGAGACGTGCTCGTGCTCTTCCGCCAGAACGCGCGCGATCTTCTCGGGCAGCGTGGTGAGTTCTTCGACATCCGTCGAATCGGCGGGAAGCGTCGAACGCACGCGGCCCATGTGCAGGCCGAGCAGCAGCAGCGCGGTGATCTGCGCAGAGAACGCCTTGGTAGATGCGACGGCAACCTCGGGGCCGGCGTGGGTGTAGACCACGGCATCCGACTCGCGAGGAATCGTCGCGCCCTGGGTGTTGCAGATCGACAGGGTGCGCGCACCGCGTTCGCGGGCATACTTGACGGCCATCAGCGTGTCCATGGTCTCGCCAGACTGGCTGATCGAGATGACGAGCGTGTCGTCGCCGATCACCGGGTCGCGATAGCGGAACTCGTGCGCGAGTTCGACGTCGGTGGCGATGCGCGCCCACTGCTCGATCGCGTACTTGCCGACGAGGGCTGCATAGGATGCCGTGCCACACGCCGTGATGATCACACGGTTGATACCGATGAAGAGCTCGTCCAGTCCCTCAAGCTCGGGGATGATGACATGTCCGTCCTGCACGCGGCCGCGGATGGTGTTCGCGACGGCCTCAGGCTGCTCGGAGACTTCCTTCGCCATGAACGAAGACCAGCCACCCTTCTCGGCAGCCGCGGCATCCCACGAGACCTCGAACGGCTCGGCCTCGACCGGGTTGCCTTCGAAGTCGGTGACCGTGACCGTGGAAGGCGTGATCGAGACGATCTGATCCTGGCCGATGGCGAGCGCCTTGCGCGTGTGCTCGACGAAGGCGGCGACGTCGGAGCCGAGGAAGTTCTCCCCTTCGCCGAGGCCGATCACGAGCGGCGAGTTGCGGCGAGCGCCGACGACGAGTCCGGGGTGGTCCTGGTGCATCGCGAGAAGAGTGAAAGCGCCCTCGAGACGGTTCACGACGTTCTGGAACGCGGTCTGCAAGTTGCCGCTCTTGGCGTACTCCTGACCGAGCAGTGCCGCGGCGACCTCGGTGTCGGTCTCGCTGCGGAAGGTGGTGCCGGCGGCGAGCAGTTCCTCGCGCAGCGCGGAGAAGTTCTCGATGATGCCGTTGTGGATGACGGCGAGCTTGTCGTTGTCAGCAAGATGCGGGTGCGCGTTGACGTCGGTGGGCCCACCGTGGGTCGCCCAGCGCGTGTGGCCGATGCCGGTGTTGCCATCGCTGAGCGGGGAGTCGGCGAGCGAGTCGCGCAGCATGTTGAGCTTGCCCGCTTTCTTGCGCATTCCGAGCTCACCGTTGCCGTCGATGATCGCGACTCCAGCGGAGTCATAGCCGCGGTATTCGAGGCGGGCGAGGCCGGCGATAAGGATGTCCTGGCTGGGGCGCGGGCCCACGTATCCGACGATTCCACACATGCGCTCAAGGGTAAGGCCGAAAATTTGCGAGGGTTCTGAACGAAATGCGGATGCGCAACGCCGAGGGGTTGCACATGGCCGCATAACCCGCCACGACACGACAACCAGCGCCACCTCACCCGCCCGACCGGCAACCCCGCAGCGCCGAGGGGTCGCACATGGCCGCACAACCCACCACGACGCGACAACCAGCGCCACCTCACCCGCCGCAGCGACACGTTCCCCCACGTGACCGGCCCTCCCTCTATGGTGAGATCGTGCCGACTTCCTGGAATGTGGCGATCGTCGATGATCATGCCCTGGTCGCGCTCGCTGTCGGCCCGCTGATCGAGAGTGCCGAGGAGCTTTCCTTCGTCGGTGCTGCCGCCACTGTCACTGATCTGCTGTCCCGCCGCATCCCGCTGGACCTGGTCGTCCTCGACCTTCTGCTTCGTGACGGATCGCAGCCGGCCGAGAACATCCAGCGACTGCGGGCGGCGGGCGCAGAGGTGCTGGTGCTAACCTCCGGCGACAACCGGTTCCTGCTGCGGGAGGCCCTGCGCGCCCCGACCCTGGGTGTGGTGCGCAAGTCCGCACCACCAGAGCAGATCCTGCAGGCGATCCGCACCGCCGCATCAGGAGAACCGGCGGTCACCGGCGAGTGGGCGATCACGCTGGACTCGGATCCGGAATTCGCCACCGCCCCTCTGACCGCACGCGAACGAGAGGTGCTGTCGCTGTATGCATCCGGTGTGGGTGCGAAACAGGTCGCCAACGCTCTGCACATCACTGAGAACACCGTGAACGACCACCTCAAACGCATCAAACTGCTGTACCAGCGGCTCGGACGCCCCGCGAACACCAAGGTCGACCTCTACCGGCGGAGCCTCGAAGACGGCTACCTTCCGCCGCCCGCAGAATAGCCGCCCGCAGAATGCCGCCCACCAAATGACCCACCGCAGAATGACACGACTACCCGTGGCCGATACAAACGCAGAGCTGACAGCGACTCGCCTGCTCACCGCAGGGATCGGCACTGTCGCTGCGCTCGCCCTGCTCGGCACCACCGTCGTCGTGCAGCCGACCGCGCTTGACGTTCCCGATCCGTACCGCGGGCTGCTGTTCACTCTCTTCGTGCTCGCCGTGGCATTCGGTGTCGTCGGATCGTTCGCCTCGCTCGCCCTGCTGCGGGTATTGAACGGCACGCTCGCGATCACATACCTGGGCATGCTCTGGATGCTCTGGCCGCTGATGCTCCTGACCGGCGAGAATGTGCGGCAGGGGCAGCTCGTCTGGCTGCTCACCGTGACGTCGCTGCCCGTGCTGTGCGCGGTGATCGCGTGGGGTCCGCGCAGCGGCTGGATCGTGCTGGGAGCGCTCAGCGTGACGCTCCCGGTACTGCGCGCGGCGTTCAACGACACGACGCCGAATGCCGTCGTCAACGACATCCATTCCATCTCGATGGCCGCACTGATGTGTCTGCTCAGCGGCTTGGTGCTGCGAGAGGCACGCGCCGCCGACCGTTCGGCAATCGCCGCTCGTCGCGCGATCGTGCGCCGTTCGCAAGAGCTCGCCCGCCAGACCGCTCGTGTGCGCACCCATGCGTTGGTTCACGATGAGGTGCTCGCCACGCTCGGGTTCGCTGCGCGCGCGACACCGGCGATGGTCGCGCCCCTCGCCGCGCAGGCCGCTCGGGCGCTCGAACTGGTCACGGCACTAGCAACGCCCACTTCGCACAACGAGCCCGTCGCCTCCGCAGCACTGGCCGGGCAGCTGCGAGATCTTGCAGACCGGTTCGACGCCGCGTGCGAGATCCGGGTCACCGCCGACGCTCCCGATATTCCTTCGGATGCCGCGGGTGCGCTGCTCGGAGCCAGTCAGCAGGCGCTCGTGAACAGTGCACAACATGCCGGGGCGGATGCCAGACGAACGGTTCGCGCGCACGCATCAGCAGACGGCATCCGCATCGAGATCGCCGATACCGGCACCGGGTTCGAACCGGAGCGGATCGGCGCAGAGCGCATGGGCATCAGCGTCAGCATCCTTGCGCGCATGCACGCCATCATCGGAGGGGCGGTGTCGATCAGGTCTGCGCCGGGCGAGGGTGCCACCGTGGCGCTGATGTGGAGTCAGGATGCCGGGGCTGCTCCGACGCTCCCGTCCACACCTCGCCGCGCACACGATCCGGCCCTGAGACTTTCCCCCAATGCCGTGCGCGTGGTTGCCGGGCTGCTCGCTGCGCTGCAAGCCGCTGTCGGCATCTTTATGGCGACCACGGTGCAGCCGGCCTGGCCGCAACTGCTGGCCGTTGTCGGCGTGAGCGCCATCTTCTTTCTCGTCGCCCGCGGCCCGCGTGCGCCGTCGTGGCCGATTGTGCTTGTCGTCGCCGCGCTCGCGATCGCGACCAGCGCCGTGGCGTGGCTGCCGGGCCCGCCTCACGAGTTCCGCTATGCCGACGGCTGGTTCGTGGTCAGCCTGACGATCGCGTTGGGGATGCTCGCGCTGAACGGACGACCGGTCGCCGCGCTTGCCATCGCGATGTCGGCGTTCGCGATGCTCGCCGCTGCCGTCGTCCTCGGCGGACATGCCACGCCTCAGCTCGGGTCGATCGCCGGTCGCACGATCGCGATCACCGTGATGGGTCTGCTGATGTCGACCACGATCGCGTCAATGCGCAGACGGGTCGAGCGCAGCCGCACCGCCGAGTTGACGGCATCGGCTGACGCGGCGTGGGCCGAGGCGAATCACGACGAGCTGCAGCGGCGATCCACCGGGCTGCTGCACGACGTGGCACCCGCGCTGCAGCAGATCTCTCTCGGCACACCGCTGGATGCAGCGGAAGCGGCGGACTGCCTTGCCCTGGAGGGCGGGCTCCGCGATGAATACCGCGGCGGCCGCCTGGCGCACGAGCCGGTCACCGGTGCAGCGGCGGCCGCGCGCCGTAGGGGTGTCGACGTGACGCTCGTCGATGACGTCCCGGATCGCGTTCTCGACGAACCCACGCTTCACGCATCCCGCGAATGGATGGCCGCTGCCCTTGATACCGTCTCGAATGGGTCGTTCGTCGGCCGCCTGGTGCCTGCCGACCGCGACTCGATCGCATCCGCCGTCGCCGTCACGGATGAGGGAACGCGAGCCACCCATTTTGGTGGCCGTACCCCTGGGCGCCAGAGCGCCACTACGCCCTAGCATCTAGGCAAAGGCACCGACTACCGGGCCTTAGAAGGAAATCTGCTGTGGTTGATCACATGAGCTGGGGGCGAATCCCCGCACAGTTGCGCGTCGCCGCGCGTCTGTTGCTCGGGGGAATGTGATGGTCGGAATGTTCGTGGGGACGCTCATTCCGGCCGCCGCAGTGGCCCCAGCGGCGTTCAGCATCACCGGCGACGAATCCCGACGTCCACCGACCCCGTGACGCGCGCGGGGGACGATTCTGAGCCCGAGACCGCCGACGTCTCAGTTCTGCGCAGCCTCTGGCAGGGCATCCGTATCGGCATGCTGGGTCTTGCCGTGCTCCTCGCCGGACTCGCGCTCATCATCCCTCTCGTATCGGGGGCGGAGACGTACACGGTCACCGAGACGTCGATGGAACCGGCGATTCCGGTCGGATCGTTGATCGTGGTGCGGCCGACGGATCCGGAAGACCTGCGGATCGGCAACGTCATCACCTTCGAACTCGAATCAGGAAAGCCGCAGGTTGCCACGCACCGCATCGTCGGATTGACCTTCGAGTCCGGTGAGCGCGCGTGCATCACCCGGGGCGATGCGAACGAGAAGGCCGACACCGAACCTGTTTCGACACCTCAGGTGCGCGGTGTGCTGTGGTACTCGATCCCGCTGATCGGCTGGGTCAACGCGGCGCTGCCTCCCGGCATCCGCGCGTGGCTGATTCCCGCGGTCGCCGCCGCACTGATCGGATATGCGTTCTGGGTGTTTGCCGGCTCGGCTAGACGGGCGCGCCGTCGACGACGAGAACTTGGGGATGCCGGTGCGGCCTGAGCCGCGGGACGCGAGCCCGAAATGCGCGCGTGGGTGAGTCTCACACCTTGCGCAGCAGTACGCTCTCGACGTTGTGGTCGATGCCCTTGTTCAACACCAGAGTCGCGCGGTGCTTGGTCGGCATCACGTTCTCGACGAGGTTCGGCATGTTGATGTCGTTCCAGTAGCCGAGGGCCGTGGCGACGGCCTCTTCATCGGTGAGGTGCGCGAACACGTTGAAGTACGACGACGGATTGCTGAACGCGCCCTTGCGCAGCGCCAGGAACCGATCGACGTACCACTTCTCGATGTGCGCGGTGTTCGCGTCGACGAAGATCGAGAAGTCGAACAGGTCGCTGACGGCGACATCGTTCGGCGCGGGCGGCGGCTGCAGCACGTTCAGGCCCTCGACGATCACGACGTCAGGGCGTCTCACGACGACGCGCGCGTCGGGCACGATGTCGTAGCGCATGTGCGAGTAGAACGGAGCGCGCACCTCGGGCGCCCCTGACTTCACCTCGGTGAGGAAATCCAGCAGCGCACGGCGGTCGTACGACTCGGGGAAGCCCTTGCGATCCATGAGTCCGCGTCGCTCGAGTTCGGCGTTCGGGTAGAGAAAGCCGTCTGTGGTAACCAGCTCAACCCGCGGGGTGCCCGGCCACCGGCTCATCAGCTCGCGCAGCAGACGCGCGATCGTCGACTTGCCGACGGCCACCGACCCTGCGACACCGACGACGAACGGCGTGGTGGTGTCGTCCTCGTCGAGAAAAGCGCTGGTGGCCGCACCGAGCCGTTTGGTCGACGACGCGTAGAGGCTGAGCAGCCGGCTCAGCGGCATGTAGACCTCGCGCACCTCGGTGAGGTCGAGGCGGTCACCGATCCCGCGAAGTTCGACGACCTCGGTCTCGCTCAACGGCTGATCCAGGCCCGCAGCCAATCGGGCCCACTCCGCACGTCCGATCTCGCGGTACGGCGACAGGGGCAGTGTGGGGTCAGCGGTGGTCACGATGTCCATCGTAACGGCGCGCGTACGTACGCAGCGCCGATGGATGCCGCATCACGAGGCGAACATCGAAGCTTCAGCGACTGAACCGCACGCTCACCGCACTGGCAGAAGGTGGCGCGGCGGGCCTTCGACGCGTGCGATGGCGATCTTGACCTCGACGAGTTCATCGGCCACCCGATCGATGCGCGCGCCGAGACCACTTTCAACACGGTCAATCAGGATCGTGATCATTTCGACGGACATGGACACCCTTCCATTGTGCCCGAGAACGGGTTCGAGCGGCGGTGTGGTCGAGATTACAGACAGCATCCGCGCTACCGACCCGCGTAGTCTCAACCCGTGCGCTTGGGAATTCTCGACATCGGTTCGAACACTGTCCACCTGTTGGCTGCGGATGCCCGCCCCGGAGGTCGTCCACACGCGACGACCAGCGATCGCACGGTGGTGCGCCTGATGCGTTTTCTCACTCCAGAGGGCGCCATCAGCGAGGAAGGCGTGCTGGCCCTCGAAGCCGCAGTCACTCGTGCCCGCCGGATCGCTGAGACCGAGCGCGTAGAGACTCTGCTCGCGACGGCGACCAGCGCGGTCCGCGATGCTCTCAACGGCGACGACGTCATCGCACGCATCGAGAAGGCGCTCGGGCAGCCGCTGCAGGTGCTGACCGGCGTGCAGGAGGCCGAGCTCACGTTCCTCGCCGTGCGGCGCTGGTTCGGGTGGGATGCCGGACGCATTCTGCTGCTCGATATCGGCGGCGGCTCGTTTGAGTTCGCGGCGGGCGAGGATGAGACGCCAGAGGTCGCCGAATCGGTCCCGCTGGGCGCCGGTCGCATGACCGTGCAGTTCTTGCCGGAGGACCCTCCTGGCGAGGATGCCGTCGAGCTGCTGCGCGCGCATGCCCGCGAGGTTCTCACTCCGGTGGTCGCGAAGCTCAAAGTTCTTCCTGACCCTGACCACATCGTGGGCTCGTCGAAGGCGATCCGCTCGCTCGCGAACCTCGCTGGACGCGAGGTGTCCGGCCTCGGTTTCGACCGGGTCGTGATGTCGCGCTCATCATTGAAGTCGTGGATTCCGCGGCTCGCGCGCATTCCGGCATCCGCTCGTCAGGAACTGCCGGGAATCACACCCGACCGCACCTTCCAGATCGTCGCAGCTGCGGTGTCACTTCACACGGCGATGAAGATGCTCGATCTCGATGAGCTCGAGGTGTCGCCGTGGGCGCTGCGCGAAGGCGTGCTGCTGCGCTACACCGAGTCGCTCAGCTGGGGCGGCGTCGGGATTTAGCAGGGCGGTCCCCCAGCGGCTGGGCCAATGTCCTGCCACGCACTTACTCGCAGCCGACGCCGTCGCCGTCCCGGTCGAGCTTGCGGCTGTAGCCGGGATCCCCGACGTGGATCGGAGCCGCGCCGGCTGCCCGAACGGCCGTGCAGTTCTCGTAGTACACGGATGCGGGCGGCGCAGGCGCAGGAACCTCCGGGGCGGGCGGCGCAGGTGCAGGAACCTCCGGGGCGGGCGCAAACGGCACAGGTTCAGCAGGCACGGGTGCCACGGGCACGGGTTCAGCAGGCACGGGTGCGGGCACCGGCGGCGCCGGAGCGGGCTCAGGTATGACCTCCACAACAGGGGCCACCGCCGCGTACGCCGACGTCACCGCCGGCTCATCCGAGCATCCGTCCAGCAGACCAGCAATGGCGTCATGCTCGGCCTGCGTGACCCACAGCCCGTACGTCGCCTTGACCGACACCTGCCGTGCGACATACTCGCAACGGAAGCTCTTGTTCGCCGGCAGCCATGTGGCGGCATCCCCATCGCCCTTCTGGGCGTTGGCCTTGCCGTCGACTGCGAGCAGGTTCAGCGGGTCATTCGCGAAGGATGCACGCTGATCTACCGTCAGCTGCTGAGCGCCCTTTTGCCACGCGTCGGACAGCGCGACGACGTGATCGATCTGAACCAGCTCAGAGGTTCCCTGGCCGCGCACGAAGTCGATCGTTGTCCCTGTGAAAGGGTCGTCGAGGATGCCGGATATGACCCTGCACGGACCGGAACGGGTGAGGTCGGTCAGCTGTGCCGCCAGCGTGTCGTTGCGGGTGTCGCATCCGTTGCGATCGACGTCGAGCCAACGCTGGCCAAACTCGTCGCGGTCATATCCCGTCTTCGCGGCGCGGCCCTTCACCGGCAGCGTCTCGAGCACCTCAAGCGCGGTGCGCCCGTCGGTCGCTGAGCTGTCGGCAACGGTCATCACGTCGCCGGCGAACGCGACAGGTTCCGGGTCATCCTCGACAGGTGGTGTGACTGAGGGCGTCGGAGTCGAGCTGGGAATCGCCGTCGCGGTGGGCGAAGACACCGCCGTCGGCTCGTCGGGCGTCGGGCCGAGCACCATGGTGCTGAGGTTCCCGGTGATGAGGAACGCGACCGCAGACACCGCGGTGACGATCGTGGCGACCTTGCGATCACGGAAACGTAGCCAGGTCGGCGTGTTCTTCACGAGCGCGACGATGCCGGTGATGAGCACGACCAGCCACAGGGGCGCGAAGATCGGAGCGAGGATCAGTCCGAGGCCAAGGACGGCGATCCCGATCAGGATCCACGCCCAGATCGGCAGCCGGCGCCGTTTCGTGACGAGGGCAGGGACGGATGCCGCAGGCGGCGGGAGCACAGATATCGGCGGCGCAGCGGGTTGCAAGTGCGCTGTCCACGTCGCGCCATCCCACCAGCGCATGCCACCGGTGCGGTCAGCCGAGGGGTCCTGATACCACCCCGCGGGGGGAAGCGATGACATTCCATCTCCTTACAGAGACTTGCAGCCACCGTTGTCGGCTGACACTCATCACGCTAGCCCATCGCACCGTGGTCCCCTGGCCGGGCCCTTCGCCTGTTGTTACGGACGGCCCATCCCGTAGTACCTGAATCCGGCAGCACGCCACGCGGCCGGATCCAGACAGTTACGACCGTCCACGACGATCCGGCCGGTCACGAGACCTGCGACATGTTCCCGAGACATCTCACGACGATATTCGTCCTACTCGGCGACGACCAACACCACCTCGGCGCCGGTGAGTCACGGACGTCATCGCTGTGCGGCTTGAATGCCGCTCCCAGCATGGTGATCTTCCGCCGTTGGGCTGTCGTACTCGCGCTGACGCCCCCTATGCATGAGTACAATCGGGGGAGATAGATGGAGGCAACCGGGGTGCTACTAATCGTCGTTGGCTCAGTGCTGGCGCTCGCGAGTGTGCTCTTCCTTGCGAGAGTTAGCCGCAGGCCGGCGAAGTGGTTGCTGATCTTTCTTACTCTGGTTCTCGTTAGCTTGACTGTGCTTCCCCGCAACATCGTCGTGCTTGGTCCAGAGGACGCCCAACACGCCGGCATCTCAGCATCGGCCCCTCTGATAACGACGTACACAATTGTCATCACGCTCGTAGTTCTCGCACTTGCCGGCCGACGCAAAATGCGGATACCGATTCCACACCGGATCTTCTTAGTCGCCGTACCTTTGATGATCCTCATGGTCTGGGGGAACACGACCGCTCAATGGGCAGGATACGTCCACCTACTAACTGCCGTTCTCGCTTGGGGTGTGGGATACGCACTCTCGACAACCCTCAAGGCGGACGAATCTGGGTCCACCTTCTGGGCGGCCCTCATCACTCTGATCCTGGTTGTCCAACTAGGCGTGGCGCTATTGCAGGTAGCGGGAGTGCCGCTACCTGTGCTCGTGAGTGGCGTGTGGGAGACCGTCAACGAACGAGCGATCGGCACGCTCGCAAACGCGGCGAACCTCTCCAAGATCATTTTCTTTCTGCTCATAATTCTGCTCCCCCTGAGCACGTCTAGCATTCGGAAGACCCGTAGCTGGGCATTTATCGGAATCGTCGCCGCCGTCGCCACCACGGGACTGACGATCAGCAGAGCTAATATGTTCGCCGTGGGAATCATGCTAGTGATTTGGGGCCTCTTCGTTCCGGGGCGTGTAAAAATTAGCCAGCGACTCCTGATCATCGTCGCTCTTGTGGCCGCGATGTGGGCCTTTGCTGGAGAATTCCTAGCCCGATTCATAACCGACGACACTGATCCTCGCGGCGCTTTAATGAATGCGGCCCTCGCTCACCTTCCAGAATATTTTTGGACCGGGCTAGGAGTCAATTCATACGTCCCGGTAGTCGGTGCTGTAGATGCCGCCACTGCTGCTGGCTTCCCGGTGCATAACGCCTTCCTGCTCGTGCTCATTGAGATGGGCCTGATTCTCGCATTGTTGTTCTTTTTGCCCCTCGGGACCCTCACAGCACGGGCATTGGCCGAATCGACACGTGGGCGGCGAGGGAATATCTTCTCCTGGGCCCTTCTCGCCTCGGTACCGGGCCTTCTTGCAATCATGGCCACAGGGTGGGGGGTACTCGGCGGATTTGCACTGCCGTCGCTCTTTCTCATTTTTGGCATCATCGATCAACAGACGCGAAAGCCGACTGCGAATGGTGCGCAGCACGACTTACTCAGTTCCCCACAACAACGCGCAGGCAGCGGCACTCGACCTCAAACATTCTTGGTTTGAGGCACTGCGGCCCCGCTGAGCACCTGACTACAGCTTGGATGAGTATCTGGTCTTCTGAGCGCCATCGGTATTGCGGTTGAGCGCCGCTTCGTCGTCGTCGCGCTTCCAGTGATCAGGAAGCCAGAAACGACAAAGAAGCCATCGACGCCGACCCGACCACCCGGGAACCAGTCGAACCCCGCATGGCAGACGAGGACCGCGAGAACTGCGATCGCGCGGAGGCCATCAATATCAGTGTGAGTATTTGGAGTGTTGAGTATTTGGAGTATCGAGGGCCAGTGATTATTGCGGTCCAGGGCCACCCGATATTGCCGTTGGGGGTCACCGGGTATTGCCGGTGAGCGCCAGCTGTCCGGGTGGCGCTCACCGGCGGGCGGTCAGCTGGTCATGGCGGTGTGTTCGCGCATGTTGGTGTTGCCGGTCTCGATCCAGATCGTGTTGTGGACGATGCGGTCCATGATCGCGTCGGCGTGGACGCCGGAGCCGAGCCTCTGGTGCCAGTCCTTCTTCGCATACTGAGTGCAGAACACCGTCGATGTGGCGTCGTAGACGTAGCGACGCTTGAGCAACACTAGAAGTATGCTGCGAATGGCGTCATCGGGCGGGTCGAGGAGCCACTCATCAATCGTGAGGAGCGTGAACGTCGCATACGTGCAGAGCCGTTTCTCCTTCCCCCAGGCTTGTCCCGTGCCGCAGCCTGGCCTTGACCCCGGTTCATGGACACGGGGTTGTGCGGCTGTTTGTCTCGGTGCGGGGCATCGCGAGCCCGGGCAGATACCCCACCAACACACCCTCCGCCTGCGCGACCGCAATCGGTAGGACGCCAATCGTCACGGGCTGATCCACGACGAAGAGCACCAGACCATGTCGTTTTAGGCTACCAATGACCGCGCAGAGTCGCGCCTCGTCATTCGGGAGCGCCTTGTCATAGAGCACGGCTCCGGCCCGGTCCAGGGCACCGATGAAAACATCGACCTGTTCGTATCGTTCGATTGTCACCTGCTTCTCCGTCCATGAGACGCGGCCTGAACCAGGGCGGTGAGCCTCGGCATCCACGTTACGAAGGACCTCGGCGAAGTACCGGGTCCAGCCCCTATCAGCGATCACTCACTGCCGAACCGGACCCGGTGACAACACCCCCCGGATCATCAACGACTGGGGGCAGCAATCATGCCGGGCCCGGCAGGCCAGCACCCTTCAAGATGACCCTTGAAGGGCTACGAAGAAAGTATCGGGGCGAGCCCCTCCAACGCTCGCGATGCTGTCACTGCCTCCTCCTAAGCCCGAGCGCTGCCGCCAATTCAGCCCGCCATGCATTGGGCATCGGCGCTGCAGCACGGTTCATCGCTTCTCGCACACGGATTCGTAAAGCTCCAGATGGCTCTTCCCGATGCCAGACCAGTCCCGTGCTGACATGTCAGGTGCTGCCAACTCCTCGCGACCTCGCGACGCCCATACAATCGCTGCCTCTAGTTGGACGGGGCTCAACTCGCCGTCGTAGGTGCGTATCCAATTTGAACCGAATTCCTGTAGCAGATTTCGCGCATTGGAACCGTCTGCGGTAAGTACGGGGCGCCCAAGCGAGAGAGCGAGCAGAATTGACCCCGAATTTAGTCCCGCGTATGGCAAGACCACAAGTGGCGATCGCATGATTTCGTCCGAAAGATCACCCTCTGGAACAATTCGCAAGTCAGATGAAATTCGCGTATCTCGATCGGAAGCAGCGGAAACCGCATCACGAAGCTCGGAGTCGACAGGATTACCAACGATTCGCAGCCGCCACGCAACCTTCTCCGGTGCACTTGCAAAGGCATGGAGCAACGTCTCCACCCCTTTGTACGGCCGAATCAATCCAAAATACAGAATACGCTCCGACTCAACCTCCACCTTTCGATTGAGAAGAGCAGAAAACCAGCCACGATAGTGGCCGTGAGGAATATAACGAAATGGTGCTTGCGTCGGCAATTCAGTATCCGGGTTCATAACGATATACGCCGAGGTGACAGAATCTATCTGTTTCGCCAACCAGTTCTGCAACTTCCAGCCCGATTCATGTGCAGCAGAATTATGAATCGTTCGGACAACAGGAAGGTTGCTCAAGCGAATTCGCGTCAGCAACGCCAGCGTCAGGAGAACCTTAGTGAACGCTTTGAATCCATTACTTCCCCCATACAAGTATTCCGGCCAGTGCACATGTAGAACATCGTATGACCCGAAAATGGCCCGCGGCCAACGGAAAGACAGAACTTCTGCGCTGCCCTCCAAGCTTTCAACTAGAAGACGTGTGAATGGATTCGCGTTGCCACTTTGGGTGTCAAAGGTCTGTAGGACGCGAACCATATTAACTCCTATCCCGCGCACGGCGTATCGTTTTCAAGATCAGACGCGCATCATTGCGGTAAGGACGAAATAGAAGCGCTACAGACACAAGCACCCCCTGCGTAGATACCGAGAGCAAAAGATTTAAGAATGGCGGCACGGACGGCTCTATAATCACGGTTGATACCACGAAGGTGAAAAAACTCGCCACGAAAAAAAGCCCTAGAGGTCTCACAGTCACGGAAAGCAGTCGCCGTAGCGAAAGGCCCGCCTTTCGCACGCCAAATATTGAAAGTAATATCCAATTCAGAATCAGTCCAGATACTGCGGCGAAGGCAACAGCGATCGCACCAAACTGCGCGCATATGATGATGACAAGAACCATCGTAGAACGACTGATGAGACCAATCCTCAGCTGGAGAGCCGTCATGTTCCGCACTAGGAATACCCAGTAGTAGACGTATCCGAGGGTTTGAAATATTCCCCCGATGGCCAACACGCGGAAAATAGCTGGGGCCTCCGCCCATTGCTCTCCCAGCATCGTTTCAATAAGGGGCGTGGAAACTGCTCCCGCTGTAAGGAACGCGCCACCAATCGCGTACACCAGGATCAGTTGCGCTCTCTCGACATAGAGACGAAACGTGGCTGAATCTTTAACACGTGCAAGAATTGGGACGGCAACTCTCGTCATAGGGGAAGCTAGTTGTTGGATCGGGACCCGGAACAATTGATAAGCCTGATCATATTGGCCGACGACGGATGGACCCCATACTCGTCCGAGGACCACTGAGTCCACGTTGGAACTGAGGTAGTTTATGACCTGCACACCTCCGGTGTTCACCCCGAAGGTGAGCAGGGCTCTCATGCCGGCGACGCGACGCGGTATTCCTGGCTTCCATTTTGAAAGAGCAAAGAAGCCCAGGAAGAGCATCACTGCGGCAATGATTTGCTGAATCACCAGCGCCCAATAGGTTCCACCGACAATTGCTATTCCGATGCTGGCGACGACGCCCACAACCTGAGCAGCCACCTCGATTATCACGATACTTGTGAAACGAAGTTCTCTGGCGAGTTCGGCTCGGAACATCGCGAGGCCAGCGTTTACTAGATAGATTACCGAGATCGCACGCACCACATCCGCTGCGGGAGGTAGCCCATATAGCCCCGCTATGACGTCTGCAAGCAAAAATACCATCATTGCCGCAATCGCGCCGGCCAGAACATTTAGCCAGAACAAGTTTGACTTCTGCGAACTCGTAATATCCATCGACTGCATTGACGCCATCGAGAGACCGAAGTCGCTAATCAGCATCGCGAGTCCCGAAATCGCCGTCACCATAGCGACCATGCCAAAGTCGGATGGGTCGAGAAGCCGCGCGAGAACCATCGTTGCTGCTAGTTGAAGAACGAATCGAGTCCACGTTCCGCCAAGGGTTACGATAGCGCCGCGTGCGGCGCCACCTGCAAGGCTGCTGCTGGTCACGTCACGCTCCAGTTGTGCTCATTCGACGAACCTGTTGGGCCTTCCGGACTCCACAGGTCGAACGGAAACGCATCGCGAAGCACCCCTGGATCCCAGTCAAGGCCTGTGCTACGGGGAAGCGATCCGAGTCCCTCTTCGAAGGAATTCGCAACGTCCATCACGCGGATATCCCGTCCGGTGCCGGCTACGTAGTCGTCGAACTTGAACACTGGCTCCGCGTGTGAGCGGACGAGTGTTACAGGAACGTTGAACGCTTCCGCCACAATCAAGCCATGTAGCGACGACGTAACAACACGTTCGGCAGTCACAATCGCGCGCAGACAGTGCTCAAGAGGTGAGCGTGGGTTAAGGCAGCTCGATCCAGCCGCCCGAACTAGTCCGGGGTCGACACGGTCATTTAGATTCGGTACGACGATGGTTCCCGATCTCGTCGTCTGAGAGAGCCGCGCGAGATCGGGTCTAAGGGAAGGCAAAAGCAGGGCCGGATCACCGAACACCTCAGGGCACTCGATGCCTCGGCTGAGCAAAAATTCACGCGTGTTTGGCCCGCGCACGGCGCGTACATCTAGGCGCTTGAATTCGTGTTCACCGTCCGAAATTTTCCCGTTGACGCCCGTACCCCAGACCACGTCGTTATCCCTCGCAAAATGCATGATTGACCCGACGGCGAGCAGTCGTCGGTTCCCCGACGTCTTTCGGATTCGATTTCCGACTAGTCGCTGGACGACTATCGGCCCCAACAGGTCCCCGAAGTTGTTGACACGCGGACCCACTCGAACGCGATTAAGAACTGGGACACGCGCAATTGGGGCGCGGGGGTTCCAATGCACGACCGGCACGCCGCCGATCTCCATGGTTGACACCTCGTGTCCTCCTCTCTCTAACGAGCGTCAGGCATCGATAGCCCGCGCGATTGCAGTCGCCACACCACTTGGATCCCAGGTAGCAAGTGCGCTAGTGCGTGCTGGAGAATACACCGCAAGCTCAAGATCAGAGGTCAGTCCAAGCCAGGTTTGTACCGCTTCTACGATGCCCGCTGCACTACCGGGCCGGAAGCGAATCGAGTTCACCATTGGGGTAAGAGCCTCGACCTCAGAGCCGTTCATCGGGTTGTCGGGCACGAGCACGGGCGTTCCGACGCGCAGTGCATCGATCGCCAGGAGGCCCATGTGGTATGGCGAGCACACCAGCGTCGCATCCCGGAAATAGCGGTCGAGCTCGTCGGGGTCGTATATCCAACCGTGGAAGTGAATCCACGACTGCGGGAACGCTTCGCTAAGCGCGGCCCGTGCGTCGCCGTCGCCGATGAGATCGATCTCTAGTTCTGTGTACTGCTCACGAAGCTTGACTGCCGCCCGCAGGAGAACATCGAGTTGCTTGCTGCCGTTGAGTC
This sequence comes from Microbacterium sp. Y356, assembly GCF_059445355.1. Taxonomy (NCBI): domain Bacteria; kingdom Bacillati; phylum Actinomycetota; class Actinomycetes; order Micrococcales; family Microbacteriaceae; genus Microbacterium; species Microbacterium sp. Y356. Next base: position 919,207 of record NZ_JCAIUE010000001.1, read on the forward strand.
GCCCGACAAAGAGCAACCGCATTCGGCCCGTCTCTCTGGCCTCACGCGCGGCTTGCTGCGCACGGCGAAGCGATGCTTCGCCGTCGTCATACTTCAGCGCATCGATATTGGAGCGAGTCGCGTTGCGAACCACCGTGATCTTGCGCGGGTCAAGTCCGAGCTGGCCAGCGGCCTCGGCCTCGTTCTGACCGTAGACCAGCACGCCCGTGGCTATGCGATTCATGGCCTCTTGCACCCAGCGCTTGAGCGAACGATCACCGTACCGACCGCACTGCCCCCAGAGGAACACTTTGCGACGCGCCAGCCGTCGAACTGCCAGAATCGCCCACGTGCTCAACGAAAGCGTTGCCGGTCCCAGGATCACCGAATCGTACTTCTTACTCAACGCACGACGGAAGACACCGCGATCCCAGCTGATCGGGCCCAGGCGAACGCTGCGCACGATCTCCAGGCCATCGACATCATCTTCGGACAGGGCCGCGATGTTCGCCCTGGAGTCACTCCCTGCGGCGAACTCGAAGCTCGGTTCGTGAGATTCCGCCAGCGCCTGGAGAATCTCACGGCGGTAGTGCGGAAATGCGAAGTAATAGACGAGGTTGGTCATGAAGTTGGTCCGAGCAGCCCGAGTCGACGATGATGCGACGGCGCGGTCCCGTGGATGAAGTTCAACACGCGCTGAGCAGTGTCGGTGATCTGATAGTCAACGGGCGTCTGCGGCCGAGTACGCTGACCGAGCACGAGCCGCACCGCCGCGAGGACGCGCTCAGGCTCGATCCCGGTGGTGACGATCGCCCCGGTGTCGACCGACTCCGGTCGCTCGATGAAGTCACGCAGTGTGACCGCGGGGAATCCGAGCAGGCTGGACTCTTCACTGATCGTGCCGCTGTCAGACAACACAAGCGTCGATTCAAGCTGAAGCTTGCAGTAGTCGTGGAACCCGAACGGCTGATGGAAGCGCACCCCGTCGCCCTCGTCGATGCCCAATGCCACGAGCCTCTTGCGCGTGCGCGGGTGCGTCGATACGAGGACCGGAAGCTTGTATGCGTCGCTGAGCGCGTGCAGTGCGTCGACTGCGGATTGTAGACGCTCCGGATTGTCGACGTTCTCCTCGCGGTGCAGGCTGACCAGGAAGTACTTCCCTACTTCGAGCTCAGCCCGGGCCACTGCATCGCTGGCATCAATCTGGTCCCGGTTCTGCTCCAGCACCTCGCGCATGGGCGAGCCGGTGAGGAGAATCCTCGAGGGGTGCAGGCCTTCTGCGAGGAGATTGCGCCGGGCGTGCTCGGTGTATACCAAGTTGTAGTCGGCCACATGGTCGACTAGACGACGGTTCGTCTCCTCTGGCACGTTCTCATCGAAGGACCGGTTTCCCGCCTCCATATGGAACACCGGAATCCTCATGCGCTTCGCGATCACCGCGGAGATACAGCTGTTGGTGTCGCCGAGCACGAGGAATGCGTCGGGACGCTCTTCGAGCAGGACTTGCTCGGTCTTCGCGAGAATCGATCCCAACGTCGCTCCCAGTGACGATGTGTCCGCCTCGAGGAAGTGATCGGGCTTGCGCAGACGCAGATCCTCGAAAAAAACCTCATTGAGTTCGTAGTCGTAGTTCTGGCCGGTGTGGACCAGCACTTGATCCGTGTGCTCGTCCAGCAGCTTGATCGTCGCAGAAAGTCGGATGATCTCGGGTCGGGTTCCGACCACGGTCATCACCTTGAGCTTGTCAGCCATGTCACACTACCTCGGGAATCGTGTCAGCGTTCTGGGGGTCGAATATGTCGTTCGTCCAGAAGGAGGTGTAGAGAGTGTCGCTCCCCACGTTCGTAATGTTATGAGCCCACATCGTCGGCATATCCACCGCTCCGGGTGCATCACCGGAGACCTCGAACGACACGACATCGTCGGAGAACAAGCGCCGCAGCGAAATTCGCGCCTTCCCCTGCAGAACTGTGAATCGCTCGATCTTACGCCGGTGGAAATGGTCGCCGCGTGTTACGCCGGGCACGGTCGTCGAAAACGAGGCCTGCCCCGGGCCGCCGTGCGAGCGGATGATCTCAAAGAACGATCCGCGCGCGTCGGCATGCCGGGTCAAAGAGAGCGGCGCTTGCTCGGGGAAAGTGAACGAACGATAGGTGTTGAAAAGGTCCCGGTCGAAGTCATTGTCAACGTTGGGAATCTCACCCTCGTTGTACAACGCCGCGTAGCCCTGCAGCCGTTCGAGCAGACCGACCACGCTCTCGATTTCCTCAAGATCAGGCTGATTCTCGAGTCGAGCTGCACCCGTCAGCAGATCCGCAGCGTTCTGCGCGTGCAGAAGCGTCAGTTCCTTGTCGTTCTCTACTGTCGGATTCTCCCCGTTCGCAATCAGATGGCTGAACGTTGCCGTCACCGCGTTGTAAAACGGTCGGCCGTGCTCCCCGAAGAGGTTCGGAAGCGGCACGTTCACGAACTCTGCTCCGATGTCCGAGGCTGCCGCGGCAAGGGTTTCCGCCGCACGCGCCTTCGCCTCGCCGTAGACGGAGCCATTGCCGACTTGCGTTGAATTCGCGTACGCCACAACCGGCGGTGGGTTGTCCGCAGTGCGAAGCGCGGAGGCGAATTGCTCTGCGAACGCGACGTTTCCTGCCAGGACCTCGTCGTCGTTCGCGCGGTTGACGCCAGCGATATGGATGGCGCGCGCGCTGCCGTCGATGGCACTGGTAGCGCTCTGCGCGTCGAATCCATTGCCGAGTGAAACGGCATTCACGGTCACGTCGATCTCATGAAGTGCAGCTCTGGTATGCCAACCGAGGAACCCACCAGACCCGGAAACGGCGAAACGGGTCATCTGTTGGTCTCTTCCACCGCGATTTCGGCAAGACTCAGCTCGTCACGCACCTCGGGCAGAGTGAGAAGAAGCTGTTCAACCTCTTCGACCGACATTTGCGCCACGGTGTGAGAATCGTAATCCTCAAACTTAGCCTGCGTCGTGTCACCTTCTTCGAAGTAGGCACTGTAGTTGAGGTCGCGCTTGTCCGCCTCGACGCGGAAATAATCACCCATGTCCCGCGCACGCGCGAGCTCTTCGCGCGTGGCAAGAGCTTCCGAGAGCTTCTCCGCGTGCCGGGTACCGATCACCTCGAGCTTCGCCTTCGATTGGAACAGATTCAGAACTGCCTGAGCGAGCGAGCCGATCGAGCATGCCTTTGCCTTGCGCACGAACAGATCGCCCTGCTGGGCATTCTGGAATGCGAATTCGACGAGGTCGACTGAGTGTGCGAGCGACATCATGAAGCGTGTCATGTCGGGGTTGGTGACCGTGATGTTCTTGCCCGCCTTAAGCTGACGGATGAACAGCGGGATCACAGAACCACGGGAGTACATGACATTCCCGTAGCGCACGCAGGAGACTGTCGTCACCGCATTCGGGTTGTTCAATCCGTGCGACTGAGCGACCTTCTCCATGAGCGCCTTCGACATTCCCATGGCGTTCACCGGGTAGACGGCTTTGTCAGTACTGAGGCACACGAGCGACTTCACGCCACTCCGGTCCGCTGCACGGACCACGTTCTCACTTCCCGTCACGTTGGTACGAACTGCCTCCATCGGGAAGAACTCGCACGAGGGTACCTGCTTCAGGGCGGCCGCGTGGAAGACGAAGTCGACGTCGCGGCTGGCGCGCTCGACGCTGTCGTAGTCACGAACATCACCCACGTAGAACCGCAGGCGACTGTCATTGATCTCGTGGCGCATGAGATCTTGCTTGGCCTCATCGCGGCTGAACACTCGGATCTCTGCCACGTCTCGCTCGAGGAGCTTCCGCGCCACTGTGTGCCCGAAAGAACCGGTTCCACCAGTGACGAGTATGTTCGTGCCAGCGTACGTCGTCATTCTTCTATTCTCCCGTGGTCTTCCGAGGCGTCGCGATTGGCGATCGCAGTCAGGATGGTTTCGATCGAGGTGACAGCGCGTTCCTTGGTCAAGTGCGCGTTGTAGAAATCCCGAGCGCGTTCTCGGAATGCTTGTCTCTCTTCGGATGTCGTCGCATAAGCCAGCCGAAACGCATCCGCTAGCGAATCGACATTCTCAGGCTCAGCGGCCATTCCGAGTCGATTCTCGACGACCAGGCGCGATACATCTCCCGCTACGGTCGTGATGACCGGAACCTGATGGGCGAGCCCGGCCTGGAATTTCGACGGGATTGTACCGGCGAAGATGTCCAGTTTCTTGAGCGAGACGATCTGGAAGTCGGCCTGTTCATAGACACCCGCGATGTCGTCAGGATGTACTTTCCCGAGGAACTCGACCCTCTCTTGCAAGTCCAGCTCATTGGTGATTTCCTTCAGACGACCCTCCAGAACGCCAGCCCCTGCGATGAGAAGCCGGAAGTCCTTGAGATCGTCCAGGCGTGCTGCTGCCTTGATTACCGTCTCCAGGTCCTGCAGAGCACCGAGGTTGCCCGCATACAGCAGGGTGAGTCCCGGTCTGTTCCTCTGGGGTGCCGAAGCGGCGCGCTTGGAATCTCGTGCCCAGTTGTAGACAAGGTGCACGCGATCGGAGGATGCGCCCCGATCCACGAAAAGCTTCTGTGCGCTTGGCGCGATCGCAACCACTGCAGCCGCCGTGGCGTAGACCTTACGCAGCCACCGACTTATGGCGCGGTCCGCGAAATTTCCCACAGCCCCGGGAAGGAAGCCTGACCCAGTCACCGACTCCGGCCAGATGTCCTGCACGTGGTACAGGTAAGGGATTCCGAACTTCTTCGACCACAGATATGCGACGTGCGCGGCGGTCGCTGGAGTGCCATGAACATAGATGACGTCGGCATCCTTCACGAACGACGCCGCAAATCGTGCTGACGACGGGAAGCTCAAGTAGTTCGCGATTCGGCCGCTGGCGTTGCTGGAGTGACTTGCGATGATCGGCACTCGCCGCACGCGCACCGCACCCCGTGACTCGACATGCCGCAACCGCTGACGATACTCGGGAGGGACTTTGCCAGTGTCATAGTGCGGAAACGCGGTCAGCACTCGGACGGAGTGCCCTCGGCGAGCGAGCTCTTGCGAAAGCTCGTCTGCGATTCGACCCGGCTTATCCGGTGGGAAGTACTGCGAAACGATGGCGATCTTCATTCGCCATCCTTCTTTTCGCCGATGTGCCGCCGAATATCACCGTTGTGCGCGCTCAACTCGTCATGCTTCTCGAAACGAAGTCCCGTGCCGGATACGACAACGTTGAGAGTCTTCGCCATGATCTTCAGATCGAGACCGACACTCACGTTACGAACATAGGCGAGGTCCATCGCGATCTTCTGATCCCAAGTCAGGGAGTTGCGACCCTTCACCTGCGCAAGCCCGGTCATCCCCGGTCGGACGTTCATCCGCTTGCGCTGGCCTGCGTCGTAGCGCTCAACTTGATATTGCAGGGCCGGCCTGGGGCCGACGAGCGACATATGTCCGAGGAAGACGTTGAACAGTTGCGGCAGCTCGTCGATGCTCGTGCGCCGCAGAATTGCGCCGATGCGCGTCACCCGCTGGTCGTTGGTGAGCTCGTTTCCCTCTGCGTCGTAGCTGTCCTCGAAGGTCAGCATGCTGCGGAACTTGATGATGCGGAACGTTCGCCCGTGGAGTCCTGGACGATCCTGGAAGAAGAAGGCCGGACCTCGCGAGGTCGTCTTCACCAGCACCGCGCTGACTAGCACCACAGGCGACAGCAGGATTATGGCGATCGCGCTCCCGAAGAGATCAACAAGCCGCTTACCGAAGCGAGCGTAGGAACGCGAGCCGGCCGTCCGCGACGCAGAACTACCCATTCAGCTGTCTCCCTTGAGATATGTCTCCCGTGCAGCGCGCAACTTCGCACCCGTACGAGGGAATGCAGCGGAATGGCTTTCGCGCTGGCGTCGCGTGATCCCTTCGAAGTCGTCGACGACGGCGTTCAGTCCCTCGACATAATCCATGAAGAAGTAATCTCGCAGATCGCGCGGTTGTCCCTCCAGGACACCCTCGAGCGCACCCACGTTCTTGCCGTAGTAGTACTGCTTGTCCCCAAGGACGTCCTTGAGCACACTGATGAACGGCGTCCCCACGGAGAGCGCGAGGATTACAGCGTGGTATCGGCTGGAAATGACCAGCTCCGCATCGCGTACGAGTGCGACGGCGTCTTCGATCGGCAGGTAGCCGCGATCAGTGATGTCGAAAATCTCGACGCCGTCGAGCCGCTCCGCGAGAAGCTGTCCTTGATCGACACCGCCGTGCCCCAGGTTGAAAGGGACAAAAATAACCCGGAGCCCATGGTCATTCGCCATCCGCTGCGCGAACCGTTCAAAATGGGAGAAGTTGTCCGCGACGAAATCAGTCGGAAGATAGGTCTCAATCACGACATATCGTCCCGCCTGCGGCTCCCGCTTCGGCGCGAGTCGCTCGTCGATGAAGAGCAGATCATCGGGCAGCGTATGGATCCGTTCTGGGCGGATGCCTGCCTGGTTCAACCAGTGCGGTGAGAGAATCGTGTCCCTTGCGCCGAAGCGCGCATTCGGCAGTGACCCGAAGAAGCTGGCGAAGAACTCCGTGTCGCCGCGGAAAGGCCCGTAGCCGTTCGCGGTGAACACGATCGGAACGTTCATCGTTGCAGCGACGAGTGCTGGTGCGATGATCTGGACCAACCGCTCAATACGGTGAGACTGTGTCCACAGCGAGTTGAAGTAGCCGCCGCCGTTGATGTACAACGTGTCCATGCCTGCCACGGCCGCAGTCACTTCGTCGATGTTCTCGATCTCACGAAGGATCTCCACGGGAGTCAAATACCGAGTGTCTCTACCCTCTGAGAACGCTCCACGCCTCAATCTGACCTCAACGAGCCGCACCTGGCGGTCCCCGAAGTAGTCAGCGCGGATCTTCTCAACGAATGGCTTGTCGTATACAAAGACCGTGATGTCCTGCGCGTCAAGCGTGTACACATTGTTGACGAGCATCGCGTAGTCGCCAAAGTTGACATCCGAGTACGGGCCTGTGAATCCGATCACTGCGGCAGTCTTCCTTTCTCACGACGGGACTGATTGCCCGCCGCATGTTGTGCTGTCGCACCGGTCGTGGGGAACACCGAGATCGTCTCATCGACGACGACCGCGTCATCGATGACGTAGTGCAGGCCGAGCGGCCGACGAACTCGGACAGTTCCCCAACCCAGCTGATGTGGCGCGTTGAAGTCTTTCATCGGATTGTCGCCGAAATAGACGAACTCAACACCCGGCCCAGGAAACCTAGATTCGATGAGACGGAACGCGTCTTCATTGGGTTTCGTCCATCCTGGGCCATGCTCGCCGGTCACAACGATGTTGTCGAGAACGTCGTCGAGTTTCAGAGCACGAAGTTTTCGCCGCTGTCCCTCGGCGTATCCATCCGTGATCACACCCGTGCCGACAGCGTCGTCAGGGAGATTCTGCAGGTACGACAGCGCATCGGGCTGAAGTGCGATCGCTGGATCATGGTTGCGGTACTCCTCAACGAAAATCCGAGTCGCTTCGGGGGGCAGTGAGAAGTGCGCCGCGAGGAGGTCGAAGGTGTTACCGCGAGTGCCGTGCTCGAACAGCGACCATGCATGTTCACCCACGCCGTCAATTCCATAACGGGATCGAGAAACGTCTCCGATGTGCATGAACCCGCTACGTACGTAGTCCCGCTCGAGGTAGAGCGTGTCATCGAGATCGAAAACATAGACCCGATCAACCATCGATGCTCCGCACGTCGAAATCCGACACGATCACCTCAGTGTCGTACCGCAGAAGCAACGTGCCCGCTTCCCATCTCAACTCCTCGATGTGCTCGCCTCGTCCATCTCTAAGGAGAGCATCGAAGAAGTTCGCGCCGGCGAAGTGGGCGAGCGGGTAGCCGCCACCGAATCGGGGGTTGATCTCAATGATGTTTATCTCGCCAGTCGTCGGTTCGTAGAACACCTGCACATTGAGCGCGCCATACGCCCCAGGCAACTGAGTCGCGACGCTACGTGCCACATCGATCACAGCGGAATAGTCGACGGTGACGCCTTTGGATACCTCGCCTCCGCGCACCTCTATGCGGCGGCGCGGAACGATGGCGAGCACACGCCCGGCTCGCCCGACCGCGAAGTCAACCGTTACTTCGAAACCCGGGGCCTTCGACTGCACGATATAGCTCTCATCGAGTCCTTCGATGTCCAGATCCTCAACCGAGTCTGCTAACAGGACGCCGATGCCGGAGGAGCCCGAGCGCGGCTTCGCAACCACTGCATCTTGCAGGCTTCCCTCGGGCAAGTCAGTCACTTCGAAGGTTTCGACCGTGGGGAGGCCTCTTTCCTTCAGCCATGTGTACAAGGCCCATTTGTCCCACCCGAGTTGGGCCACCTCCGGAGTCGACACCCAGACGTCAATCCCGTGCTGAATAAAAGTGTCCCGATGGTAGGCGAACACCTCGATCTCGGGGTCGATCGTCGGAATAATGACCCCGACGTTGTGCTCTAAGGCGATCTCCAACGTCCGTGAGATGAATTCGGGATCTCTGACAGGCGGAACCTGCTCGAATTCGTCGGCCAATCGTCCTGCCGCTGAAAGTGGCGACAAATCGGTCGCGACGACTCGGGATACCTCGCCGCGCAAAGGCTGCTTCTGCAGGAGCTTTACCAACGACCCTCTGCGCCCAGCGCTCGATAGCAGCCAGGTTGACTTATTGTCATCCATACTCTTCACCGCTCCGTCAGGAAGCCGCGGATTGTTGCGAGCACGCGCTCGCGTTGCTCACCACTCAGCGCGGAGCCACTCGGCAACGTCAACCCCCGCTCGAAAAGCGACCCCGAAGTACCATCGATCTCGCCACGGCATGCCTCGAATACAGGCTGTTTGTGCATCGGTTTCCACAAAGGTCGGCTCTCGACGTTCTCTTTGGCGAGCGCGGCCGAAAGCGCCGTCGGCGACCAGCCTGTCACCATCTCATCGACGACGATCGATGTCAGCCACACGTTGTCCGCCTCGTCACCATCGGCACCAAACACCTCGACCCCGTCGACGTCGGCGAACAGCTGCTTGTACAGCTCCCGCATCTCCCGCCGGCGAGCGATCATCTCGTCGAGGCGAGACAGCTGCGCCCGTCCGAGCGCCGCCAACAAATTGCTCATCCGGTAGTTGTAACCGATGTCGGTGTGCTCGTAATGAACAACAGGTTGCCGGGCCTGGGTTGCAAGGTAACGCACGTGCTGGGCGAAGTCTGCGTCGTCTGTGAGCAGCATTCCGCCACCCGACGTCGTCATGATCTTGTTGCCGTTGAAAGACACGATCGACGCGCGACCAAAGCTTCCTGCTGCCTTGCCGTTGTGCGTCGCGCCAAGCGATTCTGCTGCATCCGCGATCACGGGCACGTCGAACTCCGCAGCGATCGCCAGGATCGACGTGTAATCGACAGCCTTGCCAAGAAGATCGACGGGAACAATCGCCGCTACCCGTTCACCTGAGGCTCGGAGCGTAGTGAGCGCCTCGCGCAGCAACACGGGATCCATGTTCCCGGTCGCGAGATCTGCATCAATGAAGTACGGCTCCGCGCCCGTATACACAATCGCGTTTGCCGTCGCGACGAAAGTCATCGTCGAAGTCAGCACGATATCGCCCGGGCCGACGCCCAGCGTCAGCAGCCCGAGGTGCAAAGCTGCGGTTCCCGAGCTCAGTGCGACACCATGCGCGACGCCAACTCGTTCGGCGAGCTCACGTTCGAAGGCGTCGACGTCGGGGCCCAACGGCGCGATCCAGCCCGATCGCATGGCCGCGATCACCGCATCCTCTTCGAGCTGGCCGACGTCAGGCGATGACATGTAGATGCGTTCAGTCACGCGTGTGTGCTCCTTGGGCGGTGATCGGCTCGATTGCGGCCGTATCGTTGTTGCGCGGTTGCGTGAACATACGCGCTTTCCAGCCCGCCTTGTCAAGGCGTTCCGGAGTGATCACGTCTGCTCTTGTGTGTGAGACCTTAGGATGGAACGGTCGTTCGAGGCTCTCACTGCTTCCGACCAGTTCTTCATGCAGCTTCTCGCCAGGACGCAGACCTGTGAAAACGATTTCGATCGCTTTGCCCGACATCGCAATCATGCGCTTGGCGACCTCGAGAATCGACACCGGCTTTCCCATATCGAGGATCAGCACTTCACCAGGGCGGCCAATCGCCCCCGCCTGGATCACCAACTGACATGCTTCGGGAATCGTCATGAAGAATCGAGTGATATCGGGGTGCGTGACAGTCAGTGGCCCACCGGCGTCGATCAACGCTTGGAAGGTCGGCAGCATCGAACCGCGGCTGCCGATCACATTCCCGAACCTCACCGAGAGGTAACGCTTGCCGGTCTCTTCGCCCGCCCAGGCGGTGAGCTTCTCGGCGACACGCTTGGAATGCCCCAGCACGCTTGTCGGATTCGCCGCCTTATCGGTCGAGATGTTCACGAACGTTTCGACGCCCACCGCCCGCGCGGCATTGATCACGTTGAGCGTACCGAGAACATTCGTCTTCCACGCTTCGTCGGGGTACTGCTCGAGCATCGGCAGATGCTTGAGCGCGGCCGCATGGAACACCACCTCGGGCTGGCGCTCAACAAAGATCGCCTTCAGGATGTCGGCCTCGCGAATGTCAGCAAGCACAACGTCACGAGTATCGAGCAAACCGTGCCCGGCGGTGCCCAACTGCGCGAGCTGCAGGCCCGTCTCATCGCGATCGAGCATGATCAGCTCGCTGGGGCCGAATTTCGACAGCTGTCGACAAAGCTCTGAGCCGATGGATCCGCCGGCACCCGTCACCAGGACTCGACGCCCGGTGACGTAGCCGGCAATCAGTTCGACGTTTGTATCGACCGGGGTGCGACCGATCAGATCTTCGATACTGATGTCACGGATGTCGGATGCCGACTGTTCGCCCGACATCAGGCTGCCAAGTGAAGGAGTGACAGTGACTCGCAGCCCCGCCTTCTCGGCACGATCGGTCAAAGTGCGCAGAAGCTCGCTATCGGCGCGCGCCACGGCAACCACCAGCATCTTCGCTCCGGTCTGCGCCGCGGCCTCAGCGATGTGCTTCGTTTTGCCGACTACAGGGATGCCCCGCAGACGAAGCTTCTTCTTCGAGGGGTCGTCATCGAGAAGGCCCACCGGGCGAATCGGTGACGAAGGGTCGATAGCCGCGGCCCGCAGGACCATATCGCCCAGTTCACCCGCGCCGACGATCAAGGCCGGCACTGCTGTGCCGTTGTGCTTGACCGCGCGGTCGCTAAGAAGGCGCGACGTATAGCGAACACCGAACATCAGCAGAAGCACGCCCGGGAACGCGAGGAACATCGTTCCACGGGGCAGCCCCACGGCGTTGCCAAAGAGCACGACGAAGACGGAGAGCACGATCATCTCGATCAATACCTGCAGGGTGAGATCGCGCACCTCTTCGAATGACCCGTAACGCAGTCGGCCGCGGAATCGCACGAGCAGATACCCGAGAAGAACCTGCAGTCCCGCAGCGATCAACGCCAGGATCAGTGTCGCCAACCAGCCCGCAGGCGTCAGGGCAAACTCGAATCGAAGCAGCACCGCCGCGAAGATACCCACCACCCACGCAAGGCAGTCGACTGCGACCACTGCCACGCGCCGACGCCACTGAACCGACGTCAACCTGTCGCGCGTAGAGTCCGCGTTCATCGCCAAACCAATCTGTCCGCGTCCGATGGCTCATCCCTTAGAAATGTGCCGATCCCCCATTGGATGCATGTGAATCATTCCCCAGCATAGTGAATGGACAGTGAACTGAGGCAGCTTGTGACGGACTCGAAAGCGTGAACTCACGGGTTCACCAGAGCAGCAGGGCGGCCCCGATCACATTGTGTACGGTGTGCGCGGTGATCGCCGCGCTCAACCGGCCGGTCACCGCGGTCAGCAGACCGCACACGACGCCGACAGCGATCGTCGATACCAAGAGCCCTGTCTGCATCTGCCCAGTCGTGACGTGCGCCAGAACGAACACCGCTGTCGTGATCGCGATAGACACCCCCGTCGCTACGGCACCGCCAGAGGCATGCATTCCATCAGCTAACGCGCGCTGCAGAACACCACGAAAGAGAAGCTCTTCGACAAAAGGAGAGACCACGACTGCGACGATGAGCGACAGCATAATTGCTGGCGCAATGCCCCCGCCGAGCGGATTACTCACTGTGCCCGTCGTCGGAGAGAGCATTTCGATGACAGCCCGCAAGATGAGGCCCGCGCCCACTCCCATGCCGATATCCGTGACGCGCAGTCGTGACAGCCCCACGGCAGTGGCGAAGCCGGCCTTAGTGGTCAAGAAAGGGATCAGAATGCCCGCCACCAGCAGCGGCAGGGTTGTGGCCAGTGTCACTACCCCTGTCTGTGCGAAGCCAACGAGCGGGAGGGTAGTGGTGAACTCGCGAAGCACGACACTCACGCCGACACTGATCAGTGCCAAGATGATGGCTACTGCCGGGCGATTAAACGCTTCGGGCAGGCGCACAGAAAACGCCGACCGGCCCGGGGGATGATCCGGAGCGGTCGGCGTTTTCGAATTCAGCGGTACGACTCGATGCTTAGTTGGTGCTGTTGGAGCGACGGCGTGCAGCGGCTGCGGCTACTGCGAGGCCACCGAGGCCGATGGCACCAACGCCAGCCCAGATCACGCCAGCCGGCACATCGCTACCCGTTGCGGCAAGACCGTCATCGCCAGGAGTGCCAGTTGCGGCAGCAGCAGCGACGACGACGCTGAGGGTAATCGGGTCCATACCTTCACCGGTGACGACAACGGAGTAGGTGCCTGGTCCGTTCGGGGTAAACACGGCCGAAGCGGAGTTATTGGCGACGGACTTGTCGACAGACAGATCGACCGTGCTGGTAGCAGCGAAGACCATCGACGTCAGCGTCGAGCCAGCAGGCGTACCGTTGATCGTGAACGTGACGTCGGTCACGCCATCGGGAACCTGGACGGTGAGGGTGACACCCTGGCCGGCGACCGGCGTGGAGTCACTGATGGTGATGTCGGGGCCGTCTGCCGGGTACTGCGCGGCGTTTGCGGCCGAGGCACCACCGACGACGAGAACTCCAGCGAGCGCGAGGCTCGTCAGCGTCTTCTTCATGTATGCATCCCTTACGTTGCGTGAGGGGTCACCGGCCCAGTGCCGAACCGCTGCAGATGCGCGGTTGCCCCTATAACATCTGAATTCTGGCATAGAACACGCCCGGATGCGACTTCTGGCGGCATATACACCGAACGTTAACCCCAGAGTGTGCCGACGACCGCGAGAACGATATAGATCGCGTTGAACACGAAGTGCACGAACACCGCTCCCCAGATTCGACCGGTGGCGAGCACCAGCGCCCCACAGGCGAGCCCCACGATCATCGGTGTCACCCAGGCCTCCCACGACGTCCCTGCGGTCCCGGCGTGCGTGGCGATGAACGCGGCAGTGCTGAGAGCAAGAGCGGTGAGGATCGCCGGAACACGGCCGCCCACACGTCGGACGACAGAATAGGCGGTCACCAGCAGCACCCCTCGGAAGAACAACTCTTCGATCAGGGGGGCAATGAGCAAGAACGATCCAACATCGGCGAACAGCCAGACACTCTGCTGCCCCGGCCCGTAGCTCGGAAGCGCACCCGCCCCGCCCGCCGCAACAGCCAGCCAGCCCTGCACGAGCCGCAGTGCCAGGCCGAATGCCAGGCCATAAAGAATGTCTACAGCGCGCACTTGCAGCAGCGGGCGCGGCTTTGCTCGCAGAAACGCGATGGCCACGACCACCAGCATCCCCACCAGCACCACAGCGCGTGCGACCAGCGGTGCCGTCGTCGCCGGATCGAAGCCCCGAATGGCGGCGGCGACCAGAAGGGCCAGGCCGAGCACGACCAAGGCGATGGCGAGAACGGTCTCGTCCCAGGGCTTAACTGTTCGGCCGCCGTCTCGCCAGTCACGGCGGAGACGGACGCGGGAGGAGGTCAGCTCTGCGGAGGAGATGTCGGCTACCACGTCTCCCACGCTACCGTGAGACGCCCGCTATGCCGCCGTCACAGCCCGATCCGGGGTGTGCGCTATGGCAGGATTGAGGTGAATATCGACAGGGAGCCCATGGAACTGCGCGACTACCTCCACGTTCTGCGTAAGTACGCAGTGCTGATTGTGATCACGACCCTCGTCGGCATCGGCGCCGCTGCAGTGTGGTCCCTCACCCGAACTCCCATGTACGACGCGTCGAGTACGGTCTACGTCTCGACGCAGGCCGGCGAATCGGTAGCCGAACTGCAGCAGGGCCAAACCTTCACTCAGGCGCGCGTCGCAACCTATGCCGCACTCGCGACGAAGCCGGTCGTCATCGACCCAGTAATCACTGAGCTCAGCCTCGACTCGACTGCTGCATCGCAGGCGAGCCGAGTCACAGCCACAGCGCAGACGGGCACGAACCTGATCACCATCACGGTGACAGATGCCGACCCCGCTCAGGCAGCAGAGATCTCTAATGCGATCTCTGCCAGCCTCACCACGACCGTGGAAAGCCTTGACACGCTCGCGGGTCAAGCCAGCCCGGTCAGATTGACCCGCGTCGAGAATGCCCTTCCGCCGTCGAAGGCTTCCAGTCCCAACGTGCCACTCAATCTCGCACTCGGCCTGCTGCTCGGCATCGCCGCCGGTGTTGGCATCGCGACGCTACTCACCGTGCTCGACACGCGTGTGCGCACGAAGCGCGATGTGCAGCACATCACCGACGTGCCTGTGCTCGGGGCGATCCCGTTCGACGCGAAGTGGAAGCAGCGCCCGCTAATCATCAACGTCGACCCACTGAGCCCGCGCGCCGAGGCCTTCCGCTCGCTGCGCACCAACCTGCAGTTCGTCGAGTTCGACGGCAAGCACAGCTTCACGGTCACATCTTCCATGCCGTCTGAGGGCAAAAGCAGCACCTCAGTCAACTTGGCGATTGCACTCGCCGACGCCGGCAAGAAGGTTGCTCTGCTCGATGCCGATCTACGCAAACCCAAGGTGGCTGAATACTGCCAAATCGATGGGTCGATCGGCCTCTCTGACGTACTCATCGGCAGCGTGCGCCTCGGCGATGTGATGCTGCCGTGGGGCGAGCGCAGCCTGTGGATCCTGCCCGCAGGGCGCATTCCCCCGAACCCGAGCGAACTGCTCGGTTCATCGCAGATGCGCCAGCTGCTCGAAGTACTCGAGCGAGACTTCGATGTCGTCATCTGCGACTCGCCGCCGCTGCTGCCGGTGACCGATGCTGCGGTGCTATCGAAGGTCACGAGCCGGGTCATCACCGTCGTCGCCGCCGGTGAAACGACGAAGCAGCAGCTCACCGCCGCGATGTCAGCGCTGGAGCACGTCGATGCGAATCAGGCGGGCATCGTGATGACCAAGGTGCCCACGCGCGGTGCGGATGCCGCCACCTACGGCTATGGCTACGGATACGGCGAGCAACGCTACGGCGACGAGCCGGCTGAAGAGCCGCGTCGTAAAAGGCGCTCAGCGGCCGCTGACGGCCAGGCGTGAGGATCAATGCGCCCGCCCACCGCAGGCCGTAAGGTTGCCGCCATCGCGATCGTCGCCGTGCTCGGCGTCGTCGTGGCGGTGCTGTCTGGCATCGCGCTCACGCGGCCGCAGTCGGCGACCCCCGTCAGCAGCGCTGAGCCGTTGCCAGTGCTGAGCCCGACGACGAGCACGACTCCGACTCCCACGCCCACGCCCAGCTCTCTGCCATCGAATCGCGCTGACGAGCGCTTCGTCTCCTTCGCCGGAGACAGTGGCTGGCGTGCGACGGCGGGTTCCTGCGAAGGTGCCGCGCCCCTGCTTCAGCGTACGAACGAGCAGGGCGAGTGGGTGGATGTGATCCCCCGTGAGTACGGAGTGCGCCAAATCGCCTCGCTCGACGCATACAGTGACGGGGCAGAGCTGGTCGGCGGGGTGGACGATGCGTGCACCGCAGCATCCTTGCGCACCTTCAGTGGGGGTGAGGCGTGGGCATCGTACGAAGACGCCCTCGAACGCTCGCGCTATCTCGACCTCACCGATCCAGGCGTCGCACACACACGCAACGGTGATATTGCCGCACCGTGCGCGAACGCCACTGGTCTGCGTGCCTCGGGAGACATCGTCGCCCTGATCTGTGACGGGCAGGCGTGGCTCCAGACGGATGACACGTGGACGACTCTGGAGCTCGTGAATGTGAAGGCCATCGCCATCGATAGCACCGACCTCATCATCGGGCACCAGACCGCTGAGTGCGCCGGACTCGCTCTGACGCGGGTCTCCAGCACCGAGAGCATCGCAATCGGCTGCGCTGAGAATGTCGACGTCGCCCAGCCCATCGCGGTTGCACCGAAAGACGACGGCGTGGTCGTCTGGGCAGCCGATGACATGATTCAGGTCGTCGGCTGATGTTGATTTCGTCTGAACAGAGCAAGCGCATCGGCAGGACTGTCGGCTGGACGCTGGCCGCGATTCTCATCGCCGTACTGGCGGCAACGCTGTGGATCGCGTTCCGCGGTGTCTCTGCCGCCCAACATATGCAGGCCGCGCGCGCGCAGATCGATACCGCCACCGAAGCCATGAGCGACCCTGACGCCGCAGCCATCGCCATCCGGGAGATTCGCGAGAACGCACGCGCCGCCCACGGGTTGACGAGCGACCCGATCTGGTGGGCTGGGTCGCAGTTGCCGTGGGTCGGGCCTCAGCTCGGAGCCGTGTCGACGATCGCCGCAACCCTCGATGACATCAGCACCACCACGCTGACTCCGCTCGCACACGTGCTCGCGAGCGTCGACATGGATGCGTTCCGCTTCGAGGGCGGCGGAATCGACCTCTCGGTGTTCACGACCATTCAAGATGCCGCCGATCAGGCGGCGGCTGGAATGTCATCCGCCTCTGCCACGCTGAACGCTGTCGATACGAAGCCGCTGCTGCAGCCCCTGCGCGAAGTGGTCGAGACCTCTGCTGTGCAGGTCGAAGAAGTCGCAAATGCGGCAGACACGCTGCAACGCACGGCCACGCTGCTGCCCACAATGCTCGGTGGCGAAGAGAAACGCACCTGGCTGCTGCTGTTCCAGAACCCGGCCGAGCTTCGTTCGCTGGGCGGTATGCCGGGGGCCACCGCAGTGCTCACCGCAGAGAACGGGCGCGTCAGTCTGGCCGAGCAAGGCGATGCGAACATGCCGCGGTTCCCTGAGCCGGTCATCCCGCTCGATCCCGAGCTGCAAGCGCTCTACGGAGATCGCCCTGCCCTGTTCTTCTCAGGCACGACGATTCTCCCGGATTTCTCTCTCGCCGCTCCTCTCGCACGGGAGATGTGGGAACGTGCGCATGGCACAAGCGCCGACGGTGTCATCTCTATCGACCCCATTGTTCTTTCGTACCTGCTCGAGGCCACCGGGCCCATCAAGCTGCTGACCGGCGAGACACTGACCGCTGAGAACGCCGTGGATCTGCTGCTGCACGATGTCTATCTGCGCTATGAAGATCCTGTCGAGCAGAACCTCGTATTCGCTCAGGCCGCCGCCACGGTGTTCGAGACGCTGATGAGCGGCACAGCAGACCCAGCGAAGATCCTCTCGGCGCTCAGCCGCGCATCCGATGAGCGCCGGCTGCTGCTGTGGAGTGCCCATGAAGACGAGCAGCAGATACTCGCCGAGACGACGCTCTCGGGCCATCGCCCCGTCACCGATGAGGATGCCGCGCGCTTCGGCATCTATCTCAACGACGGCACCGGGTCGAAGCTCGGCTCCTACCTCGATGTCGACCCACAGGTCGCATGGGACCGCTGCGGTCCAGGGCAAGTGACGTCTGAGGCCACGCTCACCCTGACGTTGACCAACACCGCTCCGGCGGATGCCGCGACCACTCTGCCGCCGGCGATCGCCGGGGGCAACTACGGAGTGCCCGCCGCGACGCTGCGCGTCGTCAGCTACATCTACCTGCCCGTCGGAGCGAACCTGCTCGAGTCGTCGCTCTCGGGAGATCTCGCCTTCGGCGGCGGACCCGACGGCGAGTACCGCGTGCTGAGCTTCTCGGCCGACCTCGCGCCGGGCGATTCGACGACCGCGACACTCACCGTCTCACTTCCGAACGCCACCCCGGACGAGATCATCGCCGAGGTCACGCCTGCCTTCGGGGCGACCTCGGTCGTCGCGACCTGTGAGTCCTGACCCCCGCATGTCAATGCTCGCGTTCCTGTCACGCGTGCTCCTGGTGCCCTACACGGCCGCTGTGGCGCTCATCGTCTGGCTGCCTGATGAGCAGGCGGGCAAGGTCACTGGAATTGTCGCGCGGCTCGCGAGATCGCTGGGATACCGGCTCGACGTTTCATTCGCCGATACCTACACTGTGCTGGAGTTCGTGGCGAACATCGCTCTGTTCGTGCCGTTCGGCATTCTGCTCGCCCTCGCCTGGCCACGCCTCAAGGTGTGGCACATGGCCGCGCTGGGCCTGCTGACAAGCGGGGTGATCGAGTTCGTTCAGATCTTCCTGCCGACACGGTTCTCCACGCTCTCCGACCTGATCGCGAACACGGCTGGGGCATTGCTCGGGTGCCTGATCGTTCGTGTGCTCGTCTGGCTCTCGCACACGCCCGCACCGGGCGGACGACCTAGGGTGGAAACGTGAGTTCATCTGCCGATCCTGCTGCCACCATGAATCGTCGCGAATGGCGGGAGCACCATGCGGCGCCTTCGGCCGAGTCGCCCTCGCCGTCGCCCTCAGATGACAGCCCCCTGAATATCCTGGTCGTGTGCACCGGCAATATCTGCCGCTCCCCCATGGGTGAAGTCGTGCTGCGCGCGCGGCTGCAACCGCTGGGTGTCCATGTGCACAGCGCCGGGACCCATGCCCTCGTCGGTCACGAGATGACCGAGCCTGCGCAGGCTCTCGCCGTCGAGTCGGGCGCCAAGACTGAGGATGCCGCAGGCCATATCGCCCGCTACCTGGTGGAGCCGATGCTGCTCAGTGCAGATCTCGTGCTCACGATGACGCGTGAACACCGCACGCACGCCGTCACGATGGTGCCGAGCCGAATACGCCGCACGTTCACGGTCCGCGAGTTCGCGCGCCTTGCCGCTGGCCTGAGCACCGAAGACGCCCGCAACGCGGCTGAGACAGCCGGCGGCAACCTCAAAGTTCGATTTGCTGCCGCGCTGCAGGCCGTCTCCGATCAGCGTCCTCGCACCGCCGCCACCGATCAGAAGAATGACGACGTCATCGACCCGTATCGTCGCTCTTCAGAGGTGTACGCGCAATCGGCAGCGCAGCTCATTCCCGCGCTAGACGAGGTCGAGCGCATCGTTCGCGCAGCACTGGTCTGACTCGAACGGCTACCCGACCGTGAGCACCGCCGCTACCGGTAGCTCGTCAGCGCTCGACCCTGCGGCCACCCGGTAGTCGCCGGGCTGAACGCGCAGCGCGCCCTCGTGCAGCCAGTCGTCCACGGCACCGTCGAGCCGCAGCGCGTCATCCCACACTGACAGCCGCGCGATGTCGAAAGACACCTCCACTTGGCGCTCCTCCCCCGGCTCTAGGCGCACACGGCGATACCCGACCAGCAGACGGCGCGGGGCCGGCAGTGGCAGGACCGGCGCCAGCACGTACACCTGCACGAGCTCTTCTGCCACGCGGTCGCCGGTGTTCGCGACGGTGACAACGGCCGCGATCTCGCCTCGGACGCCGAGCGCCGGATGCTTGTGCGTCGGCGCTCGCGCCGCCACCCGATTCGCGTTGAGCGTCACACCCCGGTACTCGACGGTTGAGTACGTCAGGCCATGCCCGAAGGCGAAAGTGTAGGGGTCAGGCTGGTGCCGGTACGTTGCCTGCTGTCGCAGTGTGTCGTAGTCGAACAGGTCGCCCGCCTGCGCGGGATCGGCCGGCCATGACTGTGCCAGACGCCCGGTCGGCTCACGATCACCGCTGAAGACATCGGCGATGCCGTGTCCGAGTTCCTGACCACCGTGGCTCGACCAGACCACCGTGGCCGCGGCATCCGCTTCTCCAAGCACATACGGGTAGCTCGACACAATCGTGAGCACGGTGCGCTCGTTGGCCTCCTGCGCCGTGCGCCAGATCTCCGTGAACGCGCCCGGCAGCATCAGGTGCGGACGATCCTCGGTCTCGCGCCCGGCCAGGTGCGGATCATTGCCCACAGCGACCACGACGACATCCGCCGCGGCCGAGGCGGCAGCGACCGCGGCGTGGCCCGCACGCACCGTGCGCACGCCGAACCGCTCGGCCTGATCGAGAGTCACGCCCTCGGCCAACAACAACCCCACTTCGCGCGCCACGCGCACCCATCGGCCAGAACCAAGGTGCAACAGCGACCAGGTGCCGTCGGCGTGCACGTGCGCGCGGAAACTTTCCTGCACGACCCACTCACCGACCCGCGCAGAATCGGCACGCATAGGCCAGGCGCCGCCCGTGAGCAGCTTGCCGCTGGCCTGCGCACGCAACGTCAGCAGCCCATCACCCCAGTCGGTGACGTCGAACAACGCGGCATCCTCTACGGAAGGTGCGGTCGCCGCGACCGTCTTCCCGTCGGCAGATGCCACGACATATTGGCCGTTCGTCGCACGCAGCGAGATCGTGTCTGCGCCGGTCTCGACCACGACATCCGCAGACGGATACCGCTCGGCAAGCCCCTGCGCGATGCCCACCGCGTACGGCGGAGTGCCCGAGTACCAGTCGGTCAGCACCGCATCGGCGAGCGGTCCGACAACGGCGATCCGCTTGGGCGAAGCAAACGGAAGCACACCCTGGTCATTGCGAAGCACGACCACCCCGCGACCGGCGGCCTCGCGTGCCAACTCTCGCGCGCCAGGTGCGTCGATCGCATCCGCGCCGATACCGGCGTATGGGTCGGCATCTCCGTCGAACTCGCCAGTGCGAATGCGCATCTCGAGGATGTGCGTCACCGCCTGATCGACGTCGGCTGTGGTGAGGAGTCCCTGCTCCAGCGCGGCCGTGAGGTTCTTGATCGTCGGCTGCGCGTCAGCATCATTGTCGGTGAACGAGTCCATGCCGCTGGTCACCAGCGCCGCCGCCGCATGGATGCTGTCGGGCTGTGCCCCCTGGATCGTCACGGTGAACGTCGGGGCACCGGCATCCGACACGATCGCCAGCGATCCCTCTGCCCAGCTGCGCGCCTCGGCGACGAGCTCGGGCTGCGTGTGGGCGGGCGACCCGTTGACCCGGTTGTATGCCAGCATCATGCTGCCGGCAACGCCCTGCTCGATCGCCGCACGGAACGCAGGGAGCTCTTCCTCGTGCAGCGTACGCAGCGACATTTCCGATGACGTCGCGGAGCGGTCGGTCTCGTTGCTGTACGCCAGGAAGTGCTTCAGCGCTGGAACCGTCTTCCATACCCGCTCGTCGTCGCCACGCAGGCCCTTCGAGTAGGCGGCACCGAGCTGACCCGTCAGATGCGGGTCCTCGGAGTAGCCCTCCTCGTTGCGGCCCCACTGGGGGTGGCGCAGCGTGTTGACCACTGGCGCCCACACGTTCAAACTCACCAGCGGGTCTTCGGCGCGCTTGGCACGCGCCTCCGTCGACGTCACGGCTCCAATGGCTTCGAGAAGCTCGGTGTCCCAGGTCGCGGCCATGCCCACCGGCTGTGGAAATACGGTGGCATTGCCCAGCCAGGCAACTCCGTGCAAAGTCTCGGCACCGGTGCGAGACTCGGCGACGCCCAGGCGCTCGATCGCCGGCATCGCCTGATGCAGCATTGCGATGCGCTCCTCGAGCGTCAGCTGCGACAGCAGGTCAGCGGCACGCTCGGACACCGACAGATCGGTACGACGGAACAGTTCTTCGCTCACTTCACATCCTCCACAGACGCAGCTTCTACAGAAATAGACACTTCACCGGCGCCATCCGCCGACACGACACTCGCACCCACCTGCAACGACCACGATGCGGTCGCGTCGGTACTGGTTGCGGTGACACGCGAGCCCTCGCGCCGCACACGGAAGCTCGTCGACAACCCGGCAAGTCCCGGAACGACCGTCACTTCGTCATAGCCATCCGACAGTTCGAAGCAGCGCAGCGTCACGCCATCCGCCCACTCGTAATCGGGGCGGGAACCGGTCGCACCCCACGGCAGCACGGTGCCCGGACGCACGCGCAGCGGCACCGACAGGTAGTCGTGGTTCTCAGAGATCCAGCGACTGCCGTCCACGATCGAGCCGTCGATCAGAGAGGTCCACGATCCAGCCGGAAGGTAATACGAGGCATCCCCCTCGGACGTGAACACCGGCGCCACCAGCAGCGAGCCGCCCAGCATGTACTGGGTGTCAGCGTCGTAGCCAGAGCGGTCTTCGGGGAATTCCAGCACCATCGGACGCATCATCGGAATTCCGTCTGTGTGCGCCTGCTCGGCGACACCAGCCAGATACGGCATAAGTCGCATTTTCAACGTGGTGAACGCGCGAGTGACGTCGACGGCCTCTTCGTCGAACATCCACGGCACCCGGAAGCTGTCCGAGCCGTGCAACCGCGAGTGCGAAGACAACAGCCCGAAGGCGAGCCAGCGCTTGAACAGCCCCGCATCAGGGGTGCCCTCGAAGCCGCCGATGTCATGACTCCAGTAGCCGAAGCCACTCATCGCCAGCGACAGACCGCCGCGCAACGACTCGGCCATAGACGCGAACGTCGAGTCGCTGTCGCCGCCCCAGTGCACCGGGAACTGCTGCGTGCCTGCGGTCGCCGAACGAGCGAAGAGCACTGCCTCCCCAACACCCCGATGCTTCTCCAGCGCACGGAAAACGACCTCGTTGTACAGCTTCGGATAGAAATTATGCATCCGCGCGGGGTCAGAGCCGTCGAACCACTCCACGCCCTCATGCGGGATGCGCTCGCCGAAGTCGGTCTTGAAAGAGTCGACTCCCTGCGCCATCAGTCGTTCCAGGTGCGCGACGTACCAGTCCGCGGCATCAGGGTTCGTGAAGTCGACGATGCCCATGCTCGCCTGCCACAGATCCCACTGCCAAACGCTGCCGTCGGTGCGCGTGAGAAGGTATCCCTTCTCTGCTGCCTCGGCGAAAAGCGCCGAGCGCTGCGCGATGTACGGGTTGATCCAGGCCGAGACCTTGAGCCCGCGCTCATGCAGACGAGACAGCTGCCCCTCTGGGTCGGGGAAGGTCCGTGGGTCCCACTCGAAGTCGGTCCACTGGTACTCGCGCATCCAGAAGCAGTCGAAATGGAACACGCTCAGCGGCAGCTCGCGCTCGGCGAAGCCATCGATGAACTCGTTCACCGTCGCCTCGTCGTAGTTCGCTGTGAATGAGGTCGTCAGCCACAGGCCGAACGACCACGCCGGCACGCGCGCCGGACGACCGGTGAGTCTCGTGTAGCGGCTGAGGACGGCCTTCGGGGTGCCTCCGCCGATGACGAAGTAGTCGAGAGTCTCACCCGCCACCGAGAACTGCACGCGTGAGTTGACCTCGCTGCCGACCTCGAACGAGACCTCATCCGGACTGTCGACGAGCACGCCGTAGCCACGCGAGGTGACGTAAAACGGCACAGCTTTGTACGACTGCTCGCTCGAGGTGCCGCCATCGGCGTTCCAACTCTCGACGGTCTGACCGTTCTTCACGAACGCGCCGAACCGTTCGCCGAATCCGTAGACGCGCTCGCCGGGTGCCAGCGCCAGCTGCTGGTGCACCCACGTAGCCTGGTCTGCGGCGCTGTAGTGACCGACCGAACGCTGCTCGGAGCGGGTGAGCTCACGGCCGTCCTGCTCGAAGACGACATCCCACCCGTCACCGCGGTTGACGCGCACCGTGAGGTCGCCGGTCTGCAGCACGCCGCCGTTCTCGTCGGCCGATACGGCCGGCACGAACCCGGGCTCTGCGTTGATTTCGAAGTCGGGCCCACGATGCACACCGCCGGCATGACGCTGCACACGCACCTTCACGACGCCGGGCGCCGGAGACGAGTACGTGACGGTGATCATCGGGCGGTTCAACGTGTCTCCGCGGTGGCGGATGTGCGCCGTCGGCGCATACACGGTGAGCGTGCCCGCCGCCTCATCGATGCGGATGTCGTCGACTTCGACCGCGAACAGCGGGGTGAGCCCCGGTCTTGTCAACCAGTAGCCGTCGGTGAATTTCACCTCGTGTGCCTTTCGCTCAGTGCGCGGACTTCGCCGGGCGCAATGCCGACGATTCCGGTGGTCTCATCTCCGGTGAGCAGGTCGATCAGACCCGCAGTCACCGGCACTTCAAGGGGATGGATGCCGTGATTCAGCAGGAACAGCACGTCGCCACGCTGCACGGCCTCGAGCCCTTCGGGCAGCACCTCGAGCCCCTCCACTGCGCCGGACACGGATGCCGCGGCGAGAGCTTCGGCCACCACAGCGTCCAGCGCGCCATCCGAGACGACCGAGCCCAGATACCAGGCGGTGCCGTTGCGCGTGATCGCCGGAATTCCTGCCAGTTCGCCGCTGTCGTGGGTTGCGACGACGTCGGCGCCCTCAGCGCGGAGGCGCTCGGCAAGGATGCTCGCGGTCTGCGGCTCTGCAGCGTTGAAAGCATCGCCGAAGCCATCGGCGAATCGCAGGGCGCCAGGCTCATCCGGCATCCCGGCCCATTCTTCGCCGCTCACGCCGAGAAGTTCTCGCAGTAGCACGGGTGATCGCCCCTGCGAGATTGCGGCGTTCTCGTCGGCGACGCCGCTGAACGGCCCGATCACGATCTGCGCGCCGCGGGCAGCGGCTGCGGCGAGCGCCGCGGCGGTGGCGGGATTGAGAATATACGCATGCGGCACCAGGATCACCTTGTACGCATCCAGCACGGCGTCATGGCTGAGCACGTCGACTGCAATGCCACGGCGCCACAGTGAGCGGTACCAACGGTTCATCTCGGTCATCGTCGACAGTCGCTCTGTGGGGCGTGCCGGCTCCTCCCCCGCCCACCAGCTCGACCAGTCGAACAGCATCGCGACATCGGTTTCGACACGGGCGCCGCCCACTGACGCGAGCAATCGGAGATCAGCACCCTGCCTGCACACGCCGCGGAACACATCGCTGTCTGCGCCGGCGTGCGGAAGCATCGACGAATGGAAGCGTTCTGCACCTGAGCGCGCCTGCCGCCACTGGAAGAAGCAGATGGCGTCTGCGCCGCGGGCGACAGCCTGGAGCGAATCCTGACGCGCGCGCAACGGCGACTTGGGCACGTTGTGCGCGCGCCAGTTGACCGCGCTGATGGACTGCTCCATGAGCACCCAGCTGCGACCGCCACCGAGAGAACGCATCAGGTCCTGCACCAGGGCGATCTCGCTCGGCGCGTTCGGGCTCGCCGGGTCGGGGTACTGGTCGTCCGCGACGACGTCGACCTCGCCCGCCCACGAGTGATAGTCGGCCAGGGCGAAGAAGCCCATGAAGTTCGTGGTGATCGGCTGCTCGGCGCCGGTCTGACGAATCGCGTCGCGCAACTCGGTGTAGCAATCCAGCAACTGGTCGGAGCTGTACCGGCGGAAGTCGAGGGACTGCGCGGGGTTGACCAGATATGGCATGCGCCTCGGCGGCAGAATCTCGGCGAAGTCGTCGTACCGCTGCGACCAGAACGCGGTGTTCCAGGCCCGATTCAGCTCATCGATCGAGTCGTAGCGCTCCTTGAGCCACCGACGGAACTCGCGCGCCCCCTCATCGCCGTGGTCGACCTGGCCATACTCGTTGCCGACATGCCACATACGCACGGCGGGGTGAGTCGCGTAGCGCTCGGCGATGTCTCGTGTAATCGCCAGCGCATGCTCACGGTATGTGCGCGAGGCCGGAGAGAACTGGTTGCGTGATCCCGCGATCAGTCGCACACCGTCACGGTCGACGGGCAGGGTATCCGGATGCTGCACACCCAGCCACGGCGGCGGGGATGCCACTGGTGTGGCGAGGTCGACTGAGATGTCGGCGGCGTGCAGCAAATCGAGGATCTCGTCTAGCCATCCCCACTCACGGGCACCGGGGCGCGGCTCGATCATCGCCCAGCTGAAGACGCCGACAGTAACGAAGTTGACTCCGGCCTGGCGCATGAGTTCGACGTCTTCACGCCACGTCTCCCTCGGCCACTGTTCGGGGTTGTAATCACCGCCGAATGCGAGTCCGCGGTCGGAAATGAGCGCGTCGAAGGCATGCCGTGCGCTGGTCGTCGATGACATTTTCAGTGATTCCCCGTCGAATTGTCGAAGCGTTTCAACAACGAGAACATATACTAACCAGATGCGGATGTCCACGCGGGCCATGGAGGCCCTCCACGTGTTGCGTTGCCGACGTCCGCCGACCATAGAAACAAGGGAGCTTTCATGGTGACGATCGCTGATGTCGCAGAGGCCGCTGGTGTCTCGATCTCAACTGTTTCCTATGTCATGAGCGGCAAACGCACGATCTCACAGGACACCAAGGAGCGCGTCGAGGCCGCCATCGACAAGCTGGCGTACAGCCCGCACGCCAGTGCGCGTTCGCTCGCGTCCCGTTTGACGAACGTCATCGGCCTGCAGGCGCCGCTGCGTGCAGGCGTCGACGTGAACGTCATCATGGAGATCGTCTCGGGCGTCGTGAAGGAAGCCAGAGAGAACCACTACGACATCCTGCTGCTCACCAGCGACGATGCCGAGGGACTGGGCCGCGCCGCGCGAGGGTCGATGGTTGATGCCCTGATGGTGATGGATATCGAATCGAATGACCCGCGCATCGCGACGCTGCAGGAGCTGTCGACGCCCAGCGTTCTCATCGGCCTCCCCGCCGGCGCAGACGACCTCCTGTGCGTCGACTTCGACTTCGCGGCCGCCGGTCGGCTGGCCGCCACACGCCTGGCCCGGCTCGGGCACCGACGCGTTGCACTGTTCGGCGCATCCGCCGAAGTGCTGCAGCGGCACACCTCGTACGCCGAGCGTTTGAACGACGGATTCCTATCGGCATGCCGGGAACTCGGCGTGACCGGCAGCGTACACGCCTGCCCCAGTTCAGCGGATGCTGTCGGGGTCGTAGACGCCGTGCTGCAATCGGATGCGGAGATCACCGGCATCCTGTTTCACAATGAGGCCGCGCTCTCCCACGTCGCCGGTCATGTGACGGGTCGCGGACGTGATGTCATCGCACTGAGCCCGGCGCATCTGGTGCGAGATATGCCTGGGCTGCTCGACACGATCGACGTGCCGGCGGCTGAGATCGGCGCGAGCGCAACCCGCGCGATCCTGGCCGTGCTGGGCGACGAGAAGCCCGAGCGGGTGCAGCTGCTCGCCCCGACGTTCGTCTCGGGCGTGGATCTCTCCAGCACGGAGTTCTGAGTGCGAATCGATCCAGAAGGCCGCACGGCGCAGGGCATCACCGGTTTCCTCAGCTTCGTGGCGCTGAACCTGCTCTACCTGCTGCTGTGTCTGCCCATCGTCACCATCGGAGCAGCCACCGCGGCGCTGTACCAGGTGACGATCCGCTACTCGGATGATGAGAGCGGACGCCCGCTGAAAGACTTCTTCCCGGCGTTCATTCGCAACTTCAAGCCCGCCTCGCTGCTGGCTCTGGTGTTGCTGCTGCCAGTGCTCCTGCTGCTGGCAGTCGCGGTGTTCTGGTCGGGCTCTGCCACTGTGGTCGGAGGTGTCGCCATGGTCATCTCGATCATCGCGGCGTTCTACCTGTTCGCGGCGTTCTTGTTCGCCATGGCGCTCACCGGCGTGTATGAGACATCGTTCCGCCAGACCGTGAAGAATGCGCTGCTGCTGCCGATGGCGCAGCCACTGCGAACGATGGGAATCCTGTTGGTGCCGGCGGCGCTGATCTGCATCACCGTAGTCATTCCGATGTTCGGAGTGATCCTCGCCACGGTCGGTTTCTCGGTGGGCGCCTACGTGACAGCGTTCCTCTTCCGCAGCGCCTTCGCCCGCCACACTCCCGGCGCCTGAGCTCGCCCGCGGCTTCGGCCCCGCCCGATGCCCGCGCCTTCGGCCCCGCCCGATGCCCGCGCCGGTGCCCGCACGCTTGGGCGGACTTCGCACTCATGGGCGGAGGATTCCTCAAGATTCCTCCGCCCAAGCGTGCGTTCTCCGCCCGAACGGGTGCCCGGACACGGCACCGGGACCCCGAACGGATGCCCGGACACGGCACCGGGCCCGGGGCGCTTGCGCACTCCGGGCCCGGTGCTGCTGCTACTGACTACTCGGTGAACTCAGCGGCGACCGCCTCGCGCTGCTCGTTCTGGTCCTTCGCAGTCGCGAGGTCGACCTCGAGCACTTTGTCGTAGCCGAGGCCGGACGCGGTCTTCTGCAGGTCGGCCCAGATCGTGTCGAACTGCTCATCGCTCTCGGCGAAGACCGATTGCCACGAGGCCTGCACGATGATGGTCTTGACCTGGTTGCGCAGCGTCTCGATCTCAGAGTTGTCGGCCGGAATCGTATAGCTGGCCCCTGGCGCGACAAGCAGCTGGTCGTTGTCTTCCAGGTACTGCATCGTGGTCGTGGCACCGCCCATGTGCTCTGCCCAGTCGTCGGTCAGCGGGTTGGCTGTCTGCTCCTGGTAGGTCTCCCAGAGCTTGTAGCTGTACGGGAAGCCGGTGTCAGGATCGGTTTCGATCGGCAGGACGACGCTGATGTTCAACGTCGAGGCGCCATCGAGGTAGCTCCCGCCGCCGCCCCATTCTTCCGGCACCGTCGCGTCGCCTTCGAGAAAAACTTCCTTGCCGAAGTCGGTGAGTTCCGGCTTGCCGTCCGCGTTCATGTCCCAGGTCAGCCCCTGCGGACCTGCCGCACCCATGGTCTGACTGCTGTTGGACAGCGAGCCCTCGGCGGAGTACAGCCAGTCGATGAACGCCGCGATGCGCTCCGGGTCCTCAGCCTGCGACCCGATCGCGAGCACCTGCTTGCCGCCGTATGCTTCGGCGCCGTAGGAGAAAATCTCCTGATCCTTGAGCGGGGCGATCATGAAGCCCTTGCCCTCGGCCATGTTGCTGTCGGTGTTGTATGCCGACTGCCCGAGCCACGGCCACCAGGTGAACAGCACCTGACCGTTCTGCATCTTCGAGAACAGTGTGTCGTAGTTCTGCGTCGTCGATTCAGGGTCGACCAGGCCGAGCTTGTTCGCTTCGTAGAAGAAGTTCAACACCCGCTCGTACATGCCGTCATCGTCGAGGATGCCCTCGTAATCCGAGCCGTCGGCCTTGGCGAGCGCGAATTGGACCTCGTCGTAGCCGTAGTAGGTGATGGGCTGCTTAGCGTTGTTCATGAAGTTGCCGTCCCAGTCCTTGAACAGCGACAGGGCGTAGACCTTCTGACCGTTCGGCGCGGTCGGCTCGAGATCCTGCATCTCCTTCAGAATGGGCAGCAGATCCTCGAGGGTGTCGATTTCCGGGTAGCCGAGCTCGCCGTAAAGGTCCCACCGCAGGAATGGCCCGAACGTCGGATCGATGCCCTCGGAGGGCTCGGTCGGCAGCAGACTGGATACCGAGCTCGGGAACGCGTAGACGCCGTCTGCGCTCGCGTTCAGATTCTCGACGGCGGCGTCGAAGCGAGCCGCGTTCTCCATAGCCGGGTAGTAGGCGGATGCATCCGCTACCAGCCCGCCCTGGATCAGCTCGTCGAGCTTCTCGCCCTTGTCGGTGATGATGAGGTCGCCGAGGTCGCCAGCAGAGACTCGGGTGTTGTAGAGGGTGTCGCCGCCGCCCGCGACGTTCGGGGCGATGATGTTCAACTCCATGTTGAACTTGTCCTTGACGATCTTCGCGAACCATCCTTCTTGGATGCCCATGTAGTTGGCCAGGCCATCGAAGACGTCGATCGTGATCTCTTCCTCCCACTGCGAGGGGAAGGAATCGATGGCCTCGGCTTCCGCCTTGTCGTCACCTCCGCCCGTGCATGAGGTGAGCATTCCCGCGGCGACAAGGGCCACTACGCCCGCTGCAACTTTCCGCTTCAGCTTCATTGCTTTTCCTTTCTTATGGATGCGAAGACGCGTCAGCCCTTGACGGCGCCCAGCATGATGCCCTTCACGAAGAAGCGCTGGAACAGGGGGTAGATGAAGATGATCGGCAGCACCACGAGCACCGAGACCGTCATCCGAATCGAGGTCGGCGTTTGCGAGGTGGCAGCTCCGACGATGGCGCCAAGGTTTCCGCCGGCGTTTTGCGCCGCCTGGGCGAGGCTGGATGCCTGATTGATGAACATGTAGAGCAGGTACTGCAACGTGTACAGACTCTGGTCGGTGATGTAGATCAGGGTGTCTTGGAAGCTGTTCCACTGCGCCACTGCCGCGAAGATCGCCACGGTCGCCAGGATCGGCGTCATGTTCGGCAGATAGACCTTGAAGAAGATCTGTACGATGTTCGCGCCATCCAACTCGGCGGCTTCCTGCAGAGATTCCGGCATCGACTCGACGTAGGTCTTGACCAGGATGATGAAGAACGGCTGCACGATAAATGGCAGCACATAGACCCAGAAGTTGTTCGTCAGTCCGAGGTTCTTCATGATGATGAACACCGGGATCAGGCCAGCGCTGAAGTACATCGTGATGATGACGGAGCGGTACCAGAACTGGCGTGCCCACATGCGACTCTGCGTGAACATGAAGCCGAGGAAAGCGGATGCCAGCACCGTGGCGACTGTGCCGATCACTGTGCGCGCGACGCTGACGATGGCTGCCATCCCCAGCCCGTTCAGATTGAAGACGTCCTTGTAATTCTGCAGGTGGAAGCCGATCGGCCACAGTCGCACATCGCCGAGCGCGGAGACGTCGTTGGCACTGACGGAGTTGATGATCAGGTAGTAGAACGGGTAGGCGCAGATCACCACGAGCAGCCCGAAGACCGTGTAGTTGATGATTGCGAAGAGCACGTCCCCGCCGCTTTGGTGCGACGTCTTGTGCGACAGCGCAGCGTTGTTCTTCAGCGGACTTTTGAGCGTGGGAGCAGTGGCGAGACCGGTCATGTGCAGATCCCTCTCAGACGATCGCTTCGCCGCGTACACGCTTGGCGATGCCGTTGACGGTGAACAGGAGGATGACCGAGATGATGCTCTTGAGCATGCCGATCGCGGTTGCCATCGACAGGCTGTTGCCGGTCATGCCGATGTTGTAGACGTACAGGTCGAGCACCTGAATCCATTGCATGTTGAATGCGTTCTGGAAGACGAAGTACTGCTCCATGCCGTTGTTGAGCAGGTTCGCAACCGACAGCAACAGCAGCACGAGGTAGGTCGGCATCAGCGCGGGCACCGTGATGTACCACATGATCTGGAAGCGCCCGGCGCCGTCGATTCGAGCCGACTCGTACATCGAGGGGTCGATTCCGGAGACGGCAGCCAGGTAGATGATCGCGCCCCAGCCGAGCCCCTTCCAGACGCTCCACAACGTCATCACGATCCAGACGTTGTCGCTCGTGTCGAGAAACTTGAGCGGCGCGGTGATGAGGCCGAAGTCCGAGAGCACGTTGTTGACGAGGCCGGAGCTCGAGAACAGCGAGAAGGCGATCATGTAGACGAGCACCCACGAGATGAAGTTCGGCAGTGTGGTCAGCGTCTGCACTGCGTTGCGGAACCACTTGGCGCGCACTTCGTTGAGGAACACCGCGAACGCGAGCGGGAGGATCGAGGTGAGGATGCCGAGGAAGCTGATCGCCAGGGTGTTCATCAGCACCTGGCCGATCTGCGCCATCTGCGTCGGCGAGCTGACCAGCATCCGGAACCACTGCAGCCCGACAAACTCGCTGCCCTCAAGACCCAGTGCGGGCTTGTAGTCGAACAGCGCGTAGATCCAGCCGTACAGCGGGAAGTAGCTGAACAGGAACACCAGCACCAGGAACGGCACGATGACCAGGAACATCCCGTATGACTTCCGACCGCCAGACCGTTTCTGCAGGCGCTTCTTTGCGCGCGGCGAACGCTCGCTCTTGTTGTCGAGCTGTTCAGCCACTGTCCTCGTGACCGTCGTGGGCATCGTCATCGTCTACCGCCTCTGGGGGCAACAATCGTCATCGAATCTCCACTCACCTCGGGTCATTGAGGGCGTTTCGGAATGCGGCAGAGCATTCGAAGTCGAAACGCTTCGACCGAGAGTATCCGCTCAGGCCACGATCCGCAATCCATCAGGCGAAGCGTTTCGAATATGGCCCGGTTTTGCGATACGGTAACCGTCGTGCCACTGACTGATATGCCCCTCGATGACCTTCGCTCCTTCCGCCCGGATGTCGCCGAGCCGAGCGATTTCGATGACTTCTGGAGTGCCACTCTCGCTTCGTCGCGCGCGGCGGGGCCAGAGGCGCAACTCGCGGCTGCGGAGACTCCGATCAGTCAGTTGACCGTGGAGGATCTGACGTTCTCCGGCTTCGGCGGTGAGCCGATCCGCGCGTGGGTCACTCGCCCACGCAGCGGCGAGGCTTTGCCTGCCGTGGTGGAGTACATCGGTTACGGCGGCGGCCGCGGCATGGCCGGCGAACGCCTGCAGTGGGCCAGCGCCGGATACGTGCATGTGCTGATGGATACGCGAGGGCAGGGTGCGAACTGGGGCTCTGGCGGCGATACGCCCGACCCGCACGGCTCGGATGGCGCATCGACCGGATTCATGACTCGCGGCATTTTGAATCGCGACGAGTACTACTACCGTCGACTGTTCACCGATGCAGCGCTCGCGGTCGACGCTGTGCGCTCGCTCCCGTTCGTGGATGCTGCGCGGGTCAGCGTGACCGGAACCAGCCAGGGCGGCGGCATCGCACTGGCCGCGGCAGGTCTGCACCCCGACGTGTTCACGGCGATGCCCGATGTGCCGTTTCTGTGCCACTTTCGGCGTTCGGTCGAACAAACGCCAGAGCATCCGTACCGCGAGATCGAGCGTTACCTCGCCGTGCACCGCGATCGTATCGACCAGGTGTTCGAGACACTGTCGTACTTCGATGGAGTGAACTTCGCCCGCCGCATCACCAAGCCTGCGCTGTTCTCGGTCGGGCTGATGGACGCCATCGTGCTCCCCTCGAGCGTGTACGCCGCATACAACCATCTGGCGTCAGCGGATGCCTCGATCGAGGTCTATTCGTTCAACGGACACGAGGGCGGTCAGCACGCCCATTGGCTGCGCCAGACGCAGTGGCTCGCGGAGCGCCTCGAGGGCTGAGCGCGTCGTGGCAGCGTTCCTGCGCGAACGCGGCAAGAGGAATCGACACGAATATGTCGATTCGTCAGATTGTCTCTTTCGTTTCGTCCCGCGCTCCGCTAGTGTGGCGAACATCTGAACTGCTAGATAGTGAGTGCCGCTGGGAATCGGCACACACAACGTGATGTGGGATTACGTAGTCGAGCAGCATCGTGAAGTCTGCGGTGACAGATAACCCGTGCGTGTGGGACGTGCGGTCAGGGGATAAAACTGGGGAAATAATGTCGCACTGGGGATTTTTGCGTACATTCACGGCTTGGGGCCGACGGGTATGACATCCGTCGACGATGCCCTGAGCTTGACACGCGTCGAAACGGCCGTTTTCACGGCATCTGTTCCGCGCGCTGTCCGGACCGAAACGACCACGGTGTTCACACCGCGCGTTTCGGCGACACTGGAGCGCCGTCAGCAATGGGAACGGGCGTACCGCGCCCGTCTCGGGCTGACGGATGCCGCTGTGATCGCGATCACCGTCGGTGTCGCATCCAGTGTCCTTCTCCAGTATGGTGAGCCGCTCACGGGCGCCGCGATGCAAGGGACGCTGCTGGCAGTCGCATGGTTCGTCATGCTGCTGACCACGCGCACCCGCAACGCGGCACTGTTCCGCTCGAGCGCTGAGGAGTACCGAGGCATCGCGCATGCCTCTGGACTCGCTGTTGGCATGGTGGCGGTAACCGCCTTGCTGCTCGGCTGGGACTCAATGCGGCTCATCGTGCTCGTCTCCCTCCCCGCAGGCGTGCTCGGCCTGTTGATGAGCAGGTGGTCATGGCGGCGCTGGTTGAGCAACCAGCGCCGTCATGGCTACTTCACCTCGCGCACCCTCGTCGTGGGCAACCGCGACGACGTCGACTACGTTGTGGATGCGCTGCATCCGATCGGCACCGCCGGATATCAGGTCGTTGGTGCGACTCTGCTCGACGGTAACGCCCGCGAGCTACATCTCGACGGCACCACCATTCCGGTGCTGGGCAACGTCACCTCGGTCGCGAATGTCGCGCGTCAGATCGAAGCCGACACGATCATCGTGGCCGGTCGTCCCGAAGGCGATCCCGACTTCGTCAAGAACCTCAGTTGGCAACTAGAGGGAACGGCCGCAGAGCTGGTGCTCTCGAGCCGCCTCGCCGACGTCGCAGGGCCGCGACTGTCGTTCGCACCGGTGGATGGCCTGCCGCTGATCAAGGTGCAGATCCCGACCTACGAAGGTGCCAAGCACCTGCTCAAGCGCGCTCTCGACATCGCAGTCTCCGTGCTCGCGCTGATTCCGATCGCGGTGATCACACCGCTGCTCGCGCTGCTGATCAAGCTGGATTCTCCCGGCCCCGTGTTCTTCTTCCAAGAACGCGTGGGTCGGGATGGGGAACGATTCCAGATCGTCAAGTTCCGGTCGATGCACGCGGATGCCGAACGGAAACTCGCCGCCTTGAAAGCGAACCATGACGGCGCTGGCCTCCTGTTCAAGCTGAAGGACGACCCACGCGTCACCCGCGTCGGAAAGGTGCTGCGCAGACTGTCGTTCGACGAGCTGCCGCAGTTCTGGAACGTGCTCGCTGGCGAGATGAGCGTCGTCGGCCCGCGCCCGCCACTGCCAAGCGAGGTCATCGCCTACGACGGAACCGTCTCGCGCCGGCTGTACATCAAGCCCGGAATCACTGGACTCTGGCAGGTATCGGGTCGCAGCGATCTGAGCTGGGACGAGAGCATCCGTCTCGACCTTCGCTACGTCGAAAACTGGTCAGTGATGACCGACCTGCAGATCATGTGGCGCACAGCCAAAGTGATGGTCGCTCCGACGGGAGCGTACTGATGACTCTTCTGAACAGCGACCGATTCGTGGGTGGCGGAGATCGGGCGGATATCGCGGTGATCGTCGTGACGTACAACAGCGCCGACGACATCGACGGGCTCATTGCCTCGCTCCGAGCAGAGACGGCGGATCTGCGCCTGCGTGTGGTCGTCGTCGACAACTCCCCTTCGGAGGGGACGCTCAACCGCGCGCGACGCCATAATGACGTCGTCGCGGTAGCGACTGGAGGAAATCTCGGCTACTCCGGCGGCATCAATGTCGGGATGGAGCACATCGGGGACGCAGATGCGATCCTCATACTCAACCCCGACCTGCGGGTGGAGCGCGGCGCGATCCGCTGCCTGTGGGACACATCCCGAGCCAGTTCCGATGCCAGCATCGTCGTGCCTCGCATCGTCGACGACCACGGCGAAGTGAGAAACTCAATCTTCAACGAACCGGGTGTTCTTCGAGCCTTTGGAGACGCGGTCCTAGGTCCCCTCTGGCAGTCCCGCCCGCAATGGATGACCGAGTGGGTTCGTGGCTCGGAGGCGTACTCGCGATCGCACGCAATCGACTGGTCGACTGGTGCTGCGCTGCTGATTCCCATCGAGATCGCTCGGGCCGTAGGCGAATGGGACGAGCAATTCTTTCTTTACTCGGAGGAAACGGATTACTGCCGCCGAGTGCGGGACCTCGGGTATAAAGTGCTGTTCGAGCCCGCGGCGGTTGTGAACCACAGCGAGGGCGGTTCTGGTACCTCCGTCGATCTCGCTACGTTGCTGAACGTCAACCGCGTGCGGTACATGCGCAAACACTCTCCGAATCGAGCCGGCACCTATCGTGCGGTCGTCCTGCTTGGGGCCTGGCTGAGGAGCACACGCAGCGAGTCAGCATCCGCCACAGTTTCCGTGGTCCGCGATGAGGGACGCTGGAGCGCCCTTCCTGCCGCAACATGGTACGGGGAACCATCTGGCAGGCGACGATCATGATCCTTCGCTGACGAAACTGCCGTGATCGAACGCACGCTCACTACCTGGCCGTGATGCTGGGGTACGACTCTACTGGGAGGGAAGAGGATGGGCGAAACAATCACAACCGACGCTCACGGCGCCGCGAAGCACGAAGATTCCGGTCTCTCGTGCGACCATATCGTTCTGCAGGGGGTCCCCTTCGCGACGATCGGCGGGCGGGCTGTGCACCTCACGGTCGCAGAAGAGGCCATTGCGATCATCATTCGCGCTGCCACCGCGACCGGCCGCGACGTGCCGTTGGGAGTGGCATCCATCAACCTCGATCACGTTCATCACTTCGGCACTCGCGCCGATCACGTGCCCGTGGCCGGCTACCCCGATCATCCGAGCATCGCCTGGCTGAATCTCATCGATGGCGCTCCGATCGCCGCGCAAGCGACGCGACTATCCGGTGCAGAACATCCACGACTCGCCGGCAGCGATCTCACGGCTGGAATCCTTGATGAAGCATCAAGGCTCGGACTCTGCGTCGGAATCGTCGGTGGCTCGATTGAACTGACCGGAGCGTTGCGCGACCGGCTGACCGCCGATTGGCCTGGCGTCCATTTCGCCGGTCACTGGGCACCAGAACGAGAGGTTTTCGCCCAGCCAGAGGCCGCGCGTGCCCTCGCGCTCGATGTTGCGAATGCGAGGCCCGATATCCTCTTGGTATGTCTGGGCAAACCTCGCCAGGAGCAGTGGATCGACGCGTACGGCAAAGCCACCGGTGCCGGCGCGCTGCTCGCCTTCGGCGCGGTCGTCGATTTTCTCGCCGGCCGAGTGAACCGGGCACCGACATGGATCTCCCGTGCCGGCATGGAGTGGGCCTGGCGGCTTGTTCTCGAGCCGCGTCGCCTCGCCCGCCGATACCTCGTCCAGGGACCGCGCGCGTACCTGACCGTGCGTCGTTCAAGAAGCGACCATGAACATTAGCGACGAAGAGACTCCCTCCGACGAGACCTTGCCAGAGGGTCGTTCACTGACCCGCGGCATGAAGATCGTGATCGCCGTCGTGATCGCGCTCGTCGTCGTCGGCGCAGTCACGATCGTTTGGCTGTTCTCCGGTGACGTCGCAAGCACCCCGAATGCAGACGGCTCATCGACCTCTGAGGCCGGCAACTCTCAGAGCGCGGCGACCCCTGGCACGAAGGCGGGGACGCCTGCGACCCCTGGCACGAAACCGGGGGCAACGGCGACGCATGGCCCGAAACCAGGGGCAACACCGACCACAGGCTCCGAAGTCCTGGCGCCTACCGAGCCGCCGGGCTACACCCTCCCCCCGATCACCCCAGAGCCGCCCCTGCTGCAGGGACCGCTGCCGGAGACGGCGAACGCGGAGGATAGCCTCGTCGATGGGTATCCAGAGCAGCCGATGGGCCCGGTGACAGAATCGAGGATTGTGTCCAGCTCAGTTGCCAGTGACGGTACCAGACTGCAGGCCACGCTGGTGGCTGTATCCGACTCATCCAAAGCGGCGATCGCGAACCACTATCGAACACTGTGGGCCTCCCTCGGCCTGCAAGATCAAAGTACGGACGACGCCACCGTCGTCTACTCGGGGGCGTACGAATCTATAACGCTGTCGTTCGGCTCGACCGGCACAGGAGTGCGCTATCTCCTATTCGGAACGTTTCGAACGGACTGACACGCGTGTATATCTCGCTCTCCAATACACCCGCACCAGACGACGACCCCGCCTCGCAGCCGTCGGCTGCGCCGACGGGGGTACGCACGGTGTCATCGACCGTTGTCAGCTTCGGCATCGTCTCGATGCTCACGGACATCTCGTCCGAGTCGGTCGCCGCAATCCTGCCGATGTACGTCACGGGTGCGCTCGGGCTGTCGATGATCGCCTACGGGTTCATCGACGGGATATACCAGGGCATCAGCGCCGTCGCACGCATCGCCGCCGGATACAGCTCCGACCGGCTCGACCAGCCGAAGTGGGTAGCGTTCGTCGGGTACGCTCTCGCCGCCGTCGCACGCGTAGGTTTGCTGTTCGCGACTGGCTTCGGCGCCATACTTGCAGTGATCTCCGCCGACCGCATTGGGAAGGGCATCCGCACCGCACCACGTGATGCAGTGATCACCGCATCATCACGGCCAGAGAATCTCGGCGCGTCCTTCGGCGTTCATCGGACGCTGGACAACATCGGGGCGGCTTTGGGCCCGCTGATGGCGTTCTTCATCCTGATGCTGGTCCCCGACGGCTACCACGTCATCTTCATTGCTTCGCTCGCGTTCGCCGTCGTGGGCGTCGTCGCGCTCGGCCTGTTCGTGCCCAACGTGCGCCCGCAGGCCATCGCTCACCAGCGCACGTCGGATTCCGCTGCTCCCCGGCAACGTTTTGATTGGGCCGTGATCACACGCGGACCGATCCGACGCGTGCTCGCAGCAGCCGGCATTCTCGGGCTGCTCACGATCGGCGACGGATTCGTCTACCTCGTCCTCCAGGACCGCAGCGATTTTGCTGCGCAGTGGTTCCCTCTTCTCTACGTTGGCACGAACGTCGCATTCCTCGCACTGGCCGTTCCGCTAGGGCGTCTGTCCGACCGAATCGGTCGCAGCAGAGTGTTCGTCTTCGGACATTTCGCACTGCTCGCAGCGTACGTCGTAGCGGTCCTGCCCATCGCGGATCTCGGTGCCACACTGACTGTGCTGGCATGTCTGGGCGCCTTCTACGCCGCGACGGATGGCGTGCTCGCTGCCCTGGCGGCCGAACTCACGACTCCGTCCACGCTTGGGACGGGGATCGCCGCCGCGCAGACCGTCGTCGCTGTCAGCCGTTTCCTCTCCGCCGCTGCGTTCGGTGTGCTCTGGTATGCGCTCGGCCGGGAGACGTCGATGTTCATCGTCGCCGGGCTTCTCGTAATCGCGATCCCGTTGGTCGCGCTGCTACTACGGCCGTATATGCGTGCGCCGCACCGGGATGCTACGGCATGAGTCTGCGTGTGAAATGGCTCGTAATCGCTCTGCTTTCCTTCGTGATGCTGAGTGCGACAGTCGCGGTCGGAATCGTTGCCTGGGCGAAATACGAGCAGCGGCAAGACGCGCCGATCGCTGTGAGCATCCAGGCACCGGGCGACACCGCGGACGATGATCGGATTGTGTTCCGCAACACCGCCGACGGTCAGGGGTACGGGACCGTCGGCAGCGTGCCGCTGGGCGCCCCCGATGGGCCGCGCACCCTTACCGGCATCGCGTGCGACCGCGTCGATGCCACCACGGCGGCGATCGTATGCCTCCGGTCCGAGCGTGGGATCACGCCGACTTACACCGGCACGCTCTATGGCGCCGATGGCGCCGAGCAGCTGAGCTGGCCGCTTTCCGGAATCCCGAGTCGTGCCCGTTTCTCACCCGATGGCGCTCTCGTAGCAACGACTGCGTTCGTCACCGGGCATTCCTACGCCACGGTTGGCTTCTCAACTGAGACCGTGATCCGCGACACCGCCAGCGGGGCCGATCACGGCAACCTCGAGGAGTTCGCTCTCTTTATCAATGACGAACCGAGCGCCCCTATTGACCGGAACATCTGGGGCGTCACGTTTGTCGACGATAATCGGTTCTACGCCACCGTCGGCACCGCGGGGCAGACTTACCTCGTCGAGGGCGATCTTGGTCAGCGCACGCTTCGCTCCATCGCAGAAGGCGTCGAATGCCCGTCGCTTTCCCCTGACCAGACGCGCTTGGCATTCAAACAGGTCACCGCCGACTCGGGGGTGAGCGTGATCTGGACTCCTGCGGTGATGGATCTGGCCACTGGCAAGGTCGAGGTCCTCGACGCAGAGACGCACAACGTCGACGACCAGATCGCCTGGCTCGACAATGAGACCCTGCTATACGGGCTGACGAACGACACGGTAGGCGACTCCGACGTCTGGTCCCTGGCCGCAGACGGCAGCAGCCAGCCGGAGATCCTCATCGAGCACGCGTTGTCGCCGTCCGTGGTGAAGGCAGGATGACAGCTCAGTTCGACTGCGTGCTCGCACGGGCGGCGTGAGCGCGACGGCGATCCCGATACAACACGATCGACCACGCGAGCGCCGCGCCGATCATTGCACCCAGAGTGTTCGAAATCACATCGCGCACGCTCGCCACTCGCTCGGGAACCACCAGTTGCACAACTTCAACCCCGGCTGAGATCACCAATGCGAGGACGATTCCGTACCAAGGGTGGCGGAACAACAGCGTGAGCAAGAAGCCCAGCGGTGTAAACATCAGGGTGTTCGCACCGAACTCGACCCATCCTGCGCCAAAGGATGTCCAGCCGAGCTCTGAGCGCATCCATCCCCATATCGCCACGACGATCTCCGAGTACGAGACCGGCAGCAGCACGAGGACCGCGACGATCGCCAGGTACACTCCCAGCGACCACACCACCCACCACCGTCCCTGGAATGCCGCCATAGCTCGTCACCGACCCACAGCGCTATGTGGCGCTACGGCAGCTTTCGTGAACTGATCCGCGACCGCGATCGTTCGTATGGCCGCGGCGAGACCGAGGAAGAGCACAAGCAACCCCGCCGCGATTGGGAAGCTGAGCCCGTCGAAAAACAGGAACAGCACGGCGAGTGTGATGATTCCCGAGTTGATCGCGCCCGCCAACATCTTCGTGTCTGCGTACCGGGAACGGCGGATGGCGAACACAGCGCTCCACACGCCAGCGGCCACCAGACATAGAAAGGCAAGCGTCCCGAGGATCCCCACTTCGATGATCAGTCCCGCCCACTGGTTGTCAAAGATGTAGTAACGCGAGGTGAACGTTCCCCAGCCATCCCCAATGAGCGGCGAGGGCGAGAGGAAGTCCGGGATACGCTCCAGCCCACCGGTTCGCGACTGCGCGCTCGGGTCGCTTTCGGCTTCAGTGAACAGCGCGATCGTCGCATTCCACATTCCTGGAGCGACGATGATCACTACCACGACCGCCAGGAGTCCACCGAACGCTGCTCCCCACTGGTAGACCTTCGGCAGCACGGGCGCGACGAATACGAATGCGACGACAATGCCAATGAACGCCGAACGCGACACCGAGACGAGAAGCGCGATCATGATCAGCGCGACGATAATCCACCAGCGCAAACCGACCCGAGACTGCTTCCGAAAACCGGCGGCGACGACCATGACGAGCGCGAGCGGGAGCGTGGCGCAGAGCGCCGCGATGAACTCCAGCGGGTGCGTAGCCGTTCCCGCAGCGCGCACGAAGTCGCCGCGACTGTCGATTCCTCCCCAGTCGTAAGTCAGGCCAGGAATATTGGCCACCCACTCCAGCAGACTCGATCCGGTCGCGACCTGCGCAAGTCCCAACGCGGAGATTGCACCAGCGCTGACGACGAGGACTCGAACGATCCTGATCATGTCGTTGTGTGTTCGGATACCATCCATCGCGACGAGCGCGACCCCGGCCCAGGATGCGAGCCGCACCA
Source organism: Microbacterium sp. Y356 (assembly GCF_059445355.1). Taxonomy (NCBI): domain Bacteria; kingdom Bacillati; phylum Actinomycetota; class Actinomycetes; order Micrococcales; family Microbacteriaceae; genus Microbacterium; species Microbacterium sp. Y356. Next base: position 960,543 of record NZ_JCAIUE010000001.1, read on the forward strand.
CAGCGGTAATCGCGGGGCTCACCTGATCGGCCGGCTGCCCGCGCAGCAGGGCTGCAGCGAAGCCGACTAGCACCAGCACCGTGAACACGACGAACATCCACCTCACCGGCTGATGCGGAGGCGGCACATCCTCCGCCGCCCGCTGTAGTCGGCTCAGAGCCCACCAGAGCAACAGCACCAACCCCCACAGCTGAGATGGTCGTCCCAGGGCGCCCAGACCTGTGATGGTGAAGTTAGATGGGATGGCAAAAAGCAGCACTACGTATACGGTGAGCATGCCCACTGGCTTCCACCACCGGTTTTCCCACGCACCTCGGTGCATATGCGCAGCGATCGGTGGGAATGCTGACCCTGCCATCAATCACCTCTGGGCGCGTACCGGACCGGTGGATCATCAGCGTCGACGATCTCCTTGTCTACGAACGCATCGTCGTCGGTTTCGTCATCGCGGGGCGACTGGGCGTCCGACTCGTCGTCGATCCCGTCCACATCGCCATCGGGGACGGACGAGGCGTCGCTCGACCGGCGCCTCCTCCTCGTGAGCACTCCGTCGACACCGCCTGCCACGAGGACTGTCAACAACAACAACCCAAGGCCGCCAGCCGCGGTCATGAGCACCCGCTGGCGCTCCTTGATCACGCTGACGTCGGGCATCGAGATCGTTGTAATGTCGACACGGTCAGACGCAGGGACGTCCTGCTGCGCCTGCAGTTCATTCAATGTCACCGTAGCGAGTTCGATCACCTCATCGAGGCTCTCAGACGCCTCAGCGTCGCTGTTCGCCGTGACGGTAGTAAGGACGACCGGGCCAGACAGCGAGGCATCCCGCAAGATCGTGACCTCTACTCCCCGCTCACGGTACTCAATCAGTAGATCGTCCGAGTTCACGGCCCGGACGAGAACATCCGCTACCGGCGCTAACCCGCCCAGATACAGATACCGATTCGTCGCGCCTTCGGGAAGCGCACCATCCCCTGGCAGAAGCAGCTGCGTCGCTGTGCGCTCGTACTCAGGTGACACAGTGAACCACAAAGCCCCCGAGACAAGGATCGCGAGGATGGCACCGGGAATGGTGATGTACCACCGTCGCCACAAGCCTCTCAAGACGTCCAAGATATTCATTCGGTCGATCCCCCTACAGCTGCCAGACGTCGGGCAGCCTTCGTGCGTGCATTCTTTGCACGCATCCAATCAATGATCCATGCCGCACCGGCGCCGACGATCAACCCCACGGAGAGCATTGCGGCGGTCGCGATCAATTGCTCCCGTCGTGATGGTTCGATGTAGGCGATCTCTCGGGTGAGCGGCTCGACGTGTACCTCGAGCTGATCCTGCTCGGAAACGCCGAGCATCCGTTGATTGTCAGCGGCCGTCGCCTCGATCTTGCCCAGCGCGAGTTCTTGATTTTCCTCGACCCATTCCGCAGTGCGCCCCACGATCTGCACTTCGATCACCGCCGAACTGATGCTGGACTGCCACTGATTTCCCTCATCGCGGACCGTTACGACGACTGCCTCGCGAAGGCCAGCACCATAGATCGGCGCGTCGATGTGCGAGTAATACTGGGACTCCGTCGTGTGGCCGTTCACCTGCGAGGCGACCGAGGCCGCAAGCGTAATGACACCGCCATCCTCGGTACCGTTATAGGGCGTGGCAGTGCCCAAGCCCTGCCAAGTAAACGAGACGAGGGTGCGTGACGTATAAATACCACCATCTCGAACGAACAGCACGGTCATGAGCACGGCGATTCCCAAGGCCGCGAGCATCACAATCCAGTACCGCCGCATCAAGCGCAGCAAGTCAGTCAGCGTCACAGCCGCTCGCTTTCAGATCCCCGAAATGCCCATGCTAGCGATAGTGCCTGGATCCGCGCTGTGGCCTGCATGTTCGCCGATAGGATTGACCTGACGCACCCGACACATGGAAGCGAACAGCGATGCACCCATCGACCGCCACGCGGCGCGCGCTCGCCTGGTACCGCGACCGCAGCGACCGTCGAGTTCGCAGCATCCCGGCCATCCGCCCGCGCAGCGCTACTGCGACACCGTCGGTCTACTATCTGGTACCGCACAGCAGCAGTCCTCAGGGCGGCATTCGCGTGGCCTACCGGCACGTCTCGCTGCTGAACTCCATGGGCATCCGCGCCGCGATACTGCAGACGTCGGCCACCCGGCCGGCATGGTTCGCCAGCGACGCGCCCGTCGTGTCGTACGGCGCAATCGACTTCCACGCCGACGACATCCTCGTCGTGCCGGAGTTCTACGGCCCTTCCATGGCAAGCATCTCCCCTGAGGTACGGGTACTCGTCTTCAATCAGGGCGGGTACATCACCTTCGATAGCCTCGACCTCGACGGCACGGAACCCGGCGCACCCTATCGGTCGATCAAGCGACTCGAAGGCATCATGACGGTGTCGCGCGACAGCGCGGAGCTGCTGAGGCTGTCGCATCCAGATGTCAAGCTCGACATCGCCCGCCCCGTCATCGATCCGGTGATCTTCCATCCCAACGGCCGCAGCACACGTGACGCCTTCTCCTTTACGACGACGAGGCGCGCTCAGGAGCGCAACCAGATCTTGCACATCCTCCGCGCCAGAGGGAGTCGATGGTCGCCCATCGCGCTGCGCGGGCTGACAGACACTCAGGTCGCCGAGTCGATGCGCAGCACTCCGATCTTCCTGAGCCTCAGCGATCGCGACGGGTTCGGTCTTCCGGCTGCTGAGGCGATGGCCTGTGGATGCTTCGTCATCGGTTACCCGGGCGGCGGCGGTGGTGAGTTCTTCGATCCAGCACACAGCGCACCCATCGCCTCGACCCACGATGCCGTCATGGCCCTGGAGACGGCCATGAGCGCACCGCCCGACACACTCGCTGAACAAGGTGCGCGCGCTTCCGCGACGATCCTCGCACACTACAACGATGAAGGACTGAAGCTCGACCTCACCCGGATCTTCTCGCGGCTGGTGTGATCTCACACCGGCCGCTGAGCCGTGTGAGCAGCCGCCACGTCCAGGGCCGCAAGGATGCGGCTGGCTACTCCCTGCCAGGTGGCTGTCGCAGAGGAGGCCCGACCGATCACGCCGCGGCGCTGGGCTTCTCGCGGGTCCGCGAGCACCAGCATGGCCCGCAAGATCGCATCGTCATCGAATGGCGATACCACGATCGCCCCCTCGCCGAGGAGTTCTCCAGCACCACCTTCTGATGTCGCGATCACGGGGAGCCCCGCGGACGCTGCTTCCAGGTACGCGATCGGCGAGGGATCGAACCTGCTCGGCAGTACGAAGGCGGTTGCCTGCTGCAGCAGGTCATCGAGGCCCTGCTGGCCCGCGGGGTCATCTCGGGCGAGTAAACCGTGGTCGATGACCCCAGGCTCCTCAATTTTCGGATGGATCCCGACGAGATGCAACAGAGCATTCGGATGCGTGCGCCGGACCTCGCGGAAGGCCCGCAGCACCGCTTCGCCATTCTTGCGACGCCAATCGATGCCCACGAACAGGAACGTCGGCGTGGACCAGTCACGCACCGCCGGATCGACGCCGGACCGAACGCGGTGCCCCATCCCAACCGTCACGACTCGCTCGGCAGGGATCGCGTAGTCGTCGCGCATGGCCCGACCGGCCCAGCCCGTGCTGACACAGTTCACCGTAGCCGCCCTGCTCGATGCCTGCTGCGTCGCGATCCACCGGATCACGTCCGCTTCGCGAAAACCCGCATTGCTCGTGTCGGATTCGGGATGCGCCCACATGGTTGCCAGCGTGGCGTCGTCGTAAGTGGCCACTGGGACGGAGAGTCCAAGATCGCCCAGCTCGTAACAGTCGCTGCCTACCGCGATCGCGGCGTCGAACGGACCCAGCTGCACCAGCTGACGTCGGAAGGTCCTGCGGCGGAGCCCTCTCTTGAGTGGGCTCCGCTCTGCCGCTGTGACATCGCGCGTGGTCGCCCGTGCGAGCACATGCACAATGCGGCGGATCGCGGGATGCACCGCATAGCCGATCTCGGTCACCTCGATGCCGAGCGAGCGTAGCGCGGTTACCAGACCGAGCGGGGTACCCGACCAGTCCTGGTTCGTGATCGGCCCTCGTGATGGATGCAGGAATGCTACCCGCAGGCCCCGCGCTCCGCGCTCCCCCGCACGTGATGTGTGAGTTGTCATGTCGCTCAGATCCCCCTCAGTCGCCAGCGCCACCAGCGCACCCGGTCATTCACGGCACGCGTGAGCCGGCCGACGACGGGGTCAATTCGATCGCCAAAACCGCGCCGCGCCGCAACGAGTGCATTCAGTTCCCGCCCAACGACCATTCGCCGCCACTGCGGGTGAACGACGTCTGCGAACATCGTGCAGGCCTCCAGCTCTTCGTGATTTAGAGCGCTTCCGTCACGGAGTGAGGAGCACGCCCAGCTCAGCGCTTCATGCGCCAACCGACGCCCCATCATCGCCCGGAGGCGTGCGATGCGCTCAGGTGGCTGCGCGCATCCGTCGAGGAACGATTCGTAGGCAGCCCGCCGCTCCTCGAGATCCACGATGGGGCTGGCGAACGTGGTTTGCATCATGCTGGCGCTATGGACGCGTCGGAACGCCTGGTCCGGCCCATGAACTCGCGCGACGGCTGTGACATCGGCAATCCGCAGCCACATCTCGAGATCTCCCGAGTGCGGCAGCTCGGGGCGATACCAGCCGACCTGACGATGCACGCTCGTGCGCACGACCGCTTCCGGGCTGTAGATGATGCTCAGACCTCTATAGAACTGGTGGTCCATCCATCGTTTCCCCGACCACACTGTGCTCGTCATACGCCGCGCCGAGTGCACAACGGGCTCGGTCTCGAAGGCTTGGGGATGACCGTAGACGAGACCAACCTCCGGGCGGCGCTCCATGATTGCCGTCGCACGCCCCAGCGCTCCTGGCGCGAGCATGTCGTCCGCCGACAGGAGCACGACATAGTCACTCGTGGCGCTTGAAAGGCCCTCGTTGTAGGTGCGAATGTGTCCCAAGTTCTTCTCATGAACGATCACCCGTACGCGCGGGTCGGCCGCCGCGAGCCCTCGCGCGACCTCGGCGCTGTCGTCCGGCGATGCGTCGTCGATGATCAACACCTCAGCCGCGACGCCGTCCTGCGTCAGGATGCTCGTGACGCACTCCGGCAGATATCGGCCGTAGCGGTAGCAAGGCACGACGACAAGGACGCTCGGCAGCGCCGCATCCTTCAGATTCGAGTGTTCACTCATTCCGACTCCTGTGCGATTTGCGATGTCTTATCGGGCGTGGTGTTCCTACGGCGGCGGAAGATCCTGCTCCCCACGAGTTCCCATGCCTCGGCGAACGTCTGCGGGAGCACGATTCGCACCCCTAACAGGTGAACGGCTACCGTGGCGATCCCCGCGACCGCCATGATGAGCAGCGACGATGCTGCAGAGGAAGGGAGCAACGCGTCGAGGCCGACAACGATGCCGGCGCCCACCGTGGCCGAGACCGCGACAATCAGCAGCGGCAAGGCTGACAGCCCGGCGATCCGGCGCACCGAAACCCCCAGAAGATGCCCGACTATCCAGAATCTGGCGATCGTCGCGGCGAGAGCGACTGCCGCCCATCCCCACACCACGGCGTCCAAACCGAAGCGCACCAGCGCGAGGGTGAGGCCGAGCTGCGATACTTCGACTCCGACGGCGTAGATCAGCCAGCGTCCTGGCCGCCCCAAACCATAAAAGAGGCCATGATCCAGGGTTGCCGTCAGGCCAAGCAGGCCTGCGACGGCGAGTGCGATCGTCGGCACGATCGCCTCGTCCCAGTTCGACCCGAACACGAACGGGATCACAAATGGAGCGAGGATCGCGAGGCAGGCAAGCGCTGGCGCGGTGACGACGTAGAACAACCGGACAGCTCGCGCGTATCCCGCGACGACACGTGAGGAATCCTCTCGCACCTGCGCGAACGCCACGGTAACGACGGGTGCGATCGCCCCACCAGTCAGGTCGCGGACAGTCTGCACCAGTCTTTGAGCGATGCTGATCTGTCCGAGTGCGCCAGCGCCAAGTTGGCGACTCACCACGGCGTTCTCCACCCATAGCCTCGCCAGAGCGGTGAAGTCCACCGCCATGACGTTCGTGCCGAAGCCAAGCATTGTCGGCAAGCTGCGGATCGAGAGCCGAAGCTTAGGCCACCATCGCGCACTCACCCAAGCGCACACGAGGGTCGCGGTCTGAGCGACGAGGATCTGCGCGACCAACGCCCAGACACCACCGCCCGTGAACGCGATGACCAGCGCCACAGCCTGCCCAAGAAGTGCGGACACGGCGCCTTGGATCGAGAGCAACCTGAATCGCATGCCGCGACGCAGCAGAGCCGTCGGCGTTGCAGCGAGCGAGACCAGGAGAACCGCTGGCGCCAACGCGAAGATGATCGGCGTTGCGGCGGGTGTGCCGAACAGAGCCGCGATCAACGGGGCGAGCGCGGCGAGGCCGGCAGCGAGCACGACACCGATCACCGTCGACGCCCAGAACGCCGTCGTCGTCTCGCGCGGCGTGAGATTCTTTGCCTGCACGATATACGTGGTGAATCCTAGATCGGCGATGAGATACACCATTGACAGCACTGACAGCGCGATCGCCACCAGGCCGAAGTCTGCCGGCAACAGCAGTCGGGCGAGCACCGCCACAGTGACGAAGGCGCTCAGCCGCACAACCCAGCTCTGCACTGTCAGCCACATCGCACCGGACGAGGCCCGGCGCGAAAGCGACTCCTCCGCCTGAACGACCATCACTCATCCGTCCACGGCAGCGGCCATCGCCGCTACCACCGTCGTCTGCTGCTCTTCACTCAGGTGCGGGAACATCGGCAACGAGAGGATGCGATCCGCCGCCGCCTCGGCAATCGGGAACTGGCCACGCCGATAGCCGAGGCTCGCGTACGCCTCGGTGAGGTGCACGGGTGTTGGGTAGTGGATGCCGACGCCAATGCCGGCTTCGCCGAGATCGGACATGACGCGGTCGCGATCCTCGACGCGCACGACGTAGAGGTGCCAGACGTCATCGTTCCCGGCGCGAACCGCCGGTGTGCGGACCCCTTCGATGTCGGTGAGCAGCTCTGCGTAACGCCCGGCCGCCGTGCGGCGCGCAGTGTTCCAACCGTCCAGACGCCGCAGCTTCGCGCGCAGCACGGTCGCCTGCACGGCGTCCAACCGTGCGTTCATGCCGATCCGGTCGTGCACGTACTTGACGCTGCTGCCGTGCCCACCGAGGTTCCTGACGATGTCGGCGATCGCCGAGTCATCGGTCATCACCGCGCCGGCATCACCGGCGGCGCCCAGATTCTTTCCCGGGTAGAAGCTGGTGGCGGCCACACGCCCCAGTGCGCCGGCACGACCGGCCGGGCCGGATGCGCCTTGGGACTGTGCTGCGTCCTCGATGATGACGAGGTTGTGCTTTTCCGCGATCGGGACGATGTGCTCCATCGGAGCCGTCTGTCCGAAAAGGTGAACCGGAGCGATCGCGCGGGTCCGCTCGGTGATCGCTGACTCGATAGCGGCTGGGTCGATCAGAAGATGGTCGTCATCCACGTCGACGAACACCGGCACTGCTCCGATGCGCGATGCCGCCTCGGCGGTCGCGATGAAGGTGTTCGCCGGCATGATGATTTCGTCGCCCGGCTGCACGCCGACCGCGCGATAGGCGAGCTCGAGCGCATCCGTGCCGTTGGAGACGCCGACGACGTGCTGCACGCCGATGTACTCGGCATACTCACGTTCGAATGCAGCGACATCGGGGCCTCCGACAAAAGCCGCCGTCTCGAGCTGGTCCTTCCAGCGCACGAGAACTTCATCGGCGACCTCGGCCTGCTGCGCGGCGAGATCGAGGAACGGGACCTTCATCTGTTCTCTCCCAGCTGTCGTGCGGGCACTCCGGCCCAAGTCTGTTGATCGGGCACGTCGGTGAGTACCGCGCTGCCCATGCCGACGGTGGCGTCGTGCCCGACCGTCACGCCCTGCCTCACTGAGGCGTTCATGCCGATATATGCCGCTTCAAGTATGCGAACGCCGCCGCCGAGCGCGACCCCCGCTGCGAGGGTGCTGAAGTCTTCCAGCACGTCGTCGTGCGTGATCGTGCAGTTCGGCATGACGACGACGTGCTCGCCGAGCCTGGCATCCGCCGTGATGACGACTCCGTCCAGCACAATGCTTCCCGCGCCGATGTCGCTCGTCGTGCCGATTCGGGCAGAACGCGCGGCGAAGATGGCAAACCGTTCTGCGCCGATGCCCAGCTCCTGCAGGCGTCGCACCACCGTGCGACGAGCCCTGCTCGGGCCGATGCACAGCAGAAGCTGCTCGTCCCGATCCGCCGCCGAATCGACCGCGCCCAATACGGGAACGCCACCGATCTCGGTGCCGTGCAGGTTGGAGTCGTCGTCAAGAATTCCGACCACTTCCACCATGCCTGCCGCCAGCACTTCTCTGGCCAGTCCGCTTGCCCCGATCAGCAGAACCCCCTCCGCCTCGGTCATTCGAATGCACCGCCAGGGAGCTTCAACACCGTGATGACCCGGTTCTGCTCCTCCGAACTGAGAGTGTGGAAAACCGGAAGGATCAGGGTGCGATCGTTCAGTCGCTCGGTGACCGGGAGCCCGTCCGCAGGCGTGAGATCCCGATAGGGCAGCTGCCGATGCGCGGCCATGATGCCGCGCCGCGCGGAGATGTCGGCATTCGCGAGAGCCACCAGCAACCCATCGCGATCGGTCGGGTACTCGTCCTGCACCTCAACCCAAAACGACTGGAAGTTGCTCGTGCCATAGGCCGGGTCAACGACAGCACGCAGCCCCGGGATCCCCTCGATCGCCTCCTGGTACCGGACGGCGATTTCGCGACGGCGCGCGACGATCGCGGGCAGTCGCGTGAGCTGCACGAGCCCGACTGCGGCTTGCAGGTCAGTCATCCGGAAGTTGAACCCGACCTCGGAATACTCCTCAGCCGGCGGCAGCACCGACGCGTGTCGATCAGCCGCGGAAACGCTCATGGCGTGCTCGCGAAGGTGCTTGGCGCGCGCAGCCCAATCCTCACGAGATGTGGTGATCATGCCACCCTCACCCGTGGTGAGGAGCTTGCGCGGATGGAACGACCACGTCGCGATGTCTGCTCCCGCGCCCACCGGACGGCCCTTATAGGTCGAACCAGCACCGCACGCGGCATCCTCCACAATGACGATGCCGAGAGGGTCGGTGACCTGACGGATGTCGTCGAGGTCGACGGGCACGCCACCCTGATCGACAACGATGACGGCCTTAGTCTGCGGAGTCAGCGCGGCGGCGATGCTCTTGCCCGTGACGTTCCCGGTGACCGGGTCCACGTCCGCGAAGATCGGCGATGCCCCTACGTACCCCACGGCGTTCGTCGTCGCGATGAAGGAAAATGACGGGATCACGACATCGTCGCCCGGTCCGATACCCGCTACGACCAGGGCGAGGTGCAGTGCCGTCGTGCAGCTCGTGGTGGCGACCGCGAACGGCGCTTCCATCGCGGCCGCGAACTCCTTCTCGAAGCGCGCGACACGAGGGCCCTGCGCCACCCAGCCACTTGCGATCACCTCAGCCAGCGCATCCGCCTCCTCCTGGCCGAGCCAGGGCAACATCACGTTGATGCGCTCACTCATCGTGCATCCACCGCCCGTCCGGCAGCGATTTCGTCGCGCAGCGGCGTCCACCACTCAACGAGCCGCTCGAGTCCGTCTTCCAGATCGATCGTCGGCTCCCAGCCGAGGTCTCGCTTTGCGGCACTGATGTTGGCCAGGCGTCGCGCGACGCCATTCACGGCGCGCTCTGGCCCATGCTCGACATCGAGGTCGGAGCCCATGACGCGCAACAATGCCTCGGCGAGCTCGAGCAAGCTCGACTCGGTGCCGCTAGCGATGTTGTACGTCCCCTCGACGATGTCGCTCTGGGCCGCGAGGACGTTTGCGCGTGCGATATCCGGCACACACACGAAGTCCATGGTCTGCTGTCCGTCACCGAAGATGAGCGGGGGCTTGCCATCGACGATGCGCTCCATCCACCGAACCAGAACCTCGGTGTAGACGCCGTGGACGTCCATACGCGGGCCGTACACGTTGAAATAGCGCAGCAGAACGTAGTCGAGTCCCTGCATTGCACGGAAGCTGCGGATGAGTCCCTCGTTGAAGGTCTTGGCAGCACCGTAGATCGTGTCGTTGTTCTCATGGTGGTGTCGCTCAGTGGTCGGGAACTCCTCGGCCATGCCGTAGACCGACGCACTTGAGGCCGCGATGAGCTTCTTCACCCGATGTTTCGCGGCCGCCTCGACGACGTTGAACGTACCATCGACCAGCACTTCGAGTGCAAGACGCGGCTCTTCGGCGCACTGCGTGATGCGGATCGCTGCCTGATGGAACACGATGTCTTTGCCCGCGACGAGATCGTCGACGAGTTTGGCATCGCGAATATCGCCGTCGATGAGTTCGACGCGTCCGGTTGCGAGGGCATCGTCGAGGTTCGCTCGACGACCGCGCACGAGGTTGTCGACCACGTCCACGTGAGCGGCACCAGCGTCGAGGAGCTGGTCCACGAGCGTCGAGCCGATCGTCCCTGCGCCACCGGTGACGAGAATGTTGGCACCATCGATCGAGGTCATGCTGCTCTCCTTGCGGGCTGAATGTCGAGACTCATGGGGGCCGGTGCACCGCCGGCAGCGAGGCTGCGGCGTGCAGCGTCTAGAACGGAAAGCACGCGCAGGCCGGCGTCGCCGCTCGTGCGTGCGGGGCGTCGCTCGTTGATGGCAGCGGCGAACTCCGTAACGACGCCAGCGAGTGCTTCGCGTTCCGGCAGCGCCGGCGACCAGGTGTCGCCCAGGCGATACGAGATGTTGGCATCACGCGCGTTGGTCGACGCCGACTTCGTGACGGCGGCGAGGTCGACACCGCGGTCGTAGACGCTGAGTCGCTGCTGCGGGTTGAGGTCGTCCCAGACGAGTGTGCGCTTGGTTCCGCCGATCACCATCTGCCGGATCTTCGTCGGGCTCAGCCAGTTGACGTGGATGTGAGCCATCGCCCCGCCGGCCAGCGGCATCGCGAGGTACCCCACGCACGCTTTTCCCGTGCGCAGCGGGTCGGCCCCGTGCGCGGAAACCGACGTCGTGTCGAGTCCGCCCGGCAGCACGAAATCGATGATCGACAGGTCGTGCGGCGCAAGATCCCAGAACACATCGACATCGGGCTGAATGAGGCCAAGGTTGATGCGCACGCTGTCGACGAAGAGGATGTCGCCGAGGGCACCCTCTGCGATCAGCTCACGAATCTTGAGCACTGCGGGTGTGTAGCAGTAGGTGTGATCGGCCATAAGGACGAGCCCCCGCTCATCCGCACGTGCGACCATGTCTTCGCCCCGATGCCGTTCGTCAGCAAGAGGCTTTTCGACCATCACATGTTTGCCCGCATCGAGCGCAGCCAGCGAGATCGGATGGTGTGTGCGTGCCGGCGTGGCGATCGCGATCGCATCGATCGACGCATCGGCGAGCACCTCGTCAAGGCTCGCCGTGACCGGCACACCCCCGACGCCGTCCGCAACGCCCTGCGCGCGCTCTATGTCGAGGTCGCATATCGCGGCCAGATTCCAGTCGGCGCTCGCGCGGAAGTTCCGTGCGAGATTGGGACCCCAGTACCCAGCGCCGACCACGGCGACATTCAGTCGTTCCGTCATGATTCCCCTCACTTCTCCCCTTGTGTCATCACGGTAATTTCGTCGTAAGTCTTATTCGAGCGGGTCGAACAGCACATCGACCCAGTAGTTGTTTATGGATGCATTGCCGGGGAACTCACGGGAATAGACCCATGCGCTGCCGCTCGCCGGAATCGTGAAGTGACCGATGCTCACCTCTTCGGCGAGAGTTCCGAGATCCACTGCGTACCTGCCCGTTGTGCTGAACAAACCGACTCGGTACTCGATGTCTGGTTCCAGGAGGATCGGCGTGGAAAATGTGGCGGTCTGCCAGCGGTCTGTCGTTTCATCGGAGAAGGCGACTTCCGCGAGCTTCGAGCCATCAGCATTCCAGAGGTATCCGGTGTGCTCACCCGTGTTCGCTGTGCCCTTGTAGAAGCGAACCCCGGTCGCCTCGCCTGCCCCGTCGACGGTGAATCTCGTCGCGACTTGCACACCGTTCGGGTCATCCCACCATGGGTTCTGCGGAATTGCATCGCCGAAGATACTCGTCACGTCTACGATCTGCGGTGCGGATGCCGTTGTAAAGGTCCAAGCCAAATCACTGATGGTCTCGCCGCCGACCGTCGCCGTGTAGGTCGTAGACCATGCCAGTGGCTCGGTCGGCGTGAATGTCACTGTACGCGTCACGGGGTCGTAGGCGGACTCGCCCGCGACGGCCGCAGTCCCGGCAGAAACAGATAGTGAGGTGGAAGGCACATCGGAGTCGAGAATGGCTGTCACGGTAGCCGTCGGGGCAACCTCGACCGCAGCGCTCACCGGCTCCCGGGCCGTGATCGAAACCGACGGCGACGGGTCAGGCGTCGGAGTCGGCGTCGGGTCAGGCGTCGGAGTCGGCGACGGCGACGGCGACGGCGACGGGTCAGGAGTGGGAGTCGGGTCGGGCAATCCCGATCCGAAGACGATCTCGACGTCAACGAAGTATGCCGATGACCGATAGGAGCCCTCCGGCAACCCTCCATCCGCACCATATCGGAACCGCCCGTTCTCACCGGCCGCGCCGACGATAAACCCGCTGACGACCGGGCTATCGAAGTGGTACTCCTGCTTTGAAAAGCCGCCGTTCGGGGCGAAGTACGAGGCGACATACGTCTCGCCGGGTACCACCGTCACCGGGTGAGATAGCTCGGCGCGTTGCCATCCAGTCGCCGATTCGTCGGTGAACGTCACGGAGGAGAGCTTCGTCCCGTCCGACGCCCACAACGACCCAGTGTGCGTCCCAGTGTTTCGACTTCCCTTGTAGAACCGCAGCGCCGTCACCTGCCCGACCTCGGTGACGCTGAAGGCCGTTCCGAGTTCGATCGGTGAACTCTCGAAGACACTTTGTTGCTCGGGGACTACGCTCCCGCTCCAGAGAGTCTGCGGAGCGTCCGAGGCCGCCGTGGTGAACTCGACATCGACGTAATAGTTCGTGGAACCGTACGTCTGCGTCGGACGCCCCGACGCCCCATAGCCGAAGACGCCGTTCTCCGTGGAGACTGCGGTGAGTGGCCCGTTCGTCACCGAAGAGGCGAAAGCACCAGCCGTGTATGTGTAGTTTCCATTCGGCGCGAGATACGACACTGTGTAGATCTGCCCCGGCTGCACCGCGACGGGCTCGCTGATTCTCGCACTCTGCCACCCCGTCGCGCTCTCTCCCGCGAAGGTGACAGTCGCCAGCGGAGTCGACCCGGCACCCCACAGCCAACCCATGTGCGTGCCGGTGTTCCCGGCCGCCTTGTGGAATCGCAACGCACGAATCTCACCAGCCGTCGAAACGGTGAACTTCATACCGAGCACGACCGATGCCGGGTCGTCCGTTGCCGTTGCGACGCCAATCATCGGGTGATCGTCCAGCAGACTGATCGTGGGCGACGTGGCATCCGTTGCGGTAGTGAACGACCAAGTAACGTCGGATCCGCCGACGCTGTTCGCACCTTCCACATCCGCCACCGAAACGACAAATACCCCGCCGCCTGTCAACGCATCCGTCGGTGAGAATGTGAACGATGTGCGATCGGCGCTCCACACGGTCGTTCCGCTCAAGGTCGTGCCGCTCCGTGTGACAGAGATCTCGGCGGCGGTGACGGGTGAATCGAACTCAGCGGACACCGTGGACGAGACGGCGACTCCAGTCGCGCCAACGGCAGGGGTCGCCGACACCAGAGCGGGGCCAGCCTGCATCGGGACGAAGACGACATCGACGCCATAGCCGGTCGTCGAGCGGTTGGTCGGGAATCCGCCCACGTAGCTGTAGACGGAACCGTCGGTTGGAACAGTGAGCGGGCCTCGTGAGTACCCCGAGCCAAACTGGCCGACCTCGACCGCGTACCCGCCATCGGGTGCTGTGTAGGACGCAACATACTCCACACCCGAAGACACTTCGACCGGCTCCGATAGCTCAAGCGTCTGCCATCCGCGCACCGTCTCTCCTTCGAAGGTGCCGGTGGCGAGGATCGAGCCGCCCGCAGTCCACAGGGTCCCCGTGTGTGCTCCGCTGTTAGCTGTGCCCTTGTAGAAACGCACGGCGCTGATCGTGCCAGAACGGTCCGGCGTGAACCGCACTCCGAGCGTCACAGCTGCGCCATCATCCACCGACGCAGTCGACGGGGCTGAGGAATCCGGGAAGAGTTGGCACGGGCATGTGCCGACGGGCGCCGTAGCCTGCGCACTGCGGAACGTCCAAGTGTCGTCGCCGTCGATTCCCGTACCGGATGCGTCAACCGCGGTAATCGTCGCTGCAAAGACGGTGTCGGGCTCCAGCGTCGCAGTAGGTGTGAACGTAGCGGTCCTCGATTCCGCGTCATAACCAGTCGCACCCGAGATGCTCTCGCCCTCGGCGTTCTGCACGACAATCTCGACTGAGGACTCCACAACCGCCCGAGAGAGAGTCGTCGTGATCGGCATCGTTACGGGATTGCTCGACGAGCCGTCCAACGGTGTGGCCGCTAGCCGGCGCACTGGCGCATCATTGTTGAGTGAGAAGACGACGTCGACGAAGTAGTTCGCGTCCTGATACCGCGAGCCTGGGAGAGTGCCGATCGCCCCGTACACTCCAGGTGCGGACGAGCTGACCGTAGAGTTTACGGAGATCGGCACGCTGGCATCGGCCTCGTACGGCCAGTACCGGCTCACTGCGGCGTATCCGCCATTCGGCGCGCCATACGACACGGTGTACGTGCGGCCGGCGACGAGCTCGACCATATCGGGGAAGTGCGCAGCTTGCCACCCCGACGCCGTCTCGTCGGTGAACGTGACCTGGGCAAGGCGTTGACCTGTGGTGCTGTCCCACAGCGAGCCAACATGCGTCCCGGTATTCTCGGCCCCCTTGTAGAAACGGACTCCAGATGCGAATCCGTCGACCGTCGGAGTGAACTGCAGTCCGAGTTCGACGGCAGCATAATCGTTCACCGAGGGCACAGCTGGAATCGCTGAGCCGAGGGCCGAGTACGGCCCTTCGACCTCCACCGCCGCGGTGGTCACTGCTGAGGTGTTTGTGCTGTCATCTGTCGCCCTGACCCGAATGTCCGCGCTATCGACGCCCTGCTGCACATAACTGTAGGACCAGGAGGTCGTACCGGATGCTGGGTGCCACCGCTCACCGCCGTCCGTCGAGACCTCGACGCCGGCCACGATGCCGCTTGCATCCGCCGCGGTGCCGTTCACTGTCACTTCGGTGCCATTCGCGATCACGACGTTCGCGTCCGGGGTGCCGATGCTAACGATCGGCGGTGTGGTGTCCGTGCTCTTGGATCCTGCGACGAGGCCCGCCATCAATGTGCTCGGCTGCACGTCCATATCCGCGAGCAAATTCACCTCTGCCTGCTGGATGCGCGAGTCGGACTCGGCAGGAACATCTGCGTCGTGCATGTCGTCGAGGCCCCAGCCCCACTGCACAGTTCCCGCGGAGAATACCAGCGCGCCGCTGGCCGCCTTGTACAGAGTGATGTTGTGCCTCGTGGTGCCCGCGGCGACATTGTTGCCGTAATCGTAGAGGTACTGCGTCGTGTCCTTGATTGTGGTGGACATCCGGATCAGGCCGGCCGGCCTATGGCCGTTGTCGACATCCTCGTTCGTCTCGTACCCGACAATGCCCTCGCCGAGATCTGCGGAGGTGTCCGTCGGCAACGACGCAAGGTCCGTTCCTCGCCAGATGCGATACTGGCCCTCCGCCGCTGTCACCGTCAGTGGTTCGGAGATGACGTTGACCATATACATCGTGCCCGTCAGCGCGTTTTCGGGTGTCATGCCGCCGTGGTCGACCGTCGCGTACCGTGGGTCGCGCCACGTGCCAGTCCATTCGTCCGACGACGAATCGATCTTGCCGCCACCCGGATTAAGTGCGTTGCCCCAGGTCTCCTTGTACGAGACGAGCGTCCGATAGTTGGTGTGGGAGGCATCGGCCGATGGTTCCCAGCGGGTCCGCCAGTACATTTCATTGCCGGAGAGGAACTGCAGGTTCACCCCGGCGTCACGCGCGGCAGTCACGTTGTCGCGCTGCGCGCCAGACCAGTATTCGTCGTGCCCGACCGAGAGGAACACCTTGTGGTTCAGCAGCTCAGTTGGATACCGGTCGGAGTCGACTCCCGCCAGGTAACTCACGTCGTAGCCGTTGCGCTCCAGGAACCGTACCGTCGCGTACTCGGCGCTGAAATAGAAGCTGCGCGCCTCGATGGTGCCGCGGGTGGCGAAGGGACGGTTGTAGCTGATCTTGTACGCCCGGCCATTCGCAGCACCCTGGTAGAAGTCGGAGCCGCCGTAGGTGTTGTACGCCTGCCACGTTGAATCCGAGGTTTGGAAGACGATGTCAGAGTGATTGCCATCGTCGCGCACGATGAAGGTGATGTGGCTCTCGTGATCGTTGTCCTCGCGGGTCAGTTTCGCAACATATACCCCTGACACGGCATCCGCCGGCACGTCCCAGGACGCCGAAATGTCCCAGTTGCCGCAGTCGTACAGCTCTGTGGTTGCATCGGTGATGCACTCTAGCTGCGTCTGTGGGAGCACCGCCGACGGCACAACTGAATCGATCAGGCGCGCGCCGAGACCCTGGTACCACCCGGTGCGATACACGTCGATTGAGTACGAGGACGCCGTCGTATCAATCTTGAAGTCGATCTGGTCGCCAGCGTTCACGCTGATGTCCGTCGCGAACCCCTGGATATCTGGGTCGCCAGCGCCCGCGATGTCCCACACCGAAGGATCCGTCCCAGGTTTCGCGTTCTCGCACGTGATCTCGTTGATGTCGGCGCCGCACTCGCTTCCGGCTGCCTGCGCAGGAGTGGGGAGGATGGCGAGTCCGCTCGACACGACGACAAAAGCGGTCGCCAACGTCACCAGAACGCGCCCGTAGCTATGCGCCGCCTTTGTACGGCGAACGGATATGTTCCCCATGCTCCCCAGTTTCCCCAGCTCGGTCGCTGCGCTCACACGCGCGACCCCTTCGTGGTCTGCGCGCATTCACCGCTCGTTCCCAAACGAGCGTACGCAGCAAACCCTCCCGAGCGTTACTATAGCGGCCAAGCCGCTTGCCGTCACCCCATACTTTTTTTGAGCGTCGGGACTACCCCCTTCATTGCGGGCGCATCCGTCTGATGCTCAGCCAGAACTCAGCCTCTGCGTGCTTCGGCTAGGTGGTGAGCCAACCGCACCGCGAGCACGGCCGCGAAGAACGTCGGGTTCGCTTCCGCCGATGTTGGGAACACACTGCTCGACGCGATAAAGAGGTTATCGGTGCCATGAACGCGCAGGCTCGCATCGACCACCCCAAGCCGCGGATCTTCGCTCATGCGCGTGGTACCAATGCTGTGGAATCCGTCCGTGGCTTGCTCCCAGGCCATCGCTCGCACTCCAGCGTCATCCGCAGCGAGATACTCGAGATGGCCGATTCCCGCCCCACGTAGCTCAGCGTCGAGCAATTCGTGACATCTCAGCAGGGAGTCGATGTCCTCTTCTCGATAACGGTAGTCGACTCGGAGCACCTCGTCGCCTTGTGTATCGACGGACAAGTCAAGCCGACTCTGCGGATCGGGAAACTGTTCGCCGTGGTAATGGATGGCGTAGCGGCCACCGTCGTTGCGGAGGATGAATCCGGGCTTGCGGACCGCTGAGATGTAACGGTGGCGGAGGATGTCCAAGATGTCCGCGGCCGCTCGGAATGGTCGCCGCAGGATGTTCCAGAGGTGTTCACGCACATGATACGGACGCGGCCCGACGTGCCGCTGCCGGATCCCTTCAGCGAGGATGAGCCGTCCGATCGGACGCATCGCCAGCCCGAGGAAGACCGCTGACAGTGTCGCGTTGCGGTGATCGTATTCATAGAAAGGCGGGTTATCCAGGTAGAAAGCCGTATTTAGCACCCGATGATGGCGCTGCGCCTGCGGAGTGAGTGTGAATCGGCGGCGGATGTAGGTATCGTGCTCATCGCGCGTGAAATCGAGATCGGCCGCTCGCGCAGGATCGTCCAGGACGATGTCGGCCAGGCTTCCCGTCACATGTCCCATGTAGGACCGCCCGAGTGGACCGTCCTCACCTCCGAACGAGTGTGGAAGTTGACGCTGCAGGCGCAGGAGCAGGCGGGTGATCTCCAGTCCACCCATCGCGAGCACGTAGGAGGCGGCCTTCACGCGAACGACCGCGTGCTCTCCTTGGATGACCAACGTGTCCACCGAGCCGTCATCTGCGAAGTCGATGTCGACCAGACGTGCGCGGAACATCGCGTCGACCCGGGGATGGTCGATCACACGGCTGCCGAGACCGCTCGCCAGTTTCGGCCGTCGCGTCCACCGCTCAAGGTTCGACATCGTGAAATCGGAGAGTCCGTCCCAGTCCGGCAGATCAGACCGGAATACCGCAGCGCCACAGTCCAGATGCTGCGCTGCCGACTCGTACCACTCTTGCACGTCGGCGATTCCGATAGGCCATTTGCTGTTCTCGACATGATCGCGATGCTCGAAGTCGATCGGCTCAAACGCGACGCATCGCCCGCCCCACATCGCGGAGGTGCCGCCGAGCCCCTCACGCGTTGTGAGTTTAAGAGGCGCATGCCGAGCAGCATCGACGATCTCGGTGCGCTGGCCGGGAACGGGTTCGACATCGTGCTTCCACGACGCCTCGTCACCGGCATCGACCAGCAGCACCCTACTTCCCAGTTCGGCCGCTTCCATGGCCAGTGCTAGACCGACCGGACCCGCCCCCACCACACAAATGTCGTACTCCGTCACAGAACCGTCAGTTGACGCACCATCACTCATCGAGACTCCCCAGCACTCGTTCGGCTTGACCCGTCTCGCTCCCACCGCGGGCGACCTTCAGATCTGAAGGTCGCCTGAGCGCGTGAGCGCGAAACGACTGTCAGAAGCGTATATGAGATGGCGTCGAGCGCGCTGCGTGGCCCCCGGACGGAAGCCAGCAGGGAACGACCGCGCGACGTGGTGTGTGCCGAAATTCCCATCTCGACGTACCCGCGGCGCTGGCGGGAGAGAACCGCAAGCAGACCCTGGATGGTGCGGGGAGTGACCACACGCATCGGCGAAGTGGGAACGACGCGCTTCTCCTCCTCGGAGAACTGGGCGTCAAACCAGGAATCATCCGCGGTGACCTGCTCGAACCGGTTGAATTTGGCGTGCCCCTCCTCGTTCGTTGCGTAGCCCCCGGCACCCCACAGCCGCGCCGGCGGAGCGGGAATTCGGCTGCGCGCACGGTAGTAGGCCCGAACGAGTGGGCTCGCGCCGTTGACGTCGTACACGTAGGTCGGACGAGCGGCGAGCACACCAGTCACGGTCAGCGCATCGAACACAGCAAGAACGGCGCGTGGCTCAATCTCGATGTCCGCATCTAAGTACAGCCGCGGCCAGGACGTCGCCACCTCATCGCCTTTGTTCAGGGCAGCGGTTTTCGATGCCGCACCCATCTCCAACACTTGAACTCCTGCGAATTCTTGTGAAATGGCCGCAGTGTCGTCGGAGCATCCGTTGCACACGACGATGATTTCCACGTCCGTCGACTTCGAGAGAGGCATAAGCGAGCGCAATGTCCTAGCGATGACAGCGGCCTCGTCATGAGCCGGGATAATTATCGCCCCGGTGGCGTTCGCCTCCTCCAATCCCAGACTCGGTCCGCTCCGATCAAGGGGTCGCCGGACCACGCTGCCATCGTCGGGCAACGTGGATCGAGCACGACGTCGAGCCATAGGGCGCCACCACTTTCTCAGGAATGATTCGGACACGTAGACAGTATCTGAGCGCACTGCGAAGGCAAGCTTCGCCTGTCTTCCCTATGCTGAATCCATCCATCCAATCATCGGAGGTCCCAGTGAGCATTGCAGAATCAGCCACGATCCAGCCCACGGCCGATGTCGATGAGCGCGTCGAGATCGGTGCCGACTCGCGTGTCTGGCACCTCGCGCAGGTACGCGAGGGTGCGCGCATCGGCAGCGGCTGCAACATCGGTAGAGGCGCCTATATCGGTCCGGATGTGGTCCTTGGCGACAACTGCAAGATCCAGAACTATGCGCTCATCTACGAGCCGGCCCGCCTCGCCAATGGCGTGTTCGTGGGTCCGGCGGCCGTGCTGACCAATGATGAGTTCCCGCGGGCGGTGAACCCCGATGGGTCAGCGAAATCGGCTGACGACTGGCATGCCGTCGGGGTGACGATCGAGGAAGGTGCCTCGATCGGCGGACGTGCGGTGTGCATCGCACCCGTGACCATCGGCGCGTGGTCGCTGGTCGCCGCCGGCGCTGTCGTCACGAAGGATGTGCCCGCGCACGCGCTCGTCGTTGGAGTGCCTGCACGGCGCGTGGCCTGGGTCGGTCGCGCAGGGCGTCCCCTGGTTCGCGACGGCAACGACTGGGTATGTCCAGTCAACGGCGAGCGGTACCGCGAAGATCACGACAGTCTGCAATTGATGTCGTGAGCATCGCTGGCACCTGGAGCGCTATAGCGCCAGACGTTCCTTGACCACGCCGGCGAGCTTCTCAGCGAAGGACTGAGCGGTCTCAGCATCCGCAGCCTCAACCATGACACGCACGAGCTGCTCGGTGCCAGACTTGCGCAGCAGCACACGCCCGGAGTCTCCGAGTTCCGCTTCGACAGCGGCGACAGCATCCTGCACGCCTTCGTCGTCAGCGCAACGATCCTTGTCGACGTCGCGCACGTTGATGAGCACCTGCGGGTACACCGTCATGACCGAGGCGAGCTCGGCGAGGGTCTTCTTCTGATGCGCCATCTCAGCAACCAGGTGCAGCCCTGAAAGCACGCCGTCGCCCGTGGTTGCGAACTCGCTCATGATCACGTGACCGGACTGCTCGCCGCCCAGCGCAAAACCGCCGGCGTTCATGTCTTCGAGCACGTAACGGTCACCGACGGCCGTCTGGCGCACAGTGATCCCGTGCTCTTTCATCGCCATGTGCAGACCGAGATTGCTCATCACGGTCGCGACGAGAGTGTCGTTGGTGAGGTGTCCGCGTTCCTTCATCGCCACCGCGAGGATGGCCATGATCTGGTCGCCGTCGATCGAGTTGCCATCAGCATCCACGGCGAGGCAGCGATCTGCATCGCCATCGTGTGCGATGCCGACGTCAGCGCCGAGCCGGACGACAGCCTCAGCAAGGTTGTCGAGATGCGTCGAACCGACACCGTCGTTGATGTTGATGCCATCAGGGTCTGCGCCGATGACGGTGAGGGTGGCGCCGGCATCCCTGAAGGTCTCAGGCGACACACCGGATGCCGCGCCATGCGCACAATCAAGCACCACATGGATGCCGTCAAGCCGATGCGGCAGCGACGCGAGAAGGTGCAGCTTGTAACGGTCCTCCGCGTCGGAGAACCGTTGAATACGGCCCACGCCGGAGCCGGTGGGGAGAAGTTTCTCCCCCGCCATCGCGGCCTCGATGCGCTGCTCGACCACGTCGGGGAGCTTCACACCACCACGGGCGAAAATTTTGATCCCGTTATCGGGCGCCGCGTTGTGCGACGCAGACACCATGACGCCGAAGTCGGCATCGTGATCTGCGACGAGGAACGCCAGGGCCGGAGTCGGAATGACGCCGGCATCGAGCACGTCGACGCCGGATGCTGCGAGACCGGCAGAAACTGCGGCCACGAGGAACTCACCGGAAACACGCGGGTCGCGGGCGACGACTGCGGACAGCCGCTTACCGTCGGCCTTGCGAGCCTCTGCAGTGCGGCCCTGGCCCAGGACGACAGCAGTCGCCTGGGCCAGGGTGAGCGCGAGGTCGGCGGTGAGGATGCCATTGGCAAGCCCTCGCACGCCGTCCGTGCCAAAAATCGGCATCGAGACGATGGACCTTAACGCTTCGAGTACTGAGGGGCCTTGCGAGCCTTCTTGAGTCCAGCCTTCTTGCGCTCCTTGACGCGAGCGTCACGGGAGAGGAAGCCGGCCTTCTTAAGGGCTGCGCGGTTGTTCTCTTCGTCGATGCCGTTCAGCGAACGAGCGATGCCGAGGCGCAGTGCGCCGGCCTGACCCGAGTCGCCGCCACCGGAGATGCGCGCGATGACGTCGTACGCACCCACGAGGTTCAGCGTCGTGAACGGGTCGTTGATCAGCTGCTGGTGCAGCTTGTTCGGGAAGTAGTCCTCAAGCGAACGGCCGTTGACCGTGATCGTGCCGGAGCCGGGGACCAGACGCACGCGTGCGATGGCCTGCTTCCGACGGCCGACAGCTGCGCCGGGGACGTTCAGCACGGGACGGGGAGCCGTCTCCGTTACTGCAGTCTCCGGGCTCGAGGTCGAGTAGTTCTGAGGGGTTTCGGTGGTGTCCTGAGTATCAGCCACGAGAATGTCCTTAGTAATCTTTGCGGCGCTTACTGGGCGACCTGGTCGAGGGTGTACGTCGTGGGCTGCTGAGCAGCGTGCGGGTGCTCTGCACCGACGTAAACCTTGAGCTTCAACAGCTGAGCGCGACCGAGGCTGTTCTTGGGGAGCATGCCGCGGACGGCCTTCTCCACAGCGCGGATCGGGTTCTTCTCGAGGAGCTCTTCGTAGGAGACCTTCTTGAGGCCGCCCGGGTAGCCCGAGTGGCGGTACGCCATCTTCTTCTGGAGCTTCTGACCCGTGAGCACGACCTTGTCGGCGTTCACGATGATCACGAAGTCACCCGAGTCGAGGTGGTTTGTGAAGGTCGGCTTGTGCTTGCCGCGCAGGAGCGCTGCGGCGTGGGAGGCGAGGCGGCCGAGAACGACGTCGTTGGCGTCGATGATTACCCAGTTACGCTGGATCTCCCCGGCCTTCGGGGTATAAGTGCGCGTCACAATAGTGCTGCTTTCTTGTCGAACGGAGAGGTTCGTGAATCCCACTCCGGGGTGGTTCCTGTCGGAACACGCCAGTGGAGGGCTCACGTTCGCGGCACTCGGCAGTCGAGTACCAAAGGTATAGCTTACGTCATCTCTCCCAGAAGTGGGAATCGGGGTGGCTCGGGTGCGGCGGGCGGCCCGGTCGGGCGGCCCCGGTCGGGCGGAGGTGTCACTCGTTGCCGCTTCACCCCGCCCGAAGCGACCACCTGCGACCCCCGCCCGCGCGCCGCACCACACGACCCCGCAGGAGGTGTCACCCGTTGCCGCTCCACGCAGCCCGAAGCGACCATCTGCGACCCCCGCCCGCGCGCCGCCCCGTTCCTTCGGCGCCCCGCAGGACGCGCGACTCCATCTGCACAATTCGCGGATGCCGCCGATTCTGCACGGATCACGGGTTTCGACGCTCGGCGGCGCACCCTGACGAGGCACTGTTGGCTCATGACGCGGCATCCGCTCCCTCTTCCCTCCGATCTCGGCGGGCAGTTCGCCGTGTCCGACGCCGTCGCCGAAGGATCCTCACGACGACGGATGCGCGCGACAGACCTCACGTCGCCGTTCTATGGCGTCCGTCGCCGCGCCGAACTCACTCGCCAGCGCGCTGAAGCCGCCGAAAAGGACACCGATCCCCATGCCGAGCTCCGCCGAAAACGGCTGGAGCTGATCGATGATGCGCGGGCTTACGCCACGGTCATGCCCGAGGGTAGTTTCTATTGCGGACGCACGGCTGCGGCCATCCTCAACGCGCCGATCACGATTCCCGATCACCCCGATGTCGCGGTCATCGCTCCCCGGCGGGCCCCGCGAGCGAAGGGTATCCGTGGGCGCAAGGTGGCCGCGCACCTGGTCGACGTCGGCAGTTTCGACGGGTTGCCGGTATCGAGTCCGGCATCCACCTGGGCGATGCTCAGTCAAGAGCTTTCGACACGCCAGCTCGTGGAGGTCGGCGACGCACTGGTGCAGATCCCGCGGGATGATTTCGGGACTCCACATCCAACTCGAGCGCTCGCGTCGTTGCGTGACTTGACTGATGCAGTCGCAGCGGGCCCCCGACCTGGTGGCACTCAGCGGTTGCGCGATGCTCTCGAGTTGATCCGGGTAGGCAGTTCTTCGCCACTCGAGACCGACTACCGACTGGATGCCGCGTCGGCGAACCTGCCCATCCCCGAGCTGGATGTGGACATTCACGATGAGGATGGGCGGCGGATCGGCATCTCGGAGTTCCTGTACCGCGACTATCGGGTCGTCGTGGAAGTGGAAGGAGACCAGCACCGAACTTCACGAGCCCAATGGAACCGCGACATCGAGAAGTACTACGCGTACGCTGCGATCGGACTGGAAGTCGTACGCCTCACCTCGAAGCACATCCTCGGCCGGTATCCGACGGCCGTCGACCTCGTCGCCGCCACGCTGCGCCGCCGTGGCTGGAACGGGTGACGTCCCGCACAGATCGGGTTCCGGTTAGGCCGGGAAGTGACGCAGATCGGTACCGGCCGGTCCGGAGGGTCGCAGATCGTCGCCAACAGGCTGCACGAACGGCAATGTGCGCCCCCTCGCCGCCACTGGTGCGGAGGTGGGTGCGGCGGGAGGTGGCGCAGGTTGCCGGGTTGATCCGCGAGAGGCGGCAATGTGCGACACCTCCACCCGCGCCCCCGAGCGCCCCTCACTCCGGGAACGGCACCCGCGACGCGCGACCCGACGGCGCCTGCTCGAGTCGCTTCTCCGCGCGAATGCGATCCCGCTCGATCGTCTCGAACGCCGACTCCACGGATGCCGCAAACACCTCTCCGCCGGCCTCATCTGGGTGGATGCCGTCGCCGGCGAGCAAATCCGTGTGCGAAGTGATCGCGCCCGACCAGTCAGCGACCCACACCTTGCGGTGTCGGTCTGCGAAGTCGTCGAGGTCGGCGTTCACGCCCGGGATCCACTCCCGCGGAGCGTAGGCGTTGACGAGGATCAGGTTTCGATCTGTACCGACGATCTGCGACATCTGATCGAGCACGCCTTGATCGACGGGCCCGTTGGTCCCGAGCGCGACGACGACGTTCTCACGCAGCTCACCATTCGCGGCGAGTGCGGTCAGGAGATCCGGCCCCGCCCAGATCGAACGCGATACTTCCGCGTCCACCGCGATCCCAGGGAACTGGTCGATCAAGGATGGCGCCGACGCGAGCATCACCGAATCGCCCACGGCCGTGATCTGCGTGCCATCAGGCACGACGATCGCAGATTCAGATGCCGCAGCATCCGATTCCCCCGGCGCGAGAGGCGCGGCGGTCGCTGCAGGCACGCCAGGCGCTGGAGTCTCGCCAGGCGCAGGCGCGCGAGGCGCTGGAGTCTCCGATGCATCTTCCACGGCCCGCTCACCGAGGGTGATCATCGCCACCGCCGACGAAGTATGGGGAGCGTTCACGATCGCACCCGTCGTCCCCGCGATAGCGACGAGCGCGACCGTCAGTGCAGCGAGTCCGGTGAAGCGAGTCATAGGTGTCCCTGCGATCCGCTGTCCGAGCGCGCGCAGCGAGCGGCGGAATCCGTAGCGTCGCAACGGTTGCTCGACGAACCTGTACGACAGTGCGGCCGCGGTGACCGAGATCACGAGCGCCAACAGCCCGGCCACCACCGGAACTCCTCCCTCGGGCCCGAACCCCTGCACACCGATGAGTACGAGCACGAGAACCGGCCAGTGCCACAGGTAAATCCCGTACGAGCGGTCGCCGACCCAGCGCAGCGGAGCGACATCCAATCCGCGTCCGAACCACGACCCCGGCCAGATGCCGGCGAACACGGTGAGCAGGCTACCGACGGTCGCAAGCAGCAGCGCGCCGGGGAAGGTCACAGCATCCGCAGTCTCCGGCATCAGCGCGGCGATCACGATCGCACCGAGGCCCGCGGCCCCGATGCCCAGCGATGCCACCTGCATTCCACGCCCGCGCATCCATGCCCTCTCGGGCATATTCGCGGTAGCCAGCGCCAACGCGATGCCGAGCAGCAGGCCGAATGCGTGCGCGTCGGTGCCGAAGTACGCGCGCGTCACCTCACCAGCTCCGACGAGCTGCGCCATCCACCACGCAGACCCACCAGCGGCGACGACGAGCACCGCCACGCGCACCCAGCGACCGGGGATCAGCAACACCAGCGGAAGCAGCAGCGGCCACACTACATAGAACTGCTCTTCTACAGCCAACGACCAGAAGTTGCGGAACAGCTCGGGCGCGGTCGCAGCGAAATAATCCGTACCGTCGGCGACGGCGAGCCAGTTGTAGCTGAAGGTCGCAGCCCCCAGCACCTGGCGCCCCATCCCGACCAGCAGATCACCGCCCACCAGCCAGGCCGCGGTCGCACACACCGTGATCACGACGGCCAGAGCGGGCAGCAGCCGGCGTGCACGGCGACGCCAGAAATCGAGAAGTCGACCGGGCGCACCGAGGTGACCGAGCGGCGATGGACGCAGCAGCAACGAAGTGATCAGAAACCCGCTGATCACGAAGAAGACGTCGACCCCGACGAATCCGCCCCGCAGCGGCGAGGCCGGGAAGAGGTGGTAGACGACTACGAGGATGACAGCGAACGCACGCAGACCGTCGAGGCCCGCGAAACGTATGGAGGAGGTCTGGTTCTGTGTCATCGTGAGAGGTGCGCATCGGCTCGCGGCCGAACGAAGTCGAACGTCCAGTCTAAGCTGGTGTGGTGCGAATTCGGCTCGACATCGCCTATGACGGCACCCACTTCCGTGGCTGGGCAAAGCAGCCACGCCTGCGTACGGTGCAGGGAACTTTGGAGGATGCTCTCGCGCGCATCGTCGGCTCCGACGTCCAGTTCGTGGTCGCCGGGCGCACGGATGCGGGTGTGCATGCCGCCGGCCAAGTCGCACACGTCGATCTCGACGACGTCCAGTGGTCGCGTATTGCAGCACGGCGTGGTCGTGCTGCAGAGGATTCGGCCGCATCCATCGCTCGTCTCATGCGCGGAGTCCTCAGCGCGTACCCCGATTCCACGGTGCACCGCTCGTCGCTCGCTCCAGACGGCTTCGACGCACGATTCTCTGCGGTGTGGCGACGCTATCGCTACCGGCTGGCAGACGACGTCACCGGCTACGATCCGACACGCAGGCTCGATACCACCCGCATCCGCGGCGAGCTCGACGTCGAGGCGATGGATGCCGCGGCACAGTCCCTGATCGGCCTGCATGACTTCACGTCCTATTGCAAACCCCGCGAGGAGGCAACCATGATCCGCACGCTTCTCGACTACCGCTGGAATCGTGATGCCGAGGGCACACTGGTTGCGGAGGTCAAGGCCGACGCGTTCTGCCACAGCATGGTGCGCGCGCTCGTCGGAGCATGCGTCGCGGTCGGTCAGCACAGGCTCGATGTCGGCGATCCGGTTGTGCTGCGCGACGCGCTCGAGCGCACCAACCAGTTCAAAGTACTCGCCGCACGCGGTCTCATACTGACCGAGGTCGGCTATCCGTCAGATGACCTGCTCGCCGGGCGCGCAGAGCAGACACGCGCTCGCCGCAAGCTCCCGGAATGAACGATCACGACTGGCACGCGTTTCCATGGTTTAACGCAGTAGCGTGGCACTAATGAAGGTCATTTCTTACAATCTGCGCAAGCATCGTGCTGCGACTGAGCTTGAGGAGCTCGTGGCCGAGCACGGGCCAGATGTCCTCTGCCTTCAAGAGTGCGATGTGGATGCTCTGCCAGACGAGATCGGCGGGCTCAGCCTTGCGGATGCCACGCAGGGCAACCGCCTCGGTTTGGCGGTCTACTACCGGACCAACACCTTTCACCTACAGGCCATTCGCACGTTCGAGCTGAAGAAATCGTTGCACGATCGGATGCTGAAGCCGGCGCACGAACGTCTGCTTGGTGTGCGGCTGCTAGACATCGACGACGGTGGAGAGCTGATCGTGGCATCCTTCCACGCCGCTCCCCTCACCGCGCTGAATTCACTGCGACGCAACCAGATCCGCAAGGCCCTCACTCAGCTCGAATCGATGGGACCCGGGCTTCCGATACTCATGGTCGGGGACTACAACTACCCCGTGTTCAAAGAGAACCTCGGCCAGACCGTGCGCGATCACGGGTACACCCTGACGCTCAGCGACGACCGCACCTACACCCGATATCGGGTGTTCAAGGGGCACTACGACTTCGCCACCTCTGATGGCTTCACGATCAACAGCATCCAGACTCTTCCGCAGCGCTCCAGCGATCACCGACCGATCCTGGTGACGTCTGCCGTGGACACTTCCCGGTAGGTCGCTGTCCCCGCCACAACAAGGCAAGGGTCACAACACGGCAAGGGTCACATCACGGCAAGGGTCACATCACGGCGGGGTCGCAGATTGCCGCCGACACAGCCCGGATGCGACCATGTGCGACACCTCCGACGCCGGATGCGACCATGTGCGACACCTCCGACCGACCAACGTGCCGCGTCAGCCGCCGATGGCGTTCATGCCGCGCGCAGGCTGCAGGAAGCTCGGGTCGTTGATCGCATGACCCGGCAGTTTGCCGCGGATGCAGGAGCGCAGCATCCGATCGATCCTGACGTCGACAGACTCGGCCTCTGAGGCCTCATCGGCGCGCAGGATCGGCACCAGGTCGAACTCCGTCGTGGAGAACAGGCAGTTGCGCAGCTGACCATCCGCGGTCAGGCGCAGGCGGTCGCAGTTTCCGCAGAACGGGGCCGTCACTGAGGCGATGACGCCGACGGTGTGCGTGCTGCCGTCCAGCACCCATCGCTCTGCCGGTGCACCACCGCGCCCCGGCACGGGCGTGAGTTCCCAGCGTGCGGACAGCGCAGTGAGAATCTCGTCGCGCGTGACCATCTTCGAGCGATCCCAGGTGTGACCAGCATCCAAAGGCATCTGCTCGATGAATCGCAGCTCGGCATCGTGGGCGATCGCGAACTCGACGAGGTCCACCAATTCATCGTCATTCACGTCACGCATGGCGACGGCATTCAGCTTGAGCGGGCGCATCCCGGATGCCTGCGCAGCAGCGATCCCCGCCAGCACATCGTCGAGGCGGTCACGGCGAGTGAGCGCGTGGAAGCGATCGCGACGCAGCGTGTCGATGGAGATGTTCAGACGCCGCAGCCCCGCATCGGCGAGAGCGGGCAGTACTTCGGGCAGGCGGATCCCGTTCGTCGTCATCGCCAGCTCGACCGGGGTGCCGTCCGGCCCCTCGATCACGGAAAGCCGCCGCACGATGTCGACAATGTCGGCGCGCAGAAGAGGTTCACCACCGGTGAGTCGGAAGGTCGTCACACCGGCCGCCGCGGCAACCCGAGCAATCCGCTCGATCTCATCGATGGTGAGGATGCTGGAACGCGCGAGCCACTCGTTCCCCTGCTCCGGCATACAGTACGTGCAGCGCAGGGAGCAACGATCGGTCAACGAGATGCGAAGGTCGCGGTGCGCGCGGCCGTGCGTGTCGACCAGCGGCGAGGCCACGGGGACGACTGCGGCCACCGCTGCGCCTGGAGCATCCATATCACCGAGCGTAGCCCGCTCGCGCAGGATCGGCGGCGGCAGCGGACACACTGTTACCCCGCACAGGCTGCAACCGCACATGTTCCCGAGGGATCGAGAGCGTCACTGGCGTGCCGGGCGCCAACTGCAGAGCTGCGGCCTCCTCGACGGAAACGTCAGCTACGACCTCAGGCGCACTCGTGTGCACGCGCACGCCGCCGACCGCCTGTTCCAGGCGTACGACGCGGGCGCTCCACCGAGCGTCAACACCGTCAGCAGTATCGGATGCAGCACCGGTAGCACCCTCGCTGTCGGAGGCGGCACCCACCTCAGCATCCGCGGGAACCATCGGCGCGAGTCGCACCACGCCCGGATGGAACACAGCGGCGAGCGGCGAGCCATCCCGCATCCCCTCCACGGGTGCTCCCGCCTCCAGAACCAGCCCTGCCGCGCGCCAGCGGCCATCGATGATGCGCCCTTCGACGCGGTTCACTCCGGCAATCGTTGCCACGAACCCGGTCTCCGGCGCCGCCAGCACGTCGCGCACCGAGCCCGCCTGCGTCAGTGCGCCTTCCTCGACGAAAAGCAGACGGCTGCCGATGGCGACAGCATCCATCACATCATGCGTCACGATCAATGCCGTCGTTCGCGTCGCAGCCAACTGATCGTGCAGCAGGGCACGGATGTCACTCGCCGTCTGCGCATCCAGCGAGGTGAGCGGCTCATCCAAAAGCAGAACGTGAGGGTCGACAGCGAGGGCGCGGGCGACGGCGACGCGCTGCTGTTGCCCGCCGGAAAGTTGCGAGGGGCGCCGACCGCCGGTGCCATCCAATCCAACTCTGGCCAGCCACTCGTCTGCCCTTCGACGCGCCTCATCACGGCTGACGCCACGTGCACGCAGCCCGAAGGCCACATTCGCACTCGCGGTGAGGTGTGGAAAGAGGTGCGGCTCCTGCCCGAGCAGGACAACGCCGCGATCCGCCGCCGCGACGAAAGACCTGGCGGATGCGACCTCCCGTCCATCGATTGCGATCGAGCCGGAATTGATGCGCCTGAGCCCTGCAATCGCCTCGAGCAACGTCGATTTGCCTGCACCACTCGGACCCATGACCGCCACCACTTCGCCCGGCGCGAGGCGGAAAGCCACGTCGAGCTGAAACCCGTCCGGCTGTGTGACGACGATGTGCGCGTCCAGCGCCGCACCGGTCATCGTGATGCCCCGGGACGCCACGCACGCACGAGAAGCAGCACGGCGAGCGCGGTCACCAGCAGCAGCAGGCTGAGCGCCACAGCCGTGCCCTGCCCGACGCCTGAGCCGTTGAATGCCGTGTAGATCGCCAGCGGCATCGTCTGCGTGACGCCAGGAGCGTTGCCCGCGAACAGCGCGGTCGCACCGAACTCCCCCACCGCACGCGCGAAGCACAGCACTGTTCCCGCGATCAGACCGGGCGCCGCCAGCGGCAGCGTCACCCGCCAGAGGATCGTCCATCGCCCGGCCCCCAGCGTGGCCGCCGTGCGTTCGTATGCCGTACCGGAGGTGCGCAGCGAACCCTCCAACGCCAGCACGAGGAAGGGTAGCGCAACGAATGTCTGCGCCAGCACGACGGCGGAGGTGCTGAAGGGGATCCGCAGGCCCCACCAGGCATCCAGCAGCTGGCCGAGCGCACCGTTCCGGCCGAAGAGGAACAGTAGCGCGACGCCGCCGACCATCGGCGGCAGCACCAGCGGCACGGTGACCAGAGCCCGCAGCACTCCCGCAGTGCGCTGTCCACTGCGGGCGATGAGAAGTGCCAGCGGCACCCCGAACACCACGCACAGCGCCGTCGCGATCAGGCCGGTCTGCAGTGATAGCCCCAGCGCGTCCAACGCCGGGCGCGCAGTGATGTCGGCCCACAGCGTCGCCCACTGCACGCGCCCGACCAGAGCGATCAGCGGTACGACGAGAAGCGCGAGTCCGAGGATCGCTGGGAGCGCCAGCACCCGCGGAACGAACCCACTCACTTCGCGCATGCGTGTCACGGGCGGGGTGCGCCGAAGCCGTAGGACGCGAGGATCGCCTGGCCCTGTTCACCTGTGACGAACGCAGTGAACGCTGCGGCGGCATCCGGATGCTGCGATTCTGCGAGCGCGGCGATCGGATAGTCGTTCACGACGCTGTCGGCCCCCTCGGGCACAAAGGAAGCCACGTCCGTTCGACCCTGCACATCGGTGGCATAGACGAGCCCCGCATCCGCTTCGCCGGTGGCGACCTTCGTGAGGACGGCGGTGACATTCTGCTCAAGACTCACGGGCGTGGCAGCGACTCCGGAGTCGTCGAGGAGCGTCTGGGTCGCCGCGCCACACGGCACTTCCGGTGCGCACACGACCAGCGCGAGATCCGGCCGCGCGAGATCTGCGAGCTCGGCCACATCGGCGGGGTTGCCGGTGGGAGTAGCGACCACGAGAGTGTTGCTGGCGAACCGCTCCGGCGTGCCCGCGACCAACCCGGCATCCGTCACCTTCTGCATGTTGTTCTCATCGGCTGAGGCGAAGACGTCGACCTCCGCGCCGGCGATGATCTGCGTGGCGAGCACACCGGATCCGTCGGTGATGATGGGATTCACCGCGATGTCGGGATGCGCGCCCTCGAACTCGGTCGCGATCTCGTCGAAGGCCGCGCTGAGTGACGCAGCTGCGGAGATCGTGATCTCCACCTGCGGCTCGTCGACCGGAACATCGGTCGAGCCGCCAACCGAGGGCGTGGCCGCGCATCCAGTCAGCAGCAGCAGGGCGGATGCGGACACTGCGAGTATCCGTTTCATTACTCAATCCCTCGGGGTCTCGACGATCACATTCGTGGCCTTGACGATCGCCGTCGCGAGCGAGCCGACATCGAGGCCGAGCTCTCGAGCCGCCTCGGCCGACATCAGAGACACCACCCGGTGCGGACCGGCTTGGATGTCGATCTGGGCCATGACGCCTTCGATCTGCACGCGCGTCACCAATCCGGTGAAGCGATTGCGAGCGCTCGTGGGCACGTCCGGCGTCCCACTCGTCGATCCCGCCATTTCCGTCGCGCGAGCGGCGAGTGCCGCGCCGGGAATCTCTGTCGGGCTGGCGCCGGTCGTCGGCAGCAGCTCGTTGTCCACCCATCGACGCACGGTGTCATCGCTAACGCCAAGAAGCCGTGCGGCATCCGAGATCTTGAAGGCCTGCATGCCACGACAATAGCAGTCGCATTCGCGGGAAACTTGTCTTTTTTCTTCCGCAGATGCGGATATCTAAGATGACGGCACGTCCTGATGCCGAGCGACGCGCGGACTACCCTGAAGCCATGCATCTTCCTCCGCTCGTCGAACCTCTCGCAGCGCTCACCACAGAGGAGCGCGCTCGCACTGCGCGCCATGCCAGCCTGCGCGTCCTCGGCGAACTCGGGCAGCGACGACTGGCCGCTGCCCACGTCGCAGTGGTCGGCGCCGGAGGCCTCGGCTCGCCGGTGATCCTGGGGCTAGCCGCCGCCGGCATCGGAACCCTGACGATCATCGACGACGACGAGGTGGAGATCTCGAATCTGCAGCGCCAGGTGATCCACCGGCACTCCGATGTCGGCTCGGGCAAGGCCGATTCGGCCGTGCGCGCGGCCAGAGATCTCGCGCCGGCGGGTCTCGTGCGCCCCGTGTACGAGCACCTCACGCCGGACAATGCCGCCAGCATCCTGCGCGGAGCGGATGTCGTCATCGACGGCACCGATACCTTCGAGACGCGCGAGGCTGTCGCCGGCGCCTGCGAGTCGCTCGGCATCCCCCTGGTGTGGGGCACCGTGCAGGAGTTCGACGCGCAGGTGACGGTGTTCTGGTCGAATCCTCCTGCAGGAATCGCCGCCCGACGGCTGGCGGATCTCTACCCGCCCGGCAGCGTCGGCGAGCTGCCCACCTGCGCCGCGGTGGGTGTGCTCGGCACCGTCTGCCTGCAGGTCGGTTCTCTACTCGCAACGGAGGCGATCAAGCTCATTACCGGCATCGGAGATTCGCTGTTCGGCCGTGTCCTCGTCATCGATGGGCTGAACTCGCGCCAGTGGGAGGTTCCGCTCGGATCGCCGACAACAGCGGTTGCCGTCACAACGGCGAGCGCAGCCCCACCTTCCGCACCGCAACCCGCCGCAACGCCCCCTCCCGCACCCGCGCCGCATCCCACGATCTCGGCGCGCGAACTCGCGGACGCACTCTCGGCCGGCACTGCGGATGCCGTCGTCGATGTGCGCGAGGCCGACGAAGTGGCGACGGGGATGATCCCCGGCGCCACGCACCTGCCTCTGGCCGAACTGCTGGCCGAGCCCTCGATCGTGCGCGGTCCGGTGATCCTGGTCTGTCATGCCGGCTCGCGCGCCACTCGGGCCGCGGATGCTCTCACCGAAGCGGGCATAACGGCAACGGTGCTCGCGGGCGGCATGCTCGCCTGGGCTGCCGCCCTCGAGGCGGAACGCGCCTGATGCGCACGGTCGAAGAGCAGCTGGCGATTGTGCTCGCCGCTGTACGCCCGCTTCCCGCCGAGCGGATCGGATTGGCCGAAGCACTCGGTCGGACCCTTGCGGAGCCGGTGCGCGCGACGCTCGATATCCCCGTCTTCGACAACTCCGCCATGGACGGATTCGCCGTGCGTTTTGATGACGTCGCCGTCGCCACATCAGATTCCCCAGTGCGATTGCGCATCGTCGCCGATCTCCCCGCCGGGACCGAGCGTGATCCGACGCTCGACTCCGGCGAGGCCGCGCGGATCATGACGGGGTCGCCGGTGCCGACCGCGGCCGATGCCATCGTGCCTTTCGAGGACACCGTCGGCGGTCTCGAGAACTCCATCGACGAGGTGATCGTCGTCAGCTCTCCAAAGACCCGCGGAGCACACATCCGACGCCGCGGCGACGATGCCCTTGTCGGCGACGAGGTCGTGCCTGAGGGTGTCGCGCTGGGTGGTTTCCAAGTTTCGGCCGCGGCCGCAGCCGGCGCATCCGTGCTCAATGTCAGTCGCCGCCCCCGGATTGCCGTCATCTCCACCGGGTCGGAGCTTGCCCCTCCCGGCGCAGCGCTGCGGCGCGGGCAGATCCCCGAGTCGAACTCGTACCTCTTGGAAGGACTGGTCGCCGAGTGCGGCGCCGACGTGGTGCTGCGGGCCGTGGTTGCCGATGATGTCGAAGCGTTCCGCGCGGCCTTGGCGGAGGCATCCGCATTGGGTGCCGATGCGATCGTGACGTCCGGGGGCGTGAGCGCCGGTGCCTATGAAGTCGTCAAAGATACCCTCGGCCCTGGCGGAGAGCTGGAGTTCACGAAGGTGGCAATGCAACCGGGCAAGCCACAGGGGTTCGGGCGTCTCTCGGACGGAACTCTCGTGTTCGGTCTGCCGGGCAACCCGGTCAGCGTTGCGGTGTCATTCGAGACGTTCGTGCGCCCGGCGCTACTGACGATGCAAAGGCGAGACCACGTGCACCGCTCGCTCCTGCGGCTTCGCGCCGCGGAGGGGTGGCGCACCCCGGTGGGTCGTCGACAGTATCTGCCGGCAGCGATTGATCGACAAGACGCCGGGGGCTGGACGGTGCGACCTGCGACGGCCGGTGGCTCAGGCTCGCATCTGGCCGGCGGCCTCGCCCTCGCTGAGGCCCTCGCAGTCGTCGATGCGGCGGTCGACGTCGTACGCACCGGTGATCTGGTCGATGTCATGCTGTTGTCATGACCTTTACGCATCTGGACAGCGCAGGCCACGCACGCATGGTCGATGTCACCGAGAAACAGCCGACCGTTCGTGCCGCGACGGCCCGCGGGTTCGTCCGGTGCACTCCCGAGGTCGTCGCCGCGCTGCGCGATGGAACCGTCCCCAAGGGAGATGTCTTCGCGGTCGCGCGGATCGCGGGGATCGCGGGCGCCAAGCGCTGTGCCGAACTGCTGCCGCTTGCGCACGTCATCGGCGTGCACGGCGCAACCGTCGATGTCGCCGTAGAGGATTCCGGCGTCAGCATCGAGGCGACGGTGCGCACCGCAGACCGCACCGGCGTCGAGATGGAAGCGCTCACTGCGGTGTCGGTCGCAGCGTTGGCGGTCGTCGACATGGTCAAAGGACTCGATAAATCAACGTCGATCGAGAACGTGCGCCTCGTCGCGAAGACCGGCGGTAAGAGCGGCTCATGGGTGCGGTCCGACGAGTTGTGAGTCCTGCAGGCATGGTCGACAGCGCCACCGGAGTGCCCACTTCGGTCAGTGCGATCGTGCTCGCAGGTGGCCGCGCGACGCGCGTGGGCGGCGCGGCGAAGCCCCTCTTCGAAGTCGGCGGCACGACACTGCTCGCGCACGCCGTCGCCGCGGCGCACTCCATCGGATGCATCTCGATCACCATCGTCGGGCCTGAGCCTCACTCGGTTGCCGCGGACACGGCGGCTCCGCCGAGCGAATCTGCGGCGCCCGTCTGGGTGCGCGAAGATCCGCCGTTCGGCGGACCCGTATCCGCGATTGTCGCCGCACTGCGGTCATGGGGCGAACTGGCGGACACCGTGGCCGAATGGACTCTCATACTGGCGAGCGATCTCCCTCAGGCCGAGGCCGGTGTCGCTCTGCTCGCTGCAGGCATGGTCTACTTGCCGGCCGAGGCGGACGGCGTGTGCCTTTCGGATGCCTCGTCAAAACTGCAGTGGCTGACCGGCATCTATCGCACGTCGGCGCTCTTGCATGCGGCATCGAGCGTTCCGGATGCCGGCCACGGCGCATCCATGCGCGCATTGTTATCCGACCTGGTGATCGTCTTGGTCGACGCGCCCGGGCAGATCACGGCCGACGTCGATACGTGGGAAGATCTCGATGACGCGCGGCGGCTGTGCGCCGAGCGGGAAATGGAGCAGACATGAGCGACAATTCTTCGCGAACGCTGCCGCCAGAGGCATTGGATGCCTGGGCTGCCGCACTGCGCGAACGGTTCGATCTAACGGCGGAGGACCTGCCGATATCGCTGATCTTGAACCTTGCCGGCGATGTCGCGCGCGGGGTCGCCCGCCCGGCCGCGCCTTTCAGCGCCTTCGTCGCCGGACTCGTCGCCGGACGTGCCGGTGGGTCCAGCACCGATATCGCCGAAGCGGTCGATGCAATCACCGCACTGGCGAAGACTTGGGAGCAGTAGTGGCACACGTACGCTATTTCGCTGCCGCACGCGAGGCCGCCGGCGTCGACGAGGAAGAGCGTCCGGAGTCGACCCTCGGTGCACTGCGCGCGGCCCTCAGCGCCGATCGTCCTGCACTCAGCGGTGTGCTCCCGCGCTGCGCGGTGCTGGTGGGCGGTGTTCGAGTCGACGATGCGACCCCGATCGGCTCCGACACACTGGTAGACATCCTCCCGCCGTTCGCCGGCGGTTGAACGCCCGGCCGCTAGCCGCCGAGCCCTATCCAGGCAGTGGTGCCGTCGGCCTCAACCTGGCGCTTCCACACCGGCAAATCGACCTTGATCGCCTCGATAATCGTGCGGCACACGTCAAATGCCTCGGCCCGGTGAGCTGAAGCGACCGCAATGACGACGGCGGCTTCGCCTACGTTCAGCCGACCGATCCGATGACCTACCGCGACGATCGCAGTGCTCCCCGCCTCCCCCGACCGCTCTGCGAGCGCGCGCAGCGCCTGTTCGGCATCCGGATGTGAGGAGTATTCCAACGCCACAACCTCGCCCGCGGCATCCGGATCGTGATCTCGCACTCGACCAACGAAAGTCGTGGTCGCCCCGGCACGAGGGTCATCCACCGCGTCGAGATACTCCTGCAGGTTCAGCGGCTCGGCGCTGATTCGAGCAATGCGTACATCGGCGCTCATGCGTGGTCTCCTCCTGCAAGCTGGTCGATGACGTGGCCGGCGATCGACACGATCACCGGCATCCCGGATGCAACGGCGGCCGGAGATCCGGGAAGATTGACGATCAGCGCCTGGTCTGTCACCCCGGCGAGACCCCGCGTCAGCATGCCCGCTGGTTTCTCTTCCGCGCCGCGTCGTCGTAGCTCTTCGGCGATTCCCGGAACCTCGTGCGTGAGAACACGCGCGGTGCCCTCTGGGGTTTCATCGCGCGGCGAGACTCCGGTGCCCCCAGTCGTGACGATCAGACGCGCGCCGGCCGCGAGAGCCGCCCGCAACGCCCGCTCGACGCTGTCGGCGCCGTCGGCCACGACGATCGCGTCCTCGACGGTGAATCCCGCTGCGCGGAGAGCCTGCACCGCAAGCGGTCCGGCACTGTCTGCGCGCGTCCCCGAGGCTGCTCGATCGGAGACGGTGATGACTGCTGCGGGGCGCTGCACTCCTTCAGCCTAAACCGGATCTTCGACACATTGTCCAGCTTTGCTCTGTTGCTCGACGCGGTATACCGCTACCGTCCTGGTCTAAGGGCAGTTATCAAAAGCGCGCAGCTAGAGGAGACCGCGATGACTTCACCAGTGGGCTCAGCACTGAAGTCTGATCTGTCCAACTGGGATCCGGAGAATCCTTCGACCTGGGACCCCAAGCGCGCATGGGGCACGCTGATCATCACGACCTACGCGATGTTCATCAGCTTCGCCACCTGGTATGTGGTCAGCGCCGTCGCTCCTCGGCTGAACGACGTCGGATTCGCACTCGACTCGCAGCAGCTGTACTGGATCGTCGCCGTTCCTGGCCTCTCCGCAGGGCTGCTGCGTATGGTCTTCATGTTCCTTCCACCCGTGCTGGGCTCGCGCGTGCTCGTGGTGCTGTCGTCATTGCTCCTTCTGATCCCTCTGATCGGTTGGACACTCGTCGTGCGCAACACCGACACACCGTTCTGGGTACTCATCGCCCTGGCGTTCAGCGCCGGCGTCGGCGGCGGCACGTTCTCTGGATTCATGCCGTCGACCAGCTACTTCTTTCCGAAGCGACTGAGCGGCACTGCCCTCGGGCTGCAGGCGGGGCTCGGCAGCTTCGGCATCTCCTTCGTGCAGCTGCTGACGCCGTGGATCGTGGGTTTCGGCCTGTTCGGCACCGCCGCGATCACCCCCTCCACCGACGCGACCGGCCAATTCATCTGGTTGCACAACGGCGGACTCGTCCTGGTGCCGTGGGTGCTCGTGGCAGCCGTTGCGGCCTTTCTGTACATTCGGCGTGTGCCGGTGACGGCAAACTTCCGCGAGCAACTCGACATCTTCCGCCTCAAGCACCTGTGGATCCAGACCACCCTCTATGTCATGGGCTTCGGCTTGTTCTCCGGGCTCGCAGCGCAGACCGCGCTGATGATCAACGACATCTACGGCGACTTCGACAACCCACCGAACGCCATGCTCTACATCTTCATCGGCCCGGCTCTCGGCGCGGGCGTGCGTGCCATCTGCGGGCCGTTGGGCGACAGATTCGGCGGCGGCATCTTCACATTGATCGGCGCCATCGGCATGCTCGCCGGGTGTGTCATGACGCTGTTCTTCTTGTCGCCGACCGAAGTTTCGCAGTTCTCGGGCTTCCTGACCGGCA
Organism: Microbacterium sp. Y356; assembly: GCF_059445355.1. Taxonomy (NCBI): domain Bacteria; kingdom Bacillati; phylum Actinomycetota; class Actinomycetes; order Micrococcales; family Microbacteriaceae; genus Microbacterium; species Microbacterium sp. Y356. Next base: position 999,492 of record NZ_JCAIUE010000001.1, read on the forward strand.
TCCTGATCATCTTCTTCTTCTCTGGCCTGGTCAACGCCGGAACGTTCAAGCAGATGCCGACGATCTTCCCCAAGCGGCAGGCAGGTGGAGCCATCGGCTGGACTTCGTCGGTCGCCGCGTTCGGCCCGTTCTTCGTGGGCGTACTCCTATCCACGATCGGCGTCATGCCGTTCTTCATCTGGTCTACCTTCCTGTGCGTGGTGTGCGTATGGCTGACCTGGCATTACTACGTGCGCCCCGGCGCCGAAGCGAAAAGCTGATTCGAGCAGAAGGAAGTGCAATGACGCCCAACACTCGTGCCATCCACCCCGCGACCGACGGGCCGCTCGCTGATTCGCTGCTGAACATGGGACGATTCTTCCGTCGTGGCGAGGTCTCCGAAGATCTGCGGGCGCTGTTCCTGGAAGGTGGGCGTTCCGGAGACTCCTTCTACCGCGACCGCTGGTCGCACGACAAGGTCGTCCGTTCCACTCACGGGGTGAACTGCACAGGATCGTGCTCGTGGAAGGTGTACGTCAAGGACGGCATCATCACCTGGGAGACCCAGCAGACCGACTACCCATCGGTCGGGCCCGACTCCCCCGAATACGAGCCGCGCGGCTGCCCCCGCGGCGCTGCCTTCAGTTGGTACACCTACTCGCCGACGCGCGTGCGCTACCCGTACATCCGCGACACTCTGGCCGAACTGTACCGTTCAGCGAAGGCCGTACACCCCGACCCAGTGGACGCCTGGGCTTCGATCGTGGACGACCCGGAAGCATCCCGCGCCTACAAGAGCGCGCGGGGCAAGGGCGGACTCGTGCGCACCACCTGGGACGAGGCAATGGAGATCGCGGCTGCCGCACACGTGCACACGGTGAAGAAGTACGGGCCGGATCGCATCGCCGGGTTCTCACCGATCCCGGCGATGTCGATGGTGTCGCATGGCGCGGGGACCCGGTTCATGAATCTGCTCGGCGGCACCATGCTGTCGTTCTACGACTGGTACGCCGACCTGCCGGTCGCCAGCCCTCAGGTGTTCGGCGATCAGACCGATGTGCCGGAGTCCGCGGACTGGTGGAACGCCGGATACCTCATGATGTGGGGATCCAATGTGCCGGTCACCCGCACGCCGGACGCGCATTTCATGACGGAGGCGCGCTACCGAGGGCAGAAGGTCATCACGGTCTCGCCCGACTACACCGACAACACCAAGTTCGCCGATGAATGGGTGGCCCCGCACCCCGGCACCGATGCCGCCCTCGCCCTCGCGATGGGTCACGTCATCCTCACCGAGCACTACGTCCACAAGCGCACACCGCGCTTCGAGGACTACATGCAGCGCTATACCGACTCGCCCTACCTGGTCACGCTGGAACAGAACGGCGACGCCCTGGTGCCTGGCAAGTTCCTCACCGCGAGCGATCTGACCGGAACGGATGCCGCCACTGCGGCGCGCGCGGATTTCAAGACCGTCATGCTCGACCAGAACGGCGACCCGTTCGTCCCGAATGGGTCGCTGGGGCACCGTTTCACCGCGGAGGATGAGGGCCATTGGAACCTCGATCTCGGCGACGTCGTGCCCCCGCTGTCGCTGCGCGATCTCGCCGACACCACGGAGTCGGCCGAGATCCTCCTGCCGCGATTCGATCTCGCCCCCGAAGCCGGCGGCGAGCATGCCGGCGGTTCTGGCGTCGTCGCACGTGGCGTGCCGGTCAGGCACGTCGCCGGGCGCCTGGTGACCACAGTGTTCGATCTGCTGCTCGCCCAGTACGGGGTGGGCCGCGAAGGCCTGCCGGGTCAGTGGCCGACGGGCTACGACGACACGTCGACCCCTGGTACTCCCGCCTGGCAGGAGGAGATCACCTCCGTTCCGGCAGCACAGGCAACCCGCATCGCCCGCGAATTCGCCGACAACGCCGACCGCTCCGGTGGTCGTTCGATGATCCTCATGGGTGCCGGCACCAACCACTGGTTCCATTCCGACACGATCTATCGCACGTTCCTGGCGCTGACCACGATGACCGGATGCCAGGGGGTCAACGGTGGCGGCTGGGCGCACTACGTAGGTCAGGAGAAGGTGCGCCCGATCACGGGCTACTCGCAGTACGCGACAGCGGGCGATTGGAATCGCCCTCCGCGTCAGCACATCGGCACTGCGTTCTGGTATCTCGCGACCGACCAGTGGAGGTACGACGGTCTACCTGCCGACCAACTCGCATCCCCTCTCTCACGCGGCTCCTTCGCGGGGCGTACCACCGCCGACTGCCTGGTCGACTCGGTCAAGCGCGGCTGGATGCCGTCGTATCCCACGTTCAACCGCAATCCGCTCGACCTGTGCGACGAGGCCGAAGCCGCGGGCAAGGAGCCAGCGCAGTACATCGTCGACAGCCTCACCGACGGCTCTCTGGAGTATGCGGTCGAGGATCCGGATGCTCCGGAGAACTTCCCGCGCATCGTGACGATCTGGCGTGCGAACATCCTCGGATCCTCCGGCAAGGGCAACGAGTACTTCCTCAAGCACCTGCTGGGAACCGACTCCGCGGTTCGCGCACCCGAGACGGCGGACGGGTTCCGCCCGCGCGACGTGCGCTGGCGCGACGATGCTCCGACCGGCAAGCTCGACCTGCTGATGACGGCCGATTTCCGGATGACCAGCACGACGCTGTTCAGCGACCTCGTGCTGCCGGCGGCGACCTGGTACGAGAAGTACGACCTGTCCTCGACCGACATGCACCCATTCGTGCACGCGTTCAGCCCCGCGATCAAGCCGCCGTGGCAGACCCGCACCGACTATGACCTGTTCGGTACTCTTGCCCGGCGCTTCAGCGAACTTGCCCGCACCCACCTCGGTGCGCGGCGCGACATCGTCGCATCGCCCCTGCAGCACGACACACCGGATGCCATGTCCACACCGCACGGCGTGGTCCGCGACGGCCTGCCACTAGTGCCGGGCGAGACGATGGCCAAGCTCATCGTCGTCGAACGTGACTATGCGAACCTCTACGAACGCTGGAAGACGCTCGGGCCGCTGACGTCGAAGCTCGGGATGACCACCAAGGCCATCACCTACCGACCGGACAAAGAGATCGAACTACTCAGCGCAGTCAACGGCACAGCGAAGACCGGCCCGTACGTGGGTTCAGTGCTGCTGGACACCGACAAAAGCGTGTGCGAGATGATCCTGGCGTTCTCCGGCACGACGAACGGCCGTCTGGCGGTGCAGGGGTTCAAGGAACTCGAGAAGCGCACCGGACAGAAGTTGGCGTTCCTCGCCGAGGATCACGAGGGCTCCCGGATCACGTTCACCGATGTACAGGTGCAGCCGCGCAGCGTGATCACTTCGCCGGAGTGGTCGGGGTCAGAGCACGGCGGACGGCGCTACACCGCGTTCGCCGTGAATGTCGAGAATCTGAAGCCGTGGCACACGCTCACGGGGCGCCAGCACTTCTTTCTCGACCATGACTGGATGGAGGACCTCGGAGAGAATCTGCCGATCTTCAGGCCGCCGCTGGACATGCATCGTCTGTTTAACGACACCAAGCTCGGCACCACCAAGCGGCTGGGCGGTCCTGATGCCGTCGCGCAGGCGGAGGTGACGGTGCGCTACCTGACGCCGCACTCCAAGTGGTCTATCCACTCCGAATACCAGGACAACCTCTTCATGCTGTCGCTGTCTCGCGGCGGCCCCACTATCTGGATGAGCCCGCTGGATGCACAAAAGATTGGCGTCCGCGACAACGAGTGGATCGAGTCCTACAACCGCAACGGCGTCGTGGTGGCTCGAGCAATCGTCTCTCACCGGATGCCAGAGGGGACGGTGTACATGTACCACGCGAAGGACCGCACGATAGATGTCCCGATCGCCGAGACCAGCGGCCAGCGCGGCGGCATCCACAACTCGTTGACCCGAATCCTGCTCAAGCCCAGCCATCTCATCGGCGGCTACGCCCAGCTCGCGTGGGCGTTCAACTATCTCGGACCGACCGGCAATCAGCGTGATGAGATCACCACGATCCGTCGCCGCAACCAGGAGGTGCAGTACTGATGAAGGTCATGGCGCAGATGTCGATGGTGATGAACCTCGACAAGTGCATCGGATGCCACACGTGCTCCGTCACGTGCAAGCAGGCATGGACGAACCGGACCGGAGTCGAATACGTCTGGTTCAACAACGTCGAGACCAGGCCAGGGGTCGGGTACCCGCGTGGGTACGAGGACCAGGAGAAGTGGGGCGGCGGCTGGGTGCGCACCAAGCGCGGCCGGTTGAAGCTGCGCAGCGGCGGCAGGCTCGCCAAGCTCGCACGCATCTTCTCCAACCCGAACCTCCCGGAGATCAACGACTACTACGAGCCATGGACTTACGACTACGACATGCTCCTGAACGCTCCGAAGGGCGAGCAGACTCCGGTGGCCCGTCCGAAGAGCCTGCTCACCGGCAAGGACATGAAGATTTCCTGGTCCGCGAACTGGGACGATAACCTCGGCGGCTCCTTGGAGACGATGAAGGATGACCCCATCCTGAAGAAGATGAGCGAGCAGGTGGAGGCCGAGTTCGAGAAGGCCTTCATGTTCTACCTGCCCCGAATCTGCGAGCACTGCCTCAACCCCTCGTGCGTCGCATCCTGTCCCTCCGGTGCGATGTACAAGCGCGCGGAGGACGGCATCGTTCTGGTCGATCAGGACGCCTGCCGCGGATGGCGGATGTGCGTCTCCGGATGCCCCTACAAGAAGGTGTACTTCAATCACCGCACCGGCAAGGCTGAGAAGTGCACGATGTGCTACCCGCGCATCGAGGTGGGGCTGCCCACCGTGTGCTCGGAGACGTGCGTCGGACGACTGCGCTACCTCGGCCTCGTCCTGTACGACGCGGATCGAGTCGCCGAAGCGGCGAGCGTCCCGGACGCAGACCTGCTGCAGGCGCAGCGGGACATCATCCTCGACCCGCACGACCCCGCCGTAATTGAGGCGGCACGGCGCGACGGCATCCAAGAGGACTGGATCGAGGCGGCCCAGAAAAGCCCGATCTGGCGGCTGATGCAGTACGAAGTGGCGCTTCCGCTGCACCCGGAATACCGGACGATGCCGATGGTTTGGTATATCCCGCCGTTGTCGCCGGTGGTCGACGTGATCACCGGCTCGGGTAGTGACGGTGAGGATGCTCGCACGCTGTTCGCGGCGATCGACAAGCTCCGCATCCCGATCGGCTATCTGGCCGAAATGTTCACGGCGGGCGATGTCGCGCCGGTCGATAAGGCGCTGCGCACGCTTGCCGCCATGCGGTCGTACATGCGCGGGATCAGCATCGACGATGAGCGCGATGAGAGCATCGCGAACGCGGTGGGTATGTCGGGTCAGGAGATGGAGGAGATGTACCGGCTGCTCGCGATCGCGAAGTATGAGGAACGATATGTCATCCCTTCCGCTCACACCGAGCTGGCGCATGATCTCGAGGAGATGGCGTGCTCGCTGGACTTCGAGGATGGTCCGGGGATGGGCGGGGCCGGTCCGTTCGGCTCATCCAGCGGCAAGTCGGTTCCGGTGGCTGTGGAGAACTTCCACATCCTCTCGGATCGGCAGACCGCCGATCGTCCGTCAAGCCCAGGGCGCGTGAATCTGCTCAACTGGGACGGCAACGGCTCGGCCGGGCTGTTCCCGCCGGGGGCGAAGGACAATGCGACCGATTCCGCCGATTCGACGCCGACGAAGGACGGATCATGAGCACGAGCTTCGTGCGAGTCACGCCCCGCCGACGGGTGCCAGCGAATCTGGCATCGCTGTCGCTGACATCCGAGCAGCGGGCGCGCACGCACATGCTCGTCTCGTTGCTGCTGGACTATCCGGATCCGGAGTGGTTCGCACGGTCCGACATACTGCGATCGCAGTTTGTCGGGCTCCCCGCTGCGCTGGCCGTGCTTTTCGAGGCGTTCCTCGCCGAAGCCGAGCTCGCCGGCCCGACCGAGTGGCAGCGGCAGTATGTGACGACGTTCGATCTCAAGCGCAAATGCAGCCTGTACCTCAGCTACTACGCCACCGGTGACACCCGGCGGCGCGGTGTCGCGCTGGTGACGTTCCTGGAGGCGTACCGCGCGGCGGGCTACGAATTCGACGCCGACGATCTGCCGGACTATCTGCCGGCCGTGCTGGAGTTCTCGGCGCGTTCATCCTCGCCGGTCGCCGATGCGCTGATCTCCTCGCATCGCGAGGGCGTCGAAGTGCTGCGTGCGGCGCTGGAAGGGATGGACAGTCCGTGGGCACCGCTGATCCGGGCCATCACACTGTCACTGCCGCCGATCGACGCACGGACCCGCGATCGCTATCTCGAGCTGATCAACGAGGGCCCACCAAGCGAGACCGTGGGACTGAGCTTTCTCGGCAATCTTCCGCCCTTCAGCCCTAGGGAGAACTCGTGAGTGCACTGCAGGCGATCCTCTGGGTCGCGATCCCCTATGCGGCGATCGCCGTATTCATCGTCGGTCACATCTGGCGCTACCGCTACGACAAGTTCGGCTGGACGACGCGGTCCAGTCAGACCTACGAGAACCGCCTGCTGCGTTGGGGGTCGCCGATGTTTCATCTCGGCATCCTCATGGTCATCGCCGGGCACGCCGTCGGGCTCCTCATCCCCCGCGAATGGCTGTATGCGATCGGGATCACCGAAGAGATGTACCACATCGGCGCGACCGTACTCGGGACTGCGGCGGCCGCACTTACGCTGCTCGGGCTGGCGGTTCTGATCTACCGCCGCCGCACCGTCGGCCCGGTGTTTCTCGCCACCACCGTGATGGACAAGGTGATGTATGTCTTCCTCGGCGCCACACTGCTTTTCGGCACCGCGGCGACCGTAGTGCACCAGGTGTTCGGCGGCGGCTTCCACTACCGCGAGACGATATCGCCGTGGATCCGCAGCATCCTGTTCTTCCAGCCGCAGCCCGAACTCATGGCGCACGTTCCGCTGCTGTTTCAGATGCACGTCCTGACGGCGTTCGCGTTGTTCGCTCTGTGGCCGTTCACGCGCCTCGTGCACGTGTTCTCGGCACCGGTCGGATACCTGTTCCGCCCGTACATCGTCTACCGCACTCGCGACCAGGTTCGGGGCGGCCGGGCACCGCGTCCAGGGTGGGAGCCCGTGGAGCAGCCCGACCCGGAGCGGCTGCGCAAACTGTAGGAGGCGCGCGGCACCTACCGCCGCAGCACCCGCTGCGCGAGCCAGTTGCCGAAGATCTGACCCACCTGCACGATGACGATGATGATCGCCACCGTGACCCAGGTCGCCTGTGCATCGAACTGGTTGTAGCCGTAAATGATGGCGAAGTTTCCGAGCCCACCGCCGCCGATGTAGCCGGCCATCGCCGACATGTCGACCACCGCGATGAACATGAAGGTGTAGCCGAGGATCAGGGGTGCAAGCGCCTCAGGGATTACGACGCCGAACAGGATCGAGAATCGCTTGGCACCGATGGCCAGAGCCGCCTCTACGACACCTGGGTCAACGGCGACGAGGTTCTGCTCGACAACGCGGCCGATGACCACAGCGGCCATGATCGTCATCGGCACGATTGCGGCCGTTGTACCGAGGGTGGTGCCCGCGACCACCTTGGTGACCGGGCCCACCGCGGTGAGGAAGATGATGAACGGGATGGGCCGGATGAGGTTGATCACCAGGTTCATTACGTTGAAGACGGCCCTGTTCGCGAACAGGTTGCCTGGGCGTGTGGCGTACAGCACCGCGCCGATCAGGAGGCCGGCGACGCCACCGATGAGGAGAGTGACGGCGACCATGTAGATGGTCTCCTGAATTGATTCCAGGAGCACAGGCGTCAGCGAATCCCAGTTCGCTAGGGGGTGGAAGCCGGTCATGCGTCCGCCTCCGTTCCGGATGCCTGCACCGCAGTGGACGCATCCGTCAGAACCTGCGCCCTGGTGTGCGCCGAGAGCTCGACGACGGCCGCAGCGACGGCATCCGCTCCGGCTTGCAGGCGATAAGTAAGTGTTCCGAGCTGCCGACCGCGGATGTCGGTCACTCCGCCGAACACCACCGCACGACGCACGCTGTGCTTTTCGAACACCTCGTCGATGTCTTCACTGGTGAACTCATTGACGTCGACACTGAGCAGGGTTCCCCCGCCGACGCGCAGAGCGTCCAGGGTGTCGCCAGCCGGCACGCCCTGCGTGACGGCTGCGACGAAGCGCTCGGTGAGTGCCGCACGCGGATGCGCGAACACTCGGTACGTGTCGCCGGCATCGACGACCCTGCCACCGTCCATCACCACGACCTGATCGCACAGCTCGTGCACGACCGAGATCTGGTGGGTGATGACGACGATCGTGATGCCGAGTCGACGGTTGATCTCCTTCAGCAGCGCCAGAACCTCGCCGGTGGTCTGCGGGTCGAGGGCGCTGGTGGCCTCGTCGGCGAGCAGGAGCTCCGGGTTCGCGGCAATCGCACGGGCGATACCGACGCGTTGCTTCTGTCCGCCTGACAGTGCGCGGGGATAGCGATCCGCCTTGTCACCGATGCCGACGAAGTCGAGCAGTTCGGTCACGCGAGGTCCGATGTCGGCGCGGTTCCACCCAGCGACCTTGAGCGGATACGCGACGTTGCCGCGCACGGTGCGGGCGTTAAAGAGGTTGAACTGCTGGAAGATCATGCCGATACGGCCGCGTAGCGAGCGCAGTTCGGTCTCGGACGCGTTTCCGACATCCGTCCCGAGCACATTCACCGTGCCGCCAGTGGGCTTCTCCAGCCCGTTGATCAAGCGGACGAGGGTGGATTTCCCTGCCCCGGAATACCCGATGACGCCGACGATGGAGCCCGCCTGGACTTCAAGGTCGACGTCTTCGAGAGCGTCGACGACGGGCCCCCTCCGCGTTCCGGGGAACGCTTTGGAGACAGAATCGAACGTGATGATGTTTGTCATGGGCCCGTCGTCGTGCGAATCAGTGCGGGTCGATCTACTTCGCGTCGCGAAGCAGATCTTCGAGGCGAGTGAGCTCAGTCTGCAGGTCTTCGGCAGTCCAGTCGCCCTTGAATTGCAGGTTGCCCTGATTCAGCTCGGTGACTGCGGCCTCGACCTCGGTCGAGTGGTACGCCTCGATCAGCTTCTCCCAGCGAGGGTCGTCCTTGTTCTCGTCCTTCACGACGAAGGCGTTGATGTACGGCGCGAGCTCTGGGTTGTCCAGGTCTTCTTTGAAGATGATCAGCTCGTCGCCGAGCCCGCCCTTCTGTGCCTGCGTGTTGTTGACGATGGCGGCCTGAGCACTGCCGTCCTTGAGTGCGGTGACCGTCTGGTTCGTATCGACCGGCAGGATCTCGACCTTGCTGGAGGTGATGTCAGCCTCGGTCGAGAAGGCGTCGCCGCCGTCCTCGAGTTCGAGCAGCCCTGCACGCTGCAGGTTCAGCAGGGCGCGGGCGAGGTTGGTCGGGTTGTTCGGCAGGGCAACGGTGGAGCCTTCAGGGAGGTCGGCAACGTCGGTGTACTCCTGGGAGTACAGCGCGAGCGGGTACACGGCGGTGGCGCCGATCGGCACGAGCGTGCCGCCGCTGTTCACGTTGAAGTCAGACAGGAAGATGAGGTGCTGGAACAGGTTCACGTCCAGCTCGCCATCCTGCACGCCCTGGTTCAGCTGCACGGCGTCGGTGATGGTGCGCACCTCGAGCTCGATGCCCTCTTCTGCCAGTTTGTCCTTCAGGATCGTCCAGTGCTCTTCGGTGCCATCGTCGGCTCCGAGCACGATCTTGGTCTCGTCGGCATTGCCAGCATTGCCGCCATCAGCGGTGTCTTCGCCTCCCGCGCAGGCCGCCATCGACAGAGTCAGCGCGCCGGCCGCCAGCACGCCGAGAACGGACAGAAAATTCTTCTTCACACGGGAGTTGTTCACGAGAGTGAGTGAACCACGTGAACACCCGAGTCTCCGATTCGAGAAGTAACCGCGCGTAATGCACACGGCATCCGCCATACGCTGAGGTGGTGACCCACAGCCTGCTGGAAGAAGAAGCGCTCCGCTTCGTCCGCGATCTCATCCGGATCGAGAGCGTCAACACCGGCGACCTCGAGACGATCGGCGACGGCGAGACTCGCGCGGCGCGCTTCGTGCAGGCTGCGCTGGAGGAAGTGGGAATCGAGACGACATTCGTCGAGCCGATCCTCGGACGCGGCAGCGTGATCGCGCGCATCGTCGGCAGCGAAGCGGATGCCGCGGCGCTGATCGTGCACGCCCACCTCGATGTCGTTCCGGTCAACGCTGAGGATTGGACCCATCCGCCATTCGGCGCCGACATCGAAGACGGCCTGCTGTACGGGCGCGGCGCGGTCGACATGAAGAACTTCGCCGGCGTCATCCTCGCAGTGGCACGGCATTTCGCGCGTTCCGGCATCCGCCCTCGTCGGGATCTGATCTTCGCGTTCCTCGCAGATGAAGAGAGCGGCGGCGTGTGGGGTGCATCCTGGCTGGTCGACAACCGGCCCGAGCTGTTCGCCGGGGCAAGCGAAGCGATCAGCGAGGTCGGTGGGTTCTCGGTGCCGTTGGCCGAGGGCCGCCGCGCGTATCTGCTCGCGACCGCAGAGAAGGGCGTCGGCAGCGTCAAGCTGACTGCACGTGGTGAGGCCGGGCACGCATCACGGCCGCTCCCGAGCGATCCTGTGCCGCAGCTCGCTGGCGCCGTGGCCCGCATCGGCGCGCACCGCTTCCCGGTGGTGCGCACGCCCGCATTGGAACGGTTCCTCGAAGTGTTCGGCGCCGCCCGCGGGGTCGAGTTCACCGACGAGAACCTGGATGCGGAGCTCGAAGATCTCGGATTCGTGGGACGCGTAATCGCCGCCGCGGCGCGGAACACCGCGGCACCGACCGTGCTGCGTGCCGGGGACAAGAGCAACATCATCCCCGGTAGCGCACACGCGACGCTGGATATCCGGGCGCTGCCCGATGGCGAAGCTGCCCTGCGCGAGGGCATCGAGACGCTCGCCGGAGACACGGTCGAAGTGTCCTGGCAGCGGATGATCTCCCCGATTGATGCACCGATCGACGGCCCGTTCATCGATGTGATCTCCGCAGCCATCGGCGCCGAAGACCCCGATGGTGTCGTCGTGCCCTATCTGCTGCCGGCTTCGACCGACAACAAGCACTTCGCCCGTCTGGGTGTGAACGGATACGGTTTCGTGCCGCTGCGGGTGCCCGACGACTTCGATGTGTACGGCCAGTTCCACGCCGCCGACGAGCGTGTCCCGGTGGAGAGTTTGTACTTCAGCGCGCGCACAACGGCCCGGATTCTGCGCACGGCCTGAGCACGGCCTGAGCCCGGCCTGCGCACGGCCGTTCAGGCCTCGTCGCGTCCCAGCATCCCGTCGGCGTTGTCGGCGACCCACGCGACCATTGGCAGCATCCGCTCCATGAGATCTCGTCCGAGCGGCGTGAGGCTGTATTCGACGTGCGGTGGCACCTGGGGAAGCGACTCCCGATGCACGAGACCGTCATCTGCGAGAGTGCGCAATGTGGAGGCGAGCATCTTTTCGCTGATGCCGCCGATAGTGCGGCGCAGCTCACCCCAGCGATGGGTGCCGTCAGACAGGCAGGCCAGCACGAGCACACCCCACTTGCTCATGACGTGGTCGAGGATGATCCGGGTGCCACAGCCCTCGTCGAAGACGTTGGGAGTTTTCTCCTGAATCTGCGCAAAACTAACGGTCATGTGGGTACCTTACTTCAAAGTGGGTACCACTGGATCGGAAGGTTATCGGTGCGCAGCGAGTTGTCCCCGATGATCTTCCCCACGAAAGGACCCACATGAACATTCTCATCACCGGTGCGACCGGACAGCTCGGCCGCCTCGTCATCGACAGCCTCCTCACCCGCGGCGCAGATCCGGCGTCGATCGTGGCCGGAGCCCGCGACCTCACAAAGGCGTCCGACCTCGCCGATCGCGGAGTGCGCGTCGTCACGCTGGACTACAACGACGCCGCCACGGTCACGACGGCCGTTGAAGGCGTCGATGCCGTGCTGCTGATCTCCGGTTCGGAGCTCGGCGCTCGCGTGGCGCAGCACCAGACCGTGGTGGATGCCGCGAAGGCAGCCGGTGTCGCGAAGCTCGTCTACACGAGTCTGCCGAATGCCACCACCAGCACTCTGCCGATCGCACCGGAGCACAAGGCGACCGAAGAGTTCATCGCGGCATCCGGCGTTCCCGCAGTGATCCTGCGCAACAACTGGTACACCGAGAACTACGCGCGCGACTTCGCCCAGGTCAGCGCATCCGGGGTGCTCGCGGCGAGTGTCGGTGACGGCAAGGTCGCATCGGCCAGCCGCCGCGACTTCGCAGATGCCGCGGCCGTCGTCCTGCTTGAGGAAGGCCACATCGGAGAGGTGTACGAGCTCGCCGGCGACACCGCCTGGGACTACACCGAGCTGGCAGCCACGCTTACCGAGGTACTAGGCCAGCCTGTGCAATACCAGTCGCTGTCGGCCGAAGAGCACGCCGCCGCGCTCGAATCTGCCGGGTCGGATGCCGGGTTCGCGGCCTTCATGACGGGTCTGGATGCTGGCATCCGCGCCGGTGGACTCTCCGACACCGATGGCACGCTGTCCCGACTCATCGGCCGTCCGACCACTCCGCTGCTGGACGGCCTGCGCGCGATCGCCTGATCCTGCACCCCGGCCTTCCCGTCGCGATTTCTGTCGCTTGAGCCACGCTTGGGCGACAGAAATCGCGACTGGAAGCAAGCCGTCACCGCTCGATGAGGATGCCGTCCTCGTCGCTGTACAGATGAGCGCCCACTCGGAAGAGCACTCCCGCGAACGAGATGTCGACATCGACCTCACCGGCGCCGAGCTTGGCACTCTTGCGCGGGTTCGTTCCGAGCGCCTTCACGCCGAGATCGAGGCCGTCGATCGCGACGCTGTCGCGAATCGCGCCGTTGATGACAACGCCTGCCCAGCCATTCGCGACAGCGGATTCGGCGATCAGGTCGCCCATCAGTGCTGTCTGCAGCGAAGAACCCCCATCGACGACGAGCACGGCTCCGTCGCCGGGCGTCGCCAACATCGACTTCACGAGCGCGTTGTCTTCCAGGCAGCGAATCGTGCGGATGCGGCCGTCGAACGCGGCCTTGCGTCCGAACGAGCGAAACTGCACCGGCAAGGATTGGATGCTCTCTTCGAGCTCGTCATAGAGATCGGCGGTAGAGATGGGCATGGGAGTTCCTCTCGTCGCAGCAGTGCGGACATCGTCTCATGGCCCGATTCCCTGGGCACACGAAAAAGGCCCCCGACCGAAGTCGGGAGCCTCTTGTCAGGCGATGAAGTCAGCTCTTCGCGAGCGCCGTCGCCTTCAGTTGGGCGAACTCGTCAGCGGTGATCGTCCCCGCGTCGAGCAGTTCCTTGGCGCGAGCGATGTCCTCGACCGGGTTGCCCGCGACGGTACGGATGTAGCGGTCCGCTGCATCCTTGGCGGCTTGCTGCTGAGCAGCCGCACGCTCGCTCATGCCGCGTCCACGGAAGATGAGGTAGGCGAGAGCGGTGAGCAACGGCAGGAAGATCAGGAAGATCAACCAGATTGCCTTGGCGACGCCGTTGAGCTTGTGGTCGCGGAACAGGTCGCTGATGATCGAGAAAAGTGCCATCAGGTAGGCGATGAAGACCGTGAAGGTCAGCGCCCACAGCAGCACATCCCAGATTGCAGACCAGAAAGACATGAGTTTGACCCTTCGTCAGTGATTGATGGGGCTAATTCCGCGAACTATGCCCCGCTGAAGTATGGCGGAAGACGCATACACGCGTCCAGAGCCACGCCAGCCGTCATTCACCAGAAGAAATGACTCGGCAACGTCTTCAGGAATACCCCCCTGGGGTATTCTGTTACTCTGAGTGAACGCCCATCCGGGGCGTTCAAGCGAGAGGATCAAGACATGAGCACCACCGAATACCAGGTGACCGGAATGACCTGCGGCCACTGCGAGATGTCCGTCCGCGAAGAGGTCAGCCAGATCGCAGGAGTAGAAGGCATCGAGGTCAGCGCCAAGACCGGCAAGCTCGTCGTGACGGCAGACGCTCCTCTCGCCGATGCCGACGTGCTGGCGGCCGTCGATGAGGCGGGCTACTCCGCCGTCCGCGCCTGAGCCGACGACGATCATGAAGGTGTCGACCGCCGCGGACTTCGCCGATTCGAGCGTCGAGCTCGAAATCGGCGGGATGACCTGCGCTTCTTGCGCGACGCGTATCGAACGGAAGCTGAACAAGCTTGATGGCGTCGCAGCCACCGTCAACTACGCGACCGAGAAAGCGAAGGTGAGGGTGCCGTCGGGCTATGACTCCACTGCCCTCATTGCCGAGGTCGAGAAGGCGGGATACACCGCGACGCTGCCCGCGCCTCGTAACGCGAAGGATGCCCCGGCGAGCGACGCCGACCCCGAGCTCACTTCACTGCGCCAGCGGCTGATCATCTCGATCATTCTGACTGTGCCGGTCATCCTGATGGCGATGGTTCCTCTGCTGCAGTTCACCTATTGGCAGTGGGCGTCGCTGGCGCTGGCCGCGCCCGTGATCGTCTGGGGTGCGTGGCCTTTCCACAAGGCCGCCTGGACAAATCTGAAGCACGGCGCAGCCACCATGGACACGCTCATCTCGATGGGCACCCTCGCGGCATTCTTCTGGTCCCTGTACGCGCTCTTCTTCGGCACCGCCGGGATGCCAGGGATGACACACGGCTTCGAGTTCAGCCTCTCCCGCTCTGACGGCGCGGCGAACATCTATCTCGAGGTCGGCGCCGGGGTGACGATGTTCATCCTCGCCGGTCGCTACTTCGAGAAGCGTGCCAAGCGTCAAGCCGGTGCGGCGCTGCGCGCGCTACTCGAGCTCGGCGCGAAGGACGTCTCTGTGCTGCGCGACGGAGTCGAGATTCTCGTGCCGATCGAGGAACTGCACGTCGGCGACGAGTTCCTCGTTCGTCCTGGCGAGAAGATCGCCACCGACGGCGTCGTGACCTCTGGCGTATCGGCCGTGGATGCCTCGATGCTCACGGGCGAATCTGTTCCCGTTGAGGTCACCGTGGGTGATGTCGTAACCGGAGCAACCGTCAATGCCAGCGGACGACTTGTGGTGCGCGCGACAAGGATCGGCTCTGACACGCAGCTCGCGCAGATGGCAACACTCGTCGAGGAGGCACAGACCGGCAAGGCTGAGGTCCAGCGCCTCGCCGATCGAATCTCGGGCGTCTTCGTGCCGATCGTCATTGCGATCGCGATCGTTGCTCTCGCCGGATGGCTGCTGGCGGGCTTCCCCGTTGCCGCCGCCTTCACCGCAGCCGTTGCGGTGCTGGTGATCGCCTGCCCATGTGCGCTGGGACTCGCGACCCCGACCGCCCTTCTCGTCGGCACCGGACGCGGCGCGCAGATGGGCATTCTCATCAAGGGCCCTGAGGTACTCGAGTCCACCCGCAAGGTCGACACGATCGTGCTCGACAAGACCGGAACCGTCACGACAGGCAAGATGACGCTCGTCGACGTGGTTGCCGAGGTCGGTACGGATGCCGATGAGCTGCTGCGCCTGGCGGGAGCGCTGGAGGATGCATCCGAGCATCCGATTGCTCAGGCCATTGCGAAGGCCGCGGTCTCGAAGACCGGCTCGCTGGCAACGGTCACCGATTTCGCAAACATCGAGGGCAAGGGCGTGCAGGGCGTCATCGACGGGCACAGCGTCATTGTCGGTCGCGATTCGCTGCTGGCCGACTGGTCACTCGCTCTGTCGCCGGTTGTCTCCGACGCCAAGGCTGCCGCCGAACGCGAAGGCAAGACCGTCGTCGCTGTTGGATGGGACGGGGCTGCCCGCGGCATCCTGATTATCGCAGACACCGTCAAGCCGACCAGCGCCGAGGGGATCGCGCAGATGAAGAAGCTCGGCCTCTCCCCCGTGCTGCTGACGGGAGACAACGAAGCTGTCGCCCGCCGGATCGCCGCAGAGGTCGGGATCGACGAGGTCATCGCCGAGGTTCTGCCGAGGGACAAGGTCGAGGTCGTCAAGCGCCTGCAGGCCGAGGGCAAGGTCGTCGCGATGGTCGGCGATGGTGTGAATGATGCTCCGGCGCTGGCTCAGGCTGACCTCGGTCTGGCCATGGGAACCGGTACGGACGTCGCGATCGAAGCATCCGATATCGCACTCGTCCGCGGTGACCTACGCAGCGCGGTCGACGCGATCCGGCTGTCTCGCAAGACGCTCGGAACGATCAAGTCGAACCTGTTCTGGGCCTTCGCCTACAACGTCGCCGCGATCCCGATCGCCGCGCTCGGAATGCTGAACCCGATGCTCGCCGGCGCGGCCATGGCCCTGTCGAGCGTGTTCGTGGTGGGCAACAGCCTGAGGTTGCGCGGGTTCAAGAGCACCGCGAAGTAGCGCGCCGCGCGACGGGTGCCCTACGCGGCGATCCCACATGTTGGGGGCAGGGCACTTCTGGATGACCTCCCATCTGGCCCCAGGGCGAGTACCGTGGGATCGGGAGGACACTATGGACAGTGTTCGCAATCTCGTGACTGAAGCGGAGATTCGCTCTGAGCTCGAACCCGGCAATACGGAGCGCTTCGCCGGGTACGCACTCATGAGCCTGCCTTTCAGCTCCGGCTACGTGCTGGGTCTCCGCCGGTTCCCCGTCACCTCGATCGGCCCGGGGTATACGTCTGTCTGGCTGCGCACTCCTGCGGATGCCTGGACTATCTACACCACCGTCAATGCGACCGTCTCCTGCCCCCGCTACTTCGGGCGAGCGCTGGAGTCCACCTCCGTTCACAGGATCGATGTCGAATGGGTCGGCGAGCGCACCTCCATCGTGACCATCGGCGACGAGGTCGATCTCCGCTGGTCGGTCACGCTCGCCGCCACGCCTATGACGCGGATTATGTCCCGCGTCGCCAGTTCGCTACCTGCTCGTTTCTGGCAGAGCGAACGGTTCCTCTCCGCACTGGGCGCAGTCGCTGGCCCGTCGCTCCGGGCCGGGCGGATCGGAATGACGGGGAAGACTCCGAACGAACAGCTGTTCAAAGCACGCCTCCGACGAATGTGGATCGTCGATACGTCGCAGGCATCCATCCGCGGCGAGGATCTCGGCGTGATCGAACCATTGCCTCGGCAAACCAGACTCGGTGACTTCTGGATGCCGCAGCGCGGGATTTTCATGATCGGAGGCGCTGCATTCGATCCTCTGGAAGCAGGGGTCGATCTGCCGACGACCAAGGGCCCCTCCCCCGGTGCCCCCGAGGACACTGAATAGATACTCGAGGTTGAGACCACCGACGATGAAGGCAGGCCGCTCGAAAACCCGTCGGGAGGCTGAACAACGACCGCGCCCCCGCCAGCCTCGTCTATTTTGGAGTCTTTCATCGTTGCCGGGGTACGGTTCACTATGGGGATTTTGAGATATGACGGAACGTCGGAACCTATTGAGATCGATGACGCGACGCTCGCTCATCTGAAGATCATTGTTGGGACGAAGCTCCGGCGGCAAGAGAGCTTCATGATGACGTGGCTTCCCGTCGCCGGAGATCAGCGACGGGCAACGATCTGGATTCATCCGGCGATCCCGCTTCAGTTCCTTTTCGACGAGGCGGCCTCGCCAACCATCGAGCCGGACCGCATCGAGGAACTTATGACGCGACTGAATGCCACAGGCGAACTCGTTATCGATGAGCTCACTAGTCGCAACCGCGCCGCTGGTCACGACCCGCGCTGATCTGACGCACCTAAAGCCGCCCCCTAGCCTTCGGGCCGGGTGGGGGTCTTCGTCGGTTTAGAGCCCGTTACGCCGATGAGGTACACGACCAAACTGTTTGATTCTTCAAAGCGGGTTTCGTAAAATGGTCTCGACGCCTGATGGGTGGACGCACCTGCCGAGCGGGTGAGATTGTCCGCTCACCCTTGTCCCGCTCGATCGTGTGTGAGTTCACCGCCGGTCGCATGAAAGCGCACCTTGATGCCTTTTGTCAAGGGCTGGCTTCTGCGAGCCCTTCAGACCGACACTGATTCGGAAACGAGCCGACACTGGTTCTGAAATGATTGGAGTGTTGATATGTCCGCGATGCCCGATCCCCGGTTCGAGTTGAAGAAGATCACCGACACCGAGTGGCTGATCCACGATCACCGATACCGTCCGAACGACGCACGTCGAACGATCGCGTGCTTGTACCAGTTGGACCCGAACGACATCGAAGTCGTGTGGCTGCGCGATCTTCCCCTCGCTGCCCGCTACATGAGCCCGTTCGAAGTTCTCGAAGACGTGCACAAGTTCTACGCGCACGAGCGGGCGCGGCGCCCCATACCGATCCCGCACATGCCGCCGCTCAGCGCAACCACCTGAACCACTCGTTGCGCCTGCGAAGTCCTCGCGACCCCATCGTGGTCGGTATACCGCATCGGATCGTCCGTTGGCAACCCTTCAAGCGGTTTTCCCTGTGCGCCATAGGCTTGGTGGCGGAGGGTAAATCCACGGGCCTATTCGGGTAGGCCTATTCTCGGGTAACTCCGACCGGCGGTCCACGGGGGCGATGGGCCGCCGGACACTCCCTCACCCGCTCTGGACGCTCGGCCCGTCGAACTTCGGTAGGGGTGCGTCCAGGGATTCACGCGGGGTATCGCTCAGGCGGTCAGCGGCGAACTCGGCAGTGAGTTTCAGCGCTGCATTCGGGCAAAGCAAAACCCCCGAGCTTCCCTACGTTTCCAAGGGGTTCGGGGGTTATATCTCTGTAGCAGGAGCGGGGCTTGAACCCGCGACCTCACGATTATGAGTCGTATGCCGTGGGCCGGTGGGTGCTCGTTGGCCGTCGTTTGCCGCGTGATTCCGCGGAAGTTGTCGTGGTTGGTCGCGGCTGGTTGAGGGTGATTTCAGCGGAGCTACCGGCACGGAACCGGCACAACCGAGTGGCTCACTTTATTTTTCCCAGTGCGTTTGGAGTTAGAAGATAGCGACTTGAACTGGTCTACTCTGCATCAATCTTCAAATCGAATGTCATCTGTCCGCGTTGAAGAATTGGCATTAGCAGCGGCGAGTTGAACACCCGTAGAGTCACGTCGGCGATCGACTGGCGCACAAAAGGGATGATGTGCATCAGGGCGACGCCGTTCACGTATTCGTTAAACGCTTCAGAAGATCCTGGTCCTAGGCGAACGCCCGTGTGTTCATACTCAGCGTAGACACCGCACTCGACTTGTCCGATCGGAGTCTCGATCTCAGTAACCAGCCTTACACGGAAGCCAGCGCCGTCATCGCGAAAGTCGGCTGTCAGCGAGTAACGCGGGTCAATCTCGAAGTCCTCCGTCGGCGTGGCGTCAAGATGTCGAACAGCCGACAGCTGAGACACATTGATCCCCAGCAATGTCGTGGCCTCGACGAGACTCTGGACGTCGACAATCACCTCGTCAGCGGATGACATGGGCCTCGACTTGAGCGGGTCCGTCCGACCATGACCAGTCGAAGGAGCGTGGCCGTTGCCATGCGGCGGAAGGCGTGCCAGAGAACACCGCAAACACCTCGTTAGTGAAAGCGCAGCAGAAGTCCTCAACGACGTGGTCAATCGACCCCCCGACAGCCAGGGCGTAACGACGGATCGTCGACAGCGTGGGGTTGGCGTCGTACCGCTCGAACGCGGCGACAGTCGGTTGACTCACGCCCATGCGTTCGGCGACGTCCGACTGCGTCAATCCGTGAGCCTGACGAAGCTTGACCAGCTTCTCAAGCAGCTGGTCGTCTGATTCAACGAGCGAGTCTGCGAGTTCTTCCAGCTGGGCACCGGTAAGTTCCATAGATTAAACTCTATATCGACGCTTGCTGATCTGCAATTCCCCATGTCGAAGGTTCGCCGTGGGCGTACCACTTGATGGCAACCCCGATCTCGATCTGCTGGGCACCGTTGATGTCCTCGATGTCGGTGAGCTTTTCATGCGCGTGATGCCCGACGAAGTACTCCGGCGTTGCGGTGGGCTCGGAATGATACATCCGCACGAGTACCTGCCTGTGTCTGACCGCTCCCTCCGCATCGCGCTCTGTTACAGGGATGTGCTGCCATCGAATCTCATAAAGGGGCGGCGGATTGCGGACATCGACCGGGGGAACCTCGTCTACGGGGTTCAAACGACCGTTCATCGCCTTCTTTAGGCGCTGCTTGAACTCAGCCTTCGCCATCGCCTTTGCGGCCGGGCTCCACAGTCGGCCTTCGCGTGAGATCGTGGCCAGAAGAACTTCTAGCGCAGTGTTGAAGTCATCGCCAACGGTGCATTGCGGGTAGCCGTACCACCGGAACTTGGCGCCATAGGGAACGCTACAACGTGATGGGGCGTCGTACTGGAGCACGGGTGAGAGTCTATCGGTGAGCCCGGACAGTGAGCCTGCTCCCGCCTGGAGTGGTGCCAGGTAGTGGATAGGACCGTTGCCGAGGAGCGCCCGCCCGGAGCGCAGCGAGGACGGACGCACCGCAGCGCGGCGATCCTATCCACTGCGCCGGCCGCTAGGCCGGCCTTGAACGAGTAAAGAAAGTTCTCACAGCTCGTCGGTCGCGCGGAGAATCGCTGGGCTCGTCGCCAGGCCCTCTCATCGGGTGGAAGCCAGTCATGAAACGTGAGATCTGCCTCCGTTTCAGCGATCGCTGATGCCGCTGCAACAATCTAAAGCCGTGAGTACTCGATCGGAATCCCGATCTTGAGCTTGCGCCACACTAGAACGTCCAGCGCTGTCGTGAGCTGGAGGACGAGAGCATCTACCGTGTATTGAAGTGTCTGCGTGTCATTGCTGATCTGCACGTTGAGCATCCCGTCCTCACGCTCGGCGAGTTCGGTTCGTGGCATGAAGCGAACGATGCGGAGCATCGATGGATGACTCAGGCCGCTAATCATCCGCCAGACCATCTCCCCGTGGCCGCCGGGCAGCCCGGTCGCGACTGTGGCCTCGCGAGTAATCTCGGCGAAGCCGACGGCATGCCGTCCCAGCGTGGGATCGGCCACTCCTGCTCGCGCCGCTACCGCCCGGATATGGTCCACGTACTTACGCTTCCACGCCTTTTGTCCCTTGCGCTGCCGATCCGCGAGATGCATCAAGTCGGCGGTAGCTAGGCGCTCCGAAGCCCCCACGAACGATGCCTCATCGCTGACCTCGCGCCAGAGGTTTCGCAGATGGCGTTCGATCCTCTGTCGGGGATCATCCGGATGCAAGATCCAAAGTGCAGTCGAAGCGGCCTCGAGTCCTGAGCGCGCCACCGGGAAATGCGCGACGTAGGGAATGATGAGTTCGCCCTCGGGCGGGATCAGAACACCGAGCGCACGCAGGCAGTCAACTGCATGGTGCAGATTGTGTACGACGTGGGAGCTGACACGCGTCCAATGCGTCAAAGCGTCGTCGCGGGCCAACTCGCTTCGTGGACCTGCTTTCCCGCGCGCGATCCGATTCCACCGTTCAGCAATCTGCGGCACCAGCGCCAACCTGTCCCGGATGTGCTGCACCGCAGCAAGTTCGCTGGGATCGTCGATCGGTATCGCGCGACTCCCGTAGTGTCCGTCAGTCATATGACGAGTCTGCTGGCGACCCCCGACATCAGGCCTAAATTGGGACTCAACCGGCACAAACCCGGCACAACTCTCCCCCGCGCCGCTCCGGTCCACTAGCCAGATACGACAAAACCCCCGATTTCCCGGGGGTTTTCATCTGTAGCAGGAGCGGGGCTTGAACCCGCGACCTCACGATTATGAGTCGTGCGCTCTAACCAGCTGAGCTACCCTGCCGCGAGGCATCCGTCCGCGTGAGATGAATGCTGCGAGCCCCGACCGGGATTCGAACCCGGGACCCCTTCCTTACCATGGAAGTGCTCTACCACTGAGCTATCGGGGCGCTCGCTGCCCAGAAGGCAACTATACGAGAATACCAGTTCTTCGGCGTTCTCAAAAACCGAGACCGTTAGTAGTCGTCCCTTCCCGCGTTTGCCTGCAACCAGGGCAGCGGGTCGATGGTCGAACCATTGACGATCAGCTCGAAATGCATGTGCGCACCGTAGGAACGACCCGTGTTGCCGACCAGGCCGATGATGTCACCAACCTCGATCTTCTCGCCTGCGGTAACCCGCAATGACCCGTACTGCATGTGCGAGTAATGGCTCGTGATGACTTTTCCGTCGATGACGTGATCGACGTAGACGGTCACACCATAGTTACCGCCGGACTCGGTCGCGATGCGCACGGTTCCGTCGGCGATCACCTGCACAGGAGCACCCGCACCGGGAACGAGGTCAAGACCCTCGTGCATGCCGGTGTCGCGCATTCCGTACGGCGAACTCATCGCCACACCGACCACGAACGGCCACTGGATGGCGGCATCCGGGTCATTCGTGTAGAGCGCGTTGGAGTAGTGGATACCCTGCTCCGCGGCGAGGTCGACGAGGGACGCCGTCGTGAAGTTCTCCGTGCGCTGGATCGTTTCGTTCTGCACATCGGATGAGGCGACGTACGCCTGAATCTCGTCGTCAGTAGCATCGGATGCCAGCAGCTGCGACCCCGTCGCCACCAACGAGGTGGCCGACTTCACCTGGGCACCTTGCGCGGCCGCGACGGCCTCTGTCGGAAGCGTCATCGATACTGCAAGCAGACCCGCGATTCCCATGACACCCACCGTGGCACCGGCCGTGTAAATCTTGCGGCGGACCTTGCTCTTGCGCGGGGCTACGTGAATCGTGGTCGCTTCGGCCGGAAGCGACTGCTCGGAAGCAGCGACGAAGAACGAAGGCTCTGTGGCGACAGCACGGAACGCACGGGAGGCTGAGACGAACGGATCAGCAACAGAAGCAGCAACCGGCTCATCCAAGACAACGGGCTCATCGACGACAACCGGCTCATCGACGACAACGGGCTCATCGACAACAACAGGCTCATCGACGATCTGTGGCACGGCGGACATCGTGGCGCGCTGGCGCTCGCGGACGGCTCGACGCGAAAGCGGCAGCACGACAGCTTCAACCAGAGAGGCGACAGCATCCACTGACGTCACTTCGACGCCAACCGGGGTCGCGGAATCCGCGGTGCGGTGACGGCTGGAACGGCGCGTGGGCGCAGGCTCAGCCATGGGGGAATCGAAGGGCAAAACGGTTCTCTCGGGGTTTGTACAGAAGCGGGGGGGACCCTCGAAGTTCGGGCAACGAAGGTAACGAACAGATAAACCTTAGCGCGCTGGCGCTGAGAATGCCATGTACACGCCCTCAGTTCTCGTTGTTGAATATCGCTGAAATTCTGTCGTGCAGGGCAGGACCAGCCGCGATCAGCATCGGACGATCGGATGCCGTGTCATACCGCGACACCGTGCCACCGGCTTCTGCGACCAAGAGCGCGCCGGCCGCGAAGTCCCACGGCTTCAGTCCACGCTCGAAGTAGCCATCCAACCGACCTGCCGCGACGTAGCTCAGATCAAGCGCCGCGGATCCGCCCCGGCGCAGGTCGCGAGCAAGCGGCATGACTCGACGCACCGTGGCCAGATCCCCGTCGTGCGTGGCCGGATCGTAGCCAAACCCGGTCGCAAGCAGCGCTCCCGCCGGTGTCTCAGTGTTGACGGAGAGCCGCGTGCCATCCAGCCAGGCGCCCTCACCGCGTGCTGCCGTGAACATCTCCCCCAGAACGGGGCTGTAGACAGCCGCGGCCAGGGACGTCCAACCGCTCGGGTCAGCATCGCCTTGAACGGCCCCGATGCTGACGCTGTACGCCGGCATGCCGTACGCATAGTTCACAGTGCCGTCGATCGGGTCGACGACCCACGTCACACCGGTGGTGCTGCGGGCTCCGCCGGATTCTTCACCGAGGAATCCATCCCCAGGACGCTCCGCCTGCAGCCGCGAGCGGATGAGCGCTTCCACCTCACGGTCCGCTTCGGTGACGATGTCGGCGACCGTCGACTTCGTCGCTGCCAATGAGACACCCTCGGCCCGCCGCTGGCGGGCGAGATCGCCCGCCTCACGAGCTATATCCGAGGCAAGTGCCTGCAGTTGCCGAACGTCACTCACGCCGCCGCTCACTGCGGGGGCGCCGGCGGCGGGGGCGGGAACGAACCAGGAGCGGGATGCTGACCCGGGGCAGGCTGCTCCGGCGCGGCAGGAACCTCTGGTGCGGGCTGCTCGAACCCAGGCACCTCTGGTGCAGCAGGAATCTCCGGAACAACCGGCACCTCGGGCACGCTGGGCGCTTCAGGCAGGCCGGGCGCCTGCGGAACCGCTGGCGCCTGCGGGTAGTCCGGTGCGACCGGGAAGCCCTGCGCCGGAGCAGGGAACTGGGCCTGCTGTTGCGTCGGGTACCCGGTGTAGTACGCGTTCCAGTCTGGTGATCCGTCCTGGAGCACAGGGAGCGGAGTCGCCCCATCAGCATAGGTCGGCCACTGCTGAGCAACCGGCGCTGCAACAGCCGCAACTGCCGGAGCAGCAGCGAACGAGTTGGGCGCGTAGTGGGCCACCGTGGCCTCGCGCTTCTTAGGGGCGAACAGCGCGTTCAACAGCGGGATGAGAGTCGTTCCGACCGCGGCGAGAATCGCCAGCGCGACGACGATGCGCCAGTACAGCTCGTCAAAGTCGAAGGTATCCGGGAACGTGAGGTAAATCACGAGCATCCCCACCAGCAGCACCAGAATCGCGACGGTGACGTAGTAGATGACCTGGGTGAAGGTCGTCACATAGCGGCGAGCTGCCGGTGTGAACAGGCGCAGATGCAGTAGCGCGAGCTGCATCACACCGATGACGAGCAGCAGCATGAAGAAGCGACCAACACCTCCGGCGTAATCGCCCAGCGTCGTGGGCAGCCAGATCTTGACCGCACCAACGAGGAGCGCGACGATCCAGGTGATCATGCTGGCAAGCGCCAGCCACTCCGGGCGGTTCGGGGCGAGACCAGCCTCAAGAATCGCGATTCCGGCGAACGCTGCGAGTAGCAGAATTGTCAGGAATGCGCGGCCGATGATGCCGTCCTGATTGCCGACGAGAACCCAGATGACGCAGACGATGGCAGCCGCGATCAGCGCACCGATGGCGATCCAGATCGCTCCTCTGATCATGAGGGAGGCGTTCGCCTTCCCTGTTTGCTCAGTTGTGACCTCTGACATGGTGTTCCCCTCTTCGGCCGACGTTGCTTTCATCCTGCCACGCGCGGATCCCGTCGAACGGTGACGTCGCGCGTTTGTGCATAAATCAGGTGCGTCAGCGTGACTTCTTCGCGGATGCTGCAGCAAACGCCGCGACGCGCGCCTTGGCATCCGCCGTGTCGAAGGCGGCGCCGATGGAGCGTGCCTCCTCGCTTAGCTGCTCGGCAAAAGTGCGCTCCGGCCTGGAGCGCACGAGGCGCTTCGCCTGCCCATAGGCGACAGCAGCACCGGCGAGCCAGAATCGCGCGATCTCCTCCGCCCGTTCGCGTACCCGATCGGCCTCGTCCGCAGCATCCGTTCCGCTGACGATCTCGGCAGCGATCCCCCACTCCTGCGCCTCTTCTGCGGTGAGTAGCCGATCCTGCAACACCAACTGCAGGGCGCGGCGCTGCCCGACCGCGGCCGCAATCTGGGCGGATACCGACAGGTCAGGGGTGAGCCCGATGTTCGCGTACAGGCTGCCGATCTTGGAGCGCGCGCCGACGACGGCGTAGTCCGAGCAGAGCAGGATGCCGAGGCCCCCGCCCGCTGTTGTGCCGTGGGCTGCCGCAACCACCGGGATCGCCGACTCGGTCAGCGCACGGATGCCGACGTTGATGACGCCCGCAAGATCGGCGATCTGCGACCCCTCGCCCATCGTCGTCGCCATATCGATCACGTCACCGCCCGCGCAGAAGGCGGGGCCAGCGGCATCCAACAGGATGGCCCGCACATCATCACGCGACGTCGCCTCGGTCGTCGCGTCGCGCCAGGCCTGGGCGAGGTCGGCGTTGAACGCATTGAGGCGCGTGGGACGGTTCAGCGTCAGCCGAGCCAACCCCTCATCGACTGAGAACAGAATGGCATCGCTCATGGCATCTCCCTTGAAGCACTGGACGGACTCCGCCAGCCTAGCCGCGGCTCGAGATCAGTCCGTTCCTTCGTAGACGCGCGCGACGAAGCGCTCCATGCGTCGACGCGTGCCGTCGAGTCGCATGTCGACCTGCCCTTCGGCGCGGATTTCGCTGGGCGCGAGCGGATGCGCGAGCCGCACGCTCTCGTGACAGGACAGGTCGGTGCACATATAGGTGCCGACACTGTCGCCTCGGCGACCAGCAGCCCCCGCTCGCCGCGCAGAGAAGAGCGCGATCTGGTTGCCAGGCTGCATCGTGTGGCAGATGTTGCACATGCCAGAGCGTGTGCGACCAGGGTCACTCGCCCGCAGCACGATCCCAGTGATGCCTCGATCAGTCTCAACGACGACACAGCCGCGTTTGCTCGACGCCGGGTCTCGCCAGGCGAGAAAGTCGTGAAACTCCCAGTCGACGAGCAGGAAATCATGGGGCATCTCGATCAGCGAGAACTCATCCTCCTGCGCATTGATGAAGGATGCACGGACGTCCGGTTCGGTGAGCGCTCGCATCCGTCCAGTCTATGAAGCTGCCACGACACTCGGCTCACGCTCGCGGATGAGGAAGCCGAATCCGAAGGCGATGAAGAACATGAGAACGCCGTAGACCGCCGCGGGCAGGCTCAGCTCGACCGAACCCAACACTGTCTGCGCGATGACGATCGCCAGGGTGGCGTTGTGGATGCCGATCTCGAACGAGATCGCTACCGACTGCCGCCTGCCCACCTTCAGCATCCGCGGCACCCAGAACCCGATCGCGAGACTGATGAGGCAGAACAACATCGTGATCAGGGCAAGCTGCGCGAAATTGTCGATCAGGAGTTCCCAATTGGATGCCACAGCACCGCCGATCACAACGACGAGGATGACCACGCTGGCGATGCGCACCGGCTTATCCATGCGGTCTGCGAACTTCGCCCAGAAGCGTCGCACCAGCATCCCGATCGCAACGGGAAGCAGCACGATCGCGAACACCTCCAGCGCCTTGGCCCACTGCAGACCGAGCTGGTCATCGAACGGGTTGAAGTACATGATCGCGAAGTTCGTGATCACCGGAAGAGTGATCACGGCGATGACCGAGTTCACCGCGGTGAGAGAGATGTTCAGCGCGATGTCGCCGCGGAACAAATGGCTGTACAAATTCGCTGTCGTGCCGCCTGGCGAGGCAGCAAGCATCATCATTCCCACAGCCAACACGGGCGGGAGCTGAAACAGCAGCACAAGTGCGAAGCAGATGGCGGGCAGCACCAGGAGCTGACAGAGGAGAGCGACGAGCACCGCCTTCGGCTGTTTCAGCACGCGCGCAAAGTCCGCGAGCGTGAGGCTGAGCCCCAGGCCGAGCATGATGATGCCGAGTGCGACAGGTAGTCCGATGGTGGTCAACGCTGATCCCATGGTTCTCAGTGTGGCGGATGCAGGCATCCAGTGTCACGCGATTAACCGAAATCTCTTCGGGGTGGCGATCATCCTCCGGCACCCGATGTCCCCGCGAACGACTGAAGGCCCCGCTCGCGCGGGGCCTTCTAGTCTTGTGGTGGCGAGTGAGGGATTCGAACCCCCGAATGCTGAGCAGTCTGATTTACAGTCAGATCCCTTTGGCCGCTTGGGTAACTCGCCAATGCGCACCCGTCCAGCTTGTACAGCCAACCGGGGGCGCGATTATCAAGCATACCCGCCAGAAGCGGGTGTAAGAAATCGACAGTTCAGCTGCCGCGGACTCCGCGTTCGCCGGTCTCAAGCGACTCGGGCGTGCGCAGCAATCCACCTTCGGAACGGCAGGTCGCCGCAGCCACTTCCATCGCCCGATCGAGCAGCCGCTGCCACTCCTCCCCTGCCTGCGGGCGCTTGCCGACAAGCCCTTCGGCGACCGCAGACAGGGTGGCGTCGCCGGCACCCACAGTGTCGACGATCGGCCCTGGTAAGTCGGCAATCGGAGCAATGAACGTTCCGGCATCCGCCTCGAGCACAGCACCGTCTTCGCCCGCCGTCGCGAGCACGGCGTCTGCTCCCAGATCGCGCAGCCTCAACCGCAGCGCGTCAAGGTCGCCGTCGTAGAGCAACGCTGCATCGTCCGCACCGACCTTGACCATCGCGGCATCCGCAGCCAGTCGCTCGAATCCGCGCACGAACTCTTCACGATCGCTGAGCATGCCGGAACGCGGGTTGGGGTCGATCGCGACCCTGACGCCCGCGAGCGCTTCGGCGAGGGCATCCACCTCGGCCGGCACATCGAACGGGAAGCAGCTGACCACCGCGAGATCCGCATGGAGGAGTGCCTGCCGAGCCTCCTGCCCGTAGCGGATGCTGCGGCGCTGAGCCGCCTCGTTGAAGACGTAGGTTGGCTCACCATGCGCGTCGCGCTGCACGATCGCACGGGACGATCCGTGCGGCGCCTCGCTCGAAATCAGCCGAACGTCGTGGTCGCCGAGATACTCACGGATGTGCGCACCGGCTTCGTCGTCGCCGACCATGGCAATGAGGGTCGTGGGCACGCCGAGACGTCTGAGGCCGACAGCCACGTTCAGCGCAGCACCTCCGACCAGCTCGCGCACGCCGCCGGCGTCGTGGATCTCATCAATGAGGGCATCGCCGATGACGACGGCGCCTGGTGTGTTCTGAGGCATCCCCTCATTCTGGCCTACCCGCTGCCCGACGAGCCTCCGTGCTGCGTCGGCGAGACGGCGCTACGGTATGGCCATGAAAGCATCGCGTCTCGTCACCATCGCCACCGTGCTGCTGATGACCTCGGTCCTCGCCGGATGTGGCGGCGATCCTACTCAATCGCCTTCTTCTGCTGGGTCCTCGCCCGAGCAGAGCGAGTCGCCCACGGCATCCGAGACTCCAAAACCGACGCCCACTCCCACGTCCGAACCGATCGCGCTCCCAGATGACTGCCGTGCGATTCTGAGCGACGAAGTGCTGGCAGAACTCGGCAGCACGCCACTCAACGATCCCTCGCTGGGGCCCTCCGGAGTTCAAGCCGATGGGTCACTGCTGTGCATCTGGCGCGATCCGGGCGCAGACACGACGTCGCTGGTCACTGAAATATCCGGAATGAACCGGGGGCCCGCACTCGACATGCTGAACGCTCTGGCCGACGACGAGGGCTTCACGTGTTTCACGCCCGACGACGGCACACGCTGCGAGAAGACGTGGACGAACGAGACGCACCCCGTCACCGACGGACGCACTCTGTACTGGCGAGATGACGTGCTCATCGATACGACGTACTCGAACCTCGCCCCCAGTGGATACACCTCCAGCATCGTGGCGCACCTGTTCGATTAGTCAACGATCGGCGGCGTCGGCGCCCGCCCCGCAACCCTGGCGAGAGGTCGCACTTTGCCGCATCCACCGCGCCGACCCGGCCATCTGCGACACCTCGCGCCGCCCGCCCGCCCCGCAACCGTCGCGAGGGGTCGCGCGTTGCCGCATCCACCGCGTTGACCCGACCATCTGCGACACCTCCCGCCGCACGCCCGCCCCGCGCCCGCCGCCCGCCCGGCGACACCGCCGCGCCCAGACACGAAGAAGGCCCCAGGGCGAACCCCGGGGCCTTCTTCAATCAGTCACACTCAGTTGTAGGTACCGGGGGTGACGTCATCTGTTGAGAACGCGTCGAAGTCGACGTAACCGAAGTCGCCCTCAGCGTACGCGCCGTCGGATGCGAAGATCCGGTTCGGGTAGCGCTCGCTCTTGGCTTCCTCAGTCGCCTCGACAATGATGTCGCGGTACTTCGCGAGACCGGTTCCGGCGGGGATGAGCTTACCGATGATGACGTTCTCCTTGAGACCGATCAGCGGGTCGCGCTTGCCCTGCATGGCAGCCTCGGTGAGCACACGGGTCGTCTCCTGGAAGGAAGCGGCCGACAGCCACGATTCGGTCGCAAGCGACGCCTTCGTGATACCCATCAGCTCCGAACGACCAGATGCCGGACGCTTGCCAGCGGCAACCGTCTCGCGGTTGATCGCCTGGTAGCGCTTGAGGTCGACCATTTCACCCGGAAGCAGACCGGTGTCGGCGTGATCGACGACGGTGACCTTGCGGAGCATCTGGCGGACGATGACCTCGATGTGCTTGTCGTGAATCGGCACACCCTGCGAACGGTAAACACCCTGGACGCCGTTGACGAGGTAACGCTGCACCTCACGGGCACCCATGACACGCATGACCTCCTTGGGGTCCAGCGTGCCAACCAGGATCGGCTGACCGACCGTGACGTGCTGACCGTCCTCGACGAGAAGCGTTGCACGCTTCAGCACCGGGTAGATCACTTCCTCGTCACCGTTGTCTGGCGTGAGGATGACCTTCTTGGCCTTGTCGTTCTCGTCGATCGTGATGCGACCATCGGCCTCTGCGATCGGCGAAGCGCCCTTCGGCGTACGAGCCTCGAAAAGCTCTTGCACACGGGGCAGACCCTGAGTGATGTCATCCGCCGATGCCGAACCACCAGTGTGGAACGTACGCATCGTCAGCTGGGTACCGGGCTCACCGATCGACTGTGCGGCGATGATGCCGACGGCCTCTCCGATGTCCACGATCTGACCCGTTGCGAGCGAACGGCCGTAGCACTGTGCGCAGACACCAACAGCCGAGTCACACGTCAGCACGGAGCGCACCTTGATGGTGTCAACACCGAGCTCGACGAGCTTGTCGATCAGGACGTCTCCGACATCGTCACCGGCAGAGGCAAGAACCTCACCGGATTCGCTGACAACGCCAGCGGCCAGGGTACGAGCGAACACCGAGTTCTCGACGTTCGCGTCGCGCACAAGCTCACCCTGCGAGTTCGGAGCGGCGATCGGGAGCTCAAGGCCCTTCGACGTGCCACAGTCCTCTTCGCGGATGATGACGTCCTGCGAGACATCCACCAGACGACGGGTCAGGTAACCCGAGTCGGCGGTACGCAGAGCGGTGTCAGCCAGACCCTTACGGGTACCGTGCGTCGCGATGAAGTACTCCGCAACCGACAGCCCCTCGCGGTACGAGGAGATGATCGGGCGAGGGATGATCTCACCCTTCGGGTTGTTCACCAGGCCTCGCATACCCGCGATGTTACGGATCTGCAGCCAGTTACCACGAGCGCCGGAGGTGACCATCCGGTTGATGTTGTTGTCTTCCGGGAAGTTCTCGCGCATCGCGACCTGAACCTCGTCGGTTGCCTCGGTCCAGATCTTGATGAGCTCCTGGCGACGCTCGGAGTCGGTCGTCAGACCCTTCTCGTACTGCGACTGAACCTTCGCGGCCAGCTTCTCGTAGCGGCCGACGATCTCCTTCTTGTTCGGAGGAGTCAGGATGTCGCTGAGGGCGACGGTCACACCGGAGCGAGTAGCCCAGTAGAAACCGGCATCCTTGATGCGGTCCAGCGTTGCAGCCGTCTCGACCTTGGGGTATTCCTCGGCCAGCTTGTTGACGATCTGCGACAGCTTGCCCTTGTCGGCAGGCTCACGCACGAAGGGGTAACCCTTCGGGAGCGTGGCGTTGAAGAGCGCCTGACCCAGCGAGGCATCCACGAGGCCGTGGCGCTCGTAGCCCTCAGGTGCCTGGCCCTCGAGGAAGGTCAGACCCGGGATGCGGATGCGAACCTTCGCCTGCAGGTCGAGGGTGCCCTCGTCCTTGGCCAGGATCGCCTCGGAGACCGAGACGAATGCGCGACCCTCACCGGTGGCGCCGCTCTTCAGCACCGTGAGGTGGTGAAGACCGATGATCATATCCTGCGAAGGCAGGGTGACCGGACGACCGTCAGACGGCTTCAGGATGTTGTTCGACGCGAGCATCAGCACGCGAGCCTCGGCCTGAGCCTCGACCGACAGCGGCAGGTGCACAGCCATCTGGTCACCATCGAAGTCAGCGTTGAACGCTGCACACACGAGCGGGTGAAGCTGGATGGCCTTACCCTCGACGAGCTGAGGCTCGAAGGCCTGGATGCCCAGACGGTGCAGGGTGGGTGCACGGTTCAGCAGCACAGGACGCTCGCGGATGATCTCCTCGAGCACGTCCCAGACCTCGGGACGGGTGCGCTCGACGGCACGCTTCGCGGCCTTGATGTTCTGCGAGTGACCGAGGTCGATCAGACGCTTGATCACGAACGGCTTGAAGAGCTCGAGCGCCATCTGCTTGGGCAGACCACACTGGTGCAGCTGCAGCTGCGGGCCGACGACGATGACCGAACGGCCAGAGTAGTCAACACGCTTTCCGAGCAGGTTCTGGCGGAAACGACCCTGCTTACCCTTCAGCATGTCGCTGAGGGACTTGAGAGCGCGGTTACCGGTACCGGTGACGGGGCGACCACGGCGACCGTTGTCGAACAGTGCGTCGACGGCCTCCTGCAGCATCCGCTTCTCGTTGTTGACGATGATCTCGGGGGCGCCGAGGTCGATCAGACGACGAAGACGGTTGTTGCGGTTGATCACGCGGCGGTACAGGTCGTTCAGGTCGGAAGTCGCGAAGCGGCCACCGTCGAGCTGCACCATCGGGCGCAGCTCGGGCGGGATGACCGGAACGACGTCCAGGACCATGGCGGCCGGGCTCATGCCGGTCTCCAAGAACGAGTTGACGACCTTCAGACGCTTGATCGCGCGGATCTTGCGCTGACCCTTGCCCTCGGCGATCTGCAGGTGCAGGTTCTCCGACTCGGTCTTCAGGTCGAAAGCTGCCAGGCGACGCTGGATCGACTCGGCGCCCATGTAGGCCTCGAAGTACTGCCCGAAGCGGTCCTGCAGCTCGTGGAAGACGTCATCCTCCGGACGAAGCGCGCCAACATCGAGCGTGCGGAAGTCTTCCCACACGCGCTCGAGCTTGGCGATCTGCTCGTCTGCACCCTTGCGGGTGAGAGTCATCTCCTTCTCGGCGGCGTCCTTGACCTTCTTCTTGGCGTCGGCCTTGGCACCCTCAGCCTCAAGGGCTGCGAGCTCCTCCTCCAGCCGGGTGAGGCGCTCGGCGATCTTCGCGTCGCGACGATCCCCCAGCGTCTTCAGCTCGAGGCGGATGTTGTTCTCCTGCGTGGCGAGGTCGCGGTGGCGAGCATCCTCGTCAACCGAAATCACCATGTAGGCGGCGAAGTAGATGACCTTCTCGAGGTCCTTCGGCGCCATGTCCAGCAGGTAGCCAAGACGCGAGGGAACGCCCTTGAAATACCAGATGTGGGTGACGGGTGCGGCCAGCTCAATGTGGCCCATGCGCTCACGACGGACAGAGCTCTTGGTGACCTCTACGCCGCAGCGCTCGCAAACGATGCCCTTGAAGCGGACACGCTTGTACTTACCGCAAGCACACTCCCAGTCGCGGCTGGGTCCGAAGATCTGCTCTCCGAAGAGGCCGTCCTTCTCGGGCTTGAGCGTGCGGTAGTTGATCGTTTCGGGCTTCTTGACCTCACCGTAAGACCATCCGCGGATGTCGTCAGCGGTGGCCAGGCCAATGCGAAGCTCATCAAAAGTATTTGACTCGAGCACTAGTTCTCCTGTGTCTCAATAAAAATTCTGCGAAATCGGACGCTGTCGAAGCGTCAGATCTCGTCGATCGAGGCGGACTCGAATCGGCTGGAGATGTTGATACCGAGCTCTTCCGCTGCGCGGAATGCTTCATCATCGGTGTCGCGGAGGTTGACCGTCGTGCCGTCTGCCGAGAGGACCTCGACGTTCAGACAGAGCGACTGCATCTCCTTCATGAGCACCTTGAACGACTCGGGGATGCCAGGCTCCTGGATGTTCTCGCCCTTGACGATCGCCTCGTAGACCTTGACGCGGCCGAGGATGTCGTCGGACTTGATCGTGAGGAGCTCCTGGAGTGCGTATGCCGCACCGTAGGCCTCGAGGGCCCACACTTCCATCTCACCGAAACGCTGTCCACCGAACTGCGCCTTACCACCGAGCGGCTGCTGGGTGATCATCGAGTACGGACCGGTCGAACGCGCGTGAATCTTGTCGTCGACGAGGTGGTGGAGCTTCAGGATGTACATGTAGCCCACCGAGATCGGCGCAGGGAACGGCTCGCCGGAGCGGCCGTCGAACATCTGCGTCTTACCGGTCGAGTCGATCAGGCGTACGCCGTCACGTGTCGGCAGCGTGGAGTCGAGGAGACCTGCGATCTCGTGCTCCTCCGCGCCATCGAACACCGGGGTCGCAACCTTGGTGCCTGGAGCAGCCTCGAATGCGGCCTTCGGCAGAGTCGAAGCCCAATCCGGGTTGCCTTCGACCTTCCAGCCCTGCTTGGCGATCCACCCGAGGTGGGTCTCCAGCACCTGTCCGAAGTTCATTCGTCCAGGAATACCGAGCGGGTTCAGGACGATGTCGACCGGAGTACCGTCCGGAAGGAACGGCATGTCCTCGATCGGAAGGATCTTCGCGATGACACCCTTGTTGCCGTGACGACCGGCGAGCTTGTCACCCTCGGTGATCTTGCGCTTCTGGGCGATGTAGACCACGACGCGGCGGTTGACGCCACTGCCGAGTTCGTCGTCGCCATCTTCAGCGTTGAACTCCTTGACAGCGATGATCGTGCCCTGCTGACCGTGGGGAACCTTCAGCGAAGTGTCGCGAACCTCACGGCTCTTCTCGTTGAAGATCGCACGCAGCAAGCGCTCCTCGGCACTCAGCTCGGTCTCGCCCTTCGGCGTGACCTTGCCGACGAGGATGTCGCCGGGGCGAACCTCGGCGCCGATGCGGATGATGCCGCGCTCGTCGAGGTCCTTCAGCAACTCGGGGCTGACGTTGGGGAGGTCACGGGTGATCTCCTCCTTGCCGAGCTTCGTGTCGCGGGAGTCGACCTCGTACTCTTCGATGTGAATCGAGGAGAGAGTGTCGTCCTTCACCAGGTCCTGGCTGAGGATGATCGCATCCTCGAAGTTGTAGCCTTCCCACGTCATGAACGCGACCAGAAGGTTCTTACCGAGCGCGAGCTCGCCGTTCTCGGTGGCGGGGCCATCAGCGATGATCTCGCCGACCTCGACACGTTCGCCGGCAGAGACGACGACCTTCTGGTTGTAGGAGGTGCCCTGGTTGGAGCGGTCGAACTTGCGGAGGTAGTACTCCTGGGTTCCACCCTCGTCGAGCTGCACGACCACGCGGTCTGCGGAGACCTCGGTGACGACACCAGGCTTCGCGGCGCTGATGACGTCGCCGGCGTCGATGGCTGCGTAGCCCTCCATACCGGTTCCGACCAACGGCGAGTCGCTGCGCAGCAGCGGCACAGCCTGACGCTGCATGTTGGCGCCCATGAGCGCGCGCTGCGCGTCATCGTGCTCGAGGAACGGCACGAGCGAGGTTGCTACCGACACCATCTGGCGCGGGGAGACATCCATGTAGCCGATTTCGGTCGGCTCGAACATGTCGACCTCGCCACCGGGGCGGCGGGCCAGAACACGTGCGTCACGGAAGCGGCCGTCGGCCTTGAGACCGGCGTTGGCCTGAGCGACGATGAAGTCGTTCTCCTCAGACGCGGTCAGGTAGTCGATGTCATCGGTGACCTTGCCATCGACAACGCGACGGTACGGGGTCTCGATGAATCCGAAGGCGTTGATGCGCGCGAAGGTTGCGAGCGAGCCGATCAGGCCGATGTTCGGGCCTTCAGGAGTTTCAATCGGGCACATGCGGCCGTAGTGCGACGGGTGAACGTCACGCACCTCGACGCCTGCGCGGTCACGAGACAGACCACCGGGGCCCAGCGCCGAAAGGCGACGCTTGTGCGTCAGGCCCGCGAGCGGGTTGTTCTGGTCCATGAACTGCGACAGCTGCGACGTTCCGAAGAACTCCTTGATCGCGGCGACGACGGGGCGCACGTTGATCAGGGTCTGCGGCGTGATGGCCTCGATGTCCTGCGTGGTCATGCGCTCGCGAACGACGCGCTCCATGCGGGAAAGACCCGTACGGACCTGGTTCTGGATGAGCTCGCCGACAGCGCGGATGCGACGGTTACCGAAGTTGTCGATGTCGTCAGTTGACATCCGGATCTCGGCCTTCTTGCCGCTGCGGAGGCCTTCGAAGGTCTCGTCGCCACGGTGCAGACGCACGAGGTACTTGATGGTCCCGACGATGTCTTCGACGGTCAGCACCGAAGAGTCCAGCGGCTGGTTCAGGCCCAGCTTCTGGTTGATCTTGTAACGACCGACCTTCGCGAGGTCATAGCGCTTCGAGTTGAAGTAGAAGTTGTCCAGCAGAGCGCGGGCAGCCTCAGCGGCAACCTGCTCGCCCGGACGAAGCTTGCGATAGATGTCGCGAAGCGCGTCTTCCTTGGTGAGGATGGTGTCCTTGGCCAGCGTCTCCTCGATCGAGGGGTAGCCGGCGAACTCAACGAGGATCTCTTCGCTGGTCATGCCGAGCGCCTTGAGGAACACGGTGACGGACTGCTTGCGCTTGCGGTCGATGCGCACGCCGACCTGGTCGCGCTTGTCGATCTCGAACTCGAGCCATGCACCACGGCTCGGGATCACGCGAGCGGAGACGATGTCCTTGTCAGAGGTCTTGTCCGGGGACTTGTCGAAGTAGACACCCGGTGAGCGGACCAACTGCGAGACGACGACACGCTCGGTGCCGTTGATGATGAAGGTTCCCCGCAGCGTCTGCAACGGGAAGTCACCCATGAAGACGGTCTGAGTCTTGATCTCACCGGTGAGGTGGTTCATGAACTCGGCCTCGACGTACAGTGGCGCGGCGTATGTCTTGCCGCGCTCCTTGCACTCATCGATCGAGTACTTCTCAGGCTCGAGGTACGGGTTGGTGAAACTCAGCTGCATGGTCTCGCTGAGGTCTTCGATCGGAGAGATCTCCTCGAAGATCTCCTCCAGACCGCTGAACTCATTGAGATCCGTGCGGCCGGCCTTCTTGCCTTCAGCGAGGCGGGCCTTCCAGGTCTCGTTGCCAACGAGCCAGTCGAACGACTCGGTCTGCAGCGCGAGGAGGTCAGGGACCTCCAACGTGTCGGAGATCTTGGCGAACGAGAGCCGCGATACGCCGCGCCCGTTCTTGTTGGTGGTGGATGTGGATGCGTTGCGAGCAGCAGCCAAGGGAATAACCTCCGTGAGCCCCGCAGGGCTTCTCGATTCCTTTGTCGTCAGGTGAGTGCGCACTCGTTTACTCAACAACTGCCGACCACCATATGAGGGCAGGGAGAACCGAGGCGCAAAGAACAACTATACGTCGGATTTCGCGACATGGCAAGCGGGATCCTTGACCAATTCCGAAACCTGCGGTAATGGCATCCGCCTTCCCCGCCCTCAGAGCCGACTAAGAGGCGATGTTCAGTTCGTTGCCCGGGATGGATGCCAGCAGGCGTCTGGTGTACGGATCGCGCGGGTTCGTGAAGATCTCTTCGCTGGATGCCGCTTCCACGAGTGCGCCGTCTTTCATCACGCACACGTAGTCACTGATCAGCCGCACGACGGCGAGGTCATGCGAGATGAACAGATAGCTGAGTCCGTACTCGCTCTGCAGATCGCCGAGCAG
The DNA here is from genome assembly GCF_059445355.1 of Microbacterium sp. Y356. Classification (NCBI taxonomy): domain Bacteria; kingdom Bacillati; phylum Actinomycetota; class Actinomycetes; order Micrococcales; family Microbacteriaceae; genus Microbacterium; species Microbacterium sp. Y356. The sequence continues at coordinate 1,036,924 of NZ_JCAIUE010000001.1, forward strand.
TGTGAGGATCTGGTCCTGCACCAGCACGTCGAGCGCGGAGACCGGTTCGTCGCAGACGATCAGATCGGGTGAGAGAGCCAATGCCCTGGCGATCGCGACACGTTGACGCTGACCGCCCGACAGTTCAGACGGATACCGACGCAGCATCGATTGCGGCAGTGCCACGTCCGCAAGCAACTTGCGGACGCGCGCCCGCCGCTCTGCGCTGCTGCCACGCTTGTAGAAGTCCAATGGCTCCTGAATCAGACGCTCAATCGTGAACATCGGGTTCAAGCTCGAATACGGATCCTGGAAGATCGGCTGCACACGCTGTCGAAAGTCACGGGTCTCTGCTCGACTGAGCGAGGAGATGTCTTTGCCCTCGTACGTGATGAGGCCACTGGTCGGCTCGATCACCTTCAGCAGCATCCGTGCCGTCGTGGTCTTGCCCGAGCCGGACTCCCCCACAATCGCCACCGTCTCCCCGCGTGGGATCACGAGCGAGACATCCTTCACGGCGATGAAATCCTCACGCTGGCCACGCACAGGATAGACCTTGGTGAGGTTCTTGATCTCGACGATGTTGTCGGATGCCGCGGCTGCTTTATCTTTCGTCGAAGAGACGAACGCCTGCGGCTGGAGGCGCGCGACGGCGACCGACGGCGCAGCCGCCACCAGCGACTGCGTGTACGGGTGTTGTGGGTCTTCCAGGATCTGACGGGCAGAGCCCTGCTCCACAACCTTTCCTCGGTGCATCACGATGACGCGCTCAGCCCGCTCTGCGGCCAATCCCAGGTCGTGCGTAATCAGCAGCACAGCCGTACCGAGCTCACGGGTCATCGCGCCGAGCTGGTCGAGGATCGTCTGCTGCACCGTGACATCCAGGGCGCTCGTCGGTTCATCGGCGATCAGCAGGCGCGGTTTACATGCCAGGCCGATCGCAATCAGCGCGCGCTGGCGCATACCGCCGGAGAACTCGTGCGGATACTGTTTGGCCCGCTTCGCGGCATCAGGAAGCCCGGCGGCTTCCAGCGCTTCGACGACCTTCTCTGTCACGTTCCGGCGCGTGGCGAGCCCGTGGGCGAGCAACGTCTCAGCAACCTGCGTGCCGATCTTGGCAACCGGGTTGAGGTTCGACATCGGGTCCTGCGGAACAAGACCGATGTCGCGCCCACGGATCGCACGCATCTCGTGCTCTGACGCGTGCGTGATCTCCCGCCCATCGAGGCGGATGCTGCCGGACGCGATGCGCCCTCCGCCAGCGAGGAGGCCGATGATCGCCATCGCTGTCGTCGACTTTCCAGAGCCAGACTCGCCTACGATGGCGACCGTCTCGCCCGGTGAGATCTCCAGATCAACGCCTTCGACCGCATGGACGGGACCGTCCAACGTCGAGAAGTCGACCGCGAGGCCCTGGACCGATAGCAGCGGAGCGGTGCTCATGTTCTGTTCCTTCGACATATCAGCGTGCCCTCGTTCTCGGATCCATGGCCTCACGCAGAGCTTCACCGAAGAGGGTGAAGCCGAGCGCGGTGACCGCAATGCAGATGCCAGGGAAGAATGCCAGCCACGGCGCGATCGCCAGCTCGCTCTGCGCGTACGTGAGCATCCGCCCCCATTCAGCCGTCTCCGGCCGTCCTCCACCGAGGCCGAGGAAGGAGAGCGCCGCCGCGTCGATCACGGCGGTCGCCAACGTTAGCGTGCCCTGCACGATGACCGGTCCGACCGCGTTCGGCAGGACATGCGACATCGTGATCCTGCCGCGACCCAGACCCAGGGTCTGTGCGGAGAGCACGTAGTCAGATGTGCGCTGCTGCAGCATGGATGCGCGCAGCAGCCTGGCGAAGATCGGCACCTGGGATGCTCCGATGGCGATCATCACCGCGTACGGAGTCTGCCCGAGGATCGCAGCGATCGAGACGGCGAGGAGCAGGTTCGGAACCGACAGGATGATGTCGACGATGCGCATGATGACCGTGTCGACCCAGCCGCCGAATGTGCCGGCGACGAGTCCGAGAATCATGCCGCCGACCAAGCCAAGGGCTGTGGAGATGACACCGACCAGCAAAGACGCCCGCGCACCCCAGATGAGTTTGGAGAGCACGTCGCCGCCGAACCGGTCAAGCCCCAGGGGGAATTCTGGCAGCTCGCCCGGCCCTGGAATGTGCGTCGGCGTGATGAACTTCGCGCCGGGCAGCGCCGTCTCCGGGTACGGAGCGAGAAGCGACGCGAAGGCCGCGACGAGTATGAACAGCACGACGATCACCGCGCCAGCCCATGCGGTCGGGTTGCGACGGATGCGGCGGAAGACGTCCTGCCAGAACCCGCCGGATCCGTCCTTGAGCTCCGCCTGTGCGACAGCGACGGTATCGATGATCCCGCCGCCTTGGGCTGGGGGAAGAACTGCACTCATTGGACCCTCACTCTCGGGTCGATCAGGCTGTAGGAAACATCAACAGCCAGGTTGATCAACGCATATGCGATCGCGATGAAGATGATGAACCCCTGCAACACCGGGAAGTCCCTGGTGAAGATCGCTCTCGCAAGGAAAGCGCCGATGCCAGGGAAGGCGAACACCGTCTCGGTGAGCACCGCGCCGGAGATCAGCAGTCCCGTCTGCAGCCCGATCGTGGTGATCACGGGCAACATGGAGTTACGGAGGATGAAGCGATTCCGCAGCGTCGCCGGGGCGACGCCCTTCGCCCGGCCGGTGCGCACGTAGTCGGCGTTCTGCACCTCGAGGACACTCGCCCTGGTGATGCGTACGATGATCGCCAGGGGGATCGTGCCCAATGCCAGCGCCGGCAGAACGAGGTGCAGGATGGCATCCCATGAGGCGTCGAACTCCCCAGTGATGATGCCGTCCCAGACGTAGAACCCGGTCGGATGAGTGGCGTCGATCCTTGGATTCTGGCGGCCGTCGGAGGGCAACCAGCCCAGCTGCACGGCGAAGACGTACTTCAGGATGAATGCCAGGAAGAACACCGGGATCGTGATGCCGATCAGGCTCAGCACCACGGAGGCATGGTCGGTGAGCTTCCCGTGCCGTCGAGCGGCCCAGTAGCCCAACGGGACGCCGACGCCCACCGCGAAGATGAGCGCCGCGATAGACAGCTCGATCGTTGCAGGGAACCGGCGGAGGAACTCCTCGAGCACCGGACGGTTCGTCTGGATCGATGCGCCGAAATCACCCTGCACGAGCCGGCCGACCCAGATGAAGTACTGCTCAAGGAGCGGCTTGTTGAAGCCGTAAAGTTCGTTGACTCTGGCGATCGCATCCGGTGTCGCCTTCTCGCCGAGAAGAGCAACGGCCGGGCCGCCTGGAAGGGCCCTGACCCAGGCAAAGAGCAGGATGCTCAGGCCGATCAGTGTGGGAATGAGGAACAGCAGTCGCCTGCCGATGGTACGCAGCAAGAGGTATCTCCCAGCTTTTCAGGTGCGGCACGACACCCCTCCGATCAGTCTGGTCGGAGGGGTGTCACACCGAGTGAGCCCTACTTGGTGAGGACGATGTCTGTGAAGACCTCGTCGTTCACCGGGCTGGCCGGGTAGCTCTCCACACGCGGGTCAAACGCCAGCGTGGGAGCGGGGTGCGCGAGCGGCACTCCGGGGATGAACGTTGCGACGTCCTCGTTGATCTCCTCGTACAGTGCGCTCTGCTCGTCGAGGTCAGAAACCCCGCGGGCATCAGCGAGCTTCTGGAAGAGCTCCGGGTTGTCGAAGCCCCACTCCGAGCTCTGCGCGCCGAAGAACACACCGACGAAGTTGTCTGTGTCGTTGTAGTCGCCGGTCCACCCCAGCAGGTGGATGCCGTGGTCAGGGGTGCCGGTGGTGCGGTCGAGGTACTCGACCCATTCCTCGGAGACCGGAGTGGTCTCGACGCCGACCTCGGCGAGCTGCGTGGACAGCACGGTGAAGATCTGCTCGGGGTCTGGCATGTATGGACGCGACACGTTGACGGGGTAGTTGAAGTCAAGCGCCAACGGGTTGGCCTCGTCGTATCCTGCCTCAGCAAGCAGCGCCTTGGCCTTCTCGGGGTCGTAGTCGTACGTCGTGACGTCCGGGTTGTAGCCGTTGACAGAGTCCGGCATGAACTCGATGGCCTTCTCAGTGCCTTCAGGCAGAACCTGAGTGATCAGGGCGTCCTTGTCGATTGCGTAGGACAGCGCCTCGCGCACCTTCGGGTCCTGCAGTGCAGGAATCGCCTGGTTGAATGCCAGGTAGAGGATCGTGAACGGCGGGCGCGGCACCATGGTGAAGCCGTCCTCGTCGAGGGCAGCGGTGTCGGCGGGACCGACGAGGTCGTAGCCGTCGATGGAGCCGGACTCGAGCGCCTGGCGGCGCGCCGTCGGGTCATCGATCGTGCGGAAGATGATCTCGTTGATCTGACCCTTGTCGCCCCAGTAGCCGTCGTAGCTCGTCAGCGTGACGTTCTCACCTGGCGCCCAGGAGTCGAACTGGTACGGCCCGGTACCGACGGGATGCCCCATCGCATACTCGGACATCTGAGGCGCCTCGGCGGAGCCGCTCACGGCATCCGCTTCGAACTCAGCAAGGGCGGACGGGCTCTGCATCGAGAATGCGGGCAGCGAGAGGGAGGGGATGAAGCCGGCGAACGGCTTGTTCAGCTCGATGGTGACCGAGTAGTCGCCGTCCGGGGTGCAGGACTTGTAGACGGCATCGGCGGCGTTGGACGCATACCCGTGGAAGAGCTTGCTGTAGTAGTAGCCGAACGCCTCAGAAGCGGCGAGGCCCTCCCAGTTGAACCAACGGTCGAAGTTGTAGCAGACCGCTTCAGCGTTGAACGGGGTGTCGTCCTGGAAGGTGACATCCTCCTTCAGCGCGAAGGTGTACGCCATGTTGTCCTCAGACGGCTCCCACGACTCGGCGAGCAGCGGGGCGGGGTCAGCGGTGCCGGGCTCGGTGCCGACGAGTCCTTCGAAGATCTGACGTGAGACGCGGAATGTCTCGCCGTCCTGAGCGAAGGCCGGGTCGAGGCTGGCCGGGTCTGATGACGCGGCGAAGACGAATGTGCCGTCGACGTCCCCCGCGCCCTCAGCGGGCTCGCCTGTGTCGTCGCCGCGATCGCTGGCTACGCAACCCGCGAGCAGTAGCGCTGCGATCGCGGTTCCGGTGACGGCGATGAGTCCTCGCCGGCGCATGGATGAGTGGAGCATGCTGTGTACCTTCCCTGTGGGGCGCTTCATTGCGCGTGCTGAGAGCGTCGTCGCTCTCATCACGGTGATGATTCGACGCTACCCAGCCCGCTCCTGGAATCCAAACCCATCCATGTTGCGATCCGGTATCAGCTCGGTAACGTTGCGTGACCTGATCAGTGCCGCCCCGGCACGTCGTAGGCTCAAGAGCATGGGCAGAACGCGCGCGAAGGACACCGAGCATCCTGAGGCCCGCCTCGATCACGGCGGTATCGCGCGGATCATCCCCTCGGAGTACACGAGCGGGTTCGAGCTCATCGTCGATGACACGCCCCAGTCACACGTCGACCTCGACGACCCCACACATCTGCACTTCGAGTACGTCGTGCGAATGGGTGCAGTGATCGATCAGCTGACCTCTCCCGGCGAGGCTCTCACCGCCGTGCATCTCGGCGCAGGTGCGCTGACTGTGCCGCGCTACATCGAAGCGACGCGGCCGGGTTCTCGGCAGCAGGTGATCGAGCTGGAAGCCCCTCTCGCCACTCTCGTCCGCGAGCACCTTCCGCTGCCGCGCGGAGCATCGATCCGCATCCGCATCGGTGATGCCCGCGAGGGTGTGAAGAAGCTTCCAGCCGCACTCGTCGGCGCATGCGACCTTGTCGTCTCGGATGTATATTCCGGCGCTCAGACGCCGGCGCACCTGACCAGCGTCGAGTTCTACACCGAACTGCGCGCCCTGCTCGCTCCCACCGGAGTGCTGCTCATCAACGTCGCCGACGGTCCGGGCCTCGCGTTCGCCAGGCGTCAGGTCGCGACCGTCGCACAGGTGCTTCCAGAAGTCGCGCTGCTCGCCGACACCCAGGTGCTCAAGGGCCGTCGATTCGGGAACCTTGTGGTCGCGGCATCCGCTTCTCCCCTACCCACCGAATGGCTGCCGCGGATGCTGGCAGCGGGCCCCCACCCGGCGAAGATCGCTCAGGATGCGGAAGTAGAAGCGTTCGCGAAGGGTGCGCGGATCGTCACCGATGCGGACGCCGTGGCATCCCCGAAGCCTGACGCGTCGATCTTCCTGCGCTGAAATCGCTGTCCGGGGCGCGCCAACCGTCAGTCCGCTGAACTGACAGGCACACTGAGAGGAGCGCTGCGAGAGGAGAGCACATGGGTTACATCAGGGGTTACGACTCAGAGACTCTTCGGGAACAGGTCGATCAGCGCGAATGCGCCGACCGGTTGGCCGAGATCGAGTCACAGCGGAGCCTGCCTGCGCTGCTGGAACGCGTCTGGCTGCTGAAGGTCCTCGACCGTCTGGATGAAGCGCTCACGCTGTCTGACGAGTCGGTGCGGGTGGCGCGAATGGCCGGCACCCGCAAAGATGTGCTGCGCTCGCGCGTGCTGCACGCGACGATCCTGCAATACCGCGGTGCCTACGCGGCAGCCGAGCAGGAACTCACGACGTGCGCGACGGAAGCCGAAGGTCAGGGCTGGGCATCGATCGCGGCGTTCGCGCACCAGCATCACGGCAAGAATGCCTATGACGCCGGCGACTACGACGCTGCGCGCGAAAGTTTCAAGCGCGCGCTTTTTCTGCGTCGAGAGACCGGCGCCCCCGACCAGGAACTTGAGACCGCACTGCTGGCGATCGAAGCCGCGCAGAAGCGCAGCAGCGGGCAGCTCATCTCGGGCTGACCGGCACGGTTTTCGTCACCTGTCGCGTAATGTCGGCGGGATGATTTAGCCTTGGCGCATGGCGGAACTTGACCGTGTGCGCATCTGGGGCGAAGCGCTGATCCGGTTGCACCTTGACGAATCCTGGTCGTTCGGTTTCGACCATGCAAAGCGTCGCGCCGGGCAGTGCGATTTTCGCGCGAAACGGATCACCGTCTCGCGCTATCTCGCCGCCAGGTTCGAAGACGATGAGATCCATCAGGTGCTGCTGCATGAAGTCGCGCATGCACTCGCCGGGCACCGGGCTGCGCACGGTGCGAAATGGAAGCGCATCGCCGGCGACCTCGGCTACGTCGGGGGCACGACGCACCGCGGTGAGACGGCGGAAGAGCTGGCACCGTGGGTCGGCACCTGCCCTGCAGGCCACGTGACGTACAGACACCGGCAGCCGAACCGGCCGACGTCATGCGCGAAGTGCTCACGGGCGTTCGATGCGCGATTCGCCTTCAGCTGGGTGCGCCGCGAGATCAGCGCGGCCGTGCGGCTCGCCGCGCAGATGCCGCGCGATTAAGCCTCGAACGCGACGAAGACGCCATCCACGAGGACCGGCACGGCATCGCTCGCATCAACCTCGGCGGCTGCGGCTGTCTCGGTCGGGATGAGGCCGGCCGCCTCGATGCGTGCAGTCGCGTCGACACCGTCCGCGATTTCTTTGCCAGACCCGGATGCGGTGAGCAGATGCCTCATCGCCCGGCGCAGCCCCCTGGCCGACTCACATGCTGCCGCGGCATCCGGCGAAGTGTGGTCGGCACCCAGATCGCTGAGAGCCGCGATGATCGTTCCCGCACCGAGCTGATCTTCAACGGCGAAGCGGAGCTCTCCGGCATCTGTGAGCTCGCCTGCCGCGATCACGGCGACTGAGGTGCGCTGCTGGCGGCGATTCTGGATCTCGAGCACGGTGCGCGCGACGGCAGAGGCGTTGCGCAGCGACCCGAGCAGCACGGTCGCACCGGTTTCCGCTGCGGCAGCGGCCGTGGCTGCGCCGTTGCGCGACCAGCCCACGGCATCCGTCAATGAGACTGTGCGCCCAGATGCCACGGCATCCGTCACCGTCGACGAGAAACGCAGCACGTCCACGACCACGACGATATCGGCTGGCGCGAGTCGCTGAAGACCCGCGACTCCCCACTCGTGGCGGACTTGATACGAGGACTGATCGAACGGCTGCGACATCACTCCAGCCTATGGCCGGGGACTCGCGAGTACGGACCGCTCAGCTCAGCGCACAGCCGACACTCGGCGCGCAACTACGACCTCGACGCCCTTGTCGCGCAGACGAGAAATATGGCTCACGTCTGTGTCTGCATCGACGATGACAGCATCGAACTCGGTCAGCGGCAACAGTGCGTGCAGCGCCCGCTTGTCGAACTTCGTGTTGTCAGCCAGAAGGATCCGCTTCATCGAAGAATCGAACATGGCGCGCTTGACATCCACCGTCTCCAGCGTCTGATGGAAGGCGACGTCATCGGAGATCGCCGCTGTGGACATGATGAACAGGTCGGCACGCATCGCCTTGATGGCGGTGGTGGTGATGTGCCCCATGAACGAGCTGCACCAGTTGTGATATTCACCGCCCAGCCCCAGCAGGGTGATGCCATTGGCGCCACGGAGCTGATCCATGATCGTGAGCGTGTGGGTGATCACCGTCAGCGGCCGCTTCGCCCTCAGATGCGGGACGAGGTGCATCGCGGTGGTCGAATCATCAAGCATGATTGCCTGCCCCGGCTCAATGAATTCGAGCGCGGCGTGTGCGATCGCCTCTTTCTGAGTGCCCTCTCGACCCGACCGGTACACGTCGGAGGACTCAACGAGTGCCGTCGACAGCGCGGTGGCGACTCCCCGGTTCTTGCGCAGGAGCCCGCGCCCCTCGAGGTCGTCGAGGTCACGGTGCACCGTCATGACGCTGATATCGAAGCGCTCCGCAAGCTGTTCGATCCGAACCGAACCTTCGGCCATGACAGCCTCAGTGATGGCGCGCTGGCGTGTCAGCTGTCGACTCTGCCGCGATTCACTCGCCGCGGTCTCGTCGTCATCTATCGCGCTGTCCATCGAATTCGACCTCCCGCCATTCACCGTAGCGCGGCGGCTTCGTCAATGATGTGAGCGAGATCCTCTGGGTCATGGGCGAAACGACCGAGGAAGAGCCCATCGACGCTGTCACCAAGGGCGGTCAGGGTGCCGCGCTGCGCGCTGCCACCGTAGATCACCCAGGAGGAACGCAACGATGATTCGGAAGCCAGCCGTGCGCGCAATGCTCCCGCTACAGCGATGACATGCTCCACCGACGCCGGTTCTGCCCTGCCGATCGCCCATTCCGGTTCGTAAGCGACAATCAGCTCACTGGCGAGATCCTGCTGATCGGGATCAGAGTGCGCGAATGCAGCGTCGAGTGCGGAGTCGAGCGCCGCATCGAGCTGAGCGATGCACTCCGCGGCCGCGGCATCCGCCGACATCTCCTCCTGCTCGCCGACACAAAACACCGGTGTCAATCCGTTGCGGAAGGCTGCTTCCAGCTTGCGCTTGACCACCTCGTCGCTCTCGCCGAACACGTGCCGTCGCTCGGCGTGACCGACTTCCACGACACTGCAGCCGACAGCGGCGAGATCCGTGCCACTGATCGCACCGGTGAACGGGCCGCGATCCTCCCAGTGGAGATCCTGCGCACCCCACGCCACTTCGCTGCCTGTCAGCGCAGCGCGCACAGCAGGAAGCGCCGGCAAAGAGGGCAGCGCGAACAGTTTGACTGCGCCGCTCTGCACCGCTTCATGCTCGCGTGCGATCACAGCGACGTCACGCGCCCACTGCGAGGTCTGAGCGATGTCGAGGTACAGCTTCAGACTCACCCCGAGAATCACCGGCCGTTCGGATGCCGGTCTCCCGGAAGCCGTCGACTGGTCACTCACAGGTACCTGTCTGTTCGTACTCCTCAATGACAGCGACCTTTTCAGCAGAGGCAGAGCTCTCATCGAAGACGTAGCCGAGCCATTCCTTCGCCAGGCGACGCGCGAGCTCAAGGCCGACGACGCGTTGTCCGAAGGTCAGGACCTGAGCATTGTTGCTGAGCACGCTGCGCTCGACGCTGTAGCTGTCATGCGCGGTGACCGCACGGATACCTGGCACCTTGTTGGCTGCGATCGCGACACCGAGGCCGGTACCGCAGACGAGCAGAGCACGGTCGACCTCACCCGCACGGATCTTCTCAGCCGCAGCGATCGCCACACGAGGGTAAGCAGTGTGCCCGTCCGCATCCACTCCCACGTCGATGACCGACGCCACGCGCGGGTCATTCTCCAGGTCGGCCTTGAGTGCTTCCTTGTACTGGAATCCTGCGTCGTCGGATCCGACGACAATGCGCCACTGAGCGGTCATGAGTTCTCCTTCGGTTCTGCACTGTTCTGCGCGACATCGTTCAGCACGGCGGATGCCGCGGTCATCGCCAGCGCGAGCGAGATCGCACCGGGGTCAGGGGTGCCGAGGCTCTTCTGCATGTGCGGGCGGGCCCGTCCCATCCGCGGCAGCAGGTCTGCCGTCGCGTCGGCCGCGGCGTTCGCTGCTGCTGCGGCATCCGTCCAGCTCGCAGCGAGTCCGGCTCCATCGGCCACCCGCGCTGCCAGCGTCTCTACGAAAGGAACCAGCGCGTCGACGAGGGTCTTGTCCCCGACAATCGCCTTTCCGAAGTCCTGGATCGCCGCACGAGCAGCTTCGACTCCGGCGGCGACACTTCCGGCATCCGGAGCATCTTGATCGCCGATCGTCTCGCCTACCGCGCGGAGCCCGGCGCCCCACAGCGCGCCAGAGGTGCCACCTGCTTTGTCGGCCCACTCATCTCCGGCGATCGTAAGCACGGTACCAGCCCCCGCGCCGCGCTTGACCGCTTCCGCCGCCGCCGCAGCAGCGGCGCGCGAACCGCGCTTCATTCCGATGCCGTGGTCACCATCACCGGCGATGGCATCGAGCCGTCCCAGCTCGTCGGCCTCGCGATCGATGACCACCCGAATTGCTTCGATGACCGTGGCCACGTGCTGCCCGCTTGCTACCGAAGCGGCAGAGGCGTCGCCCACGGCGGCAAAAGTCTCGTCCATAGCCTCGTCGGCGATATCAATCGCATCCCCACGCGCCACAACGCCCTTGCGGTACGCCGGGGCGTATGCGGGCGAGGTCCACGCCGCCTCGAGCTCGTCGTCGAGCCAGAAAGCAGTCAGCGAGACACCGGCCATCTCGAAGCTGGTGACGAGCTCGCCGACTTCAGGGTCGACCACGGTAATCCCGGCGGCTTCCAGCTCTGCGGCAACAGTGCCGTAGATGACGAACAGCTCCTCTGACTTCACTGCGCCGAGGCCGTTCAGAATGATGCCTACCTTGGCACCCTCGAGCAAGACGCCGTCCGGGAGTTCTGAGAGCAGACTCTCGACGAGGAACTCCGCCATCTCGCGCGCGGTGGGCAAGGGCCTCATCTCGATGCCAGGTTCGCCGTGAATGCCCATTCCGACCGCCATCTGCCCGGCCGGGACAGTGAATAGCGGCTCGGATGCTCCGGGGAGAGTGCACCCTGAGAAGGCGACGCCGATGGAGCGTGTTCGCTCGTTCGCACGGCCGGCGATCGCGGCGACAGCGTCTAGGTCGAGCCCCTGCTCGGCGGCCCATGCCGCAGCTCGGAAGATCGCAAGATCTCCCGCGATTCCGCGGCGCTTCTCTCGCTCCTCCGCCGAGGCGCTGAAGATGTCATCAGTCACGCGCACCGTACGGCAGGGAATGCCCTCGGCGATCAGCCTGCGCTGCGCGAGATCAAAGTTCAATGCGTCGCCGGCGTAGTTCCCGTAACTCAGGAGAACTCCGGCCTTCGTCGCCACAGATTTGGCGACGGAATAGACCTGCTGGCTGCTCGGCGATGCGAAGACGTTGCCCAATGCCGCAGCGTGCGCGAGCCCCGCGCCGACAAGGCCGGCAAAGGCGGGGTAGTGACCGGATCCACCGCCGACGACGATCGCGACCTGTCCGTCCGGCGTTGCCGATCGACGTGCGACGCCACCGGTCACGCGCCGCACGAGAGCCTTGTTCGCCGCAATGAATCCGAGAGTGGATTCATCGGCGAAGGCCGCTGGGTCATTCACAACGTAGCTCATAGTGTCTCTCGGTCTTGGGGTGAAAATGCGGGGGCGGATGCCGGCAGGCTCCCGCCCCCGCTGTTTCGCGCAGGTTCGCGCGAGATGTTACTCAGCCGATCAGGGCGTGTAGGTGAACGGCGCCGTCATGTTGGCAGCGTTGTCCGCCGTGATGAGGATGCAGTCGAAGGACTGCTTCTCCTCCGCAGGAGCCTCGCCGGTGCGGATGAAGGTATCCGCCAGGACAACGGCTTCCTCGGCGAAGACAGCGACCGGCTGCAGCACCGTGTAGGCCATCTCGCCAGAGATGACAGCCTCTACAGCGTCAGGTGCGCCGTCGAAACCACCGACGACCATGCCCTCGAGCTTGCCTGCTTCCTTGAGCGCCGCGATCGCGCCGAGCGCCATCTCGTCGTTGCCTGCCATGACACCGTTGATGTTCGGGTTGGCCTGCAGCAGTGACTGCATCTTGTCGTGACCCTTGGTGCGATCCCAGTCGGCGACTTCCTTGCCGACCTGAACGAGCTCGGGGTACTGGCTGATCACGGTCGTGAAACCGTTCGAGCGCGTCTGAGCGTTGTTGTCTGCCGGGGCACCGAAAAGCTCGACATATTCGCCGGCCTCGCCCATCGCGGAGACCCACTCCTGAGCGCCGAGAGCAGCACCCTGAGCGTTGTTCGAGACAAGCTGCGCCTTCGCGAGACCGGTCTCGTTGATCTCGGCGTTCACCAGGAACACCGGGATGTCCGCCGCGTTGGCCTTCTTCACCGCAGCGATCGAACCGTCGGCGTTCGCCGGGTCGAGGATGATCGCGACAGACTTGTTCGAGATGGCCGTGTCGATGAGCGTGTTCTCGGTGTTAGCGTCGCCCTTGTGAGCGCCCACCGTTGCCTCGTAGCCCAGCTCTTCGGCAACAGCCGTGGCAACGTCGCCTTCGGTCTTCCAGTACGGGTTGGACGGGTCGTTGACGATGATCGTGATGAGACCTCCGCCGTCACCGCTTCCACCATCGGTCGGCTCGGCTGATTCGTCCGCACCGCCGCTGGCGCAGCCAGCGAGGCCGAGGACGAGCACGCCCGCAGTTGCGAAGGCAGCAAGTGCTTTCATGCGCACCATGTGATTGTGTCCTTTCTTGATGGCTCGGCAACGTTCGTCGGTGCCGAGTTCGTGGTTAGGATTTGGGCTCGGCCGTAGCCGAAGCATCCTTTTCCGACGCTGTGGGAGTCGCGGTATCGACAGACGCCGGCGACGAGGGGGCAGCCGCGCTGGAAGCGGCGGGCTTACGACGACGCCCGTACTGCAGTGTGTTGAGCAGCACGGCGATCACGATGACCGCACCGATGAAGACCATCTGCCAGTAGGCGGAGACGCCGACAATGACCAGACCGTCAGAGAGGAAGACGATGACGAAAGCGCCGAGCAGCGTACCGCGGACGTTGCCTCGGCCACCGGTGAGGGCAGCTCCTCCGATGACGACGGCAGCGATCGCGGTCAGCTCGTAGGTGTTACCGGCCGTCGGGCTCGCACTCGTCAGAGTCGACGCCAGAATGAGACCTGCGATCGCGGCGCACGTGCCCGAGATCACATAAACCCAGATCTTGACGGCCTTGACAGGAACACCCGACAGTTCTGCTGCCCGCTCATTGCCGCCCGATGCGTACAGCCAGCGGCCGAACTTCGAGCGCCCGAGCACGACACCGAGGATCAACGCGACGACGCCCATGATGATGACGCCGATCGGAATGTTCAGGATGCGGTTGAACCCGAGCCAGTCGAACCCGGTGTTTCCGAGTTCGGGGGCGCCAGACAGGTTGTTGATCGTGAGCCCGTTCGTCATCAGCAGTGCGAGGCCGCGAACGACATAGAGCATGCCGAGCGTCGCGACGAAGGGCGCGACGTTGAACTTCGAGACCAGGATGCCGTTGACGAGTCCGACGAGAGCGCCGACGCCGCACGAGAGCAGCACCACCACGGGAACGTTCGGATACAGCGTCATCCCCAGGAAGTTGATCGGAACACCCTGCAGGAGGAAGCCGGCGATGACCGCGGAGAACCCGAGAGTGGATCCGACCGAAAGGTCGATTCCTCCGTTCAGGATCACCATCAGCATGCCAAGTGCCAGGAGGGCGTAGATGGCCACGTGGGAGGCCATGATCAGAATGTTGTCGACCGTGAAGTAGTTCGGCGACATCACTGAGAACACGATGATGATCAGAATGAGCGCGAGGAAGGCGCGCCCTTCAATAAGCAGCTTCGTGAATGAGAACTGCTTTTTACCTGCCACGATGGCAGTGGTCGTTGTCGTCGTCATTGTCGGATCCGATCTGGGATTCAGGCGGCCACGGCCTCGCCGGAGGCGGCCATGATCATGTCTTTGGAAACGTCGGGCGTGAACTCGGCAGAGATCCGGCCACGTCGCATCACGATGATCCGATGCGCGATGCTGAGGCATTCGCCCACTTCGGAGGTGGAATAGACGACCGCGAGGCCGCTGCGTGCGCGCTCGGCGAGTAGGCGGAAGACTTCGCCCTTCGCTCCGACGTCGATCCCGCGGCTGGGTTCGTCGAGCAGCATGACCCTGGGGTTCGTGGCGATGATCTTTCCGATCACGACCTTCTGCTGGTTGCCGCCGGACAGCGAGCCGATCGGGAGATCCGGCCCTGGCGTCTTGACGGTGACCGACTTGATGAGCTCCTGCGATCGGGCCTTCTCCACGCGGCGCGAGATCATTCCGCGTACAAGGCTGCTGTCCAGGCTCGCGAGGGTGAGGTTCGTGCCGACATCGAAGGTCTGCACGAGCCCATCACGCTGACGGTCCTCGGGGACGAGACCGACGCCAGAGGTGATGCGACTCGCAATCGACTTCGAGAGGATGGATTCACCGTCCAGAAGGATGTCCCCCTCAGCGACAGGCTCCTTGCCCGCAATGGCCTCGAGCAACTCGGTGCGCCCGGCCCCCATGAGACCGTAGATGCAGACGATCTCGCCGGCTTTGACGTCGAGATCGAGCCCGTTGACGATCGCGCGCTCTGGGTTCTCACGGTCAAGCACCGTGAGGCCCTTGACGCTGAGCACTGTGTCGCCGAATTCGTAACCGGTGGGTGGTGAACCCAGATCGAAGTTCTCGCCCACCATGTTGCGGACGATCCACTCGAGGTCGATGTCAGCACGCTGGCCCCTGGCAGTCATCGCGCCGTCGCGGAGGACGACAGCGTGGTCGGTGACCTCCAGCGCCTCCTCGAGATGGTGAGAGATGTACACGATCGCCACACCGCGAGCGAGCAGATCACGGATGATCCCGAACAGCACCTCGACCTCTGCGGCGGCGAGCGCCGATGTGGGCTCGTCCATGATGAGGATCCGAGAGTTCACCGACAGCGCGCGAGCAATCTCGATGATCTGCTGCTGGCCGACCCGAAGGTCTGCGACCAGGGTGTCCGGCTCGATCGGCAACTGCAGATCGAGCAGAAGCGCCTTCGCCTGGCGAGTTTCCTCCGCATAGTCGACCCCGAACGGACCGGTGATCTCGCGACCCATGAAGATGTTGTCGCGCACTGACAAGTTCGGGGCCAGGCTGAGTTCCTGGTGGATGATCGATATGCCGCGGTCTCGAGCAACGGTCGTCGAGGTAAAGACGACAGGTTCACCGTCGAGGATGATCTCGCCCGACGTCGGCTGCTCCACCCCGGAGAGAATCTTCATGAGCGTGGATTTGCCGGCGCCGTTCTCACCGAAGAGCGTCGTGACGGTTCCCTTGCGGATCTCGAAGTTCACACCTTTGAGCGCACGGGTTCCCCCGTACGTCTTCACAATGTTTCGGGCTTCGAGGACGACGTCGTCGAAGCCGGGAGCGTCAGTCATTCGACGTCGATCTCGATCGGGGTGACCAGCCATCCGGCCGGGTTCACCATCGTGAATGCACCTGTCACTGTGACTGTCTTGCCGGCAAGGGCTGAGGCATCGATGTCTGCGAGAACGTCGACCTTCAACTGCTCGTTGAGCGCAGCGGCAGCATTTTGGAAGTCAATCTGGTTCTTGAACTGACCGAACTCGATATCCCCGCTCGCGTCACGCAGTTCGGTGCCGTTGATGGCGGGGCCGGTCTGCACGCGGATGAGGAGGTCGCTCGGCACACCCTCGACGGTCACCGGATAGATGCCCGATTGTCCTTCACCAACGACGCCAGTGAACTTGACGCTGTAAACGGGCCCTCCGGAGCTGGCAACCGCGTACTCGGCGGCCGCGGCGTCCGGATCTGCCGCGATGGCCTCGGCGAGCGTAGCGGCAGGAGTCGCACGATCGACGATTCCCTCCTGAACAGTGGGGAAGTTGTCCGCGCCGAAGGTCGCCGGGTCAAACGCCACGGCCCCCTGGGCAAGCGGATCGTCACTCGGGACGGCCTTGGTGCCCAGGACGATACCGAGGATGACGAGAACGATCACGCCGATCCAGACGCCGCGTTTGGCACCAGGAGAGAGCTTCTTGCGCGGCGCTTTCGACGTGGTGGCGCTGGTCGCCCCGCTCACAGGAACACTCGCGATTCGGTGTCGTTCGGACGGATCTGGAGCTTGCGCCCCTCACCCCGCCGGAACAGATCCAGCGAATCTGAGTAATCGTCGAGAATGAACGAGTGGCTGATCATGGCCGGAGCGTTGATCGCCCCTGCTTCGAAGAGCTCGACGGCGCGTCCGAAGGAGTTGAGGACCGCCATGGTTCCGACGATCGAGATCTCGTCGCGGTAAACGCGGAACGGCGAGAACTTCGCCATCTGATCTGCTGGCGCAACGCCGAAGTCCTGGAAGAACCCGGCTGGCTTCACGCGGGTGAGTGCGTCTTCGATCGCCCGAATGTTTCCGGTGCAGTCGATGACGACATCCCACTTCTCACGCTCTGCTTCGTCGGGGCTGGTGTAGCGCAGCTCGATCCCGCACTCAGCAGCGGTCTCGAGGCGGGCAGCGTTGAGGTCGACGATCGTGACGGTGGCGGCTCCAGCCTTTCCCGCGAGCTGCGCCATCAGCAGGCCCATGGTCCCGGCGCCGTAGACCAAGACGTGATCGCCGAGGCGGCGCGGCAGAACATCCCACCCGCGGATCGCACACGCGAGCGGCTCGATGAGCGCTGCCTGATAGATGTCTGTTTCCGGCTTGAGCTTGTAGACGTTGCCGGCTGGTGCGGTGAAGAACTGCTGCGCCGCACCGTCAGAGGCGACCACACCCAGTCCGTTCCAGAAACGGCAGAGGTTCTGGTGGCCATTGAGACAGAACTCGCACTCACCGCAGGTGGTGCTCGGGTTCACCGCGACGTGGTCGCCGACCTTGAAGTCGAAGACGCCGCTGTTCACACCCTCACCGAGAGCGACGATCGTGCCGGTCGCCTCGTGTCCGGGAACCAAGGGGAACACCGTTCCCTCGAACTCGCCATCGAACACGTGCGTGTCGGTTCCGCAGATGCCGACCGCAGCAGTCTCAATGAGGATCTCTTTGTATCCGGGCGTCGGCGTAGGACGCTCCTCGAGTGCCAGCTGGCCTTCGGACGTGAATACAATTGCGCGCATCTTTGCTCCTGTTTGTGCTTTCGCCGCCATCGGCTTTCGTCACGGGCCTATGTTAGGTTCTCTGTGATCTTGACACGTAACTACGTTATATTCAACATAGAAACATCACATTCCGATGTCAACTTCGAATGTGAACATGAGGAAGAGGCATCGTGGCCAGCACTAATAAAGACATCGCGCACCTCCCGACGCCGACGATGCGCGCGAGCGTGCTGTTGAAGGCCGGCGAGGTCGTGCTGCAGCAACGTCCTACGCCCACCCCCGCGGCCGACGAGGTACTCGTACGTGTCACTGCGGTCGGCGTGTGCGGCTCTGACGTGCACTTCTACAAGGACGGCCACCTCGGAGACTGGGCGCTGGACGGGCCCCTCGTGCTCGGCCATGAGTCCGGCGGAGTCATCGTCGCCGTCGGAGCCCACGTCAGCCCGACGCGGATCGGGCAGCGCGTTTCGGTGGAGCCGCAGCATCCTTCGACGCAATCGGCGGAGTCGCTGCGTGGCGACTACAACCTCGACCCAGCGATGAAGTTCTACGCGATCCCCGGCACCGATGGGGCCTTCCAGGAGTACGTGACGATCCAGAGTCATTTCGCTCACGAGATCCCGGATGCCGTCAGCGATTGGGCCGCGGCGCTCTTGGAGCCGCTCTCCGTCGCCGTGGCATCCGCACGCAAGGCGCAGATCGCACTCGGCGACCGAGTTCTCATCACCGGCGCGGGGCCGGTCGGATTGGCACTGGCGCAGGTGGCGCGTGCCGCCGGTGCGGCCGAGATCATCGTCACCGACATCAGCGAGGGGCGCCGCGCTTCCGCTCTGAAATTCGGCGCCACCTCGGTACTCGACCCGAGCACCGAGGCTTCGGCGATCGCGAGCGTGCACGCCGACTCGTTCATCGACGCTTCAGGGGCAGCACCCGCCGTGTGGAGCGGCATCGAGGCGCTCCGCCCCGGCGGCCGTGCGGTGCTCGTCGGCATGGGGCAGAGCACGCTTGCGCTCCCCGTGGGACGAATCCAGTCCCACGAGCTGATTCTCACCGGCGTCTTCCGCTACGCGAACACGTGGCCGGCCGCGATCGCACTCGCCGCCACCGGACAGGTCGATCTCGACGCAATGGTCACCGGCACGTTCACTCTCGAACAGGCTCAGGACGCCCTGGAGTCCACCGCAAACCCGGCGACGATCAAGTCGATCGTCGAGCCGCACCGCGTCTGAGCTCGAATCACCGCGGCCCCGTCCTGCCGCCGAGATCCCGTCGCAATCACGTAATTGCGACGGGGTCTCGACGCGGAGACGGGGCGTCGACGAAAGTTCAGCGACGGCGCCGGCGAAGTTCAGCGACGGCGCCGGCTCGATGACGCGGTCGTCTTCTCGTAGCCTTGCTCATGATGAGCAACGAGAGGGACGTCATGCCTAAGACCATCGTGATAACCGGAGCAAGCGACGGCATCGGTGCCGCTGCGGCCCGTCAGCTGCATCGAGACGGGCACCGGATCGTCATCGTCGGCAGGTCTCGGCAGAAGACCGAGGCGGTCGCCAACGAACTGGGCGCAGATCACTTCGTTGCTGACTTCGCCCGCCTGACGGACGTGCGGACTCTCGCCGCAGAACTCGATGCGTCGTATCCGCGCATCGACGTTCTCGCCAACAACGCGGGTGGCATCTTCGGTGACCGCGCCAAGACAATCGACGGATTCGAGAAGACCTTCCAGATCAACCACCTTGCCCCGTTCCTGCTGACCACGCTCCTGCTGAACAAGCTGGTCGCGAGCAACGCCAGTGTCATCCAGACCTCCAGCGCGGGCGCACGCCTCTTCGGCAGGGTGGATATGGATGATCTCGACCACGACCGCGATTTCACGCCACAACTCGCCTACGGAACCGCAAAGTTGGAGAACATCCTGTTCACGACCGAGCTTCACCGTAGATACCACGCACAGGGGCTGTCTGCTGCCGCATTCCACCCCGGTCTCGTCGCCACCGGCTTCGCCACCGAAAGCGCGAGCTTCATGAAGCGCTTCTACAACAGTCGCCTCGGACGCGCAGTGATGTTGAGCCCCGAGAAGGGTGCCGATCAACTGGTGTGGCTGGCTACGGCAACGCCCGGCTCCGAGTGGCAGTCCGGGGTCTACTACGAGAAGCGGAAGCCAGCACGCCGGAACAGCCCGCAGGCACTCGATCGCGATCTCGCACACGAGCTCTGGGATCGCTCGGCCGAGCTGCTCAGTCAGAAGACCCACTGACGCTCCGGTCAACGCGGCTAGCCGCCGGCTAGGACTGTTCCGCGGCTAGTCCACGGCGAGCGCCTCGACGGGAGCAACTCGCGTCGCGAGGCGCGTCGGTGCCGCCGCTGCGACGAGCGTGAGCACCGCTGTTGCGACAACGATCACGACAACGGGAATCCACGGCACCGCGGGAGCGACCAGGCCGGCTGTCTCTTCGAAGAACGGCGGCATCCGCACCGACCCCAGCAGGGACTGCGCGGCGATCCAGCCGTACAGCACCCCCAGCACGAGTCCAGTCACGGTCGACGCGATCGTGATGTGCAACGCTTCCAGCAGGATCATCTGCCGCACCTGTCGATTCGACAGTCCGATCGCCCTCAGCAGCCCGAGTTCTCGTCGACGCTGCACGACACCGATCGTCAGCAGATTCACGAGCCCCACTCCGGCGATGACCGCCGAGATACCGACCAGCACCATCATCACGGCCGCGAAGCTGTCCATGATTACCGCAAACTGCGGATCGAGCTCACCGCCGGCAGCCTTCGCCAACAGCACTTTCACTGATTCCAAGGCCACGGCGAACATCGTCACGAGCGTCACACCCATCACCACGCCGATTGCCATGCGGCTCGAGCGCTCCGGATACCGTAGAGCATTCTCGGCAGCGAGCCTGGCCGTCGCCGAACGCCCGAACAGGCCTCCGACGACCCTCAGCACCGGCGGCATCACGAGCACCGCACCGACCGACAGTCCGGTGAACGACAGCAGTCCGCCGAAGAACGCGATCACGACGCCCAGCGGTGAGACCAAACCCACCATGATTCCGAACACCAGCAGCGCGGCACCGATGAGCAGCAACAGCAGCGCCCCGACGTGCCGGGTGGGGCGTGCCGAAGCATCCTCGTGCGAACGCTCGACGGAACCGGCGATCGCCTGCAACGGCGTCACCGCAAGCACCCGGCGCGAACCGCTCCAGGCCGCTGCCCAGGTCGTGAGAGCGACACCGACCGCCGGAATGAAGATCGCCGGCTGAGCCATCGTGAAGTCGGAGACGGGGCCGAGGAACCTCTCGGCAAGATACACACCGGATGCCGCGAGCAGCAGCCCAATAATCAGCCCCTGCACGGCTCCGATCACGCCGACGACAAGCCCCTGCCTGGCCACTTCCGCTCGCTGTGAGCGCGCGCTCGCGCCGATCAGCCTCATCAGGGCGATGCGCCTGGTGCGGCCAGCGATGATCGTCGAGAAGGTATTGGCGGTGACGATCGCCGCGACATAGAGCGCGACGCCGACAAGCAACACGGTGAGGATCGAGACGACCACGGCAAGCGTGCCGCTGTCGCCGATATAGGGATCCGACCTCAGCATCACGCCGATGTATGCGGTGGCCTCGACGAGCACAACACCGAACGCCGACGCAAGCGCCGCGACCAGGATGCTGGCGCCCATCCCCCGATCGCGCAACCAGCCGAACCGCGGGCCGGTGGACGTTGATTCGGGAACGAATGTCGCCACCGCGCTCATGCCGCCACCTCCGCTGCCAGCATGTATGCCGAGATCTCCTCTGCGCTTTGCCGCGGATGATCGGCGACGATACGCCCGTCACCGAGGAACAGCACTCGGTCGGCGTGACTCGCGGCGATCGCGTCGTGCGTGACCATCGCGATCGACTGGCCATGCTCCCGGCTCGCCGTGGCGAGCAACTGCAGCACCTCTCGGCCCGTTGCCGAGTCGAGGTTCCCCGTCGGCTCGTCGGCGAAGACGAGGTCGGGGGCGGTCGAGAGCGCACGCGCGATTGCGACGCGCTGCTGCTGTCCTCCGGAGAGCTCGTGCGGACGATGGCTCAGCCGCGTCGAGAGCCCGAGCCGCTCGATGAGGCCGTTGACACGGGCGCGCTCGATCGCGGTCGGCCTGCGCCCGTCGAGCTCGAACGGCAGCATGATGTTGCCGAGAGCGTCGAGAGTCGGCACCAGGTTGAACGCTTGGAAGATGAAGCCGACGCGGCGACGCCGCAGGATGGTCAGATCAAGGTCGCCCAGGCCAGTGATGTCGGTATCGCCGATCCAGGCACGCCCCTCGGTCGGAGCATCCAGCCCGGCCATGATGTGCATCAGCGTGGACTTGCCCGAGCCGCTGGGACCCATGATCGCCGTGAACTGTCCGCGACGGATGCCGACGCTGATGTCATCGAGCGCTGTGACGGCGCCTTCGCCTGTGCCATAGGACTTGGTCAGGTGCTGGACGCGGGCTGCGAGCCCGAGGTCGCTGGTAGTGATCTCCATACCTACGACGCTACGAACGATGCCTCTCGGCTGCATCGGCCGCGGGTAGCATCCGCCTACATCCAGAGGATGATCCCGAGCGGCTATGCAAGCCCGTGCTCGAAGGCGAACACGACGAGCTGCACGCGGTCGCGCAGCGCGAGCTTGGCGAGAATGCGACTGATGTGCGTCTTCACCGTCGCTTCGCTGAGGAACTCTCGCCCCGCAATCTCGGCGTTCGACAGGCCGCGCGCGGCGAGCGCGAAGATCTCCTTCTCGCGATCCGTCAATGAGGCGAATGACGGCGGCACCGGTTTCGTCCGCTCTGTGAAGTGTTCGAACAGCTCACGGGTGGCGGATGCGGCGATCACGTTCGATCCGGAATGCACAGTGCGGATCGCCGCGAGCAGAAACTCGGGGTCAGCGTCTTTCAACAGGAACCCGCTGGCGCCTTGACGGATGGCTCGTGCCGCAGCCTCGTCCAGGTCAAAGGTGGTGAGCATCACAACCTTCGGTGCATCCGGTGCCTTGAGGATCTCTGCTGTGGCAGTCAGACCATCCATCACCGGCATCCGAATGTCCATGAGTACGACGTCTGGCGTCGCCTGGGCGACCGCGGCGAGCGCCTCCTGCCCATTGCCGGCCTCTGCAACGACTTCCATATCGGGCTGAGATGAGACCAGCATCCGGATGCCTGCGCGGAATAGCGACTGGTCATCGACGAGCAGTACGCGGATCATGCGTTTCCCTCCGGAGCTTCAAAGCCGTCTGATGACACGCCGATCGGCAGTGTCCCGCGCACGACGAACTCGTCGCCCTCGCGCGCGGCGCTGAGCGCGCCGCCAATGAGCTGCGCTCGCTCGCGCATGCCGACCAGGCCGTGCCCGCCGGGCGCTCCCTGAGCAGCAGCAGAGCTGACCGTGTTGCGCACTTCGAAGTCAATCCGATCGGCCAGCCATGCCAGTTTCACGTCGACAACAGCACCGGTGCCGCCCGCACCGTGCCTGATCGCATTCGTCAACGCCTCCTGCAGGATGCGATACACAGCGAGCTGAATCGCCGCCGGCGGCTCCCCCGGCGGCATCGGATCGACTGTGACGCGCGGATCCAGCCCCGCCTGTCGCACCTGCACGAACAGCTGCTCTAGGTCGGCGATGGTGGGCTGCGGCCCGTCACCCTGGCGGTGGCGCAGCTGCGTCAGCAGCATCCGCACATCAGACAGCGCTCCGCGAGCCGTCTGCGCAATCGTGCCGAGCGCTTCGGTAGCCACTCCAGGATCGGATGCTGCGGCGTAGCGCGCGCCGTCGGACTGCGCGACGATCACTGCCAGCGAGTGCGCGACGATGTCGTGCATATCGCGGGCGATGCGGACCCGTTCCTGTTCCTCCGCTGCGGCGACCTCGGCGATCGTCTGTGCCTCGCGGCTGGCGCGCCAGCGCAGCACCATCCGCCACCCGAAGCCTCCAAGCCAGGGAGAACCGAGCGCGAGGATGCTCATGAAGGCCACGAGCACGAACGTTGCCATCATGCTGGCGAATCCGGTCGTCGCCAGCCCCTCGGTAACGAACATGATCTGCGCGGCAGCGATGATGCCGCCGACGAACGACGAAGCAAGCCCCGCCCAGAAGACGCGAGTCGTGCCCCACGCGCCGGTCGCATATAGGACGCCCAGGATCGCAAGGTTGATCGGCAGCGGGCCGTGGCCGCCCGCCAGCTGCACGATCGCTCCCGCCCAGGCGGCGATGAGCGCGATTCCCGGGGCGAGTCGTCCGATCGCGACCGCGCCGAACTGCAGCACACCCGCAACGACCAGTGCCAAGATGCCGATGGCCTCCGGCACAGCCGTGTTGAGGCCTCCTGGTGCGTAGAACGCCAGGGAAGTCGGTGTCAGCACGGCGAACAGCACGAACGCCCCGACAATGTCGAGGACGAGCGAGGTGCGAGACAGCGGCCGGATCACCCTCTCACGCTACGCGAGGTACCGGCTCGCAACATCCGTCGCGCGATGTATCTGACCGCGGCACGTACACGGGAGGGTGTTGCACCTGCAGGAGGGTGTTGCACCTGCAGGAGGGTGTTGCACCTGCAGGAGAAGACAGCCGATAACCTCCGACGCCCGCAACATGCTCCGACGGACGCAACAGGCATGGCATGTCGCGAGACTTCACTTGTGTCATAAAAATCGCCCGATTCGGCGTCACACGTGAAGTCTCGCGAGCAATGTCAGAGCATGCGGCGGATTGCCTCACGGTCGGGCTTGCCGGATGCCAGCAGCGCCAGCTCGTCGACGATGATGAGCCTGGCGGGGCGCGCGGGCTTGCCCAATTCTGCGGCGACGACCTCGCGCGCATGCTCGAGCTGCTCGGCCTCGCTGCGGCGTAGCGCCTCACCGCGCGCGGCGACGATCACGGATGCTTCGCCCCATCGTTCGTCCTCGACGCCGACAACCACGGCACCGGTGAGTCCAGGGACGCTACGAACCAGCTGCTCGACACGATCGAGTGAGATGTTGACACCGCCGGACACGATCACGTTGTCGGCGCGGCCATGCACCCGAACGACGCCGTCGTCGACGATGCCAAGGTCGCCGGTTCGATACCAGCGGATGCCGAGATCATCCCGCACGAAAGTCCGCTCCGTGAGGCCGGGATCGCCGAGGTATCCGTCGGAGAGCATAGGACCCGCGATGCGCAGCTCTCCGTCGACCGTCTTCACTGCGACCGTCTCCAACGGGATGCCGTCGTACACGCATCCGCCGCTCGTCTCGGTCGAACCGTAGGTGCGCACCAGCCGTGCGCCCATCTCGGCCGCGCGTACGCGCACTGGTTCGGGCAGCGCCTGCCCACCCACGAGGATGGCACGGTATGCCTGCAGCGCGGCAAGTACTGTGGTGTCTTCCTCGGCCGCTTCGAGCAGGGTCGCCACTTGAGCGGGCACGAGTGAGGTGAACAGCTGCTCAGCGTCCGATGACCGCGGCATCAACAGCGTCGCCTCAGCGAACGCACGGGGTGAGAACGCGCCTTCCACTACGGCGGGCGTAGTCCCCGCGAGAATCGAACGGACCAGCACCTGCAGGCCGGCAACGTATCCCGCGGGCAGCGCCAACAGCCAGCTGCCCGTGCCGATCCGACGCGCAGTCGCCTCGGCACCTGCGCGCAGGGCCTCGGCGCTCAGGATTACCCGCTTGGGGATGCCACTGGAACCGGAGGTGCCGATCACCACGGCCGTACCCACATCGACGGTCGCAGGCTGATCGCCCAGCATCCCTAGTCCGAGTGCCGGTCCACCGTCAAGTGCCGCTCGCAGCGCCGCTTGCAGCGCAAGCGGGTCTTCCCCATTCGTCGAAATCAGCGCGCGAGACTTCGCGTGTGTGCTGTTTTCGGAGTCAATCTGGGTCATAAGTGAAGTCTCGCGAGCTGTGGTGGTTGGGTTAGAAGTGGTAGGGGAAGGAGGTCCAGTCGGGGGCGCGCTTCTCCAGGAACGCGTCGCGACCTTCCACAGCCTCATCGGTGCCGTAGGCCAGACGCGTCGCCTCACCCGCGAACACCTGCTGGCCGACCATCCCGTCGTCGGCCGCGTTGAACGCGAACTTCAACATCCGGATGGCCGTCGGCGACTTCGTCAGTACGGTGCGCGCCATCTTCAGCGCCTCACGCTCCAGCTCCTCGTGCGGCACGACCCGGTTCACCGAGCCCATCTCATACGCGCGCTGCGCGGAATACTCCTCGGCGAGGAAGAACACCTCACGAGCGATCTTCTGCCCGGTCTGGCGCGCCATATACGCCGAGCCGTAACCGGCGTCGAAGCTGCCGACGTCGGCATCCGTCTGCTTGAACTTTCCGTGCTCGGCGGACGCGATCGACAGGTCGCAGACGATGTGCAGCGAGTGTCCGCCTCCCGCTGCCCAGCCGGGAATCACAGCGATGACGACCTTCGGCATGAAGCGGATCAGTCGCTGCACCTCGAGAATGTGCAGGCGTCCGGCGCGCGCAGGGTTGGCCACCGATGTCTCGTCTTCGGAGTACTTGTACCCGTCACGTCCGCGGATGCGCTGGTCGCCGCCGGAGCAGAACGCCCAGCCCCCGTCCTTCGCGCTCGGGCCGTTGCCGGTGAGGAGCACCGCGCCGATCTTCGGATCTTGCCTGGCGATGTCAAGCGCGCGGTACAGCTCGTCAACCGTGTGCGGGCGGAAGGCGTTGCGCACCTCCGGACGGTTGAACGCGATGCGCGCGACACCGCCGTCGTGTGTGACGTGGGCGGTGATGTCTGTGTAGTCCTCGGCGCCGGGCGCAAGCGCCCATTCCGCAGGATCGAAGAGCTCGGAGACCATGGGCCCAGCCTATGCCTGGAGTGCCGCGCGGCGTGCCTTGCGCCAGCCGTCGATAGAGTCCCAGACTGCGATGCCGACAGCAACGAATCCGGTCAGCACGGCCAGAATGCGCAGCACGTTCTCATCGACAGCGCCGGTGAAGGCGAACTCCACAAAGTCGGGGTTGATCAGCTGACCGCGACCGAGAAGCGTCAGCCACCAACTCACGAACAGCACCGCAACAGCTGTGTTCATGATGGCGAGGGTTTTGTTCCAACGGCGGTTCCCGTAGACCGCGATCGCAATCACGACCTCAGCCACCAGGAGCGCGAAGAGTCCCGTGATCCACCAGGGCCACAACTCAGGGTTGAGGATGGGGATGTGCTCGCCGTCGGTGGGGAAGAAACCGCGGAAGTGATCCCAGAGCACCGCGCCTGTCACGATCACCAGGTATGCCAGCGAGGTGATGAGTTCGGCTAGCGACGCATCCTTCGCCTGCGGCTCTGGAAGATGGTCTACGTTCCAGCGCACCCCGGTATCTGCGCCGGTGCGCTCCAACACGGCGAACACCAGCGTCACCCAGAATGCGATGTGCATGGCGACGCTCAGCCCGATTCCGATGGCCGATCCGATGATCTCGCCGATGGTCCCGCCCGCAATCGCCTGACCGAGCGCGACCGCACCGGCCACCGAGACAGGACCAATGATCAGCAGCAGCTTGAGCAGCCGCCACCAGGTGAGGTAGTAGCGCGGACCGATCAGCAGCAACGGTCGATCGGCGAATCCCGCGGCGAGCGCTGCCGGATCGCCGAGTTCCGTGAGCACGGTGCGCTCGGCATCCTCTTGTGTCTGCCCCTGCTCGAGACGCGCGTCGACGGCATCGGCGATGGATGCTTCGAGCTCGATACGCACGTCATCCTGGGCTGTGGGGTTCAAAGTTCTTGTGACGGCGGCGATGTACCGCTCGGTGAGCGTGGAGGTCATTTCAGCGTTCCTCTGTGTCTGAAGATGTGGAGGTGAGCGTGGCGATCGCGGCAGTGAGCGCGAGCCAGTCCTGGGTGAGTGTGTCGGCGAGGCGGATGCCTGCGTCTGAGGTGCGGTAGAACTTGCGGGGCCGCGCCTCGTCGGTGTTCCACTCGCTGGTGAGGTATTCCTGCTTCTCCAGTCGGCGAAGTAGCGGGTACAGCGTGTTCGCATCGGTGGCGAAGCCTCTGCGTTCCAGCTCTTCGAGCAGTGCGTACCCATAGTCCGGTGTACGCAGCAGCTGCAGACACGCGAGCACCACTGTGCCGCGCCGCAGCTCCTGCAGGTGAGTATCGAGCGTCTCGTTCATGCCCATCACATTACTGTGCCTCACACACTATAGTCAAGCGCACATTAATATTTATCGTTCGACCACCGTTCCCGTCGCAATTGGTTCGGCTCTAAGCGCGCGAAAGAGACACAAGCTACGACGGGAGCGGGGAGGACGCGACTAGCGTCGAGTTCATGGATGTGCGCCAGATCGACCCCTTCGACACTGCTGATGTGAATACCTGGTGGGAGATCTACGCGACCGCAGAGCGCGCTGATCGCGGAGCGGACACCTCGGTGTGGACCCTCGAGGAGTCACGCCTCGAGCTTCAGCAGCGCACTGACATGATCGAACGGCGCGCACATCTCGCGTACATCGACGGCGAGGTCGTAGCCGCAGGTCGACTCGCCCTGCCCTTGCGCGACAATGTGCGCAGCGCGGGCATCGGCGTGCACGTCGTGCCAGCGCTCAGACGCCGCGGGATCGGCAGCGCGGTGCTCGCCACACTTGAGGCAGAGGCGCGGGCTGCCGAGCGCAGCATCCTGGACGGCGAGACCTCCTGGCCGTATGCCGCAGGCGAAGACGGCGCAGGAGTTCCCGGCCGCGAGTTCGCCCGACGCCACGGATACGCTCTGGCACTCGGCGATGTGCAGAGCCAGCTGCAACTTCCGGTGGACGGCGGGTTGCTCGACGGGCTTGAGGCCGAGGCATCCGCACGCGCCGTCGGGTACACCCTGCACTCGTGGGTAGGTGTAGTTCCGCAAGAGTACGTCGCCGGATGGGCCGAATTGGATGCCGCTGTCGATACCGAGGCCCCCGTCGGCGATCGCTACATCGAGGCGAAGACGGTCGATATCGCCAACGTGCGCGAGACCGAGGCCCTGCTCGTGCAGCAGGACCGCACCAGCTACGGCACGATCGCCCTGGATGCCGACGGCCGAGCCGTTGCGTTCACGAATATCGTCGTGTCCGGACACGATGGAAACGCGTATCAGTGGGGGACCCTGGTGCACCGCGCCGCGCGCGGAAACCGACTAGGCATGGCCGTGAAGATCGCCAACCTGCGGATGTTGCAAACCCACGCCCCCACCGTTACGTCGGTCTACACCTACAACGCCGGCGTGAATGCCCACATGCTCGCCATCAACACCCACCTCGGCTTCGCCCCGTCAGAGCGCATGGCCGAGCTCCAGAAACACCTGACCTGACGTTCTCGTCGCGATTTCTGTCGTTGGAGCTCAACTCAGGCGACAGAAATCGCGACGGGAAGTGCGCCTGTGGACAACTTTTGAGGGCGCACGTCGGACCGTGGCACGGTGGGTGCGTGCCGAAGCCGCGTGAGCTCCCCTCCCATCTGGGCGAGGTCTTCAGCGTGCGCGCGGCTGCGGATGCCGGAGTGAACGCGGACCGGCTGCGTCGCGACGACCTCGATCGCCCGTTTCGCGGTGTTCGCCATCGCCCGCAGGACGCGGAGCCAGTGCCGAACCAGGACATCTTCGAACGACAGGCCGCACAGCGGCGGGCACGCGCCACGTCATATGCACCATTGCTGCGCACCGATCAGTTCTTCAGCCACGAAACAGCAGCCGCTTTCGGAGGCGCACCGCTGCCCCTGGTCACGAACAGCTTCGGCCCCGTCGATGGCGCCGATCTTCCCGTGCACGTGAGCACGTTGGGCGCGGGTCCGCTGGCGCGTACGCAGGGCGTGCGCGCGCATCGCGCCGACTCACGCACATCGGCGGTGGTGCTGCACAACGGGCATCCGATCTCCTCACCAGCAACCACATGGGCATCTCTCGGCGCGTTCTCGGTGTTCGATCTCGTCGCGCTCGGGGATTTCCTCTGTCGATGTTGGCGCCCAGGAGCCGGACGGAAGAACGTGGGTCGCCATCCCATCTCGACCGTTGAAGAGCTGCGCACGATGATCGCATCCGGACGACGCATCGGCAACCGCCAGCTGCGCGAAGCCGTCGAGCTCATCCGCACCGACAGTTGGTCGCCTCGAGAATCGCGTGTGCGATGCATTCTGGTCGCAGCTGGACTCCCCGAGCCTGAACTCAACATCGACGTGCGCGACCGTAACGGCCGGTTCCTCGGATGCGTCGACATGGCCTATCCCGCCCAGAAAGTGGCCGTCGAATACCACGGCACAATGCACAGCGAGCGTTACGCCCGGGACGTGGAACGCATCGCCGCGCTACGCGCCGCCGGATGGATTGTCATCGAGGTGACAGCCACGCTCCTCAAACGGCCCGCCGAGCTCGTGCGCCGTGTCACTGCCGCCTTGTCTGCTACCTAGCCTTCCCGTCGCGATTTCTGTCGTTGGAGCTCGACTCAGGCGACAGAAATCGCGACGGGAACGGCGATGCGGACACGAAGAGGGCATGATGGGGACATGAACGTCCCGATCGCAGATCTGCTCGGCACCGCCCGCGTCGTCGCGTTGCCGATGTCCACCCGATTCCGTGGCATCGATGTGCGTGAGGCACTGCTGTTCGAGGGGCCAGAGGGATGGGCTGAGTTCTCCCCGTTCACTGAATATGCGGATGCCGAGGCAGCCACGTGGCTCGCCGCGGCGATCGACTACGCCTGGAACGCTCAGCCCGCGCCGCTACGCGACCGCATCCCCGTCAACGCCACGGTGCCTGCCGTCGACGCCGCCCGCGTTCCCGAGGTGCTGGCTCGCTTTCCCGGATGCCGCACCGCCAAGGTCAAGGTCGCAGACCCCGGCCAGCTCCTGAGCGACGACATCGCCCGCGTGCACGCCGTGCGCGATGTGCTCGGCCCTGAGGGCCGCGTGCGGGTCGATGCGAACGGCGCCTGGAATGTTGATGAGGCCGAGCGTGCCCTGCACGCCCTCGCCGAGTGCGATCTCGAATACGCTGAGCAGCCGTGTTCCACAGTCGATGAGCTCGCAGAGCTGCGCGCACGTGTGAAGTACATGGGCATCCCGATCGCCGCTGACGAGAGCGTCCGCAAGGCCGAGGATCCGATCGCCGTCGCCCGCGCGGGCGCCGCCGACCTCATTGTGATCAAGGCGCAGCCGCTCGGCGGCCTCCGGCGAGCGCTCGACATCGTCGCCGAAGCAGGCCTGCCCGCGGTGGTCTCCAGCGCTCTGGACACTGCCGTCGGACTCAGCCAGGGCGCTGCCCTCGCGGCCGCACTTCCTCAACTCGATTTCGACTGCGGTCTCGGCACCGGAGCACTTTTTGTGGAGGACGTTGCCGATCTCTTGCCTCTCGACGGGGCGATCACAATCGGCCGAGTCATCCCCGATGGGTCGAGGCTTGAGCGGCTCGCCGCATCCGCCGACCGTCGTGACTGGTGGCTCGAGCGGCTGACCCGCTGCCACGCGCTGCTGTAGCGAGCGCCGCTGGCCGCCCTACTAGCGAGCACCGCTCGACGCATCCGGGTTACGTGCGGATCAGCCAGTCCAAATCAGTCTGTGCGGACGATCAATTTCACCAGTTCGCCGAGGGATTCGCTACCGGAATGCTGCAGCTGGGCAGGCGACTGCCGTTCGATCGCACCGTATGCCATCGAGTGCTCCCAGACCGTCATCAGTAGCCCCGCCGCAGTCGCGACGTCAATACGCAGCGCGAAGAGACCGGCATCGACGATGCCCTGAATGATCTGCTGGATGCTGGCGCGAAGCTCGCGTTCCTGCAGGAGGTACGCCGCACCGAACGCGTCATCGCGTAGCGCACGAATGCGAATCTCACTCATCATCAGGACGCTGAGTCGATCGTCCTCGCCCGATTCCATCACCTGCCGCACGAGGTCAATCGGGTCGGCGTCGCGGCTCAGCACTCCAGCTTCGACGAACTCATCGATGCGCGAACGCACGAGCGTGAGCCGCCTCTCGGCGATCACCGATGCCAGCTGAAGGAACAGCTCATCCTTCGATTCGAAGTTCGAGTAGAAGGCGCCACGAGTGAAGCCCGCACGTTCGCAGATCGCCTCGACGCTGGCACCTTCGAGGCCGACCTCCGCGAACACTTGAGATGCGGCGTCCAGCAGGCGCGCACGCGTGTTCTCACGCCGCCTCGTCACGGGAATTGACATCGTCCTCCATTCATACCGGTCACTGAGCAAGGGCGCCAGCGCTCTGTCGCAGGGCGAGTCCTGAGCCTGCCGCAAGTTTCACATCTGGCGCACAGATTCGCACTTCTGACTCACCGTAGGATACACAGATGTATCGGATACACCTCTGTATCCATTCTCCCATCCGGACTCTCGGAGGAATCTGTGTCCACACTGCTGTCGTCTCTCGGGCGCTGGTCTTTCGTACACCCGTGGCGTGTACTCGTCGCCTGGTTGATCATCCTGGCCGCGGCCGGCGGCGGAGCCCTCGCGCTCAACCAGGGCACGGACAACTCCTTCAGCATCCCCGGCACTGAGTCTCAGGACGGCCTCGAGCAGCTCTCGCGCTCCTTCCCCCAGGTGAGCGGCACGAACGCGCAGTTCATCGTGGTGGCAGCCTCCGGCGATTCGATCACTGACGACGCCTACCGCGAGCCGATTGAGGATGCGGTCGACGAGCTCGCCGACCTCGATGGAGTGATCGCTGTCACCTCCCCGTATGACGAGATGATCTCGGGCATGATCAACGAGAATGAGACAGCGGCCATCGTGCAGCTGCAGTTCGACGGTCAGGCCACCGATGTGTCAGACGAGACGAAAGACACGCTCACCGCAGCGGTCGATGACCTATCAGGGCAGCTTCCCGAAGGCTCGCAGCTCAAACTCGGTGGCGATCTCTTCGCGATCTCAATCCCGGGCGTGACGCTCACCGAAGCCGTCGGCCTGATCATCGCGCTGCTTGTGCTGATCGTCACCTTCCGCTCGTTCGTGATCGCGGGACTCCCCCTGCTGACCGCGATGCTCGGCGTTGGCATCTCGATGTGCGGCATCTTCGCCGCGACGGCCTTCGCGAGCGTGTCATCCACAACTCCGCTGCTCGCACTGATGCTCGGGCTCGCCGTCGGCATCGACTATGCCCTGTTCATCATGGCAAGACACCAGGATCAGGTGCGCGACGGCGTTGATCCGGAGGAGTCCGCCGCCCGCGCTGTTGGAACGGCTGGTTCGGCGGTGGTATTCGCCGGTATCACCGTGCTCATCGCTCTGATCGGACTCGGCTTCGCCGGCATCCCGTTCCTGACGACGATGGGTATCGCGGCATCCGTCGCCGTGGCCATTGCCGTCGCAATCGCTGTTACCCTGACGCCCGCTGTGCTCGGGTTTATGAAGGGACGGATCGTCGGCCGACCGAAGCGCGTGAGGGTGCCGAAGAAGGACAAGGAACCGAAGGTTCGCCGCGGCCTGACCCTCAATAGATCGATGGGCGAACGTTGGGTCGGCGGAGTGACGAAGCATCCGATACTCACCTCGCTCGCCGTCGTCATCGGACTCGGCGTCGTCGCGATCCCCGCGCTCAGCCTCAACCTCGCACTGCCCAACGCCGGCGTGCTTGCCCCCAAGGACGAGGCCCGACAGAGCTACGACCTCGTCGCAGAAGAATTCGGCCCTGGATTCAACGGCCCGCTGGTGCTCACCGGAACCATCGTCACCTCGACGGATCCGGTTGTGCTCATGGAAGACCTCGGAGATGCCGTCGCCCAGATCGACGGCGTGAAGGAAGTTGTCCTCGCCACCCCGAACGAGACGGCAGACACCGGCATCGTTCAGGTGATTCCCGAAACTGCGCCGGATGACCCGGCGACCAGCGATCTCGTGCGCGAACTGCGCGCGCACCACGATGAATGGCTCGAA
Organism: Microbacterium sp. Y356; assembly: GCF_059445355.1. NCBI lineage: Bacteria > Bacillati > Actinomycetota > Actinomycetes > Micrococcales > Microbacteriaceae > Microbacterium > Microbacterium sp. Y356. The sequence goes on from NZ_JCAIUE010000001.1 coordinate 1,070,300, forward strand.
GAGTTCGGCATCGATGTAAAGGTCACCGGCTTCACCGCCGTTGCAATCGACATCTCGGATCAGCTCGGCGGCGCCCTGCTGCCGTTCGGCATCTTCGTAATCGGGCTGTCGCTGATTCTGCTGACGATCGTGTTCCGCTCGCTCTGGGTGCCGATCACCGCCGCCCTCGGATACCTGCTCTCGATCATCGCCGCATTCGGCATCGTCGGCGCCGTGTTCGAATGGGGCTGGCTCGCCGACTTCCTGCACGTCGCGAAGGTCGGGCCGATCATCAGCTTCATGCCGATCATCCTCATGGGCGTGCTGTTTGGGCTCGCGATGGACTATCAGGTGTTCCTGGTCTCCCGCATGCGCGAGGACTTCGTGCATGACCCCGATTCGAAATCGCCTTACCGTGCGACGCGCCGGGCTGCTGCGCTCCGCGCAGTTCGCAGCGGCTTCACGGGATCGGCGAAGGTCGTCACGGCTGCGGGCCTGATCATGTTCGCCGTGTTCGTGGCGTTCGTGCCGGAGGGCGACTCCTCGCTCAAACCGATCGCACTCGGCCTTGCTGCCGGCATTGCGATCGATGCGTTCCTCGTGCGCATGACGCTCATCCCCGCACTCATGGCGATCCTCGGCGAGCGCGCCTGGGAGCTACCGGCATGGCTCGAGAAGATCCTCCCCAGCGTCGACATCGAGGGTGAAGCCGTCGAACGCGAACGACACCTCGCGGCGTGGCCCGGTGACGACTCGATCGTCGCCGCGGACGACCTCGTGCTCAGCGCGGATGCTCCGGTCATCGAGGCACTGACGCTGCGCGTCGCCCCTGGCAGCGCCATGGTCGCCACCGGATACAACGGCCGCGCGCGCCGTGCGCTCGCGCTGGCAGTCGCCGGCAGAGTCACCCCGAATGACGGCAAGCTGCGCGTCGCGGGACACCTGATGCCCGGACGCGCCGCGTGGGTACGCAGTCACGTCGGCTGCGTACTGGTGGATGACGCGGATGCCGCACTGCTCGACCTGCGAGAAGCACTGCGCGGAACGTCGAAGATCATCGTGGTCGACGGCATCGACCGCTTCACCGGCGGCCAGCGAGATCAGGCCACGGCGATGCTTCGGGATGCCACGGCCTCGCGCCAGCTCGCAGTGTTCGCCACCGCATCCGACGCCGCTCTCGCCTGCCTCATCCTGGCGGAGGCCTCTTGGCCGACCGTCGACATACTCGATGCTTCCGCACCGCACAGCGGGGCTTCAACTGTTTCGACATCGATTCACGACGATTCCTCTGAGGTAAACGCATGACCCTCTCAATTGAACGGGCCCGCTCCCGCAGGCCAATCTCCTGGCTCACACTGCTGGGCGTCCTGCTGTTGCCTGCCCTGATTGGCGGCATCCTGGTCGCTGCCCTGCAGAACCCGACCGAACGCCTGGACAGCATGACCGCTGCGATCGTCAACCTCGATGAGCCGGTCACGATCGATGATCAGTACACGCCACTCGGCCGGCAGCTTTCCGCAGGTCTCGTGGAGGGCACTGACGACCTGGACTCCAACCTCAACTGGGTGATTTCCAATGAGGCGGATGCCGCTGCGGGCCTCGCCGATGGCAGCTACCAGGCAGTCATCACGATCCCCGCGGAGTTCTCGGCATCCGCCACATCGGCAGGAAGGGCGATCTCTGACGGCGGCGGCAACGCAGAGCAGGCGATGATCAGCGTGACGACGCCGGATGACGGGCTCGTCGCCGACGACCTGATCACAGGGCAGATTGCGGATGCCGCGGCAGCCACGATGGGAACCATGCTGTCGGAGGCGACCATGGAGAACGTGCTGGTCGGCTTCACGACGATCGGTGACCAGATCGGCGAGGCGGCATCCGGTGCGCTGGAACTTGCGACCGGTGCACGGTCGGCGGCGGATGGCGCTGCGGCACTTCCGGGCGGCGCAACGCAGCTCGCGGACGGGGCCTCCCAGCTGGCCAACGGCGCAACGGAGCTGGGCTCCGGGGCTTCCGAGCTTTCGGCAGGCCTCGGCACGCTCTCGGCCAAGACGCGAGAGGCGGGTGCCGGAGCGACCACGCTGGGAACGGGGCTGACCGATGGTGCCGCGGCGCTCGAGCAGAACGGACTCGTACCCGACGAACTGTTCACTGCGGCCAACGGCGCCCAGCAGGCGACCGCCGGCGTCGAAGGCGGCCTGGATGAACTGGCCAGCGGCCTTGGCGCACTGCAAGCGGCATGCGCCGGCCGCGAAACGACCGACCCGGTGTGCGTGGGGCTTGCGCAGATCACCGACTCGCTGCCTGCGTTGCAGGGCGCTGCCGGGCAGGCTTCACAGGCCGCTGCCGGCACTGCGGGCGGTCTGACCTCCTTCGATACGGCGGCTTCGCAGGAACTCGCTGGGCAGATGCGCGCTGCGGGGTCAGGCGCGATCACTCTGGCTGACGGACTAGGACAGCTCGCCGGAGGCATCGACCAGTCTGCGTCAGGTGCCGCAGCGCTGAGCAGTGGGGCAGGCTCGCTGAGCGGCGGAGCAACTTCCTTGAGCAGCGGAGCAACCACCCTGGGCACTGGAGCGAGCGAACTCGCCACCGGCCTTGACACCCTCGCGACGGGCACCGGAGATCTGGCCGGTGGGCTTCAGACAGCATCCGAGTCGCTTCCCTCGTTCGACGACGAGGAGTCGACCTCTCTGGCATCCGTCATCGCCAATCCCGTGTCCTCGAACTCGCAGGCGAACACGATCTTCGGGCCCACCGCCATTCCGCTGCTCGCCGCTGTGGTGCTGTGGTTTGGCGCTCTGGCATCGTTCATCGTGATGCGCGCTCACACGGCACGCACGCTGACCTCCCGCCGGTCTTCCGCCGCGTTGACGCTCAAGGCGTTCGCACCGGCCGCGCTGATCGGCGCCGGGCAGGGTGTGCTCGTGGCAGTGATCGTTCAGATCGTCGCTCGGTACGACGCCGGCGCATGGTGGGCGTTCGCCGGCACGGCCGTGCTGGCGGGCATCGCGTTCGCCGCGGTGAATCAAGCGCTGGTCGCTCTGTTTGGCGGGATCGGACGCTGGGTCAGCGCGCTGGTCGGTGTCATCGCCGTGGCCACCGGCCTCATCTCGACTGTGCCCGGCTGGCTCGCTTCGATTGGTGGCGCGCTGCCGACTGCGTCCGCATTCACCGGGTTGATCGCCGCAAACGGCAGCGCGATCGCAGCGCTCGTCGTGTGGGGTGTGCTGTCTCTCGTCGCGACGACGGTCGTAGTGGCGCTGCGTCGCACGACGTCGACAAAGGCTGTGCTCGCCGCGGCCTAGCATCGAGCGAAGTACGAGAATCCCCTCTCCACAGTCTTGTGGTGAGGGGATTTCCATATCCCCTCGGTGCGGGTCTATCGTCGTCCCATGCGTCGCCCGATCATGATCGATCCCGCCCAGCTCGCTTCACTGGAGGGGCAGCAGTACCTGCTGCTGCGGCCCGTCGGAGCGGTCGCCGACGATTACGCGGCAGTGCAGGATGCCGTTCTCAAGAAGCTTCCGGTCGGAGTGACGCACCCGCACGCCGCGCACGTCACGCTGCGCGGCTTCTCCGAGGCGGATCGTTTGGACGATGTCCGCGCTCTCGTGCGCGGATGGGGTGCGGCGCAGCATCCGATTGAAGTCGCGACCGAAGCGATCGACATCTTCCCCGCTCCGTGGCAAATCGTCATCGCACGACTCGCGCGCACGGCATCCCTCGTGTCGGCGTACTCGACGTTGACCGACCTTCTCGCCGGCACCGACTTCCGTCGTCTCGACGAGCGCAGTCTCGAGGACTGGACGTTCCATTTGTCGGTCGTCTACGGGAAGACAATGGATGCGCCGGCGTGGGCCGTCGTTGCGGCCGCGGTGGCGCGCGAGCACTCCGATCAACCCACGGAGGTCGTATACGAGGCGGAGCTGGTCTGGTACCAGGGCGGGGTCGAGCACTACGAGGTCATCCCGCTGGGCTGAGCCGAACCGGTACCCGACTTGTGGTGTCGCAGATCGTCGCAGGTGTCGCACATTGCCGCATTCAGGCTTGGGAGGCGGCAATGTGCGGCCCCTCCCGCAAGCGCTGATCGTCGCAGGTGTCGCAGGTTGCCGCATTCAGGCAGGCAACGCGGCAATCTGCGACACCCGGACGCGCGGAAGCGCCGGGCGAGGTCATCCCGCTGGGCCGACCTGGCCGATCAGTCTGATTCCACGCTCATGGCTTCGATGACCGCCTGAATGCGGGCGATGGCCGCAGCATCGAGCCCTGCGTCACCGGTGACCTCTCGCCAACCCGTGGTGATGACGTCGCCGAAGTTGTGCCCATGGCGCGCTGGCACCGACTCCCCCATCAGCATGTCGACGGCAACCTGCACCGCGGTGACCCCCGGTATCCATCGCATCGACGGGCTCACGTCCGCACCACGCTGGTCGGCGTCCAGCCATTCCGGCTGGCTCCAAATGAGTTCGGGGCCCAGCCAGGTCACCGGATCCGTCGCGTGCTGCAAATAGAGCACCCTGGGCTCTGACCACTCGCCGGCGAGTGCCTGTTCGTCGCCCAGCTTCGACAGCCACCGCACCTGGCCACCCTCGTTCAGTACGGGTTGCCATGCGGGGCTCCCCGGATCTCGAGATTCCTGCAGCGTCCGCCACAGCTCCGCACCGTTCGGGCTACCGACGAACAGTGCCCCATCCGTCCGTGCACGCACATCATCGATATCGTCGAACAGTGCCTGGCTGCCGTGCGCACCGAGGCTCAGCCCATAGCTGATGAGCATGGGCCGATCGTCCGCCGGGAGCTGAACCCAACGCTCATGCACCGCATCGAAGAGCGATCCTGCGGCCTCGACCGGGGCATCCGCATCGAACAGGAACGATACCCAGCTCGGCGTGTAGGCGTACTGCATCGCGGCGATTGCGGTGTCACCCGCGTGCAGATATTCGAGGGCGTCGACCGTCTGCGGTTCAAGCCAGCCGGATCCCGTCGCCGTCGCCACGACCAGCACTGAACGCTCGAAAGCGCCCGTCCGTTCGAGCTCAGCGACCACGAGATCCGCTCGCTCGGCAGCCGTCGGTGCAGATTCCAACCCCGCGTACACCCGGATCGGTTCGAGGGCGGGCTCGCCAGTCACCGCTTCGATCTCGGATGCCGTCGGGCCTCCGCCGACAAAGTTCGATCCATGCCGGCCGAGGGTGTCCCAATCAATCGTGGAGTCGACACCGGCAGAACGGTAGGTAGAAGCGGGTTGCACAGCATCCGCATCCGCAACTCCGTTGAGATTCAGATAGATCCCGTCGACGGCGATCATCACGGCGAGCAGCAAAGCACCAAGCGCCGCGACGATGACGGTCAGCGTGCCGAGGAGACCTATGACAGCGCCGGAGGTGCGGCGAAGCGCGTGATGCATTCGCCGAATTCCTTTGCCGATCGTGACCAGGAGCGCCGCAACAGGAAGGAAACCAAGCAGGAATGCCGCCACATCGATGCCGGGCAGCGGCGGCATCTCTACAAGTGATCGCACCTCGTTCTGCCAGACGAAAGAGAGTACAGAGAGGGCGCCGAGCGCGACGAGCCACAGCAGTCCATAAACGATCCATAGGGCGCGCTGCACTGTTCGGCTTGGGCGCCAAGGAATGGTGCGGCGGAGGATCGCCCAGACCGCGACACCGAGCATGTACCCGAGCCCGAACGCGACGGCCGCGATCGCACCCTGGAACAGCGCCGGCCGCGGCAGGAGAGACGGGGTCACGGAAAGGATCGCCAGAAACAGCCCACCGATCGACCCGCCGGGGTCGAGAGCCCACCAGCGACGGGGGCCGTCAGCCTTGTGCGCGGTGTCGGGGCTCGAGGTGTTCGTGTTCACAGCATCCTTAGTGATGGACCATCGCCTTGAGGGCGATCAGAATGCCGCCGAACGTGGCCGTAAGCAGAGCGCCACCGAGTCGTGCCCAGATGTTGTCAGTGCGCGTGGCCGCGATGAACCAGCCGAGGGCGCCCAACAGCAACGCGTCGACTCCGAGAGCGAGCCAGACCGCGTTGGCGTCGCGAAGGACGCCGATGACTCCGAGGGCCAGCACGGCGATGGGGATCGCGCCGAGCAGGAGCAGGCCTACCGAGTCGTGCAGGCCATGGCGGAATGCTTCGCCCATTCCACGGCGCTCACCTTCCGGGCTCACCATCCACGACACGGCTGCCGCGTATACATGGGCTGCGAAGAAGACCAGCAGCGTGGCGACGACGGAGAGAAGCGCCGCGCCGGTGTCATCGCTCAAATTGCTGCTGACGACGATCATCCCGGCCACGATGATGAGGCCGTATACACCTCCGGTCGACGTCGCCAGGGTTCCGATACCGATGGGACGCTTCTCGTCAGAGGTCCGCTCTGGCTGTGCGCTCACCGGTTGGTCGGATTCCACGTCCTCGCCAAACGAATAGTCATGCGAGCGCCTTGGCCAGCGCCGCCTGCTTCAGAGTCTCGAACTCGGCTGCCGTGAGCACGCCAGCATCCAGCAGTTGCTTCGCGCGGATAATCTCGTCAGTCGGCGTGGCAGCGCCCGCGGGTGCCGCTGGTGCAGGCGCCACCGGCACCGGCGGAAGTGGCGGCGCGGCAGCCGCGGCGGCTGCATCCTGTGCCGCCCATTGGTTCTGCTGCCGACGCTGCACATTTCCGACCACTCGTGCCGCGACGGATGCGCGGGCCGCGGTGCGTAGCAGGCTCATGATTCCTCCTCCGAGGCGCTATCGCCATCGGTATCCAGGTCAGTGACGTCAATTCCGCCAGAGAAGATCTCGCGACCACCGAGACCGATGATCCTGTCGCCGACGGATGCCAGGCTCCGGTCTTCATAGACGATGACCAGGGCCTGTTCACCCTGCTCAAGTTCAGAGCCGATCTGCTCAATGTCCTCGGAGTCCAGCAGGTCGGTCTCGACTGCGGACAGCTCGCCGAGCACCGCATCGGTGGCCTCGTCTGACAGAACGTTCCGTCGCACCACGCCTTCGGCGTCGCGTTCGATCAGCTCGACGTCCAGAACCTCAATCGTGTGTGATCCGCGCAGCCGTTGCAGATCGCCGACGACGTCGGTGAGATCCGCGCCGACGGGTACTGCGAGAACGGTGAAGCTGAGCGGCCCAATGTATGCGGACAGTGGCATGGGTTCCTCCTGCAGATGAGAATGCGACTTGCGGTCAGTTTCCCACACACCGCCGTGCGTGGTGGTCGGTCAGCGCGCGCCGGTGAAGGCGCACGCTGACCGAGATTCATGCCTTGGCGAGAGCCGCCTGCTTCAAGGTGGCGAACTCTTCGGCCGTGATCGCGCCAGCATCCAGCAGCTGTTTCGCCTGCGATATCTCTTCGGTCGGCGTCGCCGCCGTCCCAGCGACCGACCGGATGTACTCGTTCGTCGACTCCTGCGCATCGATGACCTGGCGCTGGGCGCGCTCGCCCATGCCTCGACCGCGCACGATCAGGTAGACCAGTGCTGTGGCGAACGGCAGGAAAACCAGGAAGAGCAGCCAGATCGCTTTGGCGACCCCGTTGAGCTTCCGATCCCGGAACAGGTCACTGATGATCGAGAACAGCGCCATCAGATAGGCGACGAATATGAAGATGGTCAGGAACCACCAGATGGTGTCCCAGATCGTGGACCAGAATGGCACGTGTTACTCCTTGGTGTGTTGGATGAGGTCGGGTCAGCTGGTGCACGACGTGGCGTCCGTCAGGACTGCCCATCCGGCGCGAAATTGCGCGCCGATTCGAGCAGAATCCGCGCACCGTATCCGGTCGCTCCCGCGGTTCGCCATGAGTCGTCCTTCTCCGTCTGCATGGTGCCGGCGATGTCGAGGTGCGCCCACGGCGTCGTACCGACGAAGTGCTCCAGGAAGAGCGCCGCAATCGTCGCTCCAGCGAACGGGCCGCCGAGATTCGAGATGTCGGCGATGTCGGAGTCGAGCTGCTTGCGGTACTTCTTCTCGAGTGGAAGCTGCCAGGCCGGCTCGTCCACCGTTTCGGATGCTGCGCGCACCAGATCAACCGTCGACTGGTCGTTGCCGAACAGCGGAGCGGTGGCCGCTCCCAATGACACGAGAGCTGCGCCGGTGAGGGTCGCGATGTCGATGATCGCATCGACGCCATCCTCGTTGGCGAGCACCATCGCATCGCTCATCACGAGGCGCCCCTCGGCATCGGTATTCTTCACCTCGATGGTCGTTCCGCCGCGCGTGGTGAGCACGTCACCGAGCTTGTACGCCGTTCCGGAGGGCATGTTGTCGGTGCACATCAGCCACCCGGTGACCTTCGCGGTGACGCCGGTGTCACGGAGTGCTGTGAACGCACCCAGCACCGCGGCAGCACCGCCCATGTCCATCTTCATCAGCAGGTGCATCGGATCGCTCGGCTTCAGGCTGATGCCGCCGGAGTCGTACATGATGCCCTTGCCGACGAGGCCGAGGTGGCGGGTGGAGCCCGACGGTGCATAGGTCATCTTGATCATCCGCGGCTCCTCGGTTGAGCCCTGGTTCACACCGAGCAGTCCGCCGCAACCGAGCTCGATGAGCGCGGCCTTGTCGAAGAGCTCCACGTCGAAGCCAAACCGTGCACCGAGATCGACGGCGATGTCCCCCATGTTGGCGGCGGTGAGGTGGCCCGGCGGGGTATTCGCCAGATCACGCGCGACGACGGCCGCGCGAGCGGTCGCGAATGCCTCGGCGACGGGCGCATCCGTCCCGCCAGGGACGTCAATCGTCAGTGTCGCCAGACCCACATGCTTCGACGAGGCGCTGAGAACGGTGTAGCGGTACCGGGCGAGCAGCGCGCCTTCGGTGAGCGCACGTACGGCCTCCACCGAATCCACGCCGGCGAGGTCGTCAATGCGCAGCCCCAGGCGGGAACGGCGGGATGCCGCACGCGCGAGTGCAGCCGCGGCATCACGCAGCACGCGCGGATCCGCGTCGGCGCGCGCGCCGAGCCCGACCGCAACGAGGTCGGGTTCGCCTGCCCGCGGGAGCAGGAGCGTGGTGCCCTCGGATGCCGTGAACCCGGCACCCTCGAGTGCTGCACGATCGAATCCGAGCTCGCCCGGTACATCTGCATCCGAGTAGACTCCGACGCCGATCGCCTCGACATCGGCCCCGATCGTACCGATCGTGATCACGGCGGCATCGAGTGCGTCCAGGCCTGGCACCGTGGCGAGGTCTGCGGGGATCACCTTGTTGGGGCTGCGTTGCATGAGTCTGCTCCTTCTGTTCGAGTGAGTTCAGCGTCAGTCAGATACGGAAATTGGCTCAGCCGACCATGTCAACCGGGGATCCAGGCCCCCACGGGATACCGAGCAGGAACCAGACGGCGAAGAGCGCCGTCCATGCCAGGAGCATCCAGAGGGCGTACGGGATCATCAGGGCGATGATCGTGCCGATTCCGGCATCCTTCTTGTACCGCTGGGCGACGGTCACCATGAATGGCAGGTAGACCATCAGCGGCGTCAGCACGTTGACCGGCGAATCACCGACGCGGTAGGCGGCGAGCAGCGTCTGCGGAGCGACATCGAGCGAGGCAAAAATCGGGATGAACACCGGTGCGAAGATGACCCACTTGGGCACAAGCCCGGGGAGGATGAAGTCCAGGATCACGATCACCAGGATGAAGGCGAGCAGCAGCACGATCGCCGGAACGTTCGCCTGCTGCAGCAGATCGGCAGCGGAGACGGCAGCCACCGTCGGAAGGTTCGTCCAGTTGAACAGTGCGATGAATTGGGCGATCATCAGGAACATCACCAGCAACCCACCCAGGCTCGCGAAGGTCTTGCCGATGGCGCCGACCGCGGCGGAACCGCCCTGAAGGGTCTTCGCTCCGGCGCCGTAGGCGACACCGCAGACGAGGAATGCGAGCGAGATGATGAAGACCAGGCTGGCCATGAACGGCGTCGTGCCGATGATGTCGCCGGTCTCGGGATCGCGCAGCGGCGCCCCTGGGGGAAGCGTCAGCAGCAGGATCAACGCGACGAACGCGATCAGCGCCCAGAACGAGAACTTCAGCCCGCGTGCCTCGGCGTCGTGATCGACCGCCTCAGCTTCGTCCGCGATGGTGAGTTCGCTCCGGTCATACTTGCCCAGCCGCTTCTCGGTGATGAACACCGTGACCACCAGCGCGACGGCCGCGAGCAAGAACGACGAGACGATCCCGAAGTAGAAGTTCTGCGTGACCTCGATCGGCTGCATGCCGGCAGAGGTCAGCACCTCGTTGGTGATCTCGGTGAGCATGCTGTCGCTCGGCGTGATCAGCAGGTTCGCCCCGAATGCGGCGCCGACACCGGCGAACGCGGCGGCGAGACCCGCGAGCGGATTTCGCCCGACCGTGAGGAAGGCGGCCGCCGCCAACGGCACGAGAATCAGGTAGCCGGCGTCCGTCGCCACTGACGACAGCACACCGACGAAGATGAGAATGAATGCCAGCCAGCGCGGCGGGGCGACCTTGACAACCCGCCTGATGAGAGCTCCCATCAGGCCGGCGTGCTCCGCGACACCAACGCCGGCCATCGCAATCAGCACGACCGCGACGACGCCGAAACCGGCGAAGTTGTCGACGAAGGAGCTGAAGAAGAAGCGCACACCTTCGACCGAGAGGAGGTTGCGCACATCGAAGGTGCGCTCCTCGACGATGTAGTCGGGAACCTCCGCGGGCTCGCCAGTGGTCGAGTCGTAGATGCTCCACGTGCCGCCGAGGTGCTCATTGATCTGCGAGAACTCGTCACGGGGCACGGGTGTGACCACGTCGTCCGTGACAGAAACGCCGACCCATGACAGGATCGCGGAGAGCACTGCGATGATGCCGATCAGGTAGACGAACATGATCGTCGGGTTCGGCACCTTGTTGCCGACCTTCTCAATCCAGTTCAAAAACCCCTTGCTCTCGGCATCCGGGGTATTCAACGCCTTTTCAGCAGCCATGATGCCCATCATCCTGGCGTGTGCGTCTCACGAGCAACTCATCCCCCCAGAACTGGGGGATACTCGTTGCGGGTACGCCCTCTATCGTCGAGATATATGGACCCGATCGTCACGACTCTTGTCATCCTGCTCTGCGCAGTGATCGCTTTCGTGTCGAACCGCGTACCGCTCGGCATCGTGGCCGTAGGTGTCTCGGTCGCCCTCTACTTGTTCGGCGTTCTCGATCTGAACAGCGCACTCGCCGGCTTCGGCGATCCGACCGTGCTGTTCATCGCCGCACTGTTTGTGGTCAGCGAGGCACTGGAATCCACCGGAATCGTCGCATGGGCCGGCAACGAGGTCATCAACCGCACCGGTACGAACAGGATTCGGCTGCTGCTCACCATCGGTGTGCTGGTCGCCCTCCTCACGGCCGTGATCAGCGTCAACGGCTCGGTGGCATCATTGCTGCCACTGGTGGTCGTAGTAGCCGCCCGTGCCGGCATCCGCCCGTCGCAGATGCTCATGCCCCTCGCCTTCTCGGCGCACGCCGGATCTATGCTGGCGCTCACCGGCACGCCCGTGAACATCATCGTCTCCGACATGGCCGCGGACAGCGGCGGCAGGCAGTTCGGATTCTTCGAGTTTGCCCTCGCTGGTCTCCCGCTGCTCGTCGGCACTCTGGCGATCATCCTGCTCCTCGGGTCCCGGCTACTGCCCGATCGCACACCCGCCTCGGCGCCGATCGACCTCGAGCAGCTAGCCTCGACGCTGCGGACAGACTACGAGATTGCTCCCGATCGCACCCTGATGTCGTCGGGGCGTGGCGTCGCGGAGGTCGTCGTCCCCCCACGTTCCTCGCTGATCGGACTGCATGTCTTCCCTGGCATGTGCACCCCCAGCGGAGAGCTGGTGGTGCTGGGCGTGCGCCGTGGCGATGAGGCTCTCGACGAGTCCGGAACCGAGCTCCGAGCGGGCGACGCGCTCCTGCTCGACGGCTCATGGGACGATTTGCAGCGGCACACTGCGAAGCGCGACGAAGTGCTCGTCGTCGACGCACCTCACACCCTGCGACGGTCGGTGCCGCTCGGCAACGGCGCAAAGCGCACCCTCGTGATCCTGGTCGCGATGATCGTCCTGCTCGCGACGGGCGTCGTGCCCGCGGCGATCGCTAGCCTGCTTGCGGCTGGCGCGCTAATCCTCACCGGTGTCGTCTCGATGACCAGGGCCTACCGGGCAATCTCCTGGACGACGGTGATCCTCGTCGCCGGTATGATCCCGCTGGCCACGGCGTTCGAGGAGACGGGAGCAGCCCGACTCATCGCCGAGGGACTGCGCGACATACTCGGGGATGCCGGGCCCTACGCTGCCGTCGCCGTGATCGTGCTCATTACGCTGGTGCTCGGCCAGCTGATCAGCAACACCGCGACCGTGCTCATCGTCGCCCCGGTCGCGGTGGCGTTGGCCGTCGCGATGAATGTCTCGCCACAGCCGTTCATGATGGCGCTCACGATCGCCGGAGCCGCCGCATTCCTCACCCCCGTCGCCACGCCTGCCAACCTGATGGTGATGGAACCGGGCGGCTACCACTTCGGCGACTACGCCAAGCTCGGACTCCCCCTCATGGTGCTGTTCTTCGCCGTGGCGGTGTTCTACGTGCCGCTGATCTGGCCGTTCACGAGCTGAATCGCCTGATCCCCGATCGATCGACCTTCGCGATCGAACACGATTCGTTCGCCCCCGCCGTCCGCACACTGAATCGACATCGAGACGACGTCCTCGCCGCCCGCTGCGAACGCACGTATGGTGATGGCGCATGCGTCATCCTGCGCGAGCGCGCACGCGATCGCCGTCGCGAGCTTGCGAGAGATCCGCGCGGAGCGCGGATCCTCGTCGGCGAGCAGCAGCACCTGCACCCCTCGGCGCCGGGCTGCGGACACGGCTTCCGCCAGAACGACATGATGCAGCAAGGGCGCTCGGATGCGGTCGCGGATGCTGCCCTCGACGGCCCTGGCCTCCCGGACGAGCTCGTCATCCATCGCATCGCCGGCTGCCATGCGGGTCAGCACAGGTTCTGCCAGGCGGAGAATCTCCGTCAGTTCGCGACGGGAGGCCCACCTCTCAGAGGCGGCGACGGCGGCGCTCGTGGCGGCACGTCTGGCCGCGGACTGCACTCCGCGCTCCTTCCGAGTGATGGCGACGACGCCGGTCAACCAGGTGTACCCGACCAGCAGCGAGATCAGCGTCGGCGTGGCCATCACGGCCAGATCTGCCACGTCCTGATTCCGCATGCCGCCCCATGCGCCCAACAGCACGAGAATCGTGCCCGCACCGATCCCGCCGATCACTGTGTTACCGCGGGCGGCGATCACCGCGACGATGTAGGACGCGAAGGTCAGTAGCCAGATCTCGGCCGCCCGCACACCGATGAGATCGAAGTAGATCAGCACCGATACGGCGATCGCGATGCTGCAGCCGATGCCGGCGAAGGCAGTGGCCCTCCGGAGCACCCCGGGTCGCTGCGTCGTCACCAGCAGCACGCCGATCAGCCCCGCCGCGTAGGTCGGCGCGGCGCCGGTCCCCGGGAGATGTCCGACGATCAGTCCGTGCGCGACACCCGTCACCCATACCGCAATGAACGCGATACGCGCGGTCGGTGTGGAGAGACCGGCATCGATCACCTCGGTCGCCGTCCGTTGCCAGCCCACCTCGATGCGCGTCCCGCGCGGCCCTGAAGTCACCTGCGCCATGCCGCCGGGGAGTTCACGCATGCGCTCGAGGATGCTGAGCCGCACTCCCATCCGTTCCGGGTCTACCGCCGCCGTGTCGAAACCGGACCCGCGGTCGGAGACGACGAGCCGGAGCCGTCCGCGGCCGATCCGACCGGTGACAATCGGAGAACTCAGCGTGCGTGCGTGCGTGACGCTATTGCGCAGCGCCTCGGCGAGAGCGTGGGAGGTGCGCTCGACCACCTCGGCTGGCACGGTGCCATGGCCGAGGGTGATCCGCGTGCTGTCGCCCGGCGCAGCATCTGCGGCGATTTCGATCAGAGTCTGGTGCGCTACAGCCGCGGCGAGTTCGCCGGTTCCGGCTCCCGCTCTGGTCGCGCCCCGCAGTGATGCGAGGTACCTCAACGATGCAAGCCCTGCGGCTGCAGCGCGGCGGACCTCCGGATGAGACGGTCCGGCAAGACGGGTCGCCGCAGTGAGCGCGGAGAGCACATCGTCGTGCACGAGGCGGGCGATCGCCTGCTGTCGCCGCAGCCGCGCCTGAGTCCGCAGAGAGCGCACCTCGAGCCCGCGGGTGCGCTGCTCGGCATCCTCGAGGCCGCACAGGCGCGTGTGCACCCCCATCACGATGACGAGCACAGCGATGTTCCCGAGATGGATCGGCGTCATCGCGAGCACCATATCCGGGATCCGCCCAACGAACAGCAGCGCAGACAACACCGATGTGAACGGGAGGAGCACACCGATCGCGATGGCCACCACCGGACGGAACAGCAGCGGCAGCAGACACATCGCCACCGGCTCAAGCATCCATGCCCAGGAGCGCAGTCCATCCGGATCGGATCCGGAATATCCGAGGAACATCGTCACCTGCACGAACGTCACCACCACGACGATGACGCCCCAGATAACCCGGAGGACGCCGTGCGGAAGTCTGCGACCGGACGCCGTCAGGACCCAGAAGAGCATGACTGGCACGAACGCGATGGCAGACCACCACAGTGCAAACTCAGGGAACTGGGCGACGATGCGCTGCCACGCCGCGAGCGTCGCAAGGAGGCCGCAGACCGCGATCATCCAACCGAGCTTCCGGTCGACCTCTCGCCCGGCCGCTTTCGCGTCACTCATCGATCCTGCAGCACAAGGCCGTCTTCAACGGCCCTGCGGAACAGGTCTACCTTCGTGGGGGCGGCGCGGTCGACGGCTGCGTACTTCGCGCGGATGTGTCGGACGTGATCGGTGACGGTCTCCCGAGATAGGAACAGAGTCTGCGCGACGCGCTCGGCCGTCTCGCCCGAGGCGTACAGTGACAGCACCTCGGCCTCACGTCGACTGAGATGAGCGGAGACGAAGTCACGATCGGAGTCGAGAGCGGCGGCCCAGTCCGGCGATGCGACGTTCTGGCCTCGCGCGGCACGGCGCACCGAGTCGATGAGGACCTCGATCCGCTCCGACTTGCGGATCATTCCTGCCGCACCCGCTCGTGCCGCCTCACGGATGAGTTGCGGCTGATCGCCGGACGTGTAGGCGAGGATGCTCGCCCCGAATGGCTCAAGCGTGCGGACGTTCGAGGCCGGGTCTGTGCCATCTGACAGCGACAGGTCGAGCAGCACCACATCGAGCCGACGAGCACGTGCGACGATTTCAGCCGCCGTCGCTCCGCTCGCGGCGACACGGATGTCCGAGGTGTTGTTCAGGATCGCGACGGTTCCGAGCAGCATCGCAGGATGATCCTCAACAATTCCGACGAGAATGGGCATTCTGGTCATCCCTCCGCTGGCTGCCACGGTACCCTTCCCCCCGCGATGAGCCTACAGGGGCAGGGTACGGGAGTGGGAGGTCAGACCGTCACACGCGGAAACGCCGGATCAGCAAACGCCAGCTCAACTCAGGCCGGAGTACGCGTGCAGACCCTTGAAGAAGACGTTGACGATCGTGAAGTTGAAGATCACCGCGGTGAAGCCGACAATCGACAGCCATGCTGAGCGATTGCCGCGCCAGCCGCGAGTGGCGCGAGCGTGGATGTACCCGGCGTAGAGCACCCAGACGATGAAGGTCCAGGTCTCCTTGACGTCGAAGCCCCAGTAGCGGCCCCAAGCATCCTGAGCCCAGATGGAGCCGGCGATGAGCGTGAAGGTCCAGAGGATGAAGCCGACGATCGCGAAGCGGAACGCCATGCCTTCCAACCGGTCGGCCGTGGGAAGCGTGCGCAGGAATGCCGGACCGGGCTTCTCGGCGTTCTCAGCGATGCGACGCTGACGACGCTCCTGCATCAGCTGCAGCACCGACAGTCCGCACGCCAGCGCGAAGAACGCCGTCGACAACGACGCCACGAAGACGTGGATGACGAGCCACACACTCTTCAGCGGGTCCATCAGCGGCACAACGCCGACGTAGAAGCTGATCGCCGCAGCCCCCATCAGAACAATGACCAGCCCCGTGATGAACGTGCCGAGGAAGCGCAGGTCGATGCGCGTGAGCATCAACAGATAGACGAGAACGACCAGCAGGGTGCCGATCATCGCGAACTCATACAGGTTCGCCCATGGCACGCGCTGTGCGGCGATACCGCGCAGCACCGTCGCCGCCAGGTGGAACACGAACGCCAGCGTGGTGAGTGTGGTGCCGATTCGCGCCATCAGATAGCGCGGCTTGGCTGGCTCTGTGGATGCCGCATCTGCGGTCAGGACCGAACCAGAAGCCGCACCGGCGCCGGCGCTGACCAGCACACCCTCGCGCGCAAGACGCGCATCAGCGCTCACCTCTGAGCGCCGCGCAAGATCGAATGCGTAGGCGATGAATGCTGCCGCGTAAATCGCGATCGCTGTCCAGATGAACAGGATCGAGAGGGAATCGAGGTCCATGGTGCCAGTCTACTTTCGCGGCTTATCGAGGGTGGGGCCGACATCGAGCAGTCGTGTGTGGCCGGCGACGAGATCATCGACCGCGGAGGCAAGAGTCGGGTCTTCCCCGCGGGCAAGACCGGCATACTCAAGCTGCACGGCGTCGCCTGCGGCGCTCGCCTTGACCCACATACGGCGGCGAGGAACGAACAGCGCGAGCATGAGTCCGGCAAGTGCGAGCAGTGCGAAAACGAGCACCCACACGGCCGAATCGTCGTGGTGGATCTGCAGAGACACGAAGCGCTTGACCGACTGCTCGTAGTTGGTGGCGCCAGCGGGCGACTCGTCTTCGAAGGTGATCGTTCCGAGCCCGTTCGGCAGGTCGGCGCTCTCACCTGGCTGCAGTTCGATCGATGCGACGTCGGTCGTGCGGCCGGTGAGCTTCGTGAGTTCTCCTGTGTCAAGCACATACACCGAGCGAGGTGTTCCCTCGTTGATGCCGAGGTCGCCCTCGTATACATCCAGAGTCAGCAACGGTGACAGCAGCTCGCCGTGCGCCGAGGTGAAGGCGCCGGTGTCGAGCTTGGCCGCGCTCGGGTAGAAGAACGCCGCGATGCCGAGCTGCTGCGGCATCCCGTCGGTGACCTTGACCACTCCGAGCGAGGTCATGTTGTTGTCCTGCGGCAGGAAGGGCACTGAGTTGCTGTAAACAACCTCGCCCTCAGCGTTGCGCACGGTAAGCGTGGGCGCGTAGCCGTTGCCGAGCAGGTAGATCTTGTCGCCGGTGACGCTCAGCGGATGGTTCACCCGTACGGCGTCCTCGCTCGTCTCGCCGTTCTCGCGCACCGACACGTTGGCGGAGAAATTGCCTGCCTGGCCGGATGCCGCGGAGCCGTACTCCTGGTACGTCACATCGAACGAGTCCAGGGTCACCGCATAGGGGCTGAGCGCGTCGTCACTGACGAAACGTCCGCGGTTCATCGACTCGTAGTCGAGCAGTGTGTTGACGAACGTCTGCCCTTCGACGATCACGCGCTGTCCGGTGTACGCGAAGCTGCCGCCGATGCCGACGGTGAGCAGCACGCCGACGAGTGCGAGGTGGAAGATCAGGTTGCCGGTCTCACGCCAGTATCCGCGCTCAGCAGAGACCGAGTAGGTGCGGCCCCTGTCGTAGCGTTCGACGCGATAGCCGAGTGCTTTGAGCTGCTTCTGCGCGACATCGATCGCACGGGATGCTTCAACATCGGCATCCGCCGCGCCTCCTGCGCCCGCAGAAGGTCGCGTGACCTCACGGTGATCTTCGAGCCGCTGCAGTCGCGCCGGCGTACGTGGCGGCCGCGCGCGCAGCGCCTTCAGATGATGCTTGATGCGCGGAATCACGCATCCGACCAGCGAGATGAACAGCAGCAGATAGATCGCCGAGAACCACGGCGAAAGGTACACGTCGAACAGGTTCAACGCGTCGAGCACAGGGAACAGATCGGGGTTGTCAGTCTGCCACTGCGTGACGCCGTTCGGGTCGGCCATTCGCTGCGGGAAGATCGAGCCGGGGATCGCCGCGATCGCGAGCACCAGCAGCAGGATGATCGCGGTGCGCATCGAGGTCAGCTGACGCCAGCCCCACCGCAGCCATCCGACGAAGCCGAGTTTCGGTTGGGTGATCCCCCCGCCATCGCCGTCGATGTGATCGGAGGGGCGCAGAGGATCGGAGGCGTCGCTGTTCACAGCATCCTTGTTCTTCAGATCTGGACGGGAATCAGAGCGGGAGGATGACACTGCCCATCACCGCCCCGAGTCGCGACATGATGTCGGTCCACAGGCCGCTGACCATCAGGATGCCGAGCAGGATGAGCATGGCCCCGCCGATGATGTTCACGATGCGGATGTGGCGGCGCAGGAACCCGATCGTCTTCGTTGCCCAGCCGAAACCGAGGGCGACGAGCAGGAACGGGAGGCCAAGGCCGAGGCTGTACGCCAAGCCGAGGAGGCCGGCCCGGACAGGATCGCCGAGTGTCCACGAGACTGCAGTGATTGCGGCCAGCGTCGGCCCGATGCACGGTGCCCATCCGATCCCGAGTGCGAACCCCAGAAGAGGCGCGCCGATCAGACCGGTCTTCGAGTTGACATGCAGGCGGAACTCGCGCTGCGCGAAGCCGAACAGCCCGAGAAAGACGAGGCCCATCACGATGATGACGACGCCAAGGATGCGGGTGATCAGCTCGCCCCACTGCAAGAAGAAGACCGCCGCCGTGCCGCCGATCACGGTGAAGGCGATAAACACCACGCTGAAACCGAGGATGAACAGCAGCACACCGAGCACAAGGCGTCCACGTCCGGTCGCTGATGCGTTCCCCGCAGCGTCAGAAGCGCCCCGCGGCGCCACCGCACCGCCGAGGAAGCCGAGATAGCCGGGCACGAGCGGCAGTACGCACGGTGAAAGGAACGACACGAGCCCAGCGAGCATTGCGACCGGAATCGCGAGCCAGAGTGCGCCGGAACCGATCAGTTCGTTTGTGTTCACGCGCTCTCCGCGAGTGCATCCCGCACGAGCGTGGAGAGAATCGACGGGCCATCAAGTGGACCGATGATGCGCGCTGCGACGCGACCCTGTTTGTCGAGCACGAGCGTGGTCGGGGTCGCCTGAATCGGAGTGACCGTGGCGAATGCGAGCTTCGCGTCGCCGTTGTCCACGTCGATGAGGCTCGGATAGGTCACGTCGTATTCTTCAGCAAACGCGCGTGCGGTATCGGCCTGGTCATAGGTGTTGACGCCGACGAACGAGACTCCGTCGCCCTCGTACTCCTGCCAGACCGACTCAAGGTCTTTCGCTTCGACCCTGCACGGGCCACAGGCGGCGTACCAGAAGTTGACGACCGTGACATCGCCGGCGATGTCTGCGCTCGCGAACTCGTCGCCGGATTCTGTGACACCGCCGAACTCAACGGGTTCACCACGATCGTCAGGAGCGATTTCAACGACTGTGAGCTCTGCCGAGATGTAACCCTTGTCATCGCCCTCGAGAAACTGCTGAGCGACGGGGTCGGCGGTGCAGGCGGTCAGAGCGACAGCGAACAGCACGGCGAACGCGGCTCCGGCCACACGACGCGAAGGTCGAGTGCGGGAGAGGCGGCCGTCGCGAATCGGTCGAATCGTCGAAGCGAGTGGCACGTCAACCAGTCTAAGCCTGGGATTCTATGGGTGATCTGGACGCATCGACGGGCCTCTCAGAATCGGGCAAGCACGTCGTCAACCCCGGCTCTGAACCTCGGACAGGTGGTGATGTCGTGGGCGCTGCACTGCAGTGCATGCTCGGTCATCTCACGCGAGCGCTGCATCTCCAGCATCCGTTGATCGATGTCTGCGAGGTGCGCATAGAGCACTTCGTGGCGCCCCCTGCGTCCGTCATCCAGTAGCACCGCAATCTGCTCCAGGGTCATTCCTGCGGCCTTGCTTCGCTTGATCACGGCGATGCGCACGATGTCATCCTCGCCATATCGTCGGCGGTCAGCCGAGTCGCGTTCGGGGCGAAGGAGCCCCACGCTCTCCCAGTGCCGCAGCACGTTGCTGGGCAGTTCGAACTTTTCCGCGACCTCGCCGACGGACCATGAACTCGACGTATTTGACTTCATGTTGACATGAAGTCACACACTGGTCCAGAACGCAAGATCAGAGAGGAACCCACCCATGTATGACGCGATCGTGATCGGCGCTGGACCCGCAGGCCTGCAGGCAGCGCTGACCCTTGGAAGGATGCATCGCAGCACGCTCGTGCTCGACTCCGGACAGTACCGAAATGGCCCGGTGTCTCATATGCACAACGTGCTGGCCGACGACGGTACTCCCCCAGCCGAACACCGCGCACGGGCTCGCGCGCAACTATCGGCCTATCCCGATGTGGAGTTCAGGACTGCCGTGGCGGAGAGCATCGTCGGGGCTGCAGACGACTTCAGGGTCTCGCTCGAAGGCGGCGAGTTCGAACATGCACGGCGAATCATCCTCGCGACTGGTGTCACCGATGATCTCCCGGCTGTTCCTGGGCTCGATGACCTCTGGGGCCACCGTGCCTTCGCCTGCCCGTTCTGCGACGGCCACGAGTTCAATGGTGCCGAGATCGGCATCATCGGCGCCGGACAGCGAGCAGGACACCTTCTTGCACTGCTCAGTCCGGTGGTCGGCGGAATCACGGTGTTCCCCGTCGACGTCGCCGTGACAGAAGACGAGAGAGCAATGCTGGAGACGGCGGGAGCACGGGTGTCGGCCCACGTCGTTGATTCGGTGCGACCGGGGCCGGACGGTGGCGTGATCGTCGCCGCCGGCGGAACCGACACCGCGCTGGCCGGACTGTTCGTCGCGGCCGGATCGATCAGGCAGCGTGCTCCGTTCGCCGCGCAGTCAGAACTACAGATGTTGCCCAGCGGTGCGATCGAGATCGATGATTTCGGGCGCACTTCCGCACCCGGGATCTTCGCCGCGGGTGATCTCGCTCACCGCGCGACGATGCCGGGGCCTGTTGCATCCGTCATCCAGGCTGCCGCCGCAGGACAGCTGGCCGCGGCGTTCGTTGTGCAGGAATTGAGCGCGTGATGTAGACGCAGCGGCTCAGACGGCGCCGACGTCGACGGCGCCGCCGGTCGCAGCGGGTTCGGCGTAGTCGACTTCCCGCCAGACATCGCCGACCCGCTCGAAGGAGGTCACGCTCGACAGCGCGCAGCGGCGGGTGCGTGGATCGTGGCGCAGCGGGAGTCCAGCGACATTAAGGTGTGTGATCCAGATCGGCGCCTGATGCGAGACGAACACGACGTCGCCACCGTCGGTCTCGTGCCAGGCGCTGTTCATTGCCTCTTCCACACGATCGGCGATCAACGCGTACGGCTCGCCCCAGCTGGGAACCGATGGTCGACGCAGGTGCCACCAATTGAGCGGGTTGCGCAGTGAGCGACTCATCCGCGTGCCTTCGAAGACGTTGGTCGGCTCGATGACGCGTTCATCGATGATCGGGTCCAGCCCGAAGATCGCGGTGAAAGGCTCTGCTGATTCCTGAGCGCGTTGCAAGGGCGAGCAGCGCAACGAGGTCACCGAGCGATCGAGTCCCGCGATGTACTCTGCGGCGGACCGCGCCATCGCCTTGCCTGCTTCACTCAACCCATAATTCGGAAGGCGACCGTAGAGAACCCGTTCGGGATTGTGCACTTCGCCGTGGCGGACGAGATGAAGGCGGTCGGCAGGCATGAGGTCAGTCTAGGGATGTCGCAGCGGTGAGTCAGGCGCGACGGCACGCACGACGTGCCCACGTAGAATGGCGGAGTTCCCTTTACTGAACTGGAGGAATCTTCCGTGCTTCGCACTCACACGACCGGCTCCCTGCGAGCCGAACACATTGGTCAGACCGTCACCCTCACGGGGTGGGTTGATCGTCGTCGTGATCACGGAGGAGTCGCGTTCATCGATCTCCGCGATGCCTCCGGCATCGCCCAGGTGGTCATCCGCGACGAAGAGACTGCACACCCGCTGCGCAGCGAGTTCGTGCTGAAGGTGACTGGCCAGGTTTCGCAGCGCCCCGCAGGCAACGCGAACCCGAACCTCCCCACCGGCGACATCGAGATCATCGCATCCGAAGTCGAAGTTCTCAACGAGTCCGCTCCCCTGCCGTTCCAGGTGTCCACCGGACTCGGTGACACCGAGACGATCGGTGAGGATGTTCGGTTCAAGTACCGCTATCTTGATCTCCGTCGTCCAACGTCGGCAGCCGCTCTGCGACTGCGATCGAAGGTCTACAAGGCAGTACGCGAGGTGCTCGAGACACGAGAATTCGTCGAGGTCGAGACTCCGACGCTCACACGCTCCACGCCTGAGGGCGCCCGCGACTTCGTCGTGCCCGCTCGCCTGCACCCCGGTAGCTGGTACGCCCTTCCGCAGAGCCCGCAGCTGTTCAAGCAGCTGCTCATGGTTGGCGGCATCGAGAAGTACTACCAGATGGCGCGCAGCTACCGCGATGAGGACTTCCGCGCCGACCGTCAACCGGAGTTCACCCAGCTCGACATCGAGATGAGCTTCGTCGACCAGGAAGACATCATCGAGATGATGGAGGCTGTCATCCCCGCGATGTGGGCAACTATCGGCGTCGAGGTCCACACTCCGCTGCCGCGCATCACTTACGCAGACGCCATGGCGAAGTACGGCTCCGACAAGCCCGACCTGCGCTTCGGTCTCGAGCTCGTCGAGGCGACGGACTACTTCAAGGACACCACGTTCCGCGTGTTCCAGGCCGACTACGTCGGCGCTGTGCTGATGCCTGGTGGCGCCGGCCAGCCACGCAAGCAGCTGGATGCCTGGCAGGACTGGGCCAAGCAGCGCGGAGCGCGTGGCCTCGCATACGTCCTGTTCAACGAGGATGGCTCGCTCGGCGGCCCTGTCGCCAAAAACCTTTCGGATGCTGAGAAGGCCGGCCTCGCCGACCTCGTGGGCGCTGCCGCAGGCGACTGCGTGTTCTTCGCCGCCGGTTCTGCAAAGGAAGGCCGTGCGCTGCTCGGCGCTGCCCGCGTGGAGATCGGTCGCCGTCTCGGCCTCCTCGATCCAGACGTCTTCGCATTCACCTGGGTGGTCGACGCCCCGATGTTCGAGCCTGCGGCCGACGCTGTGGCATCTGGTGACGTCGCCGTCGGCGCTGGCGCCTGGACAGCCGTTCACCACGCCTTCACCGGCCCTAAGCCGGAGTTCGCGGACACGTTCGACACTGATCCAGGATCTGCGCTCGCCTACGCATACGACATCGTCTGCAACGGCTCAGAACTCGGCGGCGGGTCGATCCGCATCCACCGCGAGGACGTCCAGAAGCGCGTCTTTGAGGTCATGGGTATCAGCGATGAGGTTGCCGATGAGCAGTTCGGCTTCCTGCTTGACGCGTTCAAGTTCGGTGCCCCGCCGCACGGTGGCATCGCGCTGGGCATGGACCGCGTGCTGCAGCACCTCACCAAGACCGACTCGATCCGCGAGGTCATCGCGTTCCCGAAGACCGGCAACGGTTTCGATCCGCTGACTTCGGCGCCGGCACCGATCACCGATGCGCAGCGCGCTGAGGCTGGAGTCGACTTCACGCCGGAGGACGACGAGGCCTGAGCCCCGCCCCGCGCTGAGCCCCCGTCTTGCCGCCGAGCCCCCGTCGTATTGACGTCAATACGACGGGGGCTCGGCGCGTAGACGGGGGCTCGACGACTGCTGCCCGCACCCGCCACATCCGTCCGCCACAGAACAGACACCTTGCGTTCACCAGGGCCGCGCCCGCCAGTCATTCCCATCCAATAGTTTCCTCTCGCAACCCGATTTCGGCCTACCCGTGGCCGGATACCGAGAGGACACCTCATGGCATTCTTCCCCCGCCGCACGCGACTCGTCGCCGGCATCGCCTTGGCCGCGACCGCGGCCCTAGCACTCACCTCCTGCGCTGCCGACACTGCTACCGGAGGCGGCACCGATTCCGGAGCGGATGCGGCGACCGCAACCTCGCTCGCGGACTTCGGCTCGTTCGAAGACCTTGAGACCGCAGCCAAGGCCGAGGGCCAGCTGAACGTCATCGCCCTCCCCCGCGACTGGGCCAACTACGGCGAGATCCTCGACCTGTTCGCCGAGCGCTACCCCGAGATCACCATCAACGAGCAGTCCCCCGACGTCTCCAGCGCGGACGAGATTACCGCCGCCGAGACCAACCAGGGCCTCGACACCGCCCCCGATGTCTTCGACCTGGGCCTCGCCGTCGCACTCGAGCACACCGATGTGTTTGCCCCGTACCAGGTGCAGACCTGGGACGAGATCCCTGACGCATTGAAGGAGTCGACCGGCCTGTTCGTCGGCGACTACGGCGGATACATGTCCGTCGGCGTCGACACGTCGAAGTTCCCGGCACCCGCCGACCTCGCAGACCTCCTCGGCGCGGACTACAAGGGCGCCGTCGCGATCAACGGCGACCCGACCCAGGCCGGTGCCGCCTTCGCCGCGGTCGGCCTGGCCGCAATTCAGTCCGACGGCACGCTGGATGACTTCCAGCCTGGCATCGACTTCTTCGGCGAGCTGCAGGGGGCCGGCAACTTCCTCAAGGTGGATGCCACCACCGCGACCGTCGCCAGCGGCGAGACGCCCATCGTCTTCGACTGGGACTACCTGAACGCCTCGCACACGACCGACAACCCGGACTGGGAGGTCGTTGTCTTCGACGGCATCGGCTACGCCGGCTACTACAACCAGGCGATCAACAAGGATGCCCCGAACCCGGCAGCGGCACGCCTGTGGCAGGAGTTCCTCTACAGCGACGACGCGCAGAACCTCTACTTGAAGGGCGGCGCACGTCCGGCCCGCATGGAGGCCATGACCGAGGCCGGCACCATCGACGCCGACCTCGCCGCAGCTCTCCCTGAGGCTCCGGAGGAGACGGTCGTGCCGACCGAGGAGCAGAGCAGCAACGCCGGCACGCTTCTCGGCGAGAAGTGGGCCGCGGCGGTCCAGTGACCTCAATCACCTTAGGGGCGGATGCCACGGCATCCGCCCCTTCCACCGCCGGGCCATCTCGCACGGCCCGGCGGTCTGGGGCATCCGCGGCGTGGCTGGGGCTCGTGCCCTTCGCCGCGTACGTGGTGCTGTTCCTCGCCGTGCCGACGGTGCTCGCGATCGGGTCCGGCTTCTTCGCAGATGACGGCACCTTCACCTGGGAAAACGTCAAAGCCCTCGCCGATCCGGTCGTGCTGAACACCTTCGCGGCATCCGCGTGGCTGTCGCTGCTCACCGCCGTCGTCGGTGCGCTGGTCGGCGCGCTCGTCTGTTATGCCCTGCTCGGCATGAATCCGCAGGGCGCGACCCGGCAGGCGGTGGATGCCGCGGCCGGCGTCCTCGCGCAGTTCGGCGGCGTCATGCTGGCGTTCGCGTTCATCGCGACCATCGGCGTCCAGGGCGTCGTGACCGCGTTTCTCAGGGATGACCTCGGCGTCGACATCTTCAAGGACGGCGTGTGGCTTTACGAGTTGCCCGGCCTGATCCTGCCCTACATCTACTTCCAGGTGCCGCTCATGGTCATCACCTTCATGCCCGCTCTCGCAGCGCTCAAGCCACAGTGGGCCGAGGCCAATCTCACACTCGGCGGCACCCGCTCAAGCTTCTGGGCGCACATCGGATTCCCGGTGCTCGCCCCGGCGTTCCTGGCGAGCCTGCTGCTGCTGTTCGCGAACGCGTTCTCCTCGTACGCCACGGCCGCGGCCCTCGCCAGTCAGGGCTCGCAGATCGTGCCGCTGCAGATCCGCGCCGCACTCACCAGCGAGACCCTGCTCGGTCGGGAGAACCTCGCTGGCGCCCTGGCGTTGGGCATGATCGTCGTGGTCGGCATCGTCATGGGCCTGTACTCGATCATCCAGCGGCGAGCCGCGAGGTGGCAGTCATGAATGGCCTCGCCCCGTCCCGCGCGACCCGATGGATCATCGGCATCATGGTCGGCGCCTTCTTCGCGATCCCGCTGGTCTCGACGTTCCTCTACACGCTGCGCGGACGCGACGGCAGCATGTCCTTCGACCGCTGGGTCGCGCTGTTCGACCCCGCGGCATCCGCTGCAATCAAGCCGATCTGGGTGGGCCTCGGAAACTCGCTCGTCCTCGCCGTCGTTACCGTGGCAATCGTGCTCCTGCTGCTGGCGCCGACGATGATCCTGGTGAATCTGCGCTTCCCGAAGGTCAAACCGTTCTTCGAATTCATTGTGCTGCTGCCAATTTCGATCCCGGCGATCGTGCTCGTGGTCGGTCTCGCTCCGATCTACCTGCAGATCGGTCGCACGCTAGGCACGGGCACCTGGACGCTCGCCTTCGCCTACGGCATCATCGTGCTGCCGTTCGCGTACCGCTCGATCCAGGCATCCATCGACGCCGCCGACCTGCGCACCCTCGCCGAGGCTGCCCGATCGCTCGGTGCGAGCTGGCCGGTCGTCGTGCTCAAGGTGCTCGCGCCGAACATCCGTCAGGGGCTGCTTGCCGGCTCCCTCATCTCCATCGCTGTCGTGCTCGGCGAGTTCACGATCGCCTCGCTCCTGAACAGGCAGGTCTTCCAGACCGCGCTGGTCGTCATCAACAAGCAGGACGCCTACGCCCCAGCGATCTTCACACTGCTGGCGCTGCTGTTCTGCTTCCTGCTGCTGCTCATCATCGGCCGCGTCGCCCGCGGCAACAGAAAGGCCAACCCGTGACTGCTCTGCCCGCCACCGCCGACAATCTCCTGCTCGCCGAAGCCGGCGAGGGCACGCGCGTGCAGTTCCAGGGCGTCGAGAAGAGCTACGGCACGAATCGGGTGCTGCACGGCGTCGACCTCGACATCGCCCCCGGGGAGTTCGTCTCGCTGCTGGGCCCGTCCGGCTGCGGTAAGACGACGGCGCTGCGAGTGCTCGCCGGACTCGAGCGCGCCGACGGCGGCGCCGTGCTCCTCGGCGGCCAAGACGTCTCGCGCGTGCCGACGAACAAGCGCGACATCGGCATGGTGTTCCAGTCGTACTCGCTGTTCCCCCACCTGCGCGTTGTCGACAACACCGCGTTCGGTCTGCGGCGTCGCGGCGTCGGCAAGGCGAAGGCCGGCACGCGGGCGATGGATGCCCTCGCACTGGTCGGATTGGAAGCGTTTGCCGATCGGTTCCCGCACCAGCTGTCCGGTGGGCAGCAGCAGCGCGTGGCCCTCGCCCGCGCCCTTGTCACCGAACCGCGTGTGCTGCTGCTCGACGAGCCGCTCTCGGCGCTCGACGCTAAAGTGCGCGTGCAGCTACGCGACGAGATCCGTCGCATCCAGCTGCGCCTGGGCATCACTACGGTCTTCGTTACGCACGATCAGGAGGAGGCGCTGGCCGTCTCTGACCGCATCGCGGTGATGGATGCCGGACGCATCGACCAGATCGACACCCCGGAAGAGCTGTATCTGCGGCCCGCCACCGCACACGTCGCTGCCTTCGTCGGTCTCTCCAGCATCGTCTCGGGCACAGCCGCGGGTGGCCGTGTGACGGTCTGGGGCCGAGACCTGCCGACCAACTCGCCTGCCGAGGGCGAGGTCGAGGTGCATCTCCGCCCGGAGAACCTGCGTTTCGCGGGCGAAGCGGATGCCGCGACCAGCGGCATCGTCGAGGAAAGCACCTTCCTCGGCAGCATCCGCCGCACTCTCGTGAAGACCGATTCCGGCGAGCTGGTGCGCGTGCAACACGACGCGCAGTTCCACCCCGCGTTCGGCGACCGCGTACACCTCGCTGTCGAGCCCGTTCCGGTAGCCGTGCGACCCAAGTAGCGGATCCCTCGAGACGCTGAAGTCGAAGACCGACACCGGCGCCGGCGGAAGTGCCGCGCGGAGAGACGTTAAAGCACGCGCGACAGGAAGTCTTGGGTACGTGGATGCTGGGGATTCGCGAGCACCTCGCGCGGGTCGCCCTCTTCTACGATCGCTCCGCCATCCATGAAGATCAGGCGTGAACCCACTTCACGGGCAAAGCCCATCTCGTGTGTGACGACGAGCATCGTCATGCCCTCGTCCGCCAACGAGCGCATCACCTGCAGCACCTCGCCGACGAGCTCAGGATCAAGCGCTGAGGTCGGCTCGTCGAACAGCATCATGTCGGGGTTCATGCACAGCGCCCGTGCGATCGCCACGCGCTGCTGCTGACCGCCGGAAAGATGTCCCGGATACTCATCGGCCTTCTCGGCGAGACCGACGCGATCGAGCATCTCGTGAGCGACCTTTTCGGCATCCGCCTTGGAACGCTTGAGCACGCGGCGCTGCGCGAGTGTGAGGTTGCCCAGCACGTTAAGGTGCGGAAACAGATTGAAGCTCTGGAACACCATCCCGATGCGGGTGCGCACGCGGTCGATGTCGATATCAGGATCGATGACGTCGATACCCTCGATGAGAATCTTGCCGGCGGTGGGTTCCTCTAACAGGTTCACCGATCGCAATAGCGTCGACTTGCCCGATCCGGAGGGCCCGATCACACAGACCACCTCGCCGGGGGTCACCGTGAGGTCGATACCTTTGAGAACCTCGTTGTCGCCGAAGCTCTTTCGCAGCCCGCGGACCTCGATGGCCGGGGCGTTGATGTCGATCATGTCGGTGCTCATCGCTGCTTCGCCATCTTTCGTTCCAGCCACGCAACCGCCCGTGTGAGCGGAATCGTCACCACCAGGTAGAGCAGCGCCGCCATGATCAGCGGCGTCGAGTTCGCGTCCATCGACTGAGCGTCGCGGGCGAAGGTGGTGAGCTCCTTCGTCGCGATCGTTGATCCGACGACAAACAGGAGTGATGTGTCCTTCAGCAGCAACACGAACTCGTTGGTCATCGGCGGAATGATGATGCGGAATCCCTGCGGGAGCACGATCCAGAACATGGTCTTCATCGGCGACATCCCGAGAGACCGAGCGGCCTCGGTCTGCCCCTTTGGCACTGCCTGGATCCCCGATCGCACGACTTCTGCGATGTAGGCGGATGACACCATGATGAGGCCGAGAAGGCCCGAGACGATGGCCCCGCCAGGCATCTTGAACCCAAGCCCGATCGGAAGACCGTAGGCGATAATGAACAGGGTCAGGATGGCTGGCATGCCCCGGAACAGCTCGATCCACGCGGTGGCGAACCACCGGTACGGCCCGACGCTGGACAGTTTCATGATCGCGAACAGAATGCCGAGGATCGCCCCACCCACGAACGCGATCAGCGTGAACAGCACTGTGTTTCGCAGCGCGATCACGATGATGTTGGGGAACTGCTTGATCGCCACTTCGACGTTGAAGAAGACCGTCGTGATCTTCACCCAATCGGTGGCGATCGCCACCCACACGACAATGGCGATGAAGATCGCATACATCGTGACCCGGTATAGCTTCTTCCGGGTTGTACGTCTCATCGCCATCGCCCGCAACCGCCCCTACTACTTCGCCGAGAAGTAGGAGTCGTAGATCGTCTGGTAGGTGCCGTCATCGCGCAGCTCCTGCAGCGCCGTGTTGACCGCTTCGATCAGCGTGCCGCGCTCGCCCTTCGCGAAGGCCCAACCATAGGCCTCATCCGTGTCGTACTCCTCGACGATCGTGTACGTCGAATCGGCCTTCTCGTGCTCGATGTTCACCGGCTGGTCCTGCAGGATCGCGTCGATATTTCCTGCCTGCAATGCCGGCCACAACTCACCGTCCGACGGGTACGAGACAACCTCGGCACCAGTGGCGTTCTCGTTCGTGTATGCCTCGCCGGTGGTGCCCTGCTGGACACCGACGGTCTTGCCGTCGAGGTCCTCGATCGACTCGATGCCGGAATCGGCGCGCACCAGCAACGACTGCAGCGAGTCGTAGTACGAGTCGGCGAAGTCGATGTTCGCCTTGCGCTCGTCAGTGATGGTCATCGCCGATGCGCCGACATCGCACTGGCCTGCGGCAAGGGTTGTACCCGACTGCAGCGCGTCGAAACCGACGTCCTGCACCGCGAGCGTCAGATCGAGCTTCTCCGCGACGGCACCGAGCAGATCGATGTCGAAGCCCGAGTAGCCGGTCTCCGTGCTGGGATCCTCGAACTCAAAGGGAGCGTACGGGATGTCGGAGCAGACCGTAAGAACGCCGGCTTCGATGAGGCCGTAGTCGTCGCCGCCGGTTGTGGGCGTGGCGCCCTCTCCGCCCGCATCGCTTCCACCAGCGCAGCCGGCAAGAGTTAGTGTGGCGGTCGCTACGAGAGCAAGACCGAAGATGAGATTACGGCGACGGGGCATGACCGCTCCAAGGTGACGGGGCGGCTAAGCCCACGGACGGGTATGCAGATCATCCTGACACGGGGCGACACATACTCACCCACTCATAGGGTTACGTTTGCGTTTCACTCATGCGAGCCCTGCCGGATGCCGCGGCTTCAGACCTCGAAGTCGACGGCCACGCGCGAGGCGACGACTGAGCGAATGTACACCGCAGCATCCTCATGAGCCGGGTGCACCACATACTGCTCGAGCGTCTCGACCGAGGCGAAGTCGGCGACCAGCGTGACGTCCCAGTTCGCATCCGGGTACACCGCGTTCGCACCCGCCGAGATGGAGAGCAACTGGGGCACGACGCCGTCCAGCGCGTTCAGACGCCGAGCGACCTCGGCAGCCTGCTCGCCGCGCTCCGCAGCATCCTCGCTCTTGAGCTTCCAGGTGACCACGTGGCGAATCGTCATTTCTGCTCCAGTCTCTGGCGCAGCCGGTCGGGGGAAACCCGCCAGTGCGCGTGCAGTTCCTCGTCGATGAGCACGACAGGAATCTTCTCCCACCAAAGTTCATACAGGGCAGGATCGTCTTCGATCGACCGTTCGACGATCTCGATGTCGTCGCCGATCTCATCAGGCAGCTCAGCCACCACGGTCTCCACGATCTCCAGCGCCGTGGGGCACAGGTGACAGCCCGGCTTGCCGATGATCGTGATCGTCGTCACGCGGCAGGAACCTCGACCGGGTGACCGGCGGCGATCCATTCACCGGTGCCGCCTTCGACGTTGGTCGCGTCATAGCCGCGTGGCTCGAGCGCCTGAACGACACGTGCGGAGCGCCCGCCGGCCTGGCAGATGACGTCGAAGGCCTCGGCCGGAAGCTCTTCGAGTCGGTCTGCGATCTCAGACATCGGAATGTTCACCGCACCGGGAACATGCCCTGCCGCGAACTCGTCCTTCTCGCGCACATCGATGAGCGGGGTGTTCTCGCGCGCGGCGAGGTCTGCGATGTTTATCGACTTCATGAGATCCTCACGGTCGTGTCTCTGAGATAAAACGGCGGCTGATTTTAAACGGCGACACAGCTTTTAAATGGCGACACAGACACGAAGCGCCCCTTCGACAAGCTCTGTGAGCAGGCCGGGGGCGCTTGTGTCTTTTGCCGCGCTTACTTCTTGTTGCGGCGCTGGTGGCGAGTCTTACGAAGCAGCTTGCGATGCTTCTTCTTCGCCATGCGCTTGCGGCGCTTCTTGATGACAGAACCCACGGAAACCTCACTAAGTCAAGGGGCTGGGCGTCGCAGTATGTCGGACACCCGGGTACGGGCACGGAAAATGCCTCGGATCATTCTATCAAACCACGGCCGGTGCAAAGTGCACGACCATGGCGAACGAGCCGAGACGGTCAGCCGACCTCTGAGATCGGCCGTTGGAGGACGTCGGCAACTGCCGACTCTGGCACGCGGTAACTGCGTCCGAAACGAATCGCCGGCAGCTCACCGGAGTGCACCAGTCGATAGACGGTCATTTTCGACACACGCATGATCTCTGCGACCTCTGCGACCGTCAGGAATCGAACATCTGGAACTTCGGGCATCCCCATTACCCCTTTCTCTGAAGCACACTCTAGAGGGAAGGTGGGACGCGTGTAAACCTGCGGGGCGATTGTGGCCTGTGTGAATAGGGCACGGTCAGCGCCCCCGCGCGAGGCGCTCGCGTGCATCCTTCAGCACTTGCCGCTCGATCTTGCGGGCGTCACGCAGAGCCTTCTCTGCCACTCGCACGGCTTTTCGCGCCTCGCGAACCTTCTTATCCACGGCGAGTTCAGGAGGCTCGATCTCGACCCACTGATCGGTGATCACGCGCTGATCCCCGCGGTCAAGACCTGCGATGTACGCTTCGATGCCGTCGAAGCTGCGCTCGATGCCGAAGCGGAACGGATCATCTTCCGCCAGGAAGACACCTGCATCGATCGCCCTTCGCAGCGCGGGGTATTCATCGGCAGTGATGACACGATCGAACATCTCTGCCTCGTACACCGCGATCTGCTCAGACGACATCCCCGTCGAGCGTTCCTGCTGCGTGTACCCGGCAAGCACGATGCCATACCAGCGGGCAGCTCCCGTCACCGTGAGCACGACCGCGAGACGCTCGATGTCAGTGAGGGGCGTGCCTTCGAGGCTCGCCAGCCCTGCATCCATCCACGCAGAGCTGTTCGGGGTGATCGGCGACCCTGTGATCGGAAGCGACAGCATCCAGGGATGGGCGAGATAGTGCAACACCTGCGCCTCGAACAACGCGCGCAGCTTCGCGCGCCATCCCTCCTGCTCACGATGCTCCTCCGGCGGCAGCCCGGTCGCTTCCTCCTGCATGAGCAGCAGCAGATCGTCCTTCGCTGTGACGTAGCGATACAACGACATCGGGGTGAACCCGAGCGACGCAGCGACAGCAGCCATCGACACCGCGCCAAGCCCTTCCGCATCGGCCAGTTCGACAGCTGCGGCGACGATCTTCTCGACGCTCATCTCACGCTTCGGCCCGCGCTGCGGATTGGCAGCCACTCCCCAGGCGAGGGCGATCCCTCTCGGGAGCTCTGGCAGTTCGATGTCACTCATGTCGCCAATCCTAGTTCTGTTTATTTAGTAAACAGTGTGTTACGGTCATACACAGTTGTTAATGCCATACACAGTTTGCGTCCTACACAGAAAGATCTGCTCATGACCACACCAGCCATTGATGTCCGAGGGCTCCGCAAGAGCTTCGGCGCTCAGACCGTTCTCGACGGCCTCGATCTCACCGTCGCGCGCGGCGAGGTGTTCGCTCTGCTCGGCCCGAACGGCGCGGGCAAGACCACCGCCATCAATATCCTCACGACGCTCGTCAAGGCGGATGCCGGCACCGCGAGCGTCGGCGGATTCGACGTGGCATCCGAGCCCACGCAGGTGCAACGACGAATCAGTCTCACCGGCCAGTCCGCCGCGGTGGACGACGTGCTCACTGCCTTTGAGAACGTCGTGATGTTCGGTCGTCTGTGCGGTCTAGGACGCACGGCGGCCCACCGACGCGCGACGGAGTTGCTCACTCATTTCGCCCTCCTGGATGCCGCGACCCGCAAAGTCAGCACCTTCTCCGGAGGCATGCGCCGCAGGCTCGACCTGGCGCTGAGCTTCGTCGTGACGCCGGAGGTGCTCTTCCTCGACGAACCGACCACGGGTCTCGACACTCGCAGCCGCCGCGACCTCTGGGACATCATTCGCTCCCTCGCCGCGGCCGGAACCACGGTGTTCATCACCACGCAGTATCTCGAGGAGGCCGACCAGCTCGCCGACCGTATCGCGGTGCTGCACGAGGGACGCATCGCCGCGCTCGGCACCGCTGCAGCGTTGAAAGCTCGCATCGGCGGCGACACCGTCGAACTCCACGACGAGCATGGCGAACTGCTCCGAGAGATCGCCACTGACGGCACCGTCTCCGATCTGCGGCGAGCGCTCGATCTACTCGACCAGCAGGGCACAGACGGGGTCGTGACGCTGCGCCGCCCGACGCTGGACGACGTGTTTCTCGCCGTCACGAGCGCCGATAAGTCCACCGACAGGACCCCCGTGAAGGAGATCGCATGACCACCGCACTCGCCGCTACCGCGGCATCCGCTCCCCCGTCCGTCCGCCCGCCATTGCGAGGTATCTCCGCGGAGCGTGTCTTCGTGGGCAGGAGCCTTCGGCACTCATTGCGCGACGGCGAATCTCTACTGATGGGGATCATGCTGCCGGTGATGCTCATGCTGATGTTCACCTGGATCTTCGGCGGGGCCATCGATTCCTCAGGCGACTATGTCGACTATGTCGTGCCGGGCATCATCATCCTGTGCGCAGGATTCGGTGCCTCCTCGACGGCAGTCTCCGTCGCGAACGATATGCGCACCGGCATCATCGACCGATTCCGTACGATGCCGCTGCGCGCAGGGGCCGTCCTCACCGGACACGTGGTGGCCAGCCTGGTGCGCAACCTCGTCGCCACCGCAATCGTGATCGGGGTTGGCGCGCTTGTCGGGTTCCGCCCGAATGCGAATCTCGCCGAATGGATCGCCGCCGCGGCGCTCATCGCGCTGTACATCCTGGCGATCACCTACCTGTTCGCCGCAATCGGGCTTGCGGCAGGTTCGCCGGAGGGTGCGAACGGCTACGGCTTCGTGCTGCTGTTCCTGCCGTATCTGTCCAGCGCCTTCGTGCCGGTCGCGAGCATGCCGCAGTGGCTGCAGCCGATCGCGGCGAACCAGCCGATCACTCCAATTGTCGAGACGATCCGCGGGCTCCTGATGGGCACACCACTGAATGCCGAACCGTGGTGGGCGATCGCGTGGTGCGTCGGCATCCTTGCGGTCGCCGTGGTGTGGGGCGCGCGGCTGTTCCGCCGGAAGGCCGGTCAGCGCTGAAACAGCGCGGTATTCGGGACCTGGGCTGCGTGCGGCTCAGGTTCCGAGGCGCTTGAGCGCCGTGGTGACGACATGCTTTGCGGATGCCGCGGCGCGGCCGAAGACCTCGGCGGCGTGCGCGGCACCATCGGGAAGCGGAACGAGAGAGAAATCGATGTCTGGTGCGTCGTCGCCGAAGGCGTCGACGAGGAAGGGCACGAGCCAATCGTCAACGACCTCGAGCGGCCCCACATCGATGCTGTAGAAGCGACGCTGCCCGTCTTCGCGCACGCTCACCAGTTCTGCTTCGCGCAGAACTTTGAGGTGCTTCGACACCGTCGGCTGGCTGATTCCGAGTTCGCTGACGATGTGCGAGACGCTGATGCCGGCGTCTTCCTCAGATGACCGGCGCAGGAGGAGCTGAAGAATATCGCGCCTGGTGCCGTCTGCGATCACGTCGAAGATGTCGGTCATGAGATCAGGTTAGTCGCCCCGGTCGCGGAGTACCATGTCGATGACTTGTCGAACGATCCTCGACGGGTATCTCAGAAGAAGCTCAGGGAGGGTCTCGATGTCCAGCATTGGACTGTCGTCGTCGTCGCGCACGCGTGCGGGCGATCTCTGGCACTTCATTCGCCGGCTCATCACCTCGTCACCGTCACGCTTTGCGATCGCCATCTTCGTCGCTCTGATCTTGCTGTTCACCGGCCTTTTCTCCCTGCCCTTCGCCTCAGCGTCCGGCACGATCACCCCGATCAGCGATGCGCTGTTCACCGCCGTGTCGACGATCTGCGTCACCGGCCTTGCCACCGTCGACATGGCAACACACTGGTCACCGTTCGGACATGTGCTGATCTTCCTCGGCGTGAACATCGGCGGCATGGGCGTGTTGACCCTGGCATCACTGTTGGGACTTGTGATCTCGAAGAGGCTCGGGCTGCGCGCCAAGCTCATGGCGGCCGGAGACACCAACCCGCTGCGCGCTCATGGAGGCGTGGTCAACGAGGGTCAGACGGTGAGGCTCGGCGAGGTCGGGCAGTTGTTGACGACCGTCGCGATGTCACTGCTGGTAATTGAGCTCGTTGTGGCGGCGCTGCTGTACCCCGGCCTGGTGATGGCAGGCATTCCCCCGCTCGCCGCCCTCTGGGAAGCCCCGTATTACGCGGCGATGTCGTTCACCAACACCGGTTTCGCGCCGAACGCCACCGGCGTGGCCGAGTTCGCCGATGACTACTTCGTTCTCACCGTGCTCATGGTGAGCGTCTTCCTCGGCAGTATCGGCTTCCCGGTGATCTACACGCTCGCCAAGCACCACTGGCACGTGAAACGCTGGTCGCTGCACTCCAAGCTCACGCTGATCACGACGGTGATCCTGTTCATCGCCGGAGCCGCAGTCTTCCTCATTCTCGAGTACGACAACCCACTCACATTCGGTTCGATGGACGCCGGAGACACCACGTTCCAGGCGTTCTTCCTCTCTGCGATGACCCGATCCGGAGGGTTCAGCGTCATCGAGATCGCTGATCTGAACGGCTCCTCCACGCTCGTCATGTCGATGCTCATGTTCGTCGGCGGCGGCTCGGCATCGACAGCGGGTGGTATCAAGGTCACCACTCTCGCCGTCCTTGCCATCGCCGTGTGGTCCGAGGCACGCGGACGTCAGTCGGTGGAGGCGTTCGGTCGCCGCATCCCGAGCGACGTGCAGCGCGTCGCACTCAGCGTTGTGGCGTGGGGCGCGACGATTGTCGCGCTGTCGACAATCATCATCACCCAGCTCACAAAGGCCCCGCTCGAACATGTTCTCTTCGACGTGATCTCCGCGTTCGGTACTGTCGGGCTCTCGACGGGCCTGACCGCGGAACTGCCTGATTCTGCCACCTACGTCATGGCCGTCACCATCTTCATGGGGCGCATTGGTACAGTGACTCTCGCCGCGGCAGTCGCCGCGACATCGCGTTCGCAGCTCTACTCGCTGCCCGTGGAAAGGCCGATCGTTGGTTGAAGCGCTCCGGGGAGATGCTCCCGTGCTTGTGATCGGACTCGGTCGATTCGGCGCTGCGTGCGCGGGAGAGCTCGACCGTCTCGATCGCGAGGTGCTCGCGATGGACGAGAGTCTCGAGCTCGTCCAGAAGTGGTCAGATCGAGTCACGCACACCGTGCAGGGCGATGCCCGCAACATCGATGCCCTCAAGCAGATCGGCGCGCAGGATTTCCAGGTCGCTGTCGTTGCGGTCGGCTCGCTCATCGAGGCGTCCGTGCTCATTACGGCGAATCTCGTCGACTTGAAGGTCCCGCAGATCTGGGCCAAGGCTGTTTCTCAGTCGCACGGCAAGATCCTCGCTCGCGTGGGCGCAAACCACGTCATCTACCCCGAGCGCGAGGCCGGCGAACGCGTCGCGCACCTCGTCAGCGGCCGGATGCTGGACTTCATCCGTTTCGACGACGACTTCGTGCTGGCGAAGATGTACCCGCCTAAGTTCATTCGCGGCGTCGGACTGAACGAGTCGGGCGTGCGTTCGAAGTACAAGGTCACGGTCGTCGGTGTGAAGAGCCCCGGCAAGCCATTCCGCTATGCCGAGGCCGACACCGTCGTCACGAACCATGACTTGATCATCGTCTCGGGCACCAACAGCGATATCGAGCGATTCGCCAGCCTCGACAGGTAACCGCCGCGATCAGTTCCCCGCGGCCATCTCTCTCGCGCGCGCCAGCGCAGCGTCCGTCGCCTCGGCGAAGACTTGATCGAGACGCGCGTCCTGCAGCACCGCGATCGCCCGCTCCGTGGTGCCCTTCGGGCTCGTCACTCGGCGACGCAGCTCGGCGGGGTTCTCTCCGGACGCCGCAAGCAGAGCGGCCGCGCCGATGAAGGTCTGCTCTGCCATCAGACGAGCATCCGCCTCGCTGAAGCCCTTGCCGATCGCCGCCTTCGTAAGCTCCTCGATGAGCAGGAACACGTAGGCAGGACCTGAGCCGGAGATGGTGGACAGCGCATCGATCTTGTCTTCTGATACCTCGACCACGGCCCCGACGAGTTCGAACAAGCGGCGAACGACCGCAAGATCCTCAGCCGATGCCGCAGCCCCGGCGGCAAGCCCCGTGACACCCTTGCCTACGGTGGACGGAGTGTTCGGCATCGAACGAATGACACTGACATCAGCGCCGAGGTGCTCGGCGAACGTCGCCAGAGTGACGCCGGCGGCAAGGCTCACGACGATCGCGTCGTCTCGCACAGCAGGCGCGATCTCGCGCAGCAGGTCGGGGACCATCGCCGGCTTCACTCCGACAAGAATGATGCGGGCAGCAGCCGCAGCAGCCGTATTTCCGGTCGGCTGCTCGTCTAGCGCAATCGCCGTCACGCCCTCGAGGCCTGCGAGACTCGCGGCCTTCGCGGCCGTGCGATTGGTCGCGATGATGCCACCGTCGACCTCGAGCCCAGAGGCGACGACGCCGTGCAGAATGGCGCCA
Source organism: Microbacterium sp. Y356 (assembly GCF_059445355.1). Taxonomy (NCBI): domain Bacteria; kingdom Bacillati; phylum Actinomycetota; class Actinomycetes; order Micrococcales; family Microbacteriaceae; genus Microbacterium; species Microbacterium sp. Y356. The sequence goes on from NZ_JCAIUE010000001.1 coordinate 1,108,364, forward strand.
CCCATGGATCCAGCACCAAGGAACGCGAGAGAAGGAAGCGATTCAGCCATGCGGCCATCCTATTCGCGGCATCCGACGACGCCGAAGGTGCTCCTGCACTTCCCCACGTGCGGAACTAGAATCGCGGCATGAGTGCATCCGGTGGTGGCAAGGCGATCCTCGCGGCGTTCCTGGCGAACTTGGGCATCGCAATTGCGAAGTTCGTGGCGTGGGCGCTCTCCGGTTCTGCCTCGATGCTTGCAGAGGCGATCCACTCGGTCGCCGACTCCGGCAACCAGCTGCTGCTCATGCTCGGCGGACGCAAGGCCAAGCGCTCCGCAGACCGCGATCATCCGTTCGGGTACGGGCGCGAGCGCTATGTGTACGCCTTCGTGGTGTCGATCATCCTGTTCTCGGTCGGTGGGCTGTTCGCGATCTACGAGGGCATCGACAAGCTCACGCACCCGCACGCGCTTGATCCGGTGTGGTGGTGGCTGCCGCTCGTCGTGCTCGTCATCGCGATCGGGCTGGAGTCGTTCTCACTACGCACCGCGGTGAAAGAGAGCAACCTGGTGCGCGAGCGCGGGCAGTCCTGGGTGTCGTTCGTGCGACGCTCGAAGGCCCCTGAGCTGCCCATCGTGCTGCTGGAAGATGTCGGCGCTCTCACGGGTCTGACCTTCGCGCTTCTCGGTGTCGGACTCACCGTCATCACCGGCAACAGCGTATTTGACGCCCTCGGTACGCTCGCCATCGGTGTGCTGCTCGTGCTGATCGCGCTGGTTCTCGGCATCGAGACCAAGAGCCTGTTGGTCGGCGAGGGCGCGAACCAGGCCGATCTCGATCTGATCATGGATGCCATCGTCGGATGCCCCGACGTGGAAAAGATCATCCACCTCAAGACGCTGTACCTCGGTCCGGATGAACTCCTGGTGGCTGCGAAGATTGCGCTGACCTCGGACAAGACTGTGCGCGAAGCCGCAGACGACATCAATCACATCGAGCGGCAGATTCGGGATGCCGTTCCCGTCGCCCGCGCGATCTACATCGAGCCCGATATCTACCGTCCGGCAATCGATCCGGAGCCCCCGACCGATGCGTTCGTGCTGAAGTCTGCCGACTGACTCGCCTCGAGGCCTCGGACGGTCAGCGGCGCTGCTCGAAGAAGTCGCGTAGGAGTGCGGTCGCGGACTCCTCTGCAACTCCCCCGATGACCTCGGCGCGGTATGGCAGGCGCCGGTCGCGGAGCACGTCGTACATCGACCCCGCGGCTCCTGCCTTCTCATCCCAGGCACCGAACACCACCCGCCCGATTCGCGCCTGCAGGATCGCCCCCGCGCACATCACACACGGCTCAAGCGTGACCACGAGCGTGTGACCTTCTAGATTCCATGACCCGATGGATGCCGCGGCCTGCCGCAGCGCGACGACCTCGGCGTGTCCGGTCGGGTCGTACGTCTCCTCGCGGATGTTGCGCCCCTCGGCGATGATGCGACCGGAGCCGTCGAGCACGACCGCGCCGACGGGCACTTCCCCCGCAGCTGCAGCTTCTGCGGCGAGCGCGAGAGCTCGCAGCATCCCGTCGTCATCCGCCTTGCCCATGCTCCGAGCTTATTGCCCCGCCGCCACGCCCTCGGTGTGATCGGCGAGGCGCGAAGACAGGGTGTTCAGGAAGTCGGCGAACGTGCGACCGGCGTCTTCGAGAGCGCAGTCGTTGACGATCTCAAGGTCGACAGGAAAATTCGGGGACGGATCGGCCCTGCTCATCCGCGCGTGGATGTCGGCATCCACCTCCCGACCGCGGTCGGCGATGCGCGCACGGCGCAGCTCCTCAGGCACGGAAATGCGGACCACGGCGGAACGTACGAAGCGCTCGGCAAGCCCCTGCAGTACCCCTCGTGAGACATTCACGACCACGACGTCGCCGCCTCGCACTGCGTCAAGGACCGCGGCGGGCACTCCGTACGAAAGCCCGTGTGCACGCCAGCTCAGCGCGAATCCGCCCTCGTCCTCGATCCTCGCGAAGTCGGCGACGCTTATGGGTACATGGTCTTCGCCTGGCCCTACCGGTCGCGTGATGAGCCGGCGAGGGAAGACGAATCCGGTGCATCCGTCGGTGGCGGCGGCGCCGTCGGTGCGCACTGCGTTTTCGGTGAGCAGTGCGCGGGCAGAGTCGATGACCGAGTCCTTGCCAGATCCGCTCGCGCCGACCACCGCAACGATTGCGCCGCTCATGCGACCCGCTCGCCCTCGCGCCAGACGCTCCGTACCACCGGCACTGCGGACCCAAGCGGATGCTGTTCGCTCGATGCTCCCTCGTAGGCATGCACGCGGATCAGGTCCGCTCGCAGGCCGGGCTCGATGACCCCGCGGTCGTCAAGGCCGACCGCACGAGCCGGGTTCGCGCTGAGGAGCCTCGAGGCCTGCGGCAGAGTCGCGTCGCCACGAGCGACCAGCACGAACGCGGCCTGGAGCGAACTCGCCGGCACGTAATCGCTCGAGAGAATGTCAAGCAGACCCGCTCGCACCAGGTCGACGGCCGCGACGTTTCCGGAGTGTGATCCCCCGCGCACGATGTTCGGCGCGCCGGACACCACGAGCTGGCCGGCAGCCCGCGCCGCCACCGCGGCATCGACTGTCGTGGGGAACTCCGAGATCCGCACGCCCAGCGCCGATGCTTCGTCCACATGCGCCTGCGTTGCGTCGTCGTGAGCTGCCATCGTGATGCCCCGTGCGGTGGCGCGTTCAGCCATCAACCGCCGGTGCGGGTCTGCGTACTGTGCCGACAGCCGATGCAGCTCCTCGACGTGCGAGTCGAACTCTGAGTCGGCCAGCCGCCCTTTGCCGACCATGTAGGTGCGGAATGCCTCGACGTCCGCATACTGGCGCTGACCAGGAGTGTGGTCCATGAGCGAGACCATCCGCACGCGCTCGTGTGCTCCGACCTCGTCGAAGACCTCCACCACATCAGGTGTGGAGACCTCGCAGCGCAGGTGTACGAAGTGATCAGCCCGCAGCAGCCCCGACTCAGCCGCGTGGATGACCGCGTCGACGAGCAGCCGCGCGTTCGCCGCCATACGGTTGCCATCGGTCGGCCCAGTGCCGATGCGCAGAGCATCGAGCACGGTCGTCATCCCAGACGCTGCCATCTGCGCGTCGTGGGCGATCACCGCGGTGATCGGATCCCAGTAGCGCTTCGGTCGGGGCTGAAAATGCGTCTCGACCTGGTCTGTGTGCAGCTCCACGATGCCGGGCATGAGATAGTCGCCGGCCAGATCGATGCCGGGAAGAGTCGGGTCATCGGAGATCTCGGCGATAACTCCGCCTTCCACTCTCAGCGATCCGTGAATCACCTCGTCGCCGAGGACGATGTGGGCGTTGGTGAGAATCGTGGACGGCATCAGACGGTCTCCTGCGGGTCGGTGTCGAATTCAGGGGCGCGTTCGGAATCAGTGGCGCGTTCGGAATCATGAGCGCTGAGCGGGTGGACGGAGAGCAGTTCGAACGCAGCCCCGGGTTCGGGCTCGACGAACAGCGCGATCGAGCGGAGGACAACGTCCGTCGGCGCAGCGGCGAAGTGCTCGGCGAGGGCCTCGTCGATTTCGCTCTCTCGCTCGAGTCGGATGCGATCGGTGAGCGTCAGGTGAAAGCGGAACTCGTCGAGCACATAGGGGTAGCCCCACTGCTCGAAGAGCTCCCGCTGCCGCGGTGGCAGCTTCTCTGGCCGACGACGGCGGATGTCAGCGGCATCCGGTGCCGCACGAAACTCATCGAAGGAGCGCACCGCCTCGTCGGCGAGTGACCGGATGCCGGTCTCGTCGCCGTGCAGGAGCAGTGCGCGGAACCCGCCCAAGCTGCGGGCCTGAAGCCCTGGCAGGACGACCGATGCGCGTGCGGCCGCAAAGTCCTCGGCAGCGTCACGCAGTTCCGCCTCGGCCCGTCCCTCCGCCAGACGGAAGGGTGCTTTGAGCGTGCCGTGGAAGCCGTAGCGACGTGCATCCACCGTGAGGTCGCGGAACGATTCCTGCGTGTACCAGGCCTCGACTGCGCTTCTCAGGCGGACGGCCGCGGGGTCATCGCCCTCGCCGAGCACCCCTGGTACGGCGTACACCGCGTAGCGTGTCACGCGGCAACTCCTGCCGTGGCTGCAGCAGGAGCGAACCGCTGCACATCGACGGTCGCATCCGCCACGGCATCCCGCACATCAGCGTCGTGGAAGATCGCAAGGATTCCGACGCCCCGCGCGAGGCTTTCGCGAACCAGACCGATGACGACCTCGCGGTTGCGGGCGTCGAGGGATGCGGTCGGCTCGTCGAGCAGGAGCAGCGAGCGCTCGAGGACGAAACCGCGCGCGATGTTCACGCGCTGGCGCTCACCGCCGGAGAAGGTCGCCGGCGGCAGCTGCCAGAGTCGCTCCGGGATTGTCAGGCGCGCGAGTAGCTCGCCTGCCCGCTCACGCGCGGTCTCGCGATCGACACCGCGCTCGACGAGCGGCTCGGCCACGACGTCGATCGCCGGCACACGCGGCACCGCTCGCAGGAACTGGCTCACATAGCCCATCGTGGAGCGCCTGGCGGCGAGTACCTGACGCGGCTGCGCCGTCGCCAGGTCGAGCTCTCCGCTGTCTTGGGCCAGCAGAATGCGTCCGGAGTCGACGCCGTAGCTGCCGTAGACCATCTTCATCACCGAGCTCTTACCTGATCCGGACTCCCCGCCGAGCACCACGCAGGTGCCGCGCGGAACGTCGAAGGTCAGTCCGCTCACCACCGGCAGCTGCTGCGCGCCCTGCAGGTGCAGGGTGAAGCTCTTCGAGACGTCCTGCACGCTGAGCACCGGATCGGAGGTCATGTCACTTTTCTGGTTCATGTCAGTCCTGAAGGATCGAGGAGACGAGGAGCTGGGTGTACGCGGCCTGCGGATCGTCGAGCACGCGATCCGTCAGCCCGGATTCGATGACCGCGCCATCCTTCATCACGAGCGTGCGGTGCGAGATGAGCCGCGCCACCGCGAGGTCGTGTGTGACGATCACCACGGCGAGACCGAGGTCGGCGACGAGTGAGCGGATGAGATCGAGCAGACGCGCCTGCACCGACACGTCGAGGCCGCTCGTCGGCTCATCCATGAAGACCAGTCGCGGCCCGAACACGAGGTTGCGGGCGATCTGCACACGCTGGCGCATGCCGCCGGAGAAGGTGATCGGCGCGTCATCGATGCGGTCGATCGGAATCTCGACGCGAGCGAGCCACTGCTCGGCCTGCTCCCGGATCTGGCCGTAGTGACGCCATCCGTTCGCCATGAGCGGCTCGCCGATATTACCGCCAGCGCTGACGTGCATGCGCAGCCCGTCAATCGCGTTCTGGTGCACGTAGCCCCACTCGGTGCGCCACAGCCGCCGAACCTCGCGCTCGCTGAGAGAGGCGAGGTCGACGAGCTCGGCGGGCCCGCCCGCGGAGGCCGTGCGGTACTGCACGGTGCCCTCATCAATGCTTAGGCGCTGCGACAGCATCCCGAGCAGCGTCGACTTGCCCGAGCCGGACTCCCCGACGATCGCGAGCACCTCCCCCGGCCACAGGTCGAAGCTCACGTTCCGGCATCCGAAGGTATCGCCGTAGGCGTGCCCCGCGTCCGTCACGCTCAGCAGCGGTTGCTCGTCCGTCGTGTCTGCGTCGCCTTTCACAGCAGTGCCTCCTTCCGAGCGGCGGTGCGCTCGCAGTGATCGGTGTCGCTGCACACGTACATCACGGTGCCGCGGTCGTCCATGACGACCTCATCGAGGTATACGCCCTCGGACGAGCAGATCTCGCAGGGCGTGTCGAAGCGCTGCGGCTCGAAGGGGAAGTCCTCGAAGCCGAGACTCACCACATCCGTGTACGGCGGGATCGCGTAGATGCGTTTCTCACGGCCGGCGCCGAACAGTTGCAAGGCGGAGCTCTGATGCATCTTCGAGTTGTCGAAGCTCGGGATCGGTGAGGGCGCCATGACGTAGCGGTCGTTCACGAGCACCGGGTAGTCGTAGGTGGTCGCGAAGTGACCGTATCGGGCGATGTCCTCGTAAAGCTTGACGTACATCAGGCCGTATTCTTCGAGGGCGTGCAGCCGCCTGGTCTCGGTCTCGCGCGGTTCGAGGAAGCGCAGCGGCTCGGGAATCGGCACCTGATAGACGATGATCTGTCCGTCGCCCAATGGCGTCTCGGGGATGCGGTGGCGGGTCTGGATGACGGTCGCCTCATCGGTGCGCGTAGTGACACTGGTGCCGGCGACCTTCTCGAAGAACTGCCGGATCGAGACCGCGTTGGTCGTGTCGTCCGCGCCCTGATCGATCACCTTGAGGGTGTCGGATGGTCCGATGATGGATGCCGTCACCTGCACGCCGCCGGTGCCCCAGCCGCGCGGCATCGGGACCTCCCTTGAGGCGAACGGCACCTGGAACCCCGGAATGGCGACGCCCTTCAGCAGCGCCCTGCGCACCACACGCTTGGTCTGCTCGTCGAGGTAGCCCTCGTTGTAGACGATGCGCGGCGCGCTCATGCGTCCTGCTCCTGTTCCTGTGCTTCTGCGGCGACTCTCTGTTGTTCGGAGATGCGCTGTTGGGAGATTCTGCGCTTGCGGAAGTCCTGATTCAGCTGGCGCAGCAGCACCAACTCCCCCTGGAAGTCGACGTAGTGCGGGAGCTTCAGGTGCTCCACGAATCCGGTCGCCTGCACGTTATCGGCATGGCTGATCACGAACTCCTCGTCCTGGGCTGGCGCATTCGCGAGCTCGCCGAACTCCTCGTGCCGCAGCGAACGATCGACGAGCGACATCGACATGGCCTTGCGCTCGCCGCGGCCGAAGACGAGTCCGTAGCCACGGGTGAACTGAGGCGGACGATCCGCACCGCCGACGAACTGGCTCACCATCTGACACTCGGTGACCTCGATGCGGCCGATCGGAACGGCATGACCGATCTCGGGGGCGTCGAACTCAATCTCGACTTCGCCCACTCGAACCTCACCCACGAAGGGGTGGGTGCGGCCGAAGCCGCGCTGCGTGGAATAGCCGAGCGACAGCAGGAAGCCCTCGTCGCCACGGCTGAGCGCCTGCAGCCGTTCGGCGCGGCTCATCGGGTGCGATGTGGGCTCGCGAGTCAGGTCAGCAGGATCCGGATCCGTCCAGTCCTCGCCCTCCGGCCGGTCCGGCTCGATGAGCGCGTCGACGCCCAGCAGATCCGTAACCCGCGGCATCGGCTCGCCATCAAGCTGGTCTCCTGCCGGCTCGAAGGCGTCGAGATCATCGACGTCGTCGAGATCGTCGGCAAGCAGTCGGTGCGTGTAGTCGAAGGTCGCGCCGAGCTGCTGACCGCCGGGGATGTCCTTGAAGGTCGCCGACACGCGCCGCTCCGGTGGAAGGCCCGCGGTGTCGATCGCGATGGTCACCCCGAAGCGGGGCAACGTCGTGCGGTACGAGCGCATCAGCGTCACAGCCTCGAGCACATCGCCCTGGGCTTGCAGCAGCGCTTTCGCAGCGAGGTCCGGGTCGTAGAGTGAACCCTCCGCCATCACGCGCGAGACGAGCACGCCCATCTGGTCGCGTACCTGCTCGTAGTCGATGCGTGCGGCGGATTCCTCGCCACGTCCACGCTGGGCGAGGAGGGCGTGCGCGTTGGCGATCGCCTTCTCGCCTCCCTTGACGGCGACATACATCAGACGCTCCTGTTCTCGGCGCCCTGCAGCCGTGTGCTGCGGGGCAGGCCCCGGATCGATTCGTGATCGGTGAGGATGACATCCACGCCGCGAGGGAAGCGTGCGTGATTCTCCTGCCACTGCGCGAGGAATCCAGCCGGGAGGCCGGCACCATCCCAGTCGACGGAGCCGTTCACGCCGGGACCGGTCGCGGTGAGCGTGCCGATTCCGGGGGCACCAGTGGCGTCGATCACGAGCGTCGCTGAGCGGTGCGGTTCCTCGTCCGTGCCCGCGGCGAGCTCGGTGAGACGCGGTGCGGTGGATGGGGACGATGCGACGATGAAGAGGGCATCGCTCTCGGCATCCACGAGGCGTGCTCCGGTGTGGAAACGCAGCCACGCGCAGACATCATCGGACGCGCGCAGCACGCTGTCGAGCCAGATCGGAGTCTGCTCGTCGCACAGCGCCAGCAGCACAGCCCCCGTCGCCGCGCTGAGCGGTGCTGGCGGCTGCGTCGCCGGCACGAAGTCCTGAGCGAGAGTCGGGCGGGCGAGAGCGGCGAGGGTTGCGCGGAAGATCAGCTGTGCGTCCTGCACCGGGTCGGCGAAGCCGGGAAGATGGCGCCCTGTGCCAGGCATCCGCGAGTCCAAGTGAGTCGTCATTCGTCGTCCTCGTCATCCGTTCCGTAATCGGGACCTTCGTTCTCGCGCGCAACAGTGAAGAAATCCACGACCGTCTTGCGCGCATCCGCTTGTGTGCGGGCATCCCGATCGGTCTGGGCATTCTCGAGGGGCACGATGACGTCTGCGAGGACGCGCTCGCGCGCCTCACCCGCCAACAGCGCCTCGAAGATCGCGGCAAGACCGGCATGCTCGGGATGACTGCCCAGAACATAGGCGGTGCCGACGGTCTCTGACCGGATGCCACGGGCAACGACCGTTGCACGGCTCACCGTGGCCTCCCCGAAGTTGAACCGGTCGCCGGTGCCGCCGACGCGGCCCTGCACCATCACCAGTCCCGCCTCCGGGCCTCGGACGTACTCGATCTCCGGCCGGTCGGGCCAGGCATCCCACAGCGCCGCCAGGTCAGCTTCGGACGCGCCTGCGAGCACACGCGCCGTGCGCCGCCGTGTTGCCTCAGCGCGTGCGGTGTCGTCATCCCGATTCATTTTCGCCTCTCGAAAAGTTGTCTATCTTTCTAGACAACTGCAACGCTAGTGGCAAGATGAGAACCAAGGAACCTGCAAGGCGGAACGAACAGCCGACGATCGCGTGAACGTCCGGTGAACAAGCATGAGGAGAAGCAGTGAGCAATGCAGTACCGCCGCGCGCAACCGGCTATTCCGCCTGGCGCCTCATCGCGGAGGAGCTGCGCGCGGACATCGCAGACGGGCACCTGCATACCGGCGACCGACTGCCAGCCGAGACCGCGCTTGCGACGCGATTCGGCGTCAATCGGCACACCGCAAGGCAGGCGCTCGCCTCCCTCGCCGCCGACGGACTCGTCGAATCCCGCCGCGGCAGCGGCACCTTCGTGACGAGCAGCACAGTGCATGTGCACCGCATCGGCATGCGCACAAGGCTCACCACCAGCCTGGGCGGACAGCGTTCCGCCGCCGGCCGAGTGATCGAGAGCGCTGTGGAACACGCTCCGGCGCACGTCGCGCGCAGACTGCAGATCACCGATGGGGACGCCGTTCGTGTCGAGTCGCTGCGAACCGTCGACGGGGAGCCCTTCGCGCTCGGCACGCGCTGGTTCGATGCCGCAAAGTTCCCCGACATCGCCGCCTCGCTGCGCCGCACGGCCTCGGTCACCTCGGCGCTGCGTGCCAGCGGCGTCGATGACTACGTGCGCGTGTCGACCGTCGTCTCGGCGCGACACGCGACCGCGTCAGAGTCCGCCCTGCTGGGGTTGGACGCCGGCGCGATCGTCCTCGTCACGGAATCGCTCGACGCATTCCCCGACGGCACCCCTCTGCAGCACCTCATCACCCGCTTCGCCGCACAGCGCGTGCGCCTCGACATCGAGCATCCAGACCCGACAGCGTGAGACGGCTTTCTTCTGGCGGCGCATCCGCCTTGCGGGGGATGCCGCCGCTTGCCGAAGATCCACCCCGCGGCGGATTCGGGTGAATCTGCGGCTCGATAAATTCAAGGCATGGAAACTTTCGCCCACGTCCTCATCGTCTCTGCTGCACCTCTCATCACCGCTCTCGTCTTCGCCCTGAACTCGAAGAAGATCAACGCACAGTGGCGCGAGCGCCGGGCCGCGCGTCTCGCCGAAGAGGCCTGAGACCGGCTCCCCGATAAACCCACATCGTTCAGACAGGCTGTGGCGCACTAATCTGGTGTTTATGCGTGTCCACGTCGCCGACCACCCTCTCATCACCCACAAGCTCACGGTGCTGCGCGATGTGCGCACCCCGTCTCCTGTTTTCCGGCAGTTGACGGAAGAGCTCGTGACGTTGCTCGCCTATGAAGCAACCCGTAACGTCAAGGTCACTCCGGTCGAGATCACCACCCCGGTCACCAAGACCATGGGTGTGAAGATCTCTGAGCCGCGGCCAATCGTCGTTCCGATCCTGCGCGCGGGCCTCGGAATGTTGGAGGGGCTCGTGAAGCTCCTTCCCACCGCTGAGGTCGGCTTCCTCGGAATGATTCGCGACGAGACGACGTTCGAGCCGACGACCTATACCGAGCGCCTCCCCGACGATCTCAGTGACCGCCAGTGCTTCGCCATCGACCCGATGCTTGCCACCGGTGGCTCGTTGGGCGCGGCAATCGAGTTCCTGTTCGCGCGCGGTGCGCAGGATGTCACGGCAATCTGCCTGCTCGGCACACCCGAGGGTGTTGCGGCCATCGAGAAGATCGTCGGCGACCGAGATGTGACCCTCGTCCTGGGCGCTCTCGATGAGGGCCTGAACGAAAAGGGCTACATCGTTCCCGGCCTCGGCGATGCCGGCGACCGGTTGTACGGCACGGTCTGACTCTTCCGATGGCTGCGGAACTGCAGCCCGCTGACCGCGACCGGTGACCGACTACTGCCGCGCCCAGACTCCGAGTTCGTTGCCGCTGGGGTCAGTGAAGTGTAGTCTGCGCCCGCCCGGAAACGCATAGGCTGCTTGCACAATCGCGCCGCCCGCTCTGACGATGGCGCGCTCCGACTCATCCAGGTCGTCTGAAAAGAGCAGCACGAATGGACCACCGCTCGGGCGCGGATGAGAAGCGGCGAGGAGCCCTCCGACTTCTTCACCATCATTCGCGGGAGATGCGATCCCGGCGTAATCCGGCCCATAATCCACGAAGCTCCAGCCGAAGGCATCTGCGTAGAAGGATTTGGCCGCGCCGATATCAATGACGGTCAGCTCGACGTAGTTCAGCGAGTGGTGTGGTGGGTTTGATGTCATGCCCGCGACGGTAGCATCGGCGTCCGACATCCGTTCATCGGATTCAACCGGCACCGACCAGGCGTGCGAAGGCGCTGAGCCGCGCGACTCCTTCAGGCGTGTAAGGCAGGTCGTCGAGCAGCGCGGGTGAGTGGATCAGGTACGCCACAACCTGAGCGCGTGAAATCGCCACATTCAGCCGGTTCTGCAGCAGCAGGAACTCCGGACCGCGTGGCGCATCCCGCCCGCTGGAGGCCGCAAGAGTCGTGATGGACACCGCTGCTTCCTTGCCCTGGAAGTTGTCGACCGTCCCCACCGGAACGCCGGAGAGCCCTGCCGCCGCGAGCGCGTCGATCACCAACTGCTTCTGCGCGTTGTAGGGCGCGACCACGATGAAGTCCGCCTCGGCCAGAGGCCGGGGCACCGCTTCGGGGTCCATGTCGGTGAACTCGCGGCCGAGCAGCTCACGCACGATTCTCACGGCCTCGGCCGCTTCCTCAGCGGACTGTGTCGCGTTGCCTCGGTGACGCATCGGGACGACGTGCAGCCCTGGTTCGACCCCGTCGATTGCGCGTCGTTCGGTGCCGCTTGCCGAGGCCAGCTGCCCCGCGTACGACAGCCGTGAGACCGGACCAGCGACTGCCGGGTGCATCCTCCAGCTGTGATCAAGGAAGTATCCGTACTCCGGGCGGACGACGGCGTCGCCGTCCATCACCCAGCCGAGTGCGGAGGTGTCGACCGGCTCTGGATGCGCACCCTGGCTGACCTGTGGCAACTGCTGTGGATCGCCGAGCAGCAACAGCCGCGCAGCTCCCGCTGCGACGGCAATCGTGGAGGCGAGCGAGAACTGGCCGGCTTCGTCGATCACGAGCAGGTCTAGGCCGTGGCGCTCTACACGTCCGGTATTGCTGAAGTCCCAGGCGGTGCCGCCGACGACGACGCCCTGGCCTTGTCGTTCGGAGAGGAACGACGCCATGCCGCTCTTCGGGATCACCGTGTAACTCGGCGCGCTTCCCTTCTCCTTCGGCGCCTTCGCCACCTGCCCCGGTGGCACCCCATCGGCGACGACACGCTCCAGCAGTGTCTCGATGATGGCGTGAGACTGCGCAACGACTCCGATTCGGAAGCCGTACTCGTTCACGAGGCGCGCGATCACACGCGAACCTGTGTAGGTCTTGCCCGTTCCTGGAGGTCCCTGCACTGCGAGATAGCTGCGGTCCAGATCGAGGATGCCCCGCACGATCGCATCGATCGGGTCATCCCCCGCCGCAGGCAGCCTCGCGCCGGAGACCGTGCGCGGAGGGATACGGCGCAGAATGTCGGTCGCGGCGTCGGAGGGGAATGACGGCGCCGCTTCATGCACGGCATCCGCCCACTCATCGATCGCACCCTGCAGCGAGATGACGCGGGGCGGTGCCGCTGGTGTCAACGCGAGCGGAAATTCGTCCCAGGTCTGTCCGCCCACCGCCGTCTCAGCGATCACGTAGCCGTCGTCGAGCGTCTCGACAACGGTTGCTGTGCGCGGCACGTGGATCGCGCGGGATGGCGCCTCGACATCGAAGGGCGCCGGGAACGGATACAGCGCGAACGGGTTCGCCCCCTCGCCGAGTGTCGTGCCGGGCGAGATCTCGCCGCGGATCTCGATCTCGCGAGACATGACGCGGCGCCCCTCTTCGACGCTCCAGTCACGTCGCAGCACGGAGCCAGTCGCATCCACCCGCACGACGTCGCGAGTCTGATCCCACATCGACACCGGCTCACGCAGTCGTTGGAAATGCGATACCCAGAAGCTCTTCGCCTCGCGCGGATAGTAGTCGATCGCCGCCGCGGCTACGCGATGCACTTCACCGTCGCCGCCAGCCTCGACATCGCGCTCGGCGTCGGCAAGCAGGGCGACCGAACGATGCGAAGGCTCATACACCAGCTCCTCGGCCGCGTCCGGTGGGGCGGGGTTAACACCCCTTGCCTTCGCGATCTCGATCAGCCAGTTGCGCAGGCGCCGAGTCGAGACGCAGTCGTAGCGGTTGTAGTCAGCGAGATCGGCAAGCACTGCCTCGGAATCGGACGTCTCACCTGCCGCCGCCAGCTGGCGTGCAGCGACGTACTGCACGATCGAGTCGTCGCCCTTCTGCACGTCGCTCGTTCGCACGTCGTCGCCCATGTAGAGCGGCTCGAGTTTCTTGATCGAATATGAGCGTGATCCAACGCGCACTGTTCGCAGCACGAGCGGGTACAGGTCGACGAAAACGCCCTCGCGCAGCAGTTTGTCGACCTCGCCCTCGCGGATGCCATAGCGCGATGCCATCGCGACGAGATGAGATGTCTCGTACGGCGCGTAGTGATAGATGTGCATGTCGGGGTGGGCGGCCCTTCGCGCATTCACGAAATCGAGGAACTGCTCGAGTGCGCGCTTCTCGTCGGCGAATGTGTGCGCCCAGAGCGGCGTGTACTGGTCCTCGTTGTCGACCCAACCGAACAGGTAATCAATGCCCCACTGCGCGTGCCCGTCCGGAGCGGGCTCGGTATAGAGCGGGTCACCCTCGAAGTCGAAGAAGATGTCACCCCGACTCGGTCGCGGCAGATTGTGGATGGCCTGCGGGTGATAGACGTCGAACGTCGGAGCGTCATCGGCATCGGCACGCAGTTGCAGTCGCGCCTGGGCGCGCAGCGACTCGAACGTGTCGACGTTCATGCCATCAGGCGCATCCTCTGCCGCGGCAAGGTCGTCGATAGTCTCGATTCCGGCGGCGCGCAGCCGCGCACGCTGCACCGGACGCATGCGAGCGACCATCAGCAGATCACGCGCAGCATCTACCTGCTCGGTGCACGTCGCGCACCGTCCGCACGCAGAGATGTCGAGGTCTCCTCTGCCGTCACCCCAGGCGAGCGGAGCACCCGCCGCACCAGCAGGCACGTCGCGGTCGGCGATCACGGCACGCAGTCGCGCTCTACGAACGTGAAACAGTGGCAGCAGATCGTCGACGGAGTGGGTGCTGATCGTTCCATCGCCAAGGATGAGGTCGACCTGGTCGGATCGCGGGACGCCGAGGCCATCCAGCTGGTCAACATATGCCGCCAGCTGCATGAGTGCGGTTACTCTCGCTTTGCGGGCGAGCTTCGAATCCTGCACGCGCCAGCGCCCGTCGTCTTCGCGAAGCAGAAAATCCGCAAAACCGACGAACTCCTCGGTGGAGAACGCTCCTTGGAACAGCACCTTTGCGTCGGAGCGAAGCGCCTCCCCCGTCTCAGCGACGACGGCAGCGAGTGAAGCAGGGTCGGCCGATGACACCTTCGACACCTCGTACACGGCATCCGAACCGAACTGTTCGCGGTAGGCCTCGAGCACCTTCAGCTCGTGCGCATCGCCGAGCTTTGCCGCCCGAGCGAGCGTGGCATCCACCGTCTCTTCGACAGCGGGAACTCGTCCGAGCTTCGCATCGATCGCGCGCGCCCAGGCGAACTCGCACTCTGCGGCAGCCTTCAGGTCAGTGGCGCTGAAGATGACGCGTTGGGCCTGGGTATCGATCCGCATGCTTCGAGGTTAGCGGGGACGTCAGACAGTGCCCGCGCCCGTACGGACAGTCGACCCTTCAGCGCCACCAGTCATCTGCAGGGCCGACCGGAAGGTGGCGCTTGTGCTGTGTGGCGAGGTACTTGCCTTCGAGCCTGGCAGCAGCGTCAGCATCCACCGGCTTGCCTTCGAGGTAGTCGTCGATCTGCTCGTAGGTAAGTCCGAGTTCATCCTCGTCTGCACGTCCGGGCTGCCCGTCAAGAAGGTCAGCGGTGGGAACCTTCAGCCAAAGCCGGTCCGGAGCATCCAGCTCGCGCAGCAACGCCTTGCCCTGCCGTTTGGTGAGGCCTGCCAACGGCAGAACATCGGCCGCGCCGTCACCGAACTTCGTGAAGAAGCCCGTGATCGCCTCGGCGGCGTGGTCGGTGCCGATCACGAGATGTCCATCGTGCCCCGCGAGCGCATACTGCGTGACCATGCGGATGCGTGCCTTGATGTTGCCTCTGTTGAAATCTGAGACGTCGGCCCCGGCCGCCTGCTCGATGTCCTTCTCGACACCGTCCACGCCGCCCTGGATATTGACCTCAACCGAGCGATCTGGCGTGATGAAGGCGAGCGCGGCGGCAGCGTCATCCGCATCGTGCTGGACCTTGTACGGCAACCGCACCGCGGTGAAGTCGGCAGCACCGCCACTCGCACGCACGCGCTCGACGGCAAGCTGCGCGAGGCGCCCCGCGAGAGTGGAATCCTGCCCTCCGGAGATGCCGAGCACGAACCCCTTCGCGCTGGTCTTCACAAGGTAGTCGACGAGAAACTGCACGCGCCGTTCGATCTCGGCCGCCGGGTCGATTTCGGCGTGCACGCCGAGGGTCTGCGCGATCTGCTGCTGAAGCGTCATGCGTCCAGTATCTCCCCTGAGTGTTACGTCTCCGTGACGGACTCCGAATATGCATGCCGCGGATGCGCTTGACTCGGGTAGACGAAAGAAAGAGAGATTCCATGACCCTCCTCGGCCGCAGCGACCTCGACGTTTTCCCGCTCGCCCTCGGCGGCAATGTGTTCGGCTGGACCGCCGATCGCGATGCGTCGTTCCAGATCCTCGACGCCTTCGTGTCCGGAGGCGGCAATTTCATCGACACTGCCGACGGCTACAGCGCCTGGGTGCCGGGCAACAGCGGCGGCGAGAGCGAGACAATCATCGGCGAGTGGCTCGCCTCACGGGGGCCCTCCGACGTCGTCGTCGCGACGAAGGTCAGCAGCCACCCAGAGTTCAAGGGTCTGTCGGCCAAGAACGTCCGCGCCGCCGCAGAGGCGTCGCTGAATCGTCTCGGGGTCGACACGATCGACCTGTACTACGCGCACTTCGATGACACCGAGACGCCGCTGGAGGAAACCGTCGCGGCCTTCGGACAGCTCGTCACCGACGGTCTGGTGCGCTACACCGCCGTGTCGAACTACTCGGCCGACCGCATCCGTTCGTGGATCTCGCTCGCACAGGAGGCCGGAACTGCCCTTCCCGTCGCCGTCCAGCCGCACTACAACCTCGTACACCGGGGCGGTGTGGAGGAGAGCATCATCCCCACAGCCTCGGAGTTCGGGCTCAGCCTGGTTCCGTACTACGCGCTGGCGGCAGGGTTCCTCACCGGCAAGTACCGTTCGACGGATGCTGCGGCAGTCGATTCTCCGCGCGCCGGCGGTGCCGCAAAGTACGCCACCGAGCACGGACTCCGCATCATCGGGGAGCTCGAGCGCATCGCCGGCCAGCACGATGCGTCGATCGCGTCCGTGTCGTTGGCGTGGCTGCGAGCGCAGCCGACCGTCGCCGCGCCTATCGCCAGTGCGTCACGGGTCGACCAGGTCGCCGGACTTCTCGCCGGAGCACGACTCGAGTTGGCGTCCGACGACGTACGGGCGCTGAACGCCGTGTCGGAATGGGTTCCGTCGAACGCGTGAACCCGCCTCGTGTGGACTGATGGCCGTGTCGTCCCGAACAGGGATGACGCGGCCGTCTCGTGTCAGGAGCGGATGCGGCTAGGCCCGCTCGCGGTCTGTTCCACGACGAGTTGCGCGGGAATCTGCTCCTGCATCGACTCGACGTGACTGATGACGCCGACGGTGCGCCCGCCAGAGCGCAGTTCGTCAAGCGTGCGCATGGCGACCTCGAGCGTGTCGGCGTCGAGAGATCCGAAACCCTCATCGATAAATAGCGTGTCGAGTTGGATGCCGCCCGCTCTGGCCGTGACGACCTCGGCGAGGCCGAGCGCGAGCGCGAGTGAGCTGAGGAACGTCTCACCTCCGGAGAGTGATTGTGCGGGACGCGCCTGCCCAGTGAACGCATCGAATACGACGATTCCTAAGCCGGATGCCGCACCACGTGCCGCGAGTGCGTCGGAGTGCTGCAGCTGGTAGCGCCCGGTCGACATGTCGCTGAGGCGGCGGTTGGCTGCCCCCACGATCTCTTCGAGTTCTGCGGCGAGCACGAAGGTCTCCAGCGTCATCTTGTGCGTATTGCCGGCACGACCGGCAATGGTGTCGGCGAGGCCCTTCAGCACCTCAAAGTCGGCCTGCTGCGCGGCGCTGGCTGCGTATTCGGCCGCGGCCGAGTCGATGAGTCCGCCCAGCTGCTCGACTGTGGTCTTCGCTCGCCCTGCGGCATCGATCGCGTCCTTCCATGCCGTACGAGCGCCGGCCGCTGATTCTTCAACCCCGCTGAGCTCGATCGGCTCCTCGGGAAGCGCCCGCATCTCCAGCGCCAATAGCAGCTCGCGCTGCTTCTCGCGCTGCACGTTGTGGCCCGAAATGCGATCTTCAAGCCCCTGCTGCTCGGCTGCTGACCGCAGCGCCAGCCGCGCGGCCGTGGTGTCGTCGAAGTCGGATGCCGCGAGCGCGCGTGCCTGCTCCGCCGCGGCCTCGGTGAGTGCCCTCCCCCGCCGGGCGCCCTCTTCGAGAGCATCCGCCAGGGCGTGGGCGGTTGCGACGTGCGCGGTAACCTCGGCGATACGCGCGGCGACAGTGCCGAAGGATCCGCGTGCCGCGGTGATGACGGTCTGAGCCTCGGCGCTGCGCTGCGTGACCAAGGCGAGCGACTCGCGCGCCTTCGCCAGCGCATCCGCCGCCTCTGCGCGGTCCTTCTCGAGCTGCGCAGAACGCGCAATGGCTTCGCCAAGCGCAGCGACCGCGGCAGGGAGTGCACCGGCGGCGGCCAGTGCCTCGGTATGCGCGGATGTCGCAGCGGTGACCTCGTCCTCAGCCACAGCGACAGAGCGCTTTTCAGCCATCGCGTCAACGGCTGCGAGATTGCGCTTCAGATCGGACACCCTGTCGAGCGCCTCGCGATCGCCCTTTGCTGCGGTGTCGCGCACGGCTTCGGCCGCCTCGACGTCTTCCTGCGAGACGGGATCGCTGTGTTCGGCCGGTGAGGGATGCTCGGTGGCCCCGCACACGGTGCAGGCCTCCCCCGGAATCAGTGCAGTCGCGAGTTCCCCGGCGAAGCCGTCCAGACGGCGGCGGCGCAACTGTGTGAGCGCGAATTGCGCCTCGTCGAGCGCACTACTGGCGGCTACGAGCGCGCGTTCGGCCTTGTCGAGGTCGCCATGAAGCCGCTCGGCCTTCACTGCCGCGTCTCGGCGTGCCTTCGCGGCGTTCAGCGTTGTGAGCAGGTCATCGAGGCGGTCGGCGCTGCGCTGCGCGGCATCCCGCTGGGCGGTCAGCTCGGTGACCCGCGCCGGAAGTTCTGCCCGTTCAGCGTCGTGGGCGTCGACGAGAGTGGATGCTACGGCGACCTGCTCCACAGCGTCCGCCTGCTCCATAGCGAGAGCTGTGGCGCTCCGCTCGAGCTCAGCTGCACGTTTCCACTCGCCACTCTGGCTGGTCCGCTGCTCAGCCCATGCTTCCAGTGCCTCGGCGGTGACCTCGCCGCGTTCGATGTCAACAAGTTCGATGTCAGCGGCACCCCAGGCTTCGCGGGCTGCGCGTTCGGCGATCTCGGCCTTCTCGCGGTCGCTGGCGGCCCGATCTGCGGCGTTGAGGGTTGCGCGCAGCGCCTCGGCCGTTCTCGCCTGCTGCAGCGTCGTGCGGGCCGCGGCGATCTCGGATTCTTCGGCGTCGATTCGCTGTACGGCGATTCGGGTCGCGTCCCGATCCTGTTGCGCCTTACGCTCCTCGCGTGCGCGGGTCAGGGCTGCTTCCGCCGCGGTGCTTCGGGTCTCGGCTTCAGCGCTCTCAGCGGCCCGGCGTTCGACCTGGTACTCGGCCCGATCGAGCGCGACGCGAAGCTGCTCGAGGCGCTTTTGGGTCGTTTCCGCAGATGTATCAACCGGCTCATGCTCGCCCCACAGCTGCGCGGCAGTCACCATCCGCTCCGCCTGCTGAAGCCCCGCGTTGACAGTGGCGGAGCGCCCGGCGAGCGCGTTCTCTGCCGTCTTGCGTCGATCGTCGAAACGCGACTGCACGTCTTCGAAGCGCTCAGTGCCGAATAGCCGTCGCAGCAGCGACTGTCGTTCCTTGCTGTCGGCGAGCAGGAACCGGGCGAACCGATTCTGTGCGAGCAGGATCACTTGCAGGAACTGTTCGCGACTCAGCTGAAGTATCTCGTCGAGCTCGTGCCCGACCTCCCGCTCTTTCGCAGCTAGCGTGACCCAACCAGCGTCGGCGAGAGTATCGAGCTGGACACCCGAGGCCTGCTTCGTCAAGCCTCCGCCACGTTTAGCGGGCCGCATGTACTCCGGCGAGCGCGTCACCCGATACCTGCCGGCCGTCGTAGTGAACTCGACGACGACTTCGCTGAGATCTTCAGGAGCGCAGTAGTCGCTGCGCAGCCGTTTATCGCCGCTCTCGTACCGTGGCACTCCCCCGTACAAGCCGAAGCAGACGGCATCCAGGATGCTCGACTTCCCCGCACCGGTACGCCCAGCGATGAGGAAGATACCGTCGTCAGCGAAGCTGTCGAAGTCGACGATCTGTCGATCGAGGAACGGGCCGAAGCCCTGGATCTCGAGGCGGTGAAGACGCACTAGACGAGAGCCTCTGCCACCACGCGCTCATCGAGCACCTCGCGGATGAGTTCGCTCTCTCGCTCGCTCGCGCCCTGGCCGGCGCGCACGTGCTCGAGGAATGCCTCGATGCGCTCGGTATCAGTCACAGCCGATTCCAGCCGCGCGGCGTAGGACCGCTCCACACGCTCGGCGCCGCTGACGGGGGCGTGCTGCACCATCGCGCAGTGCGGGAAGTGCTCTTTCAGGCGCCGCATCGGTTCGGCCTGCGGCAATGCGTCGGTGTAGACGGCGCACACCCAGTCATCTGCGTGGGTGGCGACATTCTCCGCCGAGAGGATCTCGTCGAGCGTTCCGGTAAGGGTGATGAGACGACGCGGCACCGGCAACGCCAGCCACTCGACTGAGGCGAGGCCAGAAGCATCAAGATCGATCAGCCACGAGCCGCGCTCTTTGTGCTGCTCGCCAAAGCTGTAGTGCAGCGGCGCTCCGGCGTAGCGGACCCGCTCGCTCAGCGCCTGGCGTCCGTGAATGTGACCGAGAGCAATGTAGTCCGGCCCGTCGAACACGCTTAGCGGCACGACATCGAGTCCGCCCTGGCGCACTTCGCGTTCGAGTCCGGCCGTGGCATCCACACCTGCCGCGAAGCAGTGCGCGATCGCCACGGAGCGTCCCTCGCGCGATGCCATACCGGCCCGCACGAGTGACATCGCGTGCGCCATGGTTTGTGCCTGGGTGCGAAGCAGCATCTCTGGCCAGTGCTGCCGCACGATCGCAGGCTCGAGATAGGGGATGCCGTAGAAATGCACAGGCCCATCGGCATCGTCAATCGTGATCGGCTCGCCGATAGAAAGCGGGTCTGTCATCATGTGGATGCCGTCGCGCAGAAGTCGCGCCTGAAATCCGAGTCGGGCCGCGGAGTCGTGGTTGCCGCTCGTGACGATGACCTTTGCGCCGGTGTCGTGGAGAGCGGCGAGTATGTCACCCAGCAGTGTGTAGGCGGGGCCAGCAGGCGTTGCAGAGTCAAACACGTCGCCCGCGACGATCACAGCATCCACCGCGTTGCCGCGCACCTGCTCGACCAGCGCCGACAGCACCTCGGCCAGCGCATCCATGGTCGAGGTGCCATGGAAGGTGCGGCCGATGTGCCAGTCAGAGGTGTGCAGGATTCGCATATTCACACCGTACGGAGGGCCTCGGACATTACCGCCGAGGCCCGCCGTGGCATCCTGATCAGCGCGCCAGAGAGAGCGTGTCTGTGTCCGAGGACGCTGGCTTATCCGCGGCAACCGCAGTGTGCTGGGGCATCAGGTCTTCCTTGCGACCGCGCACCATCGTGAACGCGACGACAGATGCCAGCACCATGGCGACCGCTGCGGCGAGGAACACTCCGCCGTAGCCGTCCGTCAGCGTGTCGAGACCGACCTCGCCCTGCGCGTGGCCGCCGACGATCGCGGCATAGACGGCGGTGAAGATCGAGAGTCCGACCGATCCGCCGATCTGCATCGCCGAGTTGGTGACGGCAGAGGCGATACCGGCGTCGTGCGGTGCCACGCCGGTGAGGGCAAGGTTCTGCAACGGAATGAAGACGAACGACATTCCGAAGCCCATGACCAGCAGCGCCGGGGCGACCTGGACGAAGTAGTTGCCGTCCGCAGTGATGAACGAGAGATACACGAGTGCCGCTGCGACCACGAGCGGTCCGCTGATGAGCATCAGTCGCGGACCGATCTGACCGAGCATCTTCGTCGCGAGTCCGGCCAGCACCATGGTTCCCAGAGGCAGCGGCAGGCTGGCGACGCCGGCTTCGAGCGCGCCCATGCCGAGCACGATCTGCAGGTGGAAGGTGAGGTACAGGGTCGCGCCGATCATGACGCTGCCGGCGACGGCCTGGATGAGGAAGGCCCCTCCGCGCACCTTATTCGTCACAACACGCAACGGCAGCAAGGGGTTGGAGACCTTCGCCTGAACCCACACGAACACCGCGAGAAGGACGAGTCCGAGCACGATGAAGCCGACCGTGAGCGGGTTGGTCCAGCCGGTCTCAGCGAGACTGAAGCCGTACACGAACGATGCGAGGCCGGCAGTGACCAGCAGCGCTCCCCACAGGTCGTACCGCTTGTCGCCGTCTGCCCGGCTCTCGGTGAGGAACAGCGCGCCGCCGATAAGACCGACCGCACAGAAGAACAGGTTCACCAGCAGGCACCAGCGCCAGTCGAAGAACTCGGTGAGGAATCCGCCAAGCACCATGCCGACTGCGGCACCGGTACCGGCGACCGTTCCGAAGACAGCGAAGGCGATGTTGCGCTCCTTGCCGGACGGGAACAGCGTCGTCAGCAGCGCGAGTGCGGCGGGCGCCAGCATCGCGGCGAAGACACCCTGCAGGGCGCGTCCGAGGATCAGCTCCCAACCTGCGGCCGCGAGACCCGCATAGAGGGATGCCAGGGCAAAGCCGACCATGCCGACCATGAAGGTGCGCTTGCGACCCCAGTAGTCGGCGATACGCCCGCCGAGCAACAGCAGGGCTCCGAACGAGAGCGCGTAGGCGGTGACAACCCACTGACGCAGGTGATCGTCCATATCCAGGGCGATCTGCGCCTGCGGCAGGGCGATGTTGACGATGGTGCCGTCAAGGACGACGACGAGCTGGGTCAGAGAGATGACGAACAGGGCCCACCATTTGGCTTTGGGGTGGGCGCGCAGAGTCTGAGACATGAGAAAACCTCCGGTGTCTGATGAGGATGCCGGAGGTTTCAAGCCTCGGACCAGCTCCCGTTCGGAAGGCTGACCGCCTCAGCGAACGGTGCTGAGCAGAGATATATTCTAACGTGCGTGTCCCTGTGAAAACGAGACGGATGCTTCGCCGCGGCGGCCGACCGGCATCATCGGCGGTCCGATTCCGGACCGGGACTGACCCGAATCCACCCCTCGCGCAGAACCGTCGCCCGGTCGGGAAGCGCGGCCGACTGGGTCGCCGCGAGGATCGCGTCGTCACGCCACGCTGCTGGTCCTTCTCGCACGGTGAGGGACTGCGCCTCGCCGAGGGCTGCAACCAGCGGCAGCCGGACATCGCCCGGATCGATCAGCACCGGCCCCACTCGCACCGCCGGTACGAGTTCGTCCAACGCTGGAGTAAACCATCCACGCTGCAACTGCACCCGACTCTGCGGCACGATCCCGCTCGTGAAGTGCACGGCCGCGCCTGGCGTCATCAGCAGTGTCAGCATCCGCGGGACACCCGGATGCACGACGAGCTCGGTCTCCGACGAGACGTACTCGTGCGTGATCGGCTCGACGCCGGTCGGATCAACGACGACCCCCCAGCCTTGCAGGAACCCCTTGCCGTGCCCGGCGGGGGACGCAGCGTTCACGATCGCCTTGTCGACCAAATGCACGCGCGAGTAGTCATCGTCGACGAACCACGCCACGAGCCCGTCGTCGGGCCGGGTGAGCTCGCCGAGGCGCACTGGGACGCCGTGCTGCGAGAGAACGGCGTATGCCGCGCGACGAGCGGATGCCTCGTCCTCCGACAGCGCGAGGGACGACGTGTCATCGAGTAGATCGACGCTGACGACCGCGCGGACGACCGCGAGCGGCGCACCGACGATCGACGCCAGCTGGGCAGACCCAGCGCCGGCGTTGCCATCCACCGTCCATAGCGTCGTGTCGATCGAGCGCAGCAGGGCAGCGAGCGCCGACTCGGCATCGGGCATGGCCCGCTCGGACCCGCGCGCTGCAGCATCCGCGACCACGATTCCGGTGGCGAACCGGCCGAGCACATGCTCGTCGGGAAGCAGACCGACCGAGGGCGCGGCATCCGCCGGTACCGGGCGACCTGGCGCGGGCTCCCAGATGACGCCACCGCCAGAGGAGCCGATCTGGCCGGTGACCAGAAGCTCGCCGAGCGGGGTCGCATCCGGGCCGAACACCTCGATCGACTCATCGACATGATCCGGCAACAGGAACCCGCATACCGGGCTCACCTGCCCTGAGGCAGACGACTCGTCAATATGGGCATCCCTCGCCCCGTCGACACCGGTCGACTCCGCACCGACGAACCGTACGCGCACCCTGGTCGGCGGGGTGAATCGCGGCGCCCGCAGCATCGCACCGGCACCGGCCTCGAACCGGGCCGGAACGATCGCCGACTGCGGGTCGAGGTCGAGCACGCGCCCGTAGGTGTCTACGACCCGCAACCCGGTGACGCGTACCGCACCACCCAGCAGAAGGATGGGATCCTCCGCGCGCTCCAGGAGGACCTCGCCGTCGGCATCCGTCGCCTGGAAGGCCCTCTCGAGGAGTCCCAGCATCCTTCGTCGCACACCATCCAGAGACGCACCGAGCAGATCGGCGCTCGCGCCCAGGTTGCGCAGCGATCCCAGCGCACCCACGAGATCATCGTCGATGAGGGCGCTCTTGCCCGCATCGCGCTTGCGCTCCTCCTTGAGGTACTGCTCGATACTGCCGCCGAGTGCGCGCGCGACGCCGGTGGTCAGCGGCACCCTGGCAATGGCCGTGCGCACGACGTCGCCCGAGAGCCCCTCCACGGCGGTGAAGTCATGCGACTCGAGATCCCATCCGGCAAAGCCGGGACGGCCCTCGACATCGACGCGGTACTCGAGCCACAGCGGACACCAGGGCTGCGCCCACGCCGTGATTCCGACCGGTGAGGGGGAAGAACCTCCCAGCAGCGATTGCTGCATCAACCCCTGCGCCACCTGCTCGCGCACGCGGGGGTCAGCGGTGTCGAGCTTCGCGCTCACCGAGACGGCATCACCGGTGTAAGCACCTGTCTCGTCATAGCGCAGCAGCAACTCAGCCTCGAAGCGCCGCTCATAGGCGCGGACCACTTTCGCGTCGAGTCCCCTCCGCCCCTTCGGCGAAGTCTTCGCCGCAGCGCGCTCTGCCAGCCACCCTGATGCGAAGTCGCTGAGCAGCAGAGCCTCCCTGGCGAGCGCCGTGGTCTCGGCGGGGATCGCACCAGAGGCCAAAGGTGCGAGCACCTCGGATCCCGCCAGCACGTCCTTGTAATAGTCGGTGATCAGGCTGGGCGAGCGTACCTTCAGCCGCCCGTCGTCGAGCCACGCGCCATCTCCGCCGTGACGCGGAGAGCGCCCGGCGCCTCGCACCAGCAGATAGGGGTCGGATGCCTGGAAGAACGGCGGTTCTGGCCGCACCTCCGTGCGCACCCTCGGGGCCCCAGCCGCATTCCGTGCGGCAGATCCCGCTCGATGCTCGGCACCTGCCGCCTGCTGGAATGCCTCAGTCTGCACCGCCGAGATCGGCAGCGACGCACGCGCGATATCGGCGTGCACGCTGTAGAGCGAGCTCTTGAACGCGTCTGCGACCGTAGCCGTCTGGGCGACATCGCCCACGCCGATGGGCGAGCCCTTTTTATACCCGCCGACGAAGTACAGCGAGCTCTGGTCTGCGGCGATCTTGTACGAGTTGGTTTTCTTGGTGCTGGCGAAGGCGCCAGAGCTCACCGTGCCGACGCGTCGTCCCTGATCGTTCAGCGGCACCGCCCCGTCGACGAGCCGGTCGGTGACTCCGGGAAACGGCGATGCGACGGTTTCGAAGCCACCGGAATGAAGGCCTTCGTCGATCTCTGCAGCCCCCGCCGGGTCATCGAGATCGGTGAGCCTGCCGCGTATGAACGCCTCAACGAGCTCTTCGAGAAGTTCACGCTCCTCGCCCACGGCCACCGGCGCCAATGAGCGCGCGGAGAGCGCCCCGAGTGCATCGGAGAGTGAAGCGCCGAGCGCGATCGAAACCCGTGCGGCGGATGGTCGCTGTTCTGCCGGCGCCACCCGCTGCCTGGCACCCTCGACGAGAGCGGGTACGCCGATGACCGCCCCATGCAGCAGCGTGGAAGCCTCCGGCCGCGGTGGATTGGCCGGTTGGATGTGCTGGGCATCGGCGATGCCGAGCCCTGCGAGCAGCGAGGGTGAGACCGACACCCCCTTGTACCGGAAGGCGGAAGCGGAGTCCGACGAGGCACTCGCACCCGAGCTCGGTGTCCCTGTGGAGGTGCTCGCGGTGCCGGTCGGCACGGGAGAATGGTTAGGCGCCGCCGATTCCTCCAGCTTCCATTTCAGTGCGGTGAGCCGGCGACCGCGGGCCGCCGTGCCGCGGATCCCGTCCAACGGGTCGAGATCGGCATCCGCCCACCAGCCGACGACGACGTATGTGGCCCGTCCACCCACTGGTCCACCTGGCACGGTGCCGCCGAGTGTCGCATCCCTGGCGAGGTCATCCTGCGGATCGTGGAAGGTGAAGCGTCCCCGCGCGGCGTCGTAGGCGGCCGTCCACGTGAGCGTGCCACCCGAGGTGCCGTTGAGAGTGCCCGCCGCCACGGATTCGGTGTCAGCGGGCGCGGGCGCACCGCTCTCCCCCAGCGGCCAGACTGCTCCGGTGAGCGCGTCGACAGCCCAGGATTGTGTGACAGCCCACGTCCCCGTCGCCGGTACAAGGATCCGTGTGATGACCCACCGGTCCGGCAGCGGAGCCATTCCGAGGTCGCGGGCGGCTGGTGCACTATCCGATGCCCGCCCCTTCATCAGCGCGTCGGGCATCGCCCAATGCAGGTGGATGCCGCTCTCGCGCGCGGTCGGCTCATCGAACGGGTCGGACCCCGTCAGGGCCGTGCGTTTGACGTCAGATTCCGCGTCTGCGGGAACGGCCCTTCCCGGCGTCAGCGGGCCATCCAAGCGCACACCGGCGGAGTCCGGATCGTCGCCCAGCACCACGAGCGCCTGCACATCGATCGGCACGCAGACACGCGGTTCGCGCAGCAGCTCGTTGTCCCAGTCGATGGCCTGGGCGATGTCTGTGCCCCAGCGCTGAGCGACCGAGAATTCGGGTGCACCGAGAAGGAGCCTGGCCTTGTCCGGGTCGTAGATCATGTCATCGGCTTTCTCAGACGCGCTTCACGGCGGCGCCGGACACCGGATAAGGGTGTATCGACGGGCCCTGTGCGATACGGTCCTGAATGATCTCGTAGGAGATCTCGGGATGGAACACCGCAGACATGTCGGGCGCGGCCCCACCGTTCTCCTGCAGCGACTGGTCGCCGAAGACGGCGCGCCAAGGGAATTGGATCAGCTGCATCGCGAGCGTCGCGGCATCCTTCCTGCTCCCGATCTTGGTCTCATCCACCTCGGCGAGCCGGTTCATCAGCTCTCCGATGTGGACTACGCCAGGAGCGCCCTTGCGGAAGGGCACAGCGACGGTCTCACTGAGACCCTCGCCGTTGGTGACATCGCGAGTGCGAGAACGCATCGACACCCTGCCGCTGGGCGCCGCGGTGTCCTCGAATCCGAACTGCACGCCGGCACGCGGCTCCTCCACGTGCACGACCTCCGGCACGCCGTCGAAGAGGACGAGCAGGACGGCGGGCGCGAGGCGCTCAAAGCGGAGCACCTCCAGCTTTTGCATCGCGCGCTCCTGCGCGGCAGCATTGGCAGCGTCGCCCATCCCCACATGCTCGTCATCGGCATGCAGCGGGCCGGTCAACCGGTAATTGTCTCGGCCGTATCCGCGCACGGTCATCGCAGGCCAACCAGAGACCAGGCGCGAGCGGAGCAGGAATCCCGAGATCGGACCCGCCGGACCCGCCGGAACGTTCGCGCCGGGCTCCCAGCCCGGCAGGCGCACGAGCCGCTCTGCCTCATCGACTTCAGGGCGCAACATCGGATAGATCGCCCCCAGCGTCGCGCGATCCGCGGTCGTCACCGTACCGACGGAGAGGGCTCCCTCGACCAGCGCATCCGTCCATCCGCGATCGACGTGAAAGAAGCGGATCGACTCCGGTGGGAGGAGCGTCGCATCGGCGACCAGGTGACTGAACGGAACAGCCTCCAATAGGCGAAGACGTGCAAGCCACAGCCGCAGTGCGCGCGGCGTTCGCCGCGGTCCAGGGTCCGGTGCGTCCTGCACCTCCTGTTCCGGTTCCATCGTGGCGAGGATGTGCGCGGTCATCTCCGCCACTGCGCTCACGAGCTGCGCGGTCGACAGCGTGAAGCTCATTTCATCCTCCCGAGGATGTCCGATATTTCGATACCGCCCGATTGGAGAGCATCCACTCCCTCTATCAGCTCGGCGACGAGGCCTTCCATCGCGATGCGCGCCCCGGCGAGCTCGGCCGCCTGGTCGCGCTCGACCCTCGCGAGCGGGGTCGAGGCCAGCTGCCTGGCGATCTCTTCCGCCGGCGCCGCCAGATCCATGTCCAGCGCTAGCCCCTGAGCGAGGCGTGTCGCCCTGGACCGAGTAAGTTTCGCCATGTCGTCTCGCGCGAATCCTGCGTTTGCGGCAGGCAGCGGCGATGCGATCTCGACCGCTGAGGCGTCGAGCGCCGACAGCAACCCGCGGATGAACTGTCTGCCGGTCGGCGCCCTCTCGAAAGGCTCCGGAGTCGGCCCCGGCAGGTCGTCGCCGACGGCGACCGGTATCCCCTGCCTCAGCGGATCGGCCAACCGCATGCTGTCGCGCAGCGCGCTCGGCAGCTGTGCGAAGAGGTGGGCCTGGACTGCGGCGGTCGTCGCCGCGGCGAACTTCTCGCGCCGCCAGCGTGCGAGCAGCGCGACCACTCCCGGCCTGCTGAGTGCCAGCAGGCGCCCAATCTCGAACGCCGAGGAGTAGGTGAGATCCTGCAAGCCGTCCGGGACGATCAGCCGCAGCTGGTCGGCGTGATGCGCGAGGACCACCCGATCGGAGTCTCCTGGCGTGGGTCTCACACTCGGGTTGGGGATCAGCGGCCCGCGGAAATACGCCTGACTGTCGTCGCCGAAACGGGTCCGATAGGCGGTGACGATGTGGCCAGACTCGGTCACCAGCGGCAGCGGACGGTTAGACGGCGGTTCCGTGAGGGTAGGCAGGTCCTTGGTGCGCGGTCCGCCGTCCGGGTCCTCCGGTGCAGACGCGACATGGCCGAGCAGCCGCGAGGAGACCTCGTTCGCAAGCGTTGCGAAATCGCCGTCGCCGTCGCAGGTAAACGACCAGGAGGTCAGCACCGGGAAATGCCGCACCGTATCGAGCAGCTCGTAGGGGATGTTGAGCAGGCCGAGAAGCGGCTGCGCGGAGACGCTCGTCTCGCCCGCTGCGGCCTGAACTGTCATCGACGCGTCGTGCTTAGTGCCCGCAGCCCACACCGCTCCGGTGTTCGCGACGGCGTAGCCAGCGACCGCTTCGGCCGCGGCGACGGAGGCGACTTGCGTGGCCCCCATCACGGCGGCATCCGTGCTGACGGGGTGACTGCTGGCGAGCACCTGGGTGAACTCGCCGATGTCAAAGACCACGCTGAACGGATCGAAGGAGTTCTCAACGGCCGGGTCGTCTGGCAGATGCGCGGTCTGCGAATCGATGTTGATGAGGCACGCGGTGTAGGTCACGCCAGCCTGCGGCAGGCGATTGCACAGGATGACGGCGAGCCAGCCGTCGTCGTCGGCGATGGCGAGTTCGGTGTCGCTCATATCGACTTCCCGCACGTGCGTCAGCAGCGACAGGTCGTCTGCGGTCGGGAATGTCCGGGTGACGACCGACTGCGGAACCTTGAGATACGAGCCCTTCGGTGTGTCGAACACGTCCGGCTTCGGCAGGGTCGTCCCCGGCGTCACGCACTCCGCGATCGGTCGGTCGACCACGAGCGTTCCTTCCCCCGGAGCGATGAGCACCAGGGCGAGCCATGGCATCGGTGCTCCACCTTCCCCCGGCGGCATCGACCACTCCCACGGCAGCGTGCGCCGCTTGATCACGATCTGCGGCAGCCGCCTGCTGTACGCGCCGCGAGAGCCTGAGGGCGGATAGGTGGAGAGCACCTGGTCCGGCGGCAGCTGATATCGCGGCCCCTCGACGTCGAACGCACCCTGCAACTGCTCGAACGTGCCGACCGGCGTACCGATGGGCTGTGGGGCGGCCGCGGCCTTGTCCGCGACGTCGATGATCTCGATCCCGCCGTCGACGACGTACTTGCCGATCGTGATCGGCGGGAGGGCAGCGGGGTAGATTCGGAACGTTCCCGCCGGTGGCCTGCTCATGACTGCCTCCAACGGATGCGGGTCGTGCCTGCGCCGGATGCCGCGACCGGGCGATCGAGGCCGGCGAGCCCGCGGGCGCCGATCGCGTTCGCGAGCCACCTTGCAGCGGTCTCCGGATCGGATTGCGCCCCCTCCAGCGGAGCGGATGCCGCAAAGACTCCGGTGACGTCTCGCCCATCTTCGACGGACGTGTTGACCACGACGACGCCTGTTCCGCTCTGACGGATCGCGAAGACGAGTACCGAGGTTCCGTCGGTGTCCACCGTGACCAGCGGCGCACCGAGTGGTTCTGCGTTCTCCAGCCCCACGGCGACCCCATCGGATCCCGACCCGGTGACCCCCACCGCGATCGCGGCGATCGCGCGGTCAGCAGCAGGCGCACTCAGCGTCGTGGTCGTGGGGGCGAGGTCTGCGGTGATGGCAGCCGGCGTGGTCCACGAGGTGTCGACATCCGCCGCAGTGCGGGCGAAGACCCCGACCGCTGCGACAACGCATCCGACGCCGACCAGCGCACCGGCGGTCGCCGATGGCAGCATGCTCGTGTCGTGCCAGCCGCCGTGCACCGCGACGCCTGCGGTGGCAGGGATGTCCGGACCGGCGATCACGGCCAGGCCGCTGGCGCCGGCTGCAATGATGACCGCTTGCTCTCGCGTGCAGTAGGAATCGGAGAGCACGATGCCGCCACCGCCGAAGCTGACGATGCGCGCGCCACCCTTCTCCACCCGCAGAGCTGGCCGCGCGGTGCGCCCGTCGCGCCCGGCATCCGGAACCTCCAGCATCGCGACGTCCCCGTCGCGGAGCGTCCATCCCCGCTCCGTCAGCTCCTGCGACGCCGCACGCACGGTGCGGACGCTTCCGGGAGCCGCCAGCCGGGATGCCGTGCTCGCGGAGATCGCCGTGAAGACGGCGACGGGCAACGGACTGCTTGCGAGCACCGTCGAACCGGACACCTTGGCTGCGGAACCGACCCTGACGAGCCTGGTGGGGATCGCGCCGTCCAGCGAGGACGCCACCGCGGCCACGCTCGGCGCTGTCATGCTGCGAGCACCCGCCTTGCCTGCCAGCGTGGACATCAACGCAAAGGAGACGCTGGTGCCGCCGAAAATTGTCGCCACGACACTGTCATGCAGAACGGGTGCCGTCATCACCGTGCGAATCCGGGCGGGACGGATCTCGTGCGCGGCCACCGGCGATACGGCGACGTTCGCGATCGCTGGCTCTGGAATGAGCAGCCCCAGGTCCTGACCGAGCGATCCGAGCCGCACGGGTGCGGCGAGTGCTGCGCGCCAGTCCTGCGCCCTCAGACGTCCGATGCCGCCCCGGTCTGCGAGCAGCCCCATGGCGATCGTGGTGTCATCGGCGCCTCCGGATGCCGCGCGCAGCGCCTGCACTGCATCCGAGGTCAGCGCCGCGGCCTGCTGCGTCGCCGTGCGCTGGAGGGCAGCGACCGAAGGCAGCAGCGGCAGCACCCGCCGCCTGCCGGTGCGCACCTGCCGGTACTTGATCGGCGGCGGCGCTGGTGTCATAGCGATGTCGGCTTCGACGTCGATGGAGATCGTGTTCGGCGCCTTCAGCAGATCGCCCTGAGGAACGGTCTCCTCGTCTGGCAGCGGCCCCCACACGCCGATCGGGAAGTCTCCGTTCGCGTGTGCCCCTGTCACACCTGGCAGCGCGAGGTAGTCGTTCGGATCGGACTCGTCGATCCCACCGGAGGCGCTTCGCGCTCTCGCCGACAGTGTCAGGCAGGTGAGAACTTGCCCCTTGCGCATGGGGGCGACGGCTATTGGAAGGATGCCTGGCAGCGCGAGCGCGCCCGACGCGGTCACCGGTCCTTGGGCCGTCTTCAAGGGCGCCCCTCGGTACCAGGTGATCGGCACGGTCGATGTGAGCGTCACCTGGAACTCCGCGACGACGCGGAACGGGCGATCGGGCTGCCCATCCGGAGACGCGGCCCCTCCCGAGGCAGCTCCGCCTGCCGGCGGAATCGTGCCCTTGCCGGTGATGATGCTCAATGCGCGCGCCGTGTTCGAGCCGGCATCCTCAAGGTACTTCTCGAGGAACGTCGGCCAGTCCAGCGGCTTCGGCACGCTGACGGACGGTCCTATCTCCAGCGTCACCTCCGCAGGGCCGATCTCCAGCGTCGCGATCACGTGGAAGGGGGGACCGGTGAGAGTGACCCGCGCTCCGATGTGCACAGCGAGGGTGATCTTGCCGATCCACACGTCGATCGTGATGCCGGCGTCGATCGAGGCATAGATGGTGACGCTCAGCCAGAACGGATCGAAGTAGATGATGGCATCCGCCCCGAGTACGACGTGCGCCCATGCAGGGCCGAGCTCCGCATGGATCTCGATCCGCACGCCAGCCATGAGCGCCTCGCTGGTCAGCGCGAAGTAGGACTTGCCCATGATGACGACGAAGTCACCGATGGAGACCTCGATGCCCAGGCGCGGGACGACCGGGTATCCCTCCCGCACGAAGTCGGGGTGGTAGCCGCCAATGGTGAGCACGAACTGACCCTTGTTGGGTCCTGCGAACCAGGCTGCGAACGCGAACCCACCGGTGAGCTTGACACTCGGCAGCAGGAGCCAGGAATTGTCGGTCAGCTGCGCCTGGACGAGGATGATGCCCTCACGGCTCGACACCCTGGCAACAAGTGCGAGCTCGATCGACACCAGGGTCAGCTGCGGGCGTGGCAACGCCATGCGAGCGAGACCGAGGATGCTGAGTTCGAAGCCGTTTCCGAACTCGATGCCCACCACCACGATGCCGTCGACCAGCACAAAGCTGTTGAACGAAAGCCCTGCAGCGAACCAGAACGATCCGCGTTCTGGCGGGAAGTCTCCTCGCAGCCTCGCGATCTCCGCGAACGGATCGACATCGGTTGCGGCAGAATCGAGCGCGCGGATGAGAGCGAAGGTCGGGATTTTGTTCAGATCGCTTGGGATCACTAGACGCCGGTTGACGCCGAATCCGCCGGCGATGCCGGTGATGAAGAAGGCGGGCACGCCGCCGATCGGCCCGTTGACACCGCCGATGAGGAAGAGGGAGAGGTACTGGTCCTCGTCCTCTCCGACCAGCCCGAACCCGCCGTAGACGGTGAGCCCGTATGTGCCGAATCGTGCGAGCAGCATGCCGAGATACTCAACGCCACCCTCGATGGGCTCGAACTTACGCAGTCCGCCAGCGAGCGTGAGACCGCCGGTGTCGGCCGAGATCGCGAACCCTTCGACATCCACCGCCCAGGATGCCGCTGTGAACGGGCTACCAGGCGCGCGATAAGTGAGGGAGAGATTATCGACGGATGCCGCAAATCCGAACAACGAGACGGCCCCGTCGACGAGCACGCTGATGCTGGTGATCGCACCGTCCGCCGTCGTGACGTCCAGCCCCACCTGCTCAAGATAGATCGGCCCGAACTCGCGCTGCACCGTGAGCCACCACGGTCCCGGTGCGGTGCCAGCGCTGACGTCGACGGCGAGCTGCTCACCCGGCTTCTTCAGGATGCTGAGCGACGGGCTGAACGCGGGCTTCGGCGCATCTTCGCCTGCACCGCCGGAGGGCATGACGCCCTCGGCGATCGGGTTGGATCCAGTGCCGCCGTCGCCCGCACCGCCCAGGGCCAAACCGAGACCCTCCAGAGCGACGCTCACCCCACCGCCGAGTTTCACTCCGTCGGCGCTGTCTTTGACGCTCCCGTATGTGAGCAACTGCACGGACTCGATGCGCAGGCCGGCATCCAGTAGCGGGCCGCTCGCCCTGGAGAGCCGGATGCCGAGACCGCGCACCTCGATACCGAGCGCCACTTCGACGTCGTCGTCGCCGACGGTGATCATCGGCACGCGGATTCCGGCCGGACCATCCTCGTCGTCGATCCAGGTGGCATCCGCGACCAGGCTCACGACGACATCGTCTCCACCCAGCGGCGTCTCGGCCGCGACATCGAGACGGAGCCCGAGCAGCGTCCGCCCTGCACCCACCGGTTCCGCGAGGATGCCGACGCCGTAGCCACCGCCGAGCGGCACCGCAGGCAGCGCGGGTGCGAGGTTGACGGCGAGGCGCCCGACGCGGGCGAGAAGTGCGCCTGGTTCGTCGAGGTCATCGATGATTCCGAGATCAAGCCTGCCGCCGGAGAGCACGACGCCCTCGAGCACGTCGCGCAGGGGTGTGCCGGCGGCGCCGGGCATCGGCAGCCTCGTGTCGTCGAGGAAGCCTGCGACGTCATCGAGCGAAAGGACCACGTCGGCGGCAAGCGAGAGCATGGTGCGCGCGAGCGCGGCGGCCACCGCCTCCGCCTGTTCCAGAACTCCGCCACTCGCGGCGAGGAGCGTGTCGGGGTCGATCTCGCCGATCTCAGCCACCAGCGCAAAGATGAATGCGGCTGTGCCCGTCCGCGTCAGCCGGGCGATGACCCGCGACTCATCGCTCGCGGCCAGGCCGACTTCGATCGCGGTGGCGGCGGGGGTCCACGAGAATCGGGCGAGCGGGGTGAGCACGACCGGCCCGATCGGGATCTGGGTGGGGCCGATCACTACGCTCACGCGCTGCACGCCGACCGGAGTGATCCTGGCGCCGCCGCGGATTGCACCGAGCACCGGGATGCTGTCGCAGGCGACGTCGATCGAGATCGCTCCAGCCGACGTTTCCCATTCCAGCCGCACTCGCGCCTCGGCCGGTCCCGCTTCGATCGCGAGCACGCCGCCGGTGACGGTGATTTCGAACAGGTCTCCGACGTCGAACAGCGCCTCCGCTGCGTCCCGGAGCAGGCCGAGCGCCTCGCCCACCGCGGCGCCGAGCGCTGCCTGGAGCGCCGCCGTGGGCGCGGTCGCGAACGCCGCGAACTTCGTCGCATCGAACGTTGTGACGCCGCCGGCAGCTGTGGCGAGCCCGAGGGCGCGTCCCGCGGTGGCGACGACCCGCGCGGCAATCTCGAGGGGGTCGTCCGGTGCGCCAGCAGCGTCGTGGGACGCGAGGGCGTCGAGCAGGCGCGGCAGGGCTGCGATGGCGGTCGTGGTGGCGAGGTCGACGGCGGAGCCGACACCGTGACCGCCAGGGTACAGGGGGAATGCGCTGCCGCCGGCGCGACGAAGTGCGACCTCAAGACCGATGGCGTCGCCGACACCGCCCGCCTGCGCGCCCAGCGTCACATCGAGCGAGCCCTCGGCCGTACCGATTGTGAGCGTCGCCTCCGGCACGACCACGCCGTCCGGACGGACGAGCGCCGCGCCGGTAAGTCCGAGGACGAAGCCGGGCGCCGCTCCCGAGAAACGTGCAGCGTCGACATCGACGCCGACGCGGAGAACTCCGTCGACGGAACGCGCGGTGAGATCGAACCCGTCGACGAGGCTCAGCCTGCCTGGAGTCGCGGTGATGCCGGCAAGGGATGCCGCGGCATCCAGCAGCTGCGGGAGCGCAGCCGCCGCACCGCCGACCTGATCGCTCAGCCACCCTGCCGGATCCGCTATGAGCCCGCCCGGCCAGACGAGGCGGTCGCCATCGAGCAGTCCAACGGCGCCGAGCAGTCCATCGACCAGCCCACGCTCTGGCGAACCGGAAATGAGTGTCCCCCGCAGCGCGCGGGTGGCGACGGTCAGCGCGGCATCCCGCGCGAACGTGAGCGCCAGCACGCCGATCCGCAGCCCAGACGCGAGGGCCGCCTCCGGTGGCCACAGCCGGATCGCTTCGCCAAAAGCGTCGTATGCGAGACCCGCAGACACGACGAGCTCGTCGCCGCCTGTGAGCGACGCCTCGATCTTGAGGCCGTCCACCCAGCCGAGCTCCAGGCCGAGCGAAACGCCAGCACGCGCTGCGGAGAACTCCAGCGCGATGCCAGGAGCCGCCGGATCCGCAGACGCGACCTCGGCGTGCGCGGTGAGCGTGCGGGCCGAGAGGTCGATGCTCGCCACGGCGGCGCCGGCGTGCACTTCGACGGTGGCCGAGGCATCCGTCCGCGTATCGCCGACCGCGTCGCGGAGGGCCGCGGCCAACGCTTGCGGCGCGTTCGCGAGCGTTGTCTGCAGCACGGCACCAGGGTCGGACAGGAAGGTCGTGAGCGTGACAGGGTCGAACCCGCCGTCTGGGCCGATGAGCCCCAGGGTGCGCAGCAGGTCCAGCGCCGCCCGGGCCGAAGTGTCGGCGACAGCGCCAGGCGCGGCGCTGGCGGCAGCGACAACTTCACCTGCAGCGCGGCGCAGCGACGTCGCGAGCTCGCCGAGCAGCGCCCGCACCTCCGGCAGCAGGGCGCCGGTGTCGGACAGATCGATGACCCAGCGCGCACGGCGAACGCCGAACACGAACGCGTCGTGCAGGATGAGTCGGCCGTTGCCGCGTGGTGCAGCTGCGCCGCTCTCGCCGATCGCCGGGAGCGGGATCTCCGCTTCGAGCGTGACGGCGCGCAGTCCGAACGGCCGTGGCCCAGGGGCGCGCCCTGGATCCGGTCCCCCGATGAGCCAGCGTCCATCCGCCCACAGGCGCAGCCGCGGCGCAATGCGACGAGGGATGTCTCCGCCTGCGAGTGCCGCGCCAGCGAAGGCCGCGAGATCGAGGTCAGTGTCAAGCTTCGCCCGCAGCCCGCCCGGCTGATCCCCCCACGCGAGCGGAATTCGCACGCCGAGTCGCGAGAGCGCGTCTTCCGCCGCGGCCGGCACCGCCCGCACGGCGCTGCGCACATCGAGCGCACGGCGCACGATCGCCGTGATGGCCTCCCGTGCAGCATCGGCATCGACCCGGCCGACGATCGCGCGGACATCGAGCCCTGCGGGAAGCGCACGCGCCGGAGCCGACAGCTCGGTCAACGGATCGCCGCGTACGTCGCGACCGAGGAGTGCAGCGATGAGGTCACGTCCGCGTTGCACTGCTACACCCGCCACCGCACCCAAGGGCGACCCGTCATCGCCGAGATCGGCGAGCGAGGCAAGCAGTCGCAGTCCGAGGGAAGCCGGCCCCGAGTCCAAGTCGCCGAGGGCGAGCGGGCTCCACGGTGCGCCGACCGTCACCACGCTGGCTACGTCGCTGCCAGCGGCTGCGGCGACCGCAACGCGTCCGGCCGCACCCCCTGCGACGACGACGACAGGATCCCCGCCGGACGAGAGCGCGGCGAGCGCAGGGGCGAGCCGCGCCACCTGCGCGTCGAATCCGGAGTCCGCCGTCACCACCGTGCCCTGGACGCTGCTCGCACCTTTTCCTGCGAGGCGCACCACGGTGATGCCGACGGGAGCGGAGCCTGGCCTCGGGAAGGATGCCACTGGCGCGCCAGCGGCAGTCAGGTCGACATCGAGTTCGATGACGGCGTCGCCCCGCGCGGGCAACAGCGCGGGCTCGCCTTCTGCTTCGACGCCGACCAGAACGAGGCGCGCCGGTGTCGAGCCGAGCACGCTGGCCACGGCGTCGCGCACTCCGGCGCCGCCCAGCGGCATCCCGTGCACGAGACCGTCGATGCGGGTGAGTTCCAGCCCTGCCGGCAGTGCGGCTGCGGCGACGGCGACGACGCCGTCGGTGTCCGCCCAGCGCGCGACGAGCCCCTCGATCATGTCCGGACCAAGCTCGCGCCCCGCGAGCAGGTCGGCGAGGACGCCGTCGATCCCGGCTTCAACAGCGAGCCCCTCCAACAGCTCGGCCGACGAGGGCAGCGCGTCGCCCGGCGTCCAGCCGTTCAGGATGCCGGTGACGCGCGAGACGAGCCGCTGGGCATCCTCCCCTGCGACGCCAGCGAGAAGCTCGACACCCGGCATAACGAAACGCAGCGGATCGTCCGCGAGCCCCGCAGTATCTGGAATGTCGAGGCCTGTGAGCCTCGCCACCCGAGCGACCGCCTCGATGAGTCGATCAGGATTAGTCACCTCGCCTGCTGCGGGATCGATGCCGAAGGCTGCCGCGCACCAGCGCCGCAGTTCCGTGGCAGGGTCAGCGACCAGCGCGGCGATCGACAGCGTCTCTCCGCCGACATCCCCCCAGGCGACGAGGTCGCGCACGGCGACGAGCGCGTCGGAGCCCGCGGCCGTGAGTATCCCCGCACCGAGATGTTCGACCGCGGCGGCGAGGGCATCGGCGGCCGCATCGCCCCATGCTGCTGCGACATCCACCGCCTGCTCGGCGAGAACGTGCGCGGCATCCATTGCCGCATCTGCAACAGCTTGCGATGCGACCTCCGCGAGCGGGGTGGCTCCCCCCGCGAGCACCCCTGCCGCCTGAAGGCTGTCCAGGTCGACGGTGACCGTCCCGATGCGCAGTGCCGCCTCCCGAAGCCAGGGGGTAACGGCAGGATCCGCCCCTGGGCGCCACCGGACGCGTGCGCCAAGCCCCCGGGTGCGCACCGAGACCTGCTCGTCGCCAAGCTCGATCGGAGCCGCTCCGGACGGCACCACCGACACTGCGGCGGCGAGGTCGCCGAGGACCGATGCCGACGGATGCGCCGGATCCAGGTTCGCACGCAGCAGCGCCACCCGCGCATCGAATGCGAAATCCATCGATGGCAACAGCTCCTGGTCGACATGCGCCGAGAGCGCGACGACGATACGGGTTCCAACACGAACAAGCTCCACCGCGAGGCCAGGCACGAGCACAAGCCGATAGGGATCTTCGGGGGATCCGGTGCCTTCGACGGGCAGTGCACGGCCCGCGTCGGAGGCGAACGCGTCGCGCAGTTGTTCGAGCACGCCACGCACGACGCCGGGTGCTTCGTCGAGCAGGTCCAGCCACCGCTGCCTGATGGCGCCGATCGGATCGGACAGCAGCCGCACCGGGTCGATTTGCGGCGTCGTACCGCCGTCCAGCCCGATGAGTCGGCCGAGCACGTCCCCCACGTCACCGAGCTGATCGAGCAGAACCTCCGCGGCGTCGCCGAGCGCCGTGCCGCCTGCGGCCGCGAGCGCGTCGCCGTTAGACAGATCGAGCAGGTCGTATGGCGTTGTCCCTATGACGGCGTTACGTGCGGCGAGCACGAACTGCGGTGTGCGATCTGCGGTGAGCGCAAAACCGGCGGTGATGCTGCCCACACCGATCGACAGCCCGCCGACGGTTTGAGTGGGAAGGAGCGGTCCGCCATCCCCCGCGATCGTGGCGACGACGCGAAGGCTGGGCAATGCGACGGCAGCGCCGGATGCCAGATCGAGCGAAATCGGTTCGACCTCGGCAGAGAGTTCGACACCGGTCGCCGCGGCCGCGACGATCGCGATCACCGGCGTCACCACGGGGAGTCCGGCAGCGCCGGGGGCCGTGCGCACGGCGATGCGCAGCCGGACAGTGCTCGTGAGGTCGACGTCGACCGCCGGCAGTCCTTGGAGTGTCGAAGCTGTGCCGCCCAGCAGTGTTCGTAGGTGCGCGAACCAGGCATCACCGGAACTGCCGGACAGGGCGAGACCCCACCATCGTGCGAGCGCGCCAGGGCCTTCCTGGACGAGCTGCGCGATCGGGAAATCGGGCACGCCGTCGGCGGCGACGAGACCAAACAGTCCACCGAGCGCGCGCACAGGGTCGCTCGCGCCGAGCCCGTCCAGCTGCGCGCTCACCAGCCCCATCACGAACTGGAGCAGCGAATCGCCGAGATCCGCGAGAGAGTCGGGCGCGACGACCACGTCGACGGGTTCAGCGGCCCCCGGCATCCGCAGACCGCGCAGCGCCAGGCCGAGATCAGGAAGCGCGCCGTCGGTGGGGATACGCAGTGTCAGCTCCGCCGCCCCGAGGCTGAGCCCGCCGGGCCCCGGGGCCGCTCCCGTCGGCAGGTCGATGCCGACGTCGAGGCGGATCACGCCGTGCTCGGTGCCGAGAAGGAGCGGCTCGGTGGACGGGGAGTCTCCGGATGCCGCGACCAGCGGCACCTCTAGGTCCAGTCGTCCGCCGACCTGGGTCGCGGAACCGGCCAGCCGCACCCGCACGAGCAGTCCGATGTCGAGGAGTCCTGCGCGCTCGGTGAGCGTGCCAAAGACCTTGACGACGCCGATATCTGCGATCGGCAGCAGAGTACGGTCGCCCTCTTGTGTGGCATCCTCACCACCCAGCAGCGTGTCGATCACTTCGATGAGTGCCGCGCGCTGCTCCGGATCGGAGAGCATCGTCTTGAGGTGCGTGTCTGGATGGGAGAACCAGCCGTCTTTCGTGACACCGAGGGCGGTTGCGATCCCACCGATGTCGCCGAAGAGATCGCTCATCTGCGTGCCTGCGACATGCCGAGGCCCATCCGGTCGAAGGTGTGACGTGCCTGGACGCCGAGCGAGAAGCCGCCCGAAGTGGCGAACCACCGGCTGGGCACGAGAGCTGCGCCGTCCTCGTCGTGACCGAGAGTTGCGCCCATCGCTGCGGACACGTCGATCAGCGCTCGCCAAGCGAACGCAGTGAGGGCGTCCGCCCAACGCTGGGTAATCACGTCAGGGCCGCGCGGCGGCGTCGCCGCGAGCATCGCCCCGGTCGGCCGCTGCACAGTGCCGACGACGAGGTCGACCCACACTCTCGCCCTGCGGTCGCGGCGCGCCGGCAGCTCGTCGCACGCGACTTCGACGGAGACCGACACGACGCCCTCTGCTGTGTCAACCCGCACGGTGTCAAGTAGTACGAGCAGTGCATCCGGTCCGTCACGCCACAGCACCGCGCGTGGGGCATCCTGTTCATCCCCACGGAAGTCAACGGAGCGCCAAGCGCTCTGCGCCGCCGCAGCCTGGATGAGCGCGGACATGCGTTTCTTCTCCAGCGGCACCGGCGCCGATTCTTCGCCCGGAGCGAGCGGGGTGGGAAGGACGTCGGGACAATGCTCGCGCAGATACTCGACCGCTTCACGGCATCCGCGCGAAAGCGGGCCGTCGTCCAGCTCGGGTGGTGCGTGGTACTGGTGAGTGCACTGCGGCAGGTCCGCCAGGCGCATGCCCTTGCCCGCCTCCGCGCGCAGGTACGCCGTGCCCCGATCGTTGACCGCGACCCGCAGCGGCACATGCAGGGGCGGTCCGGAATGCGTCAGCGGCCGCCGACTCTGCAACACGAGGTGCAGGCCGTTGCGCGCGAGTTCGACGGCCTCGGCCAGCGGCAGATGCCACTGCCGGCCCCGCGCATCGATTCCTCCGATGGAGTCGATCGCGCGCCCATCGTCGCTGCCGTCCGGCACCCTGCACCGGACGATCAGTGAAGTGGTCGTGACGCCGTCCCCCAGCCCCCCGGCGCGGAAATCATCACCCATGATGAGGTTCTTCTTTCGCGAGAACGACGCCAGGGTACACCCGGGCGACCTCGCGAACAAGGAATCGGGGAAAGTCGCCTACCACGGGCTGTCAAGCCTCGGCGGGCTCCATCTCCCGCGTCCTTGCGAGTTTCAACGTGAGGCGTAACAGAGCGTCACATACCTCGAACGCTCACCGTCGGCGCAGCAGCCCTGCGTGATCGGGGTTCTGCTCGAACCATTCGGCGACGTACCAGCAGACGGGATCGACCTTACGATCGCCACGGCTCTCGATCTCGGCGACAGCACCAGCAACCACGCGCGCCGCATGCCCATGCCCGCGGAAAGTCGGGATAGTGAAGGCCCTGGTCAGCGCGATCGTCGACCCGTCATCGCGGTAGTCGAGAGCGCTGACGAGCACTCCATCTCGCATGAGCGTGTAGCGCGAAGCATCCTTCTCATCAGTGAGGATGAAGCCGTCGATGGTGGTCGAAGTGGTCACATCTCCACGCTATCTGCCTTTGACACGCGGGGACTCGTTTTGACACGGTACGACTTCGTCAGTAATAATCCCCCCATGACCACCAATGCGCGCCCTTTGTCCGCCCAGGAGGCGAACAGGACTGCCGGGATGATGATGCCCGGCTGCATTGGCATGTGTTGCCGAATGTGTAGCTGACCACAGCCACCCCGCCACGCTCGGTGAATTCGCGATCTGCGACGCCTGAGCCCCGAGCACCCACCCCCGTGCTCGATCCCGGCCCTCTCGGTCATTCACGCAACACATTAGAGCCGTATCGGCTCACCCCTTCGCAAGGACCCATCATCATGTCGAAATCCGCACTCCTCGAGCGTCCAGCCACCCGCGCCCCGCACCTCCGCGCTGTTCCGCCACTCGCCGAGCAGCCTGCTGTCGCTCCCGCTGTCACCGCTGATCTTCCCGCCACCCGCTCGCCGCGTGGCTTCGCCCTCTACGTCGGACTCGACGAGCTCAAGGCCGCCGAAGCCGGCGTCAGCCTGCCGGTTCTCGTCGACGCGCTCCGCCGCACGCTCGCCGAACTCGCCCCCGGTGCCGAGACGCACGCCACCGTCGCTCTCGCACCTCACGGTTCGGGTGGCCGCGACCTTGACGTCGTCCGCCTCGCCCTGCAGGAGCCGGGTGCGATCGCTCGCACCAAGGCAGCAGAGGAAGAAGAGCAGGACGAGAACTACGGCGTCACCGTCGACATTTCCCGCAAGCGCGTGCTGATCGACGGCGAATCCGCCGCGTTCACCTACAAGGAATTCGAGCTGCTGCAATACCTCGTACTCCGCGAGGGCCGCACGATCGAGCGCACTGAGCTCGTCGGTGCACTGTGGCAGTCGCCGGATGACGAGACCCCCGGCGAGCGCACGATCGATGTGCACGTGCGTCGGCTGCGCGCCAAGCTCGGCCGCTACGAAGACATCGTGCGCACCGTGCGCGGCGTCGGCTACCGCTTCGACCGTCACGCTGACGTCGTCATCCGCTACGGCCACGGCACGCCTTCGCCTGACCGCTTCTGAGCACAACCGCGGTTCGGCACCGCGCGAGGTCTCCCCGCAGACGTCTCCCCGCAGGGGTCTCCCCGCAGGGGTCGCACATGGTCGCCAATACCGCAGCCACGCGACAATGTGCGCCACCTCCCGGCGCAAGCAGACCCCGAGGCTCCCATCGGGGGTCGCACATGGTCGCCACTGCCGTAGTCACCCGACAAAGTGCGTCACCTCCCGAACCCGGAGGGTGCCGAGACGTTACCGTGTCGGACACGCGGCGTAGGGTGTTCGCATGTCAATGACAGCGGATGCCGCGCCGAATATGCCGGCCCCGCTCACCGCGACATACCACCCGGCGCATCCGCTGAACCTCTTCCGCACGGTCGGCGTGCTCATGCGCGGGCCGAAGGATCCGACGACGGTCGTCGATGGTTCAACGCTGTGGCGCACCAG
Organism: Microbacterium sp. Y356; assembly: GCF_059445355.1. Lineage (NCBI taxonomy): Bacteria > Bacillati > Actinomycetota > Actinomycetes > Micrococcales > Microbacteriaceae > Microbacterium > Microbacterium sp. Y356. Next base: position 1,151,030 of record NZ_JCAIUE010000001.1, read on the forward strand.
CCGCACGCCCGAGGGCATCGCCACCCTGGCACTGCGGCAAAGCGGCGAGGGCATCCACGCCACGGCGTGGGGCCCCGGAGCGGACTGGGTGCTCGAACAGTTGCCCGCGCTCTGCGGCGCTGACGACGATGCGAGCGGATTCGATGTAGCGGGGCATCCGATTCTCGCCGACATCGCCCGTCGAACAGTCGGCAGCCGACTCACCCGCACCAACCTGGTCTTCGATGCACTCGCGAGCGCCGTGATCGAGCAGAAGGTCACATCCCTTCAAGCCTTCGGCGCCTGGCGCACCCTCATTGCCCGCTTCGGTGAACGTGCACCTGGCCCGACCCCTCGACCGATGTTCGCACCACCCACGATCGACGGTTGGCAACGCATCCCGTCCTGGGCGTGGCACCGCGCTGGTGTCGAGCCGCCGCAGTCCCGTGCGATCGTTCGCGCGGCGGAGCGCGGGCAGCGCATCGCCGATGCTGTGATCGCAGCCGAGACCGGTGACGAGCGCGAGCGCATCCTCACGAGCCTGCCCGGCATCGGGGCCTGGACTGCAGCCGAGACCCGCATACGTGCGCTGGGCGACCCGGATGCTGTGAGTGTCGGCGACTACCACCTCGCTCATGAGGTCGGCTTCGCACTGACCGGCGCCCGCGTCGACGACGATGGGATGCTGGAACTCCTCGCCCCATGGGCGGGCCACCGCCAGCGCGTCATCCGTCTTATCCTGGCCGGGGGCCCACGCGAGGCTCGCCGCGGCCCGCGCTTGGCACCAGAGGACCATCGCACGCGCTGAGCCGGACGGCGCCCTGCTCGCCGACGCCCCTGGTCACCGCCGACGCCCGCCGCTAGGGACGCACCTAGACCGGGGCGTGGACGCTACCCCGGGGCCCCGACGACGCATACGGCCCCGACGACCCCGACCACTAGGCTGGCCACATGGCAGCGACGAAGAAGCAGCGTTTGACGTGGCTCGGCGGAACCATCGCCCTGATCGTGCTCGGCGTGGTGATCGGACTGATTCTTCAGAACGTGTGGCTGGGCCTGCTGCTGGCTTTGATCGTGTCGCTGGTCTGGCTGATCTCCGCCGAATCACGCAAGGGCGGCAACGCGGGCGTCAACGACGAGACGCACGGCATCGAGCTCTAGCTCAGCACCGACATTCTCAGCTGTAGTAGAGCGCGACGCGCTGCCCATCGATCTCTCGCACATCCACTGGTGTGCCGTAGACCTCTTCGAGCACCTCGGGGCGCATGATCTCGGCCGCCGGAGCATCCGCGATCACCTGCCCGTCGCGCATCGCGACGATGCGATCAGCGTAGGTCGCCGCAAAATTGATGTCGTGCAGCACCACGATGACACGCTTACCGAGTTCGTCGGCCATTCGCCGGATGAGCTTCATGATCTCGGTCATGTGCTTCAGGTCGAGGTTGTTCAGCGGCTCATCGAGCAACACGTACTTGGTGTCCTGAGCGAGCACCATCGCGATGAACGCACGCTGCCGCTGTCCACCAGACAGTTCGTCGAGGAAGCGCTCCCTGAACTGGTTGAGATCGAGGTAGTCGATCGCCTGGTCGATATGTGTGCGGTCCTCCACAGTGAGCCGCCCTCGCGAGTGCGGGAAGCGACCGAACTCGACAAGGTCGTGCACCGTGAGGCGCGCGGCGATGTGGTTGTCCTGTCTCAGCACCGCGAGCGTCTTGGCCAGCTCGTGTGAGGGCGCAACGGACACGTCCATCCCATCCACCTCGATCGTGCCGGCATCCGGCTTGATGAGACGGCCGATAAGGCCGAACAACGTCGACTTGCCCGCACCGTTAGGTCCTATCAGCGCCGTCACGCCGTCGTCACCGAGTTCGATGGTGACGTCGTCGAGCACAGTCTGGGAGTGATAGCGCTTTGTGGCGCCTCCGAGCGCGATCATCGCGCCCCCTTTCGCAGAACGAGATAGAGGAAGAACAGACCACCGGCGAACTCGATGACCATCGAAAGGCTGCCGCCGAACCCGAAGATCTGCTCGAGCACGATCTGGGCGAGCAGCAGACAGGCGACGCCGATGAGTGCAGCCGCGGGAAGGGTCCACACGTGCCGGAAGGTTCCGGCAAAGGTATATGCCAGGTTCGCCACGATGAGCCCGAAGAAAAGAATCGGCCCCGCCAGGGCTGTGGATGCCGCGATCATGATCGAGACGACCATGAACAGCGCCATCACCGTCTTCTTGTGGTTCACGCCGAGCCCGACGGCGGCCGGTTCCCCCAGCGTCAGCACGTCCAGGGTACGCAGCATGGGGATGACTGCGATGACGCCCAACACGACGAGAATCGCCGTGAAAGTGAGCAGCATCGGATCGGGCCTGGTGATCGAGGCGAACATCGCGTCGGAGAGGATCTGAAAGTCGAGCGGGTCCAGCATCCGCTGCATCCATTCGGTGAATCCACGAAAGAACGTCCCCAGCACGATGCCGACCAGCAGCATCAGATGGATGGAACGTCGTTTGCCGCCGAACAGCCAGGTGAACAGGAACACGCTGAAGGCGACCATCACGATCACCTGCACGATCCACAGCGTGAGCTTGTCTACACCGAGGAAGGATGCCGAGCCGAAGAAGAACACGATGATCGTGGAGATGAGCACGTAGAACGCGTCGAACCCCATGATCGATGGAGTGAGGATGCGGTTCTGGGTGATGGTGTGAAAAACCACCGTGGAGACGCCGACAGCGGTGGCGATGACGAGCATCGCGCCGACCGTGAGACTGCGCACCTTCAGTGCGAACAACAGAGAACCAGGGATGTCGGTGAAGAGGTACACCGCAGCGAGCGCGAGAACGACGACGACGAGAGTGCCGATCCGAACCTGCGGCTTCGCCCACGCGTTGCGGATGCGCGAGCGCGAAGGTGCTGCGCGAGTGAGAGTGTCAGTGTGCACGGCTCCTCCTTCGCAGCAGCAGCCAGAGGAAGAGGACAGCGCCGATCACGCCGACGATGACCGACAGCGGCATCTCGTAGGGGAAGCGAACCACGCGTGCGACCAGATCACACGCGAGCACGAATACCGCACCGAGCCCTGCGACCCATGGGATGGCACGGCGCACATTGTCGCCGATGATGATGCTGACAACGTTCGGGACGACGAGTCCGAGGAACGGAATGACACCGGCGGTGACGAGCACTGCAGCGGTAATGATGGCGATGACGACCATCCCGATCGCCACGACCTTGCGGTAGTCCAGACCCAGGTTGGTGGCGAACTCCTCGCCGAGGCCGATGACGCTGAATCGGTCGGCGGCGAACCAGGCGACGATGACCATCGCTCCGGCTATCCAGAGGAACTCGTACCTCCCCTGCATGATCGACGCGAAGCTGCCCTGCGCCCAGGTACTGAGCGACTGCAGCAGGTCCAACCGGTACGCGAAGAAGCTGGTGACGGCCGCGACGACGCCGCCAAGCATGATGCCCACCAGTGGCACCAGCACGAGCTGTCTGACCGGCACCGCCTTGACGACCTGCAGGAAGACCCAGGTGCCGATGAGGCCGAAGACGGCGGCGACACCCATCTTTCCGAGCAGCGCCATGCCCGGCGCGAAGACCATCACCAGAAGCATGCCGAAGGTCGCGAACTCGGTGACGCCGGTGGTGCCTGGCTCGACGAATTTGTTGCGCACGAGCATCTGCATGATGAGCCCGGCGATTCCGAGAGACGCCCCGACGAGCAGCACGGCGACGGTTCGCGGGATGCGGCTGGCGAACAGGAGGAAGGCCGGGGTGTTGTCCGACCCGCCGTCGAGAAGCGACATCGGCGAGACGTCAGAGACTCCGACGAAGAGACTGACGACGGCGAGGACGACAAGGCAGACGCCGATGAGCACCCCCACCCAGGTACGCCGAGGTCGAGCCTGGGTGGGGGTGCTCTGCGCCGCGGGGGCGGTGACGGTCACAACGAGAAGAGAACGTGCAGGAGTGCGATCACTCTGCGATCTGCAGCACGTCGTCGATCAGCAGCTGCGTCGTCTCGACGCCGCCGTAGACGATGTACCACGCGGTCGGGTTGAGGTAGACGATGTTGTCGTCCTGGAACGCGCTGGTCTGCTTCACGATGTCGTTGTCGAGCACCTCAGCCGCAGCGTTTCCTGCTTCGACCTCACCGGTCGCAGAGTCACGGTCGACGACCCACAGCGTGTCGGGGTTGTGCTCGAGAAGGAACTCGAAGGAGATCGGGTCGCCGTGCGTCGCTGCGGCGATGTCTTCGATCGCGGGCTCCACACCGAACACGTCGTAGATCAGACCGCCGCGCACCGCTGCACTGCCGCCCTCGGGCGGAGTCGGGGACATCGCCTTGAGCTCGCCACCTGAGACCATCATGGCCAGTCCGTTGCCTGCTTCGTTGGCGGCGGCCTTGGCCTCGTCGATGCCGTCGTTCAGATCGCTGAGCGCCTGCTCTGCCTCGGCTTCCGCACTCAGCAATTCACCGAAGAACGTGGTGTTGCGCTCGAGGGTCTCCAGGTACGTGCCGGCGATCCCGAGGTCGATGGTCGGCGCGATTTCGCTCAGCGCTTCGTAGAGACCGGAGGAGCGTCCGCCGATGATGATGAGGTCGGGCTGCTGCGCCTCGATCTCGATCAGGTCCGCTTCGAACAGCGTGCCTGCGTTGAATGCGTCATCCGCAAGGTTGTCCTGCAGGTAGTCCGGCACCGAGTCGAGCGGAGCGCCTGCGACCTCGCCGCCCAACGCGCCGATGGTGTCGACGCTGGCCATCTCGAACGCCACGATCTTCTCGGGGTTGCGGGGAACCTCGACGGTCGTCTCCTCGTACTCCGGGTCTTCATCTTCACCGGCGACGTTGCGATCCCAGGAGAACGTCAGCGTCTCCTGTTCCGCCGCAGCGGTGTCGGGTTCGGCCTCTGCCGGCGCTGACGCGCAGCCAGCGAGGGCCAGCGCAGAGACGAGAACGAAGGATGCTGCGGCGAGTGGACGTCGCGAAGACATAGAGGACTCCTCTGAATTGTGCGGGGAAGGTGCTGAGAAAGGTAAGGCTTACCTCAGCTCGTCGTTATGTAGGCTAGCCTAACTTCATGACCGATCCGAATTCCGCCTTCTCGCTGGAGCGTCATCCACTCGATCTCCAGTTCCGCACCGTCGCGCTCACGGCACGCGAGCAGCTCGCTCCGAATTTTGTGCGTGTACGCCTCGAGGGCGATGATCTTTTCGGCTTCGATTCTCTCGGTAGCGATGACCACATGCGGCTGTTCTTCCCTGAGGAGATGCCCGACTCCGTCGAGGAGATGCGAGCCGCACCCAGCCGCGAATACACACCATTGGTGTGGGGTGACAACTGGCTCGAGGTCGAGTTCGCCGTGCACGGCGATGAGGGTGTGGCGGCAGTATGGGCGGCGAGCGCTCCGATCGGCTCGAAGATCGGCGTCGGAGGACCGCGGGGATCTGCGGTGATCACCGGAACCCCCGGTTCGTGGCTCCTGGTGGGCGATGAGACGGCGATCCCTGCGATCCGTCGCTTCGCAGCACTGATCGGCGAACAGCCAGCACGCATCGTCATCGAAGTGCACGACGCCGAAGAAGAGCTCGACATCGAGGCACCGGTCGACGTCGAATGGCTGCACCGCGGCGATGCCCCGGCAGGTTCCGCGCTGATCACCCTTTTGGAGGGGCTCACCGAAGCGGATGCCGTGGGCAACGACCCGTTCGTCTTCATCGCCGCTGAGCAGGCCATCGTCAAGCCCGGTCGTGCGCTGCTGAAGCGCTGGGATATCGACTCATCGCGGGCAATCGTGAAGGGGTACTGGAAGCGCGGCGAAGCCGAGTACCACGCCCCGCACTGACAGTGTCTCTGGCTGCCGTTAGGGTCGGATGCATGTCATCGTCTGACACTCTCGCGTCCCCGGTGGGCCTGCTTACTGTCGTGAGCGATGGCCAGGCGATCACGCGCCTGGCGTGGAGAACGACTCCCCTGCCTGCGCTCGATCACCCACACGATCCGCTCCTTGCCGAAGCCCTGCGGCAGCTGCGCGCCTACTTCGACGGCCGGCTGACGACGTTCGACCTCCCGTTCGATCTTGGCCAGCAGTCCGACACCACCCGCGCCGTCCTGACCGCGTTGGCAGAGACCGTCGAACACGGGCAGTCGATCACCTACGGTGAGCTCGCAGCCAGGAGCGGCACGAGCATCCCTGCCCGCGGCGTTGGCGCCGTCATGGGTGCGAACCCGATCCCCATCATTGTTCCCTGCCATCGTGTGGTCGCCAGCGACGGCTTGGGCGGCTATTCCGGGGGCGACAGCGGCCAAGGGCTCGTGACGAAGCGCTGGCTACTGGAATTCGAAGGCGCCCTTCCGACCGCGCTGTTCTGAGCCAGACTGTGCAGATGGCCACCTTCGATCACCTCGGCATCACCGTCGACAATGTGCCGCAGGCATCCGCGCAGTTCAATCCGGTGTTGGAAGCGCTCGGCTACATTCGCGCTCACGACGCGGAAGACCTGGCGTACTGGCAAAAGACGGGCGAGCCCGAGCTCCTGCTGTATCCCGCACGCGAGGAAGGAACCGGCCCTCACCGACACGGCCGCGTCGGCTGGCAGCATCTCGCCTACGCCGTCGATTCGCGGGCGGAGGTCGACCAGCTGCACGACATTGCGATCGCGGCAGGATGGACCGAAGTGCGCGGGCCGAAGGAGTATCCGCGCTTTACCGACGGGTACTACGCCGCCTTCGTTGAGGATGCGAACGGCATCCGATTGGAATTCATGCACAATCCGAAGGGTTGGGAATGACTACGAGCTTGAATTGACTACGAGCTTGAATTGACTACGAGCTTGAATTGACTACGACGCGACGGCTTCCGCCTCGTCCGCCGCACGGTCAGTGAACGCGTGCTTCGGCACGAACACCAGCAGCGCGGCCGCCACGAGTGCTGTCACACCGCAGACGACCCACACCGTCATGTAGCCCTGAAGCGATCCGGCCGTTCCTTCGGTCGCCCCGGCTGTTGTGGCGACCCCGTGCATCAGAGCGATGCCGAACACGCACGAGGCGATCGCCCCACCGAGCGTCTTCACCGAGTTGGTGAGACCGGTCGCGACGCCGGTCTGCGTTTCGGGAGCAGCGGATGCCGCGGCCGCCGGGAGAGCGGCGACGAGCGCTCCCGAACCGATGCCGACGATCACCATGTTCGTGATCACCTGCGCGTACGCGTCGTGGAACGGCAGAAACAGCAGGAACCCGATGCCGACCAGCAGCGCCGCCCCGATGAGCGTGAGCCGGGGCGTGATCAGGCGGGCGATCCGCGAGTAGAGCAGTGCACCGGTGATCATGCCTACGAGGTAGATGCCGATGATCAGCGAGGTTGCGAACCCGGTGGTTCCGAGACCGTAGCCGTAGACATCCGGGTCAGTGCGCGCGAAGGTCGACAGCGGAGCTTGAGCGCCGAGCACACTCACACCGAACAGGCCGGCCGTGAGGAATACCGGGCCGAGCGCGGGCGAGCGGAACATGCGCACGTCGATCAGCGGATCGTCATGACGCAGCTCCCACAACGCGAACGGCACGATGAGCAGGATTCCGAGGACCACGACGGCCCACGACCACGGATTGACGAGGCCGCCCTCCAGACGCAGCAGGCTGAGGCCGCCGGTGAAGCAGATGAGAGCGATCGAGATGAGCACGAGTCCGACGGTGTCGAGCACGCCCCCGGTGGAGTCGGGCGACTCCTTCACACCGAACAGGATGACGAAGAAACACACCACAACGAGCAGCGCCGGAATCAGCAGCACGATCGTGAGCGGCAGCACATCGATCAGTGCACCACCGACGAGCGCGCCCGCAATGGCCCCAATCTCGAGCGCCGCGACGAGCAGTCCGGCAGCGCGAGCAGTGATGATCGAGCGCCCCTCCATCCGCCGCGACCGCGACCAGATCAGCGCGATCTCCAACGGTAACCAGACGACGTAGAAGCCCATGAGCGTCCACGCAACGAGGAACACCCAGAACGAGTCGGTAAACGGCAGCGCCAACGCGGCAGCGGCCGTGAGGGCGGTCGAGATCAACAGCATCCGCTTGTGGCCAACCATGTCGCCGAGCTTTGCGAACGCGGGCACCACGAGGGCCGACAGCATGAGCTGCGTGCCCTCGAACCAGTTGACGTCCGCATCGTGGATCTGCAGGTGGCGAGCGATATCGGAGAGCATCGGCGTGTAATAGCCCTGCAGCACGCCGCTGGTGAACTCGACGAACGCGAGGAATCCGACGACGGACGCAAGGGCGCCCAGTGTGGCAGTACGAGACATCTTCGTCCTCAGTTCAGCAGTTCGAGCAGCGCTCGGTGGAAGATTTCGCCACGCTCCAGAGTGGCGATCTCGACACTCTCATCCACGCCATGGATCGATGCCCGTTGGGCATTCGACATCTCCAGCGGCGCGAAGCGGTAGACGGCCGGCGAATACCGGTGGAAGTGGCGCGAGTCGGTTGCGGCCATCATCACGTAGGGCACCGGCCGGACGCCGGGAAAAGCCTGTTCCAGCGCCTCACCCAGCAACGCGAACTGGGCATTGTCGGTGGGCGATTCCGCCGACGGCTCACTGCCCTCGAGCACATCGATCGAGACGAGCGGGTCGTTGATGCGCTTGCGCACGCGGACGACGGCGTCGTCGACCGTCTCGCCTAGCGCGATACGCAGATTGATGGTCGCGGATGCCTGCGATGGGATGACGTTGGCCGCTGTTCCTCCGGACTGCATGGTCGCGGCGACCGTTGTGCGCACCATCGCAGCTGGTTCCCCGCCGAGCGCCGCGAACACACGCGCCGTCAGGAAGGGCACGCCTGCCAGCACCTTCAGCAGCAGGCGCGATGGTCCGGATGCCTGTTCGGAGAACTGCGACAGCATCCGCGAGATCGCCTTCGGCGTGCGAGGACGGAACGTTCTTGGATCGAGTCGGCTCACCGCACGGGCGATGCGACGAACTGCCGTGAGCGTCGGCGGCGCTGAGGCGTGACCACCGTCGCCACGAGTGCTGAGTTTCAGAGTGAGAACACCCTTCTCGCCGACACCGATCATCGCGGCACGGCCCTGTACGAACGACAGCGGCGCATCCACCACGGCACCGCCCTCATCGAGCACGAGCCACGGCACGATTCCTCGGTCCTTCAGGACACGGGCGATCTCCACGGCTGCGGCGCCGAAGGTCTCCTCGTTCCCGCCGAACGAGAGGTATACGTCGCGCGTGGGAACGAAGCCGGCAGCGAGCAGATTCTCCACGGCTTCGAGCACCACGATGAGCGGCCCCTTGTCATCGAGTGCGCCACGTCCGTAGACGCGGCCATCCGCGATGGTGCCAGAGAACGGCGGATGCGTCCACGAATCGCTCTCGTCAACAGGGACGACGTCGTAGTGCGCCATCAGCACGAGCGGGCCGTCAGAAGCCACAGTCCGACCCTTCCATTGGAACAGCAGCCCGAAATCGGTGTGGCGCTCGAGTGTCAGCCGCTCATGGACGAGCGGGTACAGCTCTGCGATCAGCGCAACGAAGTCCTCGAACGGCCCGTTTCCGCGCTCTTCGAGCTCTGCGGACACCGTCGGCAGCTGGATCATCCGAGAGAGCCGGTCAGCGATGCCCGGCCGCGCTGTCACTGCAGTCATCGAGCCAGAATAGCCGCCCGCAGGAGCGAGCGCTGCGTACTCATGCCCCGGACCCGCGCGCGCCGAGAACCGCCCAGGAATATCATCGAACCGAAGGAGGACATCGCATGAAGATCGCAGTGGCAGGAGGTACGGGCGTCGTTGGTCGGCACACCGTAGACGCCGTGCAGGCCGCAGGAAACGAGGCGGTGGTGCTGAGCCGCTCGCACGGAGTGGATCTCATCACCGGCACGGGCCTGAGCTCTGCACTCGTCGGTGTCGACGCCGTCATCGACACCGCGAATGTGACGACGTTGAAAGCGGATGTTGCGATCGAGTTCTTCACGACGGCATCCGGAAATCTGGTGCGCGCGGCTGCTGATGCCGGAGTCGGTCATGTCGTGCTGGTGTCGATCGTCGGCATCGATCGGATGCCGCACGACTACTACGCCGGCAAGATCGCCCAGGAGAAGGTGTACGAGGAGTCGCCCGTGCCCTGGACAATCCTGCGTGCAACGCAGTTCCATGAGTTCGCCGCGCAGTTGTTCGCCCGCGCTAAGGCGGGGCCACTCCATCTCGCCCCGCGCGCCCGTGTGCAGCCGATCGCAGCCCGCGAGGTGGGCGCGCGCCTTGCCGCCCTCGCCGCAGGGACTCCTCAGGGTCGCACCCGCGACGTCGCTGGCCCCCAAGAAGAGGCCCTCGACGCGATGATCAAGGCCTATGCGCGCGCCGAGGGACACCGCGGGTGGATCCCCTCGATCAACCTGCCCACGGCGCAGATGAAGGGGATGCGTGCGGGCTACGCCCTGCCAGGACCAGGAGCCGAGCTGGGCCGTCAGACATTCGCGGATTGGCTCACGGCACGCTGAGCGCGACCGCTGACTCGTACTGCGCAATTGTCCGCCCGGCGGACTTATCCACCGATTCCGCGTTGTGGGCGACCCACTTGGCAAGGTGGACCTTGTCGATGACAATGAAGGGGTGGACGCATTGAACGATGCACAGATATGGACGATGATCGGGGCCTTCATCGCCCTGATGTTCGGCATGCTCACTGTCGTCTCCACGCTTTTCATTCGCGTGGTTCGCACCGAGATCGGCGGCCTGCGAGGTGAACTCGGTGCCGAGATCGGCGGCCTGCGCGCAGAGATGAGCGCACGCTTCGACGCGGTGAACACTCGTCTCGACGCGATGAACGGCCGAATGGACGGACTCGACCGTGATGTGCAGGCGCTTGTGAAGCGCACCTTCGGACTCGACCGCGAGTGAACCTTCTCCGCAGCTGAGCCCGGAAGCGGCTGACCGGCGGAAGCGCGCGGGAGACGGGAGGACAATAGACGTGTGAGTCTTTTCGCCTTCGCCCCGTCCCATGGTCCTCGTTGGCAGCTGGGACTGCAGGCTGCGATCGGACTCACCATGCCGATCGTCGTGCTGACGCTGCTGGGGATGCCCACGCTCGGGTATATCGCGGCATCCGGTGCGTTCACCGTACTTTTCGCCGGTGCGTCCCCCGTGGTCGAGCGCGCCAGAGTGCTGCCGTTCGTCGGCATCGGGCTCACCCTGAGTGCCATGTCCGGCGCCCTTGCTGCGGCGGAGCCTTGGCTGGTCAGCGTTGGCGTCGTGGTCGTGGCGCTCGTCAGCGCGGGACTCGCGTTCGGATTCCGACTTGGCCCACCCGGCCCGCTGTTCTTCGTGCTGATGTTCGGGCTGTCGGCCCAGGTCGTCGCCCATGCTCAGATCACGCCACTCGAGTACACCGCCGCCGTTGCTGGCGGTTGCCTGTTCGCCTATCTGGTTGCCGCGTCTCCGCTGCTCATCCCCCGCGTACGAGCCAGACGTGCGCGCCCTCTGAGCGAGTTGCTACCCGGCCCGGCGCTCGATGCCGATGCGAAGGTGCTGCTTCTGCGCGTGGCCATCGTGTCAGTGCTCGGGGTGCTGATCGCTTCCTTCGTCGATCCTGGGCGCAGCTATTGGATCGTCGGTGCCGCCATCGCCGTGATCGGTTCAGCCGCCGCGCGCAAGGCTGCCTTCCAGCGCGGCTTGCACCGAATGCTGGGCACGGTGCTCGGCGTCGGCGTCTATGCGTTGCTGGCGCTGCTGCATCCTTCGGGTCTCTGGATCGCGCTCCTGCTCGGGATCATGCAGTTCTCGGTCGAACTCGTGGTGGTTCGCCACTACGCCCTCGCGCTCATGATCATCACTCCGCTCGTACTACTGCTAACGGGCGCCGCCACCGGTCAGATCGGATCGATGGACATCGCCTTCGAGCGCATCATCGACACGGTGGTCGGTGCGGCGCTCGGCGCCATGTCCGGTGTCCTCCACGCGAAGCCGCGGCCAGCGAGCGCATCCACCGACGTCAGCCGGTGACCGGGCGTTCCCGAGTAAAGAGCGCTCAGCGCATGCCGAGCTGAGACTCCATCACCGTGGCCGCGGCACCGAGCAGAACCAGATCGGGATCGTTTGCGCCGACTTCAATATCCAAGCCCTCGATGATCGCGGGGCGTAGCCGTGAGTGGATGCCGCTGACAACACCATCCGCGAACGGGCCTTCGACGAGCGATGCCGGCCCCACCACCACGATCACATTGATGTTCAGCATGATCACGATGGGAGCGAGCACCTCGCCCAGAATGCGCCCGGACGGTTCGAGGATCCCCTCGCCCTCTGCCCCGAGCCGTCGGGCCAGGTGCTGAGCACCAACGATCATGTCGAGGCATCCGCGTCGTCCACACGGGCACATCTCGCTGTCGGCGGCGACGGTGAGATGCGCGATCTCCCCCGCCGCGAACTGCTCGCCGAGCACGGGCTCGCCACCCTCGAGCACGGCAGCACCCACGCCGTTGTCGAGCGCGACGACGATCGCGTCGCGTCCTGAGCGGTTGCGGAAGCGGCTGAGCCCGAGCGCCAGCAGATTGACATCGTTGCCGACGACGGTGGGGATGCCGGTGCGTTCCTGCAACACGTCGGCGAGCGGCACGTCGCGCCAGCGCAGCCGATCGGCGACATGCACCTGACCGCGATCGTCCACGAGTCCAGGCGACGCCACCCCGATTCCGACGACCTGCGCCGTCGCCCGGTCGATCAACAGAGCCGCGAGGTCCGCAGCGTGCTCCAGCGCGGCGTCACCGCTGGCATCGCCGATGTTGACCTGCACTCGGTCGACCACAGTGCCATCCAAGTCGACCAGCGCACCGATGAACATGTCGTCGTGTGTGAGATCGAGCACGATCGAGACGTTACCGGCGGCATCGATCGCCACGCGCGATGCGGGCTTGCCCACCTTGGCCCGCGCGATCACACCCAGATCTTGCACCGTGCCGGCATCCACCAGCGCTGAGACGAGTCCGCCGACGGTCGGCAGCGACAGGCCGCTGAGACGAGCAAGTTCGGGCCTGGTCTGTGGTCCGTTCGCGTAGAGCAGACGGCGGATGACCGACAGGTTGTGCTGCCTGGTGACGTGGATCGCGGGCCCGCCGGGAGACTGCGGCTCACGTCGCAGCGCGCGCAACTCCGTCGGGGTCAGCGCCAGAATGCCGGTTGCCCGGCGAGGCGGCTCGCCCTGTCGTGCCATGTCATCCTTCTCTCGCACGTTCACCGTACGATCGCGGACGTCAGCGCGTCGATCTCCTGCTGCCGTTCCGTTTGGTTCTGGATGCGTCCGCTCACTCCGGGACGCTCCTGCCACGGTAGCGGCCCAGAGGTGCGCCGGTATTCCACGCCACGCTCATCGAGGCGCCGCAAGTGCGTGTCAAGACGCGCGGCGAAATCATCGAAGTCGCCTCCGGGTCCGCTCCACAGCACCTCGGCCAAAGCACACGCACGTGGCCACAGCATGTAATCACGCACTCGCGCATCTTCCATGTGCTCAGCCCACAGGTTCGCCTGCGCACCGCGCAGGAACGATGCCTGTTCGGGCGTTGCCCATGCCGGCACCGGCACGAAGTTGTAGACCTCCCGAAGCCCGACGACCACACCGACGGGAATCGGCTCGCGGGGATCCTCGGATTGGCGGTAGTCGAAGTACAGCTGATTGTCGGGGCAGGCGATGACCGGAATGCCGCGGCGCAGGGCCTCACCGATCCCGGCATCCCCTCGCCATCCGAGCACCGTGACATCGGAGGTGACCTCGTGCTCGAGCACCTCATCCCAGGCCAGCATCCGCCGCCCCTTCTGCTGGATATGCGTGCGCAACTGCTCGAGGAACCAGAACTGCAACTCCCGCGGACCAGTCAGGCCACGTTCACGCGCCAACTGCTGCGAGCGCGGGTCGGCTTCCCAAGGCCCCGCAGGCACCTCGTCGCCACCGAGACCGATGTCGATGGAGGGGAACAGTTCGAGCACCTCGTCGAGAACTGTACGGAAGAAGTCGACGGTGGTGTTCTCGGCATTGAGCGGGTACGGGCTGACGCCCCAGCGTGGGTAGACCTCGACCCCCTGCAGCGCACCGCCCGGGCCAGGAACGCCCAGTTCGGGATACGCCGAGATGGCGGCCTGTGAGTGTCCAGGCAGATCGATTTCGGGAACAACCTCGACCCCACGGCCTGCGGCATACGCGACGATCTCGCGAATGTCATCCTGCGTGTAGAAGCCACCGTGCGGACGCGTGACTTCAGGAGCGGTCGCGTCGTCGGCGCCTACCTGCGTGCGGTCACGCCAGGAGGCCACTTCGGTCAGACGAGGGAAGGCGCGGATCTCGACCCGCCAACCCTGATCATCAGTGAGGTGGAAATGCAGACGGTTGAACTTGTGCATCGCGAGCAGATCGACGATGCGCAGCACCTCGCGCACTGGTAGGAAGTGCCGCGCCACGTCAATCATGACTCCGCGCCATTCGAATGCTGGCTCATCTTCGATGCGGCAGGCCGGGATCTCGATGGTACGAGGCAGAGCAGATGCCGCCCGCCAGATTCCTTCTCCCATGAGCTGCAACAGGGTCGCGACCGCGTAGCGGAAACCGGTGGCATCCGCCGCGGTGATCGTGATGATGAGCGTCGTCACCTCGATCGAATACGCTTCAGACGCCAGCGCAGCATCCTCCACGAAGTGGATGCCGGCACCATCGCTCTTTGAGTTGTCCACGCGGATGCGAGCACCGGCCCACAGTCGTTCGGTGAGGACAGCGACAGCGTCCGTGGCGCCCGGAATCTGCACGACCGCAACGGATTCTGCGATGACGAATTCACCGATTGCCGTCTCGAACAGGCGAGGACGAGGGATGAGAGTGTGCGCGAGCATCAGCCCTTCACCGCCCCTGCCGTCATTCCGGTCACGAGCTTGCGCTGCAAGAACACGAAGAACACCACCACGGGTAGAGAGAAGAGAACGGATGCCGCCATCTGACCGCTGACGTCAGTGCCGGTGATCGGCGAGCTGAACGAGGCGAGCCAGACGGGAAGCGTGTACATCGTCTGGTCCTTCATGAACGTGTAGGCGATGAGGTAGTCGTTCCACGCGTTCATGAACGTGAACACGCTGGTCGCGAGCACGCCTGGCAGCACGAGCGGGAACAGGATGCGGGTGAGCACCTGCCACGTGCTGGCTCCGTCGAGCTGCGCGGCTTCTTCGAGCTCTGCGGGCAATGCCAGGAAGAAGCTGCGCATCATCCAGATCGAGAACGGCAGGGTCGCCGAAACGTAAGCGAGGATCAGACCGAAATAGGTACCAAGCAGGCCCGTCTCATTGAAGACGAGGTACTGCGGGATGAGGGTCGCACCGCCGGGGATCATCTGGATCAGCAAGATGATCACGAGGATCGAACGACGCCCGCTGAAGCGGAAGCGCGAGAGCGCGGCAGCCGCGAACAGACCGGTAAGGATCGCGAATATCACGGCACCGGTGACGACGATCAGAGAGCTCCTGAGGTTGTCGAAGAATCCGGCCTGGAAGATCGCGGTGTGGAAGTTGTCGAGCGTCGGGTTCATCGGAATGAACTGCGGCGTCGACTGCAGTGCGTCACGACGTGGGGTGAACGCTGTCTTGACCATCCAGTAGATCGGGAAGGCCCAGAGCACGCAGAAGACAAGCGCAACGATGTTGGCGGTCGGCGATGGAGTGCCGAGCTTGCGGCCGCGGCGCTTCTTGGCGAGAGCCTTGGTCGTGGCGGTGGGAGGCGTGGTGACGGAAGTCGTGGTGGTGGGAGTCATGATGCTCATAGGTTGTCCTCCCCCGAGCGGATGAGATGGCGGATATAGACGCTGGTCAGCGCGGCAAGCAGCAGGGCGGTGATGAGCGCGAGGGCCGCACCGGTACCGAGATCGAGGCCGACGAATGCCGTGATGTAGGTGAAGACACCGAGCGTCGAGGTTGAACCGTCCGGGCCGCCCTTGGAGACGAGCCAGATCTGGTTGAAGACGTTGAAGTCCCAGATGACGGAGAGGATCGTGATGAGCAGGATTGTGGGCTTGAGGAACGGCAGCGTCACGTTGAAGTAGATGCTCCGTTCGGATGCTCCGTCCAGACGCGCGGCCTCGACGTACTCGGCACCGACCTGGGTTTCAGCCGCGTAGACGGTGAGGGCGATGAACGGCACCGCGCCCCAGACCACGAGCATCCAGATGGAGGTGAATGCGAGTGCGGTGTTGGAGCCCCAGTCGGTGGCGGTCATGTCGCCGAACACACGCAGCTGGGTAAGGATCCAGTTGATCACGCCGTAGCCGGGCTGGAACATCCAGTTCCAGACGAGGGATGCCGCGACGTTCGGCATGGCCCACGCGAAGACGAGCACGATCGTGACGACCGTGCGCATCTTCGATCCGAGCCGGGTCAGCAGGTGCGCGATGGCGACGCCGATGACGAGGCTGCCGATGACAAGCGAGGCGGTGAACCAGAGCGTGCGGAAGAACGATCCCCAGAAGGCGCCGTCGACGAGGATATCGGCGAAGTTCTGAAGGCCGACCATCTCGTAGGCACCGGTGAACAGCGAGCGCTTGTCATAGTCGGTGAAGGCCATCCACACCATCACCCCGAGCGGGATGAATGTCACGGCAGTGAGGAGGAGGCCCGCCGGCGTCAGCAGCAGGAACGCTGGGAGTCGGCGGTCGGCGAAAGCGCGCGCCGAGCGGGGGTTCTTGGTCACTTCATTCTCCAGGTCGGCGGGAAGGAAAGGGCGGGCACCTGTGCGGTACCCGCCCTTCGAGATCACTTCAGGTACGCGTCAGCCTTGGTGTTGTAGGTGGCCGCAGCCTCCTCCGGAGTGGCGGTGCCGGCAGCGACGGTAGAGAACAGCTCCTGCAGCAGGCGTGCACCCTCGACCTCGGTCCAACCGGGGGAAGCCGGGGTGGCACGGGAGTTGAGCGCGGCAGCGAAGAAGCCGACCTTGGTGTCTGGCAGGTCGGCGGCGACCTTCTCACCGATCTCGACGGAGTTGGGCATCAGACCCTGTTCCCCGAAGACGTAGTCGACCTGAATGTCGTCGCTGGTGGCGATCTGAGCCCAGACGAGCGCGAGGTCGGGGTTCTGGCTCTTCGCCGCGATGCCCCAGACCGAGCCGCCGAGCATGACCGGCTGAGTGTCTTCGACCTGGCCAGGCAGGGCAAACGTGCCGAGGTCATCCTCGGTCAGGTCGGGGTTGGCGCCGAGGATGGCATTGATCGAGCCGTTGGTGGCGATGATCGCGCCGGCCTTGCCGTCAGCGAAGATCTGCTCCTGCTCGGGGTTGTCAGCGTCGACGGTTCGCGAAGAGGCGACCGAGTAGGTGTTCTGGAATTCCTTCCAGGCCTCGATGCCCTTGATGGCCTCGTCCGAATCAGCAGTGGAGGTCCACTCGCCATCCTCGGAGACGGCGACCTCGCCACCGTTCTCCCAGAGGAACTGCAGGCCG
The DNA here is from genome assembly GCF_059445355.1 of Microbacterium sp. Y356. NCBI lineage: Bacteria > Bacillati > Actinomycetota > Actinomycetes > Micrococcales > Microbacteriaceae > Microbacterium > Microbacterium sp. Y356. The sequence continues at coordinate 1,168,465 of NZ_JCAIUE010000001.1, forward strand.
ACATAGAAGTGCTGGCCGGGGACGTACATCGGCGAGAAGTCTGCTGCCGTGTTGGCTGCGGCCAACGTGTCGAGGTCAGCGGTCAGCTCCTCCCACGTGGTCGGAGCCTCGGTGATGCCGGCCTCAGCCCACAGCACCTTGTTGTAGATCACGGCGCGATTGCCGGCGAAGCCGGGGATGCCGTAGAGGACGCCGTCGATGGTTGCCGGGTCTTCGAGACCACCGAGCCAGGTGTTGCCCTGCTGCAGGTCTTCCTTGTACGCGGTGATGTCGAGCAGTGCACCGTTGGCCGCGTAGCCGGCGACCTGGGTGTTTCCGATGTCGACGATGTCCGGCGGGGTGGAGGTGCCGAGCGCAGTGCTGAGCTTGGTGGCGATGCCCTCCCACTGCTGGACCTGCACGTCGACCTCAGCGCCGGTGCGCTCGGTGAACTCGGCCTTCATCGCCTCAAGCGTGGAATCGCTGTAGTCGTCCTGCATGATCCAGACGGTCAGCTTCTCGCCTGCCGCGTCGATGGTCTCGGGGATGCCGTCCGGGAGCTCGCCGCCAGCAGCACCGCTGCCGCTCGAACCACACCCGGCCAATGCCAGGGCCGCTACTCCGGCAGTGGCGAACGCCGCCACTCGCATGATCTTTCGCATCTGAACTCCTCTGTGAGCCTCTAGGTAGACCATCGCGAGCAGACCCGGATGGATTAATTAATAATCCACACTTATTAATTAAACCGCAACCCCTCCGACGGAATTTGTTTACCCGAGTGCGCGTTGGGGCGGAGTAGGGAGGTTGCTCTATGGAGTTGACACTGATCACGTCGGCGTTCTGCGGCGCATGCTCACGCACGCGTGCGGTACTCGCTGACGCGGCACGGTTCCTCCCGGACGCGACGATCACCGAGATCGATGTGGCTCAGGATCCGGATGCAGCCGAGGCGCTGGACATCCGTTTCACCCCCACCGTGATCGTGAGAAATGCCGCGGGCGTTCAGGTGTTCCGCGCCGAAGGCGTGCCGACGGTGCCACAGGTACTGGCCGCGGCCGTGAAGGCACTGCCAGCGGAGTAGGAGCAGGCGCTGCTACTCCACCAGCGCCATTGTCGTCGGGTCGCGGTCGACGAGCTCACCGGCCGTCCGCACGATCACCCGCCGCATCGCCGCCGCCGCGCGGGTGGGATTGACGTCAGAGCGGTGGGCGAGGCCGATCGTACGGGCAAGACGCGGGTCGCGCAGGCGCGCGGACCGCAGCGTCGGCCGGTCGAGCAGCACCATCGCCGGAACGACCGCGACGCCGAGTCCTCGCTCGACGAACCGCAGCACGGCATCCATCTCGGCGCCCTCGACGACCGGCGTCGGCGCCAGGCCGGCCGCGCGAAAGGCGGCATCTGTCGCCGCACGCAGGTCGTAGCTCTCCGCGAAGAATACGAGCGGCAGACGTGCGAGACCGGCAAGATCGATGCCCTCGTCGGTGGCGACTGGCGGGTGCGCCGCCGATGAAACGACCACTAGTTCCTCAGTCAGCAAGGGCGTGCGCACCAGCGCAGCTCCCGTCACCGGAAGCGCATCCGAAAACGTGATGAGCGCCATGTCGACGGCACCGGCGGCGAGCTGCTCGATCAGTACGTTCGAGCCGGCCTCAGTGAGCAGCAGCTCCACACCGGGATGCGCGACATGGAACGCGCCCATCGCCTCTGCGACGAGGCTGATACACAGAGTCGGCGTGGCACCGAGACGCACACGCCCTCGCTGGAGACCCGCGAGCTCTGCCATCTCGGAACGAATGGCATCGGCATCTGCCAGCATGCGCCGCGCACGCGGCAGAAGCGTCTGCCCCGCGTCAGTGAGCGAGATGTTCCCGCGAGCGCGATGAAACAATTCGGCGCCCAACTCTTGCTCCAACGTTGAGATCTGGCGGCTAAGCGAAGGCTGGGCAAGATGCAGATTCTCGGATGCGCGAGTGAAGTGTCCGATGTTGGCGATTTCGACGAAACCTCGCAGCTGCTCCAGGTTCATGCTCAGAGTCTATCGACACGAGATAAACAATGCATTGGAGTTATCGGGCGCGCGTTCTTAGCGTGGAAGCATGAGTACACGCGAACGACAGATCTCCACCACCGTCCTGGTTATCGGCACCGGTGGTTCCGGGCTGCGCGCAGCCATCGAGGTCGCTGAACGCGGCGTCGACGTGCTGGCCGTCGGCAAGCGCCACCGCGACGACGCACACACCTCTCTTGCCGCGGGCGGCATCAACGCTGCTCTCGGCACGATGGATGCCGACGACAGCTGGCAACAGCACGCCGCCGACACGATCAAGGAGAGCTATCTCCTCGCCAATCCGCACACGGTCGAGGTCGTCACGCAGGGCGCGGAGCGCGGCATCCGTGATCTGGAGCGCTGGGGCATGGACTTCGCACGTGAAGATGACGGCCGCATCTCGCAGCGTTTCTTCGGGGCGCACACATTCCGCCGCACCGCATTCGCCGGCGACTACACGGGGCTGGAGATCCAGCGCACGTTGGTGCGCCGAGCCGAGCAGCTCGATGTGCCGATCCTCGACGGCGTCTACATCACGCGCATTCTCGTCAAGGACAACGTCGTCTTCGGCGCGTACGGCTTCGATCAGTCCGACGGCACGCGTTATCTGATCCATGCGGATGCGGTGATCCTCGCGGCCGGCGGACACACCCGCATCTGGCGCCGCACCTCGTCTCGTCGCGATGAGAACACCGGCGACGCGTTCCGGCTCGCCGTCGACGCCGGGGCGCGACTGCGCGACCCCGAGCTCGTGCAGTTCCACCCCTCCGGCATCATCGAGCCGGAGAACGCCGCTGGCACTCTGATCTCTGAGGCCGCCCGCGGTGAAGGCGGCATCCTCCGCAACGCACTCGGCGAGCGCTTCATGTCGAAATACGACCCGGAGCGGATGGAGCTTTCCACCCGCGACCGCGTCGCACTTGCCGCCTACACCGAGATCGCGGAGGGTCGCGGCACTGAGAACGGCGGCGTCTGGCTCGACGTATCTCATCTGCCTCGCGAGACGATCATGACCCGTCTCCCCCGCGTCTACCAGACGATGATGGAGCTGCAGATGCTCGATATCACCACGGACCCGATCGAGATCGCCCCGACCGCGCACTATTCAATGGGTGGCGTCTGGGTGCGTCCGGAAGACCATGGCACCGACGTCGACGGGCTCTACGCGATCGGCGAGGCCTCCAGCGGGCTGCACGGCGCAAACCGCCTCGGCGGCAACTCCCTGATCGAGCTGCTGGTGTACGGGCGCTTGGTCGGGCAGGCCGCGATCGTACACGCCGAGGGCTTGGACGCTCAGCACCGCTCGGCAGAGGCGGTGGCCGAGGCACGTGCGGAGATCGATGACCTGCTCGCCGCCGATGGCCGAGAGAACGTGCGCGCGCTGCAGCGCGGCATCCGCAACACAATGACCGAGCACGCCGGTGTGGTGCGTTCCGAAGAGGGGCTGTTGGCTGGGCTTGCCGAGCTGGACCAGATCGAAACTCGGATGCAGGATGTCGGTATCCACCCCGACATCGCCGGTTTTCAGGATCTCGCGCACGCCTTCGACCTCAAGGGTTCGGCGCTGGCCGCACGGGCAACTCTCGAAGCCGCGCTGGAAAGGCGCGAGACCCGCGGATGCCACAACCGCAGCGACTTCCCGGATACGGATCCGGCGCTGCAGGTGAACCTCGTGTGGTCACCGACCACTGGTGTGACGCGTGAGGAGATCCCACCCGCGCCCGCCGAGATCCTGGCGCTCATCCGCGAGGTCTCCTCCGAGGGCAAGCTCGTGGAGTGAGCCGACCCGCGCGCCGTAGCGGGAAACCCTTCCCGCTACAGTGGCGCAGGAGCTCAGCCCAGCTGAGCGAGAGTCAGCCCCCAGAAATACAGCACACCCGGCCAGAGCGTGATGAACAGTACGATCGCGGAAACGAGGAAGCCGATCAGGCTGAAGGTCGTCCCCCGCAGATTTGGATCGGCCTGCAGCGCACGCCGCGCCTGAAGACTTGTGGAGATACCGGCAAGCGCGCACGGAATGGCGACAAACCAGAGGCCCATCACCGTCGTCACCACCGCCGCGACAGCAAGCATCGGGCTGGCGATCGCGGCCCCTGCCATCGGGCGCGCTCGCGTCGGCTCCAGTGCCACAGCGTCTCCGATCTCGGGTCAAGTTCTTGGAACGGTATCAGGCTCCCGCTCCGGCCGCCTCAGCTCGAGAGGACTGAGAGGATATTGCCCGCAGGGTCCTTGAACCAGGCGATGTCGGGGCCACGGCCTGCGGCCTTGCCGCGCGCGATCCCCTTCTCATCCTGCCCTGAGCCCTCATACCGCTCCATCGTCACGCCCTTGGCGACAAGCTCGTCGACGACCGCGTCGATGTCTTCGACCGGGAAGTTGAGGATCGTGAACGTCGCTGGCTGGTGGTTATCCTTCGGGTAGATGAGTACGGCGCCACCTTTAGGCAGTTGCACCGCGATCAGGCCATCGCCCTGTTCGACGACGACGAGGCCGAGAACCCCCTCGTAGAAGTCGCGTGAGGCGGCGACGTCGTTGGACGACATACCGCTGAAGGCATCGGAGTTCTCGAACATCGCTCTGCTCCCTGTGTGTGTCACGATCAGTATCCGCGCGTGGCTTCAAGACTTTCACCACGTCGAAGGTCTGTCCACAGGTATGCGCACGAAGAAGGGCCGCCTCCGGAAGGAGACGGCCCGACCTGCATTCGTATCGACAGTCAACTGATCTTCTTGCGATAGATCGCGACGGCGGCGAGGTAGCCGACAACGAGGATGCCGACGAGCCAGGCCAGGGCGATCCAGATGTCGTTGCCGACCGGCTGCTCGGCGAACAGCGCGCGGATACTGTTCACGATCGATGTCACCGGCTGGTTCTCGGCGAACCAGGCCACCGGCCCAGGCATCGAGGCGGTGGGCACGAACGCGGAACTGATGAACGGGAGGAAAATCAACGGATAGCTGAATGCGCTCGCGCCGTCGACGGTCTTCGCCGCGAGGCCCGCGATCACCGCGAGCCAGGTGAGGGCAAGGGTGAATAGGGTCAGGATGCCAGCGATGGCCAACCAGGCACCGAAGGATGCCCCGGTACGAAATCCCATAGCGAACGCGACGCCAGTAACGATCGCGATCGAGAGCAGGTTCGAAACCAGGGATGTGAGCACGTGCGCCCACAACACGCTGGATCGGGCGATCGGCATCGACTGGAAGCGTTCGAGGATTCCGCCCTGCATGTCGAGGAACAGCCGGTACGCCGTATACGAGACGCCCATCGCGACCGTGATGAGCAGGATGCCGGGCAGCATGTAGTTGATATAAGACTCGTCCGAGCCAGTGTTGATCGCACCGCCCAGGACGTACACGAATAGCAACATCAACGCGATCGGGGTGACAGCGGTCGTGATGATCGTGTCGGGGCTGCGAACGATATGAGTCAGGGACCGCCCGGTGAGAACTCGGGTGTCGCTGAGGAAGTGACTGGTCATTACAGTTCCTTTCCGCTGGATGCTGCGGTCGATGTCTCGCCGACGAGCGCGAGGAAGACGTCTTCGAGGGAGGGCTGCTTCTCGATGTACTCGACCTTCGCCGAGGGGAGGAGCTTCTTGAGTTCGGCGAGAGTGCCGTTCTGGATGATGGTGCCCTTATGCAGAATCGCGATCCGATCAGCGAGATGCTCCGCCTCATCGAGGTACTGCGTGGTGAGAAGCACCGTGGTTCCCGCCTTGGCGAGTTTCTTTATGGTCTGCCACACCTCGATGCGGGCCTGCGGGTCCAAACCGGTGGTGGGCTCGTCGAGGAAAATGATCGGCGGATTGCCGATCAGGCTCATCGCGATGTCAAGCCGACGCCGCATCCCACCCGAATATGTCGCGGCCTTGCGGGCACCGGCATCCGTGAGCGAGAACCGGGCAAGCATCTCATCTGCGATCTCTCCAGAGTTCTTCAAATGCCGCAGCTTCGCGACCAAGACAAGGTTCTCCCGGCCTGTGAGCACCTCATCGACTGCGGCGAACTGGCCCGTCAGACTGATCGACTGACGCACATCGTTCGGCGCTGCCGCGACGTTGAACCCATGAACGACTGCCGTACCCGCATCCGCCTTCAACAGCGTCGACAGGATCCGTACGAGTGTGGTCTTTCCGGCACCGTTCGAACCGAGAAATGCAAAGATGCTGCCTGCCTGGACATCGAAATCGACGCCCCGCAGCACCTGCAGATCCTTGAAAGACTTCGTGACGCCCTGCACCCGGATCGCGGGCCCGCTGGACTTGTCGGTGATCATTTCTTCTCCTCCTCGTCTGCGCCGTTGATTGCCGCCGTGAGGCGTGCGCGCTCTTTGTCGATCCACCGCTTGCCCAGATACGCGCTGGCGAACGTCTCGGTGAACTCCACCGGATCGTCACCCACGATTTCGCGCACCGGCGTGCCGTCGACCGCGGCGCGCTCCCAGAGGTCGGCCAGGTCGGTGAGCATCGTCATGAGGGTCTCGCCGTCGGTGACGTTCCCGGAGTACATGAGGTACCGGTGCATCGCGTTGGCTGCCGTCGCATAGGGCTCGGGGAGCCCATCGATGCGGGCCTTGTCCTGCTTGTACTGCTTCTTCTGTTCGAGCGTTCCAGTGAGCGCTTCGATCCACTTTGCTGCCATGATCATTTCCCTTCGTCGTATGTGTTCTGGTGGAGGTGTTCGATGCGTTCGGAGAGGAAGCTCCAGGTCTTCCAGAATTCTCCGAGCTGGGTGCGCCCGGTCCGATTGAGCGAATAGACCTTGCGGGGCGGCCCCTTCTCAGAGGGAACCTTCTTCACATCCACGAAGCCGCGTTGCTCGATGCGGACGAGCAGCGCGTACACAGTGCCTTCGACCACGTCGACGAAGCCTTCGTCGCGCAGCCGCGCCGTGATCTCGTACCCGTACGCGGGGCGCTCGGTCAGGATGGTGAGGACGATGCCCTCGAGAGTGCCCTTGAGCATCTCGGTAAGTTGACTTGCCATTGACTGCTCCCTTCTACTCGGTGTCACTGACTACCAGTAGAAAGTAACACTAAGTACCGGTACTTGGCAAGACTGAGTAGCAATATCTTCGAACGACCGCTCACACCGGGCATTCAGGCGGCACGGAGGCCACACATAGGGTCGATGATGCAGAATCGTTACTTTGCGCGTCCAGCCCCGAGGTCGCGCTTGCCGCCCCGAAGCGGCGCTGATAGCTATAAGGATCGTTACGTTCGTCATGCCCAAAACTCAGTTGCTCACACCCACCCGCCCGCGCACCACTGTCATCACCCTCGCCGTGGGAGCGGTTCTGGGGCTACTCGTCACTGCGGGAATCTCGGCTGCGGCCCCCGCCGTCGCCGCTTCGCCCGGACGCGCTGCGGTCGCCGACTCGGCGCAGCTCGGAGTGGGATTGGCCGAAGCTGAGTCGGCAGTTGCCACCGGCCGAACCGCATTGACGGATGCTGCGAAGGTCGTCCTGGACGCGAAGTCAGCCGAAGTTGATCTGGGCGCCGAGAGCATCGCGATTGAAACCACAGGCCTCCTGAGCGCGCTCGGCTCGCTCTCGCAGGACGATGTCGACACGATACTGCAGCGCCCCGCCCTCACCGCCGACCTCGCCGCACAGACCGAGCTGGTGACAGCGCAGTCCGCCGCGCTACGCGGACGCATTGATGCCGCGATCGCACAACAGCAGGCTGAAGCAGCCGCCGCCGCGGCTCTCACCGCAGCGAACACACCCGACGGCGCCCGCAATGTTGCGCGGCAGATCGCTGCCGACCAGTACGGCTGGGGCGACGACCAGTTCTCCTGCCTGAACTCGCTGTGGAACAAGGAGTCAGGCTGGGACTACCAGGCGTACAACTCCGGCGGTGGAGCAACTGGCATCCCGCAGTCCCTCCCCGGCAACAAGATGGCCAGCTTCGGCGACGACTGGGCGACCAACGGAACCACGCAGATCCGCTGGGGCCTGGATTACATTCAGCGCGCCTACGGCGCACCCTGCTCGGCATGGGGTCACTCGCAGTCGGTGAACTGGTACTGAGCGGCGGCCAGGTTGTCAAGCGCCTGCCCACCAGCAGGGATAGCGGCGACACTGGGCATGTAGGTCTCTACAAGATCGGCAGGATCACCGTCATACCGAAAGGCAGGACCATGCGCGCCGTACGCTACACGCAGTACAAGACATTCCCCACAATCGAAGAGGTAGAACGTCCCAAGCCCGGCCCCGGGGAGGTTCTGCTGAAAATCGCCGGTGCGGGAGCATGCCACTCTGACGTCGCCGTCTACAACGAAATGGATGAGGGCACTCCAGGAGCAATCCCGCCCGCCTTCACCCTGGGGCACGAGTCATCCGGCTGGATCGAAGAAGTCGGAGAAGGAGTCACCGGTTTCGCCAAGGGCGATGCGTACCTCGTCTACGGCCCCATCGGATGCAAGCACTGCAAGGCGTGCTCTCGCGGACAGGACACGTACTGCGAGAACGTCGCCGAGGTGGGCTACCTAGCGACCGGGCTCGGACGTGACGGCGGCATGGCTGAGTACATGACCGTGCCTGCCACGAACCTCATTCCGCTTGAGGATGCCGACCCCATCGACGCCGCACCACTCGCCGATGCGGGACTCACTCCGTACCACGCGATCAAACTCGCTCTTCCTGCGCTTCAGGCCGGAGGCAAGAGCGTCCTCGTCATTGGACTCGGTGGACTCGGCCTCATCGGCGTGCAGATCCTCAAGGCGCTCACAGGCGCGCAGGTCATTGCCACCGACATGAAGGAGTCTGCGATGCGTCGCGCCGAAGACTTCGGCGCGGTCACTGTGGCCGGAGGCGACGGCCAGGCCGAGCGCATTCGCGAGCTCACCGGCGGGAAGGGCGTCGATGCCGTCATCGACTTCGTGGGCATCACCCCGACGATCGCACTCGGTCAGTCGCTCATCCGCCAACAGGGGCGCCTTATCGTCGTCGGCATCGCGGGTGGCGTCGTGGAGTGGTCGTTCTTCACCAACCCGTACGAAGCAGCAATCCTCAACACCTACTGGGGCACGATTGAAGACCTCTATGAGGTGGTAGCCCTCTACCGTTCAGGGCAGATCCGTCCCGACGTCGAGCGTTTCACGATGGACGAAGCTCTCACTGCGTACGAGAAACTGCAAGCCGGCGAGATCTCCGGTCGAGCGGTCGTCGTTCCGCACGCCTGACACGATCGGCATCGCTCCCTTCCTTGCCTTGCGGCCAGGAGCGGTACCCCGCCTGGCTCAGTGCGCCTGGCGTGGGCTCAGCGCCGAGAGCATCCGCATCTTCTCGTGCGTCTCCGACCCCGGTGCCGCCGTGTAGACGAGCAGCCGATGCGACTGCATCGGATCAAGCAGCGTCTGGCATGCGAGGTCGAGCGTGCCGAGCTCGGGGTGAATGAAGTGCTTGGTCTCTCGCGGACGCAGCCCGACCTCCTGCCTGTCCCAGAGCGCGCGGAACTCGGCGCTCTGGGCGAGCAGAAGATCGGCATACTGACCTGCACGCGAGTCACGTCCGCGCCGCGAAACCGCTTCACGGAGCCCTGAGACCCACAGTCGGGAGAGGAACCCGTGATCCTCCGGTGCGTAGAGATCCCGCGTCCGCGGATCAGCGAACCACCGGAAGCCGATGCTGCGATGCGCCCCGCTGAGACCAACCAGGTCACCCGTGAGGGCGACGCCCAGCGGGGTCTGGCGCAGCGTCTCTCCCAGCTCTGTCACGATCTCGGCGGGGGTGTCCTGCAGGCGATCGAAGATGCGCAGCATCCCCGGACTGATGTGATCGCTCATCAGCCCGCGCGCTGGCGGCTGATGGCCCGCGAGACGGAACACGTGATCCCGCTCCTCGATCGACAGGTGCAGCCCCTGGGCGATCGAAGCGATCATCTGCGCTGAGGGCTGCGGTCCACTGCCCCGCTCCAGCCGGGCGTAGTAGTCGGGCGACATGTGACAGAGCACGGCGACTTCCTCGCGCCTGAGCCCTTCGGTCCGCCGACGCTGACCATGCGCAAGCCCGACGTCTTCCGGCTGCAGCGCGTCACGCCGGTGGCGGAGAAAGTCCGCCAGCCCTGCTTTGTCGATCACCATGTCTCGCCTTCCATCTGCATCGATCCTGGCACTCGGACACGATCGGTATCCACTGACTGAGAGGTCCTGGATGCCGGATGTAAGAACCCGCAGAGTGGAGGAAGTCAACGAAGGAGCACCGACATGCCACGCAGGACCATCGACATCACCATCCCCACGCTGACCGGCCGTCGCGCCGTCATCACCGGAGGCAGCGACGGCGTCGGGTTGCGGATCGCCACTCGTCTCGCTCGGGTGGGTGCTGAACTCGTCCTCCCCGTGCGCAACGCAAGCAAGGGTGAGGCAGCCGCCGACGGCATCCGGCGGCTCGTCCCGGACGCAAAGATCACGCTGCTGCCCTTGGATCTGTCATCGCTTGAATCGGTGGCTTCTCTGGGCGAGACTATGCGTGCTGACGGACGACCGATTCACATGCTCATCAACAACGCCGGCGTAATGACTCCACCCGAGCGGCAGACGACGGCTGACGGGTTCGAACTGCAGTTCGGCACCAACCATCTCGGCCATTTCGCGCTTGTCGCACACCTGCTGCCGCTGCTGCGCGCCGGCCACGCACGTGTCACCTCGCAGATCAGCGTGGCTGCGAACCAGGGGTCAATCAACTGGGCGGATCTGAACTGGGAGAATTCCTACGACGGGATGCGCGCCTACAGCCAGTCGAAGATCGCCTTCGGGCTCTTCGGACTCGAACTCGACCGACGAAGTGCTGTCGCGGGTTGGGGCATCACCAGCAACCTCTCTCATCCGGGCATCGCGCCAACCAGCTTGCTCTCCGCCCGTGCTGAAATCGGACGAAGCGAAGACACTCTGGGCGTCAAATTGATCCGCTGGGCCTCAGCACGCGGGCTGGTCGTCGGGACGCCGGAAACCGCCGCGCTCGCTGCGCTGGCTGCCGTCACCGCGCCGGATGCCGGCCGCCGTCGCCTGTACGGGCCGGGCGGGATCGGCCAAATGGGCGGCGCGCCGGCCGAGCAGAAGCTCTATTCCCGGCTGCGCAGCGAAGAAGAGGCTGCGCGAGTATGGAAGATCTCGGAGGAGCTGGTCGCGGTAACGGTCGCCCCGTAGCGAGTCGTCACCGGTACCATCACGGGAGTCATCATTCCCGGATCAGGAGGCGCCCAACTATGACGACCGATACGAATCTGCTGCCGGACGGCGCGAACATCGAGCGGCTCGCGACCGGGGCGACCTGGAGCGAGGGCCCGCTGTGGATGCCCGCCGAGCGTGCAGTGCGGTGGAGCGACATCCACAACAACCGCATCATGCGCTGGGATGCGGCGACGGGCGCGGTCAGCGTGTACCGGGATGGCGTCGAGTTCACCAACGGTCGGATGCTCGACCGCGATGGCAGCGTCGTGCAGTGCTCTCACGGGATGCGGCGACTCGAGCGAGAGGCTCCCGACGGCACGGTGACGGAGATCGTCGACCACTGGGGCGAGCATCGATTGAACTCGCCGAACGATGTGGCGCTCGCGCCCGATGGCTCATACTGGTTCACCGATCCGGACTATGGCATCGTGCAACCGCAGGAGGGGCATCCCGGCGAGCGCGAGTACGGGGGCTGTCGGGTCTTCCGCTGGTCGAAGGAAGACGGCCTCACGTCGGTCATCGACGACATGGACCGCCCGAACGGACTGGCCTTCTCCCCCGACGGGCTCACCATATACGTGACGGACACTGGGTCCGGTCTGGATGACGGGCCAGGGCATTGGATCCGCGCGTACGACGTCGATGGTGCCCACGCACGAGGTGGCCGACACTTCGCCACGATCGAGGTCGGCCTTCCCGACGGCATCGCAGTCGACGTCGAAGGCCGCGTGTGGTCGTCAGCAGGCGACGGTATTCATGTCTTCGCGATCGATGGCGCAGAACTCCTGTTCGTCCCTGTGCCCGAAGTTGTCGCCAACGTGTGCTTCGGAGGAGACGACGGATCCGACCTCTTCATCACCGCGACGACGAGCCTCTACCGGCTTCGAACATCGACGCGTGCCGCTCGCTGAGGGACTGCTCCGGTGCCCAATTCCGCACCAGTGACGACTCAGCTCTCTGCACAGACACCACTCGACAAGTAAGGCAAGTAGATGGTCAACGCTTTGGTAACCGGCGCCTCGCGCGGAATTGGACGCGCTACGGCAATCGCCTTGAGCCAACGCGGTGATCGCGTTGCGGTCCACTACGGCTCCAACCGTGCATCCGCGGAAGAGACTCTGAGCCTTCTGAACGGTCAGGGACACCACCTCGTGAACGGGGACCTCACCGACCCCGAGGTCGCACGAAACGTGCTGGATGAGAGCGTCCGTGCCCTCGGATCCGTGGACATCCTCGTGAACAACGCGGCGATGGCACCCAACGAAGCGAACTTTCACCGCGTCGACCAGACCGACTACGCCACGTGGATACGCGCCTGGAGGCAGATGATCGACGTCGATCTCCTCGCCGCTGCCAACATGAGCTATCTCGTATCGAACGCGCTCATCGACGCAGGGAAGCCGGGAACGATCGTGAACATCGGCTCGCGCGGAGCAAACCGAGGCGAGCCCGACTACCCCGCGTACGGAGCGGCGAAAGCGGGACTGCACGCGCTCGGGCAGTCCCTGGCTGTGGCACTCGCGCCGCACCAGATCTCCGTCGTCAGCGTCGCTCCCGGGTTCATCGGCACCGAACGACAGGAGTCGAAGCTCACGGGCGACGGCGGAGACGCGCTCAGAGCGCAAAGCCCGTTCGGTCGCGTCGGCACTCCGGATGAAGTGGCCGCAGCGGTCATCTACCTCACCTCACCGGGGGCGCAGTGGGCATCCGGCGCGGTCCTCGACCTCAACGGCGCGTCTCACCTTCGGTAGTCGCCAGGACGCCAAGTCCTAGTGACGTCGATGGATCCCGAGGTCGGTGCGCCCCGGTGCGAACTCCTCGCGTAGAGCACGACCTGGACGATAGTCACCGCTCATCATCGTGCGATACGGGGTCGGAGTCTCCTCCGCCACACCGGCGATGCGATCAGTGAATCGCCTGATCTCACGCTCCACATCATCAGGACCCAGGTCATCGGCATCCGCGATTATGTGAAGCGGAAGTGGTTCGATGCCGGTGTAGAACAGCGTGCCGTGAGTAAGAGGGAAGAGAAGAGAATCAAGATCACCCGCGATCCCACGCGGCGCGACCGAGCGGAGGCCCTCCCCGAGCGATACGGAGATCAGGGCGCGCTTCCCGACAAGCACACCGTCACCGTATTTCCGCGGGATGCCAGTCGCGGGATCAAGCACATCGAATCCGAATCCAGACGCGAACACCCGATCGAACCACCCCTTGAGCGTCGCAGGCACCGAGTACCACCAGAGCGGGAACTGGACGACGACAAGTTCAGCATCCAATAGCTTCTGTTGTTCGATACGGACATCCTCAGGAAGCTGCCCCTCCGCGTACGCATGTGCCCAACGTGTGAGGAAAGGTTCATCCGACTGCGCGAAACCACCTAGATCAGCACGGGTGAGAACGGGGTTGAATTCCATGGCGTAGAGGTCGCTCGTCACAACGTCGTGGGTGCGTTCGAGTGCGGCTCGCCCCGCTTCGAATAATTGCCGGTTGAACGACCGTTCATCGGGATGCACGTAGACATAAAGCGCTTGTGGCCTTCTCGTAGACATGCAACGATCGAACCACCTACTCCATATTTTGTGAAGTATGCACTTTTCTGTCCTATACCGACTGTCTGGATAGTGTCGAAATGAGATCTTCCACCACACATGCCGCCTCCGTATGCCCCGTTGAGGTGACGGTGAGCATCGTCGGAGGGTCATGGAAGCTGACGATCATCCAGAAGCTTCTAGCCGGCACGCGCAGATTCGGCGAACTCCGTCGGGACATCGGCGACATCACGGACCGCGTGCTCACCCGTCAGTTGCGCGAACTGGAGTCGGACCATCTCGTGCATCGCGAAGTGTTCGCGCAGGTTCCGCCACGCGTCGAGTATTCACTCACTCCTCAAGGCCGATCGTTGGAGCCGCTCGTCGAGATGATGGATCAGTGGGGTCAGCAGTGGACTGCCGACCACAAAGAAGGCGTCACACTCAACGCCGAGTGACCGGCTGCTGCAGCTCCGTCACCCAATCGGACTGGTCATCCGAGACAGCCCGCACATACAGCTCGCGGCACGGGCCGGAGTGCACCAGACCCCGAGCAAAGATCTCGGAGTGGATCGCCTGCCAGCTTTCGGCGATCTGCTCCATCGATCCGAGATGGATGCCGCAGACGGCGGCTTCCGCGGCCGGCAGCTCGATGATCTCGAAGCCATCCCGAGCGGGACCGTTATACGCGTAACCCGCGATGATCTGGAGTCCGCCGTCGATCGTCTCGTATTGGGCAATCGGCGTCGTCAGCGATCCGGGCTCATCGCCGATGAGCTCTGAGACGGCATCGAACGCTGGTCCCACGAAGCCCGCAACGTCGGGTTGATCGGCGACGACAGTGCGACGGGCTGCGAGGCGGACAGCGGGCAGGGGCTTCTCGATGATTTCAATGTGCGACATGTGATTCTCTTTCTCGATGAGGTGAAGCCGCCGTTCCACGTCAACGAGTCTGCCAGCGGCAATTCGATGCTCCTGCTCGACCTCGGCACGCCGAATTCGCAACAGCGCAGCGATGCGATCCGCGTCAACTCCCTGGTTGAGAATCGATGAGATGTCATCGAGACCGAACCCGAGTTGACGCAACGCGACGATCCGATGCAGTCGTTCCAGCTGCGATGGGTCATAAGAGCGATAACCGCTGAACTCGTCCACGTGAGCCGGTACGAGCAGACCTGCGGTGTCCCAATGCCGAAGCATCCGATGGGTCACCTGGCCGATCTGCGCGAAAGCTCCGATGGATAACATGTCTCAGTTCTCCCGCCTGCCACAGTGTCAGGGTCAAGTATCGCGTGATCGGCTCGGACCTTTGCTCAGCGCTTCACACCTAACTGGGCGAGGGCGGGTTCCACACCGCTGACCTCGATCGACCAGTCTGGACGCACGAACGCAGCCTTTTCAAGGCGCACACGCTGCTCCTCGACGGGCTCGCCCTGCCGCGGCGCGACCCGAGTGATGCCGTTCAGCTCGTAGCCGAGTTTTTTCGACACGTTCAGGGATGCCTCGTTCCAGCTCGCAGCACCGGATTCAGCCCATTCCGCTCCGAGCACATCGAACGCGAACAGCAACAACGCGGCGCGCATCTCGGTTCCCAGCCCCTTGCCGTGCACCCGCTGGGTGAGCCAGGATCCGGTGTTCACCGTGCGCCGGTCGGTGAAGTCGTGGGCAGAGAGATCCTGCGACCCGACTACGCGACCCTCGAAGTGGACGCCGAAGGCGACGTTCCAGTGTCGCTCCGAGACGCGGTTGCGCAGACTCCACTGGAATGTCGCGAGGTTCCTCGGCAGGTCACGGGGATCGGCGTCGGTCCACGGCACACTGAATGGCGTCCGTTCAGGATCATGCACACCGTCAAGAGCCGCCCGCACGAGCTCTGGCAGGTCGATGTCTCTGATCGGTCGCAATACCAACCTCGGAGTGGTGATCTCGAGTCCGAACAGCGGCCAGATGTCTTCCAATTCCATTCCGTGACGCTATCCCACGTTGCGGATACGAAGGTGCTCTGTTACTTCTCGTCAGCTGCCCCGTGCCTCAGATGCGACGCCGTCGCCGTGGCTACCGTCCGTCTCGTTTCGCTTGACGGCGGGCGCCCTGGGCGCGACTGGAGGCATCGCGTTTCACGCCACCTGTGGTCTTCTGATGCGAGCGGGTCTGCCCAGGGCCGATCCCATTTTCGTCCTGGATGCCCGACGTGTCGGGCCCGGTCGACTTTCCGGCGCGCGCACGCGCCAAGCGTTCATCCTTGAGCGCCTCGGCCGCCTCGTGTGCCACCCTGGCCAGCTCGGCACTCACGATCGAAAGCGCCTCTTCGAACACATACGCACGGGCGCGTGATTTGCTTGAGACCGGGGCAGCGGCTCCTCTGCCTCCCGCCTCCTGTACTTCTGCGGCCGCGCGACGACGGTAATTCTTGGTGTGTTTGTTGCGTGCTCGACGGATGCGTTTATGCAATGACAAGAGCTCGTCTTCATCGAGCGCCGCGATGCGGTCGGGCTCAAGTTCACGAATCAGATCGAGTTCGTCACGCTTCAGTACCCACAGATATTGCTCCATTTGCCGATGATGGCACAGCGTCACGCGCCGCGATAGTAGCAAATAGCCGCCCGCTAACTGGACGTGCCATCGAGCTTCTCCTCGACGAAGACATCCTCGATCTCGAGTTCGTCGTCCAGCTGTGCACGAATCCACGATTCGGGGAACTGACGCGGCGCGACAAAAGACAGCAGAACCGCGTCGGGCAGCACGGTTATCGAGTGCACCTCGAGATCCAGCCGCAGGTCGGTCTTCTCCGCGATCGCGTCGGGATCGCCGACGGCATCCTCAATCTCTTCCGCAATGCGATCGAGGACCGCCCGCCAACGCGCCTCGGGAAAAGCAAGCACCCGCGACACCATCTCCACGAGCCCGCGAACGTCGATGTCATCGTCGTCGGCCTCCTCAAGATCTGGGTCGACATGCACTGTCACGGCGTTGCCTGCCGTCTCGAAGTGTGCCCGTCCGGAGACGAATCCATCGTCGATGGACGGCTCGTCGAGGAGCCCTTCGGCGGAGAGTCGGAGTTGGAGGTCGCTAAGGATGATCGCGGTCACGAATCAATTCTCTCGCGATATCGAATGGTTAAGGCGTGGATCTGTCGGCTCAAAGGTCGAAGAGGCCGCCAAAGGGCACGTCATCATCGCCCGTATCACGAGGATCGAATTGAACGGTCTCGACAGACACCACGACTTCAGTGCTTGAGGAAACCAGAACGCTCACCGCGCGATTGCCCACGACCACGAAGTCCACGAATTTCCCAGTGGACTGCGCGGCGTCTTCGACCTGCCGCTTCAGGTTTTCGAGGTCCTGACCCTGCGCCAGGAAGAAGCTTCCACCATTCACAGCAATCTGCGTGCGCACCATCGTCTGCATCTCGTCCATCCGGAGACCTTACCCTTTCCTCGCCCGCCATCGGCCACCCTGCTCAGGTCATTCGTCCGAACGTCGCATCGATATCGGCCATTTCCATCGCCGCAGTGGCTTCGATGAGCTTCCGAAGTTCGTCATCGGCTCCCGGCGAGTACTCCTCGAGTCGTTCGGGTGAGATGGTCATCGGAACTCCCGACGGCGCCTGCTCACTCGCGTCGAGAACCGTCCCGTCATTCGAGGGCGATGCTCCCTGGAAGATCTTCCCCGCCTCGGACTGCGCCGTCAGGTCGAAGGAGTACTGCTTGCTCTGCAGCCCGAGGTCGAGGAGCGCCTTGACCTCAGGGAACTGCTCGGCATTCGTCTTCGGGATGGGCAGCGAAGTACGCCAGTTCACTCCGAGCGTTTCCAACGCCTTCGCATACGCGTTCTCGTGCGCCTGATCTCGAACGATGAGATAAGAGATCGTGCTGCGGGCGGTCTTATTGTCGGTCATCTCGTAGAGGCGGCACTTCTGCAGACGGCCGGTCGATTCGAGCATGAGGTTGTAGAGCAGGTCGAGGACGAGGTTGCCCGAATTGTAGACGTAGCTGCCCATCCACGGATTGCCCGCAGCATCCACGGGAAGGGCCCCCTGTGCGCCAACGAGGTAGTGGTGGATGTTGCTCGTATCCAGCGCGATGCTCAACGGCGTGGCTCCGCCGGCAGCCGGCTCGTCGACCGGATCAGTGGGCTTTCCCTGGTAGCGCGGGGATCCGTCGAGTAACCGCGAGATCGTCGTCCCGATCAGTTCGACGTGGCTGATCTCTTCCGTACCGATGCCCTGGATCAGGTCCTTGTACGGCTTACCGTTCGGACCGCGGAAATTGATGCTTTGAAAGAGGTACTGCATCATCGTTCGCATCTCGCCGAATTGTCCACCAAGGCCTTCTTGCAGCGCGTTCGCTGCCGCGGGATCCGGCTCGTCCTGAGCGATCTCGTTGATGAACTCTTGCACGTGAAAATACATTGCTTGCCTCCATGATCTCGTTGCGCCGCTGCCGGATGGCCTCCGAGCGGGTCTACTCGACAGGTTTACGCCCCACACGAGCGGTGGCGTTCGGGGGTTGCGTCAACGGGCAACATGTGGGATACGTGTGAGCGAATCGCTACTTGCTCCGGCGGCAAACGTCAAGGAGGTTCTTTCGCGACATCGATACCCGCAAAATGCTGGTATCCCCAGGAACGGAGTGACTTGTGTCCACCATCGCCATCGCCCCAGACGCTGTCCGTCTGCCCTTCGCTTCGCGCGGACCACTCAGTAACGCCGTAATGCGTCACCTCACCGGCTCACGCGAAGGCCTTGATCATGGCGCCTTGGCAGCTCGCGCGGTCGCTGAGACTTCTGACATCTTCAGGGACGAAGACATCCAACTCGCCCTATTCACGTTGTACGCATCCGCCTATGGATCGGTCGATCAATTCGCATCGGATCTTGAATGGGACCCACAGCTGATCACAACGCGACGAATCCTAGAAGAGCGCTTCGAAAGCGATCTCCGCGCGGCCGTGCAGATACCGGATCTCCCCGATCCTGCGATCGATGCCGTCGCCAGATCGCTGTTCGCGCTCACCAATGACGACTCCGGACCGAGCCTGTCGCGCTATGTGGCCAAGAAGGCGACGGTGGAGCAGGCGCGCGAATTCCTCGTGCAGCGATCCGTGTACACCTTGCGCGAAGCAGATCCGCACTCCTGGGCGATCCCCCGCTTGCACGGTCGCGCCAAAGCAGCGCTCGTGGAGATCCAAGCCGACGAATATGGGGGTGGGCGAGCTGATCGCATGCACGCCACGATCTTCGCTGCTTCGATGCGGGGTGCCGGACTGGACGACTCATACGGCAGCTACGTCGACGTGGTCCCGGCTGTCACCCTCACTTCGCACAACATGATGTCGATGTTCGGTATCAACCGACGACTCGTCGGAGCGATCGTCGGCCACCTCGCCGCATTCGAAATGACATCCTCGATTCCGAACCGCATGTACGGCGATGGCTTTCGACGACTTGGTTTCGGCGAAGACGTCACTGACTACTTCGACGAGCATGTCGAAGCGGACGCCGTGCATGAACAGATCGCAGGCCGTGATCTCGCCGGCGCACTCGCCGAGGACCGGCCCGACCTGCTCAAGGACATTATGTTCGGTGCGGCCGCGTGCCTGACCGTCGATGGTTGGGTAGGGGCGCACATCCTCGACGCATGGTCGAACGGAACATCATCATTGCGGACAGGAGGCACACGATGAACACGGAGCGCGCGACGATCACACCTTACCCGGATGGCCCCCTACTGCTCCGCGGCGACGTTGAGCTTCGAACCCCAGACGGCGAGCCCATAAAGCGCAGTCGCCGTACCGTGGCCCTGTGTCGGTGCGGCTTGTCCACGATCAAGCCGTTCTGTGACGGGACACACAAGGCAGCCAATTTCCGCACAGAAGAGTGACGTCGACTACGTCCCTCCGTCATCCGCTCTTTCACCGGTCCTCCGGAAATTCGAAGAGAATTGTCCGCATGAACGACATGCTCCGAGCCGCCGTGTGGTGGATATGGGACTACGCGTATGCACTGGTATGGCAGACGCGAGCGCTCTTCAACCGAACCGCCCCCTCTTCCTTCCTGATCGGTAATGGGGTTCCCATCATCGTGCTGCCCGGAGTTTTCGAAACCTGGAAGTTCATGCAGCCGCTGGTCGAGGAGATGCATGCCAGGGGCCACCCTGTACACATCGTGGAGTTACTCCGACGGAACCATCGACCGATCGCGGAAATGGCCGAGGAGGTCGCGTCTTACCTGCAGGCCGAGAATCTCAAGGACGTTGTCCTGGTAGCGCACAGCAAAGGAGGCCTCGCGGGAAAGCTGGTGATGGTCGGTGCTGCCGGAAGCCGGGTGCGCGGCATGCTCGCCATTGCGACACCTTTCGGTGGATCTCGATATGCGCGTCTGATGGTCGGCCGCACGCTGCGCGCATTTTCTCCCACCGACCCGGAGATCGTTAGCCTCACCCGGAACACAGCCATCAACAGCAGGGTCATCTCGGTTTATGCCCGCTTCGATCCCCACATTCCTGAGGGCAGTGAGCTCCCGGGGGCCAAGAACGTCCTGCTCGACACGGGCG
Source organism: Microbacterium sp. Y356 (assembly GCF_059445355.1). Taxonomy (NCBI): domain Bacteria; kingdom Bacillati; phylum Actinomycetota; class Actinomycetes; order Micrococcales; family Microbacteriaceae; genus Microbacterium; species Microbacterium sp. Y356. The sequence goes on from NZ_JCAIUE010000001.1 coordinate 1,188,751, forward strand.
GCCACTTTCGTGTGCTCGCGCATCCCCGAGTCCTCGCGGAGCTCACTGCTATCTGCAAATAGCATCTATGTGAACACGACGACTAATTGTCAATGGGCGATGCGAAACTGCCTTTGGCTGTCAACCTGGTTCCCACCGACCAAAGGAAACGCGATGTCAGAGTTGAACATGTCAGCAGACGGAAGTGACGACCGAACTCCCGAAGAAGGAGACCTGAACGTCGATGACGGCATGACGGATGAGCAGAAGCGCCACGACCAGTTGACCTCGGCTCCCGACGCCTCGGAAGACGACGCGGCTCCGCGAATTGAGGTGACCGAGCGCAACGGCGTCACGCGAGTCGATATAGCGAAAGACACGCCAGTTCGCCCCGGCCCCGGTCCCGGCATGCCCGAAGCGGATGCTCTACCGTCCGACGAATAGTCCGCCCTCAGCGCGATGCGATTTCCGAGAGGAATGTCCGCGTGCTCTGCGCAATCTCCTTCGACAGGACGTGGTGCAGGTAGTGGGGTGCATCGAGGACCTCGATCTGACCATGATCGACGCTTTCCACTTGCTGACGGTGGATCTCCACCCAGCCCGTCACGCCGGTATCAATCGAGCTGACGAAGTCCAGCACTGGCAGGTCCGCGGGAAAGGTCTTGCCGCTGGCCGCGGCGAAGTTCGTTGACTTGTGCCGCATCTCATCCACCATCGTTGATGCAGTGGTGTTCTTCATCGTCAACAGCCCCATCTGTTCTTTTTCTTGCTCGCCATACGGGAATCCCTCGTAAGCGTCACCCGACATCGCCGTGAGGACACGCATGATCCCGAGGTCGCCCAGCGTGGCTATGAAGTCCGCCGGAAGCGGGTCTTCTGCGCCCGCCTGATCAGGGACGCTATTGTCGATGCCGATGAATGCGATGAGGTCATCGGGATATGCGCTGCTGTAGGTGAGTGCATAGATTCCTCCGACCGAATGCGCCATCAGTACGAAACGGTCGACACCGAGGTGCTCGAGCGCCTCATGCATCTCCCCCATGATGTTCTCCGCGGTGCGCGCCGTGTCGGTGCCGTCGCTGAGACCTGTGCCAAAAGGCTCGACCACGATGACGCGATAGTCGCTCTTCAGCTCCTGGACCAGAGGCGCGAAGTCGAGCCCTGGTGCGGCGGTCCCGAGCCCGGGAATGAGCACGATGGTCTCCTCGCCGTCACCGGAGATGACGACGTTCACCTCCTTGCCATCAACAGGCACGAGCTGCCCGTATGGCAGGATCCTTCCCGCTTCCATACTCGTTGCGACGACATTCACGGTGAAGGTCGTCGCAACGGCCAGTACTGGTACGGCGATGATGACGCCTACGCCGATAAGGATGGATTTGGTGATCTTGCGCATGGATGCCGTTCGAGTCGAGACGCGCACAGTAGCGCGCAGAGGGTGTCCGACAAGACCATCAGGTGCGCGGAGCACCCGGAAGTGTCAGCGCGTCACGATACTTCGTGACAAGTGTCACCTTGGTGAGGGTCTGCCTTAGCGCTGCAGCCAGGCGAGTACCGCCAGCACACGGCGATGCGCCGATCCAGAGCCGTCGAGGCCCAGTTTGCTGAAGATTGATGTCGCGTGTTTCTCAACCGCCCCAACGCCGATGACAAGGCTTTCCGCGATGCCGGCGTTGGTGCGGCCTTCCGCCATCAACGCGATGACTTCGCGTTCCCGAGGGGTCAGAGCTGCGAGCGGATCCCGACGGCGTCCGAGGAGCTGGCGCACGACCTGCGGGTCGAGCACGGTCCCGCCGTCGGCAATCCGCGCGACAGCATCCTTCAATTCGTCGATTGATGCGAGCCGGTCTTTCAGCAGATAACCAAGACCTGTGTCTCCGGCGGCGAGCAATTCCACCGCGTAGGTCTCTTCGACGTACTGGCTGAGCAGCAGGATGCCTACATCCGGATGCCGGTGGCGCAGCTCGAGGGCAGCACGCACCCCCTCGTCGCGAAAGGTCGGCGGCATCCGTACGTCGAGCACGGCGAGGTCGGGCTGCAGCTCCGCCACCTCGGCGAGCAGGGCATCCGCGTCGCCGTAGGCGCCCACCGTCTCATACCCTGCCTCGTCGAAGAGTCTGATGAGACCTTCGCGCAGCAGGAGAGAGTCTTCGGCCAAGACGATTCTCACCGCCGTGCGATCGTCATCCCTCTGGCCTGCCATCCGATCAAGATACCGTGCCCGTTGTCGCCTCATACGGGATGCTCGCCGAGATGACGGTTGGACCGCCTGCCGGACTCGTGACGTGGAGGCTGCCGCGGAGGCCATGGATCCTCTCACGGAGGCCGGCCAGGCCGCGCCCTTCTGCCACTTCCGCTCCCCCGACGCCATCATCGGAGACGACGATCGACAGCACGTTTCCCGCACCGGCAATGGCCCTGGTCGAGTCGACGGTGAGCTCTGCCCGCGATGCGGATGCATGTTTCGTCACGTTCGTGAGAAGTTCAGCCACCACGAAGTATGCGCTGCGCTCGACCTCTGGCGGCAGCGCCTGACCGGTGAGTGTCACCGTTGTGGTCACGGGAACTGTGCTGCGTCCGGCAAGCGAATCGATCGCAGCGGCAAGGCCGCGGTCTTGCAGGATCGGCGGTGCGAATCCGCGGGACAGCTCACGCAGCTCTTCAAGCGTGTCGCGAGATTGCTGCATGGCGCCATCGAGTAGCGTGCGGGCGGCTTCCGGATCGCTCTCAAGCTTGCGCCCTGCGCTGGCCAGATCAAACTGCAGCCGCACGAGCCGCTGCTGAGGCCCGTCGTGGATGTCGCGCTCAAGGCGGCGCAGCGAGTGGTCCTCGGCTGCGACGGCCGCACCACGCGACGCGCCGAGGTCGGCGACCTCTCGCTCGAGTGCCTCTGAGCGGAATGCGCCGAGCACACCTACCGCGAGTCCCTGATGCAACAGGATGAGACCTCTGGCCACCCACGGCAGCGTCGCCAGGAAGACGACGCCGGCTATCGCGTACAGCACGCTCTCTCCATAGAAGCGCCCGACGTAGCTGTCTGCCATCTGGAACTCGGGAAAGAAGAACCGGAGCACGACGTCATGCAACCAGACGTCTTGCTCGCTCTGCGGAAGGAATCGACCCCAGAACCAGTAGCTGACACCACCGACACCCACGGCCACCCACACGAGGCTGACGGCCCAGGTGAATGTCCCCAGGATAAATCCGAGCAGCAGGGTGTGCAGCAGATAGAGCCAATAGTGAGCGTTGCTGAAGAGACCACGGAACCAGCCGCTCAGGCCCGGACGGCGAACGGCCGGCTCCCAGCGTGGACGAGCAATAGCCGGAAGCCCGGCCCAACTCAACCTGGTGAGTTCTAGGGTGCCGAAGGCCCGGGCAACGAACAAGCCGGCAACGAATATGAAGAGGCCGATCCAAATGATCAGGGTTGCGATCCCGACGGCGAAGAGCACCCACCCGATCACGAGCCCGACCGTCACGATGGGGAACGTGAGCAGCAGGAAGCCCAGCTCACGCGGTACGGACTGCCACAGCCTGCCGTAGCTAGAGCCGCGCTTCGGGCGTTCGATGGGCGGTGAAGAAGTCACGTGTCCCAGCGTGTCAGAATCGCTACCAGCTTGGGCATCGAGCAGGAAGTTGGTCATGAATCAATCCTCGCTTCGTATGGTTCGATCAGCCAGCGGGCCAGCATCCGATTCTTCACGGGGGTTATCCCCCCGTTGTGTGATGCGGCTCGGCGTGAATCGATGATCTTGCCGGTCAGACGAAGCGATCCGTCAGAGCTGCGACCTCGTCGAACTTCTTCTTGATATCTGGCAGCGAAGCCGTGCCGTCTCGATACGACTGTTTGGACATGTCGACGTTGCCGAAGCGCAGACGGCCAGAGTCGCTATCAACGACGTCCGCGACGACCAGTTCGCGGGTCTCGCGATCGAAACCACACTCGATCTTGAAGTCCATGTAGACGCCGCCTTGCTGTCGCCAGGCGTCCTCAATAATCTCGAAGGCCGAGACGGTTCGGTCCCGAAGGCTCGCGATGAGCTCCGGCGAGATATCGGCGTAGCGGCTCTCGCCCAGAGGCTCCTCGCTGATGAGGTCGCCCGCCTTGACGCCTGCTCCGATCGCTTCGGCCGCCGTGTTGTTCGGCACGCGGCGCCGCAAAAGGCCAGCATCGAAGTCAAAGTCGAGCAGCGGATCGTGTTGGGCATCGTCTTTCTCGAAGATCTCAAAGACGAGTTCTTCGAGGAGCGCACCTTCGGACAATTCGGGGAAGCGATCTCGGAAGCTACCGGCGGCGTAACGACGCGCTACGAGTTCCAGCGGAATCATCTCTACGTCGCGAGCTCGGAAAGTGACGTCGTCAACGCTGTCCACGAAGTGGGTCGGGATGCCGTTGCGCTCGAGCAGTTGGAAGACATTGGATGTCGTCCGCGTGGATGCGGCGGCCTTCCCCTCAAGCACGTCGTGCCTTGCCCCGTCGGCGGCGGTTATGTCGTCCTTGCTGCGGACGAGCACTTCACCATTACCAGCATCCTCGATCGTCTTGGTCTTTCCATCCGCCACCACTCGTGACAAGCGTGCCCACGCGGTCTGCTTGGTCACACCGAGAGCCCGGCCGATCTCTGTCCACGAACGCCCCTGTTCCCTCGCCATTGCGACGAGCTCATCCATCTTCGATTCGATGTCTCGAACAGATCCCGCTCCGGCATAGATGAACAGCAACGGGTCGGCTACCCCGTCCAGCTCCGACAATTCAGACGGAAGCGAGAAATGAACCGTCCACGGTGTGCTCCTGAACTCCGGTAACTCGGCTCGCCCAGACAATATGTCCGAGCCTTCCAGTTCCAAGACCCAGTCAGGGTGATGCGAACTCGGCAGGGAACTCTTCATCATCTGCGTCTCCTCGTGGTCGTCGTCAGATATCACTGACGTCAGTATTATCTGACGTCAGTGCATCCTGACGCAACCCCCAAGTGGCGGATCGCCGGCTGATCGGCGGTCAGCTCTTCTTCAGTTCCTCCGCGAGCATCACGAGAATGCCACTGGGGCCACGGAGGTACGTGAGTTTGTAGACGTCCTCGTAGGTAGCGACGCCACGAAGCGGATGACACCCGTGCCGCGCGGCTATCGCCAGGGCTTCGTCAATGTCGTCGACGGAGAAGGCGACGCGGTGCATGCCGATCTCGTTGGGGAGAGTCGGTGTCGACTCGATCGCGTCGGGGTGGATGTATTCGAAGAGCTCAAGGCGACCGTGACCGTCTGGGGTCTGGAGCATCGCGATCTTGGCATGGTTGCCATCCAGGCCGACGGCTGTGTCTGTCCATTCGCCGCTGACCGTGTCCCGCCCGATAACCGTGAGCCCGAGGTCAGTGAAGAAGGAGATCGTTGCTTCGAGATCGCGAACGGCGACGCCGACGTTCTCAAGTTTGATAGCCATGCGTTGCATGCTACCGAGCCGGCCGATTCGCCGCATCCGGGTAGTTTGAGCGCATGACAAATCTGACCGCGGACGCTCACGTTCACAGCGAGTATTCGTGGGATGCCGGTTCTGACCCGTCTTCGGCTGGTGCCATGGGTCGAATCTGCGCGCAGGCCTCTCGAATCGGGCTGCCAGCGCTCGTCTTCACGGAGCACCTTGATCTGGAGGATTTTTGGCGCGTCGACGCCGGAGATATCGGTGAATACGGCCAGCGCTACGTCGACGAATCCGGGTACGTGAGACTCCCCCCGTTCGATTTCGAAGGATACCTAGAGGCAATTGACCGTTGTCGTCACAAGTACCCAGACCTCCGCATCCTTACTGGGGTGGAATTCGGGCAACCCCACCTGTGGGACAGCAAGGCCACTGCTCTGCTATCGAGCGGGCTGATCGATCGCGTAAACGGTTCTTTGCACATGCTCCCGTCCGATGGCCAGGATCGAACGGAGCCAACAACCCTTTATCGCCATCGACCAGCGGATGAAGTCATGCGGGCGTACCTCGAAGAGATCCCGCGAATGGTCGCTGGCTCAGATTCGTTTGCTGTCTTCACGCACATCGATTACGCGGCCCGCTCCTGGCCAGTTCTCACGGCAGGGCCTTTCAATCCGCGACCATTCGAAGACGGGTTCCGGGCGGCGATGCGCGCGATCGCTGATTCTGGCAGGGCTTTGGAGATGAACACCCGACGACTTGAGCCGTGGATTCCGCAGTGGTGGGGAGAAGAAGGAGGGCGCGCGGTGTCGTTCGGCAGCGATGCTCATGGCCCGGCCACACTCGCGGCGAACTTCCCTGAGGCCATGTCAATGGTCGAAAGCTTCGGCTTCCGACCTGGGTCGACCCCTGAAGGCTTCTGGACCCGCTGAGATGCGAGAATCGGCAGGTGTCTCGCTCTGAACCGTTGTCCCGGCGCTTCGGGGGCACCGGATCACAGGTTCAGCGTGATCTCTGCTCCCTCACGTAGCTGGGCAGCCAGTGTCTGGTAGGCCTCGGACTTCTTGGTGTTCACGGCCTGTTCGACGATCTGCGGTTTCACCTCTTCGAACGGCGGTAGCGCCTCGCCACCGGACTGCTCCTGCTGGGCGGCAGCCTGGTCGTAGAGTTCGAGGAGCTCCTCCTCGGTCGGTTCCGCGTCTCCGACCTCCTCGGTAAGAAGACGGTCCACTCTCTGCTGCATCTCCAGCTCAGCGAACACTTCCTTCTCACCCATGCCCTGTTCCTTCAGCGCCGCGAGCAGAGCATCCGTCGACTCCATCTGGCTGGACGTAGCAAGCTGCTCCAGCGCGGAATCGAGTTCCTCCTGTGTTATTTCGATCTTGCGCTCGTCTGCTTCCTGCACGAGGAGCTCGGTGTCGACCATCGCTTCCGCCGTCTGCGTGCGCAACTGATCCTGATCGATAGCTTCGCCGGTCTGCTGCGCTTGAGACTGCGATTGCGTGAACTGCATCTCATAAAGACTGACGAATTCGTCCTTGGTGATCTCTACGCCGTTCACCTCCGCGACCACGTCAGGGACACCCTCCACATCGGGTTGTTGAGACGAACCCTCCTGCTGACTGCTCTCGGGGGCTGGTTCCTCTGAACTGGTGCTGCTGCATCCGACGAGACCAAACAGTGCGACTGCCACGCCCAGCCCTACCCAAATTTTGCGACTCACTCAATCGTCCTTTCGCTGGGGAGCGACGCTAACAGCACGACCTGAACGGCAGATCAATCGGGTGGGCGGCGGTCGCTCTGAGTTGCCGCAGACGCTGAAGACGCGACATCCCCCGACTGCGCGCAATCTCGTAGCCACGTCACCAAATCGTTTCGAGCGGCGCCGTCGATGTGACGCGAACTGGCCGGCATCTATTGCTGGTGGGACGGGCGGACGAGGATCTCGTTTATTGCGACTCTCGCTGGCCTGGTGATGATGTATTCGATAGCGGAGGCGATGTCGTCGGGGTGAAGGATGTCCTGCTCGGACGCCATGTGGTCGTAGAACGCTTGGGTTGCGTCTTGGAACGAGCCAAGTTCGGTGTCGACGAAACCGGGTTCAACCGCCGAGAATCGGAGCCCCGTGCCGGCGTACTCCTGCCGCCATGCGTCTGTCGCGGCAGTCACGGCGAACTTCGTTGCCGTGTAGATGGCCGTATTCGCTGCGATGACCCGGCCCGCAACGCTGCTGACGTTGATCACATCAGTGGGGCCACCGTGTTCCGAGGCTGTGGTGAGGAGTCGCGGTAGGGCTGCTTTGGTCAGGTGCATCAAGCCGCGCAAATTGACGTCGATCATGCGTTCCCAGTCGTCCACGGGCTGTTGCACGGAGTCACCAATGAGCATGAGACCCGCCGCGTTGACCAGAACGTCGAGTCGATCCGCCATGTCGATCGCCGCCGCGACGGCAGCTTGCGCGGTGTCGGGATGAGCGAGGTCACCGTCCACAACCCTCACTGTTCGCTCGGCAGCGCCGAGGTGGGCGGCGAGTTGCTCGAGCCGGTCCTTGCGGCGCGCGACGAGGACGAGGTCATACCCGGCCGCCGCGAGTCGTTGCGCGGTGGCACGGCCAATGCCGCTCGACGCGCCGGTCACGATGGCGACTTTGTTCGTTGTGTGCGTAGTCATTCCTCCACTTTCCCGGCATTAGGTGCCGGGTGGAAGGTGACCTTTTAAGGGGGTGTCGGTGTCACCACCCAGGGGGCATTCGTCTCGGCAGCGTCAATGATCGCGGCGAACGCTTCGTATGCCGCAGAATCCTGCGCCGCGTTGTAGATGGTGAACCGAAAGTCTGCATCTGTCGGAGGAACAAGGACCTCGTAATGCACGTCGATGACGTGGCTGCCGAACTGGAAGCGTTTGGATCCGCTGGTGTTGGCAGTGACATCGTGCTGTTCCCAGAGCTGCGCAAATCGATCGGATCCGTGGAGGCGCTGTATGAGACGGTCGAGTGCCACATCGTCCTGCCGCCGCGTCACGCCGTAGCGGAGTGTTGCGACCATGCTCTCGGCCACCTCATCCCAATCCGGATGCGTCACTTCAGCGTGAGGGTCCTCGAACACGTACCTGGCAAGGTTCCAGTCGTGTTGCCCGCCACTGATCGCCCCGCCCATGAGCGCGTCTGCGATGCGGTTGATGGCAAGCACGTCCATACGGTGATCGACGATGAATGCGCCTTGAGTGCGCATCCCCTCGACCAAGTCGCGAAGGCCACCCCGCAACTTTTCCGTGCCCTTCGCCGGTTCGTCGTAGCGTGTCAGGCGGGTCAGATACGAACGCTCCGAGGCGTCCAAATCAAGCGCATCGCTGATCGAGGCGAGCACTGCGACGGACGGTCGGAGGTCCCGCCCCTGCTCGAGCTGCGTGTAGTAGTCGACGCTGACGTTTGCGAGAGCCGCGACTTCTTCGCGCCTCAGGCCCGGGACCCTGCGCCGGCTGCCCGCGCCGAACCCTACCTTCTCGGGGTCGATTCGAGCGCGTCGTGACTTCAGGAACGACCGCACATCCTCGTTGGAACTCACATCGACAAGCTACGCGAGATTCGGTGGATAAAGGCCAACTGCCTCATCGATCAACTCGCCAAGCTGACTGGCAGGGATGACGCCGCAGTTGACGAGGCCGGCGAGGCCTTGGAGAGTGGCGAGGAATACGAATGAGACTCGTTCCGGCTTCCGGCCCCGCAGTAGATCTTGGGTCCCGCTGCTTTGGAACACGTGCAGAATCGGAGCAAATGCGGCCTCGGCATTCTGGCCCACAGCTTCACTGCCTGCTCCGTGTTTATGAGCGAACATCAGCTCGACGAGGTTCGCTTCGGAGGTCGCGAAGTCGAGGTAGACGCGCGCGATCGAACGAAGCTGTTCGTGAAAATCGGACGATGCCTCGACAGCTTCATTCAGTCGGGTACCGAGCCGAACGAAACCCTCGACAGCCAGGGCATCGAGAAGGTCTTGCCTGCCGGCGAAGTACCGGCGCGGGGCGGCATGGGTGACGCCGATCGTCGCGGCCAGTTCGCGCAACGACAGTTCAGAGACTCCCCGGTCACGCACCACGATCGCCGCTTGATCGAGCACGGCCCGACGAAGATTGCCGTGGTGATACGGACGGGAAGTCGTCATACGCGCAGTCTATCAATGATGTATCCGTTGACAAGATTGTTTCCACTGGTTACATTAACGTCATGTCTAAATTGACTTCACCTTCTCAGATACCAAATCAGACCGGCCGCACCGTCATCATCACCGGCGCCAATAGCGGGATCGGCCGGGCGGCGGCAGCCGCGCTGGCTTCCAAAGGAGCACGAGTCGTCCTCGCCGTGCGAGATCAGGACAAGGGTCGAGCTGCGGCCGCCACGATCGATGGTGAAGTCGAAGTCCGCCCGTTAGACCTCGCGTCGCTAGCGTCGATTCGGGACTTCGCCGCCGGCATCGACAGCGCAGTGGACGTACTCATCAACAACGCCGGCACGATGACCGACTCGCTACAGCACACCAAGGATGGCTTTGAGACCCAGTTCGGGGTCAATCATCTCGGGCATTTCGCGCTGACTAACCTGCTGCTTGACCGCGTCGCTGACCGAGTCGTGACCATCTCGTCATCCGCACACCGCACCGCGCGGATCGACTTCGATGATCTGCAGTGGGAGCGGCGCGCGTTCAAGCCGTTCGGCGCCTATGGACAGTCCAAGTTGGCGAACCTGCTGTTCACCGCTGAGCTGCAGCGCCGCCTGACCGCTGCCAGCTCACCGGTGATCGCCACCGCCGCCCATCCCGGCTGGGCGTCTACCGGATTCCGGATCACGAGCGGCAACCGGGCTCTCGATGTTCTGTCGGCGATCAGCACGCCTCTGCTCGCCCACGGCCCCGAGGGCGGCGCACTTCCCACTCTGTTGGCGGCGGTCGGAGACCTGGGCGGCGGCAGCTTCGCGGGGCCGAGCCGTTTCGGCGGAGTCCGCGGACCGGCCGCGGTGGGTGCGCCGTCCGCCGCCGCACAGGATCTAGACACGGCCAGACGGCTTTGGGAAGTCTCCGAACAGCTCACTGGAGCACGCTTCCCTCTCAGCACCCGGTCAGTCGCCTCAGAGTAGGAGTCACGCTGTCAGGACCGGACCGCCGCTGCCCGCACGGGCGACCGCTCCGGCCCTGGCGATCAGCGACGACCAAGCGAAAGTCGACCTCGACGGCGCGCCACGATCAGAAGCACCGCTGTCGCCACCGAGCACACCAGGACGGCGATGATGCTGGCTTCTGGTCCGAAACTTCCCCCGGAGAGCCATGCCGGCCCGCTTGTCACGGCGGTGACAAGGGAATCGCGCGCCTCAGAGCCGGAGGTCACGGTGCCGAAGATGCCCACCGTCGCAAAGTTCCAGCCGAAGTGCAGGCCGATGGCCAACCACAGCGACCCGGTCGCGAGGTAGGCAGCGCCCAACATGAGTCCGGCTTCGATCGTGATCACAACCGCACCCCACAGCGAGGCGCCCGGGTTGAGCATGTGGACGAGTCCGAAAATGATCGCCGAGGCGCCGAGCGCCACGACTGCGCCCCATCGACCTTGGATGAGTCGGAACACGACTCCCCGGAAGAACACTTCTTCCGAAACGGCGACCGCGCACATCGTTCCGGCGACGGCCAACGCACCGGCGAGTGACCCCCAGCCGGTGATCGTGTAGGCGCCGAAAAGCGCGAGAATGCCGATGGTCACCGCCGACAAAGCTAATCCGACCCCCGCGCCAATCAGCAGGTGACGGGTAGCGCCCTTCGCTGCGAGATCTGTCACCTGGCGACGTTCGACGCGTCGGCCTGTCCAGATGTACAGGTATGCCATCGCAATGGCCAGGACGGGTCCGATGATGAGCGCAGCCACAGGGTTGTGCAGCTCTGCGGCGATGGAGTTCGTGAGGAGCATCGCCACGGCGAAACCGACGACGACGACGGTCGTTCTGATCCAGGATCGAGTTCGGGGTCCCTCGATTCTGGGCTTGGCTGATGGCTTGAGATCCTGCGTGGATTTCGTCATTCTTGCTCCTTATCCCCTACTCGATTTCGGGGTGCGAGAATGACGTTACGGAGCTTGCGAACACGGCGAATCCCACGAGGGTGGACACTTGTGATCCCTCGCTCGGGGGACCCAAGTGGCATGGATACTAGCGATCCGCGCGGAGAGTCAAGACCAGGCGGCGAGTCCCGCTCTGTGCGCGAGGACTACAGCCTGCACCCGATCACGCACGTCGAGCTTCGTCAGGATGCGTGACACGTAGGTCTTCACCGTCTCATGGCTGATGACGAGCTGTGCAGCGATCTCTGCGTTCGATAGCCCCTCGGCGATGAGGATCAGCACTTCGCGTTCCCGCGCCGTTAGCGCTTCGAAGATCGCACCGCCCTGCGTCGAAGGTCGCAGCCGCTCACCGTAGCGTCCGATCAACGATCGCGTCACTGCCGGCGCGATCAGCGAGTCGCCCGCGGCAACGGTCCGAATAGCCGCCGTCAGCTCGGCGGGCCTGGCGTCTTTCAGCAGGAAGCCGCTCGCGCCCGCGCGTAGGGCGTCGTATACGAGTGAGTCCAGCGAGAACGTCGTGACCACGAGCACGCGCGCCGCGTCCGAGACCTGCGGCCCCGCTATTCTTCTCGTGGCTTCGATCCCGTCGAGAAGAGGCATACGGATATCCATCACTACGACATCCGGCTGCTCGCGACGGGTGACCCGTACGGCCTCTTCTCCGTCAGCCGCCTCGCCGACGACTATGAGATCGGGCTGAGCATCGATGATGGTGACGAATCCGGTGCGCACGAGCTCTTGGTCGTCGCAGACGACGACACGGATGGGCATGCTCGTCGAGTCCGCACTCATGCGGGAAGCCGCCCACGCACGATGAACCGATCGCCGACCGGTTCGGCCTGCAGGTCGCCGCCCACGAGTTCCACGCGCTCACGCATCCCGATGATCCCCCGACCCCCAGACATCGAAGCCGCACTCTTGCGGCTGCGGCCGGAACTGACCACTTCAACCAGGATCTCACGTTCGCCATATTCGATCGCCACCGCTGCGGCACCGTCACGCGAGTGCTTCATCGCATTTGTGAGGCTCTCCTGCACGACCCGAACGACCACGAGTCCGGTGGCCCCTGTCAGCGGTCGAGGCTCGCCACGCTCCACGAGCTCGACCACCTGACCGGTCGAGCGGGCCCGGGTGACGATCTCGCCGACCTGCTGCTCGGCGGGCGCTCGCGTGACCTCAGCATCCCCCTCGAGAGCCCCGAGCAGACTGCGGAGGTCGACGAGCGTCGTTCTGCCCCCGTCGGCGATGGACGCAAGGAGATCCAGCGTCCCCTGATCGATATTCTGACGAAACTGACCGGCCTCAGCCTGCACGACCATCGCCGTCACATGATGAGTGACCACGTCGTGCAGCTCGTGTGCAATGCGCGCCCGTTCGGCCGTGATCGTCTCCCGTTCAGCTCTCTCAGTGCGGCCGCGACGCAAAGCGGCCTGCGATCGGAGCCACGAACCGAACATCCACAGCGCCGCCAGAAGCGCGCCGAAGACCAGTGCGTCGAGCACGGTGAGTGCGGCGTTGAGCGCGATCAGCGCCACGACGAGAGCGACGTACCCACCCAAGGCGAGCATCGCAGTTAGCATCCGATGCCGCTCGACCAACGCCCCCGCGCCCACCAGTGCAACGAGCAGACCGAGGGCAGCGAACGTCGTGGGGAACCCGAGCAGTTGGTACGCCGCGAACGCTGAAAAGGTCAGTGCCAAGGACCATTGTGGCCATCGGCGCAGTAGCGCGACTCCGCCGCCCTGGATCACGATGAGCGATGCGCCGAGCAGATCGAGCGGTCGATCGGGCGAGGTGGCCAGCTCCAGCCCCTGCTGCGCCACACCCGGCACGAACGACAGGCCGACGAGAACGACCGCGGACAGTACGTCCCACTTGACACGAGTCAGGAGAAAGCGGACGACCCTCATCCTTGCATCGTACGCGGAGGCAAGGATGAGTCTTGGCCCCGGCACTGTCCCTGCGGGCGACACCCCGCCGCATCCGTCCGCGCCGACCTCTGAATTACCGCGCGGCGAGAATTGCGGCGGACAGCCACTGGCCGAGGTCTCGGAAACCGGGCCCGTCACCGTCGCTCTGCTCTCGGCGAGCGCTGTCGAGGAGAGCCGCATCCGGGTGGGGTTGATCATTGATGATCGAGACGAGTTCGAGGTAGCGCCCCTCGGTCGCGTTGTAGTCCGCGTCCTGGAGCGCCTCGAGGGTGAGACTGTCGAGATCGTGATAGCGGGCCGCGAGCCGTCGCCGAAGGTCGTCGTCAGCCGCGACTCCGAAGGCCTGTGCGAGCTGCTCGACCAGTTGTGCGGCGAGGGCGACCACCTGGGCGTCATCCGCAGCGTATCCCGCCTGCTGAGCAGCCATCAGTTTTGGCGTCAGGTCGGTGCCCGCCGAGTTGATGAAATCCTGCACGTGAGGTGTGGAGATCTCCGAGCCGGGGAACTCCGCATACGTCTCGTGCAGATAGGAACGGGTCGCCTCACGGAACCGGTCGTCCCGCAGCAGCTCTGCCAAGGTGACCCAGGCATCGAGCTGTTCCGGGGCAGGGTCGGGCGATAGCACTGGCCGCGCTTTACGGATCCGCTCGATCGCCTCATCTGGAAGGCCTGCGGTGACGTCATCCAGGAAGTCATCGACCAGTCGCTGACGCTCGGCGTCGGACATCGTCACCAACTTGCGCAGGAGATTCGCGCGTTCCGTCGTGCCCTCCTGCCGCACGAGTGCGCGGAGCACGGCTCGCTTCGCCTGAATGTCCGTCGTCCGCCTCTCGATGACATCGAGATGCTCGGCGAGGATGTCTCGCAGCGAGGTCGTTCCGGCGAGGACGCGGCGCACCTGATCCAGACCGGTCTCGAGGTCGCGCAGCGTGCGCACGAACTCCAGGCGGGCGATCGCATCCACGTCGTAAAGGCGATGGCCGCCGTCGGTCGTGTCCGTCGAGTGTACGAGCCCCTCATCGGCGTAGTAGCGGATGGCGCTGACGCTGAGCCCGGTGCGATGTGCGACCTCGCCGATGGAGTAGAGAGTGTCTTCTGAAATGTTCATGTCCCCACCTTGCGACCTCAAGCGGCTTGAGATGCAAGTCGTCGTCTCCCCGGCTTGCATCTCGCAGCTCGCACGCGCTGGTCTCTGAGTGATGGAGGCGTCACGCGAGGTAGCTACCCAGTGCGTCGAGCAGGCCTCGGGTGCCTTCCTCACGTCCCGGCCCGTCAGCCCAGAACTGGTCGAAGAAGACACCGTGCTCGACGTGCGTGAATCTGGTGCCCGCATCCGTCGGCTCGAATTCCAATGACGCCACGGATGTCGACATGTGGGCCCCGTCGAGCCACATGTCGTATGTCGTGACGATGCGGACGTGTTCGACGATGTCGGTATACGTGGCCTCGTACCGTGAGACTGGACCGTTGTGGAATTTACCCTCGTCGACGTCGCGTCCGCCGACGCGGAAGTCGAACACCCACTCACGAGTCTCCACGCGGTCGCCGTCACCCCACCAAACCAGCTTCTGGTCCTCGTCGGCGAACGCATCCCAGATGCGCTCAAGAGGAGCGGGGTAGTCACGGGTCAGGGTGAATCCGGAGCGAGCGAGTCGGCGTTCTATCGTCATCAGTGCGTCCTATCGCGTCAGAGTGACGTGGATCACGCCGCTCTCCGCTACTTCCGTCGTAACTTTGTGGGTGAGTTCGAAGCTGCGCAGGTCGTCCCACAGCCGATGACCACGGCCGAGGAAAATCGGAGCGACCTGGAGGTGCAGGTCGTCGACGAGCCCGGCGCGCAGGAAGTCGCGCGCCGTACGGTACCCACCACCGACGCGCACATCCAGGTCGCCAGCGGCCTCCGTCGCCTCGGCGAGCACGTCCTCTATCGCGGTATCGCGGAAGTGGAACGTGGTGCCGCCCTTCATCGGGAGCGACGGACGCGATGCGGCGTGGGTGAGCACATAGACCGCGGTGCCGAACGGCGGTGTATCGCCCCACCAGCCTTTCCAGTCTGCATCGTCCGGAAAGGAGTGGAGTCCGAACATCCCCGCGCCCATAATTTCGGCGCCGACTCCCTCGGCGAACGCGACGGCGTATCGGTCATCGACGCCGGTCGTGCCTGCGCCGCTAGTGTCGCCGAAGACCTTTTCCCGGAACGTACGGGTAGCGGCGTACGCAGCTGTGAGGCGCTCCCAGTCTTCGCCCATCGGGTTGTCGGGTGTCGCGTCGGACGGCGTGTAACCGTCCAGCGAAGTGAAAAGGTCCATGCGAACGCGGGTCATTTCAGATTCCCTTCGGGGTCGCCAGTGCGAGATGGATGCCGAGCCGGTCGGCTTGGTGTTCTGCGGGGGTTCGCTGCTCGCCGAGCCACAGATGTAGCACGTCGAGGGCACCCGGTCGCAGGCTCACGGTACGCACGCGCCCGTGTTTCTCCGACGTGACCACACCCGCGTTCTCAAGGATGCTGAGGTGCTGCATGAGTGATGGCAATGCCATCGAGAACGGTGCCGCGAGGTCGGAAACGATCGCAGGGGACTTCGTCAGCCGCTCCACGACGGCCCGGCGGGTGGGATCCGCGAGAGCGCGGAGCACGGCATCGACTTCATCGACATACTTAGGCATATGCCTAACCGTAAGTGAGATGTCGGATTTCGGCAAGGCATCTCGCCACCCGGCTATTACGGGATGAGACGTTCGTCACGGTAGCGATCGAAGAGCTCAGCGAACGCCTGCTCCGTGCGCCGGTAGGAGAGGAACCCGGCATCCCGGCTCTTACCCATGTCGGTGACGACTTCCATTTCGCGGCCTAGGTCGGCGTCAGTGTGCCACCAGGAGGCGACGCGGCTGAGGTCGGACTCGACCAACCCATGCTTGCTGGCGATATCGGGCCAAGCATGCTCGTGAGCGGCCATCTGCTCTTCGAGGGGTTTTGGCGCACCCTCGTAGCCCTTGACACGCCGCGGGTCGATGCCGAGGTGCCCGGCCAGGCGTGGCCACATCCACCGCCACCGGAAAATGTCGCCGTTGACGATGTTGAACGCTTCGTCGGCGCCCGCGGGATCCGTCGAGGCCCACACCATCTGCTCGGCCAGGACACCCGCGTCGGTCATGTCGGTCAGCCCGTTCCACTGCATGTCACTGCCGGGGAACACGAAGTCCAGGTCGAGCTCCTTCGCGATCGTCGCCTGCACCGCGATCGTCAGTCCCATGTTCATCGCGTTGCCGACGGCGTAACCGATCACGGTGTGCGAACGATGCACCGACCAGGTGAAGCCCTGTTTCTCGGCGGCAGCGAAGAGCTCGTCCTCCTGCGCATAGTAGAAGTTGGGAGTGTCGAGGCGCGGCTCCTCCTCGTGGAACGGAGTGTCAGGCATCTCGCCTGCGGCGTAAGCCTCGAATGGGCCGAGGTAGTGCTTGAGGCCCGTCACCAGAGCGACGTGTTCGAGTGGTGCATGCGACAGGGCCGCGAGGAGATCGCGAACCATCGCCCCGTTCACCGCAATATTCTCGGCCTCGGTCGCCTGCCGCTGCCATGCCGTGAAGAACACGTGGGTAGGGCGCTCATTGGCGAGAGCTGCAGTGAGGTTGCCAAGGTCTCGCAAGTCGGCGGCGATGCCGCGAACCCCCTCGGACGAGGACGCGCGCCGGGAGAGCGCCAGTACCTCCCAGCCGTCGTGCACAAGTTGCTCCACCAGCGCCGACCCTGTGATTCCAGAGGCTCCAACGACAAGAGCTGTGCGGGCGGGGGCGGTCGAGATACCTACGGAAGAAGTCACCCTTGCCACAACCAGTGACGCGTGCAGGTATTCCTGCAGAAGCGGGGATGCGCCCCCATTCGTCAGTCGGTGAAGTTCCTGTGGAGTGGTTCCGGAGGCAATGCCAGCTCTCGTGAGAACGTGCCAACTCTCGTGAGAAGGGACAGAACATCGGCATCCATCCAAACTTTCCGTAACCAAACCGTTGCATTCGTTACCACGCCGTTATACAGTTATCGCACGGTGAATGTTTGCTGTGGCATACACCGCATGTGATTGCAGGACACTCTTGGTGCAAGGGACAAGGGCCGGTCGGGAGCCTCTCCGACCGGCCCTTCACCATTCCGTTACTCTGTTGTTATGACAGACCGTAAGCTCGCGCTCGAAGCGTGGGAAGGCCTGTTCCGCGCGCAGCATGAACTCTTCGCCGCGATGGCGGCAGACTTCGAGAACACTCCGATCACGCAGGCCGAGTACGACGTACTCCTCACCGTCACGCGTGCACCGGAGATGACCACTCGCCTGCGCGACGTGACAGCGAACATGCTCATCAGCCAGCCCAGCGTCTCGCGCCTCGTCGATCGAATGGTCGCGAGGGACCTGATCGCCAAATGTCCCGATCCGGAAGACGGACGCGGTGCACTGCTTAGAGCGACGGATGCCGGCGCTCGGGCCTTCCGCGAAGTGGCATTGGTACATGGCCGCTCGATCGCGAAGCAGATGTCACGCCTCAACGAC
The DNA here is from genome assembly GCF_059445355.1 of Microbacterium sp. Y356. Lineage (NCBI taxonomy): Bacteria > Bacillati > Actinomycetota > Actinomycetes > Micrococcales > Microbacteriaceae > Microbacterium > Microbacterium sp. Y356. Next base: position 1,206,702 of record NZ_JCAIUE010000001.1, read on the forward strand.
GGCGAACTGCGCACGCTCCGAGAGCTGACCGAAAAGCTCCGCGAGGTCTGACCGAAGTATCCACAGCCCCGTTGTTCGTCGGCCATGTCTGGCATAGTCGACTCTGTGTAGTTTCCGCGAAAGCGGACCACAGGGAGGGTACATACATGGAGATCGCAGGAGCCTTCGGCATCCTAATTTTCGTCGGCATCGGTGTCGTCGTCCTGATCGTGGTCGGTCTGATCACACTGCTGCTCGCACGCAGCTGGATCAAGGTGGCGCGCGCAGATGAGGCGCTGGTCATCTCGGGCCGCAAGCAGAAGGTGCAACGCGCGATCGTCTCGGCGGATGGCACCAGCAGCTCCGAGACCATCGACTCGCCCGTTACGGTCATCGTGAACGGCAAATCGCTCGTCAACCCGATCACGCAGCGCCACGAGATCATCTCGCTGCGCTCGCGCCAGGTTTCATTGAACGCCGAGGCGCAGTCGCTGGACAGCGTGACTCTGAACGTCGATGGCGTCGCGATCGTGAAGATCGGCTCCGATCCGCTCTACGTGCGCCGGGCCGCAGAGCGTTTCGCCTCGCAGGATGCCGCCATCGAGCAGTTCACCACCGAGCAGCTCGAAGGTGCTCTCCGCGGTATCGTCGCCACACTCTCCGTCGTCGAACTCATGCGCGATCGCAAGAAGTTCTCCGACCAGATCGCTGCTGACGTTTCACAGGATCTCGCCGAGCAGGGTCTGATCCTCGACTCGTTCCAGATCAAGGGCATCACCGACGCCGTCGGCTACATCCGGTCGCTCGGTGCGCCGGAGATCCAGTCGAAGCGCCAGTCGGCCGAGATCTCGCAGACCAACGCCGATCGTGCGATCAACCAGAAGGTCATCACCAACCAGGAATCGAACCTGGTCGAGCAGACCGCCCTCGACACGAACACCGCCAACTCGAACGCCGGTATCGGCCGTGCCCGTGCTGAGGCAGAGCAGGCAGAGCACCTCGCCCGCGCCCAGGCCGAGCAGGCAGTTCTCCAGCAGCAGGCAGAGAACCGCCAGGCGCAGCTGGATGCCGACGTCAAGCGTGTCGCGGATGCACAGCGATACGAGGCCGAAACCCGCGCTCAGGCTGAGCTCTACACTCGCGAGAAGGCGGCCGAGGCCGGAGCGATCGAAGAGGTCAAGCGGGCAGAGGCACGCACCCGCATCGCCGAACAGCAGGCAGAGGCTGACAAGGCCCGCGCGGCTGGTGAAGCCCACGCCGCAGAAGCCAAGGCAACCGGTGAAGCAAACGCACTCCGTGCTCTCGCCGAAGCCGAATCCGAGGCCCGCCGCCTTCGTGCCAACGCAGAAGCCGACGCCATTCGTGCGGAGGGTGACGCGCGAGCATCCGCCCTCGAAGCAGAGGCAAAGGCCATCGCGTCGAACCAGGAAGCATTCCTCTCTCAGCGCGTGCTTGACGTCCTGCCGGACATCATGAGCGAGTTCGCCAAGGGCTACGCCACGATCGGCAGTGTCTCGATCATTGGCGGCTCCGGCGAAGACGGCGCCTCCAGCGTCGTCGGTGCTGACAGCGCGAAGGCGTTGAAGTCAGTGTTCGACAGTGTGAGCTCGGCCACCGGGCTCGACCTCGCCGCGATCATCCAGGGCCAGGCCGTCGGCCGGGGTATCGGCACGGGCATCGCGGAGGCGCAGGCGCCTGCGCCTGCCACGGCACCCAAGCGCGCCAAGGCGAAGGCTCCTGAGTCCGAAGCAACTCCCCCGGCTCCGCCCGCTGTAATCTGAGATTCAGACCAGAATGCCCCGCCGCGGATCTCTTGAGATCCACGGCGGGGCATTTTTAGGTCTCAGCCGGCTGCGAGTCGCTGCGTTCGGTCTGCGCGTATTGCGTTCGGCGCCGCAGCGTTAGCGGTGCCGCAGCGTTAGCGGTGCCGCAGCGTTAGCGGTGCCGCAGCGTCATTGCGTTCGGCGCCGCAGCGTCAGCGGCGCCAACACGAGGAAGCCGACCGCGAACGCCGCCACGATCAGCAACGGGCCCCCGACGTCCCATCCCGCATCCCCTGCAGCGACCGCCTGAATCGCGTCGATCGCATGACTGAGCGGCAACCAGTCCGAGATCGCATACAGCACGTCGGGCATCTGATCCCGCGGCATGAACAGCCCGCCGAGGATGATCTGAGGAAACACCAGCAACGGCATGAACTGCACTGCCTGGAACTCCGTCTGCGCGAAAGCGCTGGCCAGTAGTCCCAGGGCTGTGCCGAGCACGGCATCCACCACCGCCACCGAACCCAGCTGCCAGAGCGGGCCGTCGACCCCTAAGCCGCAGACGTAGACGGCGAAGGCAACCGTGATCACTGCCTGCACGATAGCCATCAGCCCGAACGCGAGGGCGTAGCCGAGGATGAAGTCGGCTTTGCCGAGGGGCGTGGTCATCAACCGCTCGAGGGTTCCTGACCGTCGCTCACGCAGCGTCGTGATCGAGGTGATCAGGAACATCACGATGAACGGGAATAGCGCCAGGATCGCTCCGCCGAACTGGTCGAAGACTCCTTCCTGATCGGCGAACAGCCAGGCGAACAGCCCCACCAGCAGGCTCGGGGCGATGAGCATCAGCGCGATCGAGCGCGGATCGTGGCGCAGTTGGCTGAGCACGCGACCAGCGGTGGCGAGAGTGCGGCGGAAGTTCATCGCTCCCCCTCCCGCCGCGAGCGACGCGTCTCAGGATGCGCTGAAATGCTGCTGTGCTCGTCCGCTGTGTCGCGTTCACTCTCTGTGTCGCGTTCGCCTGTGGTGTCGCGTTCGCTCGGGGTGTCGCGTTCGCGCGTGGTGTCGCGCTCGATCAACACAAGGAAGGCTGCCTCGGCATCCATCTCACCCGTCGCCTCGAGGAGGCCCTGCGGAGTCGTGTCGGCGATGATTCGCCCCTCGCGCATGAGTAGCAGCCGGTCGCAACGCAGGGCCTCATCCATGACGTGGCTCGACACGAGCATCGTGGTGCCAGCATCGGCGATGCGACGAAATAATGCCCAGAGTTCGGCGCGCAGCACCGGGTCAAGGCCCACCGTCGGCTCGTCGAGAACGACCAGTTCAGGAGAACCAAGCAGCGCAACTGCCAATGACACCCGGTTCAGTTGGCCGCCGCTGAGAGCAGCGACGGACTGTTGCGCGTGGTCGTTGAGGCCCACCTCGGCGATCACTCGATCAACATCAGTGCGCGGAGCGCCGAGCACGGATGCAAAATACCGCAGATTCTCGCGCACGCTGAGGTCGGTGTACACAGCCGCGCCCTGCGTGCCGTAAGAGACTCGACGACGGAGGCCAGGAGATCCAGCGGCCTCGCCGAGCACAGTCACTGATCCGCCTTGCGTGCGCTGCACGCCGACGATCGTGCGCATCAGAGTCGTCTTGCCGCACCCGGACGGACCGAGAAGCCCGATCACCTCGCCCTTCGGGATGCGCAGCGACAGTCCATCGAACACGCCGCGCTTCCCACGGCGGACGCGCAGATCTTCGATCACCACGGCGTCGTGATCTCTCGCGCGCGCATTAATCGTCATGTGATGAATTATCGACCTGCCGCGGCCTCGGGGCCAGCCCTATTGTTCTGCACAGGTTTGGCGTTTTGTGGAGTTATCCACCGTTCGTGAATAGCTTCTGATCTGGGCTTTATCCGACGGATGAATGTCTGTGGCCTGCGGTTGAATGGAGGTATGACATCGCTTGTGCAGGAGTTGGAGAGCATCGATCGGCAGTTGGCCGATGCGATGTCTGCTTCTGCGGCACGTGGCGGGGTACGGTTCGCGGACGACGGTGAACTGTTGGGCATCATTCAGGCTCTCGGCAGTATTCAACGGCGGGTGGACGGTGCGATCGTTGAAGCGACAGACCGGGTGGTCGAGCGGGACCAGTGCGAACGCGACGCGAGGTTGACGACACAACTCGGATGCCGGGACGCCGCCGAACTCCTCCGACGCACACTGTTGGTGGATGGGCACGCGGCCCGGCGATATGTCTCGGCGGTGGCGGCGGTGCACCGGGATCTGGACATCACCTCGGGCGAGCTTTTGCCAGGGGTGTTCCCGGAGTTGTCGGCCGCGCTGGCCGATGGGGTGATGTCGTTGAGTGGGTTTCTGGCCTGCACGACACCGTTGCTGAAGGCCAGGCGTCTCGGGGCGGCGGATCGGTTGGCGGCGGATGCCGTACTCGCACGCTTCGCGCGTGGGCTGGCGTTGGATGGCGACAGCACCGACACCTGCGAGACGGCACCACCGCCCACAACGGATGAGCTGGCCGGGTTGACCGCGCACATCATCGACCGGCTCGACCCGGACGGTGCGGAGCCGAAAGATCGGGCAGGCAAGCGCCGCCGGTTCTTCACGATCGGGCGGCTCCGGGACGGATCCGTGCCTGTGCGTGGTGAGCTCCTCCCGGAAGTCGCGGCGCAGTTGCAGAAACTCTTCGACAGTCTGATGAACCCCAAAGTCGATGACGAGGCCAGTGCGGGAGGCGCGGTGCGATTCCGGTCCTCTGACGACGACGGCGACGGTGATGGTGCTGACGACGGGGGTTCCGGCCACGGGGGTTCCGGCCGCGGGGGTTCCGACGACGACCGTGTAGGCGACGACCATGCAGGCGCCCCTGCCGCTGACGACCGGGGTTCCGACGACGACGGGGGCGACCGGGGCGACGCCGGCGACGACAGTGTCGACGGCGACGGCGACGGTGCCGCTGATGACCGTGATCGCTTCGCCGCCAAGTACAGCACGGCACCCGGCACCGCGCCCGCCAGTGAGAGTGATGGTCTCTCCGGCCGTGCCGACGGTCTCCCGGACCACAAAGCCGCCTCGCCCGCGTCGGGGACGGCTGATCTTCGCACGCATGCGCAGAAACGGCACGACGCGTTCGCGAGCATCATCATGGTCGCTGCCGCATCCGATGGCATGCCCACCCTCGGTGGTGCCGCACCAACCCTCGTCGTCTCAGTGCGTGCCGACAACTACATCCACCGCACCGGCCGCGCGACGGTAGAGGGCGCCGGATACGACGTGCCCCTCGGCGCCGCCGACCACGCCGCATGCGCAGGCGGCATCGAACGCGTACTGTTCGATGAACACGGTGCGATCGTGGGAATCAGCACCACCGCGCGGATCTTCAACGCCCGCCAACGCCGGGCGATCGTGCTCCGAGACCGACAATGCCTCATCCCCGGGTGTGACATCCGTGCAGAATGGTGCGAAATCCATCACGTGACCGAACACGCCCTGGGTGGGCCCACTCACACCAGCAACGGGGTACCCCTATGTTGGCACCACCACCGCACCCTCGACGAGAACATCTGGCTCATCCGCATGCGCAACGGCATGCCCGAAATCCGAGGCCCGAACTGGTGGGACCCCTACGCCCGCTGGCGATCACCACACCATAACTACACCGCCGTCGACGAAGCCCTCGGTGCCGAGAAAGACCGAGCCTGGGCGACATGGTGAATGCAGCATCTCGATGCGCTCGGATGTCGACGACCTCAGCACTCGCGTCGTCGCACCGCCCTGACCCCACGCGATGCCCCGACGTCGCTACTGCGACCAGACGGCCACCGCCTCGTTTTGATCCCTAAGCGCGCAGCGAGACTGACCTGCACGCGCCACGCACCCCGCACCCCGCACCCCGCACGCACCCACCCACGCACCCACGCACCCACGCCGCGAAACTGACCTGCACGCGCACGCGCCTCGAACGCTGAGAGACTGGAGGGGTGACCAGCGCCCCGTTCGACCCGTCGAGGATCGGTCGCGGGCTCGCGTTCGCCTCCGCCGTCGATGATCTGCGCGCCGCACTCGACCGGAGCGCATCCGTAGCCATCAGCGCGCCACCAGGTACGGGCAAGACCACGCTCGTCCCGCCGATCGTTGCCGATCGTGTCCCTGGCCGAGTCATAGTGACTCAGCCAAGACGGGTCGCCGCCCGCGCCGCCGCTCGACGGCTCGCGCAATTGGACGGATCGCCCCTTGGCTCCCGCGTCGGGTTCACCGTACGCGGCGAGCGCCACGTGGAACCCTCCGCCCGAATTGAGTTCGTGACCGCCGGAGTGCTGCTGCGCCGTCTGCTCGATGACCCAGGACTCGAAGGAATCGGCGCAGTCATCATCGACGAGGTGCACGAGCGCGCTTTGGAGACGGATCTGCTGATCGGACTGCTCGGCGAGGTTCGGGAACTACGCGAAGACCTCGTCCTCGTCGCGATGTCTGCGACTCTTGACGCCGATCGGTTCGCGACGGTCCTCGGTACGGATGCGTCGCCTGCCCCAATCGTGAATCAGACGGTTCCCGCGCATCCACTCGACGTGCGCTGGGCGCCGAGCCCCACCCCGCGACTGGACGAGCGCGGGGTGACCTGGGCCTTCCTCGACCACGTCGCGAGCACGGCGGTTGCCGCGCACCGCGATCTGGTGCGCAGCAACCCGACCGCCGACGCCCTCGTCTTTGCGCCCGGAGCGCGCGAGGTATCCGAGATCGCCAGACGCATCCGAAGTCTCGCCGCGGAGTTCGACGTCCGCGAACTGCACGGCCAAATCCCCGCCGCCGAGCAGGATGCCGTGATCAGCGGGAGAACCCCCGATCAGCCAGCCCGAATCATCGTCACGACGTCACTCGCCGAATCCTCGCTGACCGTCCCCGGCGTTCGCCTCGTCGTCGATACGTGCCTGTCTCGTGCACCGCAACGCGATGCGGCGCGAGGGATGAGTGGTCTTGTCACTGGGCCTGTATCCCGCGCATCCGCTATCCAGCGCGCCGGGCGCGCCACCCGACAGGGACCGGGCATCGTGGTCCGATGCGTCGACGAGCGGACGTACGCCGCGGCACCCGCGCGCCCCGCCCCCGAGATCCAAGCGACGGATCTCACCGATGCTGCCCTGCTCCTCGCCTGCTGGGGTGCACCAGGCGGCGCAGGGCTCCGGCTGGTTGATCCGCTTCCCGCCGACAGCCTGCGTGACGCCCTCGCCGTGCTGCACGGACTCGGCGCGATCTCCACTGATGGACGGGCCACCGCAGAGGGCCGGCAGCTCGCCCGCATTCCGACTGATCCGCGTCTTGCCCGCGCGCTTCGCGACGGGAGTGTGCTGGTCGGCGGGCGCATGGCGGCCGAGGTCGTCGCGCTGATCGGCGGTGAGCTCCGTATCGCTGACGGAGATGTCACGGCCACACTCATCGCGCTAAGAAACGGACGAAGCCCCGACACCCGCCGCTGGGAGCAGGAAGTCCGGCGCCTCGAACGCTTCACTTCCACCGACAGCAAGATCAGCAGGAACAGTAAGACCGGCGCAGAGCGCGGGGGCGCCGATCAGGTCGGACTTCTGATCGCACTCGCCTTCCCCGAGCGGATCGCCCGCCGCGTCGACCACTCGGCGCACGGTGCCACCTTCCTCCTCGCGTCCGGAACCCGTGCGGGGATCGCAGGTCCGCTCGCAGGTGTCGAGTGGCTGGCGGTGGCCGATGTCACGCGCGCTCAGGGTCGAGCTGCCGCAGGAACCGGAGCGATCATCCGCTCCGCTGCCGCCATCTCGGAGAGCCAGGCAGAGCAGGCAGCGGCCCATCTGATCACCGACCGGATCGAAGCGCAGTTCGTGAATGGTCGCGTCCAGGCGCGTCGCGAGCGCCGGCTCGGCGCGATCGTCCGCTCGTCCGTCCCCGTGCGCGTTCAGGCGGGTGAAGGCGGCCGAGATGCCGCTCGCCGTGCCGTCGAGGAACAAGGCCTCGGGGTGTTCACGTGGTCAGAGGCCGCAGATAGCCTGCGGCGGCGCCTCGCTCTGCTGCATCGCGAGCTCGGGTCCCCCTGGCCGGATGTCTCCGATGCTGCACTCCTCGGCACCCTCGATTCCTGGCTCGGCCCTGAGCTCTCGAACCTCGCCACCGGCATCCCCGCCGCGCGCATCGACCTGACCTCGGCGCTCCGGCGCGTGCTTCCCTGGCCTGCCGCAGCCGACTTCGACGCACTGGTTCCCGAACGCCTCGAGGTACCCAGCGGATCACGCGTCCGTCTTACCTACCCACCTGTCGATGACCCAACGGCAAGGCCTGTCGTGGCGGTGAAACTGCAGGAGTGCTTCGGTTGGGCAGAAACGCCGCGTCTCGTCAGGGGCCGCGTGCCGGTGCTGTTCCATCTGCTCTCTCCCGGCGGACATCCCCTTGCTGTGACCGACGACCTGGCATCGTTCTGGGCCGGCCCATACTCGCAGGTGCGCGCCGAGATGCGTGGCCGCTACCCAAAGCATCCATGGCCCGAGGATCCCTGGTCCACGGCGCCCACCCGGCACACCACGCGACGCGCTGCGCAGCAATGAGCGGCGCAGATACCCCACCACGGCGCAACATCTAATCGAGCAGATGACGGAGATAGCGCTCCGGAGACTCCAGGTACGACCGCCAGTGGTTCACTATCTCGAGATCGTGCCAGTCGACAGGGCGGATGCCCCAGTCGCCGACCTCCAGTATCCGCGCGCCGGGAAGAGCAGCGAGGACCGGTGAGTGAGTCGCGCACAGTACTTGGCCGCCATCGTCGACGATTCGTCGAAGCACGGCGATCAGGGACAGCGTCGATCCGAACGACAGGGCCGCCTCTGGCTCGTCAAGGCAGTAGAACCCTGGCTCATCGAATCGACTCTCCAAGAGCGCGAGGAACGATTCGCCGTGGCTCATCTCGTGAAAGGCGACGTCCGGCGACGTCATCGAGGGATTCTCCTCCAGATATGTGTAGAACGAGTGCATCGTCTCGGCGCGCAAAAAGAAGCCCCATCTGCTGGCGCCGACGCCGCGCTGGAGGCGGAGCCAGTCCGACAGCGGCGATTCGGTCGAACGAGTACTGTGCTGCGCCTGGCGGGATCCGCCCTCGGGCGAAAGACCGTAGGCAAGCGCCACTCCCTCCACAATGGTGGATTTCCCGCTTCCGTTCTCGCCGACGAGGAACGTGATGCCAGGATCGAGGTCGATCCCGTCTCGCAGCACCTGGGCAACAGCCGGAATGTTCGTCGGCCAGCGACCGCCGGGCGTCGGCGCATCCTCAGTCGGTATGACAGCGACCACCGGCTGCTGACGTCGGCGACGACTATTGGGGTCCCAGAACGAATCCATCCCGCTCAGCACTCGATGACGTTGACCGCGAGACCGCCCTCGCTGGTCTCCTTGTACTTCGTAGACATGTCGAGTCCGGTCTGCCGCATCGTCTCGACGACGGCATCCAGCGAGACATAGTGATGTCCGTCGCCGCGCAGGGCAAGGCGCGAAGCGGTCACTGCAGTGGATGCCGCAATAGCGTTGCGTTCGATGCAGGGAATTTGCACGAGCCCGCCGATCGGGTCGCAGGTGAGACCCAGGTGGTGCTCCATCGCGATCTCCGCGGCATTCTCGATCTGCCGGTTGGTGCCGCCCATCACCGCGGTCAGCCCGGCTGCGGCCATCGCGCACGCAGCACCGACCTCGGCCTGGCATCCGCCTTCCGCACCAGAAATCGACGCGTTTGCCTTGAAAAGCGCTCCGAGTGCGGTGGCGGTGAGCAAGAATCGACGGATGCCACGGCGACGGTTCGCCTCGGCGACCACCTCGCCATCGGCATCCTGTATGTCCGCTATCTCGCCACCGAACCCGAGCAGCGCACTGCCGACGAGCTCGCCGTACGGCGTGACGGCATTGCCCGCCCCGAGTCCTGAGTCAGCGAGGAATCGCCACCAGTACATCGCGACAGCGGGAAGGATGCCTGCAGCACCGTTGGTCGGCGCGGTGACGACTCGTCCCCCAGCAGCGTTCTCCTCATTGACGGCGAGCGCAAAGGCACCTAGCCACTCGCCAGGGATCTCCCGCGCACCGTCGGCTTCAGCAGATTCCAACTGCTCGCGAATCGCGCCGGCGCGACGCTTGACCTTGAGGATGCCCGGCAGCACGCCATCCGCGTGCAGACCGGCGTCGACACACGACGCCATCGCATCCCAGATCGCATCGAGACCGGCCGCGACTTCGTCTTCAGAGCGAAGTGCCATCTCGTTGCGGCGAGCGATTTCGGCAATCGAGAGTCCATGCTCGTCACACAGCTCCAGCAGCGATGCGGCGTCGGGGTACGCGAAAGGGAACCCGTGCGCGGCGATCTGAACGTCCTCGCCCTCCCGTCGAATGAATCCCCCACCGATCGAGTAGTAGGTCTCCTCTGCGAGCGCAGCGCCATCGCCAGAAAGGGCCGTGAGCGTCATCGCGTTCGGATGCCCCGGCAACCGTGTGCGCGGCGCGAACTGGATGTCGTCCTTCGCGAACGCGACCTCGTGAATGCCGTCGACGAGCAGCACTGCTCCATCGGGGAAGTTCGTCCAGGCGGCACGCACTTCGCCGGGTTCACACGTCTCGGGAGCGAGTCCGCGCAGACCTGCCACGACAGCATCCGGTGTGCCGTGTCCGATACCCGTCGCTCCGAGCGAACCATAAAGCGTGCACGTCACTCGTGCCACATCGGCAAGTGCGCCGCTGGCGCTCAGCCGTCGGGCGAAGTCCCGTGCTGCGCGCATCGGCCCCACGGTATGGGAGCTGGAAGGCCCCACCCCGATGGAGAAGAAGTCGAATGCCGAGACGTACGCTGTCACGCCTCCCAGGCTACGCCGTGAGAACGTCGCGCAGTTCAGCGGAGGCACACGTCTCGCCGAGTATCGCGTGCACATAGTCAGGTACCTTTACTACTGTCGTCGTTCAACCAGACCGACGACATCTGTAGACCTCGTCAGACCAGAACGACGAGAGAATCGGGAGCGATATGAACGACGAGCAGCGGATTGATCTAGGGCTGTCGTTGTTAATCCCGTATCGATACACCGAGAACCGAATCTTCCGGGCCGTTCAAGATGCTGGATTTAACGACTGGACACTCACCCAGTGTCGAGTGTTCCAACGCATCGCCCCGGAAGGCTCGCGCCTCACAGACCTTGCTGACCAGGCGCAGATGAGCAAGCAGAGCGCGAGCGTGCTGGTTGATCAGCTGGAACGTTTGGCCTATGTTCGGCGGGTCCCTGACCCGAAGGATGGCCGCACCCGGTTGATCGTGCTCGAGGAACGCGGCCTGCGGGCGGTCGAGGTCGCCACGGCAACACTCGACGAGATCCTCTCGGAGTGGGAGTCCTATCTGGGCACACGTAACTTCACGTTGCTGCAACAGATCTTGGATCAACTCCGCGACATCACTGATCCGTATGCGAGTAGCCCTGTCCGACTCGCACCGCGCCGTCCAGAGCCCCGCTCTCCCGAAACGCAGTGACAAGCGACCGACCGCGAGCCCCGGCTTCGCCTTGACATTAGTCAACTTTCATGACTATTATCGTCAATGTTGTTGACGAGTTTTCGGTGATGGATGAGTGATTGCGATGATGCGGGCCCAAACTAGCCGCTCATCAGAACGCCCATTCATCCATCAACTGAAGGCGAAATATCATGAAGTTCCTTGTCCTTGGAGCAACCGGCCGCACCGGCGTCCCCTTTGTCAAAAAAGCGCTCGATCAGGGCCACCAGGTCACCGCCCTCGTTCGGAGGGCCGACGCCAAAATTGACCCGCGCGCTCACATCGTCAGCGGTGATGTCACCGACGCCGCTGTGATCGCGGCGGCAGCCCGAGGCCACGACGCGGTGATCAGTACGCTCGGGGCCAACAACGTTCGCGAAACCCCGACACTGATCACAGACACTGTCCGCGCCGTCATCGCGTCCGCCCAGACGTCAGGCGTTGACCGTTTCGTCATCGTGTCCGCATTCGGAGTCGGCGCTTCTCTCGCAAAGGCTTCGTTCCTGGCTGGCCTGATATTCCGCACTGCGCTGCGCAAGAAGTACGCAGACAAGGCTGCCTCGGAAGTGCTCTTGAGTGCCAGCGACCTGAAATGGACACTCGAGTACCCCGGAATGTTGAACGACCGCGACGGCACACGCTATGCCGCGGTCGCGCTTGAGGACGTCACGAAATTGCCGATCCTCCCCTCAACCTCCCGCGCCAACGTCGCCGACTTCCTCCTCCACTCCGCAGTGGAAGACACCTTCATTCGTCAGGTCGTCGTCGTCACCGACGCTAAATAGGTTGCGCTCCGGTGGCACAGAGGCAAGGGCTACGCCGCGGAAGCCAGCCCCCGCCGTTCTGGGCCAGACTGGTGGCGTGACCATCGACGCGCCGCGCTATCGCGATGTCGCGAACCGTCTCGCACAGCGGATCGCCGACGGAGAGTTCCCTGTCGGGTCCATGCTGCCGGGCGAACAGGCCCTGGCTAGCGAACATGGCGTCGCGCGCGGCACCGTGCGCAGCGCCCTGGCTCAGCTCGCCCGGCGCGGCACTGTCTCCTCGCGTCCCGGCGCCGGGTGGATAGTGCAGTCGTCGGCGCACACGCAGGGCCTCGCCGCGTTCGGATCCTTCGCCCAATGGGCAAAGAATCGCGGTCTCACCCCGGGTGGACTGGCCGTCCAGGAGCAGGAGTCGCAAGCGACTGCAGATGAGGCACGGATGCTGCGGATCGCGCAGGGGTCTCTCGTGCTGCGATTCACCCGACTGCGCAGTCTCGACGGGCACGTGGTGATGGTCGAGCGGCCCGTGTATCCGGCGTGGCTCGCTGCCGCGCTACGCGGGCTGCCCGTCGACACGCCCTCCCACGCCGCGGTGCTCGAGGCTGCTGGCCACGGCGAAGTGTTCGGGTCGCACCGGATCGACGCTGTCGCCGCCTCAAGTGAGGATGCACGTCTGCTCGGTGTGCGCCGGTCGAGCCCGCTGCTGCGCGTGCGAAGACAGGCCTTCGCACGCGACGGGCGCCCGCTCGACCTCACCGAAGACCGCTATCTGCCCGACGCCGTGTCCTTCGAGGCCTCGTCAACGTCGGATACCCAGCCCGGAGGATGGACCCGCACCCTCTCCTGACGCAGACGCAGACGCTGACGCAGACGCAGATCCTGATGACGGCAGCTGGACAGCTGTGCACAGCCGTCCCTGCCATTTCGGCGGATACCGGCCGGTTTCGCACCCCGTTGGCGAGGTGTTCATCGAACGTTCGAAGACGGTGCTGAGACTCGAGGCAACGCCACCCCGGCGCCCTCCGAAAGGATCACGATGCCTCCCCTCAAACGCTCCCGCCCGCATCTGCGGCGCGCGATCGTCGTTGCCACGACGATCGGCCTCATCGCCGCTCCCGCCGTCCCCGCAGTCGCCGCCGACAGTTTCGGCCTCACTGTCCCCTCCGCTGTCGACGCTCAGGCCGGATCGACCTTGACAGCCGAAGGTGTCGACCTTCTCGAAGGCGCCCCGGTGGTCCTCTCCTGGACGACCGATGTGCCTCACGCCACGAACTGGATCGGTGTCTACCCGAAGGGCGTCAAGCCCGGCTCCACCGCATCGACTCAGTGGGCGTACACAGCAGCCGAGTCAGGCACGGTGACCTTCTCCGGACTCCACGCCGGCGTCTGGGAAATCTATCTGCTCGCGCAGGATGGATACGGCGTGCTGGATGGCCCCGTATCCGTGACGATCGCCGGTGATCCGGACCGTCCTATGCCGGGAGACGCGAACGCCGCCGTCGAGATCGATCCGATCGTCACGGACAACGACACCGACGAGGTCATCGCACGTGAGGCCTTCGGCACTGACGGGGCCGACCAGTGGAGCGTGAGCTTCGATGAGGCCATGACCGACCAGGGCACGGACGACTACCGCGGCTGGCAGTTCACCAGTCGCGACGAATGGACCGACGAGGTCGACGAGATGCGCAAGCGCTTCGGCCGTGCGCACGACACGATCGTTGTGGCCGACGCGCAGCAGTTCGGGGACCTGCCGTTCAACACGACCCTCACCGGCGCTCCCATCTCTGTCGAGGGCCTGGGTGCGGTGCGCCTCACCTTCGACAGCCACTATCGCGGCGCTGCGGGACAGTCCGGCACCGTCGGGGTGAGCTTCGACGGCGGGGAATCGACCGAGATCCTGCGGCTCGACTCGGCGTCCGTCGCCGACGGCTACGACGCGCGTCAGCTGAACTACGCACAGGATGTCACTGTGGATGTTCCGGCTGGAGCCGAGAATGCCGTCTTCACCTGGAACCTGTCCGGCGGCGCCGACGCTCGATACTGGGCGATCGACTCTGTCGCCGTGCACGAGTCGCTTGCCGCTCCGACCGGCGACCCCACCAGCGCCTGGGTGATGAGTGATATCCAGGGCCACCCGCAGGATCTGCAGCACGCTCTCGGCGACTATGCAGCGCTCCTGCCAGGGGCCGACGGCATGCTGATGGTCGGCGACATCGTGAACAGCGGTTCAGACGCGGACTGGGACGAAATCTACGATGTGATGGATGCCACGGCCGACATCCGCCCACGTCAGACCGTCGCGTCGATGGGCAACCACGAGCGCTACGCCGATGGTGGTTTTGGTGCGAACACCAACCGATTCCTCACCTTCGCGGAGCGCGACCGAGTGTGGGACGAGTATGTGATCGAAGGGCCTTCCGGTGACCTGCCCGTGATCGTTCTTGGCCAGGAGTTCGCCAGCCCCACGGACGTCGCCATGAGTGATGCTCAGGTGGAGTTCCTCGAGGAGCGTCTCGCGCACTGGACCGCGCTCGACAAGCAGGTCGTCGTGATGACGCACTTCCCGCTCGGCGACACGGTCTCCGCGTCGTGGATCCCCTGGTACCACGGTCACCACCAGATGAATGATCGGCTCACCAGCATCCTCGGCAACTACCCGAACGCCATCGTGTTCTCGGGGCACACGCACTACCCCGCCGAGCTCGGCGACTGGGCCGTGCAGCGCCGTACCGCAGATGGGCACGCCGACGGGTTCTGGGCCGTGAACACCATCGCGATGCACGTGGAATGGGATGCACGCGGAGAGAACACCGCCGGCATCGACGAGATCGTGACGCGCGACATCAACCAGGGACTCACGCTCGAAGCCTATGGCGACCGGGTCGTGGTGAAGGCTTATGACTTCGCGGGCGACACGTGGCTGCGCGAGGCTGTGATCCCCAACCCGCTCGTCGCGAGCGCGACCGTGGAAGGCATCGTGGCTGGCACTCCGAAGATCGTCTCCACGCACCACCTCGGCATCAAGCCGGGTGCGAAGCTCACGGTCGAAGAGGGCGACTGGACCGATGGCACAGAGTTCTCCTACCAGTGGCTGGCCGACGGCGAGCCGATCGACGGCGCCACGACCGAGCGGTTCCACCTGGTCGGCAAGTGGAAGGGCCAGGACATCACGGTCCAGGTAACCGGCACGGTTCAGGGACTCGCTCCGGCGACCAACGAATCCGAGCCGATCCGCATCGACTGACATTCCCACCGTGCCCCGCCCTTCCCGAGGGCGGGGCACTGCCGTACCACCACAGGAGTTCGAATGCTTTACCCCCGTACACACGCCCGTCGCCTGCCCGCCGCAGTCCTGTGGGACATGGACGGCACCATCGTCGACACCGAAGGCCACTGGATCACCGCGGCCGAGCGGATGCTGGCGGCGGAGGACATCGTCGCACCTCAGCGTTCGCTCGACGGGCTGATCGGACTCGCGCTGCCCGATGGCGCGCGTGTAATCCGCGAACTCGGAGCGTCGGGGTCACCTGAGTCAATCGTCGAGCGCTGGCTCGATCTGGCGTTGGAGTGCACCCGCGCCGAGGGAATCGAATGGCGTCCAGGCGCGCGGAGCCTTCTGAGTGATCTCAAAGCTGCCAATGTGCGGCTCGCGCTGGTCACGATGTCATACCGCCGCTACGCGGAAGAGATCCTCAGCGCCCTCCCCTCCGGGTTGTTCGACACGATCGTCACCGGTGACGATGTGTCGCGGGGCAAGCCGTTCCCTGACGCTTATCTTCGCGCCGCCGAGCTGCTGGGGGTCGATCCCGCGGATTGCATCGCGATCGAAGACTCTCCGGTCGGCCTTGCCGCCGCGCGTGCCGCCGGTGTGGTGACGGTCGGCGTGCCGCATCATTTGCCGCTCGCCGATGACAGCGCCGACGTGCTCTGGCCGACGCTGAGAGGGCGCGGCGCGCAGGATCTCCGCCTGCCTCTGCGCCCTGCAGCGGGCAGCGGGGACGACAAAACCCCCGCCGCTTTCGCGACGGGGGTTTCACATTATGTGCGCCCGAAGGGACTCGAACCCCTAACCTTCTGATCCGTAGTCAGATGCTCTATCCATTGAGCTACGGGCGCATTTTTTCGGCCTGTTCCAGTGGAACGGGCCTCACAAAGAATACATGACGGAGGGCCCGAACGCGAAACCGGGCGTCAACCCGTCGCTTCGCGCTTGCGCTTTGCACGCTGTTCCGACGACAGCGCCTGCAGATCTACGAGGCGAAGCGCCTGCATCCGCGCCTCGCGCATGACCTCGTACTCGGGATCTTGGTCTGGACGCATGCCCTCAACGTGCAGTCGACGATCGAGATTGCCTCGCACTTCACCCCAGGCGGCCTCCCGCGCATCCTCCACGAGCGCGCCCAACTTCTCGGGGTCTTCCGACATCGCCCTCAGCCGAGCGGCGACGCCGGCCGACTGCTTGGCGCGGCGGCGGAGGTTGCGCACATCACGGTCACGGTAGTCGTGAGTACCCGACGGATCGGAGTGCCGGCCCCGCGCACGCCGTCGCAGTGTGGTCACCATCTCGGCTGCCTGCTCGGCTTCCGTCGCCATCGCATTCAGCGCTTCGCGCGCGACTTCGAGGTACTGGGCGGCGTCGAACACTCCGCCCTTGGCGATCGTGCCGACGAGGATCTGGTTCTTCACCGCTAGTCGGGCCGCGGCCGTGGCAATGGCGACGCCCTCGGCGATAGCATCCGCAGTTCGTCCCACCACAACCTCCTTTCAAATCGTACCGTTACCCACCGACCTCAGTGTCAGCCAGAATAGAAGACAACAGGTTCTCCCCGCCTGCAACGACGCGAACGGCGCATATCTGATGCGCCAGGAGGAGGATTGGATGCCACAGCTCACCCTGGCCGGACACACCACCGTGATCACCGGCGCCGCCAGCGGCATGGGCGCGGAGATCGCACGCCAGCTTTCCCATGCTGGCGCACATCTCGCTCTGCTCGACCACAACGCCGCGGCTCTGGCCTCCTTGGCCTCCGAGCTGCCAGGCACAGTCACGACTCATATCGTCGACCTACGTGATGACGACGCCGTGTCCGAGTCCGCCACAGCCATCATCGCCGCGCATCCGCAGATCAACGCCCTCATCACATGTGCCGGCTCCTCGATGCTCGGCAGCCTCGAGCAGCTCACCATGGAGGAGATGCGCTGGCTCGTCGACGTGAACCTGTGGGGCACGGTCTCGATCACGAAAGCGCTACTGCCTGCGCTGCACGCGGCGCCCGCAGCACACATCACCCACCTCGCCAGCGTCTACGCGCTCGCGGCCCCCGCCGGACGCATCCCCTATGCGATGAGCAAATTCGCCGTGCGCGGCTTCTCCGAAGCTCTGCGGCACGAGTTGGAGGGCAGCACGGTGAGCGTCGGTGCGGTATATCCGGCCGGCGTGCGCACTGGCATCATCCTGCATGGCCGCTACGCCGCGGCCATCGATCCCGCCGTCGCCGCGCGCGCAGCGTCAGCCCAGGCATCGATGTACCACACCGAACCGGCAGATGCTGCGGCACACATCATCCGGTCCATCGAGCGACGCAAAGCCCGCACAATGGTCGGGCGTGAAGCGCGCCTCATCGACGTGCTGGTGCGGCTGTCACCGACCGGCTACTGGCGTGCAATGCGCGGGGCGCTGCGGCAGGCGACTGATACGACGACGCCGGTGAGCTAACAGCCGTCAGCGCACCGAGCCCACCCAGATCGCCGAGGCCCAGACCTGCTGATCGCCGTCGCATCCCACCGATCCCGGGTAACCGCGCACGAGCGCCATGCAGTTCGCGAGGAACTCAGGATCCCCGCCGAACAGCGAGTGATAGGCCGATGAGGAGTTCAGCGATCCCCACACCTGAAACTGGTAGATGTGGCCGAGCTCGTGCGCCATGGCCCAGTTGAGGCGAGAATCGCTCCAACCGGCCACGTCCGCGCGGTACTTGATGTAGCCGTCACTGTTCGCGCACGCGGGCGCGGATCCTCCTGCGCACGATGCTGACTCGTAGAGGCCGACTCCGCCGCCCCCGACGCGATCAAGCGCGGCACGCACCCTGGCGTATCCGTCCGGTCCACTACTCGACCACAGCGGCCCCGCGGCGACTGGAACGTTTCGTTGAGCCGCCTCCCACGTGCCGAGTTCGTCGTTCACCTTTGCAGTGAGCGCGTGGATCGTCGCCGCCGCATTCGTCACGACTGCGGGATCGTCACGCTCGGCGAGCACCGCGTCTTGTGTAGCGATCGCCGCCGCGCGATGCGAAGCCGTGTCGAGCTTTCCCTCGGCCTTCTCCAGCACACCACTAAGCGCTGCGATTTCAGCGACGAAGTCAGGCCGCACTGCCAGCACCGCTTCCAGATCAGCTTTCTCGTCCTCGTTATACGCGATGAGTGACTCGATGTAACCGCCTCGAGCGGTTGTTGTGCCGATCTGCGCCTGCAGGCCCCCGGCCTGAGCGATGAGGTCTGCCCTCTGATTGTCTAGTGCCTGAGCCTTGGCGGTCACGGCCCCTCCGCCGATCAGCATGAGGCTCATGATGATCGCAACTGCCCGCCGAAACGTCACTTCAGGAACCCATCAGAATCGGCCAGCTGCGCCTGCTGCTCAGCAATTGCCGAACGCAGGGTTGTCAGCGTCTCGGCATGCGTCAGGTTCAGCTCGCGCGCGCTTTCCAGCCTCTGCTCCAACACGACGACGCTCTGTCTGGTCTGTTCCAGTGTCGCTTCACGTTCCTGATCGGCGAGTACGACAATTACGGCCCCGCTCAGAAGCAGAAGGCCGCCCAGCGTCAGTGCGACAATTCGCATGCATATTCCCAGTGATCGGAGTCCCCCTCCGCGCTCACAAATCTAGCCGTTCGACGATGCAGTCAGTGACGCCGCTTTTGCGAAGCGCTGTTCAGCGTCCCTTCGCCCCGCAGCCAAATGCCGAGACACCAACAGCTTCACCAGTTCGACGTCACGCGACGCGATCGCCTCAAACAGCCCCCGGTGTTCCGCCGCCATTGCCACCAGATCATGGTGCGCACCGAATACCCACTTCAGTCGTGTGGCGAAGACCTCGACCAGCTCAGTGAGCATGTCATTTCCTGCCAGCACTGCCATGTACTCGTGGAATGCACCGGCGACGGCGCGAGACTCGCACACATCGCCTGCGTTTGCTGCGCGCTCCTCCCGCTCCAACAGCTGCCTCAAGCCCGCGAGGCCCTGCTCGTCGTGCCGCTCTGTCGCGTATACGAACAGCAGTGTCTCGATGGACTCGCGCACCTCGGCGAAGTCCTGGATGTCGTTAAACGTGAACTCGCGCACGACAGCCCAGGTGCGAGGGCGGGCGATGACGATCCCTTCAGCTCCGAGCGCGCGGATCGCCTCGCGCACCGGCAGTCGGGAGACATTGAGTTCGGCGGCGATATCGCGTTCAACGAGCTTCGATCCGGGCATCCTTCTGCCCAATACGATGTCTTCCCGCAAAATGCGCGTCACGCGCGCCGATTCAAGCTCCCCAGATGTTTCCCCCATGCGACGCATTCTCGCATTCATCTGCGGTTTTGACCAGGTTTGGTATCCCATTCACTCTGGTCCTCACCGACTGGGGGAAAACTCACACCGTGGTCAGTCTCCCGGCAGGCAGGATGCCGACCGCAACGGGCTTGCCCCGAGTGTTCGACCACTGGCTCCAGGAACCCGGATACACGCGCGCACGAATTCCCGCATACTCCAGCGCAAACGCCGCGTGCGTCGCTGCGATCCCCGAACTGCAGTACACGGCGACGTCGGTGTCGGCATTCACACCGGCGCTGGCGAAAATACGACGCAGCGCATCCGGATGCTGCAGACGGCCATCGCTTCCGACTGTCGCCATTGCGGGCAGATTCACCGCGCCGGGGATGTGGCCCGCAATGGGGGTACTCGCCGTACGCGTGCCGTTGTACTGTTCAGGGCTGCGTACATCCAGCAGCACCCCGTGCTCGATGAAGGCATCGATCTCATCGATCTCCAGCACGTCCGACGTGGGGTCCTGACTGAGCGAGACATTGCCGACAGCGGGGCGAACGTCACCGGCCTCGACCGGGAGCCCCTCGCCCACCCACGCACGGATGCCACCATCGAGCACTCTGGCGTCGACCCCAGAACGCCGCAGCAGCCACCACAGTCGGGCTGCCGGCACACTCCGGTTGTCGTCATATCCGACCACGATGTCGCCGTCGTCGAGACCCCAGTCGCGGGCTGCGCGCTCAAGGTCAGACTGCTCTGGCAGTGGATGCCGCCCATCTTCAGGCTGCCCTCGATGCGCGAGCTCGCGCTCCAAATCCACGTACGCCGCGCCGGGGAGGTGCGCCCGCACGTACTCTGGCCTGCCCTCCGGCCGATCGAGTCGCCAGCGCACATCGAGCAGCCGCACGGCGGGGCCGGTGCGATGCTCTGCGGAGCGTTGCAGATGCAGGAGCTGCGCCACGCTGACGAGTTGAGTCATTCCATCAGCATCCGCGTCAGGCGTTCAGCCGTCACTGGGCGATGACACGCACGTTAACGAAGCGTCATGCTGGGACATGAGAGTCCCGCATACTTCGCCTCAGTTCAGCTTGCGCAGCGCGTCTTCAGCGGCAACCCAGGCGAGCATCGCGCACTTCACCCTGGCGACGTAACGTGAAACGCTGCCGAGGGCCGCCGCATCGCCGAGCAACTCCTCATCGGGCTCGATCTTGCCCCGCGAGCGCAGCGCCTCGCGGAACGCATTGATGCGCGTTTCGATCTCTGGCACCGTCATGCCTTCGACGAGTTCTGCGAACAGCGAAGCCGACGCCTGCGAGATCGCACAGCCGTGGCCTTCCCAGGCGACGGCCTCGATCGTGCCGTCTGCTGCCGGATGCACCTGCAGGGTGATCTCGTCGCCACAGGTGGGGTTGAGTTGATGCGACTGCGCCTTCACCTCCTCGCGGAGGCCGAAACCGTGCGGGGTGCGGGAGTGATCGAGGATCAACTCCTGGTACAGGTTCTGCAGTTCGCTGGAAGTCATGAGCGCACTCCGAAGAATTCGATGGTCGCGGCGACGCCCTCAATGACGGCGTCGACCTCGGCCTCGGTCGAGTAGAGGTAGGTGCTGGCGCGGGTCGACGAGGTCACGCCGAGACGGCGGTGCAGCGGTTGCGCGCAGTGATGCCCGACCCGCACGGCGATCCCGCGGTCGTCGAGGAACTGTCCGACATCGTGCGAGTGGATGCCGGGGATGTCGAAGCTCGCCAGCCCCACCCGCGGCAGATCGATGCCCGCGCCGAGCACGCGCACCCCATCGATCGCGGAGAGCCCGTCGACGAGGCGCTGACCGAGATGCTCTTCGTGGGCGGCGATCCGCGGCATCCCGACGGCTGTGAGGTAGTCGATCGCCGCGGCGAGCGCGATCGCCTGCGATACCCGTTGGGTGCCAGCCTCGAACCGCTGTGGCGGCGGCAGGTACTGAGCCTCGGTTGTCGTGACGGTGGTGATCATCGAGCCGCCGGTGAGGAACGGCGGCATCACTTCGAGCAGTTCACGACGTCCGTACAGGGCGCCGATGCCGGTGGGACCGAGCATCTTGTGTCCTGAAAGGACGGCGAAGTCGACGTCGAGCGCGCGGACGTCGAGCGGTAGGTGCGGCGCGGACTGACAGGCGTCGAGCAGCACGAGGGCGCCGACCTCGTGGGCTGCGGCGATGATCTGTTCAACCGGGTTGATCACACCGAGCACGTTGGAGACGTGGGTGACGGCGACGAGCCTGGTGCGCTCGTTGATCGGGGCTTCGTCGAGACGAAGTGCCCCGTCGTCATCGATCGGGATCACGCGCAGCGTCGCGCCGGTGCGCGCCGCGAGTTCTTGCCACGGGATGAGGTTGGCGTGGTGCTCCATCTCGGTGGTAACGATCTCGTCGCCGGGACCCAGCCGAAGCCTCTCGGCTGCCACACCCCCACGGCCGAGGGATGCGTTAGAAAGCGAGTACGCGACGAGATTGATCGCCTCGGTGGCGTTGGAGGTCCATACGATCTCGTCGTCGTCTGCGCCGATGAAGCGCGCGAGCGTGCTGCGGGCGTCTTCGAACGCCTCGGTCGCCTCGGCGGCGAGGGTATGCGCGCCGCGGTGCACCGCGGAGTTCAGTGTGGTGGCGAATTCACGTTCCGCATCGAGGACGGCCAACGGGCGCTGCGAGGTCGCGCCGGAGTCGAGATAGACAAGCGGATGCCCGTTCACCTCGGTCTGCAGGATCGGGAAGTCTCCGCGGATGCCAAGAATTTCAGCATCCGTCAGAGGAAGGTCTGCAGGGGTGGTCGAGCTCATCCTTCAAGTTTCTCATCTGGCCGCTCCCCCCGGGCCAGGTCAGTCGCTCAGGCGGGTGCGTCGTCGGGGTTGAGGGTCTTCAGCATGTCCTCTTCGACCGCATTGTCAGCGTCGAGCTGTTCCTCGGTCGTCGCGTCACCACCCAGCGGCGCAGACTCCTGTTTCGACCTCGCAGATTTTTCGGGGCGAATTTCCTCAGGGGGCTCGGGTCGGCGTTCGTCCATATTCGGGACGCTACGCCGGATCCGGCTGATGCGCCATAGGTTTGTGCGAGGTCACGCCGCGGGAATGGTCCGCTCGTTCTTGACCAGCGCCCCGGCCGTGATGAACGCGAGCGCCGCGACGAAGTGCGCGACCGTCCACACCCAACCGCTGAACCCGAACGGAAAGATCGGATTCCAGATCACCGCGACGGCGACGAACACGATGCTCCACCACCACTGCCCTGCCTTGAACGCGAACCACGCGACGATGACCGCGAGGATCGCGACGAGGTAGAGGATCACCGTCGCGACGGTTCCCTCGGGGAACAGGGGCGAGAGGAAAAGTGCGATCGCCGCGAGCAGGCCGGGTGCGAGGGCGTTGCGCTGCGTCTGCGGGGCGGAGGAAGTCATGTCTTCCATCTTCCCGCACTTCCAGTTTACCGGCGAGGTGGGGGCTTGTGGCAAGGCCCCCTAGTGGGCGCATACTGGTCGATCGTGCGGTCTGAGTAGCCCGGCCGCACGATCGAACGGAGCACCGTGATTCAGCACACCACCAGCGCTTTCCACCTCTCAGAGCAGCTCGTCGGCAAGGCCGCACCCACCTTGATCGCCGCAGACGACGAGCACTTCACTGCGATCGCAGAGACCCTCCGCCGCAGCCTTGCCGAGGCATCCGCTCGTCTTGACCGCGCGCTCACTACACCCCCTGGGGTCGGCGGCGCTGCCGTCGAGCGCGACCTCGAGATCCATCGGCTGAACGCCCGACTCACAATGTTGCGTCGGTACGGCATCGACATGTGCCTCGGCCGCATGGTCACAGGCCGCGGTGAGCATATTTATATCGGCAGGCTCGGACTCACCGGTGAAGACGGGCGTCAGCTGCTCGTCGACTGGCGCGCGCCGGCGGCTGAACCCTTTTTCGGCGCGACACACGCCGAGCCGATGGGGCTGATCAGCCGTCGTCGCTACCGCTGGGCGAGCGGACGCATCAGCGACTACTGGGACGAGGCATTCACTGCCGAGGCGCTGGCGGATGGCGGCGCGCTCGATGATCAGTCGAGCTTCATCGCCAGCCTCGGAAGCTCCCGCTCCCCTCGCATGCGAGATGTGCTGGCGACGATTCAAGCCGATCAGGATGCGATCATTCGCGCAGGGTCCGAAGGAACACTGGTCGTGGACGGCGGGCCAGGAACGGGAAAGACGGTCGTCGCGCTGCACCGTGCCGCGTACCTGCTGTACTCCGACAGCCGCATCTCACGCGGCAGCGGTGGCGGAGTGCTGGTCGTCGGCCCTCACCAGCCCTACCTCGCCTACGTCGACGACGTGTTGCCGAGTCTCGGCGAAGACCGCGTGCAGACCTGCACGCTGCGCGACCTCGTGCCTGAAGGATCGGCTGCTCCCCGGGAAGCCGATCCGACCGTCGCCCGGTTGAAGGCATCCGGGCGGCTCATCGATGCGGTGGAGTCGGCCGTGCGTCTCTACGAGCGCCCACCCGAGCGAGGCACGGTGGTCGAGACGCCATGGATCGACCTGCGCGTGCGAGCGGGCGACTGGGAGGAGGCGTTCGATGCCGAGCCCGGCGCTGCGCACAACGACGCCCGCGACGAGGTGTGGAACGCGTTGCTGGAGATCGTGCTCGACCGCTTCGAGGAGCAGATCTCTCGTGCGCAGCTGCGTCGAGTGCTCGATCAGGACGAAGCGCTCACCCAGACCTTCAACCGTGCATGGCCGCTGCTCGACCCGCTCGGGCTCGTCTCGGCGCTCTGGAGCAATCCAGAATTCCTGCGCAGGTGCGCACCATGGTTGACCGAGAACGAAGTGCGGATGCTGCAGCGCGAGGATGCCGGAGCGTGGACGGCATCCGACCTGCCCCTTCTTGATGCGGCCAGGCACCTGGTGGGCGACCCGAACACCTCACGCTCCCGCCGCGAGCGCGAGCGGGCGAAGGCTGAGGAGCGGGAGTACCGGGCGAGCGTCGCCGACTATCTCGTGGAGGCGTCCGACGACGATATGGGGCTCATGTCGATGCTGCGCGGAGAGGACGTGCAGAACAGTCTCGATGATGACGATGCGTTGCCGAGGATGAGTCGCGACCTGCTCGCGGGCCCATTCGCGCACATCATCGTCGACGAAGCGCAGGAGCTGACCGATGCCGAATGGCGGATGCTGTTGAGTCGCTGTCCTTCGCGTAGCTTCACGATCGTCGGCGATCGCGCCCAAGCAAGACATGGGTTCACCGAGTCATGGCAGCAGCGGCTCGAGCACGCGGGGCTCAAGGACGTGCACATCGCCGCGCTCACCGTGAACTACCGCACGCCGGAGGAGATCATGTCCGAAGCCGAACCGGTGATTCGCGCAGTCCTACCCGATGCGAACGTACCGACTTCGGTGCGTACGAGCGGCATCCCGGTGCGGTACGCGCATCCGCGTGAACGCGACGCGATCATCGAATCGTGGCTCGCCGCGAACGCCGATGGCACCGCCTGCGTCATCGGGGATTCGAGCTTCGCGGGGAAGGATCGTGTGCGGTCACTGACGCCGGAGCTGTCGAAGGGGCTGGAATTCGACCTGGTCGTGCTCGTCGAACCCGAGGCGTTCGGCGATGGCATCGAGGGCGCAGTGGACCTCTACGTGGCGATGACCCGCTCGACGCGCGAGCTGGTGATGCTGAACTGAATTAGTTCGCCGCAGTGTCAGCTGTGCGCATCCCCGAGCACTCTGTCCAGATGCGCATTGCGGAACTTGCCATCCGGGTCGACGCGCGCCGCGAGTGCTGCGAAATCAGGTAGCCGCCTGAATGCCGCTGCCTGATCGAATCCACGACTGTAGACCTTGCCCCAGTGCGCGCGCGGTGTGAACGGTGCGAGCGCTGCTTCGATGTCAGGGAGGAGCGCGGCGACCTCGGCCGGGCGCTGATGCCAGGTGAAATGGATGGCGACGCGCGGGCCACCCTCTCCTCCGCTGAGCCAGAGGTCGTCGCCAGCGAACGTGCGGAACTCGCTGACGTGCAGCAGCGGGTCGATACGGTCTCCGAGCGGGCGGATGGCACGCAGCGCGTCAACCGCCTGAGCCCGCGGCACGAAGAACTCAGACTGGATCTCGTTGCCTCCGGCGCTGGGTGCGCGGTCGAAACGGAAGTGGGCGAGCCTGCTCGACCACGCTCCACTGGTGCCGAGCGGAGTCATGTTGTCGTCAGGTGCGTCGCCATCGATGACGGCATGGACATCGGCCGTGACGCGTTCGCCCCCGAAACGGTTCGCCGCAGCATCCGCCCCATCGCTACGGTTCTTGAACCACAGTGTCGACAGGGTCGGGGCGCTCCAGCGGCCCAATCCACTGACGCTGTAGGCACCGCTCATGATCTCGTCGAATTCGTTGAGGAACGTGTCCCAGGCGACTCCGGTGTATACCTGCTGCGTGATGTTGTAGGTCGGCTCGATCGCGAGAATCATCCGGGTGATGACGCCCAGCGCGCCGAGCGCGACGATGCTGCCGTCGAAGTCAGGATCGCCTGCGCGCACCCAACTCAGTTCGCCATCGGCGCCGATGCGCTCAATGCCGCGCACGGCAGTGGAGAGCACGCCGTTGCCGTCGCCGGAGCCGTGCGTCGCCGTGGCGGTGGCGCCCGCCACCGAGATGTGTGGCAGCGAGCCGAGGTTGTGCAACGCCCAGCCGCGCTCCTGCAAGAAAGCGGCGACGCCGCCGTAAGGAGCAGAACCGGGGACAGTGACAGTGCGCGAGACCTCGTCCAGCTCGAACGGCAGGGAAATTTCGCTCAGCGATATGAGCTGCGCGGCATCCGCGATGTCGTTGAAGGAATGGCGGGTACCGAGCGCTCTGATCTTCGTTGCTGTCGCGATCAGCTGCTGGGCCTCGGGAATGTCTGCCGGACGCAGGACGTCCGCGGGGGTGAAGACGACGTTGCCTGCCCAGTTATTCAGTGCCATTCGTCCATCATGGCGTAGCGTATGTCCATGGGGATGATCTATTACGGCGGGGCCGCCGACCCGATCCACATCGAAGATCGTGCGCTCGCGCATCTCAAGGTCGTGATCGCAACGAAGCTCCGCCGGAATGAGAGCTTCACTCTCTCCTGGAAGCATCCGGAGGGCGATGCGCCCGGTCGTTCGACGATCTGGCTGCACCCCTCCATTCCGCTGCGTTTCGTGTTCGATTCGACTGAGCCTCCCGAACTCATGTCCGAGTGGATAACGGCGATGGCGAACTCAGCCAATACCAGCGGCGGAATCACGATAGTCACCGAAGATATGCTCTGCACTCCCCCGGGGAAACCGCCGCGCCGCACCTGAGTTGGCACAGGGGCGAAATGTGGTCAACCCCCTCGGCATCCGCCATCTGAGCGCGTATCGTCAACGCAACGTGAGATCACAGCGGCTCCAATGGAAGGGCAGATAATCATGACTGACCCGCAGGGATATCAACCGACGACAACGCACGCGGAATGGGGTGCTGGCGATCCGCATCTGCGCATCACGCGCAACGACGACCGCTTAGTGTTCCACCTCACGATGGACACCGTGCGCATCGGCGCTGCTGACGGCAATGAGCTTCAGTTAACGGAGACCGATCCGGTGCACGCGACGATCGTCCACGACGAGCGCGACGAATACGTTCTCACTTTGCACGGTGAAGGCGAGATGAACGCCAGCCCGCACGCCGCAGAAACCGGACCTGGCGAGCGGACAGAGATTCTTCGCACCGGAGCACATTTCACAGCCGGGCCATGGACACTCGTTTTCGGACGAGAAGAATTCGCTGACCACGGACGACCGTTCGGCGGACGAGAAGGTGGCGAGTTGGATGATCAGGCCCCGCAACCAGCACGGCCAGATTACCGTCAGGGTGAGGACGATGTTCCTGACGAAGAGTTCGAGGTGAAGGACGGTTGATCGCCGCTCATTCCGACTCCCACGCCGAAACGTTGTGCGGGGCGCCGACCGGCTTCGATTCAGCGGTGCCACGCTGTCGCAGATAGATCGCGAACGCGACCATCGGCGCTGACGACGTCAGTCGATCCACCCGATCGGCGGCTGGTCGTGCCACGCGTTCTCCTTTCGACATGGCCCCTCCGATTCTCGATACCGCCAGCCTCTGGCTCCGCGCACAAGAAAATGATGGGATCGACGTGCGCGTGTGCCGGTGTCAACCCCCTGTGAGCGTTCGAGGCGGAACCTTATCGTCGAGTCAACGACAAAATCAATAGGAGAGGAAAACCCATGACGCTCACACGCGAAATCATGACGCCTTCGCCGCGATGCATCGGTGAAAACGACTCCCTCAGCATCGCCGCAGCTCTGATGGCCGAGTTGGATATTGGCGCCCTACCCATCTGCGGCGAAGACCGAAAGCTGAAGGGGATGCTCACCGATCGCGACATCGTGGTCAAAGCGGTAGCGGAAGGCCTCGATCCGGAAACCACACCGTCGCGCGCGCTGGCTGGTGGCAAACCGGTGACCGTCGAGGCGTCTGACGATGTGACCGTCGCGCTGGCGCGGATGCAAAAGCACCAGGTGCGGCGTCTTCCGGTGATCGAGGATCACCTTCTCGTCGGAATCGTCAGCCAGGCTGATGTGGCGCGGGCGCTGGCGCCGGAAGTGACCGGGGTCACGGTTGAGAGCATCTCGCAGAGATCAAACTAGAAGAGAGAACATCGTGATACCCCAGCAACCCGGAAACGACATCGACCGTCTCAGCCAGTTGGCTCGCACGCGCGGGCTTCGCATCGCGGTGGTCGAATCGCTCACCTCTGGTGCGCTCGCTCAGGCTGTAGGCGCCGGCAAGGATGCCAGTGATTGGTTCGCCGGCGGCATCGTCGCCTACATGACCGATGTCAAGCAGCACCTACTGGGGGTCACAGCGGACGTCGATCCCTGTTCCGCGGATTGTGCGGAACAACTGGCCCGCGGCGGCCTGGATCTGTTCGCGGCCGACCTCTGCATCTCGACCACCGGCGTCGGCGGACCGGATCCAGAAGGCGGCCATGGTGCAGGAACGGTATATCTGGGCTGGGCGATGGATCACGTCAGCGGACATCTCCACCTGCAGTTGGTGGGCGATCCCACCCAAGTGCTTGCCGACGCAGTGGACGCAGCGGTCCACTTGCTTGTGGCCCGCTCCGAAGACTTCCATCGGCAGGAGCATGTCGGCGCATCCGCCGCATCTTGAACTACTTCCGCGTTGAACTATCGCCGCGTTGAACTACTGCCGCGGCAGCACCGTCAGCACGCGCTGGATGTGTTCACGGTACTCAGCCATGTACGCGCGAAGGAAGTCTTCCGTGTCAGGCTTCGTAATCGTCCCGTCGTCCAGGAAAACTTCTTTTGTGAAGTGGATGTACGCCTCGGGAGCAGTCATCTGACGGGCGTTGCAGAACGCGAGCACGGCACGCAGGCTCTGTTGCGCGACGGCCGTGCCGATGACGCCGATGGATGCTCCGATCACGGCCGCCGGCATGTGATCGAAGGAGTTCTGACCCCACGGGCGTGAGGCCCAATCGATCGCGTTCTTCAGCGCACCGGGGATCGACCGGTTGTACTCGGGTGTGACGAACAGCACCGCATCGCTGGCCGCGATCGCGTCCTTGAGCGCGCGAGCCTCGGCCGGGTAGTCCGCGTCGTGGTCGGGGCTGTACAGGGGCAAATCACCGATCGGGATCTCGGTGAACTCAAGATCATCCGGCGCCACACTGATCAGCGCCTTCGACAGCACGCGGTTGATCGAGGTGGACGACAGGCTTCCGACGAAGTACCCGACCTTGTACGACATGACTGCTCCTCACGTTGGCTGACCTGACCAGTGTGCGCCGCGGATGCTGCCAGCGATAGGCCCTCCTAGATCACACCCCACACCGGCAGCTCGACGCGCGAAGCGTGAGGTCCCGCGTGCGAGATCTCCTGATCGGCGATCCCGGCGGAGACGGCAGTGAACCCTGGTTCCGCTGATCCGGGGTTGCGGGCGTATCTCGGGTGCGCTCCTGAGCTCACCTGCACGCCGATGCGATGTCCGGCGGCGTACCTATGGAACACCGGCCACAGCGGCACCTCGACCTCGCGATAGTCGTCTGCATCAGGGGCGGGATCGGTGGCGGCGCTTCCGGCGCTGCCGATGCGCCGGATGCCGTCGCTCACCGTCAGCGCCTGCCCGTCGGGGGCGATGTCGGTGATGCGCACGAATACGTCGTATGAGGGCTGAGAGGCGCGGAAGCGGATACGTGCGACCGGCGTGCCGGCAAGCGTCACGGCCGACCCTAGTGCGTCGCCACTGAACACCACGACATCGCTCCGCTCTTCGTGCGCACGGTTGTCCTTGGGCAGCGTGTCCGGCGTGAGGCTCGGCCCGCCCACCGCGGGTGTGGGAGCATCCGGGTCGTATTGATAGCGGGTGGTACCGCCTGCCGCGGCATCCGTCGACAGCTTTCCGCCGTCGTGCAGGTGCCACGTCTGCGCGGCGGATCCGACCGGTGGCCAGTTCTGCAGATCATGCCATTCATCCGCGCCGGTGAGATAGGCGCGCACGGGAGTCGTGCGCGCCGAGCGCGCTCCCGCGAACGTATCCTTCAGGAACGCCACGGTGTCATCGTGCATCGGCGCTCCCATTCCCGCGCTGGTGTGGCCCCACGGCCCGACGGTCAACAACGGCGGATTACCGGCCTCGACGAGCTGCGCGTAATTGCGCAGCTGCCAGGGCAGGAAGATGTCGTACCAGCCGGTGACCATGAGCACCGGAGCAGTGACGTCGGCGACGGATGCCGTGTGCGACTGCTGCGTCCAGTATTCGTCAGTGAGCTTCTCGTGCCGCACCCAATCCTGATACCAGTCCACCTGTTCCCCGGTGGCGACAACATCGCCGTCCCCCAGCGGAAGGGTGGCGAACCCCTTCTCCAGCTTGCGATCGGGGAGCAACATTGCCAGCATGCCGATTCCGCCCTTACGCATGCGGCGCATCATGCGCGTCCACCCCAGCGCATTGCGCAGTGAGAATGCGTTGTTGTCCCAGGTGATGGCACCGAAGTCGGGCATCGTGACCTGGAGCACCAGCGCCTCAGGTGCGGTCTCCGGTTCGTCGCGTTGCAGTTTTCCGGCTACGGCCCACTGGGTGTACCCGAGGTAGCTCTGGCCGAATGTCGCCAGACGCCCGGTGAACCACGGCTGCTGGCGCACCCAGCGGTGAGTGGCAATCCCGTCGCGCTGTTCGTCCACCTGTGGGTGGAACTTCCCCTCGGATCCCGAGGTGCCCCGACAGCTCTGCACGAGCACCGTGCATCCCTCATAGGCCAGGCGTCGTGCGCTGCCAGCCATCAATCCGCGTCGCCCGTACGGACTGCGCATCACGATTGTGGGCATTGATGCGTCGGCGCCTTTCGGCACAATCAGATCGGCGAGCAACTCGACGCCGTCATCCATCGGGACACGAACGTCCTTGCGGATCTCGATTTCATGTGGGCCGAGAGCTATGTCTTTGACAGCTCTGGCATCCATGGCACGGGTGATCTTCTGACGCAGGGTCATTCCGCCTCCTTGCGGTCGGGTTCCTCAGCCTCAGGGTAACGGCGAAGGCCCCCGCTCCCGTGCCGTGCGTCAGAGCTCGACGGGCGGAGCAGGCTCCGACTCAGCCACCTCGGGGTGGCGTGCAAGGTTCACGATCGCGGCGATCAGTCCACCCCAGACCGTGATCATGGCGATGATCATGAAGACGATGGCTGTGGCGGTCATGCGTCCGTTCCCTTCGCGTGAGCCGTCGTCGACGGCACCCTGATCGTGTCGGTCTCCGGATCGGGGTCGTATTTTTCTACGTCGAGGAACTCGTCGTAGTCCGGGTCGTCCTTCGCGTGCGAGCGTGCGCGCCACGGCACGAGCGAAAGCAGGATGCCTCCGATGACCAGCGAGATCACCATGCCCCAGCCGAAGATCGAGAGGAACCAGATCGGGTAGCCCTCGTAGGGGTTCGAGATCTTCGCGATCAGTTCGCTGATGAACAGGTAGCCCAGCACGATCGGGCCGAGGATGCCGATCAGTAGACGCCAGATGCGTCCGACGCGGAAACTGGAGCGACGGTTCAGGTGCTCTTGCAGTGCGGGCAGTTTGTGCAACAACCACGCCACAACGATGACAGCCACGAGAGCGACCGCCATGATGCCGAAGGCGTTGACGAAGGCATCCGCCGTGTCGAGCACTGCCAGCGCGGTCGTCGTCGAGAACAGTGCCATCGATATGACCGCGAGCGGAATCGCCACGGTGAGGGTGGTGCGGATGCGTCCCCAGCCGAGCTTGTCCTGAAGGGCTGCGACGATCACTTCGAGGATGGAGATGAGCGAGGTGATGCCGGCGAAGACCAGCGCCCCGAAGAACAGCACGCCGATGATCGAACCGCCGGCGGCCTGCGAGACGATCGTCGGGAATGCGATGAACGCGAGCCCGATGCCGGAAGACGCGACTCCTGCCACATCTGTGCCCTGCGCCTGAGCCATGAATCCGAGGGCTGCGAACACCCCGATGCCGGCAAGGATCTCGAACCCAGAGTTAGCGAATGCGACGACCAGACCCGAGCCGGTGAGGTCGGTCTTGCGCTTGAGGTACGAGGAGTACGTCACCATGATGCCGAACGCGACAGACAGCGAGAAGAAGATGTGCCCGTAGGCGGAGGCCCACACGGCCGGGTTGGCCAGCGCCTCCCAGTTCGGAGTGAAGAAGGCGTTGAGGCCCTCCATGGCGCCGGGGAGGAACAGCGACTGAACGACGAGGATCGCGAACATCACGGTGAGCAGCGGCATGAGGATCATGTTCGCCCGCCCGATTCCGCGCTTGACACCGAGCGCCATGATCACGATGACGACCAGCCAGACGACGATCAGCGGGATGCCGACCTGAGGCACGAAGTCGGTAGAGACTCCGACCTCTGCGACATCTGCCATCTGCAGGAAGTCGGTGAAGAAGAAGTCGTTTTCGTTGCCAGGACCCCAGGTGAGCTGTGCCGAGAACCAGGTGTACATCGCTGCCCAGGCGATGATGACGGCGTAGTAGACCGAGATGACGACGCAGATCAGCACCTGCCACCACCCGAGCGGTTCGGCAGCACGGTGCATGCGCCGGAAGGCCAGCGGCGCCGAGCCGCGGAACCGGTGGCCGATCGCGTAGTCGAAGAACAGCAGCGGAATGCCTGCGGTCAACAGCGCGCACAGGTATGGGATCAGGAACGCCCCACCGCCGCCCTCGTACGCGACGTACGGAAAGCGCCAGATGTTTCCGAGGCCGACGGCAGAGCCGATGGCCGAGAGGATGAAGACGTTGCGCGAGCCGAAGGCCTCGCGTTTTTGGGTCTGCGTCGATGCGGTCGCCATGCTGGTGACATTACCCGAGACGGGAAGTTCTGTCAGGAACCAATTCGCCCCGATACTGGACGAATGCAGGCAGTCATGTTCGATGCGATCGGTGCGACACCACGCGTCGTCGAAGTCCCCGCTCCCGAGTGCCCGCCGAACGGCGTAGTGATCCGTGTCGGCGCGACGGGGGTGTGCCGTTCCGATTGGCACGCCTGGCGCGGGCACGACCCTGTGTCGTTGCCACATATCCCTGGCCACGAGTTCGCGGGCACCATCGCCGAAATCGGGCGCCAGGTAAAGAACTGGCACGTCGGAGACCGCGTCACTGCGCCGTTCGTCAACGGCTGCGGCGACTGCGACACGTGTCGACGCGGTGACACACACGTATGCCCGAACCAGACACAGCCTGGCTTCACACACGCGGGCTCATTCGCCGAGTACGTCGTCGTGCACGCCGCCGATCTGAACCTGGTCGCGCTGCCGGCGGCGCTCGACTTCACAACGGCGGCCGCTCTTGGGTGCCGATTTGCTACCGCGTTCCGGGCCGTGACCGTTCACGCGCAGGTCGGCCCCGGCGATGAGGTCGCCGTGTTCGGATGCGGCGGCGTCGGCCTTTCTGCGATCACAATCGCCGTCGCACTCGGTGCCCGCGTCACCGCGATCGACGTGTCGGAAGCCGCACTCGATCAGGCGCGGCGACTCGGAGCCGCAGAGGTGGTGCAGGCCACCGCAGAGCAGGCCGCCGATCCCGTCGATGCTGTCGTGCGTGCGACCGGCGGCGGCGCGCACGCGACCATCGATGCGCTGGGTTCTCCTGCGACGGCGAACGCGGCGGTTCGAAGTCTCCGGCGACGCGGACGGCATGTGCAGGTGGGGCTCATGCTCGGTGCTGCCGCGAACGCCGCGCTCCCCTGGGACCGAGTGATCGCCTGGGAGCTGTCGGTCATGGGTTCACACGGGATGCCGGCATCCGACTACCCGGCGATGATGGCAATGATCGAAGACGGTCGCCTGAACCCGGATGCGCTGATTGGCAGTCTCACTGATCTGCACGGCGCCGCAGAGGCGCTCATGGCGATGGACTCGGCTGCGTTGACGCCGGGGATCGTGGTCGCTCGTCCATAGCGACGATGACGTCGCCGGTTATCCAGACTCCTGGCTTCGCGCCACGTGCGCGTTTTGGTGCCGACGCCTTCGGGGCGTTCTTCTCTGGATCATCATCGAAATGTCCAGGCCGGGCGTCCAGATCGCCCATGGCTCAACCGTGTGGACCACGCGTAGGGTCGCATCCGCACCATCACTAAACCCCGCTTGCAAAGGAGCATTCACCATGTCGCAACGTCACCGCCGTGGCACTCGCGTATCGGCCACCGCGGCCGGCACTCTCGCGGCCGCACTCGCCCTCACCGCCTGCGGCGCTGGGGCCAGCAGCGGCACCGCTGAAGGTCCGGTCGAACTCACATTCCAGTCCTGGGTTCCGAACATCGACCGCGCCGTCGATGCGTTCAATGAAGCGCACGACGATATTCACGTCACCCTCGAGACCATCACAGCTGGCCCCGACGGCGGCTACGCGAAGATGTTCTCGGCCGTGCAGGCGGGCAATCCCGCTGATGTCGCGCAGGTTGGTTACGACGCGATCCCCGAGTTCCTTGTCAACGGTGCGGTCGAAGACATCACCGACTACGTCAGCGACTCCGCAGACCTCTTCACCGACTGGCAGTGGCAGACGGGCGTCTTCGACGACCGCGTGTACTCGATCCCCCAGGCATCAGGACCGCTCGGTCAGTTCTATCGCCAAGATATCTTCGATGAGCTCGGTCTCGAGGCTCCATCCACCTGGGATGAGTACTACGAGGCCGCGAAGGTAATCCGCGCATCTGATCCCAACCGCTACATCGCGGCGTTCGCGTTCAACCAGGCCCCGTGGTTGATCGGTCTCTCGCAGCAGGGCGGCGGCAAGTGGTTCAGCCCCGAAGGCGATGCCTGGGGTATCGCGATCGATGACGAGGCGACATTGAAAGTAGCCGACTACTGGCAGAAGCTCATCGACGAGGATCTCGTCAAGATTGAGGCCGATATGTCCAGCGAGTGGAACGCAGATATCCAGAACGGCAACGTCGTCACCTGGATCTCTGGCTCCTGGGCCGATGCGATCGTCCGCGGCACTGCGCCCGACACTGCTGGTTCTTGGGCAGTGTCCACCGTTCCGCAGTGGAACGCCGGCGAGAATGTCTCTGCAACGTGGGCCGGCGGCTCCGCGAACGTCGTATTGAAGGGCTCAAAGCACCCAGAAGCCGCTGCCGAGTTCGCGCTATGGCTGAACAGCGACCCCGAGAGCGTCAGCACCCTCACAAGCATCGGCGCCGGTTGGCCGGCAATCACCGACCTCGCCGCTGTCGACAGCTTGAAGGACGATCCTGAGGTCTTCGCCTTCTACGGTGGCCAGAATATCTGGGAGGTCTTTGCTACCTCCGATGCGTCGGTGGACTCGGATTGGGTCTGGCCGCCGCTGTCTCAGACGCTTTTCGCCAGCCTGACCGACAACGTCAAGTCCAGCGTCGAACAGGGCACTCCGCTTTCGGACGCTTTCGTACAGACGCAGAAGGACTTCGTCGCCGCAATGAAGGACAAGGGCATCTCCGTCGCCGATTGACGACATCGGGGTGGGTCGAACCTCCGACTCACCCCGATCCGAACTGCGGATCCTCCGAGGCATCCGCTCAGCAACACCGAGGAGTTAACGTGTCGGCCATAGCCGCCCCAGCCACCCAACAAACACGCCGGCGGCGTCCACCCGCAGCTCTGTGGATCCTGCTTCTGCCATTCATGATCATGTTCGTGGCGTTCTTCATCGCTCCGATCGTGTACGCGATCGTCGAGAGTCTCTTCGCCCAGAAGTCGAGCGGCCTCGGTCTGACCGTGCCAACTCGCGAATTCGTCTTCCTCGACAACTACATCAGCGCACTGTCGACCCCGTCATTCCTTGCAAGCCTCGGCCGCCTGGTTGCTTTCTCGGCGATCGAAGTCCCCCTCATGGTGGTCACAGCACTCGCGCTTGCCCTACTCCTCGGTGCAGGCGCTGCGCGCTTTCCTCGGATCTTCCGCGTCACGTACTTCATGCCGTACGGGGTTCCTGGGGTGATCGCTGCGCTCCTGTGGGGGTTCCTCTATGTGCCTGCAACCAGCCCGGTACTGCAAGTGCTGTCAAACTTCGGCATCGATGTGAACCCGCTCTCGAGCGATGCGGTGCTGTTCGCGATCGCGAACATCGCGCTCTGGGGTTTCGCGGGCTACAACATGCTCATCCTGATCGCCGCGCTCGATGCCATTCCATCCGAACTCTACGAGGCTGCCCGCCTGGACGGCGCAAGCGAATGGCACATGATCTGGCACATCAAGCTCCCCCTCATCCGGCCCTCTGTCGTGCTCATCACGCTGTTCACAATCATCGGCACGTTGCAGTTGTTCGTCGAACCACTCGTCCTGCGACCACTCACCACTGCGATCAGCTCTGACTTCACTCCGAACCTCGCCGCATACAACCAGGCCTTCTCACAGGGGAACCCCAACCTCGCCGCGGCGATGGCCGTCATCGTGGCGCTCCTCGCCTTCGCTTTCTCGGCCCTGTTCATCCGTATCGTGAACCGGAAGGGGAACCGCGCATGGTAACCACCGAATCGCACTCCCGCCGCCGATCGCTGCCTCGTCCAGGCGGCACGGCAGGCGCAATCCTCGTGAACGCCGCGCTTGTGGTCGCCGCAATCTACTTTCTGCTGCCCATCGTCTGGGTGCTGATCGCGGCGACAAAATCACCGAGCCAGCTCTACTCGACGTTTGGGCTGTGGTTCTCCGATACGCCCCAGGCCTGGCAGAACCTCGTCAACCTGTTTACGCAGGATGGCGGCGCTTTCTCCATCTGGATCCTCAACAGTGTCCTCTACTCGGGCGGCGGCGCCCTCGTCGCGACGGTCATTGCAACCGCCGCGGGGTATGCCTTTGCGAAATACGCGTTCCGGGGCAAGGAGGCGCTGTTCTGGACGATCCTCGGTGGAGTACTGGTTCCAGCGACCGTCATCGCCCTGCCGCTGTACTTCCTGTTGAACTCCGTCCAGCTCACAGGGTCATATTGGAGCGTGCTGCTTCCCAGCATGGTGAGCCCGTTCGGCGTTTATCTCGCCCGCATCCACGCGAGCGGCTCCGTCCCCGACGAGATCATCGAGGCAGCCCGCATCGACGGCGCCGGCGATCTGCGCATCTTCGGTGCCATCGCAACGCGAATGATGACTCCGGCGATCGTCACGATTTTCCTGTTCCAGTTCGTGACAATCTGGAACAACTACCTGCTTCCACTGGTAATGCTGAGTGACACGAAGCGCTTCCCCATCACGCTTGGCCTCACCCTTTGGAATTCGCAGATCCAGCGTGACCCCGCATTCACGTCCCTGGTCGTCACGGGGTCAGCTGTCTCGGTGATCCTGCTGATCGTATTGATGGTCTCGCTGCAGCGTTTCTGGAAGGCCGATCTCACGGCAGGAGCCACCAAGGGCTGAGCCGTATGCCCCGATTACACGATGAGTCCGAGCGACTAGCCCTTGCTGTGCAGGCGGTAGTCACTCGGACTCATCCCGTGCACCCGGCTGAACTGCCGCGAGAAGTAGAACGGATCTTCATAGCCGACCTGGCGCGCGATCTCAGACACATGCATTGATGTGGTGTCGAGATAGCGTCGAGCACGCCCCATCTTGAGCCCCGTGTGGTACGCAAGAACTCCCCCACCGGTGGCACCCCGAAAAAGGGCACCGAGGTGCGAGGCGGAGACGCCGATGAGGCGGGCGAGTTCAGAGACGCGAATACTGCCATCGGCGCGCTCTTCGAGGTAACGCATAGCTCGCTCGAGCGGTTCTCCCTGCTCAGGGAGCCTGCGATCCACCGCGAACTGGGTCATCAGTCGCCAAGCGATACCAGCGGTCGCGAGCAGGCGAGCAGGCGACTGATCGCGTTCAAGCGAGGAAACTATCTCATCCATCAGCGCCGTCACTCGCTCGAGCGCACGCAGAGATACCACGGGATGGCCACGATCAACTCCGATCGCTGCCCAGTGGTCCGCCACATCACTGCCGAGCAGATGGCACCACCAGATCGTCCATGGCTGGCCCTCATCTGATCCGTAGGAATGCGGAGTCCGCCGCGGGATCAGCACGCTCGTCCCCGGTCCCACCCGATGCCGCCCCTGACCGACGTCAACCCAGCCGCTACCTTCGGTGCATACGATCACGATCGCTTCTTCGGCACCTTCTTGCCTGACACGCAGATGCCCCGCCGCTCCTGGGAACCACCCAGCATCGGTCACCACGAGCCGTCGAGTCACCGGCTGCGCGAGGGCCTCCGCGATCGCGGGACGCGGCACAACGCACAACCGCTGCCGGTCGAACCCATCACGACGCTCCATGCCGTCAATTCTGGCAGAGATAGTAGAAACGTCCATGTCAATCCGATGATCTCCTATGTCTCGACGCGCAGGCCGACAGTAAATTTGACTACATGAATACCTCGCACCAGCCGATCGTGCTACCTGATGCGCCGGAAGCCGAGCGCGCCCGTCTCGAAGCGGGTGGCGTCGCCTGCTGGGAAGAGTCGATCACCATCGACACGTACGATGCGGCCGAGCCCGACCAGTACCCCGCCTTCCTCGATCGCCGGGTCTATCAGGGATCAAGCGGAAAGATCTACCCGATGCCGTTCACCGACCGAATCGAGTCGGAGCGGCGGCCACGCACATGGCGCGCGATCCACATCGAGAACCGTTGGGTACGTCTCGTGCTCCTGCCGGAGCTCGGCGGCCGGATCCACATCGGATACGACAAGACACGCGACTACGACTTCTTCTACCGCAACAACGTCATCAAGCCCGCACTCGTAGGCGTCGCCGGCCCCTGGATATCCGGTGGCGTCGAGTTCAACTGGCCTCAGCATCACCGCCCGGCGACCCACCTTCCGGTGGAGACACACATCGTTCGCCATGATGATGGCGCGGTCACCGTGTGGCACAGCGACCTCGACCAACTGCAACGCATGCGTGCCAGTCACGGGATCGGACTGCGCGGCGATTCGACAGTCATCGAACTAGAAGCCCGTCTCGTGAACCGCACCGATGTGCCTCAGACGTTCCTCTGGTGGGCGAACGTCGCCGCACGCTCGCACGATAAGTACCAGTCGTTCTTCCCCACCGATGTCGGCTATGTGGCCGACCACGCGCGTCGCGCGATCACTGCGTTTCCGGCTGCCGACCGCCCCTACTACGGCGTAGATTATCCAGCCCTGGAATCTGCTGAGACCGGCGCCGACCGCATTGATTTCTACGGCAATGTGCGTGTC
Source organism: Microbacterium sp. Y356 (assembly GCF_059445355.1). Lineage (NCBI taxonomy): Bacteria > Bacillati > Actinomycetota > Actinomycetes > Micrococcales > Microbacteriaceae > Microbacterium > Microbacterium sp. Y356. Next base: position 1,246,009 of record NZ_JCAIUE010000001.1, read on the forward strand.
CCGACTTCGTACATGATCACCGACACCGTCGACGACTTCTTCGGCGGCTACGATCATGAGGCGCAAGCCGGATTCGTGCACTGGGCCGACCGAGCGATCGCACCGGGCAAGAAAATGTGGACGTGGGGCAATGGTCCGGTTGGACATGCCTGGGACCGCCACCTCACCGATGGTGATGGCCCGTACGTCGAGCTTATGGCCGGAGTCTTCACCGACAACCAGCCCGACTTCACCTGGCTGCGCCCCGGCGAGACTCGGACCTTCAGCCAGTATTGGTATCCGATCCAGGACATCGGCCCTGCCGTGCAGGCAACGCTCGATGCAGCCGTCGGGCTCGAGGTCGATGGGTCTCTGGTACGACTCGGCATCGCCACGACCCGCGAACACAAAGAGCTGCGCATCGAGTTGCGGCGCAACGACACGACGATCACGAGCTGGTCGGCGCCGTGTGGCCCTGGCGCACCCTTCACCGCGGAGTTCGAGCTCGAAGAACCGGCCACCCGAGACGATCTGGATGTTGTCGTGTATTCCGACGCGTCCATCGCGCGCGAACTCGTTCGATGGAGTGCGCACCACTCCCCTGCCGTGGAGCCATGGGTTGCTGAGGAGCCCGCTGATCCGAACGACATCGAGTCCAACGATGAACTTGTCGTGACGGGACGCCACCTCGTGCAATATCGGCACCCGAGCCGAGCTGCCGAGCCCTATTTCCGCGAGGCGGTTCGTCGCGACCCGGGTGATGCCCGGGCCCACGAGGGGATCGCTCGGTTGGCGTTTGCTCGAGGCGATTTTCCACAGGCACTCGAACACCTCGACCTGGCGCTCGCCCGCGAAACGCGACGCAACCTTAACCCCGAACACGGTGACATCAGTTTCCTGCGCGCGCTCGTGCTTGAGCGTCTCGGCCGTTTCCACGAAGCTGCCGACGCATTCGGTAAGACCATGTGGGATGGCGGCCTCGCGCTGCCAGCGCTGCTGGGTCGTTCCCGGCTGGCGCTTCGCGCGGGTGACGCGCGCCGTGCGCTGGAGTTCGCAAATATGGCGGCGAAGCTGGATTCCTCAAGCAGCCAGGCCCTCGCGGCCCAGGTGACGGCGCTGCGGGCGCTCGATCGCGCTCCCGAAGCCGACCGACTCCTTGTGCCGGCTCGGGCTGCCGATCCGCTGGATCCGCTGCTCGCTGCACTCGATGATGCGCTGGATCCGATCGATCCCCGCACGCTGCTCACCATGGCCCATGAAATGCATCGTCTCGGCGAGCGCGAACGTGGCATCGCTCTGGCAAAACGCGCCATGCTGGCAAGACCTGGTCGCTTCGGCAACCCCGCGCCGATGGCTGCGTACGCGCTGGCGGTCTTCCTCGACCAAGCGGGCGAACACGAGCGGGCCATGGCTGCGCGTTCTGCCGCTCGAGAAGCAGATCCTCTCCTCGCCTTCCCCGCCGGATTGGATGACCTCGCGATGCTTCAACTCGCGCTCGACGCCGACCCCGGCGATCCCCGTGCGAACGGGATGCTCGGTTGCTGGCTGCTCGATGCGGGGCGTACGGCAGAAGCTCTTCGCGCCCTCGATGCCGCGATCTCGGCCGGCGCAGACGACCCGGTGGTGTGGCGAAATGCGGCAGTCGCGGTCGTCAACACCGGTGGCGACCTTGAGCTCGCCGACGAGCGATACGCGGGAGCACTGAAGCTGAGTGGCGCGTCCGACGCCCGGCTCGTGTACGAGCGTGATCAGCTGTCCGCATTGCGCGGAATCAATGCCGCGGCGCGGCTGTCAGCGATCGAGCAGGCTGGGCCTTCGGTGCTGATCCGCGATGACCTAGCCGTCGTGTATGCCGATCTCCTGGTCAGTTTGGGGCGCGCCCGCGAGGCCCTATCGCTGCTCGGCGAACGCAGCTTCCAGCCCTTTGAAGGAGGAGAGGGCAAGGTGCTTGCGGTCTTCGATCGTGCGACGACCGCAGTAGCGCGCGAAATGATCGATACCGACCCAGGCTCGGCTCGCAAGCTGCTGAAAGCGGGCATCGTTCCCCCCGAGCATCTCGGCGAGGGGCGCCACCCCGCAGACGTCGTCGCCGAACGATTCGTGCTGCTCGGCGACGCAGAAGCCGCGCTTGGTGACGATGCGGCGGCTGCCGCCGCATGGCGCCGTGCCCGCGAAATTGACGGGCCGCTCGCTGCCACCGGGCACCTGGTCACAACACGCGATGTGTGGATCGGCTGGGCGCACCTGCGCCTGGGTGAGACCGACCAAGCACGGCACGTATGGGACGTTCTCGATGCGCGAGCAGACGATCTCGAAGCGGCTGCCGACCGGATCGACTACTTCGCCACCTCGATGCCGGAGCTGCTACTCTTCTCGATCGACACCGCTGAGCGGCGAGCCGCCGAGGCGCAGGAGCTCCGAGACCTCGCGGCACAGGGTCGCCACCAGATGGAGTTCACCGCATGAGCGAACGTTACCTCGGCACCTCTGTGATGCCCGCTGCACCCGATTCCACGCTTACCGGAGCGGTTCCCGCGCACCTGCCAGAGCGCCTCGCCGTCTGTTTGTGGGACTTCTCCTGGTACACCAGGGCGGGTTCTGACGAGCCGTATGAGAACGTCGAGCAGGCGATGGCCGAAACTGCTGCGCGCGGTTACAACGCCGTGCGCATCTGCGCTGCGCCATTGCTTCTCGCCGGAGACCTCGGTCTCGACGCTCTTGCCGAAGCGCTGCCGATCGAGGGGCTGGGCGCGGCACCCGGCCACGGCTATTACGGGCAGCGGACCCGCTGGTATGACAGTCCCGGTGGGTACACGATCGATGTGCGAGCGCGTTTCTTCGCCGTGTTGGAAAGTGCCAAGAAGCACGGGATCGTTGTCATCCTCGCGAGTTGGGAGTACCAGCAGTCCACAGCATTCGCGGGTGACCCCGCCTGGTTCGAAGCAATCGACAGGGTGCCGATCGGACGTCGCTACGAGGCCCTCGCCGATGCATTCGGCCGGCTCCTCGATCAGATCCGCGCCGCGGGCCTGATCGAATCGATCGCGTTCACTGAATTGCACAACGAGGTCGACTTCTCGATCCTTCCTCCTATCGATGCGACTGATGATGGCCCAGGGATCGTGAACGGCATCGCCGCGATGGAGAGGCTCCGCTCGCGGCATGCCGATCAGCTCATCACCGTCAGCTACGGCAAGCCACCCCACCTGGCCATGCACCGTCTCACGCCGGACCTGCAGGTGGCACAGTTCCATGTCTACAGCTACGGTGTGCTTGATGCTCTGCAGCGACGCATCGATATCCGTTCCGAAGGCACCGAGGGCTTCCCGAATGCCGAGTTGCGTGCTCTGCTGCGGCCTGATGCCCCGAGCGTCGACGAGTACGGACGGCCAGCCAGCTGGAAGCTCAGGGCCACGGTCATCACCGACCAGATGATCTACGGATATGACTGGATTGACGCTGCCGCGTGGGATGCGTGGCTCGACGCGCACTATGACGCACACCACGAGGTGATGCAGCGCGAGATTGAGTCGCGCGTCATCGCCATCGCAGAATGGGCACGCTGGCGCGGCGTGCCGGCTGTGATCGGTGAGGGGTGGATCGGCTACACGCCCCGAGACGGACGTTTCGAAGAAGGGCCCGTGGGCCGGGCACTTGCCGAGCATGGGATGCGCACCGCTCGCGCGCACGGCGTCTGGGGTGTCGTCGCGTGCTCGAATGCAGCACCGCACCACCCCATGTGGGCCGATACCGAGTGGCAGCGGCGTATGAACGCGCTGTTCCTCGAGCCCTGACTCGACTGTCACGCGACGGGAGCCTTCTAAACTGAGGGAATGTTCGTCGGCCGCGCCAGTCTGGGCCCAGTCCGCATCGCGTGGGCAGATTCCGCGGGCCCGAACCTTCCCGACGTGTCGATTCTGCGCGGCCTTGGTACGGCGCAGGTGCAGCGGCACGCAGGCTTGCAAGACGTTCAGGCCGCGCGATTCCTCACCGGGCGCTGGCTGATGACGCAGCTGCTCACTGAGCTCTCGACACAGGCCGATGCTGAGATATCAACCGTGTGCGAGCGGTGCGGCGGCGATCACGGTGCGCCGAGAGTGGTGGATGCACCTGTCTCATTGAGCGTCAGCTACGCGGGCAGCATGGTGGCTATCGCCGCGGTGCATGACGCTGATGCGAGTGCCGTCGGCATCGACATCGAAGCTGAGTCCAGGGTCGGGCCGCTCGACGAGCTCGCACGGCTTTTCGCGCCGGCACCGCCGCCCGATCTGCGGGGATGGACGCTGATCGAGGCCGCCCTGAAAGCCGACGGCCGCGGACTCCGTGTGCCGCCGGCGACTGTGTCGTTCCACGATCGAGAAGGCCGCATCATCCGCGGTGCACATCGGATGTCGATACCAGGCCGCGCCGAGACGATCGAAGCATCCGCCGCGCCTGGCCCGAACGGTTTCGTTCTCAGCGTGGCGGTCGCGCCAGCTGCGTAAGCGAAGCGGTTAGCGGCAGCGGTGGCAGCGCCGGAACGGCGAGCCACGTGCGAAAGACCGCCGCGAGCGGGATACCGCTCATCTCCTCTGCGAGCACGATGAAATCCTCCGTCGTTGCGGTGGCGGCACCGTAACTGCGGGTCCAGCTGCGAAGCACCTCGAAGAACGTCTCGTCGCCGATCGCGAGGCGAAGGGCGTGCAGGGTGAGTGCGCCTCGCTCATAGACGCGGTCATCGAACATGAGGTCGGGTCCAGGGTCGCCGAGGACGAGGTCTTGCGGAAGCGCGCGCAGACGCGCGTGGTGTGCGAGCGCCTTCTCATTTGCGCTGGGACCACCCGAACGTTCCGACCAGATCCACTCCGCGTAGCAGGCGAATCCCTCGTTCAACCAGATGTCGGACCACTGCGACAGCCCGACGCTGTTGCCGAACCACTGGTGCGCGAGCTCGTGCGCGATGAGTCGTTCCAAGCCGCCGACGCCGTCGATGTGGTTCGCACCGAAAATCCCCACGCCCTGCGCCTCGAGCGGGATTTCGAGGTTGTCCGGTGTAACGACCACCGTGTATTCCGCGAACGGGTAAGGACCGAAGGCATCCTCGAAGACCGTCATCATTCGCGGCAGATCCGCGAAATCCGCGTGCACACGCGCGGCTAGCTCCCGCGGATAGTGCAGCTCGCCGGCGGCCGAGCCCAGCGCGAGGGACTCCGTGGTGTACCTGCCCAGCTGGACCGTGGCCAGATACGTCGCCATCGGTACATCGTGCGCGAAGGTCCAGGTCGTCTTGCCACCACGAGTCGAACGACCGGTGCGCCGACCCGCAACCACCGTGTACGCCTGGTCGGTGGTGAACTCGATCCCGTAGGTGGCCTTGTCTGACGGCAGATCGTTACAGGGGAACCACGTGGGCGCTCCGGTGGGCTGTGACGCGACGATGACTCCGTCTTCCAGCTCTTCCCACCCGATCTGCCCCCATCGGGAGCGGCGCGGTCGCGGGGCCCCAGCGTAGGTGATCGTAACGGTGAATTCTTCGCCATTCTCGAGCGGGTGCCCTAGCGTGATCCAGAGTTTGCGGTCAGTCTGGCGGAACCCCGCATTCTTGTCTCCGGCGACGCGCACGCGGGTGGCGCGCACGCCGACCAGGTCGAGTGCGATCGATTTGGCCGACTCCAGCACATGCCCCCGGAGAACCGCAGTCCCGCTGAGCCGGTTGGTCGGAACCTTGTACTCGAGGCTCAGCTCGTAGTGGTCGATGCTGAGGTTCGGGTCGCCGCTCTGCGGCGCGTAGCGATCGCCCGTCATCTGTCGGCCTGCTGATACGCGCGCACCTTCACCGCGCGCCATGGGCCGATCGGATTGCCGCTCCAGCGGCTGCCAACGGGCACGACCTCGCCTCGCATGACCAGCGATGCGGGCCCGACGGTGGCATCCGCGCCGATCGTCGCTGCAGGAAGGATCACGCTGTGTGGGCCCAGAGTCGCACCCGCTTCGAGTGTGACGGTATCAATGCTCATCACTCGATCATGGAACAGATGCGTCTGAACCACACATCCGCGGTTGACGGTGGCACCGTCGCCGAGGGTCACGAGGTCGGGTTCTGGAAGCCAATAGCTGTCGGTCCACACACCGCGACCGATCTTCGCACCCAGCGATCGCAGCCACATCGCGAGCGCCGGGGTTCCCGCAGCGGCGTTCGCGAACCAGGGCGCCGCGAGCATTTCTGTGAAGGTGTCCGAGACCTCGGTGCGCCACACGAAACTCGACCAGAGCGGGTGTTCGCCCGGGCGTATCGGGCCGACGATCGTCCACTTCGCCACGGTTGTGATGCCGGCGGCGAGGATGCTCGCAATCATCAGGACAACGCCCGACAGGACGATCGTGAGGGCGAGCCCCCACACGTCGATCATCACCGAAAGAGTGAAGAGCACACCGAGCCCGAGACCGCATGTCACGAAGACCGGGATCACGCGGCTCAACTCCCACAGGGCACGCGCGACGCGCAACGACCGGCGAGGCTTGTACGTGCGTTCAAGATCGGAATCGTTCACGACCCGCCGCAGACGCATCGCCGGAGAACCGAGCCACGACGACCCTGGCTTCGACTTCTCGGGCGCAACCGAGAGCACCGCGACCAGTCCGTCTCGCGGAACCCGGTGCCCTGGACCCGCCATCCCTGAGTTACCGAGGAACGCGCGCTTGCCGATGCGTGCCTCGGCCAGGCGCATCCATCCACCCTTCAACTCGTAGGTGGCGACCATCGTGTCGTCGGCGAGGAAGGCGCCGTCGTCGATCGTTGAGAGGGAGGGCAGCAGCAGGACAGTGGATGCCTCCACATCGCGACCGACCCGCGCGCCGAGCATCCGCAGCCAGATGGGAGTGAAGAGGCTCGAGTAGATGGGGAACAGGATCGTGCGCGCCGAGTCGAGGAGACGCTCGATGGTCCAGGCCTGCCAGGCAATCCGACTTCGCACCGGATGCACGCCCTCGGCCAGCCCGATTGAGAGCAGTCGCACGAGCACCAGAACCGCTCCCGCGAATACCAGGCCGGAAACGAGGGTGGCCGGAATGAGCCAGGCAAGCGCGGGAAGGATCGCGGCGCCGATCGAGGACGATCCAGCGATCGCCTGCGCGATCACCGCACCGCCCAACGCGAACGAGATGAACGGCAGCAAGCCGAGCAACGCCGACGAGGCTCCGTACGCCCACAGCCAGCGCTTCGGCGCAGGGGGTCGCTCAGAGGCAAGGGGCGTCGAGGTTCCGCCGACTCGAGCCGCGGGCGATCCTGCCCAGCGCTGCCCGGCGCGCACGCGCCCGAAGACAGCAGAACCGGGAGCGATCTCGGCATTACGACCGATCTTCGTACCGGGGGCGAGCGTGCTGCGTGCGCCGATCGAGGCGCCGGCCCCGATGCGGATTCCGCCGATGCGCACGGTATCGCCGTCGATCCAGTAGCCGGTCAGATCGACTTCTGGTTCGATCGAGGCCCCCTCGGCGACGTTCAGCATGCCCGTCACTGGCGGGAGGGTATGCAGATCGACGTTCGGGCCGATCTTGGCACCGAGCGCGCGGGCGTAGTAACTCACCCAGGGTGCACCGGCGAGACCGACCGGGTCGATCTGCTGTGCGATCTGCTCGGTGAGCCAGAGTCGAAGGTGCACTCCCCCGCCGCGCGGGTAGTCACCGGGCGTGAGCCCGAGCAGGAGCACTCTGCTGAACCCGGCGGACAGCGCCATCTTGCCGAACGGCGTGGCGAATAAGAAGAGACCTGCAAGGACCACCCACCCCGGGGCATCCGGCAGGAAGTCGAAGCCGGGGAACAGTCGCAGAATCCAACTCGTCGCCAGCAGCCACATCGTCCACCGCACCCCGGTGAGGATGAACAGCGGTGCGCCGGCGATGCTCTGCACCCACTGCATCACCCGCGGCGTTGGCCGCGGGGTGCTGAAGGTGAGCGGCGTCTCGTCATCGGATGCTTCCGCTTCCACAGCCTCCGCCATCTGGCGCAGACGAGGCAGATCATAGACATCCGCCATCGTGAACTCCGGCGCACGAGTGCGGATGCGTGAGACGACCTGGGCCGCTGCAAGCGACCCACCACCGAGTTGAAAGAAGTTCGCATTCTCATCAGCAGGACGGATGCCGAGCACAGCCAGCCACTGCTCTGCCAGCCACGCCGCCGTTCCCGTCAGCGGGGAGTCAGAGGCGTCCGTGTCGGTGAGCGGCCACGGGAGTGCGGCCTTGTCGACCTTGCCCGAGGTTCGAACGGGCAGGTCATCCACAACGGCGAGAAGCGGGATGAGCGGTGCTGGGAGCATTTCGGCAAGCTGCGCTCGAGCAGTCTGCCGATCAAAACCCTCTGTCGCGACCACGTATCCGACCAGAAGCGCCACTCCGGCCTCCGAGTGCTGCACGACGACAGCGGCCGCCGAGACGGCACTGAGCGACTGAAGCGCCGTTTCGACCTCGCCGAGTTCGATGCGTCGGCCGCCGACCTTCACCTGATCATCGGCGCGCCCCTGGAAGAGGAGTCCGGCACGGTCTGCACGCACCAGGTCGCCGGACCGGTAGGCGCGGTCCCAGCCGAGGGTCGGCATCGGGGCGTACTTCTCCGCATCCTTCGCTGGGTCGAGGTATCGCGCAAGCCCGACGCCACCAATGATGAGTTCGCCGACTTCGCCGTCAGGAATCGGAAGGCCTTCGCCGTCGACCACTGCCAGTGCCCAGCCGTCGAGCGGGAGGCCGATACGCACCGGTCCCTCGCCGTCCATGATCGCTGCGCACGCCACAACGGTGGCCTCAGTGGGACCGTAGGTGTTCCACACCTCGCGGCCCTCACCCACCAGTCGCGCGACGAGCTCGGGCGGACAAGCCTCGCCGCCGAAGATGAGGAGCCGCACGTTCTCGATCGCGTCTTGCGGCCAGAGCGCCGCCAGCGTCGGGACGGTAGACACCACGGTGATCCCGTGGCCGACCAGCCACGGACCCAGGTCTTCTCCTGAGCGCACCAGGGCACGCGGGGCCGGCACCAGGCATGCGCCGTGGCGCCAGGCAAGCCACATCTCTTCGCAGGAGGCGTCGAATGCGACCGAGAGCCCGGCGAGTACTCGGTCGCCAGGACCGAGCGGGGCGCCCTGCAGGAAAAGCCGCGCTTCGGCATCCACGAACGCTGCCGCCGAGCGATGAGAAACAGCGACGCCCTTCGGCACGCCGGTCGATCCAGACGTGAAGATGATCCACGCGTCGTCCTCGAGACCCGGTGGCGGAAACTCGTCGGATGCGTCATCCGCTCGCTCGCTGGACCACGACTGGTAGCCATCGCTCGTGATGACCCCGCTGACGACTGCCTCGCCGAATACGAGGTCGGCGCGTTCCTGCGGATCGTCGGCGTCGACGGGCACGTAGGCTGCCCCTGCCGCCATGATTCCCAAGATCGACAGATAGAGCTCACGACCTCCCGAGGGCATCCGCACGCCGACCCGATCGCCGCGGCGCACGCCCTGCGCGTGCAGTCGCTCGGCCATAAGCGAGACCTGCGCGAGCAGCTCCGCGTAGCTCAGTGCGCCCGAAGCATCTTCAAGAGCGGATGCCTCGGGGTATTGCGCTGCGGACGCCCGAAGGATGTCGATCAGCGTTCGCGGCGCCGGGGCATCGCCGCGGCGATCGAGATACTCCTGCACGCGGATCAGGAAGAGAGCAACGCGACGAGTTGAGCTTTCGAGAACCGTGAGAACCCGGTACGCCCCTCAGATCGAGCCCGATCGCGCAGCTGCAGCACGGTGAGTGCGGTCAGTCCGGTGGAGGTGGCGGGCTTCTTAGCAACGGGGGCCTTAGCAGCAGCGGGCGCCTTCTTAGCAACGGGCGCCGTCTTAGCGACCGGCGCCTTCGTAGCAGCGGGCGCCGTCTTGGCCGTGGGCGCCTTCTTGGCGGGCTGCGACTCCTTTGCCACGGCCGCCTTCTTCACAACAGTCGCCGCCGCGGTGGCACGCTTCTTCTCGATCTTGTCGGTGGCTTTCTCGAGGCGTTCCACCGCCGTTATGGCCTTCTTCTCGACCTTGCGCGGGCTGCGCGCGATCTTCTTCTTCGATACCTTCGCCGCATCCTTCGCTTCGTCCGCGAGGGTGCGAAGCTTCTTCGCATCCTTCTTGGGCAAGGTCTTGCTGAGCTGTTTGGCGTCCTTCGCTGCGGATCCCGCTGCGGTGATCGCTGTGTTCGCGGACTTCGCCGCTTTCGTGGTCTTCGCCATGGTTCAACCTTTTCGCTTCCGGAGAATACCGTGCCGAGATCAGACACGCGGTGAGGGCGCTAACAATACAGCGTGAACGTGAACGAAGCGGAAACATGCGTCAGGCGCTGGGGATGCGGGCAGACTGTGAGTGTGACTTCTGCGCAGACCATCCGAGACCTCATCGTGCGTCAGGTGGACGCTTCCGGTTTCGGAGCCCACGGCGTGCACGTGCGCACCGGCGACGACGTTGCGGAGCACCGCTGGACGCCCGACATCCGCGAAGACATCCACTCGGCAGCGAAGGGCATCTGCGTGCTCGCGGCTGGCATCGCTGCAGACGAGAACCTGATCTCCCTGGATGCGCCGGTATCGACCTATCTGCCGGAGGTCGCGCTCGGTGACGGTGTCGCGGACGTCACCCTCCGCCATCTCTTGAGCATGTCGAGCGGAGTAGACCTGCCGTGGTCGGAGACGATGATGACGGACTGGCCGGATCTCGCCCACGAGTTCCTCGCGAGGCCAGCTCGCGGACGCGTGTTCCAGTACTCCAACGCGAGCACGTATACGGCGATGTTCTTGCTCGCCACCAGGGTCGGCGATGTACTCGAGTACCTCATCCCACGCCTGTTCGCTCCCCTCGGCATTGATGACCTCGAATGGGCTCGCTGCCCTAACGGACGGATCGTCGCCGGCGAGGGCCTCGCGCTGCGCACCGAGGAACTGGCGCGAATCGGACGCCTCGTTCGGGATCGCGGCGTCTGGGAGGGACAACGCCTGGTAGCCGCCGAGTGGATAGACGCGATGCACTCGGACTGGGTGGTCGCAGGCGTGAATCCAGGCTACGACCGCTATGCGCTCAGCGGATGGGGCGGCCCCGGGCCGGCGTGGAGGCTGCATGGGGCGTACGGCCAACTGCTCATCTTCGTCGGCGATGCCGTCGTGACGATCACTGCCGACGATCACTTCGGCGCGGATGCGATGGCTGCGTTCGTAGCCTCGGAGCTTGTGGCGCAGTGAGCGGTCTCCCCGGAGCCGTATTCTGCATCGAATCGGGACTACGCCGACTGCGCCTTGTGGCCCCCCAGTACTTTGCCGAGTAGTTCGACGAGGCGTTCACGCTCGGCGACGTCGAGCCCCTGTAGGAGATCCGCTTGGACCTCATCCGCATAGGCTTGCAACTCATCGAGATGACGCAGGCCTGCCTCGGTGAGGCTCACGATGTTGCGTCGTCGATCATGTGAATCGGGTTCGCGTTCAATATGGGCAGCCGCCTGAAGGCGGGTCACGATCCCGTTCACGTCATTGCGGTCGAGGCCGAGCCGGCGGCCGAGCTCTGCCTGGCTGAGGGAGCCGTATTCGTCGAGGGCGGCGAGAACGGCAAAATCGGCGCGCGCGCCGAGCGGGAGGCGCTGTGCTGTGAATCGTGCGCCGAGCGTCGATACTCGCGCGGACTGCCACGAGACCAGGCGTCGCAAGCGGGCCGGGGGTCGCGTTGTGTCGTCATTCTCTGGCATCCCTCAACTTTACTCGCAGACTGTTGGTCATCCCAACATCATGGTATACATTGGGAACCCCAACGTTGGACTCACCAACGTTATGCGATCAAAGAGAGAACCATGACTGACAACACTGTCGCTTCCGACCTGAGCCATGACGTGTTCGTGTCCGAGACGCTCGAGCTTGCCCTGACCGACCTGCTCCCGAACGGAGGCGCTCGGACCTGGGCACCTCTCGCGACCACACTGATCTACGGCAGCCACGATGCCGTTCTCGTCGATCCGCCGCTGACGAGCACGCAGGCGGCAGCCGTCGGTGATTGGGTCAAGGCCAGCGCCAGACATCTGACCCACATCTTCATCACCCATGCTCACGGTGACCGCTGGTTTGCGGCCGGCGTGCTCGCCGAACGCTTCCCGGACGCGATCGTGGTCGCGGCCCCCAGCACGATCGAGCAGATGGCCGCCAATGCGGGGATGCGTGAGAGTTTCTGGGACCGCATCCTCCCCGGGCAGATCCCCACAACGCCCGTGACCGTCACGCCCGTGACGGACGGGTTCATCCCGCTCGAGGGGCACAAGCTGCACGTGATCGAGGTGGGCCACTCTGATACCGATGGCACAACAGTGCTGCACGTGCCGAGCCTCAGTCTCGCGGTCACCGGCGACGTCGTCTACAACGGCGTGCATCTATACCTCGTCGAGTCCAAGAACGGTGGTCGCGATGCTTGGCGCCGTGCTCTCGATACCGTGGCGGCGCTCCGCCCACGCCTGGTCTCGACCGGTCACGTGCGCGCGCACCTCGACCGTGATGCCGCACGTGCCATCAACGAGACGCGCCGCTATCTCGACGACGTGGACGAGCTTCTCGACACGCACGCGACACCGGTCGAGTTCTTCAACAGCATGACCGATCGATACCCCGAGCACGCCAACCAGAGCTCGCTCTGGGGCAGCGCTCTCGCGCTCTACGCAGAAAGAAAACGCCCCTGAGATGCGGAGCCCCGTGCCGCGCGTCAGGTACGCAACGGCACTCGGACATCGCCGCCTGCTTCCTGAGTGAGGCGCTCTCCCATCTGGACGAACGTCGGGTCCGAGATGAATCCACCGGCGAAGAGCGCCTGTCCCTGTGTGAAACTCTGCGCCTGACGGATGTCCTCTTCTGGGACGAAGCCGAACACCTCGGCGAGCTCGGCGATGTCACGCGGCGCGTTGACGCGCATAAGACCGAGGTTGTCGCACTGCGAAAGCACGTTCGGATGGATCTTCGTCGGTCGCTGGGTCGACAGCAGAAGCCAGAGTCCGAACTTCCGCCCTTCTGCCGCAATCTGCACAAGCTGCTCGGTGAGTGCCCGCTCGACTGCGGTGCGTGGCTCCGGCGAGCAGAGGTTGTGCGCCTCGTCGATCACAATCAGGATGGGCCGACGACTCTCCCGCCGCGCCCAAAGTTGCTCAAGCACTGCGAGGGCCGCAACCTTGGGCTCCGCCGGGTGATCGAAGCCGCCAAGATCCAGAACCGTCGCCCTCGGCCGCTCCTCGATCACGTCGATGACGGATCCCGCACCTCTGGACCAGAGGTTCCACTCCAGAACCTGTAGGTTCTCCATCCGGTTCGCGAGCCGGATGCGCGCGGAATCACCCGAAGTACGGAAGTCCGCGAGCATCTTCGCGGCATCGAACTCCGTCGCGGCCGAGGCATCCTTGGCCCAATGCAGTAGGACGTTGTACTCCTCGGCGTCTGCGATCGGGTCCATCTGCAGAACCGCCGCCTGCGCCGCCGGAGACAGGTCAAGATATCGGGCGTGCAGCCGCTCGCCCTCCGATTCCCCGGATCTGAACACTCGAATGTCGCTCTGCGAGATCTGAGCGGCGTCCTCTATCGGCACCTCCGCTCTGACCTGGTTTAACCGCACGAAGTCTGCATTCGGATCGAGGATGACCATCGGCAACTCTGTGTGCAGAAGCAACTGCTCAAGCACGACACCGAGCGCGTAGGTTTTCCCGCTGCCGCTCTGACCGCACCAGAATGTGTGCCGGTTGAACCGACGAGCGTCAAGCGCAGCAGGTGTCACTGGATCGGTGATCGTTGTGCCGATGTTGAGAAGGGTCATCGGTGCTCTCTCTCGCGTGTGCTTCTAGCATGCCCCGAATGAGGGTGTGCGATCATCACACTTCGCGGGTGACGCGCAACCTCAGCGTCGGCGCGAGAATCGGCGGCGAGAGCGCATGGGATCAACTCTGCGCGCATCGTGCCGGTACGCCGGCGGAGAGATGGCAATCATGTCCGCATCCGAAAAATCCGCCTGGACTGGATGGGCAGCCTTCGCCGGCGTCATCATCCTGGTGAGTGGAATCTTCACCCTGTTGCAGGGCCTCGTGATATTGATCGGCCCACAGGCCTCCTACGTCGTTATCGACGGCTCCCTCTTCGTCTTCGATCTCGTCGGATGGGGCTGGTGGAACATCGTCGTGGGCGCACTTCTCACCGTCACTGCCCTCATGTTGTTCAGCGGTGCGGTCTGGGCCCGTGTCGTCGCAGTGGTCCTCGCGGTCATCAGTGCGGCCGGTCAGCTGCTCGTCCTTCCGGTACAGCCTTGGTGGTCGGTCATCGTCATCGCGATGGACGTTCTCATCATCTACGCACTCACCGTGCACGGCCACGAGCTGGCCCAACGTCGCACGGTGCGAGGGCGCGGGAGCCTCATATGAGCGAGCGGATGCCGCTCGAGCAGGTGCTGCGGCATCCGCTCTCCAATACACAATCGCGCGAGTCTGCCGCGCTGCTCGTCGGCGCGGCCGCGCTGATCATCGCAACCGGAATCGCGCTCTTGGTCTTCTGGGGCCACACGTTGGCGATCTCGGGGCCGGGGTCGATCGGTCAGTTCATCGCGATCGGTTCGGCGATAGCTGCGGTACTCGTTTTTCTCGGGACTCGTTCGCTCGCCGACTCTCGGCCGCAAGGAGACGGTGTGGCGGTGAGGATGCGCTGGTTCGACGCGGCGAGCGTCGCGATCGCGCACGGCGTCATCGCGCTGCTGGGATGGGTAGGAATGGCCGACATCGTGGAGCGCTGCTTCGTCGGGGCCGAAGTGTTTCCGGTGGCGGGGGCGGTGCTCGCTGGCGTGGCGATCGCGTGCACGGCGTACGTCGTCACGCTCTCGGCCGCGAACATGACCCCGACCCTGTTGTCGTTGGTGCTGATGGTGTTTCTCGTCGTGGGAATTCTCGCGAGCATGCTCAGTGCGTCGGATGACCAATGGTGGAAGCTGCATCTCAGTAGCCTCGGTGTCACCGATGACATCTCGGCGCTGACCTTCAATGTCACGGTAATCATCGCGGGACTCATGGTGACGGCGGTCGCTCACTTCGCCACAGCCGCGATTCCCGCAGCGAGTGCCCACGCGGCGCGAGGGCGCCGGATCGTTCGGCTTGAGCTGAGCGCGATGGGGATTCTGCTGTGCGGTGTCGGTCTCTTCCCCGTCGACCGATTCGCCACGCTCCACAACCTCTCAGCGATGGGAATGGCTGTCCTGTTCGTCGCGATGGTGATCGGCCTCCGGCGCAGCGTCCCGGCGACCCCGCATGTTTTCCTCACGCTGGGGTACGTATTCGTCGCCTGCATTGTGGTGCTCGCGGTCCTATTCACCACTGGCTATTACAACCTGACCGCGGTCGAACTCATCGCGTTCCTGATCATCTTCAGCTGGTTGTTGCTGTTCCTTCGCAACGCTGTTCCTCCGCAACTCCGGATCCCTGCGAGCGATCTCCGGGACTCCCCAATGCGGTGATCGCTCGCAAGGTCTCGTGTTAGGCGAGCGCCTTCGCCTTCAGCAGATCGAACTCGGCCGACGTGATCACGCCGGCGTCGAGGAGCGCTTGCCCCTTCGTGATGTCGTCCGCGGGCGAAGACGAACGCGCCGCCTCTCGGATATAGGCCTTTTGAGTGGCTCGCATCGCATTCATCTGTTCGCCTCGACGCTCTGCCATGCCCGCCCCACGGGCGATCAGGTAGACGAGCGAAGTGAGGAACGGTAGGAACACCAAGAAGATGATCCACACCGCTTTCATCCATCCGTTCAACGCGCTGTCACGGAAGATGTCCCCGATGATCGTGAAGACCACCATCAGGTAGGAGATGAAGACGAAGGACCAGAAGAACCAGCCCATAAGATTCCAGATGTTCATGCGCGACTCCTTCGATCGGGAGAATTCAATGCCAGATCTGAAGCTAGCCAGGCGTCGATGCGGTCGCGTCACCCTGCCCGGGTGACTCTCGCGGCACCGACGGAACCGGATTCACGGAGACCACCTCGATGTGGAGGTCGTCGAAGGCACCGAGTAAACCGAGCAGACGCGGTTGGTCATCAACGGCGCCAACGATGCTCGTCAACCCTCCCGGCCGCGCCTCGACGGTGAACCCATCCAACGCCTGCGCAAGTTCCGTGCTCATCCTTCCGCGGACGAGCACTTCGAAGACCTGGGTCATGACGGCATGCCTCCCTAAAAGCTCACACGTCGAGATGGTGCGTGAGCGTCGTCGTCTCATGATCGGCCGCATCGTGCAGTTTCGTCCTCATCCCGTATGGATGATCTCGTCGCGCACTGCGATACTGACGGTGAGAATGCGATGACCGCCATACCTCCCACCCCGGATCATGCCGTCGATCGTCCGCAGTTGTGCCGCCGACTCGATGAGGCTCTGTCCGCGCCCCTCAGCGTCATCGTCGCCCCGGCCGGTTCTGGCAAAACAGTACTGCTGTCGCAATGGGTGGCATCACACCCAGACTTCGATGTCATCTGGATGGGCATAGAGTCCGCCGACAGAGATCCACGCCACTTCATCGATCATTTGCTCAGCGGAGTGCGTGCCAATACTCGGGATACACCCGACCTCGGCAGGCCGCACGCTCTCAGCGACCGGGCGCTCGGCGAGCACGTGCTCGAAGCACTGATTACGGTCTTCAGGGAGAACCCCGGCATCGTATTCATCGTCGACGACCTGCATCTGCTGTCGGACTCACCCCTACTCGCGGATCTGTGGTGGCTCGCCGATCATCTGCCCGAGAAAACTCGCATGGTGTTCTCCTCGCGCGTCGACTTCGGTCTGCCCCTGGGACAGCACCGATTGCGTCACTCGCTTCTGGAGCTGCGCCAGGCTGACCTCGCCTTCGACGAGGGCACCACCGCCACTTTGCTTGAACGGATTGTCGGCACTCAAGTCAGTCAGGGCACACTCGCCGCCGTGATGGAGAGGACGGAGGGGTGGGCGGCCGGAGTGCTACTGACCGGACTCGGTCTGCGCAGTCAGTCCGACCCGGAGCGCTTCGCGCGACAACTACGGGGAACAGACCGCCTGATCTCGGAGTATCTGAGCGAACAGGCCCTCGGTCAGCAGTCTCCTCCGCGGCGAGCGCTGTTGTTGCGCCTGTCTGCCCTCGATCGGATGTCCGTTGACCTCATCGAAGCGATCATGGATGTCGACGATGCGACGTCGCTGTTCGAGGACCTGGAGCGCGAGTCGATGTTCCTCGTCGCGCTCGACAGCGACCGGGAATGGTTCCGATTCCATCCGCTCTTCCGCGAACTTCTGCGCTACCGACTGAAAGCGCAGAGCCGCGCCGAGGCAACAGCAATCCTCATCGCCGCGGCCGAGTGGCATCTGGGCCAGGAGGACGCGACCTCGGCGATCGAATACTTCCTCGAGGCGCATGCCTGGGATCGCGCGCTCGAGCTCATCGCAGGGCGTGGACGAGAGGTCTTCGAGCGAAGCACCACCGCGTCGATGAGCAGGTGGCTCGATGCGGTGCCGACCGAAGTTCGCGCGGCACGTCCGGATGTCGAAATCCTGCACGGCATGCTGCTGATGCTGAACGGCGATGCAGCCCGGAGTGAAGACATGCTCCGTCAGCAGGCTGCCCGATCGACCCTGACGCCGCATCAATCGGCGATCGTGCATACCTATCTCGCCGCCCGCGTGCAGTTCCGATCCGAACCCGCCGTCGCGCTGCACGAGGCAGGCTTGGCCGTCGATATCATCCGTGACCACCCGCACCTTCGCCCGCCAGTGCTGCTGGGGCTGACGCATCCGAGTCTTCTCCTCACCACGTCACTGACTTCGGGAGGTCGCGCGCATCTTTTTGCAGGCGACTTCGCGCCGGCCCGCAACTGGTTCGACGAAGCGCTCGCCTCCCCTGGTGCGCAGTACAGCCCGTACCGCATCCATCTGCTCGGTTCCCTCGCCCTGTTGGAGGCATGGTGCGGCCGACTGCCTGCCGCTTCTGCCCTGGCTGACGAAGCCCTCAGCCTCGCCGCGGAGACACAGCTTCTCTCGCATCCGTCTCCGGCGGACGCCTATCTGGCAGCGGCGTTCGTGGCCATCGAGCGTGGGGAACCGGAAAGCGCCGCGCTGAATCTGCATGAGGGCAGTCTCCGGGCCGACGCCAACCGCCGCACGCAGCTCATGTGGATCGCCCATCTCCAGCGGGTCCTGATCGACCGGGATGATGCCTCACCGGACGAGCACCTCTCGACGAATCCGCCGCCGATCGTCGCGGCAGCGCTGCAGGCGGAAGATGCCCGTATGCTCCGTCTCGAGGGCACCCCCTCGAGTACTTTCCGATCAGCCCCGTCCGGGAGCTGGTCCCCGCTCGCCTTCGAATCCGCCGCCGCCGCGCTGGCGAATCATCACCCAGATCTCGCGCGTGCCCATCTGGATGCCGCAGCGGCAGAGCAGTCCGAGCTGATGCCACGCGCGACGGTCGAACAGCTCGTACTGCGCGCCTGGCTCGCATCGAGCGAGAACGGTCCAGGTGCGGCCGGAGACACCATGCGATTGGCGATGGAACTCGCATCCCGTCACGACCTTGTCGCCGTCTTCGTGCGCGCGGGCCCCGAAGTACTCCGGCTGGCATCGGACCTTCCCGGCGCTCCGGCACGCTTCCGTGCACGCGTGTCCGAGCGGGCGCGTTCCCTCCGCCGCCCCCGGGCCACATCCCCGCAGTTGGCGGAGCAACTCACCGACCGTGAACTGGAAATCCTCGCGTATCTGCCGACCCGGATGACCAACACGGAGCTGGCCGCGCGATGCTATGTGTCGCCCAACACGATCAAGACACACATGGCGCACATCTACCGGAAGCTCGCGGTACCCAATCGCAATTCGGCCGTTGCCCGTGCCCAAGAGCTCGGACTTCTCTGAGCGCGCGATCGTCCTGCAGGCAAATCGCCCTGAAAGGGTGACGCGGTCGCGCGCCGTGCGCCCCAGAGTGACACGGTGAGCGATTCACGCATGTCCGAAGAGAGTCCGGCGCCACTTCGCCGCGCTGGACGTTCGCAGCGTTCACGATCAATCCAGATCACGGTCACCCATCCATTCGTCTTCGGCTTCGTGTTCGTCCTCGGTGGCCTCGGCGCGTTCGTTCTGGGACTGGCGCTGAGCTCTGTCACCACGATCCTGATATACATCGCTCTGGCGATCTTCATCGCCCTTGGGCTCGATCCGATCGTCCGGCGACTCGAAGGCAATGGCCTCTCTCGTGGTCGAGGGATCGTGTTCGTCTTCACCGCGTTCGTCGTCATCCTCGCGGTCATCATCACATTTGTCTTGCCTCCCGCGCTGCTGCAGGTTGCTGAGTTCGCTCGCTCCATACCCGCGTCCATCACAGATTTCCAGGCTTCAGATTGGTATCGCTCGTTCGAGGCACAGGTCGGCGACGTTGTGGGCACCGCACTCGATCAGCTCAAGCTGTTCCTCGCTGACCCGGGAAATCTGCTCGCCGTCGGCGGCGGGGTGCTCGCGGTCGGCTTCGGCGTCGGCAGCGCGATCTCGGGCGTGATCATCGTGGTCGTCCTCACGCTCTATTTCCTCGCATCCCTGACCTCGATCAAGGATGCCTTCTACACGCTCGCTCCTGCACGCGACCGGGCGACGCTCACATCGCTGACCGAGCGAATCACCGATTCGGTGGGCGGATACCTCATCGGCATGGTGGTCCTCGCGGCGTGCAATGCCGCCTTCTCAACCCTTCTGCATTTCGTTCTCGGGCTGCCGTTCCCCGCCTTCATGGGCCTGGCAGCCTTCCTGATCACGCTGATTCCCCTCATCGGACCGGCAACCTATTGGGTTATCGCGTCGCTCGTCGCGCTCTTCACCGACCCCGTACTCGCCCTCATCTTCGCTCTGCTTTATCTGATCTACATGCAGTTCGAGGCATACCTGCTGACGCCTCGGATCATGAACAAGGCGATCGCAATACCGGGTTCTCTCGTCATCATCGGAGCGCTGATCGGCGGAACCCTGCTCGGGCTCCTCGGCGCTCTGGTGTCGATCCCGGTCACAGCGGCGATCCTCCTGATCATCAAGCAGGTCCACATTCCCCGACAGGATGCGAAGATCTGAGAATGAAAGAGAACATGGCGCGATCGGCAGTCGACGAGCTTCAGCAACGGCTGACGCAACTCGAGGCGGAGAACACGGCGTTGCGCGCGGCGGCCGCAGGGGATGGCCTGCCTCCGACGATCGCATCCGGCAGTCGTCCGGTTCGAAAGCGCGCGTGGGGTCGCACCTTGCTCGCCACTGTGCTGATCGTGATCGGCGCACTGATCGCGCCCGTTGCCGTGGTGGCCGCGTGGGCGAATGTGCAGCTCACAGACACAGATCGATTCGTCACCAGCTACGCACCCTTAGCGAATGACCCGGCCGTGCAGGCGCTCGTCACCACGCAGGTAGTGAGCGTGATCGAGCAGCAGGTCGACATTCCCACGCTTACCGCCGATGTCATTGACGGTGTCATTGACCTGGGAACGGGTCCTGCGGCGACCCGCGCCCTGGAGCTGCTGAAGGGTCCGGCGACACAGGGTCTGCAGTCGTTGGTGGGAACAATGATCGGGCGGTTCGTCGAATCCGAGGCGTTCGCGAATGTGTGGGCATCGGCGCTTCGCGTGAGCCACTCGCAGTTGGTGGGCGCGCTCCAGAACGACCCGGATACGGCCGTAGATTTTGGACAGGACGGCACGATCGGAATCCAACTGGCGCCGATCATCGATGCAGTGAAGGTCGTCCTCGTCGAACAGGGCGTCGGATTTGCGGCGGCGATTCCGACCGTTGACCGGACGATCGTCGTGGCACAGACGGACTCGCTCGCAACCGTTCAGCTCGCCTACGGACTGGTGCTGGCTGCCGGTCTCTGGCTGCCGTGGATTACGCTGCTGCTGCTCGCTGCCGGGGTCGTCGCGGCCAGGCGGCGTTCCGTCGCCCTGATCACCGCATCGCTCTCTCTGGCTGCAACGATGATCATCCTGATCGCGAGCATTGCGATCGGGAGGGTGTTCTTCGACGCGGCGCTGCGCTCCGGCGCGATACCCGCGGATGCTGGCGGGGTGATCTACGAGCAGGTCGTCGGTGCGATGCGGGACACCTCCGTCGCCGTTCTCGTCCTCGCGCTCGCCACCGCAGCCGTGGCGTGGTTCACCGGGCCGTTCGATATTCCACGCCGACTGCGCGGGGCCGTCCGCGCCGGCGCGGGCCGGCTTCGCACTGCACTGGAGCGGCGTGGCCTCAGCACGGGTCGCGTCGGCGGGTGGCTGTATTCGCAGCGGGTACTTCTGCGCGTCGCCCTCGCTGTAGTGAGCGCCGCGATCGTGTTGCTCGTGCGTCCGCTCACTCCCGCGCTCACCTTGTGGACCCTTGCGCTGGCGCTGCTGGTGGCGCTCGTGCTGGAGGTCATCGAGCGTCCGCCGACGGCCCCGGTGGAGGACGAGTCCCCAGACCGCGAAGAGCTGTCACGGGTCTAGTCCATGAGCGAAATGCCGGCTATGAATCGTGAGAGGGAGGAAGTACAGCCGTTCGAGGCTCGCCGTGCTGCCGGTCGCGCCGCGCGCGTGCGCATGCCGCGATCTCGACTGGGTCACTGGATGCCTGCAGCGGATCGGCCCGACCCGATTTCCCTGCTGGAGGAGCAGGCACGCTCACGTGTGCGGGAGCTCGTGCCGGTGAGATACGCGCGAATGTCGGCATCGCCGTTCGCTTTCTATCGCGGTGCGGCGCTTCTCATGGCATCCGATCTCGCATCTTCCCCGCACAGCGGGATCACCGTGCAGCTCTGCGGCGACGCGCACCTGTCGAATTTCGGACTCTTCAGCACACCAGAGCGGCACCTCACGTTCGACATGAACGATTTCGATGAAACGCTGCCAGGGCCATTCGAATGGGATGTGAAGCGCCTTGCCGCGAGCTTTGCCGTGGCGGGTCGGCAGCGTGGTTTCAGCGCCGTCGAGACGCAGGCGAGTGTCAGGGCCGCGGCGAGCGGCTACCGCTCGATGATGAGAGCGGCGGCGAAGAACACCGTGCTTGGCGCCTGGTATGACCGGCTCGATGCCGAGCGCGCTCGACGATGGATCCGGGAGGAGCAGCGCGAGCGGCGGGCGAGCGATATCGAGGTTCAGCGCCTGGATTCCGCGATCAAGAAAGCGCAGAAGCGCGACCATCAGAAGGCGTTCGCGAAACTGGTGCGCGTCGTCGACGGCCGGTTGCGCATCGTCGCCGACCCGCCTCTGATCACCCCTGTCGAGGATCTCAACGTGGGCGGCGACGCTTCCGACGAGGTGAGCGTCATGCAAAGGGTGCTGGAGTCCTACCGGACAACGCTCGTCGGTACACAGCATCCGATCGCCGAATACCGCTACCGCCACATGGCGCGCAAGGTCGTCGGGGTGGGAAGCGTGGGGACGCGTGCATGGGTGATTCTGCTCAGCGGTTGTGACGATGGTGATCCGCTCCTACTGCAGGCGAAGGAGGCCGGGGCCTCGGTTCTGGAACGATTCCTCGGCCCGAGCGAGTTCGACAACCACGGCGAACGCGTCGTTCGTGGGCAGCGACTCATGCAGGCCTCCAGTGACATCTTCCTCGGATGGCAACGCGTCACCGGAATCGACGGACAACCACGAGACTTCTACGTGCGCCAATTGCAGGATGGAAAAGGGAGCATCGACCCCGATGCCATGAGCGTTCGAGGAGCCGCGCTCTACGCACGGATCTGCGGAGAAACGCTCGCGCGGGCGCACGCTCGATCCGGCGACCGGGTGGAGATCGCGGGATACCTCGGTCGGAGCGGCGCGTTCGATGAAGCGATCGTTGGGTTCGCCGACACCTACGCCGATCAAAACGACCGCGACTTCTTGGAGTTCTCCGCGGCGTTGAGCTCAGGACGACTTCCGCTGGGCGAGAACCACAGATGACTCTCCCAACGCACGTCGCGAGATCAGCGTCCGGATGGCGCACCGGATATTGGCTCATCATCGCGCTGCTCATCCTCACTTACGCGCTGTGCGCAGCACAGACCACGAGCGATCCGAGCCCGTCCGCGTTCGTTGTACAACTCGCCACGGTCGCCGCGGTCCTGCGGGTTACTGAGGCGCACGTGGGTGTGCAGCGCATCGCATGGTTTGTGCTGTCGTTTGCGGGCATCGCGGTCATCATCGTCGCGGTCATAGGTACGCGCGGCGCGGTACTCGACATCGTGCTGTCTGCAGCCTCGATGATCGCGTTCTTTGTCGCGCCAGTCGCCATCATCCGCCACCAGGTCATGCGGCGGGGCCTGGACATCGAGGCTCTGCTTGCCGCGACCGCGGCGTATGTGTTGGTGGGGATGTTCTTCGCTCTCCTCTACAACCTGATCTCGCTGCTCACGGTCACACCGACATTCGGGGATCAGAGCGTCGATTCGCTATCCAGCCAGCTCTTCTTCTCCTTCACCACGCTCACAACCACCGGCTACGGCAACATCGTGCCCGTCACCGCCGCGGTTCAGGGGATCGCAGTCGCCGAGGCCATCACCGGGCAGCTGTTCCTGATCACGGCCGTGGCGCGGATCATGCGCGGATCTCGTGGCCCCGCATCCGTCGGTATCACGCCGGATGCGGCAGCGAAGGAGACATCGTGAAGGAGACGCCGTGAAGAAGTGGAACGTCATCCTCGTCCTCGGTGCGGCACAGTTTGTCATGGTGCTCGACGGGACGGTCATGAACGTGTCGATCTCGACCGTCGTGAACGACCTGGATACGACGGTGGCCGCGATGCAGGCGGCGATCACGTTCTACACCCTGACCATGGCGGCTTTCATGCTTTTGGGGGCGAAGCTCGGCGACGTCTGGGGGCGTCGCCGAGCTTTCGTGATCGGCTCATGCATCTATGCGATCGGTTCGCTGATCACAGCTTTAAGCCCGTCGGTGGGTTTCCTCTTTCTCGGCTGGTCGGTGATCGAAGGGCTGGGAGCCGTGCTGGTGATCCCGGCAATCGCAGCCCTCGTTGCCGACAATTACCACGGTCACGATCGAGTTACCGCCTTCGCGATCATCGGCGCCGTTTCGGGCGCGGCGGTCGCTGCGGGGCCACTGATCGGCGGGGCCGTGACAACCTACTTCAATTGGCGATACGTCTTCGTCGCCGAGGTGGTGATCATGGTCGGTGTCGTCTTCTTCGCTCGCATCGTCACGGACGCCACACCACGCCAGAAAATGCGGATCGATATCGGCAGCGTTCTGATGTCATCCGCCGGCCTCGTGCTGATCGTGTTCGGCATGCTCCAGAGCAAAACCTGGGGATGGATCATCCCACTGCACACGCCCGAAGTCGCCGGGATCCCCCTGGCCCCTCTCGGCGTCTCGCTCACCGCCTGGTGCATGGCGCTCGGTGCCGTGCTGATCTCACTGTTCATCGGATGGCAACGCCGGCTCGTCCGCAACGGGCGAGCGCCGCTGTTGCAGACAGTGCTGTTCTCGATCGCACCGCTGCGCAGCGGTCTTTCAGTACTCGGGGCCCAGTACGCGGTGACCGCCGGGCTCTTCTTCATGGTGCCGGTCTATCTGCAGATGACGCTGGGGCTGGACGCGCTGGAGACGGGAATCAAGATCTTCCCGCTCTCGGTCTCCTTGATCCTCTTCTCGATCGTCGGCACGCGGCTTTCGGGGATGTGGTCGCCTCGGCGCATCGTGCGGGTCGGGCAGCTGATCCTGGTGCTCAGCGCGGTACTTCTTCTCGGCGCGGCCACCAGCGATCTGCGCGGCGGCCTGTTCGCCACCGGCATGTTCCTTGCCGGGAGCGCGCTGGGTCTGCTCGCCTCGCAGCTCGGCAACGTGAACATGTCGAGCGTGACCGAGAAGGACACCAGCGAGGTCGGTGGGCTTCAGGGCGTCTTCCAGAACCTCGGCTCTTCACTCGGCACTGCCCTGATCGGATCGATTCTGATCGGTGCTCTGTCCACGTCGTTCGCCTCCGGAGTCGCCGTCAGCGACCTTCCGGATGACACACGCGTCGCTGTGGCTGCAGCCACCGATGGCGGCGTCACGATCGTGCCAGCAGCAGACGTGGCAGCGCTCGCCGAACAGGCGGGTCTCACCGAAGAAGACGCTGACGAACTCGCTGATATTTACCGTGAGTCTCAGCTGTCCTCCCTGCGCGTGGCGTTTGTCGGGCTGATCGTGATCAGTCTTCTCTCGATGCTCTTTTCACGAGGAATTCCGACGGAAATCGCGATTCGGCGTCGAACGAGCGTTGGTTGACGAGCGCCTTGCGGTGTGAACTATGGGCGGATGAGGTGTTGGAAGGTTTCGAGGATGAGCTCCACGCTGAGGTGCTCGGGTACGTTGAGCTCGCCGGCTTCGAACTCGGCTAGCTCCACCCCGCGGATGCTCTCGGTCGGCAGTGCCGCGAAGATAGCTGAGATTTGGTGAGGACGTAGGCCGTCGGGGATCTTGTACGCCGCGGGAATGTAGCCGGGCTCGAGCACGTCCCAGTCGACGTGGATCCAAATGGGCCTACCCGCAACAAATTGGCTCACGGCCGCAGGCGTGCTCTCTGACGGAGAAAAGATACGCACTCCGGCTGCGGTCAAGAGTTCTCGTTCTGCTTCGTCGATGTCCCGGGCGCCGATGAGGGCAACCTGAGTGGGGGCCAGCCCCGCGCCGTGGCCGCTGTCCCAGAGCCCACAGGCCCCGGACAAGGCCATGCCGCCGAGGTAGCCAGAGCCAGTCGTATCTGGGGTGTTGAAGTCTCCGTGCGCGTCGATCCACAGGACCACTGCATCCGGAAAACGCTCTGCGACCTCCGGCAATGTTGCGAGGCTTGCCGCGCAAGTGTTCGTGGCAAGAATAGGAACCGATCCGACGTCAAGAGCTCGTCCGAGCGCCGATCGAAGTTCAGTCAGGACTGTGTTCGCGGCCGGGAGACTTTCGGTCCAGTCGTCATCGCGCGCTGGCGTTGGTGTTCCAATGTGAACAGGATCGACACCAAGGAGCGAGGCCAGAGCATCGCCTGTCAGACGAGCTCCCACGAGCGCTCCGTCTGTCCTGTCCGCAACGCGCCCCTGCGAAACGATCACCGTGTGCATTGTCATACTTCTCCCATCCGCCAGCTACCTATCAAAGTACTCTTTGGGCGCGGAGGCTCCTTAGTCCGGTGCGGATTTCGCTGATCATGATCTCGGGCTGCTCGAATGCCGCGAAGTGCCCACCCTTATCGGCTTCGCCATAGTGGATCAGATTGGAGTAGGTGTCTTCGATCCAGCTTCGTGGCAGAAGCGGGATGTCACGGGGGAACACCGTCACCGCGACCGGCAACGCCAGTTTGGGGCCAGCCATGCTGCCTCCTTTGTTCTCCCAGTAGATGCGGGCAGACGACGCGGCACTGTTTGTGAACCAATAGAGAGATACCGCGTCCAGGATTTCATCGGTGGTGAGGGCGTCCTCGGCCAGCCCGTGATTGTCGGTCTTGGATTGGAACTTGTCGTAAATCCAGGCCGCCTGGCCAGCCGGGGAGTCCGCCAGCGCGATTCCGATGGTCTCTGGTTTCGTGCCTTGAAGGTGGTTTGCTCCCCCCATGTCGCCGCTGTAGAGGGAGAGGGTATCCACGGCCCTCTGCTCTTCGGGCGAGAGCGTGTCGGGGATCTGTGCGGGGAAGGCGTATGGGCTGTTCAAGTGGATGCCGAGCAGACCCTCTGGCTGCATAGCCCCGAGGGCGGAGGTTACGACCGATCCCCAGTCACCGCCCTGAGCAGCCCACTTCTCGTAGCCAAGACGCTTCATGAGTTCCGTCCACGCGGTTGCGACACGTGTGACGTTCCACCCCGTCTCGGTCGGCTTTTGGGAGAATCCAAATCCGGGCAGAGACGGGACGACGACGTCAAATGAATCTTCAACGTTTCCGCCGAACGCCACCGGATCAGTCAGCGGGCCAATCAGCTTCAGGAATTCGACGATCGAACCGGGCCATCCGTGCGTCAGGATGAGAGGCATTGCATTCGGGTTCTTGGACTTGACATGAATGAAGTGAATATCCAGCCCATCGATCTCGGTCAAGAACTGTGGGAAACCATTGAGCTCCGACTCGAATCGACGCCAGTCGTACTCTCGCTGCCAGTAGGCGACAAGCGATTTTGCATGATCCAAGCGGACGCCTTGTGACCAGTCCGGCACAGTTTCCGGATTCGGCCAACGAGTTCTGGCCAGTCGCACCTTGAGGTCGTCGATCTCGGAGTCTGGGATCGCGACGGTGAATGGGCGGACGAGGGGCGAGAGTGAGGGTGTCGATGTGGTCATGGCCTTGTTCTCCTGAGCGTTTAGTTCGCAGCATGAGGATCTATTGCACAATGGTGTGCAATCCCAGTGATGTGCAAATCTACTTCATTGCACACTGTTGTGCAATGATTGGATTGTGCAGAACGAATCCGCCAGGGCGCGCTCCGTGAACGACACACGGAACCGAATCCTCGACGTCGCCCTCGAGGTGTTGGGACAGAATCCGGACGCCGGCATGGGAGACATCGCCTCTGCTGCCGGCGTGGTCCGCCGCACCGTTTACGGCCACTTCCCCACTCGCTCCGACCTCGTGCGGACTCTCACGCAACACGCAGTGAACGAGATGACAACCGTACTCACCGAGGTCGAAGACTCCGACGGAGCAGCCGACGCGGCGTGGGTCGATTTCATCGCCCGCCTGTGGCCCCTGGTGCACCGATACCGAGTGCTGTTGGCGCTCCGGCGAGGCGAGTACGGCGAGGAGATCCACGCCCTACTCGGCCCATTCGACAAGACCCTTGCTGGCCTCGTGCAACGAGGCCAGGACAGCCAAGTATTCGGACAACACCTGCCCGCGGGAATCCTCAGCCAGGTTGCCTATGCCGCCGTGTTCTCCATCGCGGACAGCGATCTTTCACATGAGAGCCCCGGCGCCCACGCGGCAACCATTACGAGCCTGCTCATCCTGGGAGTTCCCGAACCGCGCGCAAAGGCCCTCGTGGGCGACCGGCCGTGACGCGCAGCGGCTACGGGCTCGGCGGGGATGCTTCAGGGCGCTCCACACCTACGTGACTTCTTGTGCGTAGAGCCGGGTCACCGTGTCGACGAGGTCGGCGAGTCCGGCGGGCCGCGCGTCGCGCCACCAGGCGAGCCTCACCGGGATGCGGGGGCCGTCCTTGATAGGGCGATAACTGACCCCGGGCCGCGGGTGATGATGCGCCGTCGCTTCGGCCGTGGTGCCGACTCCGCGGCCCGCGGCGATGACATCGAGCCACCCATCGACATCTGTGGACTCGATGAATCGAGGCGCTCGCTCGGAGCCACGCCAGAGTTCTTCACTCGTCGTCCCGACCCGCGGATCGACCACGATGGTGCGCTCGGCGATCTCGGCCATGCTCAGCTGTCGTCGTCGCTTCCACTCCGGGTCGTCGGATGCGAAGGCGACGACCCGCCGTTCGAGACCGACCACCACGGATTCGAACCGGCGTTCGTCGACAGGACGACGACTGATCGCCACATCGCAGATACCCTCAGCCAAGCCCGCGGTCGGCGAGTTGTGACGTACCAGTTCCAGCTCGACTGCTTCGTGCTCCGTGCTCCATCGGCGTTGGAACGATGTCGTGCGGTGCCCGAGCGCCGCCCAGGCATAACCGAGCCGCAGCCGGGCATGTCGCGTCCGAACGAACTGGTCGAACCTGTCCGCCTCAGCGAGTACACGACGCGCGTGCACCAGGACCTGCTGACCGGCGCTCGTCAACTCACAGCCTCGGGGCACTCGTCGCAGAAGCTGCACACCGACGCTGCGTTCCAGCGAGGCAATCGTGCGGGAGACCGCCGCCTGCGAGATGTGTAGGTCCCCGGCCGCGTCCGTGAAGGAACCTGTCTCCTCAGCGGCGACGAACACTCTGAGCTCGCGCAAGGTCCAATCCATAACCTGAGCGTATGGCACAAGCAATATATGCACTAGGCGGTTGGGGACGTCGCTCCTAGCGTGGGTCACATGACGACAACAGGGGGTACATCCGTGCCGGCAGAAACTCGTGCCGCTCTCTCTGCTGCGACGGCGACAGCAGGTCAGCGGGCCTCCGGCATCGCCATGATGCTCACCAGCTCAGCATCCAATCAGACCGGCGCAGCCCTGGGCGCCCTCGCGTTCCCCATCATCGGTCCGGTCGGCGTAGTCGCAATCCGCCAGTTCGTCACTGCCCTCGTTCTAGTTCCGCTGGTGCGGCCGCGATTTCGGAGCCTCTCCCGGGCACAGTGGCACTCGATCATCGGTCTCACGGTGGTGTTCAGCGTGATGAACCTCGCCCTATACGCAGCAATCGAGCGGATCGGATTGGGGCTCGCGGTCACATTGGAGTTCTTGGGGCCGCTCGCCGTGGCGGTCGCCAGCTCGCGACGGGCCGTAGACATCGGATGCGCCACCCTCGCCGGAGTCGGTGTCGTCGTACTTACCAACCCCGGCCCCACGACTGACGTCATGGGCATCGCACTTGCTCTCATCGCCGCCGCGGCTTGGGGATGCTACATACTGCTCAACCGCAGCATCGGTCAACGACTGCCCGGATTGCAGGGTACAGCTCTTGCCAGCGCTATTACCGCGGCTTTCTGGCTGCCCCTCGCCGCGGCCTGGTTCATCACGCACCCGCCGACGGTCGCTGCTCTGCTGCTTGCAACTGCGTGCGGAGTTTTGTCTTCCGTGGCACCCTACGTCGCAGATCTACAAGCGTTGCGCAGGATTCCGGTGTCCATGTTCGCCACCTTCACCAGCATCAACCCTGTCTGGGCCGCCTTCGCCGGGATGCTGATCCTGCACCAGACGCTCGGCGTCAACGAATGGATCGGAATCGGGCTGATCGTGGTCAGCAACGTTGTCGTCTCCGGTCGAGGGTTGGGCACGCCAAGGACTGCTGCGAAAGGCAGGAGACGAGGATGACGTCAAGCCACCGAGACGGACGAACCGGTGAGTCGGTGCTCTGGTCCGTATGATCTGGGCTCACACGACGGCCGTGAAACTCGCACGACGTTACGTTGAAGACATCCCCGGGTCCACGTACGCTTCCAGCCCAACCGAGGTGCCGGATCACGGCGAAACGAGAGTTCGCGACCAATCGGCATGCGGTCGATCTGCCATGCTCGACATGTGCCAGATCAACGGTCCATCTCCGAAAAGTCGCAAGACCGCAGAAACGAACGTTCGCTTCAGAAATCCGCCGACTCTGCCACGGCGACCGCTAATGCCGTGAAGGACATGATCAAGCTCAGTCGGGAGCAGCTGAAGCTGTCGGCTGCGCAAGTCGAGTTGACGGGCGCCGCTCGGGCAGATGCTGAACGCTCAGAGCGTTTCACACGATGGATGACGTGGGGCTCTCTCACGGTAGCGATCGCTTCCCTTGGAGTTGCGGTCGTCGCGCTCTCAATCTGATGGTCACTCTGAGTGCAGCGGTATTGACCCGCTCCTTCCGGGAGCGCGTCAGTACGCATTCAGCCAACTTCCGCCATCGCTACCCCGTGGCGTTCACTCTCCGCCGTGGCTGTGACCACGCCGCCTTCGCTCGTGCTGCGGATGACTGCGAACGTGCGTCCCTGGTAGGTCGAGTGTGTGTCGTCCACAAAGCTCTCCTCCGTCGCGGGCGCAGCGCTGCCGAAGGCGATGAGCTCCGCAGGTCAGTCGATTCGCACTGAGATTTTGTCCCGCGCTGCGCTGTCAACGGTTCCCGAATCGTCGGCGAGTTCGAGCCATATGAACGCGATCTCGTCGTCTGCCCGCTCAGGCTCCTCGACACGCAACGTCAACCGATTCTCGCTGACCGACCGCAGCTGCGAGCGACCAGTCTCGGCGCCGTTGCGGTAGCCGATGGCGACCAGTTCGCCTGGCTCGTATTCGGCGGTGAATCGTGTGATGAATCCCACGCGGCGGCCTACGCGACGTCGACCGAGTGATCGCCCGTTGAGGCGCAGTTCGACCTGTCCGGCACGATCCAACGGATGGACGGCGATCGCCGGCGCAGCCAGCCGGCCCCACGCCGCCTGCGCCAGATATACGGGCGCTCCGGGCTGCCCGGTGATGTCGAACGCACCCGATCCTGCGAGCAACGCCGGGTAAGGCTTGTTGAGGCCGCCTGCTTCCTGGCCGTACGACCAGGTGCCAATACCGGATTCACCGAGATAGTCCCAGCCGGTCCACATGAAGTCACCGCACAAGCACTGCTCTGGATCCTCACCCTGACCCTGCTGATCAGCTGCATCCGACAAGACCTCCGAAACCGCACGCAACGCAACCACCGAGCACGTTGGCCGCGGACAACTCCCGCCCGGTTCCTCCGCTCAGGTTGCGGTGGGGCCAATCGCACTCGCATCAACGGCGCCAGCACTGATGCCTTTAAGTTCGACAAGGATCGTGTGGGTGGGTGTCGCCCCGGTGTTCTCGCCGGCGTGACGTTGCGCCGGAAGCCACACTGCCTGGTTAGCACTGAGTTCGACGTCGCGATCTCCGGCCGCGGTGCTGAGCCGCCGCTGGAAGCTGGTGAGCGTAATCATCACGCTGTTCGGATGCACGTGAGGGGTGGTGCTCTCACCAGGCAGGTCTGAATAGTCCAGCACACGGACATGTTCATTCTCGAAAATTGTGCGGTAGTGCTCTGGGTTGGACCTCACCGGGTCTTCGTTGACCATGCCGGTAAGCGTACTCTCACGTCTGAATTTAGGCTCGATGGAATCTGTGCTGGAGAGGCCAGAGAAGCACAGCATGTGCCCGTGGTTGCCCGCGCTGTGCTGAACGAATGAGGGCCAACGGGCGATCGGTGCGAGACCGTGGCGTGTAGCAAAATCCGGTCACATATTCAGTGAGATAGGGCTCCCGCTGCACGATCTCTTCCTTGAACCTCAGAGCAACGGAAGCCCACGAACGGCGGGTGAGCAACTCCCCAGCGCCCCCAAAACGCCGCTCTATGCGGAAGAATACGCCGCAACATTTGCGAAGTCCAGAGGCGTCCGCCGATGGTGCACAACGTCGGGGGCCGTTGCTGGGGACGCACCACCGGCGGGCTCATGTAGCTTCAGCTTTTGGCCCCGCGGGGCGGCAAGTGTGGGATCGGAATAGGGCGGGTTGAGCGATTCACCTCATATAACCGCCGAACCTCGTCCAGCACCTCGAATGCCGTCGAATGCTCTTTCGCCAGAGGCGCCTCCCGCACCCATACAACCTCCACACGCGTCGCATCAAGTTCGTGAACACACGCGACTGTGTACAACGGATCGCTTGGCTGATAACGGTGGTCCAGGATCCACCATTCAACATCCGATACCTTGCACAACTCGAACCGTGACTCGGCCGCCGCGTTCATCGCAACCTCCAACCAGTCAGACCGATTCAGGCTGATGAGTCGCGTCGCGCGGTGGGCGGGCACAGGGCGGACGAAAGCCCGAGAAGGGCTTACCCGACCCGTTCGAGAGCACCATCACCCGTCAGCCGTCATTCAAAATTGTACGCCGATGCGTGCGTGTCGTCGATGGACGCAGGCGGCATCTGCCACGTAGCGACCCATTCTTGAGTCAGACAAGGGAACGGTGAGAGACCGAGGGAAAATGTCCCTCCGTCTCCTCGCGGCGCACGAAGATGAAAGGTCGCGTGAACAGGGCTTTGATACGCGGCCGCAAGACGAATCGGAGGCCTTCTGCGCACACTTCCGTGGGCAATTTGACGCAAACTGTGGGCGCGGATCCCAACTCTGGCACTGCCACGTCGTCGACAGCATTCTGCGTTCAGACCAGTCTCGCGTGCCGCAATTGGTAGCGCTAGAGGTAAGGCCGTTCGGGTGACGTCCCAGGGGTGGCGGAGCGGCGATATTCGCCTCGCGTGTGGCGTGCCCGTGTGTTGCGACCGAGACGGCCGCACGCCACCCACAACGGTGCGGATGGGTGAGGTCGAGCATGGTACTTGCGTTACTGTGTGACTCTATGTAATGTGTGCGGCATGGTAGATCGCGGGACGCAGCTCGGTCGGCTTGAGCAGGACCTCCGCAAGGGTGTCCTGGTGCTGGCCGTGCTCTCCCAGCTGCGCACCCCGCAGTACGGCTACTCCCTACGGCAAGAACTTGCCCAGCGCGGGATGCCTATCGAGGAGGGAACGCTCTACCCTCTACTGCGGCGGTTGGAGACTCAGGGGCTACTCGCGTCGCAATGGCAGACGGATGACGGGCCTCCCCGCCGCTATTACGAGCTCAGCACGCTCGGCGCGGGGCTGTTCCAAGACCTGACCTCCGCATGGGGGTCGCTGGCGTCGGTGATGGACCGGCTCCTGACCGAGGAGGACTGAAGTGGATCCCAACGCCATCATCGACAGCTACGTGGCCGACGTCGTACGGCACCTTCCGCGACGCCAGCGCGCCGACGTCGCCCTCGAACTCCGCTCGCTGCTCGACGAGGAGCTAAATGGTCGAGCAGCGGATGCCGGTCGCCCAGCCGACTCCACACTCGCCATGGAACTGCTCACAACCTTCGGCACACCCCGGGACGTAGCGGACCGCTATCGACCCGCCGGCTTCACGATCATCCGTCCCTCCGACGCCCCCCGATTCACCTGGATCGCACTCGGTGGCGTCGCGCTGATCTGGGCGATCACTCTGCCAGCCATCATGCTCGGCGTCATCCCCGTCCTCGGCTGGGACTACGGCGCAAACGCCTGGTGGGGCCGCCTCACCGTCTGGTGGCTCGGCCCCGGCATCGGCGCCCTCTGGTGGCCCGGCGTGGTGATCACCTTCACACTCATCGGCGCGCTGGTCACACACCGCCGCGAGTCCGGGCCGAAGACCTGGACTCCTACCCCGCCCCGAATGATCGACCGCGACCTGGTCAGTCGCCCAGGCACGGTCGTTGGAATCGCGGCCGGGGTGCTTGGCGCCGCCCTCGTCATCGCCCTCCCCTGGCTTCCCTCCTGGGCGCCCGGGCTCCCAAAACCCGCCATCGAAGCCCTCGCACTCGACCCCGAGTTCCTGCAGTGGCGAGCGCCCTGGGTGCTTCTCTTGTGGGCGGCGGAGCTGGTCCTGTACGTGCTCGTGCTCATCGCAGGGCGATGGACTGTACCCACTCTGCGCGCCCGCAGCGTGCTGTCTCTGGCCGGGGCCAGCCTGCTGCTTTGGTGGTCTCTTGCGGGGCCGGTGTTCATTGCCCCAGTGACCGACAGCACAGCGAGGCTCCTCTTGGGACTGC
Organism: Microbacterium sp. Y356; assembly: GCF_059445355.1. NCBI lineage: Bacteria > Bacillati > Actinomycetota > Actinomycetes > Micrococcales > Microbacteriaceae > Microbacterium > Microbacterium sp. Y356. Next base: position 1,280,194 of record NZ_JCAIUE010000001.1, read on the forward strand.
TCGCCATATACCCAGCAATCGACGCGGTCGTCGCCTTCCGACGCAGTAGGTCAACGTCCCGAAGAAGACGCGCGTAGCAGTGTGTCTATCGGGTTCCGTTGATGGGGTCGGCAGGCCTGGTCGACGTCGGTCTCAATCATCCTCGATCCGTCTCGTTCGCGCTCGGTCGCCTCAATCGCGCGTGCTCCGCGAACAGGACCCATCCAAGGCAACGCCTGACCTGAACCGCCTCAGGGTTTGATGCACATTCTGTCGAGTTGAAAGCATGAGGACCGTTGTCGGTATGGTTCGCGCCACCGTGTGACGAAACTTTCGCGAGCCATTCTTGAGCCAGACAAGGGGTCGGTGAGAGACCGAGGGACAATGTCCCTCCGTCTCCGTCGCGCCTTAGCGAAATGCAACTGGTCAGCACTTTCACGCATGTTTGCCGGACGGGCCGGGCGCTCTTGGTCCACAATCCCGTGGGCAATCTGACGCAAACCGAGTGCAGAGCATTTAAGACATTGCTTCTGACCAGGGATTTTATGGCGGAGACGGAGGGATTTGAACCCTCGGTCCCCTTAAGAGGACTCCACCTTAGCAGGGTGGTGCACTAGGCCACTATGCGACGTCTCCAGGCATCCAGGCCAAAACTCGGATGCACTCAGCAAGCATAACCGTTCAGAGAGAGCGGAGCGAACCGACTACTCGAGCACAGACTGGGCATCCGCGAGCAGGCGCGCACTTGCTGTCGCCATATGCACCGCCATTGCAGATGCTGCAGCGTCGGCATCCTGCGCGCGGACCGCTTCAAGGACCGCCTCATGCTCAGCAACCGCACGCACAGCGTGCTCGCGATCATGCACGGCCCGATCTGCGTATACCTGCAGCAGCGACCGGACGACATGGACCTGATCTGTCAGCGTCTCGTTGCCTGCGGCTTCGGCCAGCGCATGATGAAAGTCCAGGTCGGCGCGCGCAAACGCAGCCAACTCGGTCACCGTCGCGCGCATCCGTTCGACGATTCGCTCCATCCGCTCGAGAATCGCCTCGTCCGCCCGCGTCGCCGCAAGGCGCGCAACGTAGATCTCTAGGCCTTCACGCAGCTCGAGCAACTGACCGGTGCGTCGCTCACCAATCAAGAGCCCCCACCTCAGCGTCTGCGGAAGAAGCTCGCTCGCCGCGCCTCGCAGATAGGTGCCGGATCCTGGGCGCACGTCCACGATTCCGAGAATCTCCAATGCCGCCAGGGCCTCACGCACCGCAGATCGCCCCACCGCAAGCGTCGCAGCGAGCTGCCTTTCGGGTGGCAGCCGCGTGCCAGAAGCGACAGACCCGCTGGTGAAAAGGTCCATCAGGCGTCGCGCGACCTCGGACACCGGGGTCCCTGACGGCAGCGAACCGAGGGCAGCTGTGATGTCGTCGACTCGATCACCGGGATATGCGGGCATGAAATCAACTTACTCTGATCGTGACGATTTGACTTGCAATTGGTCAACCGGTTTGCCAAACTAGCAGCATGATCGGCCTCGGCACCTACGCCTACTTCTGGCAGCATTCCGAACGAGCACCGGAGCCACTGAACCTCATCGGCGCATTTGAGGACACTCGCGCTCAGGGTGTCGATCTGTTCCAGATCTGCGACTACGCACCACTGGAGCAGATGAACGACGCCGAGCTGCACGACGCCGCCCGCGCCGGCCGCGACCTCGGCCTTACCATCGAGCTGGGCACGAAGGGCATCGCACCCGAGCACTTGAACCGCTACTTGAAACTCGCGGAGTTCTTCGATGCGCACCTTGTGCGCAGCATGCTCTACGGTCCGGATTCGCACCCCAGCCTCGCCGAGGCCGAGACCTGGCTGCGCCACGCGCTGGCGGCATACGAATCCGCGGGCGTCACGCTCGCGCTGGAGACCTACGAACAGCTCGCCACGACGGATCTCATCGGGGTCATCGAACGCGTCGGAAGTGACCGGCTCGGGATCTGCCTGGACCCCGCGAACGTCACGGCCAGACTCGAATCTCCGCGCACCTGCATCGAACAGACAGCGGCGCTCACCAAGAACGTGCACGTGAAGGACTTCGCCTTCGCCCGCCAGCCGGGCTGGGTCGGCTTCACCTACAGCGGGGCGCAGATGGGCACCGGCCTGCACGATTACGCCCACCTGCTCGCGACTGTGCGCCCCCGCGAACGCGGCATCAACGAGATCATCGAACACTGGTTGCCCTGGCAGGACGATGCTGCGACAACGATACGAACCGAGCGGGAATGGACCCGCACCACCCTGGACTACCTGAGGAGCACACTATGAGCGACAACTACAAGATCGCCGTCATCGGCGCGGGCGGCAAGATGGGCATGCGCGTGTCCAACAACCTCGTGAAGACCGACCACACCGTCTGGTATGTGGAGAACTCCCCCGCCGGACAGCAGCGCACCCTCGACGCAGGCCGCGAGCTGACGGATGCCTCGGTAGCGGTTGCCGACGCCCACATCGTCGTGCTCGCCGTCCCCGACCTGGCGCTCGGCCCTGTGACCGCAGACCTCGTCCCCCAGCTACGCGCAGGCGCGATCGTGCTGACACTCGACCCTGCCGCCGCATATGCCGGGCTCCTCACCACCCGCGAGGACATCATCCAGGCGGTCGCCCACCCGTGTCACCCGTCGATCTTCCTGCAGCGCGAGACCCCGGAGCAGTGGGCTGACACCTTCGGTGGCATCGCCGCGCCACAAGATGCCATTGCCGCAGTAGAGTCGGATGACCCGACCAAGAAGGCCATCGTCGAGGCCACAGTGCGAGCGATCTACGCGCCCGTCATCGATGTGCACTGGGTCACGATCAAGCAGCTCGCGCAGCTCGAGCCGACCCTCGTGGAGACAATCGCCTGCATGATCGGCGCACTCCTCAGCGAGGCTCTGCAGGAGACCGTGAACACTATGGGCGTGCCGGAGGCAGCTGCGCGTAGCATCCTCTACGGCCACACGCAGGTGGCCCTCGCAAACGGTCTGCGCGGCGACAACCCGTTCTCTGACGCGTGCCTCATCGCGATGGACTACGGCCGCGAGAGCATCATCAAGGATGATTGGAAGAAGATCTTCCGCGATGATGAGCTCGACAAGAACCTCGCCCGCATGCTCCACCTCGACGAAATCACCCGCTGAGATGACACGACTTCAGGGAAAGACCGCGCTGGTCACCGGCTCCGGCTCCGGGATCGGTCGCGCTGTCGCCGAGCGTTTCGCACGCGAAGGCGCACGCGTGATCATCGCCGATCGTGATGCGGATGCCGCATCTTTGGTCGCTGCATCCATCGGTGAATCCGCCCGCGCCGCGGTGATGGACATTTCGGATGAGACATCCGTCGAGTCTGCCTTCGTCGAGCTCACCGGGGCGGGCTGGAGCCCGAGCGTCGTCGTCGCGAACGCCGGCGTGCAGCTCTTCGGCCAGGATGCCAAGATCGCAGATCTGGATCTCGATGTCTGGCGACGCACGATCGACATCAACCTGACGGGCACGTTTCTGACGGTGAAGCACTCGGTGCGGGCGATGCTGGCCGCAGGCGGCGGTTCGATCATCCTCACCGGCAGCCCGACCGGACTCAACGGAGAAGGGCAGGACTTCACGGCCTACTCGGCATCGAAGGCGGGCATCCACGGGCTCACGCGCACTGTCGCCGCCGCATATGCCGCAGACGGCATTCGCGTGAACACGGTGGTTCCTGCGTACACCGAAACCGGGCTGGTCTCGACGATCTCCGAAGACCCTGAGTCTCGTGCCGCGATCGTCGGGCGAATCCCCCTGGGCCGTGCAGGAACACCAACCGATGTCGAAGGCATCATGGTGTTCCTCGCAAGCGCCGACGGAGAGTTCGCGACCGGCGCGCTGTTCGCGGTCGACGGTGGAATGACGAACCTCTGACGATCGGGCGATTGCGATGACGTGGTGGCGGACGGATGCCGCGCCCTGGCGTGCGCACGGCTGGAGCATCGAGGTGCGCGGCGACGAGCTCGCCGACATCCGGCGGGATGGGCGGCTGGTGCTGCGCGGCGTGCGCGCCGTCGTACGCGACCATGGCTGGAACACCGTGCCGGTCGTCGTCGAGTCGTTCACGACCTCCCCTGAAGGGCTCGAGTTCCGGCTGCGCCACGACGGACTCGGCGCTCGTGTCACCGCGCTTCTGCGGGTCGACGTCCGCGACGACGAGCTGACCGTCTCGTGGGATGCCGTCAACGAGTTGGGATTCGACACCTGCCGCGCCGGACTCGTCGTGCTGCATCCGGCGATGACTGCGGGGTCGGCGGTGACGGTCACCCACTCGGACGGTTCCTCGGAGCAGACGATGCTGCCCGTCGCGATCAGCGGCCACCAGCCGATTATGGACATTCGCGAGCTGCGGATCGGCTCGACCGCCTCGACCACGCTTAGGTTCGACGGCGAAGTGTTCGAGATGGAGGACCAACGAAACTGGTCCGACGCGTCGTTCAAGACGTACAGCCGACCACTCTCGCTGCCGTACCCGTACCGCCTGGAAGCCGGCGAGCATGTCCGGCAATCGATCAGTATTCGGGTCGACGGCATGGCGCCCAGAGGCACCACGTCCGGTGCGGATCTCGTCATCGGCCTGCACCCGGCCGGCGCGTTCCCGCAGATCGGAATCGAGGCCTGCACTGCCCCGGACCCGGTCCCCGCAGTCACGATCGGTGGGTTCCGCGTGGTGGAGCTGGACCTCACCACCCCTAACTGGCCCGCGGCGCTGACCAGAGCGTCGGCCGACCGGCGTCCGATCGACGTTCGCCTCGTGACCGACGGCGAAGCCGGGCTTCTCGAACAAGCGGCGCGCTCGCTCCGGGATCACGACGTGCAGCGAGTGACGCCGTTCGACGCCACGATGCACGTGAGCAACCGAGCCGTCGTCGAGGCTACTCGTACCGCGCTCGCCTCTGCGGGTCTTTCTGTGCCGATCCTGGGCGGGGCGCGCTCGCACTTCACCGAGCTCAACCGCGAGCAGCACCAGGTGCCGCGCGACGTGGACGGTATTGCCGTGAACACCACGCCGCTGTTCCATTCCCTGGACACCGAGCAGCTCGTCGAGGCTCTCCCGATGCAGCGGCTCATCGCCGAGCAGACCGTGCGGATCGCTGACGGCTTACCGGTGCACATCGGCCCGGTCTCGTTGCGCCCGCGCTTCAACAACGTCGCGACCAGCCCGAAGCCGGCGCCGACCCGTGGCGAACTCTCCGAGGGGTACGGCGCACAGTTCACCGGGGCGGCCGACGAACGGCAACGCGCCGCGGAGCTGGCCGCGTGGGTGGTCGCGAGTGCGGCGGCCCTGGCCGCGCCCGGGGTGGCGAGCCTCTCTTGGTTCGAGACGTTCGGGCCGCGTGGACTGCGCGACGCAGACGTCGCCTTCCCGGTCGCGGCGGCGATCGAGTCGCTCATCTCGCTCGCCGGTGGCACCCTGCTGACCGGCAGCAGTCCGGATGGACTCGTCTGGGCGATCGGATCACGCAGTTCGGACGAGGACATCGTGCTCGTCGCGAACCTCGATCAAGTGACGAGGAAGTTCGGCGTGCAGGTGACGGGCGGAGCGACACAGGACGTCGTCGTCGAACCCGGCAGCTGGACACGCTTGAGCGCCACCCGCTGACCCCGACAAACGTTCCCCGTGTGGTCGCGAGTACTACGACGCGCGGCGGCGGTTCCTTGGACGCAGCCGGGCTGGCGGAAGCGGCGGTGCCGGCACCTGCTCCCCGACCGTGTTGACGAGTTCGCCGATGCCTTCGATAACCATCCGCACCTCGTCGCCCTCCTGCAGCGGAGGCGGGGTGAGGGCCTGGTTGCGGCCCCAGAGCTCGCCGAGGCATCCGCCGTTACCGACTGTCCCCGAGCCGAGCACATCGCCGGGCACGACGCGCGAGTTGCGCGAGGCGTAGGCAACGAACTCCGGAAATGGCCAACCGGCGTTCGATAGCAGGTCCTCGCCGATCAGCTCGCCGTTGACGTACACCTCGGCGCGGAGCGCCAGGAAACCGTCATCATCGAGATACGGCGCCACCTCGTCGGCGGTGACGATCCACGGGCCCAGCGTCGTGCCGAAGTCCTTGCCCTTTGCCGGCCCCAGACGCACCTTCATCTCGCGGGCTTGGAGGTCACGCGCTGACCAGTCGTTCATGATCGTGTAGCCGAAGATGACGGATACCGCGGACTGCGCGTCGAGGTTCGACTCCCCCGCTTGTGCATCGGCGCCGATGACGATCGCGAGTTCGAGCTCGAAGTCGAGCTTCTCGGTGACCGGCGGACGCAGCACGTCTCCAGGACCCGAGATTGTGTGCGGGTTCGTGAAGTAGAACGTCGGTGCGTCGTACCACTCCGCGGCGACGTCGCTCTTGCCCTCGACCCCGGCGCTCACTCCTTCGACGTGCTCCTCGAACGCGACGAAGTCCCGCACCGAGGCTGGCACAACCGGTGCGAGCAGGCGCACGTCGGCCAGCGGCTCACCGGCGCTCTCGACCCGCTCAAACAGGGAGTGAGCCTCGGCGAGACCGCGCCGCAGCACGTCGGTGACAGTGAGACCGTCGGGAAACGGCACCACCCTGTCAGCAATGATGAAACCCTCGCTGACGCCCTGTCCGCTCTCCCAGCGAGCGATCCTCATGCCTGCACCCTCGCTGTCAGCAGGTCGGCGGCGTTCCCGGCCAGGATGCGCTCGGCGATCTCGGCGGAAAGCCCTGCGTCCTGCACGAACGCCACCGGGTCGTCGAGCCCCATGTCGAACGGGAAGTCGCTGCCGAGAACCACCCGGTCGGCGCCGGCGACATCGATCAGCTGCCGGAGTGATGTGGGACTGTGCACGACCGTGTCGAACCAGAGCTTCTTCAGATACGTCGATGGCGCCTCGGCGCAGCGCTGCGCCTCGGGCCGTACGGCCCAAGCCCGGTCGGAGCGGCCGATCGCGAATGGCAGGTAGCCTCCGCCGTGCGCCGCGATGATCTTCAGCTCCGGATGCCGATCGAGCACACCCGCGAAGATAAGGTGCGAAAGTGCCACCGCGTTCTCAGTCGGTTGCCCGACCGTGTTGGCCAGGTAGAAGCGGTCGAGCCGCTCATCCAGGCTGCAGCCGAACGGATGCAGGAAGAGCACGCAACCGAGTTCGGCGGCACGCGCCCAGAACGGCTCGAGCCGCTCGTCCGAAAGCTCGACATCGCCGGCGAACGACGATATCTCCACTCCGGCCAGTCCCCGCCCGAGCACGGCATCATCGAGGCACTCCACGATTCGCTCCGGATGCTGCAGCGGGACGAGTCCGAGCCCGACGAGGCGATCCGGGGCCTGCGCCACGTGCTCGGCCACGAGCCTGTTCGCCTCGTTCGAAGCCCACACCGCGAGGCCCTCCGGCGCCCACGGATAGAAGTGGTTTGGCGACGCGCTCACCCACTGCACCTGGACACCCTGCTGGTCCATCGCGGCGAGCCGTTCGGTGACCGAAGTGAGTTTCGGGATGCGGGCGCCGACCATGGGGCCGGACACAGCTGCGCTCTCCGCACCGTTGCGCTTCAGCTCAAGCGCAGCGGCCTCTGCGACCAGCTCTGGCACTCGCGCCTCCACCGCCGCCTGGATCGACGGCAGTAGGAGATGGGCGTGCACATCCGTCACGCGGACGCTCATGCCGGTGCCGCCATCTGCTTCGCGATCCCAAAGATCAACCCACCAGCGTCGGCGTCGCGGTCGCCGTCGATCTGCCACTGCGCGAGCTGCGAAGACGCCTCAACAACAGCCGTCGCCCGGGGGATCCTGCGGCTGTGGAACTCGTCCCACAGCGCCTCGTTGATAGCATCTGCCGCGACCAGAAGCTCGGTGAGGACGACGGCATCCTCCAGCCCCTGCGCGGCGCCCTGCGCGATCGTCGGAGGGCAGGAATGCGCGGCGTCGCCGATGATCACGACGCGTCCGCGGTTCCAGGGTGCGTCGACGATGTGCCGCGTGAACCAGGTGTAGTTCGCGTGCGCGCCCTTCTCCAGGTCGGTGCGGATAGAGTCCCACGGGCCTGCATAGGCCCGAGATTCCTCGAGCATGATGCGCGTGGCATCCTCGTCGGAATGGCTGAATCGGTCCTGCGCCTTCTCGACCAGGAACGCATACATCGAGTCCTCGCCAGTGGGCGTGTAGCCGGCGATGTACACCGGTCCGCCGTAGTACAGCTCACTGCGCTCGACCTCGGCCGGACGTGACACGAAAGTGCGCCAGATGCCCATGCCGTTCGGCTCGGGCTTCGTCTCGATCCCGATGAGTCCGCGAACGGTCGAGTGCAGACCGTCAGCGCCGATCAGCAGGTCGTATGCTCCGGCGGATCCGCCATCCACGAACACCTCGACGGAGTCCGGTGCGCTCGCGTCGATTCCGGTGACCTTCGCGCCGAAGACGAGGTTGACGCCCGCCGCCTGCGCGTGGGCGAGCAGGATGCGCGCCAGTTCGGCACGCGGCATCCCCATCGCGGCCGGGTACTCGGGGCCTCCGGTCTTCACGTCGGGAAGCGATGCGACGATCGGTGCGTCGGGTCCGGGAGCTCGGAGGTTCAGTCCCTCGAACGGGTAGCCTGCCTCCCTGATGTCGTCCCAGGCACCAATCGCGTCGAAGCAGCGCAGTGCGTTCCCCTGCAGGGAGATGCCCGAACCGAGGGCGCTCAAATCGGGTTTGGCTTCGAAGACGTCGACCTCGACGCCCGCTTTCGCCAGCTGGATCGCTGCGGCGAGTCCTGCGACGCCGCTGCCGGCGATCGCGACCTTGGATACTGCGGTCATGTCAGAACCTCCTTGTTCTGGTGTGGTGCATCGGAAAGCTAGAGAAGGGCGATGGGATTGATCGGAGAGCCGACCGCACCCGTGATGGGCAGGGGCGGGGCGGAGAGCAGGAACTCCCAGCGGCCGAGCTCTCCGCAGGTCGCGGCGAGCTCGTCGAGGTTCCACATCTCGCCGATCGTGAGTCCCATGTTCGGGATCACGACCTGGTGCAGCGGCTGGAAGGCCGGCGCGTCAAACTCGTTCGGGCGCACCTCGAAGCCCCAGGTGTCGGTCGCGATAGCGGCGATCTCGGTGCGATGCAGCCAGCCGGCAGTGGTGAGTGAAAGGCCGGGTGCGGGTCCGCCTGCATAGTCGCCCCAACCGTCGCGGCGGGTGCGCGCGTACTGACCTGTGCGGACGAGGACGATGTCGCCGCGGCCGATGCGGGCGGAGTCGCCCTGCGCTGCGGCAGTCGCCTCGAGGTCGGCGACGGTGATCGCGTGGCCGTCGTCGAGCTCGCCCGTCTCGGGGTGCAGATGCCGGCCGACATCGAGCAGCACACCGCGGGAGATGACGACGGATGCCGCATGCTCAATGCCTGTGATGAGGTCGCCCTCACTTGTGACGACGTCGCCCGCGCGCCGACCGTTCCAGGCGTTCCCGTGGTCGAAGATGTGGCCGAGACCGTCCCACTGGGTCGAGCACTGCAACGGCATGGCGATCACGTCATCCGCGCCGCCGATCCCGTGCGGGAAGCCCTGGTTGCCGCGTTCGGCATCTGTGCCGGTGTCGGTCATCGTGTGCACCGGGTTGGTGCGTCGGCGCCAACCCTTTTGCGGACCGTCTGTGTCGAAGGGCTGCGAGAGCGAGATCGCCCGGCCGTCGCGGACCAGGCTCGCGGCCTGCACGCGCTTGGCCGCGTCGATGAAGTTCAGCGTGCCGAGCGCGTCGTGCTCGCCCCAACGGCCCCAGTTGCGGAATGACTCGGCGCGGAGGGCGATCTCCGCCTCTGGATCCTGGCGGTCGAGGTCGGCGGGGTTCTCGGACGGACCGGTCATGACGCCTCCTCCGCGACGCAGCGGATGACCTGGGTGCCGAGGTTGCCAATCGTCCCTGTCATGACGTCGCCGTCGCGCAGGAACCTCTTCCAGTGCTGACCATTGCCCGCGGGACTTCCGGTCAGCAGCAGGTCGCCCGGCAGCAGCGGCATGTTCTGCGAGGCCGCCGAGATCAGTGCGGGGATGTCAAAGAGCAGGTCGGTGGTGGAGGCGTCCTGCATCACCTGTCCATTCAATTCGAGTCGCACCGCCGCATTGCTAGCATCCACGAACTCGGCCGGCACCAAGAAGGGACCAGTGGGCAGGAAGCCGGGGGCGTTCTTGCCGCGGTACCAGTCGGTGCCGATGTCTTTCATGTCCTCGCGGAATACGAGGTCACGCGTGGTGACGTCGTTGACCATGGTGTAGCCGGCCACGTGCTCGAGGGCATCCTCGCGAGTCACCCGAAATGCCTCCCGACCGATCACTACGGCCAGCTCCAGCTCCCAGTCATGCACCTCGCTGTAGCCCGGCAGCACGAGCGGTACGTCGTCGCCGACGACGCACGCGGGCAGGCCGATGAAGAAGTAGGGCTCACCGTTCACGGCCCGATCGTCCATCAGCTTGGCCGCGAACTCGCGAGCTTCTTCGATTGTGCGACCGCTGTTCTTCGACACTCCGGCGGCGACCAGCTCGATCACGTGCTGACGGTAGTTCGCTCCGGTCTGCAGCACCTGGCGCGGCTCGACCGGCGCGGTCAGCACGACCTCGTCCAGCGGACGCCAGGCGCCGTCAGCACTTTCGGCGAGCGCGCCGAGGCGATCCCAGTCGGGGGCGGCGAGGAATGCGTTCAGCCCGGCTGCGCCGAGGTCCTCGTCATCCAGCGGTCGGATGCGGTCTCCCGCTACCAGCCCGAGACGCGCAGAAGCGCCGTCCCGGTAGCGGGCCAGCGCGAAGGGTGCCGTGGTGGTCGTCATCGATCCTTCTCCAGTTTCGTTTCTCAGTCTGTGTCATGAGGGTGGGAGGAGGGGCGCGGCATCACCGCACCCCTCCTGTCCACTCAGCCCTAGCCGTGCTGGGTGTACGGGTTCAGCAGCAGGTCTTTGATCTCGTCGGGCACGCCTTCTTCGGTCGCGGATGGTCCGTCAGCTGGCGGGAACGACTCGGTCATCGACATCGGCATGGAGCCGTTGCGATAGAAGTTGCTCGATCCCTGCGACGGGCGCCAGGTCTGGGCATCCCAGTCCGGAACGTAGTTGCGGTAGCCGCCGGTGTTCACTTCGATACGCATCGTCGACGGCTCGCGGTAGTACAAGAACGTCTGCTCACCGATGCCGTGGATGTTCGGTCCGTATTCGATCGGGGTGCCATTTTCCATGAGCGTATCCGCGGCGATGAGTAGCTCCTCGCGGGTGTCGACCCAGAACGCGTAGTGATTGATGCGCCCTGCGAGGCTGGAGCTGTCGAGGACGATACCGAGGTCGTGTGACTTTTCGTTCGTGGTGAGCACGGAGAACACCGAGATCGGTGCCTCGTCCAGAACCGTGCGGGCCATGAACCGGAAACCGAGCACGTCGACGTACCACTGGACGAAGCCGTCAACGTCACTCGCCGCGATGGTGACATGGTCGAGTTGGCGCGGTGCGCCCGCGACGGTCGAGCGCTTCTCCGGACGGTCGGGATAGATGGATGCCGTGTCACCCTGCGCCTGGTGACGGGTGACGTCCCAGTGCAGGGTCATGCTGTGGCCGTAGGGCCCGGTGAAGCGGTACGCCCGGCCGATCTTGTAGCCGTCGAACCACTCGCCCTGGATGCCGGCAGCCTCGATGCGCTTCGCGGCCTCTTCGAGCGCCTCGGCGCTGGTCGTGCGCCACGCCATGGTCTCGAGGGCGGGCTCTGCGCCTTCGACGACAACAACTGAGTACGAGTAGTAGTCGCCCCAGCAGCGCAAGTACACGCGATCGTCCTCTCGAGCGACCTCGGTGAGGCCGACCTGAGTCTTGTAGAACTCGACCGACGCCTCGACGTCAGGCGTCGTGATCGCCACATAGGAGAGATGGGAGAGCAGTTTAATCATCGTTGATTCCTTCTGAGGTGGGCTCGTCGTGTTCCTACTCTGCGCCGAGCTGCAAGTATCAGGGAATCCGAATTCAGCTATCTCCGGTATCAGTGCGACTGATACGATCGGCCTCAGCTCACCGACGAGCCCTTATCCACCTGAGGAAGACCCTGCCCGTGTCTGATCAACCGCTGCTCTCCCGCCTTGACCTGAACCTGCTCGTGTCTTTGGACGCACTGCTCACCGAGCGCAGCGTCACCAGGGCAGCAGAGCGACTGCATCTCAGCCAGCCCGCTCTCAGCGCCTCGCTCGCACGACTGCGTACGCACTTCGACGATCCGATCCTCGCCCGCCGCGGGAACTCCTACGAGCTGACCCCGCTTGCCATCCGGCTCACGGACCACACCACCACGGCGCTCGAAGCCGCCAGGCGAGTGTTCGAGAGCCAGGCGGCGTGGAATCCGGAGCTGTCGACACGAGAGTTCGCCATCTACGGGTCGGACTATTCCTTCGTGACCGTCGGGCGACGCGTCAGTCTGCTGGCCAGACAGCAAGCGCCCGGGGTGCGCTTCCGGTTCATGCTGCACAGTCCGGCAGTCGTGGAGGATGCCGCGACGAGGCTGCGCTCGGCGGACGCGATGCTCATCCCGCATGGCTTCCTCAGCGATCTGCCGTACGCCGACCTCTGGCAGGACCACTGGGTGGGGATCACAAGCACGCACGACACGACGATCGGCGAGCGGGCCACGATGGCCGATCTCTCTGCGCGTCCCTGGGTCTTCACCTATCAGTCCCGCGAGGCGTTCACCTCGGCGAGTCGCCAGATCCAGCAGCTTGGCATCGAGCCGAGATTCGAGGCCGTCGTGGAGAGCTTCCTCGCCCTGGCGTATTTCATCGAGGGCACCGATCGACTCGGTCTGGTGCAGGCGTCTGTCGCACCCGCTCTCGAGCGCTCCGCTGGCGTGCGTACCTTCGCCCTGCCCTTCGACGCGACCCCGGTGCTCAACGCCGTGTGGTGGCATCCTGTGCACGATCGCGATCCCGAGCACCAGTGGATGCGCGGGCTTTTCGTGCAGGCTGCGGCGGAACTCGGAGACGCGCACTAGTTGCCGAGAGGCCGAATCGCGCTCCGGCCTCTCGGTTCAGCTCGGTTCAGCTCGGTTCATTTCACCCGAACGCCTCCGCCGTGGCGTATCCCTTGCCGTTGTACTTCTGCACGACAACGTCAGACACGGCGGGCTTGCCGTCGACCGTGGTGTCGATTACCGATCCCTCGAGCATGAATGGCGCCTCGTATCCCTTGATGCTCATGAGCGCCTCCATGAAGCTCTCGCGCGTCGGCTCCTTCATCTGGCTGAACGCCTGCTCAAGGGTCGCCGCGCCAATCCAGCTCCACACGCAGTGCGGGAACGCAGGGACGCCCTCCTGATCGGTGTATTCGCCGATCGCGGCGAGGAACTCCTTCCCCTCTTCGCTCTCCTGGAACGTCGGGCTCGCCGCCGACTCCGAGAAGGCGACGGTGTAGATGCCGGGGAAGACATCGGCGTGCACGTCCGGCTGCTGCAGGATGCCGCCGGGGCTCGACGTGTTCGACGGCAGGAACCAGCTGGGCGTCCAGCCGAGTTCCTCGGTCTTCTTCAGCGCGGAGATGACCAAGGGTGTGATCGACATCGCGTTGAAGAACACGTCCGCGTCGCTGGCGGCGAGTTCGATGATCTGCGCGTCCACCGAGGTGTCGGTCGCCTCGTAGGTGAGCTCTTTGACGACCTCGATGTTGTCCGCGCCGTCGATGGCCTCCATGAACCCCTCGACGTAGCCGTCGCCGTAGTCGTCGTTCTGCGACAGGACGGCGACCTTGTGCTCTTCAGCCGAGGCGGCGAGCAGTTCGCCGAATGCGGCGCCCTCCTGCTGGTAGATCGGGACCAAGCCGATCTGTTCGGGGCTCGCTTCGCGGTCACTGAAGATCGGGTCCCCCGTCTGCACCAGCACCTGCGGGACGCCCTCATCGATGGCCGCCTCACGCCAGGCGCGGTTTGTCGGTGTGCCGAGCCCGAGTCCCACGGCGAAGACGCCGTCAGACACCATCTGCTGGAAGTTCGCCAGGGCCTTCTGCGGATCGTAGGTGTCGTCGTACGCCTTGATCTCGACGGTGCGGGTCTTTCCGTCGCCGAACTCGATGCCGCCCTCGGCGTTCTTGACGCCGAAGTAGGCGAGTGCCCCGTCGACCGTGCAGTTGCCGGGGCCGGCGACCGCACCGCTCAGGGGGCTGGTGATGCCCAGCGTGATGCTGTCGTCGGTGATGCCCGGGCTGGCTTCGGCCGATCCTTCACCAGGATCGTCGTCGCCCCCGCCTCCGCGGGCGCACCCCGTTGCGAGGACGGCGACGATGCCGATCCCTGCGATGACCGAGGCTGTTCGCCTCTTGCTGCTGAACGTTCTCATGTGTCCTGCCTCTTTCTTTCAGATAGCGCGGTTCGGGTGGGATCGGGTGATGCGGCATCCCGCCCTCGTCTTCGTCGACGCCAGAGCCGGGGAAGCGAGACCAGACCGCCGGGGAGGACGAACAGGATCACGAGGAGGATGATGCCTTGCATCACTGCCGTGAGACTCGAATCGACGGCATTGGTCAGTTGCGGTGCCAGCACGTAGTACGCGCCGCCCAACAGCGAGCCGAGAATGCTGCCCGCGCCGCCGATCACCATGGAGGCCAGCAGTGTGATCGAATGCCCAAAACTCATCGTCTCGGGCGAGGTGTACTGCACGACGACCATGTAAAGGAAGCCGCTGACGCCGCCGATGAGAGACGCGATCGTGAACGCGAGCACCTTGTAGCGATATGGCGAGATGCCCATCGATGATGCGACGGCCTCGTTGCCCTTCACGATCGCGAACGCCCGGCCATACTTTCCCCGCATCAGGTTGCGAGTCAGCACGAACACAACCCCAGCGATAGCGAACACGATGTACAGCTGCCACTGATCATCCGCCAGGCCCGACCAGTCCGGTGCGCCCGAGAACCGCGCCGATGTGCCCTGCGAACCCCCGGTGAACTCCGCGAGTCGTTTGGCGAGCGGGACGCCGACAATGGGCAGCGCGATCGTGACCATCGCGATCGCCAGTCCGCTCAGCCGTGCGGCGGCCAGCGCAATGAGCAGGCCGACTACCGCAGGCACGAGCGCGGCGAGGACCAAAACGAGTGCGATGTTCCAGCCAGCGTTCACGCCGTAAGCGGTGACATATGCGCCGAGGCCGACGAAGAAGATCTGCCCGAGCGAGACCTGACCGGTATAGCCCATGACCACGTTGAGTCCCAGCACCGCGACGGCGAAGACGCCAATGCGGGCGAGCGTCTGGTTGACGAAGATCGGGAGGATGAGCGGAGCAATCAGCAGAAGCAGGACGAGCAGCAGCACGCCGACCCAGCGCACCCACGGCCTGCTCATGAATTCCTTCGCCGACGCCATCACACGCGCACCACGTCTTTCCGGCCGAAAAGGCCTTGCGGGCGCACGATGAGCACCACGAAGATCAGGATGAACGGCACCGCGACCTTCAGGTCGTAGCCGATGAAGGGCACGTAGACCGCGGCCAGGTTCTCCAAGACGCCGATCAGCCATGCGGCGATCACCACGCCGACCGGACTCGACAGACCACCGAGGATGACCGCGGCGAGAGCGTAGACCAAAGCCGAATCCATCATCCCCGGAGTGAGCGTGAGCGATGGGGCGATCAGCGCGCCGGCGATCGCCCCGAGTCCTGCCGCCAGCCCCCAGCCGACCATCAGCAGCCTTCCGACCGGCAGCCCCGAGAACGAAGCCGACTGCGGGTTGACTGCCACTGCACGCAGCGCCAAGCCGAGCTTGGTGCCGACGAAAAGCAGCTGCAGCAGGATCATGATGCCGACGATCACGAGCGTCGTGCCGACGGAGCGGATACTGAGTACCGCGCCGAGGAAACTGATGTTCTCCACGGGGAACAGCGACGGGAACTGCAGGTTGTTGAAGCTCCAGATGTACCCGCACAACCCCGTGATCAACATCAGCAGCCCGATCGTCACCACCACCGCGGTGTCGGGGTCGCCCTGTTCGAATCGGCGCATCAGGAAGCGTTCGATGATCGCACCGAGAGCGCAGGACACGAGAATCGAGAGGAGGATCGCGAGGATCAGCGGCAGCCCCCACTGAAGAAACGCATAGGCGAAATACGCGGCGAGGACCGCCATGCCACCCTGGGCGAAGTTGATGAGACCGGTCGCCTGGTTCACGAGCACGATCGCCAGTGCCAGCGCCGCGTAGATCGAGCCGGCGGAGAGGCCGTCGACCACGAGTTGAATGAAGGTGCCCACGGTCAGCCCCCCAGGTAGGCGCGTCGGATCTCGTCCATGCCCTTGAGCTCCGCCGAGGTGCCGGTGAGCACGCTGCGGCCCACCTCCAGCACCGTGACAGTGTCGACGAGCGTGAAGGCGAGGTTGGCGTTCTGCTCCACGACGAGCATCGCGATCCCGGACTCGCGGCGCAGCCGCCCGATCGCGCGGTACACGTCCTTCGCGGTGCTCGGGGCGAGTCCGAGCGAAGCCTCGTCGAGAAGCATCAGCCGGGGCTTCGCCATGACCGCGCGGGCGACCGCGAGCATCTGTTGCTCCCCACCGGACAGCGCCGAACCGTGGGAGCGGATGCGTTCGCGGAGGTTGGGGAAGAGATCGAGGCAGTACTCGATGTCGGACTCGATCCCCTTCCGGTCCTTGCGCAGGTAGGCGCCGACCCGGAGGTTCTCCTTCACAGTCAGATCCGACAGTGTGCCGCGCCCCTCCGGCACATGGGCGATGCCGAGCGCAGCCGCTCGGTCCGGCCGCATTCCGCGGATGTCTTTGCCATCGAACACGATGCTGCCGCCAGCGCGCACAGTTCCACTGATCGCTCGGAGTGTGGTGGTCTTGCCTGCCCCATTGGCCCCCAGAATCCCCACCGCACCTCCGTCGGGGACGGTCAGCGAGACGCCGTGGAGCACCTGGACGGGTCCGTAGGAGGCGGTCACATCGGTGAGCTCAAGCAGCGTCATCGGCGGCGTCCTTCCCGATGTATGCCTCTACGACGCGCGGGTCGGACTGCGCCTCGGCGGCCGTTCCTTCCATGAGCTTGCGCCCGTGATCGAGCACGACAACCCGGTCGGTGAGCGCGGCGATCAGGCCCATGTGGTGCTCGACGATGACGACCGTGATGTCCTCCTCGTCGCGGAGACGCTTGATCGAGTCGATGAATTTCTCAACCTCGGCATGCGGCAGGCCAGCTGCCGGCTCGTCGAGCAGCAGAAGGCGTGGTTTCGAAAGAAGCGCGCGGCAGAGTTCGATGCCCTTGAGTAGCCCGTGCGACAGCTCGTCGGCGTGCAGGTCCGCCGCCCACCCGAGCCCATTGCGCTCGAGCATCTCGCGTGCCTCCGCTCGCAGGTCGCGTTCGGATCTGGTCGTCCAAGGCAGTCGCAACGACCATTCCGCTGGACCACCGCGGAGCCGGGTGTGCGCGCCGAGCAGCACGTTCTCAAGGACGGTCGCGTGCAGTTGGAGAGCCGGATGCTGGAATGTGCGGGCGAGACCGTGACGAGCGAGCGCAGAGGGCCGCATGCCGAGGACCTCTGTCTCGTCGATGCGGATCGAGCCAGACGTCGGCCGGTAGTGCCCGCTGATGCAGTTGAACAGCGAGGTCTTGCCCGCGCCGTTGGGACCGACGAGTCCGAAGATCGCGCCCGGTTCGACGTCGAATCCGACCTCCTCGAGCACCTTGATGCCGCCGAAACGCAGGGACACGTCGGTCAGTCTCAGCCTCGCGGCCATGGATCACCTTCCCTGATTGCGACTCTGCACAGGAGAACGGCGGAATTCACCTACCGCCATAGGCAAACGATAGGGATCGATGACGAGATTGTCAACGAGTCCCGCGCACCGGTTCGCGACCGGCGCGAGCGCCGTCACAGTTCGACACGCCTCGCGCCGCCCCCGGCACTTGAATTAGGGTGGCCGCATGTCTGTCAACCCGCCTTTCCGCGCCGATATCGTCGGTAGTTTCCTACGTCCCGAATCACTGAAGAACGCTCGCGCACTGCATGGGGCGGGCGAACTCGACGCTGAAGGACTCCGCGCCGTCGAGGACTCCGCGATCCGCGCGCTGGTTGCCCGCGAAGCCGCTGCCGGCCTGAAGGTCGCGACCGACGGCGAGTTTCGCCGCTCATGGTGGCACTTCGATTTCTTCGAGATGCTGGACGGCGTCAACGTCGTGGAACTCGATCACGGCATCCAGTTCCAGGGTGTACAGACCCGCCCACGCGGGCTGCAGATCGACGGCACAATCGGCTTCCCTGCAGACCACCCGATGCTCGAGCACTTCCGCGCCCTGAAACCGATCGCCGAGGCCGTCGGCGCCGTGCCGAAGTTCACCATCCCCGCACCGACAGTGCTCGACTTCCGCCTCGAGCGCGACGCTCTCGAGGGATCCGCCTATAGCGGGCACGACGACATCATCGACGACCTGGCAGCGACGTATCGCGCCGCGGTTCAGGCCTTCTACGACGCTGGCTGTCGCTACCTGCAGTTCGACGACACCGCCTGGGCATACCTCTGCTCGGACATCGAGCTCGCAAAGGCGTCGGAACGCGGCGTCCGAACCGATCACCTCGCTGAGCGCTACGCGGCCTTGATCAACGCGTCGCTGCGCGACAAGCCTGCAGACATGGTCATCACCACCCACGTCTGCCGCGGCAACTTCCGGTCCACGTGGATCTCTTCCGGCGGCTACGAGCCAGTCGCGGAGCAGCTGCTGGGCGAGACCGCGTTCGACGGCTACTTCCTCGAATACGACAATGAGCGTGCCGGCGGGTTCGAGCCGCTACGGTTCCTCCCGAAGGGCGAGAAGGTGGTCGCGCTCGGCCTGGTCACGACCAAGTCCGGCACGCTCGAAGATCGAGACGAGCTGAAGCGTCGCATCGATGAGGCGTCCGCGATCGTGCCACTCGAGCAGCTCACGCTGAGCCCACAATGCGGCTTCGCATCCACCGAGGAAGGCAACGTCCTCACCGAGGATGAGCAGTGGGCGAAGGTCGAGGAGACCGTGGCGATCGCTGCCGAGGTGTGGCCGGACGCCTGAGCGGTCGCGCCACGAGGGCGGGGGCGGGGGCGCCCCAGCCTCCACCCCTGCCCTCGTGGCGACGCTCAGTCCTTGCGATAGCTCTCCGGGCTCAGACGGCGGCGGCCGCTGTGCGCCATCCGCCGTGGTACTCGGTGCGTGCCGTCACGGCGTAAGGCGCCGGGCTGACAACGGCGCGGACGGCGAGCTGCTCGTGCGGCTGCACCGTCGTCTTCCTGGATCCGCCGTTCGGCTCACCCCAGACGACCCGCACCTCGGCCCCGATGGGCACGTCGGGGTCGACCGTGGCCAGCGACAGGCCACGCTTCTCGTTCGCGGTGACGCCGGTGAATAGCGATAGGCCGATCGTGTCGCCGTTCGCGTCGATGACCTCGTCGTAGTTCGACGAGCCATAGTTCGCGTTCGGCAGGTCGAAGACCTGGTATCCGGTGCCGTCGCGGTCGATCGGCGTCGTCAGCAGCTTGGCGAGGTCCTCATCGTTCCAGGCGAGCGTGACCTTTCTGCGCTGCCGATCCGGGTCGATCTTCTCGAGCGCGTCGCGACCGATGAAGTCGTGATCGAACTTCACGAAC
Source organism: Microbacterium sp. Y356 (assembly GCF_059445355.1). NCBI lineage: Bacteria > Bacillati > Actinomycetota > Actinomycetes > Micrococcales > Microbacteriaceae > Microbacterium > Microbacterium sp. Y356. The sequence continues at coordinate 1,299,755 of NZ_JCAIUE010000001.1, forward strand.
GAGCCGTAGCCGAGCTCCCACGGGTTCAGGTAGTAGTCCTCGATGCTCTCGGAGACGAAGGACCCTGCGAGCGCGTTGATGGCCTCGTAGCTGTCGGCCGGGAGCCATTCGCGATAGGCGCGCTCCTCCTCGCTCGAGTAGATCGCGGGAAGCGGAGAGGGGATCCATCCGGACTCGAGAGTGTTGGAGGAGTATGCGCGGGATCCGCACGGCTCGATGCCGAACTCGCGTCCGGCCTCGAGGATTGCGTCGCGGATCTTGCCGTGCTGCTCGTACGGCCCCCAAAGCTCCAGCCCCGGAGCACCGGCCATGCCGTGGCGGAGCGTCCGCACGCGCTCACCAGCGATGGTCATTTCGCCCATGTGGAAGAAGCGGACCTTCTCGAGGGTGCCCCCGTTGAGCTTCTCGATGATCGGCCAGGCGTTGGGCCCCTGGATCTGGAATCGGTAGTACTGACGATTCACCGCTGCACCGTACGGGCGTGACGGGGAACGGTCGTCGTAGCGGAATTCGACGTCGTAGCCTCCGGTCTCGGCGTGGAACTGCAGCCAGTTCGCTGCGGGGGCACGGCCCACATACACGAACTCGTGCTCGCTCTCATGGAAAAGAATGCCGTCGCCGATCACACCCCCGTTCGAGGCGGTCGGGACGAACTGCTTGGCGGTGTTCACCGGGAAGTTCGCGAAGCTGTTGATTCCGGTGTCGGACAGCAGCTTCAGCGCATCCGGACCGGACACGAAAAAGTTGACCATGTGGTGCGACTGGTCGAAGAGCACGGCGGTCTCGCGCCACGAGATCTGCTCACGGCGCCAGTTCGTAAACTCCGCCGGCACGACCGGATAGATGTACGTCCCGAGCTGCGAATTGCGCAAGTGCTCGACGGTGTTCCCCGCCTGATCGAGGACGTTCTGCAGACTGCCTGCCATGTCATTCCCTTCAACTTCTTCGTCGTGTGGTCCTGAACGCGATGCACGACCCAATTTACCTATGCTCAAAGTGAACCGTGGTCGCCAAGATTGTATGCAGAACGTTGACCAATTCGCTAGGGGTGTGATTCTCTGTGCCCTAACCACCCCATCCGAGAGGACCACAATGACCGAGTACACCTCGTGGGACGAGTATCAGCGCTACACGATCAAGCTCACCGCCTCGTCCGACGCCGGTTCGGACTCGGCGAGGGGTGGGTCGACGGCGATGAAGGCATAGGGCCGACCTATCTGTTTCGCGATCCCGACGGCCATTCGATGGGCGTCTACTACGAATCGAACGCTACGTCGCGACCGACGACAAGCCGGCGCTGAAGAACCAGGCATCGGTCTTCCCGGCAGGGGCGTCAACGCGCGGCGGCTCGATCACGTCAACTATCTCGCGAAGGATGTCGTCGCCAACGGCGAGTTCATCGCACAGGCCCTCGGCGGCCGGGAGAGCGAACGGTTCGCCCCAGACACCCGCGAAGACATTCTCAAGGCCGCCGATATCTTCCTCGAGAACGGCATCCACATGGAGTCCGGTCCACACAAGCACGCCATCAACCAGACTTTCTTCCTCTACGTGTGGGAGCCCGGCGGCAACCGCATCGAGTTCGCCAACGCCGGCGCCCGGCTTCTGCTCGACCCCGACTCCCCCGTCGTTGAGTGGACCTCCGAAGAACGCAAGAAGGGCCAAGCGTGGGGCATGAAGACGATCGAGACCTTCCACACGCACGGCACGCCGGTCGTCAAGGACGAGCACTGACGATTCGACTTGCGGGACCCGTTGACAAAAATGTCAGCACACTTGTTTACTGACCATACGGAGTGCGGCGCCCGTTGTCGCTCGGCTCGACTTCTCGCTTCACCGAACCCAGGCAACATCGCACAGAGAGGTGTGACGAATGAGTGACGCAATGACCACGAGGTCCGAGGTCCGGACGGGCCTGTACATCGGAGGCGCGGAGCGTCATACCGACGCCACCCTCGAGATTGCCGACCCCGGCAAGCCCGAAGCGATCGTCGGCCGTGCCGCCGCGGCGACTTCGCAGGATGTCGACGATGCGATCGCAGCAGCGAAGGCCGCCTTCCCGGCGTGGTCCGCGCTGAGCGCGACCGAACGGGCCGCCGTCATGGCCGATGCCATAGCGGGCATCGCCGACGATCGTGACGAGGATGCCGCGATCCTGTCGCAGGAGAACGGCAAGATCCGCTTCGAGGCGTGGATCGACGCACTGGTGTTCGAGATCCGCTGGAACCTCGCGCTGATGCTGGCAGGCGAGGTCGACACCGGAAAGACGCTCCCGGTCGCGCCCGGCATCCCGGTCGAAACGACCGTCTCCTACCAGTCGCTGGGCGTTGTCACCGTGATCGTGCCGTTCAATTGGCCGATCGCGATCCTCGGTGCCGCGCTTCCGCACGCACTGCTGGCTGGCAACACCGCGATCGTCAAGCCGCCGCCCACCGCGCCGCTGGCCACGACCCGTGTCGTCCAGCGCCTTGCCGAGAAGCTGCCGGCAGGCGTGCTCAACGTGGTCACTGGCAAGGACGCCGAGATGGCCGCGCTGATCAGCAGCGACGACATCGCGAAGGTCTGTTTCACCGGGTCGGTGAACGGTGGCAAGCGCATCATGGAGATGGCGTCGAAGTCGCTCACCCGCGTGACCCTCGAGCTGGGCGGGAACGACGCCGCACTTTTCCTCGAGGACGCGATCCTCGACGACACGCACCTCGACCGCATCTACGCGGCCGTGTTCGACACGACCGGACAAATCTGCATGAATGCCAAAAGGCTGTACGTGCACCGCTCGCGCCTCGAAGAACTCGTCACGGGGCTGTCCGTGCGCCTCGAGAAGGCGGTCATCGGCTACGGGCTCGACGAAGGCACCACGATGGGTCCGCTGCACTCGCCCGTGCAGAAGGCGTTCGTCGAGGAGATCATCGAAGAGGCGAAGAATGCCGGGGCCGACGTGCGCGAGTTCGGCCAGCTGCCCGGCGGGGATCTCGCCGGCGGGAACTTCGTTCGCCCCGCGATCGTGGTCGATCCCGACCCGGCACTGCGGGTGGTTACCCAGGAGCAGTTCGGGCCCGTCATCCCGGTCATCCCCTTCGACTCGGAGGACGAGGCGATCGCCGCGGCGAATGACACTTGGAGCGGTCTGTGCGGATCGGTGTGGACCGCGGACGTGGACACCGCGAACCGGGTCGGGGGCAAGCTCGTCTGCGGTTATGTCTGGGTCAACGACCACGGCGCGACCCGGCTGGACCTGCGCGCGCCTTTCGGTGGCATGAAGCAGTCCGGTTTCGGACGCGAACAGGGCATCGAAGGCATCCGAGCATTCCAGGACACCCGCTCCATCGCGCATATAGACGCGGCGGCCCTGGCGGCGCAGGCGCACTGACAGCGGCGCCCGCGGTCATCTGACCCGACCGCAGGTCAGGCGGGTGGCGCGAAGCTGGTGATCGCGTCGACGAGGTCGGCTGGCGCTTCCAAAGGGATCAGGTGTCCGGTGTTCGGGATCACCGTGAAGTCGGCGTCGGAAAGGTAGGGCACGAGGTTCTTGCGGAGCACGTCGACGGGCTCAACGAGGTCTTTCTGGCCGGCGATGACGAGCGCGGGGACGCTGATCATCTGCGTGTGCTCGGTGATGTCCTCCGCAATACCGCGCAGCGGCCACTCGGCGCGGGCGGCGTCAGTGGCGGCCCGGGAGTCGGCGACGATCTGCGCCTTGATCGTTTCGGGCAGCCTGGTCGCGGTGAGGACGTTGTCGCGTGCGCTGGCGACGGAGTCGTCGGAGTCGTACGCGTGCGAGAGGAGTTCCTGATACTCGGGAGTGATCTCCATGGCGGGTTTCGCAGGCCCGGAAGCGACGAGGACGATGCCCCGCAGCCCCGTGGGCTGGGTCGCTGCGATCAACTGCGCAACCTTGCCGCCCATGGAGTGGCCCACGAGGATGTAGTCGGCGACTCCCGCCTCTGCGATCACCGCGAGCGTGTCGTCTGCGAGCCTACGGAGCGTGAACGGGCCGGGAAGTGCGCTCGAGCGCCCCCACCCGCGGAAGTCGCCCGTGAGCACATCACGGTCGGGAAGACGTTCGAGGACGAGGTCCCATGTTCGAGCGGAGCCACCCCAGTAGTGCAGGAGTACCAGGGTTGGTCCGGCGCCGATTTTGTGGTTGTAAACGGGAAGAACCGCCTGCTGCGTCATACTCATGAAAGTTCCCTCGATAGTGTGGTTCGGCTTCTGCTGCCTGGATTCCATTGAAATATGCCAACCCTGGTTACGCATCGGCACGAATGGTCGAGCCATGGTAGAAACAGGACTCATGACCTCAATTCGAGAGATGACCTACCACCCTGCTGGACGCAGTACCGGCGCGGTCGAGACGATGACGCTGAACCGCCTTCGCACGATGAACGACGGCGGCACGCAACGAGCTGATTTCCACGTCCTCGCCCTCATCGACGCCGGTCACGGCACTGTCACAGTCGACTTCACCCGACACCCGCTCACGCCCCATTCCTCCGTCTGGATCACCCCTGGGTCGGTGCACCGGTGGGACGACATCACCGAGCTCATCGGGGACCTTGTGTTGTTTGTTCCGACCGCGCCGGTCACCCACGCCACCCGTGAACTCGTCGCGTCCCCTGGCCTGGTTCCGCAGTGGACAATCCCCGACGATGAATGGCTGCTCGTCGACGCTGCACGCAACCACCTCGTTCTCGAAGCGGCTGCCGTGCCAGGGAGTGCATCAACGGAGCTGCCCGCGATCCTGCTCTCGGCCCTCATCGCCCGACTTCAACCACCGCGCGGCGAGGCCCGCCCGACGAACTTGGTCTTCCGCGTGTTCCGAGCAAGCGTCGAAGCACACTTTCGCGAGCACCACGATGTCGAGTACTACGCCCGAGCCCTTGGGTACGCACCCCGCACGCTCTCCAGAGCTGCGCAGCAGGTCACCGGGCGCACCGCCAAGGCGCACATCGTCGATCGGATCGTTCTGGAAGCCAAACGGCTTCTCGCGCATGACCGCCTTACCGCGGCCAACTGCGCAACCACTCTCGGCTTCCTCGATGCATCGAATTTCTCGGTCTTTTTTCGGAACGCAACCGGCATGCGCCCCGGTGCGTGGCAGGCGATGTCGACCGGCAATTGAGGACAGCTGCGACGTGCATCCTTCCCTATAGACATTCCCTATACGCATAGGTACGCTGGTCGGGAAGCGCAGAGGCGCGCTTCCACGCGCAGCGGAAAGGACCTCGATCAGTGTCGAAGACCACGCATGTCATCGCCGATCCACAGGCGGCCCTCGATCTGGTGAACGGCTACTCCCTCGAGATGACGGGTAAGGATGTACCCGGTCTCCTCGAGGCCAAGGACGCCATCCCCGAGGGTACAAAGATCAACGTCACGTTCCTGGGCAACGAGGACCTGGAGATGCGGGTGTCCGCCGCGAAGGCGGTTCGCGACCTCGGTTTCACCCCCGTCCCTCATATCTCGGCCCGCCGCCTGGCGTCCCAGGCCCAGCTCAAAGAGTTCCTCACCCGCCTGCAGGATGTCGGAGCCACCGAGCACGTCTTCGTCGTCGGAGGCGACCCGGCCACACCCGAGGGTCCCTACGAGAACTCCTACGACGTCATCCGCTCCGGGGTGCTCCTGGACTACGGAGTCAAGGAGGTGTCCATCGCCGGTTACCCGGAGGGTCATCCGGACATCGCTGACGACGTACTCTGGCACGCGCTGGACGAGAAGGTACTCTCCCTCGCCCAGCAGGGTCTGGGTTCGACGATTCTCACCCAGTTCGCGTTCGACACCGATCCGGTGATGGCCTGGATCGACGCGGTCCGAGAACGGACCATCGAAAGCACCATCCGCATCGGCACACCCGGCCCCGCCGGGATCAAGCGACTGCTCGGGTTTGCACGCCGGTTCGGGATCGGCGCCAACGCGATGATCGTGAAGAAATACGGCTTCTCCCTCACCAACCTGATGGGTACGGCCGGCCCTGACACCTTCGTCGCCGACCTGTCGGCGCTTCTCGCCGACTCGCCCGCACGGCCGGGCGCCGACGTCGCCGACGAGACGGCGACCCGAACCGAGGAAGACGTCAAGCTGCACTTCTACACGTTCGGCGGACTGCTCGCGACAGCGGAATGGGCGCGCGACTTCGTCGCCGCACGAAGCTGAAACTTATCGCGGCCAGCTCTCGAGGATGACAGCGATGACACTGCACACCGACGCACTGCGCAACCACGCCTGCTTGATCGTGCACGGGCCGGATCGTCCCGGGATCGTGGCGGCGGTGACCGCCTTGATAACCCGCAACCGTGGCAACATCGTTGCACTGGATCAGTACTCCGATGATGCCGACGGCGGAGCCTTCTTCCAGCGGGTCGTCTTCCACCGGTCTGATCTGGCTGCGGCGATCATCGAGATCGAGGCGGACCTGACGAAGACCGTCACCCCGCTCGGCCTGGAATGGACCCTCACTGACCAGTCCGTGCCGAAGCGGATGGCGATCCTCGTTTCCACCTCCGACCACTGCATGCTTGAGCTGCTCTGGCGGCATCGCCGTGGCGAACTGCCGGTGACGATCCCGATGGTGATCTCCAATCACACCAACGCCGCGGACGACGTCCGCTCGTTCGGCATCCCGTTCTTCCACGTCCCCTCCCAGGGGCCGGACAAGTCGGCGGCCGAAGCGGAGCTCGTGAAGCTGCTCACAGACAACGTCGACTTCGTGGTTCTCGCACGCTATATGCAGATCCTCTCGTCCGATTTTCTGGACAAGGTGGGCGTGCCGGTGATCAACATTCACCATTCGTTCCTCCCCGCCTTCATCGGCGCCGCGCCATACCGCAAGGCCAAGGAGCGCGGCGTGAAATTGATCGGCGCGACCTCGCACTATGTGACGAAGGACCTCGACGAGGGCCCGATCATCGAGCAGGACGTCGCACGCGTCGATCACGCGCACTCGGCCGCCGACCTCCAGGCACGAGGCGCATATGTGGAACGCGCCGTGCTGTCCCGCGCCGTGCAGTGGCACGCTCAGGACCGCGTGATCCGGCGGGGCAATCAGACAATCGTCTTCTAACCGCACGGGTGCCTCGTGCTGAGGCATCCTCAACCCAAAGAGAAATCAGAGGTTCATCGTGGCACCCAAGAATCTGCAGGAAGTGATCGACGCCGCCGGTAACCCCGTCGAACTGCTGCGCAATTCGCAGATCGGCTCGTACATCTATCCGGTCGTCCCCGCCGACTTCCAGAATTGGATCAAGGAGCAGAAGGCGTGGCGCGACACCGCCGTGCTTTACGATCAGTCGCACCATATGGACAACCTCTTCCTCAAGGGGTCGGATGCCATCCGCCTGATCTCGGACACCGCGATCAATTCGACCGCCGTCTTCCCTGTCGACAAGGCCAAGCAGTACGTCCCGACCACCGCATCCGGTCACGTGATCGGCGACGGCATCCTGTTCCGTGAAGCCGAGGACGAGTATGTCTACGTCGGCCGGGCTCCCGCGGCGAACTGGCTGCTCTACCACGGGGAGACCGGCGGCTACTCGAACCTCGACATCGAGATCGATCGCCGTTCGCCCTCGCGGCCATATGGCCACGCAGTCACCCGCCGGTACTACCGCTTCCAGATCCAGGGGCCGAATGCCTGGCAGGTCATCGAGAAGCTCAACGGCGGCCCGCTGGAGCGGCTGAAGTTCTTCAACATGTCGACCATGACGATCGATGGGACCACCGTCCGCACTCTCCGCCATGGCATGGCTGGGGCGCCCGGCCTAGAGATCTGGGGTCCGTACCAGGACCACGACCGCATCTGGGACGCGATCGTCACCGCCGGCGCGGAGTTCGGGCTGGTACCGGTCGGCTCGCGTGCGTATCCGTCCAACACGCTCGAGTCCGGCTGGATCCCCTCGCCGCTGCCCGCGATCTACACGGGCGCCGAGGAGCGCGGCTACCGCGAATGGCTGCCGGCGGACGGATATGAGGCGACCGGCACGCTGGCAGGCTCCTTCGTGTCGTCCGACATCGAGGACTACTACCTGACACCGTGGGAGCTGGGGTACGGGAACTTCGTGAAGTTCGACCACGACTTCATCGGTCGCGATGCCCTCGAGAAGATTGATCTGGCCTCGCAGCGTAAGAAGGTCACGCTGGCCTGGAACGCGGACGATCTCGGGAAGGTGTGGACATCGCTGCTCAACGTGGACGGTCCGAACTACAAGTTCTTCGACCTGCCGCTGGCGAACTACGGCTCCGCCAACTACGACTCGGTCGTGGACGAAGACGGAACCGTCGTCGGGTACTCGATGTTCACGGGATACAGCGCAAACGAGCGCCGTGGACTGTCGCTGGCGACGGTCGACCCGAACGTGCCCGAAGGCACCGAACTGAAGGTCGTCTGGGGCGAGCCAGGCGGCGGAACGACGAAGGCGAGCGTCGAGACGCACGAGCAGACGGAGGTGCGGGCCGTGGTCAGCCCGGTGCCGTACTCGACCGTCGCCCGTGCCACTTACCACGGCGGCTGGCGCACGAACTACCAGCCCGCCTAGGTCGGAAAGTCTGGGCCGCCGCGTAAGCTCGAGGGGTCCGCCCGATCAGATTCGATGAGTCTGTGATGGGCAGGCCCCTCGTCCGATTCTCGGTATCTGCGACACGAAGGAGGCACCGTGAGCCTGCGCTACGCCCTGCTCGCGCTGCTGCGCGTGGGACCGCTTTCCGGCTACGACCTCCAGAAGCAGTTCTCGCTCTCTGTCGGTCACGTGTGGCATGCGCCGGACTCGCAGATCTATCCCGAGCTCCGCAAGATGGCGACCGAAGGTCTCATCCAGGGCGAGGAGCAGACGCGGGGCCAGCGGGGCACACGTCGCGTTTACCACGTGACGGATGCCGGCGAGCAGGCGTACACCGAATGGATGCGGTCGCCACTGGACTATCAGCGGGTTCGCGATCCCGCCCACCTGCGCGCCGCCTATTTGGAGAACACCACGCCCGACGCTGCCCGAGTGTTCTTCCACCGGCACATCGCGGAGTGGCAGTCCGAGCTGGAGCAGTGGGAGGGCGAGCTACGCCGCATCGACGCTCGCGACAATCCCATGCTCATCCGCCGGCTCGCCGTCACGCCCGAGAAGGAACAGGATCGCACGGTCGCCTTCAAGCGGTTCGCATACGAAGGACTCGTCTACCGGGCGAATGGCGAGATCGCGTGGGCGCGGCGGGGACTAGAGCTCGTCGATCAGCTCGACGCCTGATCCCGGCGACGCCTGATCCCGGCGACGCCTGATAGCGGCACCGCCCCGCTATCACCATCATCGATGAGCGCATAACAAGAAGCCTCTTTCCCGCCGCGGCGCGGTCGACTGTCATTGCAAGAGAACAAGGGAGTTCTTTTGATGACGAAATCGTCAGTACCAGCACTCCGACTCATCGACGTCGGGATCGGCTTCCGCGGAGTGCGCGCGCTCGACTCGGTGACATTCGACGTCCCGCAGGGTGGCGTCAGCGCCGTTATCGGTCCCAACGGCGCCGGGAAGACCACGCTCTTCAACTGCGTCAGCGGCATCTACCGGCACGAAGGCTCGATCCTCCTTGAGGGCAATGCGCTCGACGGCAAGCGCGCGTTCCGTCGTCCGGGCGCCGGTATCGCCCGGACATTCCAGACCCCGGTGCTGCTGGACGACCAGGACGTGCTCACGAACGTGATGCTCGGCTCCTACACCCGCACGCACGCCGGCATCTTCGCACCCCTCTGGTCCCCGGCCCGCGTGCGCCGCGAGGAACGCGCCGTCCGCGAGAAGGCGATGGCCATCATCGAGCGCGTCGGACTTCGCACTCACGCGTGGACTCCGGCCGGGGCCCTCGCTCATGGCGACCGGCGCCGCGTCGAGATCGCTCGCGCGCTCATCGCTGAGCCCCGGTTGCTCATGCTCGATGAGCCGGCGGCTGGGCTGAGCGAGCAGGAGGCGAACGCTCTCATGGATCTCGTCGTCGCGCACGGCGCTGAGACGGGAATGACGTGCGTGCTCGTGGAGCACGATGTTGCCCTCGTCATGCGCTATGCGACCACGATCGCCGTACTCGACGCCGGCCGGCTCCTCGCCGTCGGCGCTGCCGCGGAGATCCAGAAGAACCCCGCGGTCGTCGCGGCGTACCTCGGAACCGACGTGGAGGTCGATGCGACGTGAGTCTCCTAAGTCTGCGCGGCGTCACCGCCGCATACGGGAAGGTCGAAGTGCTGCACGGCATCGATCTCGATATCGACGAGGGCAGCATCGTCGCGGTGCTCGGACCGAACGGCGCCGGCAAGACCTCGCTCCTCCGCGCGATCAGCCGCACCATCGCCGTCAACGGCACCCGCACCTTCGCCGGCACCGACATCGCACGGTTGCGCACTCCCCAGATCGCCCGGCTCGGCGTCGGACATGTTCCTGAGGGCCGCGGCACCTTCTCCGACTTCACCGTCGAGGAGAACCTCCGTCTCGGCAGCGTCGCGCGGCCGTCGGCACGGCGCACCGACAGCGCGGCCGACCTCGCGCGCATCTTCCGCTCGTTCCCGATCCTGGAGGAGTTCCGGAAGCGCCCGGCCGGAGCGCTCTCGGGCGGGCAGGCGCAGATGCTCGCGATCGCCCGGGCTCTCCTGGCACGGCCTCGGCTGCTGCTCGTCGACGAGCCGTCCCTCGGACTTGCGCCTCTGACAACCAAGGAGCTGTTCTCCCAGTTCACGGCGCTGCGCACGGAATGGGACCTCACGGTGCTCCTCGCGGAACAGAACGCACGGCTTTCGCTGGCGGTCGCCGATCGAGTGGTGCTGCTCAGCCGCGGCCGCGTCGTCCACGACGGACCTGCAGCCGAATACCAGTCGACCGATGCCTTGCAGGCCCACTATCTCGGCGGCGCATCGTCGCCCGCCGACCAGACATCCGCCGTAGGCCCGAAGGAGGGCTCCGCATGATCGAGTTCATCCAGATCTCACTCGACGGTCTGATGACCGGGCTGATCTACGCAGCTCTCGCACTGGCCCTGAGCGTCATCTTCCAGGGAACCGGGATGCTCAATCTCGCCCAGGGCGAGATGGCTGTGCTCGCGGCATACATCTCCTATACGGTTCTGCTCCTCGGGCTCCCGCTGTGGCTCGCCATCCCGATCGCGATCGTCGTCTCCGCGGTGGTCGGCGCCGCGATCTACTTCTTCGTCGTGCGATGGGTGGACCGACGCAACCAGACGGCGCTCACCACGCTCGGCGTCACCCTGCTGCTGGGCGTCAGCGCCGTGATCAGCATGATCTGGGGCACGGATCCACACAGATTCCCCCCGCTCTTCGGAACCTGGGTCTTCCACTTCGGCGAAGTGCGACTAACGAGCCAGCAGGTGGCAGGGGTCGTCCTCGTCGGCGGTGCGATGATCGCCATGGCGCTCCTGCTCACCCGCACAGATTTCGGGCTGCGCCTGCGCGCGGTGGCGCAGAACCAATCGTCGGCTGCGCTACTCGGGCTCTCGGGCGGCCTCTGGCTCGCAACGGGATGGGCGGTAGCCAGTGGCGTCGGCACGATCGCCGGCGTCGTGGCTGCTCCCACGCTCGGGTTGTCACCCGGCATGATGACGGTGCCGCTGCTGATGGCACTGGCTGCGACGAACCTCGGCGGGATCACCAGTCGTGTCGGCGTCGTCCTCGGCGGACTGATCATCGGGGTGCTTGCCGCTCTGGGCGGACGTTACGTCCCCGGGCTGGGCGGGGATCTCAACGTACTCCTGGCGTTCGGGGTCGTAATCGTGGTCGTGCTGTTCAAGCCCGCCGGCCTGTTCGGCCGTGAGAGCACGGTGCGCGCATGATGGCTTCACTGCGGACCTGGCTGCCGCGCGGTATCGCGGTCGTGGCGATCATCGTCGGCATCCTGATGCCCTTCCTCGTCTCCGACTACGACCTGTTTTCGATGAGCCGCGTGCTCGCGGTCGCCCTCGGCGTCGTGAGCCTGAACCTCCTGATGGGCTCCTCCGGCCAGATCAGCCTGGGACACGGCGCAATCTTCGGTGTCGGCGGCTACGCGGCAATGATGCTGATGCGCTTCATGGAGTGGCCGATCGGCTTGGCCGTTCTCGGCGCGGTCGTCCTGTGCATAGTGCTCGGCGTAATCCTCGGGTTCCCCGGCGTCCGTTTAGGCGGATTCAATCTCGGTCTCCTGACGATCGTGATCGCTGCACTTTTCCCGATCCTGCTCTACCGCTTCTCCGACTTCACTGGCGGTCAGGCAGGCATCACCCTCAGTGGCGCGGGGCTGATCTCCCCCACGGATGCCCTCACGGACGCCCAGTGGGCGTATCTGGTCATACTCCTCGTGCTTCTGGCGTGCGTGGGGATGCTCCGAGGCGTCGTCTCCGGACGAACGGGCCGCGCGCTCGCCGCAGTACGGGCTTCGCCGATCCTGGCCGCTTCGATGGGCGTCAACGCCGACCGGCTCAAGCTGGTCGTGTTCGTCATCAGCTCGGCTCTCGCCGGCCTTGGCGGCGCCCTCTACGCCTTCGTGCTCGGACTCGTCGTGCCGGAGTCGTATCCGCTCGTCTTCTCGATCACGCTGCTCGTCGCATCCGTCGTGGGCGGCAGCCGATCCTGGTGGGGCGCGATCATCGGCGCCGCTGTCATCGTCTACCTCCCGACATGGTTCAGCGAAGCGGTGCCTGGTGACACCTCGGCGTATCTCGCGCAGCTGATCTTCGCGATCGTGCTCGGCGTGTGCATCATCGTCGCCCCCGGCGGCATCGCCGGCCTGCTCTCGCGTCTGTACCGCTCGGTCTGGCCGGCTCACGCCGTCCAACCGCGTCCCTCCGTTCCCGCCCAACCCGACCCACAGGAGATTCGATGACGAAGTCCATCCGCCGCGGCGCGCTGACGACTGTCGCGCTGCTCGGCACCATAACCCTCGCCCTTTCCGCCTGCACTCCACGAGGCGGTGAAACAGGGCAGTCGCCGGAAGGCGAAGACAAGGCACCGATCGTCATCGGCGTCAGCTGGCCACTGAGCGGTCCGGCCGGTTCCGTCGCGCCGGGGCTGGCCGGCATCGAGACGTACATCGCAGAGACCAACGAGGATGGCGGGATCGACGGGCACCCCGTCGAGCTCGTCACCGCTGACGACGCGTACGATCCGGCACGCCTGGTCGAGAACCAGCGCAAGTTCGTCGAGAAGGACGGCGCCGTCCTGGTGGTCAACTTCGGCGGCATCTCCATCGCCGGACGCGACTACCTCAAGCAGAACGATGTGGCTGGCGTGTCCCTGGCGGGCAACTCTCCCCTCAGCGACATCGAGAACTATCCCCTCCAGCGTGCCTTCTGGCCTGATGTCGCGTGGGAGGGCGAGCTCCAGGCACAGTGGATCACCGAGCAGAACCCGGATGCCGTCGTCGGATACGTCGGATTCAACAACGATCTGAGTGAGAGCCAGCTCGCGGGCCTCGCCGCCGGCGACGTGGTTCCTGCTGAGCAGGCGCTGGTCGCACCCGGGACGTCCGACCTCAGCGCTCAGGTCAGCCAGTTCCAGGCCGCAGGCGTGGACACGCTTGTCGTCAACATCGGCGCGCCGACCGTCGGCGCGCTGCTCGGATATATTCACCAGATCGGATGGAAGCCGACGCTGATGCTCGGATCCACGACGTCGGACTTCACTGCCGCCATCAACCAGGCGACGCCCCCGGCGGTCGAAGGCGCGTACGCCTTCAAGTGGTACATGGACCCGTCCGACCCGCTCTTCGCCGAGGACGAGCGCTATCTCACGTACGCCGAGGCGATGACCGCGCAGGGCCACGAGGACGACATTGGTGACTCGCTAGCGTTCAGCGGATATGGCCTCGCGGCGGCGATCGTCGGCGCCTTGGGGCAGGCCGAGTCGCTCGACAGCGAAGGATTCGTCGCCGCTTGGGACTCGCTGTCCGACCTGGAGAACCCGCTGACGCTCCCCGGCATCACCTTCGATTCCGGCCCTGACGGGCGCATCGTCTTTCAATTCCAGCTGAGCCGGTTTGACGGCACCAGCTGGCAGCCAGAGGGCGAGATCGTCGACGTCCGGGAACTCGGGATCGTCGAATAGCACGATTGATGGGGGGCGGCGGCCAATCGGCTGGCGCCCCCATCCTGTTCGGAAGGTCTCTCAGCCGGAGGTCGACTGACGAATCACCAGCTCGGGCTGGAACCGAACGTTGCGCTCATAGGCGCCGTCCGGGTCATCGATGAAGCGCAGCAGCAGGTCGACCGCGGTGTGCCCGATCAGCTGCGCCGGCTGACGGATCGAACTCAGCGGTACGACGGTCGCAGCAGCGAAGTCAATGTCGTCATACCCGATCAGCGCGATATCCTCGGGCACTCGCACCGTGCTGAACATAGAGAAGGCCTGCAACAGGCCGACCGCCAACAGGTCGTTCGCTGCGAAGATCGCTTCCGGCCTGACTGTGCGCCCCACGATCGTCTCGCCAGCAGCGCGGCCGTTGAGCACCGTGAGCGCAGGCATCTCGATCACCTCGATGCTCGCTCCCGGCGTCTCCTCTACGGCACGCTGTGCGCCGAGCAAGCGGTTCGCGACCTGCGCGATCGATGCCGGTCCCCCGATGAATGCGATCCGCCGTCGACCGATATCGATCAGGTGCCGCACCGCGAGATATCCGCCCTCGACATCGTCCACCGACACCGAGCAGAAGGCACTTCCTGGCAGCTCATGGTCGACAAGGACGACGGGGATGCCGGCATTCTGCACCCGCTCGAGCTTGTCGACGTCATCGGATGCCGGGCTGATCAGCACGCCGTTCACGCGCTGCTCGCGGAACAGATCGAGGTAGCGGTCCTCGCGCGAAGAATCCTCATCACTGTTGCCGAGCAGCACTGACAGCCGATTCTCTTCAGCTCTGGCCTCAGCTCCGCGAGCGACGTCCCCAAAGAATGGGTTACCGGCGTCGGGCACGACGAGGCCGATACTCCGGCTCCGACCGGCTCGCAGCTGACGGGCCGCGTCGTTGCGCACGAAGCCCAACTCCTCGATCGCCGCTTGGACACGCTGAACCGTCGTTTCGGCGACCTTTTCTGGTCGATTCAGCACGTTGGAGATCGTGCCCACCGACACTCCGGCCGCGGCCGCTACCTCGCGCACGCTCACTGCCACCTGGTTCTCCTCCTTGGGTGATGTCCGCGAGTGTACGGCATCGCCGTCTCGCTGACCTCGTCGGCCGCATGCTCCTCGCAGCTGCATTCGCAGGTATTGCGCTCGCTGTCTCATCACTCTACGCTTGAAACGATTCACACCTTGATCGAGGAGCCCTCAACGATGACCGCCCCCACCCGCATCTGCTTTCAACTCCAGGTCCGCCCCGAACTGCTGGACGAGTACCTCGCCAGGCACTCCCCCGTCTGGCCGGAGATGCTCGCGGAGATCGCGGACTCAGGCCGCCGCAACTACTCGCTCTTCCTAGGTGAAGGCGGAACGCTGATCGGCTACTACGAGACCGACGACGATGCGGCCGCCCAGTCCTACCTCGCCAAGTCGGAGATCGCCGCTCGCTGGGAAGCGGAGATGGCGCGGTTCTTTGTCGATCTCTCCGGCCGGCCCGATCAAGCCGCGACTCCCCTCACTGAGGTTTTCAATCTGGCGGAGCAGCTCTCCGAATCCGCATGAGCGCCTCATGCCCGGCTACGCTGGCCGACACCATCCGTGTTCTTGAGAACGGCTCCGCCCCACCCGCCCTCGACCTGATATAGCGGCCCACCGAGGAAGGTGATCCGGCGACGACCGCGTGAGACAGGTCGCCAAAGACCGGGTCGGCGACATTGAGGACGATCATGCCCAGGTACGCACCTTCTCGCAGATTGACGCCTCCCGTATGAGCGGCTAATATTCCGAGAAGGCAGGGATTGAATCGATTCAGTTTCGCCGGAGCACGCACAAGGAGAGCACCCATGACGACGACGTTCGACTCCATCACCCCCGATCTCGAGAAGCAGGGCATCGAACTCCCGAGCTGGGCCTTCGGCAACTCCGGCACCCGCTTCAAGGTGTTCGGCACTCCCGGCACCCCCCGCGACCCGTGGGAGAAGATCGCGGATGCCGCGCAGGTGCACAAGTACACCGCCCTCGCCCCGTCGGTCGCGCTGCACATCCCGTGGGATCTCGTCGACTCGTACGACGACCTCCGCAAGCATGCCGAAGACCTCGGCGTCGCCCTGGGCACGATCAACTCCAATACATTCCAGGACGACGAGTACAAGTTCGGCGCCCTCACCCACGAAGATGCCGCGGTCCGCACAAAGGCGATCGACCATCACCTCGCGTGCATCGACGTGATGGATGCCACTGGCAGCCGTGACCTGAAGATCTGGCTTGCCGAGGGGTCGAACTACCCGGGCCAGGCCGACCTCCGTGGCCGCCAGGACCGCCTGCAGGAGTCGCTGCAGAAGATCTACGCACGCCTCGGCGACGACCAGCGCCTGGTGCTCGAGTACAAGTTCTTCGAGCCCGCTTTTTACCACACCGATGTTCCGGACTGGGGTACTTCGTACGCTCAGGTGAGCGCGCTCGGCGACAAGGCGATGGTGTGCCTGGATACCGGCCACCACGCGCCCGGCACGAACATCGAGTTCATCGTTATGCAGCTGCTGCGCCTCGGCAAGCTCGGATCGTTCGACTTCAACTCGCGCTTCTACGCCGACGATGACCTCATCGTGGGTGCCGCCGACCCGTTCCAGCTCTTCCGCATCCTCTTCGAGGTCATCCGTGGCGGCGGCCTGAACAACCCCGACGTGGCCTTCATGCTCGACCAGTGCCACAACGTCGAGGACAAGATCCCCGGTCAGATCCGCTCGGTGCTGAATGTGCAAGAGATGACGGCGCGCGCGCTGCTCGTCGACAAGGATGCTCTCACCGCCGCCCAGAAGTCGGGCGACGTGCTCGCGGCGAACGCCGTGTTCATGGACGCCTTCTACACTGACGTGCGTCCGGCGCTGGCCGAATGGCGTGAGTCCCGCGGCCTCGCCGGCGACCCGATGGCAGCGTACGCGGCATCCGGCTACCAGGAGAAGATCGCGGCCGATCGCGTCGGCGGCGTCCAGGCCGGTTGGGGCGCGTAGTCGATGACCACCGGCATCGAGGTCACCGAACGGATCCTGGACGGGCCACACGGCCCGCTCAGGGTGCGCGTGTACGCGCCAGCCACCCCGACGGGTCACGGACTCGTCTGGGTGCACGGCGGCGGATTCGCCGCTGGTGACCTCGACATGCCGGAGGCCGACTGGGTCAGCCGCGCCTTCGCCGACCGCGGCATCGTCGTTGTGAGCGTCGAGTACCGCCTCGCCCCAGCCGTGCACTATCCGGTGCCGCATGACGAGGTCGTCCACGCCTTCCGGTGGGCGACGGAATCCGGCCTCGCCGTCGGCCCGTGGGCGATCGGCGGAGCCAGTGCGGGCGGCAACCTTGCGGCCGGCGCTGCCCTGCGCCTCGCGCACGACGGCTGGTCCGTGCCCAGCCTGGCCGTGCTCGCCTATCCGACACTGCAAGCAGAGCAGGATGCTCCGGATGCGGCGCTGCGTTCACTGCTCGATGCGAACCCAGAGGCTGATCACTTCCGACCGTCCGCGGTGCTGAGCATGTACGAGAACTACGTGGGCGGCCCGGTCTCGGAGGCGGATGTCTACGCGATCGCCGGCACAGCCTCAGCTGCCCAGCTCGCTGCATTCCCTACAACGATCATGATCAACGACGAGACAGACGAGCTCCGCGTCTCCGGTGAAGCCTTCGCGCGTTCGCTGGCGGATGCCGGAGTCGAGATCGACGTTACGACAGAACCCGGCACGACTCACGGCCACCTCAACCGACCGGACGACCCCGCAGCCACGCTCTCCATTGACCGCTTCGCGGCCCGCATCGTTCGCCTGCCCCTCGCTTCGCACACAGCTCTCGACTGACACAAGGAACTCTCATGACCAACCCCACCGCAGCCGCACTCATCGCGCGCAGCAACCGTCTCGGCGCAGACGCGAAGAACACGAACTATGCCGGCGGGAACACCTCGGCCAAGGGCATGGAGACCGACCCCGTGACGGGCCAACCGGTCGAGCTGCTGTGGGTCAAGGGCTCCGGCGGCGACCTCGGCACGCTCAAGGAGCAGGGCCTGGCCGTGCTGCGCCTCGACCGCTTCCGCGCGCTCGTCGACGTCTACCCCGGCATCGACCGTGAGGATGAGATGGTCGCCGCGTTCGACTACTGCCTGCACGGCAAGGGCGGAGCTGCCCCCTCGATCGACACCGCCATGCACGGCCTGGTGGATGCTGCGCATGTCGACCACCTGCACCCCGACTCCGGCATCGCGATCGCCACCGCGGCCGACGGTGAGGCGCTGACCTCCAAGATCTTCGGCGAGAAGGTCGTCTGGGTGCCGTGGCGCCGCCCCGGCTTCCAGCTCGGCCTCGACATCTCGGAGATCAAGAAGCAGAACCCGCAGGCGATCGGAACGATCCTCGGCGGCCACGGCATCACTGCGTGGGGCGACACCTCAGAAGAGGCAGAGGCGAACTCGCTGTGGATCATCGACACTGCCGAGGCATACATCGCTGCAAACGGTAAGGCGCAGCCGTTCGGCGGAGTGCGTGCCGGTTTCGAAGCGCTAGCCCCGGCCGAGCGCCGTGAGCGTGCGGCGGCCCTCGCCGGCACGATCCGCGGCATCGCCTCCACCGACAAGCCCATGGTCGGTCACTTCACCGAGTCCGACGAGGTGCTCGACTTCCTGGCTTCCGAGAACGCACCCGCGTTGGCCGCGCTCGGCACCAGCTGCCCTGACCACTTCCTGCGCACCAAGGTGAAGCCGCTCATCCTCGACCTGCCGGCCACGGCATCCATCTCGGACCAGCTTGCCCGCCTGAGCGAACTGCACGCCGAGTACCGCGCCGACTACCAGGCCTACTACGACGCGCACGCGACCGACGAGTCGCCCGCGATCCGCGGCGCCGATCCGCTGATCGTCCTGATCCCCGGCGTCGGCATGTTCTCGTATGGAGCCAACAAGCAGACCGCCCGCGTCGCCGGAGAGTTCTACGTCAACGCGATCAACGTCATGCGCGGCGCTGAATCGCTCTCCACCTACTCCCCCATCTCGGATGCCGAGAAGTTCAACATCGAGTACTGGGCGTTGGAAGAGGCGAAGCTCCAGCGGATGCCGAAGCCGAAGTCCCACCAGGGTCGCATCGCCTTCGTCACGGGAGCAGCCTCTGGCATCGGCAAGGCCATCGCCACCCGTCTCGCCGCCGAGGGCGCGTGCGTCGTCGTCGCCGACCTCGACCTCGAGAAGGCACAGGCCGCTGCCGCCGAGCTCGGAAACACGGATGTCGCGATCGGCGTTGCCGCCAACGTCGCGGATGCCGACGCCGTGCAGGCCGCGCTCAACGACGCCGTCCTCGCCTTCGGTGGCGTGGACCTCGTCGTCAACAACGCCGGCCTCTCGCTCTCGAAGCCCCTGCTGGAGACCACCGAGAAGGACTGGGACCTTCAGCACGACGTCATGGCGAAGGGTTCTTTCCTCGTCTCCAAGGCCGCAGCGCGCGTGCTCATCGACCAGAAGCTCGGCGGCGACATCATCTACATCTCGTCGAAGAACTCGGTCTTCGCCGGCCCGAACAACATCGCGTACTCGGCCACGAAGGCAGACCAAGCACACCAGGTGCGCCTGCTGGCCGTCGAACTCGGTGAGCACGGCATCCGCGTCAACGGCATCAACCCCGACGGTGTCGTCCGCGGGTCTGGCATCTTCGCCTCAGGCTGGGGCGCGAACCGCGCCGCAACCTACGGTGTTGCCGAAGAGGACCTCGGCCAGTACTACGCGAACCGCACGATCCTCAAGCGCGAGGTCGTTCCGGAGAACGTCGCGGATGCTGTGTTCGTGTTGACCGGACCAGAGCTGACCCGCACGACGGGCCTGCACATCCCGGTCGACTCCGGCGTCGCGGCCGCGTTCCTGCGATGAGCAGCACACGCCCGCGCGCCGTCGCAGCCGTCGACCTCGGTGCGACCAGCGGGCGGGTGATGATCGGGCGCGTCGGCACGGGAACCCTCGAGCTGGAGCTCGTCACACGCTTCCCGAACGGGCCCGTCCAGCGCGAAGACGGCCTGCACTGGGACTTCGACGCGCTCTACGAAAACATCGTCGACGGGCTCGCCGAGGTGGTGCGCCGCGAACCCGAGATCGAGAGCATCGGCATCGACTCCTGGGCAGTCGACTACGGCCTGCTGCAGGATGGAAAGCTGCTCGCCCAACCGTTCCACTACCGCGACTCACGCTCTGAGCGGGGCGTCGCCGAGGTGCACGAGATCGCGCCGTTCGAGGAGCTCTACGCCCGCAACGGTCTGCAGTTCCTGCCGTTCAACACGCTGTACCAATACCGCGTCGACGACCGGTTGGCGGATGCTGACGCAGCTCTTCTCATCCCCGATCTCATCGCGTTCCTCCTCACCGGTGCGCGCGTCGCAGAGCGCACAAATGCGTCCACGACCGGACTCCTCGGCGTCCGTTCCGGCGAGTGGGATCTGGAATTGGCTGAGCGCCTGGGCATATCGACCGAAGTGCTCCCGACGCTCGTCGATCCCGGCACGACGCTCGGGATGCTGCGCCCCGAGCTGGCGGAGCGCATCGGCAAGGAGCTTCCGGTGATCGCGGTCGGATCGCATGACACGGCATCCGCCATCGTCGCGGTCCCGCTCTCATCACCGAACGCGGCGTACATCTCATGCGGAACGTGGGGACTGGTCGGCGTGGAGCTGACCGAGCCCGTCCTGACGGATGCCGCGCGCGAGGCCAACTTCACCCACGAGCTCGGTGTCGACGGACGCTACCGTTTCCTGCACAACGTCACCGGGCTCTGGCTTCTCAGCGAGACCGTGCGCACGTGGGAGGCAGAGGACGGGTCGTCGATCGACCTGCCGGAACTCCTGGCCGCGGCATCCGCTGTCGCCGTGGAGGTCGAGCTGTTCAACGCGAACGATCCTTCGCTCAGCGCGCCCGGCGACATGCCCGCGCGGATCGCCGCGCTGCTGCGTGCGCAGGGTTCCCCGATTCCCGAGGATCGGGCTACGTTCGCGCGCACGATCGTGGAGTCGATCGCCGCCGCCTTCGCCGCGGCCGTGCAGACCGCGGCTGATCTGTCTGGGCGCGAGCTCGACAGCATCCATCTCGTCGGTGGCGGTTCCCTCAATCGTCTGCTCTGCCAGACCACAGCCGATCGTTCAGGCCTTCCTGTGCTGGCAGGCCCCGTCGAGGCGACCGCGCTGGGCAACGTGCTCGTCCAGGCCCGCGCACTGGACGGTACTCCTGCGTCACTCGAGGAGCTGCGCGCGCTCGTAGCCCGCACCCACCCGCCGCAGCGCTTCGACCCGAGCTGAGTTGCCTCTGGCCGGGTCCCGCGACCAGTGCCGGGTGTCGGGTGTCGGGTGTCGGGTGTCGGGTGTCGCAGAATGCCGCCAAACACCTACGGAGACGACAACCAGTGACACCTCCCACACCTGGCGCGGCGGCCGGGTGTCGCAGATTGCCGCTGCACCCGCATCGAGACGACAACCAGTGACACCTCCCACATCGGGGCGCCCCCACACGGAGCAGGACGCCCCTACCGCGCAAGCAGCAGAGGCGTCCCAATCTCGACTCAGAAGTCGAAGTCGCCGATGTTGTCCGCGTTGAACTCGTACGGGTCACCCAGCAGCACGACGCCGTCGGCGCCGACCGTGTACTCGCCGAGGTCGCCCGCCTCGAAGGTGTCACCTTCAGCACCGGTGATGTCACCCTCGATGAGAGCGGCCGCAGCGAAGGCCGACAGGTAGCCGAGCTCCTCCGGGTTCCACAGCGCGAACGCGGTGACGGTGCCGTCTTCGACGTACTCGCGCATCTGGTTTGGCGTGCCGAGACCGGTCAGAGCAACCGTGCCCTTGTAGTCCGAGGTGGACAGGTACCGTGCCGCAGCTGCGATGCCGACCGTCGTGGGCGAGATGATGCCCTTCAGGTCGGGGTGCGTCTGCAGCAGAGCCGCCGTCTTGTCGAAGGAGGTCTGGTCATCATCGTCGCCGTAGACCGTCTCGACGAGCGTGATGTCGGGGTAGTCGCTGGCGAGGTACGCCTCCATCAGCTCGATCCAGGCGTTCTGGTTCGTCGCGTTCGCCGAAGCGGACAGCACTGCGATCTCGCCTGCGCCGCCGATCTGGTCGGCGATGAGGTCGACCTGAACCTTTGCGATGCCCTCGGCATCGGCCTGGTTGATGAACAGGTCGCGGCACTCGGGGTTGGTGTCGGAGTCGAAGGTCACGACCTTGATCCCGGCATCCCGTGCCTCGTTCAACGCATCGCAGATCGCCTGCGGGTCGTTGGCCGAGACGACCAGAGCGCCGACACCTTGCTGCGTGGCGGTGTTGATGTAGCTGACCTGTGCATCGGGTGTGGCCTCTGCCGGACCTACCTCGGCGAAGGTGCCGCCGAGCTCTTCGACTGCGGCCTTGCCGCCCTTGCTGGAGGTGTCGAAGTACGGGTTGCCGAGGTTCTTCGGCAGGAACGTGATCGAGAGGTTGTCAGAGCCGCCCTCTGATCCACCACCGGTATCGCCACCGCCGGTTCCGCCGCTCGTGTCGGCACAGCCGGTCAGAGCCAACGCCGCGGCGACGGCGACGGCCGCGAACGCAGTGACGCGCTTACGTGCAAACTTCATTGTTCTTCCTTTCGTTGGGAATGCCACAGACGGATGCCGGCGGCGAGAAGTACCCTCAGCTGGTCGAGGGGACGGCGAGACGAGGCGGAGGCCCCGCCTTGGCACGTGATCGTTGCGCCCAGGCGAGAAGACTGGCGGCAACCACGGAGGCGACGAGCAAGCCACCGGTGATGATGTTGATGACATCAGAGGTGACGTTCGCGAGGCGCAGCGAACTTCCGAGCACGCCGATCAGCAAAACCGCGGCCACGACGCCGTGCAGCTGACCGCGTCCGCCGAACACCGACACCCCGCCAAGGACGACAGCGGCGATGACCTGGAGTTCCAGTCCTGTGGCGTTGTCGCCGCGCGCGCTACCGAAGCGGAGGGTGAAGAAGATTCCCGCAAACGCGGAGACAACACCGGCGAGCACGAACAGGATGAACTTCGTGCGCTCGACATGCACGCCGGAGAACCGGGCAGCATCCTTCGACAGGCCGATTGCGAAGATCCCTCGACCGAACGGCGTGAAGTGCAGCAGCACGACGAAGATCACCAGCAGAATCAAGAAGGGAATGACGATGTACGGGATCGTGGTCCCGGCGATCTTCGCCTTGGCCAGCGCCGTCCACTGCTCCGGGAAGTCGGTGACGGCCGTGGTGCCGAGCAGGCCGACGGCAAGTCCGCGGAACAGCGCCAGTGTGCCGATCGTGACGGCCAGGGATGGCAGCCCGACCACGGTGACGAGGAATCCGTTGATCGCGCCGCCGACCACACCGACGGTGAGGGCAGCGAGGGCAGCGACTTCGAAAGGCGCACCAGCGTGCGTGAGCACACCGGTCACGACGCTCGCCAGGCCCACCATGCTGCCCACGGAAAGGTCGATCTCACCGGTCACCATGATCAGCGCCATCGGCAACGCGATAAGCAGAATCGGCGCGACGTCGAGCAGCAGATAGTTCACGGTGATCGGCTGCGCGAACCCCTTCACTGTGACCGATGCGACGACGACCACAAGGATGAGAAGCGCGATGATCGCGACCTCGCGAGTGAGCAGGAGTCGACGCCACAGCGGGCGGCCGTGGTCCTGGATGACGCGAATCGTGGAGGTGGTGGATGTCGTGGTCATGATTCGTCCCTCGCCTCGATGAGCCGCCGTTTCTGCCGGACGGCGAGCACTCGGTCTAGCACGATGGCGCCGATGATGAGCACTCCGACAACAGCCCGCTGCCAGAAGTCCTGGATGCCGAGGATAGGCAGCGCCCTGTTGATGGTCATCAGCAGCATGGCGCCGATTGCGGCGCCCCAGACCGAGCCAACGCCTCCGGTGATCGCGATGCCGCCGATGACGGCTGCACCCACGGCATCCAGCTCCCATCCGGCGCCGGCCTGCGAACTGACCGAACCGTAGCGGGCCGCGTAGAACACCCCGGCGAGCCCCGCGAGGGCTCCAGACAGCGCGAAGGCGGACAGCAGACGACGTGTGACTTTGAGCCCGTACAGCTCTGCCGCAGCAGGATCCGAACCGATCGCGTAGTACTCGCGACCGCCCCGGGTGTTGCGCATGTACCAGGCAGCAGCGGCCAGCACGATCAACGCGATGATCGCGAGCACTGGGATGCCGACCAGCTGCGCAGTACCGAGCGCGAGGAAGTCCTTGGGCATGTCAGAGGCGTTGACCCGACTACTACCGGCCCAGAGGACGTTAATGCCGCGATAGGCGTACAGCGTGCCCAGCGTGATCACCATCGCAGGAACCTTCGCGAAGGCGACCAGCGCGCCGTTGATCAGCCCGAGCAGCCCGCCGAAGATGACGGCAGCGAGCACGACGAGGATGATGGGGATGCCGGGAATATCGATGAAGAGCCGGCCCGTGAGATACGCGGTCAGGCCCATCACCGACCCGACCGAAAGGTCGACGTTGCGAGTGATGATGACGATCGCCTGGCCGACCGCGACCAGCACGAGGATCGAAGGCGTGAGCAGCAGGTCGCGCCATCCGTCCGAGCTGAACAGGAAGTTGGGATTCTTCACGGTCGCGGCGATGACGACAATGGCGAGGGCGATGAGGATGCCGAACTCCCGCGCTCGGCCAACGCCGCCCAGCGTCTTGCCGAGCCCAGTGCGCGAGATCGAGGTTGTGGTCACGAGTGAAGCTCCGTTGCGTGTGTCGCGGCGAACATGACGTTTTCACTGGTCGCCTCGGCGCGGTCGATCTCGGCGGTGATTCGGCCTTCACGCATGACGAGCACCCGGTCGGCCATCCCCAGCACCTCGGGGAGTTCGGAGGAGATCATGAGGATGCCCATGCCCTCACCCGCGAGCTGCGAGAGCAGGCGGTGCACCTCGGCTTTGGTGCCAACGTCGATGCCGCGTGTCGGTTCATCGATGATGAGCACGCGCGGATTCGTCGCCAACCATTTCGCGAGAACCACCTTCTGCTGATTTCCGCCGGAGAGGGTCGAGGCGATCGTGTCGAGTGCGTGGGTCTTGACTTCAAGACGGCTCGCCCACTCCTTCGCGGCGCGGTTCTCAATACCCGTGGTGATCAGACCGAACTTCGCAAGTTGACCGCGGATCGCCATGGTGATGTTGCTACCCACACCGGATTCGATCACCAACCCCTGCTTGCGACGGTCCTCGGGGACGAGAGCGAGGCCGGCGCGCATGGCATCGGTCGGGCTTCGTCGCGGCACCGTCGCACCCAGCATCCGCACCTCGCCCTCCCGATACGCGTCGACGCCAAACACGGCGCGGGCGACCTCGCTGCGCCCGGCGCCGACGAGCCCGGCGAGGGCGACGATCTCACCGGCTCGTACGGTGAACGAGATGTCGTGGAAGACGCCAGGGCTCGTGAGAGCGGCGACCTCGAGCAACGGCTCACCGATCGGCACAATCTGCTTGGGGAAGAGCTCGGTGACATCGCGGCCGACCATCTGCCGCACCAGCTCATCCACGGTGGTCTCGACGATCGGCGTCGTGCTGATGTATGCGCCGTCGCGCATCACCGTGACGGTGTCACAGAGCGCGAATACCTCATCGAAGCGGTGCGAGATGAACAGCACCGCGCGGCCTTCATCGCGCAGGCTTCGTGCAACAGCGAAGAGCCGCTCGACCTCCACGCCGCTGAGGGCAGCCGTCGGCTCGTCCATGACGAGAACGCTGGCATCGAGAGAGATCGCTTTGGCGATCTCGATGATCTGCTGGTCGGCGATCGACAGCCCGTCGGTGATCCGGTCGGGGTCAAGCGTCACTCCCAGTCGCTGGAAGATCTGCTCGACCTCCTGGCGCATCGCCTTGCGGTCGATGCGCCCGAGGCCGTTTGTCGGCTGACGTCCCATGAAGATGTTCTCGGTGACGGAGAGATCAGGGAACAGCGTCGGCTCCTGGTAGATAACCGCGATCCCGGCTGCCTTGGATTGTGCCGTGCTGGAGAAGTCGACCGGCTCATCGTGCAGGCGGAAGTCCCCCGAGTCACGCCGATACAACCCCGCCATGATCTTCACGAGGGTCGACTTCCCCGCGCCGTTCTCACCGATGAGCGCGTGGATCGACCGAGAGTGCAATGTCAGGCTGCCTGAGCGCAGCGCCACAACCGGCCCGAAGGACTTCACGACGCGATGCAGTTCCAGCGCCACGCTCGGCGAGCTGTGCTTGTCGTCTTCGACGGCCACTGGCGCGTCCTCTCCCTTGAGGTAGATCGTTTTGATCTGAAGATGAATCTACATGAATCGATTCAGGTAGGTTTCAAGCTAGTGTATGAAAGAACGCCAGGAGGTCAACACCCTGGTAACCGAATCGTGATCCGATCGACGAAGAGAGGTGAGGTCGTGCCTGCGAGCATCCGCGATGTCGCCCAGCGCGCCGGCGTCTCCGTCGGCACCGTCTCCAACGTTCTCAACCGACCAGAAGAGGTCTCGGCAGATTCGGTTCAGCGCGTCACCCTGGCGATCGAAGAGCTTGGCTATGTGCGAAACGATGCGGCCCGGAAACTGCGAGCCGGCACCAGCACGACGGTCGGCTTCGTCGTGCTCGACGGCCAGAACCCGTTCTACAACGACGTCGTCCGCGGCGCGGAAGACGAGGCCACCGCCCACGGGATCGCGATCCTTTACGGAAACACCGATGAGAACCCTTCCCGAGAGAAGGTCTACCTCGATCTGTTTCAGGAGCAGCAGGTGCGCGGCCTTCTGATCGCCCCCTACGGCGACGTGATGACGCAGCTGCGTCGCTTCCGCTCCAGTGGCATCGCCACGGTCCTCGTCGATCGTTTCAGCGGCGACGGGAACTTCTCCTCGGTCTCGGTCGACAGCGTCGCCGGTGGGCGGCTTGCCGTCGAACATCTCATCGAAGTAGGGCGCCGCCGAGTCGCGTTCGTGGGCGGGCCCTTCGACATCCGACAGGTGAACGACCGTCTCGCTGGCGCGAGGGCCGCTGCCGAGAACGCCTCCGTACGAGTCGACCTGGAGGTCATCGCCACATCGGCCATGACCGTCGAGGAGGGCGTCGCCGCCGGCGCCCGCATCCTCGCGCGGCCCCGTCGCGAATGGCCGGATGCACTCTTCGCGGCCAACGATCTGCTCGCGCTCGGGTTGCTGCAGTCGCTTGTGTCCGGCGGTCAGCTCTTGGTGCCAGACGAGATCGCAATTATCGGGTTCGATGACATCCCGTTCGCCGCGGCCGCCGCAGTGCCGCTGTCGTCGATCCGCCAGCCCAGTCGGATGATCGGCCGTACGGCCCTGCGAATCGTGTTGGAAGAGGCGGACGACCCAGACAGCATCCCTCGCCAGACGGTGTTCCCGCCCGAGCTGGTCATCCGTCGTTCCACGACCGGCTGAGCCGTCGTAGCGAACGTTGCCGTTGAGCAGGTCTCCTGGGCCCGCACCCACACCCCACCCGACCAGGTGTCACAGATTGCCGCCAAACACGCGCGGAGGCGACAACCAGCGACACCTCCCGCGTCCGGCATCCGGACCCGGTGTCACAGATTGCCGCTAAACAAGCGCGGAGCCGACAACCAGCGACACCTCGCGCCGCGGCAGCTCAGACCGGCTGAGCCGTCCTAGCGAACGTTGCCGTTGGAGCAGGTCTCCTGAGCGGCGGAGTTCCCCTTGACGTTGTCCGGCAGCGCGAAGACGTTCGGATCTGGCGTCGCGGTCTCGTCTACCGGAACCTCGGACTCTTCGATGATCACTCCCTCGTTCTCGGAGTTCTCGTGCGTGACCTGCAGCTGCTGGTTTGCGTTGATCGCATCCCACATCGCCTGCGCCGATTCCGTATCGGCGACCACTTTGTTCACGTCGAAGGAGTCCTCGAAGGTCGGGTACTGCAGGAAAACGATGTCCTCGAACGGCACGTCCTTGAGAGCGAGCGCGACCTGCACGATCGTCATCGGATTCGTCAGCGTTGTGCTCGCTTCGAGGTTGCTCAGCGCAGTGTTCGCCAGGCGGAGCATGGTGGGGACGTTTCCGAGCACCTCGCCGCTGATGAGTTTGCGGGCCAGGCTCGACATGTACTGCTGCTGGTTGCCGATGCGCCCCAGGTCGCTGCCGTCGCCGACACCGTGACGGGTCCGCAGGAACTGCAGAGCTTCCAGGCCGGAGACAGTGTGGATGCCCGCTTCCATGTCGAGACCGGTGTGGTAGTCCTTGATCGGGCTGGCCAGGCACACATCGACGCCGCCGATCGAGTTGGTGATCTCGATCACGCCGCCGAAGGTGACGGATGCCGCGAACTCGATGTCCTGCCCGGTAATCTGCGAGATCGTCTTCGCGACGCAGTTCAGGCCGCCATACGTGTAGGCACTGTTGAGCGGCTGCTTGCTCATCGCCGAGGTCTCGCTGCCGTCCTCACGCGTGCACGATGGGATCGGAAGCATGAGGTCACGCGGGAAACTCACCGCTGTGACACGTCGCGGTTCCTCTGAGACGTGCATCAGAATGTTCACATCGTTGAGGTTGCCCTCAGAATCCGCACCGGAACAGCGGTCGCCGAACAACTCCGCGTATGCCTCTTCGCAGGTGTCGGTGCCGACCAGCAGCAGATCGAATCCACCCTCGTATTCGCTGATGTTCGGCGGAGCTGATTCCTGGCCGTCAAGCTCGACTGCGTTCGCGCTGACGGTGTTGCTGAGATCAGTGACGACGAACGCCGCAACGCCGAACCCACTGACCAGAACGACCGCGAGGCCGATGCCGATGATCTTCAGGAGCTGACTGATCGGGCCCGGAGACCGCAACTGCCCATGGCGCGCCACGGTCTTGCGGCGACGGATCTTTTCGCTCACGGGGTACCTTTCACTCTGACTGCGGGGGTACCGCAGTCAGTTCTCTGCGGAGGGCGTGGGATTCGAACCCACGAGACATTTCTGCCCACTGGTTTTCAAGACCAGCTCCATCGGCCGCTCGGACAGCCCTCCATCAACAGACGAATCTGTCGATCAGTGGTCGAGTCTAACCGGTTTCATTCTCCCGGTTCGACCTGAGCGGGCGCTGGACGAACCAACAGAGTGTCCAGTGCGAGCGCGAGACCACCCTCTGCGACGTCTGCGGTGACCTCGCCAGCAGCATCCTTGACTTCATCGGGCGCCTGTCCCATCGCCACCGCACGACCGCCGATACTGAGCGACCACCCGAACATGCCGATGTCGTTGCGCCCGTCGCCGGCGACGAAGACCTGCCCGCCGTTGATACCGAGTTCTGCATGAACGCGCGCGAGAGCGGTGCCCTTGTCGACACCCTGCGGTGCGATGTCCAGCCAGGCCGTCCAACCGATCGCATACGAAACCTCGTTGAGCCCGGCATCCGCCACCAGCTCGTGGAAGTCTTCCTCATCATGGCCGGGCGACACCACCACGACACGAGAAACCGGCTGAGCGCCCAGCTCCTCAAGGGTCACTTGCCTGCCCCCGTCGAGCGTCCAGTCATCGATCTCGCCGGTGAACAGCCGCTGACCGGACTCGAGCTCGACCATGTAGTGCGCTTCGGGCAGTCGGTCGGTGAGCAGCGTCAGCACAGTGCGCGGGTCGAAGACCTCGACATGCCAGCGCTCCCAGCCATCCGCGACACGGCGCATCGTGACGGCACCGTTTGAGCAGACGACAAACTCCGGAGTGATCTCGAGTGCATCCACCCAGCGCTCGGTGGCCATCCAACTGCGCCCCGTGGCGATCGTCACCACGTGGCCGGCATCCCGCACACGCGCGACTGCCTCCGGCACGCCAGGGCTCATGGTTTCGTCCTGCAGAATGATCGTGCCGTCGACGTCGAGGCCGACGAGCCAGGGAGCAGTCATTTCGATGCCTGACCCTTCGACGAATTGAGCGGCCGGGTAGTCGGCTCCATAACCGCAAGACCCCCCAGGTAGGGGCGCAGCACCTCAGGAACGATGACCGAGCCATCTGCCTGCTGATGCGTCTCGAGCAGAGCAACGATCCAGCGTGTGGTCGCGAGCGTGCCGTTCAGCGTGGCGACGTGCTGAGTCTTGGCCGGAGCCCCATCCACAGCATCCGGGCGGTGACGCACATCAAGCCGACGCGCCTGGAACGTGGTGCAGTTCGAGGTCGACGTCAATTCGCGGAACGCGCCCTGCGTCGGAACCCACGCCTCGATGTCGTACTTGCGAGCGGCGCTCGAGCCAAGGTCGCCTGCTGCGACGTCGATCACGCGGTACGAGAGGCCCAATGCAGTCAGCATCTCCTCCTGCAACGCGACCAGACGCAGGTGCTCAGCCTCCGCGTCCTCGGGGTTCGTGTAAACGAACATCTCCAGCTTGTTGAATTGGTGCACGCGGATGATGCCGCGGGTGTCCTTGCCGTACGACCCTGCCTCACGGCGATAGCAGGTCGACCATCCGGCGTAGCGCAGTGCGCCGCCTGTGAGGTCGACGATCTCGTCCTTGTGGTACCCGGCGAGCGCGACCTCACTGGTGCCGACGAGGTACAGATCGTCGTCTTTGTCGAGGTGGTAGACCTCATCGGCGTGCTCGCCGAGGAAGCCGGTGCCCTGCATGATCTCCGGACGCACCAGTGTCGGTGTGATCATCGGCACGAAGTCGTGCTGCAGCGCCTTGTCGAGCGCCAGATTCATCAGCGCGATCTCGAGGCGCGCGCCGATGCCGCGCAGGAAGTAGAACCGCGCCCCCGACACCTTCGCGCCACGCTCCATGTCGATCGCGCCGAGCATCTCACCGATCTCAAGATGGTCACGGGGCTCGAAATCGAAGGTCGGCGCCTCGCCCACACGGCGCAGTTCGACGAAGTTCTTCTCGCCGCCGGCCGGCACCCCATCGATCACGACGTTCTCGATGCGAGCAAGAGCGGATGCCGCGGCATCCGCTGCTTCGTTCGCCGCCTGCTGCGCCTGCTTGACACGCTCGGCGAGCTCTTTCGCCTGAGCGACCAGAGCTGCCTTTTCGTCCTTAGGAGCCTTGGCGACCTGCTTGCCGAATGCGTTCTGCTCTGCCCGCAACTCTTCGAATGCGGTAAGCGCCACCCGGCGCGATCGGTCAGCCTCGATCGCGGCGTCGACGGTGCCTTCGTCATTGCCGCGGGCCACCTGCGAGCGGCGGACGAGGTCAGGCTGGTCGCGGAGAAGAGCGAGGTCGATCATCCTCCAAGTCTAGATGGCGTGACACGCACGGGTGGATCCGGGCCGTAGAGTGATCGCCATGAGGAAGAGCACCTCGCGCCACCGCCAGGCGGCTCTCGTTTACAACCCCATCAAGGTCGACGAGAGGCATCTGCGCGGCCTCCTGCGCGACCTGTCGAAGGAAATGGGCTGGGACCACCCCACCTTCTATCCGACGACGGTTGCGGATGCTGGGCAGTCGGTGACCCGAGAAGCACTCGAACACGGCGTCGATGTTGTGCTCGTCGCCGGTGGAGACGGCACCGTGCGCGCGGTTGCAGAGGCCATGGCCGGCACCGGTGTACCGCTGGCGATCGTGCCGAGCGGCACCGGGAACCTGCTTGCCCGCAACCTCGGACTTCCGCTGGTGGATCCGCGCGCAATGATCCGCGCGGCGTTGGGCGAATTCCGGCATCCGATCGACATCGGCTGGGCTGAACTCACCCGCGCGAACGGAGAGACGGGCGAGCACGCGTTCGTCGTCCTCGCCGGTATGGGGCTGGATGCCGACATGATCGCGAACACCCGACCGGACCTGAAGAGATCGGTCGGCTGGGTGGCCTACCTCGATGGTGCAGCGCGGTCCCTCCCGAACGCCAAGCCGTTCCGGATCGTTTATCAGCTCGACCAATCGCGGCTGCATTCCACAAAGGTGCACAGCGTGCTGTTCGCGAACTGCGGCACGCTGCCGGCCGGGATCTCGCTCATCCCGTCCGCATCCGTCATCGACGGCGACCTGGACATCGCGATCATCCAGCCGACCGGCCCCTTCGGCTGGATCGGTGTCTGGCGCAAAATCTGGTGGGACAACTCGGTACTGCGCAGGTTCCGCGCCGGGCGTCTGGTGCTCCAGCGTCGAGGGAAGGATGCGTCGGTGCGGTATCTACGCGGACGATCCATCGAGGCCGCCGCTGTCGAACCAGCACCCATCGAGCTCGACGGTGACGAATTCGGGATCGCCGTCCGCATCCGCTGCCGCGTCGACCCCGGCGCTCTCCTACTGGCGCTGCCCGCTGGCCACCCGGTCGACTCGCTCTGACCTGATCAACCCTCGATCACGGTGACCGTGGCGTCGAGGTTGTCACCGACGAGGGTCAGGATGAAGTCACCGTCGTCGTCGATATCGTCGCTGAATCCGAGCATCGTCGCCCGAGGCGCCATGTCCATGGTGCACACCCCGTCCTGAGTCTTGAACGTCACGGTCGCACCTCCCGGCTGTTCCTCGAGGTTCTCCACGATCGGAGCGCACGTGGACGACCCCCAAGTGAGCAACACGACACCCTCGTCGTCGAACCATCCGGCGCTCGGCAGGAAGTCGGACGATTCACCGGGGATACCGGCAAGGGCGGAGTTCCCTTCGAGATCGACATCATCTGTGACGTCGCCGACTGTAACGATGAACTCGACGTCCTTGGTCGGATCCACGCCCTCTGGAATTCCTCCGATGCTCGCGCGAGGGGCGAGATCGGCGGTGCAGGCCGTCTCCGCACCGTCTGCACTCGGCGCGTCGACGAGAGCGACGGTGACCGTCTGCCCGTTCGCGGTGACCTCGTCGACCACCGGAACGCACGTCGAGGATCCCCAGGTCACGATGGCGAACAGTCGCCCATCGTCGAGCCATGCCGCCTCGATGTCATCATCGGCCACCGGCGTCGTGGACGACCCGGAATCATCCGGTGTCGCGGCGCTCGTCGGTGCCTGGGAACCAGGCGAAGAGGTGCAACCGACAACGAGCAGGGCGGCAGCGAGCACGGCCGACGCAGACAGAGCGAGACGCAGTGAGGAGGTCATGCGCTCAGGGTATCGCTAGAGGACGATCAGCGGCAGAGATTTCTGCCGCTGATCCGGGCGCCGTCGTCGGTCGTTATTGCACTGCCGAGGTGAGGCGGGCGAGGTTGTCAAGCACTGTGGAGCGCAATGGCTGCTTCATCCATTCCTCCAGAGTGAGTTCGCGACTGAGCGAACGATACGTGTCTTCAATCTCGCGCATCTCCGCCACGAACTCCTCGCCGCGCACGAGCATAGAGATCTCGAGGTTGAGCCCGAACGAGCGCATGTCCATGTTGCTCGAGCCGATCACCGCGACCTCGTCGTCGATCGTGAGGCTCTTGGTGTGCAGGATGTACGGCTTGCGGTACATCCAGATTCGCACCCCGGCGCGCAGTAGCGCCTCGTAGTAGCTGCGTTGCGCGTGGTAAACCATCGCCTGGTCGCCCTCTTCCGAGACGAACAGTTCCACCGAGACACCGCGGTCGCACGCCGCGCTGACGGCAATCAACAGCGCACCGTCAGGCACGAAGTACGGACTCACGATCATGATCTTCTCCCGTGCCGCATAGAGCAGCGCGAGGAAGAGTCGCAGATTGTTCTCGACCTCGAAGCCCGGCCCGGACGGGACGATCTGGCAGTCCAGATCTCCGCTTCCGGTCTGCGCGTGCGTGATGTCGATCTCGCTGAGCACCTCGTCTGTTTCGGCGTACCAATCGCTGAGGAATATGGCGTTGATGCTCAGCACGATCGGTCCATCGACGCGGGCCATGAGATCGACCCAGTGCAGTCCACGTTTGATGTTCTTGGGCAGGTTGTATGTCGAATCGGTGACGTTCTGCGATCCGAGATACCCCACAGTTCCGTCGACGACGAGCAGCTTGCGGTGATTGCGCAGATCTGGCCGCTGCATCCGACCCTTGAGCGGCTGCATAGGCAGCATCAGATGCCAGTGTGCACCCATCGCATCCAGTCGATTGATCGTCGTGCGATATCGCGGCTTCCAACGGTTGGCCCAGTGATCAAGAAGCACGCGGACCTCGACACCACGAGCGGCTACTTCTTCGAGTGCACGGAAGAAGTTGTCGGTCGCCTTGTCCGACTGCAGGATGTAGAACTCGACGTGCACGTATTCGTTTGCGGTGCGGATCGTTTCCGCCATCGCATCCAACGACTCCTGATAATCGCTGATCAGATGCGCGCCATTGTCGCCCGAGATCGGCAGTGCACCAAGGTTTTGATTCATCGTCACCAGAGAGGAGAACCACTCCGGTGCGTTCGGGCGCAGCGTTCCGAAGTGCAGTTGATCGCTGGTCTCAGCGATGTAGGCGTTGATTTGATCCTGCTTGCGGCGACGCGCTCGCGGCAGTCGTGGATTGCCGATGACCAGGAAGAGGATCACGCCCACGTAGGGAATGAAGAACACTGCGAGCAGCCAGGCCATCGCGGAGGTCGGGCGCCGGTTGCGCGGGATCACGATGATCGCCATCACACGGATGACGATATCGATGACGATAGCGATCGAAAGAACCCACCATGGCCATGACCATTCCCACATGCGCGTCACCCCCCGCAAACACTGAGCAGAACTCGCCGAACTCGGCGTCTGGCTTCAGAGTAGTCGGTAGCGCAGACAGCGCCGTCAGGCGCGGGGCGGGAGCCCGCGCGCGAGGCGCTCTTCAGCCTCGACCTGCGCGTGTGCTTTCCGCTCAGTGCGGTCGGAGCGAATGATGCTGCGCAGCACAAAGAAAAAGACGACGCTGACTCCGAGTGTCGGCAGAAGCGACCATGCCGCGGCGACCCAGATGTTGTCCATGGTTCCATCGTACGCTGTCGTTCCTTTGAGAAAGTTGACTTGTTCTGCACCGATGGGAGTTAACACCCGAAGCTGTGAGTGCTCGTTTCTGGCAGGACTTCTCCGCGACACTCTCTGCATGAACACAGTCCTTCGTGCCACTGATTCCGCCGAGTTCCTCGGCATCGTCCCGAGCCTCGCCGGGTTCACACCGAGGCAGAGCATCGTGCTGCTGCCCTTTCAACGCTCACGCGCCCATGGCGCGATGCGCATCGATCTGCCCCGAGACGATGTCGATCTCGACGAGTACGTCGACACCGCGATCGGCCTGATTTCGCAGGTCACCGGAACGGATGCTGTCGCCGTGGTGGTGTACACCGATGAGCCCCCGCAGCACACCCCGGACGGCATCGTGCTGCCGTCGACCATCGTCGTCGAAGACCTGCTCGATCTGGCCGTCGATCTCGGGCTGCATGTGGTCGACGCGCTCTGCGTCACACCAGAGGGTTGGTCGAGCTATCTGCACGACGACCCAGTGATGCGTCCGTCTGCCGAGATTCCCGTGGCCCCGACGGTTCCGGGCATCGGCGATGTCTCGGGTGATCAGGATGCCGGCACGGCGCTGCCCGTCGTCGATCTCGCCGAGAAGGAACGCGTGGGTCGAGCACTGCTCGACCTGTCAGACGTGTTGGCGCACGAGCACCTCGGCCTCACCGGCGCACGCGAGAACCCACAGGCCATCGCCGCCTCGGTACTGCTCGACGACCTGCCGCTGTTCTTCGAAGACCTGCTGGATTCTCCGGAGCACCTACCGCCGTTCGTGACCGCAGCTCTGCTCTGGTGCTTGGACCGCCCACGCTACCGTGACGTCGCGCTCCTGCAGTGGGCGACTGACCTGCCGACCGGCATGCGCGCACTGGACGCGCAACTCGCCTACGCCGAAGTCGGCGCAGGCGTGTCAGATGATTTGGGCCAAGTGTTCCTCGGGCGTGGGCCGAGTCCGGACGCCGACCGGCTCACAGTCGCCTTGGCGATCGCCCGCAACGTCGCGGCTCGCGCACCCCGCGCTTCCAAATCCGCACCGCTGACCGCGGCGGCCTGGCTGTCATGGGCGCTCGGACGTTCCACGCACGCCGCGCACTACCTGCGACTGGTCGCCGAGATCGACCCCTGCTACTCGCTCGCATCGCTGATCAGCAGCATGATCGACGCGGCCATACTGCCGGAGTGGACGTTCCGCCGCGGCGAGGCCGCAGGCACCTGAGTGCTACTTGACCAGCGGGAAGAGAATCGTCTCGCGGATGCCGAGACCGGTGATCGCCATGAGCAGACGGTCAATGCCCATGCCCATGCCGCCCGACGGCGGCATGCCGTGCTCGAGTGCACGCAGGAATTCCTCGTCGACTGGCATCGCCTCGACATCGCCACGTGCGGCGAGTTTCGCCTGCTCGACGAAACGCTCACGCTGGATGACCGGGTCGACAAGCTCGGAGTAGCCGGTGGCCAGTTCGAATCCGCGAATGTACAGATCCCACTTCTCCACGACACCGTCGATCGAGCGGTGCTCGCGCACCAGCGGCGAGGTGTCGACCGGGAAGTCCATCACGAACGTCGGGCGCGTCAGGTCGCCCTTCACGAAGTGCTCCCACAGTTCTTCGATGAGCTTTCCGTGCGTGGCGTGCGGCGGAAGACCGACGCCGTGTTCCTGGGCGAAGGAGATGAGGTCTTCGACCGAGTCTTCGGTGGTGAACGTGCGCTCAGCTGCCTCAGATAGCGAGTCGTACATCGAGATGCGATCCCACTCGCCGCCGAGGTCGTACTCGGTGCCGTCGGCCCAGGTCACCGTGGTCGAACCGGTGACCGCGATCGCAGCCTGCTGCACGAGCTCCTGCGTGAGTTCGGCCATCTGGTTGTAATCGCCATAGGCCTGGTAGGCCTCGAGCATCGCGAACTCGGGGCTGTGCGTCGAGTCGGCGCCCTCATTGCGGAAGTTGCGGTTGATCTCGTACACACGCTCGATGCCGCCGACGACAGCACGCTTCAGGTAGAGCTCCGGCGCAATGCGCAGGTACAGCTCGGTGTCGAACGCGTTCGAGCGCGTGACGAACGGACGAGCGGATGCTCCACCATGCTGCACCTGCAGCATCGGTGTTTCGACCTCGAGGTATTCGTGCGAGGAGAAGGTCGCACGAAGACTTGCGTTCACCGCAGCGCGGGCCCGCACCGTGTGGCGCGCCTGCTCACGAACGATGAGGTCAAGGTAGCGGCTGCGAACCCGGCTCTCCTCGCTGAGGTCGCCGTAGGCGTTGGGCAGCGGCAGGATGGCCTTCGAGGCGATCGCCCATTCATCCGCCATGATCGACAGCTCGCCACGGCGGCTGGAGATCACCTGTCCGTGCACGAAGACGTGGTCACCCAGGTCGACGAATTCTTTCCACTGCGCCAAAGACTCTTCGCCGACCTCGGCCAGCGAGATCATGGCCTGGATGCGCGTGCCGTCGCCGGCCTGCAGCGTCGCGAAGCAGAGCTTGCCGGTGTTGCGGCTGAAAACCACGCGGCCCGCGATACCGACGGTGACGCCGGTTTCGGCTCCTGCTTCAAGGTCGCCATACTCAGCGCGTAACGCCGGGATCGCGTGTGTCACCGGCACGCTGACCGGGAATGCTCCACCTGCGGCATTCGCCCGCTGCTCGATGAGTCGCTCGCGCTTGGCGAGACGTACGGCCTTCTGCTCGTGAACGTCCTCGCCATCGGCGTCGTCAGGGGTGGATGCAGGCGCGTCTGGCGCGGTGGTCATAAGGGCTCCTTGGAAGTCTCCCCCAGTTTACCGGGGCGGCGCTGAGAGCCTCGCCGACGGGGCACTCCGCAACTTCCGAGCACACACATCGATACGCTCGAAGCATGTTCCGGCATCGTGTTCCTCGTTTTCTGACCTTGATCGCAGTGACGTCCGGGGTGTTGCTGGCAGGCACGGCGGCCGCAGCATCCGCAGCATCCGCGGCATCCGCAGCAGAACCACGCACCGACGTCGACGATTTCAATTTCTCCACGTGGAGCGCGATCTACGAGATCGGCATCGACGATGACGGACGCGCGACGATGCATGTCGAGGAGACCCGCGTTGCCGAGTTCCCCGACATCGATCAGAACCGCGGCATCGTGGCCGGTTACCCGGAGACCTACGAGGGCGCAGGGCTCGGCACGACGATCCTCTCTGTGCGGGATGAGAACGGCAACGACGTTCCCTACGAGACCGAGGACGACGACGGGTTCATCTACGTCCTCACCGGAGACGACGATTACGTGCACGGCCCGACGACCTATGTCATCGAGTACGAGATGCGCGACGTGATCATCGCCGCGACCGAGACCGAAGTCGACGAGTTCTACTGGAACCTTCTTCCTCTGGACAGCACTCAGGACATCGCAGCGTTCGACGCCGAGATCATCTTTGATGATGACCTGGCGACGAATCTGACCGGCGATGCATCCTGCTATCGGGGCATTCAGGGCTCGACCGACCCCTGCGATCTCACCCGTGACGGATCGACGTTCACCGTCTCCGAAACCGACCTCGCCGCCGGCGACGGCATCACTGTCGCGATCGCCCTCGATCCAGGAACCGTCACTCAGCCTTCGGCCCGCCAGCCCAATGCCGCCACTGATGTGCTGCCATATGCCGTGGGCGGTGGCGCGATTCTGTTGTCGATCGGCGGCTGGTTCGCCACTTCTACCATGATCCGCTCGCGCCGCCGCGGTGCTGGAATCGTCGTCGCGCAGTATGACGTGCCTGCTTCCATGCCGCCGCTGTTGGCGAGCGCGATTGTCCCGAAGGCGAAGAACACTCTCAGCGCTCAGATCATCCACCTCGCCGTGAACGGGATGCTGCGGGTGGAAGAACTGCCAGAGGAAGGGCAGAAGAAGGGCAGGCCGCGACTGCGTCGACTCGACGCTCCGATCCCAGATCCGCTCGATGAACAATCGCTGAAGGCACTGTTCGGCAGCACTGAGCCGAATGTCGTCATGAGGATGCCGAAGAATAGTTCGGCGTTCGCGACACGGATTCAGAAGCTGCTCAAGGTTGGACCGAGTGAAGCGAACAAGCGCGGGTTCACGACGAAGGCGTCGAGCACGCTTGCGCGCGTCATACAGGCCGTCGCACTCGTGGTGTTTGCCGGCATGGTTGTTCTGCTCGGATGGGGCCTGTTCACTGGCCGGGCGTCGGCGGGTCCGGTCTTCTTCGCAACGCTGATGAGCGGCATCGTTGTGCTGATCTCCAGCGTCGTGGCGTTCAAGAAGCACACGGTTCTCACCAAGGACGGCGCGCTGCAGTTGGAGTATTTGGAGGGCGTGCGCGAGTTCATCCGCGTCGCAGAGGCTGACCGTCTCCAAATGCTGCAGTCATACACGGGCGCTGAACGTCGCAGCGACGGCGCCGTCGACGTGATCCACGTATACGAGAAACTGCTGCCGTACGCGATCCTGTTCGGTCAGGAGCGAGAGTGGGGCGAGGTGCTCGAGTTCGCCTATGGCGCTGCGGCGCAGGATCCAGGGTGGATCAACGGGTCCAGCCAAGGCCTTGTCGCCCGAATGCTGATCTTCTCATCGGCAACCCGTTCGTCGTCCACGTACACAGCACCCAGCACTGGCTCGTCTGGTGCTGGCGGCTCGTCTGGCGGAGGATTCTCCGGCGGAGGAGGCGGCGGCGGCTTCTCCGGCGGTCGCTGAGCGCGACGTCGCTCAGGGCAAGAGCGGGTCGGATGCTTCGCGCAGGGCCCGCTCGGCCGTCGACTGTACGAGCGCCGAAAGGTAGCCACCGGGATTCTCCACACCGATGCTGCGCAGAAGCGACGTCGACTGCCCGATTATGGCGCGGGAAAACTCGGATGCCGTGGCAATGGCCTCGGCATAAGCGGCCCGGTCGGCTTCAGCGATAACGATCGGCTCGCACCCGATCTCGACGGCGAGCGCCTGAGCAATCGGCAGCACCGGTGCGGGGGCAGTGACGGCCGCGAAGCTCGCCTGCAGCTGACGGAGGTCAATCGAGGTGCCGGTGAACGAAATAGCCGGATGCACCGCGAGCGGGATTGCGCCCGAGCGCTGCGCAGGCTCCAGAACACCGATGCCGTGGGCGGGGTCGGTGTGCAACACGAGCTGGCCGGGCTGCCACGCGCCGACTTCAGCGAGCCCGTTAACCAATCCGGGAAGCACGTCATGCGGCACGGCCAGAATCACCAGCTCACTGCGTCGCAGCACCTCGGTGGCTTCGAGCACTGGCACGCCCGGAAGGATCCCCGAGACACGGTCGTCATCTGAACCGCTCGTGATTCCCGTGATCGCATGCCCCGCGCCAGCGAGAGCGGCGCCGATCACCGGACCGACGTGCCCGGCGCCGATGATCCCGACGCCGAGCCTGCCGTCACGATTCATGCGGTGCCTGTGATGGATGGAATGTGGGCGGCGCCGGTGCAAACTCTGGCTGTGCGAAATCCGTCTGTCCGGATGCGTCGGGGGCAGGGTCCACGGCCACTGACTCCTGCGCATACTGGGCCCAACGGTGGCTGTGATCGCGGCCTGTGGCAGCAAAAGTTCTGCGGGTGATGTCGTCCATCGTCGTCATCATGGTCGTACTCTCGATGCCGACGACGTCGCCGAGAACGGGACCCGCCACGCTGTGCGCCTTCATCCACGCGACGCGCTGCAATCGATCGATCGGCCCCTGCGACACAGAGACCCCCTGCAGCCTGGCGAGAGGAACCACGGCGAGCTTGCGCCAGAACTGTCCGCGGCGCATCAGCAGCGCGAAGTCGGTCACGGTAAGGCCGTGCCGTTTCCACGACATTGGCCGGCGCCACCAGGCACGACGCTCTAGGGAGGTATACGGGTCATTCTCTTGGGGCCCGAGGATGCCGTGTTCCCAGACCAGCGGGACATCCTCCGCCGGCAGGTCGGGAAGGATGAGCGCGAGCACCCTCTCGACATCGGCGCGCGTGCCGACGGGAAGCACCACGTTGAACTGCTGCGCTGATCCGGACTGCTGCTGAGATGCGCTCTTGCCCGACATGCGGTTGATCTTGATGGTCCACCAGCCGAACGGACGCCACAAAAGTGACTGCGTCACCTCGGCTGCGAAGATACGTCCTGGAGGGATCGTCTCGGTCACCGTCGTGAACAGGCCATAGGTGATGCGGACACCGTCAGGCGTCGGCGCGATCGCGTAGCGCAATGACTTGGAGATCTGTCCCCAGGTGATGGCGACCGTGGCGATGATGAGGGGGATCGCGACGCCGAGTCCGGATCCGAGCAGGATAAACAGGCCGTCTCCATCTTCGTTATCCAGCGCGATGGGCAGCATCGTGGCGATGAACACGGCGAAGATGATCAGGAAGAAGACGAACCAGAGCGCCCCGGCGAGCAACATTGAACCGACGAGCCGTCCGGTCGGGATCTTCACGACACTGTCAGGCGTAACATCGGCGAGGTCGACGCCGCCGATGAGACCGCTCACTCCGTCGTTCATCGAGCCGACAAGCTGGGAGCGCAGCCCGCCAGAAGTAGTTGGCTGCGCGGGCGCGGGCTGTCCGGTACGACGCACTTCACGTGACTGACGGGCACCGGAGGCGAGCCGGAGGATGTCGGTACGAACGGCCTCAGCCTTCGGCGTGGAGAGGTACTCAAGCGGAACGTTCGCGTCGGTGCCGGCACCGACGACCTCGAGTTTGGCCATGCCGATCAGCCGCGCGGGGAAGGGGCGTGTGAGGTTGACTCCCTGCACACGATCGAGCGGCGCGCGTCGGTGCGAGCGGAAGATGATGCCCTTGCGGACCTCGACGTGCTCCTCGGAAATGCGGAACTCCTGGAACCGCCACACCAGCCAGAACCCGACGATGAGCACAATCAAGACGCCCAGTACGACGAGCAGCGCGACCAGAATCAGGTTGTTCGCCAATACCCAGTCCACTGGGTCGCCGCCGGAGTACTCATCAGCATGCATCTCCTCAGGAGTGAAGAGATTGATGAACCAGAAGATGATCCGGTCGCGGAAGTTGTTGAGCACGATGCTCGCCACGATGATGAGCACCAGCCCGCCTTTGAACAGCGGCGTCAGCGGGTGCAGGCGGTGCCAGTCACCATCGGCGAGCGAAGTGCCGTCAGCGAGGATTGCTGCCGGACTCGATGGCCCCTCGTTCGGGGCAGGCTGCTCAGGCGTGCTCACAGGCCGGTCCGACGGGTCTCGGCGACGTCGATGAGTGTGTCACGCAGCGCTTCGGCGGCGGGCCGCGTCAGCCCGGGGATCTGCACGCCCGTCGTGGCGGCAGCGGTGACCATCTTCAGCTGGGACACTCCGAACGCACGATCCAGCGGCCCCTGCGTGATGTCAACGAGCTGCATGCGCCCGTAAGGGACGGCGATGATCCTCTGCCACATGATGCCCTTGCGAAAGACGATGTCATCGGCGCGGAGCATGTATCCGATTGCTTTCGCCTGCCGAGGCAGAATGACGAGAGTGATGAGTTCGATCACGATCAGGATTCCGGCCGGGATCCAGACCCAGGTCTGCTCAAAAGCGATGCTCAGCACAAGCGCCGCGATCAGAAGGAGCGCGAGCAGAATGCCGTTCTGCAAAAGCTGCGACACGACATAGCGCGGTGAGATCTGATGCCAGTGCCCGTCGAGAGCGAGACGTGCGGCGCCGCGAGGTTCGCGGATCTGTGAGTACGTGCCCTCATCCAACACCGGCGGTGTCACCTGCTGAGATGGATCAGCGCCCGGCGTCGGCTCCGGAGGCGGGGTCATCTGGATGTCGGTCATCAGGATC
This sequence comes from Microbacterium sp. Y356, assembly GCF_059445355.1. Classification (NCBI taxonomy): domain Bacteria; kingdom Bacillati; phylum Actinomycetota; class Actinomycetes; order Micrococcales; family Microbacteriaceae; genus Microbacterium; species Microbacterium sp. Y356. Next base: position 1,342,425 of record NZ_JCAIUE010000001.1, read on the forward strand.
CTTCGGCAGAGTACAGAACTGTTCGGCGACAAGTGCGGCGACCACGAGCACGATCGAACTTGCCACGAGGGCGGCCATCGCCACCATCGACCCTACCGGGGGATCCACCGGGCGCGACAGGAGGAACACCCCTAACCCTCCGCCAAACCCGGCCGTGATCGCACCGAGCAGACTCGACGCCCGAGCCAGAGTCGCTGCACGCATCGCACGGAATGGGTCTATACGGCCGGGCGTGCGTCCACGCGCGCTGCGGCGCACCGGCCAGGCAAGCGAGAGCACCGCAGCAGCGATCAGGAGCAGGAGGAGCGGCAGAAACCCAGATGGAGCGAAGGTGGACCGCCCCGACACCGTCAGCACATGATCGACCAGGTAGCCGATACCCCCGCCGAGCAGCGCAAGGATGATCAGCAGCGCGGCGGATGTGCGCTTCATCCGTGCTCCGGAGCGTCGTCCACGGCATCCGCTCGCAATCGGGCAACCAGCGGGGCGATCCGTCCCCGCCCTGGAATCTCGGCGTCCGAGTCAAGGCTCAGCCACGGTTCGAGTACGAACAGTCGCTCTGCGGCCCGCGGATGCGGCAGCTGCAGGTGTGGGTCTTCAGAGAGAAGATCTCCGTAGGTGATCAGGTCGAGATCGAGGGTGCGGTCGCCCCAGCGTTCGTGCCGTTCGCGGCCGTGCTCGTCTTCGATCGCGTGCAGCAGTCCCAACAGCACCTGCGGCGCGAGACGTGTGCTGACCAGCGCGACAGCATTTACGTAGGTCGGTGCGTCCGGGTCTGGGCCATCCGGTCGCATGGCGACCGTCTCGTACAGCTCTGACAGCCGTACACCTTCGACAAGTGGCAGCCGGGAGATCCGCTCAATCGCGCGACGGATCGTCTCGTGGCGGTCGCCGAGGTTCGCACCGATGGCGATGACCGCGTGCACGATGTCGCGGCCGGGGCGCGGATCCGGTGCCGTCAGCGGCGGCATGCGGATCATCACTGGGCATCCGCACTGATGCGAAAAATGGTGACCGAAACATCCGAGAACGTCAGCGGAATGGGAGCGTGCGGTTTGTGCACGGTAACTGCCACCTGCTTCACGCGCTCTTCCCCGAGAACCACATCGGCGATGCGCTGAGCGAGCGTCTCGATGAGGTTCACCGGCTCACCCGCGACAACCGCTGCAACCCTCTCGGCAAGCTCGCCGTAGTGCACCGTGTCGGTGACATCATCGGATGCCGCGGCATCCGTCAGCGCGAGCTGCAGACGCAGATCGATCACGAACTCCTGACCGTTCTCCCTCTCGTGCTCGAAGACGCCGTGACGGCCGAACACGGTGAGCCCGGTGAGCTGGATCTCGTCCAAGGTCTGCATCATCAGCCCTCCCACGCGTGTGCGATCGCGAGGGCATCTCGGGTCGCTGCGACATTGTGCACCCGCACGGCCCACACACCATGTCGAACGGCCAGTGCACTCGTGACCGCGGTGGCAAGATCGCGTCGCGACTCGTCGATCGCCTCCCCGGATTCCTGGCGAAGAGGTTCGACCAAAAACCGCTTCCGTGACGTACCGATCAGCACCCGGTGACCGAGCGCCGTGATGTCGGCGAGGCCACGCAGAACGTCCCAGTTCTGCTCCCCCACCTTGGCGAATCCGATGCCGGGATCAACGATGAGTCGCGCTGGCGCGATGCCCGCGGCGGCGGCCGCGCCGACACGCTCGCGCAGCTCGCCGGCGACCTCGCGAGAGGCACGACGGTACTCGGCGCGCGCGTACATGTCATCGGAGGGCCCACGCCAGTGACCGATGACGAAATCGGCACCAGATGCGGCGACTGTGCTGAGCATGTCGGGGTCGGACAGGCCGCCGGAGACATCGTTCACGATGCGCGCCCCCGCCCGGACGGCGGCCGTAGCCGTCGACGCGTTCAGCGTGTCGACGCTCACGGGGATGCCCCGGGAGGAAAGCGCCTGGATCACCGGGATGACTCGCTGCTCCTCGACGGCGGGGTCAACGCGCTCGGAGCCAGGGCGCGTGGACTCTCCGCCAATGTCGAGCACTGTGGCACCGGCATCTCGTAATGCGAGCCCGTGGGCGATGGCCTGCTCGGGGTCGATGAAACGCCCACCATCGCTGAAGGAGTCGGTCGTGACGTTGACGATGCCCCAAATTCCGGTCATTACGCGCCCCCGATCCCTGAGCCTGCAGAGAGTCCGATCAGCGTGATCAGCTCTTGCCGGGCGACGGGCTCGCTGTACTCGCCGCGCGCGGCAATCGTCAGAGTCGATGCTTCGGGCTGACGTCCGCCACGCATCGTCACGCAGCCGTGCGTGGCGTCCAGTACGACGAGCACCCCGCGGGTGTCGAGGTGCTCCGCGATCGTGTCGGCAATCTGCTCGCCCAGTCGTTCCTGCACCTGGGGACGCGCCGCGAGCGTCTCGACGACCCGCACCAGGGCGCCGAGGCCGACGACCTGTTCGCCGGGCAGGTACGCGATGTGCGCACGCCCGGTGAATGGCAGCAGGTGGTGTTCACACACTGAGCGGAAGAGGATGTCGCGCAGCAGCACCGCGCCGGAGGGCAGAGTTTCCGGGGCGGGTCCGCGCGCAACGCTGATCGTGTGGGCCAGCGGCGCCGCAGCATCCTCTCCCACACCAGAGAAGAACTCCGCGTAGAGGTCAGCCATGCGAGCAGGAGTCTGCTTGAGACCTGGACGCTCCGGGTCTTCACCGATCGCTTCGAGAAGCTCGCGAGTCAGCCGCCGGACACGATCTCTGTCTACGGCCACGGTCAGGCCGTCGCCGGACGTGCCTGCCCAGATGCGGGCGTGCCGTCTGTCGCGCCGTAAGGTGCCGCAGCATCCACAGATCCTTCGACAGTGGCCGCAGCATCTACCGGGATGACACGCTTCGGTACCTCGATAGGAGGACGAGTCGACACCGGCCGCTCATTGCTGGAAAGCCACAGCGGGCGCTCCGGCAGCTTGCGGATGTCGGTGAAGATCTCGGCGATCTGGTTGTGGTCGAGGGTCTCCTCCTCGATCAGCGCGAGGGCAAGGCGATCGAGGAGGTCGCGGTTGTCGCTGATGACCTGGTAGGCCTCGTCATGTGCCTGCTCGATGAGCTGGCGCACCTGCGTGTCGACGCGTTCGGCGATCGTCTCGGAATACTCGCGTCCGCGGCCCATGTCGCGGCCAGCGAACGGCTCGCCACCCTCTGAGCCGAGTTTGACCGGACCGAGGTCGGTGGTCATGCCGTACTCGATGACCATCTTGCGGGCGATGCTGGTCGCCTTCTCGATGTCATTGGAGGCGCCGGTGGTGGGGTCGTGGAAGACGAGCTCCTCCGCGACACGACCGCCCATTGCGTAGGTCAGCTGGTCCTGCAGCTCGTTTCGAGTGATGGAGTACTTGTCGTCCAGCGGCATCACCATCGTGTAGCCGAGTGCCTTGCCGCGCGGAAGGATCGTGATCTTCGTCACCGGATCGGTGTAGTTCATCGCCGCCGCAGCGAGAGCGTGACCACCCTCGTGGTAGGCGGTGATGAGCCTCTCGCGATCCTTCATGACGCGGGTGCGACGCTGCGGACCGGCGATCACGCGGTCGATGGCCTCGTCCAGTGCGCGGTTGTCGACCAGCTGCGCATTCGAGCGAGCCGTGAGGAGCGCCGCTTCGTTGAGGACGTTCGCGAGGTCGGCGCCGGTGAAGCCGGGGGTCTTGCGAGCGACGACTTCAAGGTCGACGCTCTGTGCGAACGGCTTGCCCTTGGCGTGCACCTGCAGGATGTGCAGGCGTCCCTTGAGATCGGGAGCATCCACTCCGATCTGGCGGTCGAATCGGCCCGGGCGAAGAAGGGCAGGGTCGAGGATGTCGGGGCGGTTGGTGGCCGCGATCACAATGACGTTCGCGTTCGGGTCGAAGCCGTCCATCTCGACGAGCATCTGGTTCAGCGTCTGTTCACGCTCGTCGTTGCCGCCGCCCATACCGGCACCACGGTGACGGCCGACGGCGTCGATCTCGTCGATGAAGATGATGGCAGGCGCGTGTTCCTTGGCCTGGTTGAAAAGATCGCGGACGCGCGAGGCACCGACACCGACGAACATCTCGACGAAGTCCGAACCCGAGATCGAGTAGAACGGTGCCCCCGCCTCGCCGGCGACTGCGCGAGCGAGAAGAGTCTTTCCGGTTCCTGGGGGGCCGTACAGCAGCACGCCCTTCGGGATGCGGGCGCCGATCGCCTGGAACTTGGCGGGGTCCTCGAGGAACTCCTTGATCTCCTGAAGCTCTTCGATCGCCTCGTCGGCACCGGCGACGTCTGCGAAGGTGACCGTCGGGGTCTCCTTGTTGACGAGCTTCGCCTTGGACTTGCCGAACTGCATGACCTTTCCGCCGCCGCCCTGCATCGACGAGAGCAGCCACCAGAACAGCAGGCCCAGCAGCACCAACGGAAGAAGAAGCGAGAGGAAACCGTCGAACCAGGTAGCACGCGGAACAACGTCGTTGAAGCCGTCCTTCGGGTCGGCAGCGTTGACTGCGTCGACGACCTCGGCGGCACGTGCATCTACGTAGTAGAACTGCACCTCCTTCGAGTCCTCGAAGGCCTTCGACAGGGTCATGTCGACGCGCTGGTCGCCGTCGGTGTTGGTGACCTCGGTGACGGTCTCCCCCGACAGGAGATCGAGCCCCTGTTGGGTGGTGATCGTGCTCGGGGCATTGAGGTTTGAGATCAGCAGGAACCCGCCGAACAGCAAAACACCGATCAGCACTACATAGAGCAGCGGATTACGAGTGATCTTCTTCACGTCCATGATGCGTTCAGCGTATCGCGTGGAAGTTAGTGGTCCCCTGGGATTCGCCCATGGCGTACGTCTCCGCGCTCAGCTGTAGATGTGCGGTGCGAGGACGGCGACGTCACGGAGGTTGCGGTAGCGCTCGTCGTAGTCGAGCCCGTAGCCGACGACGAACTCGGTGGGAATGTCGAAGCCGACGTACTTGCAGTCGATCTCGACCTTGGCGGCCTCGGGCTTGCGTAGCAGCGCCAGCACCTCAATCGACTCTGGGCCACGCGACTCGAAGTTCTCCAGCAGCCAGCTCAGCGTCAGGCCGGAGTCGATGATGTCTTCGACGATGAGTACGTGCTTGCCGTGCAGGTCGGTGTCGAGGTCCTTGCGGATCTGCACCACACCGCTGGATTTCGTGCTCGAGCCATAGCTGGAGACTGCCATCCAGTCCATCGGAGCGTGAAATGGCAGCGCTCTGGCGAAGTCGGCCATCACCATGATCGCACCCTTGAGAACCCCCACGAGCAGCAGGTCTTTGCCCTCGTAGTCCTTCGCGACCACGGCCGCGAGCTCATCGAGCTTGGCTATGATCTCCTCCTCTGTCACAAGGATCTCTGCAAGGTCATCTTGGATCTCAGCCGCGCGCATAGATTGATTTTAGGCGACGGTTGCTATGGGTTCCGCAATACTGTGAGGAATGATCGGGCGCACGCCCGCCGAAGGAAGGAATCACCATGGCTCTTGACGACATCCTCACGCAGGTGCCGATCGATGACATCGCCGCGAAGCTCGGCGTCTCCCCCGACGTCGCCAAGGCTGCGGTCGAGCAGGGCGGGGCCGTCCTCCTGGGCGGACTGGCCAAGAATGCCGAGAGCGAAGAGGGCTCTGCGGCGATCAAGAATGCACTCAAGAAGCATGAGGGCGCGAAGAGCGTCACTACGATCGACGACGTCGATCAGGCTGACGGAGAGAAGATCGTCAAGCACGTGCTCGGAGAACAGTCACAGGATGTCGCCGCGAAGCTGACCGCGTCAGAGAAGACCGCAGGCATCGACTTCGGCAAGCTTCTGCCGATTCTCGCGCCGATCATCATGGGCTTGATCGCGAACAAGAACAAGTCGGATTCCACCGATGGTGCGGAGTCCGGCGGGGGAATCGGCGACCTCATCGGAGGACTCCTCGGAGGAGGCGGCAACAACTCGTCTGGTGGCGGGATCGGCGATCTGCTGGGCGGCATCCTCGGCGGCGGTTCGTCATCCGGCGGAGGAATCGGCGATCTGCTCGGTGGTCTGTTCGGCGGCAAGAAGTAGCGAACGCTCAGCGAGCGCGGCTCAGCGCGCACGGCTCAGCGCGCAGTGAAGACGATGCGCCCGCCCTGCCGCACCGCAGAGCAGCCCGGCAGATCGATGGGGCCCTGTCCTGACCAGTCGGTGACGAGTCGAGCGACTTCCACGGTCTGCGTGCGGGTGAGGCTCGCGCCGAACTCGCTGTGCGCGACGAGGCGGATGATGCGGTTGCGCAGTGCGGTCGGGTTCGCCGCGAGCGCGGCGACGCTGACAGAGATGCCCGCCTCGGCGTGCTCGACGATGTCTTCGATCGTCTCGTGGATCATCTCGTCGAACGCCTCGGCATCCTCCCGAAGCTGTTCGGCGGTGCGTGTCAAAGCCTCCGCAATGCCGGGGCCGAGTTCGGCTTCCAGCACGGGCAACACACGTTCACGCACACGCACGCGCGCGAAACGCGCTTCGAAGTTGTGCGGGTCGTCCCAGGGCGTGAGATCGGATGCTGCGCAGAACGCTTGTGTCGTCTCACGACGCACGCCCAGCATCGGTCGCAGCCAGACGGTGTCGTCTTCATCTTCGCGGCGCGGGGCCATGCCCTGAAGACTCGCGGCACCCGAGCCGCGAGCGAGACCGAGCAGCACGGTCTCCGCCTGGTCATCGAGGGTGTGTCCGAGCAGCACGGCCGCAGCATTCTCATCTGCAGCGATCCGGCGCAGTGCCGCGTAGCGTGCATCGCGCGCGGCGGCCTCCGTGCCACCACCACCACCACCACCACCCGCACCGCTGCCTGCTCGTGTCGAGGAGCTCGCCACGTCCACACGCTCGGTCAAGGCGCGGATGCCGAGACTCTCGGCCTTCGCCGCGGCCTCAGCGGCGACATCCGCCGACCCCTCCTGCAGCCCGTGATCGATCGTGGCGCTGACCACACTCATCCGGCGCGAGCGCCCTTCGAATACCGTCGCGGCCGCGAGGGCGAGTGAATCCGCACCTCCAGAAAGAGCGACGATGACGGTCGCTCCATCGGGCAGGTCGACCAGTGCGGTGCGCACGGCGAGGCGGATCTCAGCGATGGCAGGGACAAGCGAAGGCACAACTCAACGGTACGGCACCGAGAAACACCTACCGCGGCATCCGACTCGGTCGTAGTCTGGGCGCGTGACGCAGCCGACGACGTTTGCACCGAAGCGCCTGAAGGCGTTCGTCGATGCTGTCGTGGCGATCGCGATGACACTGTTGATCCTGCCGTTGTTGGAAGCTGTCTCTGATGCTGCGGGCTCAGGGATCGGCACTGGCGCGTTCCTCGCGCAGCACCGCGGTCAGCTCATCAGCTTCGGTCTCAGCTTCGTCCTCATCGCGGCATTCTGGATGGAGCATCATCGGCAGTACGAACGCGTGCGTCGCGTCTCCACACCGCTGCTGTGGATCAATGTCGCGTGGATGCTCACCATCGTGTGGCTTCCGGTTCCGACGGCGATGCTCGGTCAACTGGAAACCGATCCGCTTCAGGCCGCGCTATACATCGGGACGTTGATCATGACACAGGTGATCACGCTCGCCGGAAAGCTGTACTTGGCTAAGCACCTGGTGCTCACCGATTACACCGTCGATGAGCTCCGACGAGGGTCGATCGGCGACATCGCTGCGATCATCCTGTTCTGCATTGCCTTTCCCATCGCCGCGTGGGTGCATATGATCGGGTACTTCGCCCTGCTGCTCGTAGCGCTGTCCGATCCACTGGAGAAATTGCTGTTGCGGATGCGCAGGTAGGGTAGTTCCCGGTATCCGACCGTTTTTCCTGAGGAGTACACGCATGGGCGCACACGACGCCGTCATCGAGATCCCACGCGGCAGCCGCGTGAAGTACGAAGTCGACCACGAGACAGGGCGAGTACACCTCGACCGTGTCCTGTACACGACCTTCGGATACCCCGCCGACTACGGCTACTTCGACAACACGCTGGGCGAGGACGGCGATCCGCTGGACGTACTCGTCCTCCTCGACCACGCACTGTTCCCGGGCGTCGTCGTCGAGGTGCGTCCTGTTGCCGTGCTGAAGATGAGCGATGAGGCCGGCGGCGACGACAAGCTTGTCGCCGTGCTCGCTAAGGACCCGCGCTGGGCCCACATCCAGGACATCGACGACATCGCCGAGTACACGAAGAAGGAGATCACTCACTTCTTCGAGCACTACAAGGACCTCGAGCCCAACAAATGGGTCAAGGTCGACGAGTGGGGAAACGCTGCCGAAGCACAGCGCATCCTCGACGAGGCAATCGTGCGCGCAGGCGAAACCGGTCACTGAACCGCACCAACAACGTCACAGAAGCCCTCGTGTCCGCATTTCAGCGGCCGAGGGCTTCTTCGTGCGTTCGCGAGGTCAGACCCCGATTCCGCGCGCACCCATGAAGTCGATCGGGTTCGTGTAGCCGCCGTTGATGTACACCTCGAAGTGGAGGTGGCATCCGAAAGAGTTTCCGGTGTTGCCCGCGTAGGCGATGATCTGGCCGGCATTGACCCACTGGCCCCAGCCCACCACGATGGCGTTGATGTGCCCGTAGCCGGTGCCGACGCCACCGCCGTGCTGAACGCGAATGTAGTTTCCGTAGCCGCCGTTCCAGCCGGCGTAGTCGACTGTTCCTGACTGCGCGGCAAAGATCGGGGCCCCGCAGCCGTTGGCGAGGTCGACGCCGTAGTGGTACCCGCTCGAGCAGTACCCCGTGCCGCACTGCACCATGCGCGGACCGTACCCTGAGGATCGGTGTCCGCCCTGCGGTCGGACCCAGCCTCCGCTACCGACCGCACCGCCACCGTCGCCGCCGCCAGCGCCTGCTGGAGCACCGCCACCGCCGCCTCCGCCGCCGTTTGCCGCTTCCTCGTCTCGCCGGCGCTGTTCTTCCTCGGCTCTCCGGCGAGCGTCCTCTTCGGCTCTCCGGCGAGCTTCTTCCTCTGCAGCCCGTCGCGCCGCTTCTTCAGCCTTGCGCTTCTCTTCAGCGATGCGCTTCGCTTCTGCGACGCCCGCTTCGTAGTCGGCGACCGTCTTCGCGGTCTCGTCTCGCAGCGCTACGAGCTGTGCCTCGAGAGTGGTGAGGTACTCGGCCTGCTCGGCGAGCGCGGCTTCAGCAGCAGCAGCAGCCTGCTGTGCGGCGAGCATTTTCTCTTCGGCGATCTTCTGCAGACGGTCACGCTCTGTGCGAGCGACGACAGCCTGATCGCTGAGTGACTGGGCGGAGTTGCGAGCAGCGACTGCGTCGTCATAGACCGACTGGTTGTACTGCAGGAGCTTGTCCATCGTGCCGAGGCGCGAAAGCAACTGGTCGGCACTTGCGGCAGAGCCGGCGAAGAAGAGCTCGAGGGCGGTGTCGTCGCCGCCGTTGCGGTAGAGCTGCGCAGCTACCTGTCCGGCCTTGCGCGCGGATTCATCGGCGATCTTCGCCTGCGCGTCGGCCTGAGTCTGCAGCGCTTCGGCCTCGGCGATCGCGTCGAAGAATGCCTGCTGTGCCTCGAAGTACTCATTGCCGGCGGCCTCGGCCGCCGCCTGGGTCTCGGCGACCCGCTGTGTGAGGGCTTGGATCAATCCCTCGATACGGGTGATCTCGGTGGCCTTCGCCGCCTCGTTGCCCCTGGCGCGCTGCACGTCGTCCCAGCTCGGGTACGTGGCCGCATAGGCGGCGTTGACGCCGGAACCGATGCCGAAGGCACTGAGCGCCACCACGCTGAGGGCGCCAAGGCCCAGAGCATTTCGGCGCGTGAGTGCGCTCTTCTGCCAGAAGGTGCGCTGCTCGTCGACGCTGGGTGCGCACCCGCAGGAGTCCCCTGCGTCGAGCGCAGCGTCCATCGTGGACTGCTCGGCGTTCACAGGGCCCCTTCCAACGGATTCACATAAGCCACAGTAACAACATCTTTAACATCCGCAACAAGCAGCGATGATGTTCTGACGTGGCAGATGACACCCCATCGTCCTCCCGAAACGCCCGGGCGCGACGATGACTCGCCCTCGATTCGCGTTTTGCTCAAAAGATCGCTTATGCTTGAGCGTCGGCAAGGAAGTCCCCCGGGACAGCCTCGGCCCCATCGTTTAGCGGCCTAGGACGCCGCCCTTTCACGGCGGTAGCACGGGTTCGAATCCCGTTGGGGTCACTCAATCCGATACAATTTAATAGCATGGCCCTGTAGCGCAGTTGGTTAGCGTGCCGCCCTGTCACGGCGGAGGTCGCGGGTTCAAGTCCCGTCAGGGTCGCTCTAAGCGACGGGCCCTTTTTTCGAAAAGGGCCCTTTCGTCTAGGTTGCGGCAGATTTATGATGTGCCGCATGGCTCTGTAGCTCAGTTGGTAGAGCGCACGACTGAAAATCGTGAGGTCACGGGATCGACGCCCGTCGGAGCCACACGGGTGATCATTACAGTCATCCTAGAAACCCCCGCCTAGCTTCTAACATGGCGGGGGTTTTGCTTTGCCCTGGTGAGAGGCGGTTTCCGAGCCGCTCCCGTGGGCGGTTCCGGCCTGGTCGTTGAGCGAGTGGAACTCCCGGACGTTGAGCGCGCGCAGCGAGATGAAACGCCCTCGGCATGGAGCCTGTGCCGGTTTTGTGCCGGACACCTCCCCGATACCCTGGTTTGATGTTGGAGAATCCCAGGCTCGATGTGAACGACGAACTGCGCACCGCGAAGATTCTGTCATCCAGCTTGATTGATGTCTCCAATGCTGCCGTCGCATCTCTCCCCAGCGAGAAGACCCTTGGTTCTTCGGAACCCTCTGCGGCGACACGACTGTACGTGGCAGCGGAGCAGCGCGACGGAGGACAGCACGTCCTCGAGGCGGCACGCCTGGCCGAGCGTTCATTGCTCAGCGCCTGCGATCGCGCCCGCGCATTTGGCCAGCTCATCCGCACAGAGAAGCGGCCCGCTACCGCCCTCATCACAGTGGCACGTGGCGGGCTGGAAGCAGCGGGGCGGTCCCTGTGGCTCACGGATGCTGTAGACCTCGAGACCCATCTTCATCGAATCATCTCGATGCTCTATGCAGATCTGAGATACGACGTGGGAGTTGCCGACGCGCTCGAATCGCGCACAACCGGCGAGCTAGTCGACGCCGCCGAACGCCGGGACTTCTACTCTTCCGAGCTCACGCGCATGGGACTTCCCCCATCGAAGAAACCCGAGCTCTCCGCGATGGTTCAGAACCTCGTCGCCGAGACGTCGAAACTGTTCGACGAGAAGCGGCTCTACTCCGTGTACTCGGGCATCGCCCACGGACAGCTGGGGGGCCTCAACGCCTTCTTGGTTCCGACCGAAGGCCCATCGGCCCCGCGGCTCAAGGCGCCACTTCCCGTCATCACCGCCGCGTCTCTGCAGCTCATCACCGCCATCCGACTTACCGCCGATCAGTACATCACTTGGCTTGGCGGTCCCGGCGCTACGCGGCCACGGCTCATCGATGCCATGAACCGCGTTGCAAAGAATACGGCTGATCTGCCCGTGGTGGCATTCGCAAGCGATCCTCCCGAAACTAGGCGCGCGGGGGAATTCACGTAGCCTCGGGGCCCAGCTCCACCAACGGCTTCGATTATCCACTCAGTCGCTCGTCGCGGCACGAAGGGAGGCGAGCTGTGAGAACTTTCTTTACTCATGCAAGGCCGGCCTAGCGGCCGGCTGTGAGGGAGTGGGAGGCCGTCCTGCGGTGCGTCCGGTCCTCGCTCCGCTGCGGTCCGGGCGCTCCTCGGCGTCATCCCGCTCCCTCACGGTCTGCCAGAATGCGAGTACTAATAAGCGGAAGGATGCGGCGTGGCATATAAGGAAAACCCCATTGAGCACGTCCTGGTGCAGGACCTGCACCTCGACGTAACGAACTATCGGTTCGCCAATTCGATGCCATCTGAGACGGCCGCAATGAACTACCTCTGGGCGGAACAGAAGGTTGACGAAGTGGCGAAGCTCATCCTCCGTGACAAGTATGTCGATAACGAGCTGCCCATAGTGGTGCGCGAGAACAACAAGTGGGTCTTGCTCGAAGGTAACCGGCGAGTTTCCGCGCTCCTTGTACTTCACACCCCGTCCCTTGCGCCAGCCCATCAATCCGAAGTCGAGCAACTCAAGAAGCGATTTGCGATCGAGGCAGCGTCGCTGCCGTCGATGATTCGAGTGATGGTTTTTGAAAGCAGAGAGGCCGCTGCACCCGTCTTGGCGCGCCTGCACATCGGTCAGCCGAAGAAAGCATGGAATCTCGACGAGCAGGCAAAGTTCGTCCTTGCCCAGCTCACACACGGAACCAGCCTCGACCAGCTCCGCGCTCAGTTGCCAGCTATCAAGGACGTGCCGCGCGTAGTTCGGATGGGTCGCGTGCGCGAAAAGCTGATGGCGACTAAGTTCGAGTCCGACGAGGTGACCGGCTTCGTCCACGGAACGAAGCTCGCAATGTCGTCATTCGAGTACGCATACCGAAACCCGCATATCCAGAAGTTGATCGGACTCGAGTTCGACTCAGAAGCCCGAGTGACCAGGTGGTCCGGCTCGAAGTCTGAGATAGCGGCGCTCGAGCGGCTATTGGACGCATTCCGCACTGGCGAAGTAAACACGCGCCGCGGCCTGAAAGCGGGTACCCCCGAGCATGAGGCTCTCATCAGCGCAATGAGCGGCTCCACGTTGGCCGAAGAACTCAATGGCGACGCCGGCGACGATGGGAATGAACCGTCGATCGCAGAGCCGAGCTCCAAAGAATCAGACACGCCGACATCACCGTCGGGGCCCCATGACGGTGCTGAGGCCCCGTCCGCAGCGGACGATGTCGGCCCTACTCCGGCCGAAGCAACGTCCGACGACGAAAGCAACGGTCTTCCGTCAGACGAACAGTCGGATGACGCCAACGGATCCATGGGCACCACGGAGGAGACTCCTAACAGCGATGATCCGAGCATCCGCCGCGGCCCTAACGCTCCAGAAACAAAAGCATACCTCTCGCTGAGCGGGATTGATGAAAGCAACCTGCCGCTGCCACTGCAACATCGAATGCGAGAGCTACGACGCATCAACGTTGGAGATTTTCCGGCGGCCGCGGCGATGCTTGTGCGTTCTGTAGTAGAAGCATCCATCAAGGAGCACTACGGCTCAGGCAACGGACTACAGGCTACGGGCACCCTTGGCGACGTGATGCTGATCGTAACCCGCGACCAACGGACGAACGGTCAGCTTGCGCATGCTGTCTCACAACTAAACCGGACGAAGCGGGAAGCAAGCAATACCCCCGGTACAGGACAGTGGTTCAACTTAGTGACGCACAGTGTCAATCTCGACATTTCCGGGCCAGATGTCCATACTGCGTGGCGCGTCGTCTATCCGCTCGTGCGCTTCATGCTGACTGAGCGTCCGACGTTGTCCGCATCGCCTCAACAAGGTTCTCCGAAACAATCATGAGCTCTGACGCTCGGCCAGGGTGTCTCGCTGAGTAATTAAGCTCATACGGGAAGTAAAAGTAGTCGCGGTAGAGGCGCTCGATCAGCTCCGAGCGATCGTACGTCATTATCCAATGGGCTGCGGCAACCGTTGACATTATCGCAGCGAGATCCGCGTGGTCTCTTGCATCGAACGCATTGAGATAGAGCCGCGATCCAGCCGCTACGTACGGAGGGTCGACGTACATCAAAGCATTTGTGTCATCCGCGAACTCACGGATCACCGATCGACCATCGTGATCACTCACCGTGATCTGATCCGACATGGCACCGATCGCTCGCAACCTCGAGACGAGCGTGTCCCGATTAAACCTCGCGTCCATCTTGTAGTTGCCCGTCTGGTCGAGCCCGCCGATGACGCCACCCGTAAGCACACCCGAGCGATTCGTTCGATTTAGGTAGAAAAACGCAAAGCCGAGGTCGAGCGTATTGCTCGCGTCCGCTGCACGATAAATATCTCGCTGACGTTTCCACTCGGTCACCGTAAGTGTCGCTGACTTCACCATGCGGACGAACTCGGCGTTCTCGTGAACGATGCTCTGCCAAAAGGCATGCACGGCCGGATCAAAATCGTTCACAACTAGCCGACTCACTACACCTTCGCGTAGAAGCGCGATGCCCGCTCCGGCACCGCCTGCGTACGGTTCAACGTACGTGACATCCGGCAGCCCAAGCTCGCGAAGCAGATCCTCGAACAAGCCTGCGAGCGCCGCTTTTCCCCCGGGGTAACGAAGTGGCGACAGCGTCCCGTAACGTCTGCTGGCACGGATCGCGAGCGGCCGTGTAGTCATGTGAAAGGCCCTTCTACGCGAGATCAAAGCTCGATGTCCCACCTTACGGCTCTCGATGCGACATGCCGAACACTGACCGCGCTGTAGCGATTGCCTGCCCTGTATCGGAAAACGCCACTCTACGAAATCGCCCAGCAGACGGGCATCGACGCCTCCTCGCAGCGCACCTGTGGCTCAATCATGCTCATCCGGAAATCTGCGCCGCTCCCGTGGCAGGTTCGTGTCGAGTCTCCAGAGGAGCCCTTGGCTCGTCGCCAACTCAATCCCGCGAGAGTCACCCTCCAGGCGTGCAAGCACCCATGCTGCAAGACAACAGCTCGTCGCGAGCGTGTGATAAACATCCAGTTCGTGCACATCCGAAGGCGCATCAGCCACTGCAACCACGCCGCTCGTGTCCACGAAGTAGTCAGTAACTGCCTGATCGGTCACATGACTGACTCGGGAGAGCACCGCATACGCCCGCCGAAGGTACCCGGTGTGGTCGAGTTCAGATGCGACGCCTTGATACCCGGTGAACTTGGGCATGCTAGGGCGCGGATCTCCGTTCTCGTCGCGAGGGATCTGGGACTCGACATGCCTAATGATGTCAGCCCACTCAGGGTCCGCCGCATCACGCGATCTCTTCGCATAGTCGGCTCGTGATCGAAGCAACCCAACCTCAAGACGCCGGAGCCCATCTGGAACGAGGTATGCCCACTGTGCCGTAACCGCATGCTCCAACGCGCTTCGAACTAGAACTCGACCTTCTGCGGCGTATCCGCGCTTCTCTAGGTGAAGATAGCCTCTCGCCATTCTTCGTACTCGTTCGAGCAGACCTCCCAGCACTCGAAAGTCCCACGCATACTCCTCAAGAACTTGGATACCCTCTGCGTGCCCGCTGTCCTGGATAAATCTCAACATCCATGGTTCAAGTTGGCTTCGGTTAGGACGGATTCCCATAGCGCTCAATCTACTGAGTTAGACGGATTGTCGCCGCCCTGTCACTTGAAGCGAATCCTTCGCTAACGTGAGCGCATGCACCAATGGCGATCCACCTCAACCAACGCCGAGACGAAGGCGCGGGACATCCTGTCCGCGGCAATGTGGCTTCACTCGACATTCCAGGAGCGCGTATGGTTATGGCGCGGACAGGCTGAGGGCAGTTTTGGTATCGAGCCGGGGGTCCACACCCGCGTGGTCAGGTCTACGTTGCCTCACACCGACGCCACCGCGACTAAGGCAACAAAGTCGCTACTCGACTCCGCCCGAGGGCTAAGGCTCGATGAACGGGACGGCCATACCCTTCCGGATCTCGCGCTGTTAGCCAATCTGCAGCATCACGGCGCAGCTACTCCGTTGCTCGATGTCAGCACGGATCCACTGATCGCACTTTGGATGATCGCCTTCGCTGATGCCAAGAAGCCGGAAAGACTCGACGGCTCAACCGGTTCATTGTTCGGTATCGCGCGCCCACCCCGGGAGCGATGGATTGAACCACTCGACTCTCGCTCACTTGCTCAGGTTGCGTCCACTCTGCAGGATGGAGTGTGGTGGTACAGGGCTCCTGATGTGACGGAACGACTCCGTATTCAGCGTGGATCTTTCCTCATCGCGCCCCTCTCTAACGAAAACAATTGGAGCGACACGACTCTGCCCCTAGATCTCGCACTCGACGAACCCAATTTCATCGAGAATCGGATAAAAAACCGTGGTCAGAGAGGCAACGGCCATCTCGGTCGAGTCCAGGCGTTCCGGATCGTTGTACCCGCTGCAAGCAAGCCGTACTTGCGCCAGTTGCTTGAAGATCGGTCAGGCCTGTCCATCGAAGCGATTTATCCAACGCCGTGGCACCAGCCATTCATTACACAGTTCTCGAGCACATACGGCCGAGCACGGAAGTTGGAGCTTGATTTGTCGCCCGCATCGTAATTGGATCTCCGGAGCGCAACCTAAAACGCACCTGCCGCGACCGGCTGATCGACGATGGTCTGTCGTGTGCCGGTAATGTGCCGGTAGCCCCACTGAAACCACCCTCAACCAGTCGCGACCAACCATGACAACTTCCGCGGAATCACGCGGCAAACGGCGACCAACGGGCACTCGCTAGCCCACCGAATCCAACTGAAAATCGTGAGGTCACGGGATCGACGCCCGTCGGAGCCACACGGGTGATCATTACAGTCATCCTAGAAACCCCCGCCTAGCTTCTAACATGGCGGGGGTTTTGCTTTTCCCTGGTGAAAGGCGGTTTCCGAGCAGCTCCCCTGGCCTGTTCCGGCCCGGTCGTTGAGCGAGTGGAACTCCCGGACGTTGAGCGCGCGCAGCGAGACGAAACGCCCTCGGCGGTTGCTGAGCGAGCGAAGCGAGACAAAACGTCTTCTGCGTCCACTGCGTCCACTGCGTCCACTGCGTCCAAATGGTGTGCCGGTAGCAGGTTCCGGTTCACCCCTCAGGCCCCCGAAGGTGATCGAAAAAGCCCGTCAGATCCGCCCTCCGAACAGCGGAAGCTGCAGTGCAGCACGACTGACGGCGTAGGTTGCCGCAAGCAATACAAGAATCAGAATCGTTCCGATGATTGGAGCAGCGACGGCAGCCCAGCCGCGATCCCGCAATATGTGAATGACCACGGCAGTCGCCACCAGTAGATCGACCGCTCCGATGTAGAAGGTGTTGATCGAAGCGGAAAAGGCGGAGTAATCGCATGAGGTCGCCGTGCAACTGGCGACACTCAGTTGCGACAACCACATATGGACGGCACCCATCAAAGCCACGACCAGCTGCAGACCCCACCACCCAATGGCGGCGCCGACTCGGCTCGGTGATTCCATGTTGCTCATGACGGCACTGTAGCGACTGGCGTGGCGGCCGGGCGTGACGCGCGCATCTTTAAATGAGCGAAGCGAGCCGAACGCTCCCGAGCGTGCGGCCTTCTCGGGCATTTCGCATCTGCTCAATCCCGGCCAATAGCCCAGCTTCCTGTCCCCGGACGTCACCCCACGTTGTAGAGCTAGTCGCGACTGCGCCGCCATGGTCGCTAGCAATTGAGCTCGCATCCAGCCTGCCGAAGGGCAGATCGGTTCTCGTCGGTGGCCTCATGGTTCATGTCCACGCGCTGCATGCCGGAGCGAAAGGGCGGACTCGAAACACCAAGGTCACGAAACAGGCAGTTGATTTCTGCGAAACTCGTTGGATGGCATCCGACGAGCGCGTAACTCTCGTTGCTAGTGAGTACGAAATGTGGGCGCGAAAGGCCGCCGAGATGGGGGTCGAACTCTTAGAGCACCTACCTCACGCGAAGATCGAGCACATTGGATCCACATCTGTTCCGGGGCTACCGGCGAAGCCGGTCATCGATCTAGCGGTCGGCGTAGCTGCGGATGAGATCGTGCTTTCTGGTCGCGAGCTGGTGCGGCGCGGGTTCGATCTTGAGGGAGACCTAGCCGATCACGCGTGGCTGAGCTATCCGGATCGTTCAGCTCGTGTGTTCGTAATCCACATCTTCGAGTTTCAAGGTGAGAAGTGGAGCAAACGGCTACGCTTCCGCGAAATCCTGCTGACGGACAAGAAAAGCCGAGAGAGGTACCTCGCTGTCAAACGGGAAACAGCAGCGCTGGCAAACGGATGGGGCGAGTACACCAGAGCGAAATCTTCTGTTGTGTCCGAGATCCTCACGAACGGCTCGTTCAACCGAAACTAATCAGGACTTTTCCTCATTTTCAGTGAGATCGACATATTGCTCGCGGTCGGGAACAGCGTGCGCCGTATCAGCTGGCGGTCGCGGCGAGACGGCACGCAGTGCCCCCGACTCCGCTGTGCCATGCTCCACAATCTCGATTACGACCGAGTCCCAGCGATAGATATGCGTCCCGGCCACGGGGCTTTGTGACGTGATGTAAAAGAGTCCTGGCCACGCTAGTCCAGAGATCGGCGGCCCGTCCGGGTCCGGGTTCGCCAACGTGACGCCAGCAGCGTCGGCAACATCGCGACCAATGTGGAATGGCATACCGACGACGTTCGGAACGACAACCGTGTCCGCGAATCGATCAGTCATGCACTGCATGGTACGCCGGGCGGTCCGGCGCGACTAGGGACTGGAAACTTCAAAGGGAGAGAGCCCAAGGAACGTTAGATCAGGCGACTACCGCGTACGGCAATGCCAGGTTGACGAGACTCACAACGAATTTCCCCGGCTCTTCATACATGCATAGGTGTGCCGAGTTCTCGAACCAGACAACGTGCTTCGATGGTGCAGTCACCCTTTCGATCCAGCGCTCGACCGGAGCCGTCGGGGTCGTCCAATCGTGGCGTCCGAGGAACTGCAGCACGGGCACATCGAACGCGATCTGATCCCGCGCGTCAAAGCTAAGCAATTGGGGAAGCACCAGTGGCATGGTCGCCTGTTGTCCGACGCCGATCAGGTCCAACTCATCGTCCGTGTAGTACGGCGACAGCTCTTCCGATTCCGTGAAAAAAGCGGAGTCGGATCGATACGCAGATAGCCCCCCGTAATGCTGCGCCCATTTTCGGCAGGTGACGATTCGCTCAACGGTCAATGGCTGCGCGCCGGGATATTCACCGAGTGCCCGAAGCTCCGCGAGTGCTTCATCGTTCTGATCCGCAGTCGCACTCCGGATCGCATGCTCGAAGCTCTCAACTTCGTTCTCAGGACCAGAAATCACCTGGCCGACACCGATGTAACTCCAAAGCAAGTCAGGTCGTCGCTCGGCCAATGTGACGCCGATGATCGTTCCCCAGCTGTGGCCTAGAACACCCACTTTCCTGACGCCGAGCTCGCCCTGGAGCCAGGCAATCAGTTCCACGAGATCTTCGACGTACCTGTCGACGCTCAGGTCCATTTCGCCGTTCACGCTTGCCGCAGACTTGCCACTGGCACGCTGGTCATAGTTGACGACCGTGAAATAGTCTTCAACTCCTCGTTGCCATATCCATGACGACGGCAATGAGGGAAGCGCCGGCCCCCCATGGCAGACGATAAGGACCGGGTTCGTTGTGCTTCGACCTCGAATGGAGACGAACTGCTCAACACCGCCGAGCTCGACGAATGTCGTGCGATCGATCGCTTCGGGGTTGGGAATGCGGCACAGATCCACGATCACTGCTCGGCCGGTTTCGTCACTCATGTCGGTCAGTCTAGAAGGACGGTCGCCCACACCGTCAGAGCCTGTGCCGCAGGCTGGAGCGAGCTGCGGGATTGTGTCGTGACCGAACGTCAGCCTTCGAGGCCGGCGGTGACCCTGGCGAGTTCTGCGACGACATCGCTCAGCTGACCCGTCTTCTCGAGCATCGCTCGCTGGCGCATGGCGCCGTTGCCCCGCGTAAAGATCTGCTCGACCTGTTCGTCGACGAGTGCCTCGTCGCCGTTCTCGCGCAGCGCTGCACGAATGTGATCGACGAGATCAGCGACGACCTCACGCGCCGCGCGCGGCTTGAGCGTTCTTGGATCGATAAGGTCACCTTCGATGCCGAACCGCCCAGCCTGCCAGCTCATGAGGCGGAGCATCGAAACGGAGAAGGGCAGCGGTTCGTCCCCCGCGCGCCACGCCGCGGCAGCGGTATCCACAAGACCACGGCACAAGGCTGCAATCAGCACCGTGTCCGCGGCATCCGGGCAGACATCGGCAACACGAATCTCGACGGTCGGATAGTGGTGCGACAATCGTGCGTCGAAGTAGACCATGCCCTCATCGAAAATGGCACCGGAACCGATCATCGAGGCGACAAGCTCGTGGTAGCGGTCAGCAGTTCCGAACGCCTCAGTCGGACCAGCCGTCGGCCAGCGCACCATGGCCTGCGAGCGAAAACTCGAATACTTTGTGTCCTCACCCTGCCAGAACGGCGAATTCGCGCTCAGCGCGAGCAACACAGGCAACCAGCCGCGGATGCGGTCAAGCACACCGACGCCCTCATCGTCTGACTCCACGGAGACGTGCACGTGACACGCTCCAGTGAGCTGCTCGTTTGCGGTCAGCCCGAAGTGCTCGACCATCTGCAGATATCGAGGTTTGTCAACGACCGCAGCCCCTGCCGGCAGCGGCGACGTTCCGGAAGCGATCACCCGAGCACCTGCACGCCGTGCCGCGGCGATCGCGTGCCCACGCCACAACCGAACATCGTCGCCTAGCGCGACCATGTCAGTGTGCGGAACCGTGTCAGTTTCGACCTGCTGCTGTTGCAACTCGTGCTCGAGCGAGCCGCCCGGTACATCGTCGGATGCGGCGGCCAGCCCCGTTGCCTCAGAATCTGCCGACGCATCGCGACCGCTGGGCTGAACAGATTTCGCAGCTTCGGCCCCGTACCGCAGCGTGCGCGCGGCAACCGATCGAGGTCGGCCGCTCTCCGCATCGACGAGCAGCAGTTCCTCTTCAACTCCGACAGTGCGCATGCGCCCATTTTGTCAGGTTGGTTCGACGGATGCTGCAGGGGTTGCGCGTAGAGCACAAAGCGCCAACCGTGGTTGCTTGCACACGTCGAAGAGAGAAAACTCGGGGTGATTGCGAGAGGAGAACCGCACCATGTGTCGACTGCTTGGTTACGTCACCACCCGTCCGACTTCGGTCGTCGACGTCCTCGGACACGACGACTTCGAGACCTTCACCGCGCTCACCGAGGTGCACAGCGACGGGTGGGGCATGGCATGGCATCGCGCGCTCGGGGGCGACACCGAAGCGATCTCATCCGCGCGCAACGCGTCGGTCGACACCCAATACAAGGCGCTCTCAGAACAGGCGCTCGGATGCTGCGGACTCGTACACCTGCGCTGGGCGACAGGTGGACTGCCGGTATCGCCTGAGAACACCCACCCGTTCACCGACGCGGGGTACGCATTTGCTCACAACGGCCATATCGCACCGATCTCTCACCTCGAATCACAGCTCAGTACGGCATCACGGCAGAAGCTCATCGGCGACACCGACAGCGAGCGCTACTTCCGCCTCATCATGCAATGCATCGACGAGGCTGCTGGCGATGAAGCCGACGGGGTCACCCGCGCGCTCGAGACTTTGGTACGTGAGTTTCCGAACTCGAGCCTCAACGCTCTCCTACTGACGCCGAGCAAGCTGTTCGCAATTCACATCAACAGTCGCGTCGACTCGCCCTTCGAAGCCCTCCGCGAGATCTTCGAGTCTGCCGAGGCGATGCCCGCCAGTCACGCAACCGAGTACTACGCCATGGACTATCGCATCACTGACGACGCCGTGCACGTCATCTCGAGCGGCGTCGACGCGGACGGCTGGACACGGATCCCTGAAGACACCGCAGTGATGATCGACCTCGCGACGCGTGAGGTGACGCGGCTGCATCCAGTACCGCTCGCATAGTCGGTGCTACTTCACGAGCACCCGCAAACCCATCGCGCACTCGGAGGCGAACCCACACGTAGCGCGCCGCTGCAATCGCCCTCAGCGCTGGTCTCGTGCAATGAGGAAGGTCCGCAGCGTGATTCAAGCCAACGCCGTCACCACCCAGCAACCCGCCGCACGGCCGCCGCGGCATCCTCGATCGAGAGATCTCGCGTGTAGACGTTGGCCTCGTTCTCCCTCAGAGGCAGGGATGCCTGCACGCTGCCGGCCTGGATGATGCGGTTGATCGCGTCGTCCGAAGCGTCGAGGACATCATCGCCGGCGAGCAGCGGACCGCCAGCTCGCCTGCGAACGTCGGCATGCGCACGAAGGTCCGCGGGGCGGGGCGTGAGCCGCACGAAGGACACCACCGAGGTCAGGAGCGCCGCGCGCACTGCCGCCGGATCGACCTCGAGTGGCGCGACCATGACGAACCGGTCGGTTCCTACGTCGCTGAAAGCATCGTGCAGGCGCGCGAGGTTCGCCAGCCCCACCGGCCGCTCGACGTTCCATGTGAAAGACAGCTGGGCGAGATCCACGAATCCTGTTCGACGCCCCACACCCCACTCGCTGTTCACGACCGCCCAGCCGATCTGCGATGCGCCCGCCAAGCGCGGACCGGTGATCCACAGCACTCGACTCGCGGCCCGCGTCGCAGCTGACAAGGCCCGGGTCGACCACTCCCGCACGTCGTCCGGCTGCCACCTCGCCAGCACGTCCTCGACAGTTTCGGCCTCCGAGCTGTTGTCTGTCGAGACCCGATCCCACGCTGCATTCACTCGCTCGGCCTCCGCACTCCCCGCTGACAAGAACTGTGCGAGCTGCTCCCGGCTGATATTCCGCGAGCTGAGACGCTCGGATCGGATCCGCTCGGCGGCATCCAGCCATATCGACCGCACCGATACACCGTCGAGCTGTGGCGGCGGGTCATCCGGCCACGCGACCCCGGAGACAACCAGCCGACTCACGCCGGCGCGTCTGAACTCCTCCGCAACGCCGGCAAGCGCTCGCTCTTTGAGCATCCAGCGATCCGGATCATTGTCCGGAGCCGGATAACACATGCCCAATTGATCGATGTCGACGTAACCGGTCGCCACGCCATCGGACGCGAGGCGCCGCGCGACAGCCCACGCCGTCGTCGACTTACCGACGCCCGGCGCACCCGCGAGCCGCAAGAGATCCATCTGATGCATCGTAGTGATGATCGACTCCCGGCAGTATGGACGCATGGCAGAGGAATCGACGACGGCGTCCGCGCGAGCCATGCTGGCTGGCTCTCGCGGCAGGCGGTTGTGTCTGGAATATGCGATGGCCGTCTCCAGCGACATCCGACAGGTGGTCTTCTGGTTCAGATATCGGACCGAACCAGGGCGCACAATTCTTTTCACCGACGCCGGCGCGACCGAGTCATTCACTCCACCCGAGTACACTCCGACAGATCTCGTCGCCCTCCTCGATTCACTCGACTTGGCGCACCCGAATGAGGAAGCGGTGCGCGCAGCGCTGATGGCCTCGGTTGATTTCGCCCGTTACTGGCAGGAGCCCGACGGTGAGGATTCTGTCGCAGCACTTCCGCAGCTGCGTGCTGTGCTGACGAGGATCGCTGAAGCCGTGCTCTCATCGCAGACGGCGGCTGGATGGGACTCTGCGCGCTCAGCCGAGCAGTGGGCCATCGATTGGCGCGAGCCGGCGGATGCTTCTCCGCTGCCGTCGGATGCCTCGACTCTTCTCACCGAGTGGGACCAGGCGCAGCGAGAAG
Organism: Microbacterium sp. Y356; assembly: GCF_059445355.1. Taxonomy (NCBI): domain Bacteria; kingdom Bacillati; phylum Actinomycetota; class Actinomycetes; order Micrococcales; family Microbacteriaceae; genus Microbacterium; species Microbacterium sp. Y356. The sequence goes on from NZ_JCAIUE010000001.1 coordinate 1,365,803, forward strand.
AGGAGACCCGCGCGGCACACGTGCGCCCGCGCGACCCTCATGCGAACTTCTCGGGAGAATGGTGGTCGGTGCCCCAACGGCCGCTCACGTCTCAAGGGCGGGTCGCGGACGCGCTCGAACTCGTCGAGGACTCGTTCGGCTGGGAAGTCGCGACCGTCATCCCCGTCCGCGGCGACGGACGCGTGCTCGAGATACGCACCGCCGACGACTGGGCGGAACTGTGCCGCGCCTATCCATTCGAGGTCACAGCATCCCGTCGCCACGATTGGTTCCGCGTGACCGGAAGAGATGGGCGCTGGCTCATCCCCGACTGGTTGCGTGTCGCGAAAGAATGGGATGCCGTGCACCTCAGCACCCTCGCGTATCTCTGCGCTGCCGCAACACTCATCAAGATCGATGCGGAGTACGCGACGGTCATCGGAGGATGGGCGCCGGATGCCACCATCTGGCTCACGGACGCTGCACACGAGCAGGAGCAGCCACGTCAGCGCTGGATCCGAACCCGCGACGGCGACGAGTGGGTTCAAGCCTGACGGGCGGCCCCTGATCGGCTCAGCTCAGCTCGATCGAAACCGTGACGTAGGAATGTGCTGGCAGTTCTACCTCGAGGCCGCGCGAGTGTACGCGGATGCCGTCATGAGCAACCGGCGCGACCGCGTCTGGGGTATCGGGCGTGTTGTGTGCCTGCAGCGAGCCGCCCGTCAGCACCCGGGCCGCGAAACCCGTGACGTCGCGGCCGCGCAGATCGAGCACGATGGTGCGCGCTTCGGCGGCGTCGAGATTCGACAGCGAGATGAGCGCCGCCCCGTCCTTCGTGGATGCCGACGCCGATATCAGCGACAGCTGCGTGCCGTCCACGTCACGTGCCGGGATGTCGCCCGTGAACGAGACGTCGAGGGATGCCGCATCATGATGCCCCGTGTTCATCTCGAATACGTGATAGCTCGGGGTGAGCACGAGTGCGCCGGTGTCAGGATCGGTGAGGATCATGGCCTGCAGCACGTTGACTGTCTGGGCGATATTGGCCATCGCGACGCGATTGGCGAATGTGTGGAACACATCGAAATGGACGGATGCCACCAGCGCGTCGCGCAAGGTGTTCTGCTGGTACAGGAAGCCGGGGTTCGTGCCTTCCTCAACGTTCCACCACGTTCCCCACTCATCAACGACGAGCCCCACAGTGCGCTGCGGGTCATAGACATCCATGACGGCGCTGTGTCGCCGCACGAGTTCCTCCATGTGCCGCGCCTGGCGCAGCGTCGTGTACCACTCGTCCTCCGTGAAGGTGGTCGCATTACCTTTATCGCTCCACGAACCCGACATCGTGTAGTAGTGCAGCGACACCGCCTGAAAGTGCTTCCGAAGCTCGCCACCACAATTGCTGCAGTCGAGCGACTTCATGAGTGTCTCCGTCCACGAGTAGTCGCCGGCGTTCGCGCCGGCGGCGATCTTGTAGACAGAATTGTCGCCATGGTTGCGGATGTACGTGCTGTATTGGCGCGCGACGTCTGCATAGTGCTCGGCCGTCATGTTGCCACCGCACCCCCACGGCTCATTGCCGATACCGAAGAACGGCACCTTCCACGGCTCATCCCGTCCGTTCTCGCGGCGCAGTTCCGCCATGGGCGAGTCATCCCCACGCGTGAGGTATTCGACCCACTCACTCATCTCGCGGACCGTTCCCGACCCGACATTGCCGTTGATATACGGTTCGGCGCCGAGCAGGTCGCACAGGTGCAGGAACTCGTGCGTACCGAACGAGTTGTCCTCCACGACATCGCCCCAGTGCGAGTTCACCATCCGTGAACGCTGGTCGCGCGGGCCGATGCCGTCCTTCCAGTGGTAGTCATCGGCGAAGCACCCGCCGGGCCAGCGCAGGTTGGGGATGCGGATCGCGCGCAGCGCGTCGACGACATCGAGACGGATGCCGTCCTCGTTCGGGATCTCGGAGTTCTCGCCGACGAAGAAACCGCCGTAAATGCAGCGTCCGAGGTGTTCGGCGAAGTGTCCATAGATATGCCGACTGATCGTCGCACCCGGCAGGTCGAGGTTGATAATGGCGGCCAGGTCAGCGCTCAATGTGTCTGTCTCCAAGTTGGATGGTGTGTTGTCGTGCTCGAAAGTCATCGAAGTTGCGCAACGACCCTCGAGTGGCCCGGCGCGATGTCGAATATCGCGCTTCCGGATTCGGTCGTGATCTCATAGGTGCCGGCGAAGCCGGTCAGCTCGACCCGCCCATCGGCATCGCTGCGGCAGTCGCGATCAGCCATCCACCACTCCCCGCGGATGAGATCCCGAAGCGCGTCGTATGAAGGTTTGGGGGTGCCGTCGACGCGTACGAGTCCGGCAGGCGCGCCCAGCCAAGCGCTCGCGTCGTCCAGGCCCCAGTACGTGATCGACTGCACGGCGGGGTGCGCGACCAGTGTGCGGTAGTGCCGCACGATGTCATCCGCCTGCCTGGCCTCGCCCTCGACTGTGGAAGGCCATTCCGCCACACGGAAGTCATTGAGGTCGTCGATTTCGGGAGGCATTAGGTCACCGGAGACGAGCGTCGTCTCCGTCCAGTGCAACGGCAGGCCGAAACGACCGAATCGGTCGCAAATGTCACGCAACTGATCTTCGCCACGGAAGCCCTGATGCATGTGCGACTGCAGCCCGATCGCGTCGATCTGGATGCCGGCATCCAGAACTGCCTCGACGAGTTGCTCATACTCCGGGCCGAGATCGAAGTCATTCAGCACGAGGAACGGATTCGTCCCCTGGCTGCGAGCCTCGTCCACCGCAAGGCGGACCATCTCGATCCTGCCCTTCTGCGCCGCCAGGCGAGTCACCGCATTAGGAACGCCATCCGGTTCGTTCTGAAAGCGTGGCATTATGACGACCTCGTTGATGGCATCCCAGGCATCGATGAGCCCCGCAAAGTCGTGTGTCTCCCGGCGGATTCGCGCACGCAGTTCCGCCTCTGCCTCATGCAGCGGCAGGGCATCGAGCCAACGAGGTTTGACGGTATGCCACACGAGGGGATGCCCCTTCAGTCGCACACCCCTGTCTGCATACCAGCGGGCGAGCCGCTCGACGTACTCGCGGGCGGTGTGCCCCCGTTCTGGCTCGTAGCGTCCCCAGTAGAACTGCGCGAGCGTTGCCGTGTCGAACAGATTGAGCCAAAGTTCCCGGAGGCTCTCATCGGCGTCGAGATCGACGGTGGTGCAGCCGAACTGGAATGCGTGATGTACCTGCCGCATCGTGAGGTCGGCGCTGGCGAGGGGCGCTCCGCTCGCATCAACGAGCTCGATCACCGCATTGCCACGGCGGTGCGCGTACAGATCGGGTTCGCTGATACTGCTCACCGGTGGCCGTCCCATCCGCCGCGGGCTAAACGACGGTCATGTCGATGACGCCGCGCGCGGAGCGGGTCACTACCATCGCTCAGCGCGGCTGTTTGTATATCGATAGACTAAGCATACTGCGCCACCCATCGAGGTCAAGTCGGACGTCGGTGTCTGAGAGACTGTGCAGGGAGGGTCACAATGGTCACAATGAGCGATGTCGCACGTGCAGCAGGCGTGTCGGTGATGACTGTCTCCCATATTCTGAACGGACGCCCGCGGGCATCCGAGGCCACCCGCGAACGCGTTCTCAACGTCGTGTCCGACCTGGGATATGAGATCAACCTCACCGCGCGCAATCTGCGTTCAGGGCGAACCGACGCTGTCGCACTCATCGTGCCGAGCTTCCATGATTACTTCGGCGCCGTGGCCGACCGGCTCGCTCTGCTCCTCGAAGCGTCTGGGCACCACCTTGTGCTCGAGCGAACGGCCGGGACCGCGGAACACGAGCGCGAAGCGTTGTCGCTCTCCCGACTGCGCATGTACGACGGAGTGCTGCTGTCCGCTTTCGGAGTCAGCCCTGCTGAACTCGAGATTGCGGGCAAGACCGTGCCGCTGGTGCTGCTGGGCGAACGGGACATGCCAGCCAGCCTCGACCATGTGCGCTTGGACAATGAGGAGGGCGGACGCTTGGCCACCGAGCACCTCATTTCACGAGGCGCTCGGCACATCGCTGTGATCGGCGGCCGATTCGAGACCGAGCGCAGCATGGCCTCGGCCCGCCGCGAAGGCTGGGAGACAGCCCACCGCGAGGCAGAACTCGCGTGCGACCCAGGGCTCGTGGTCCCGGTCGAGGAATACTCGATGAGCAGTGCCCGCGATGCAATGCGGAAACTGTTGGATTCAGGTCGCAGATTCGACGGCGTTTTCGCCGTCACCGACATCCTCGCGCACGGGGCGCTGGCGGCGCTTGGCGAACGCGGCATCCGCGTTCCTGACGATGTGCAGGTCGTCGGCTTTGACGATCTCGACATCGACGAGTTCGTGACACCGGGCCTGACATCGATCAACCCGAACCATGACGATCTGTCCGCAACGGCCGTGCGACTGCTCAATCAGCGAATGGCCGGCCTCAGCGAAGCGCCTGAACACGTGGTTATGCCGGTAAGCCTGGTGGTGCGCGGTTCCACGCGCTGAAATTCGCCTCTCACTCACCGGCGGTGAACCGGACGGTGACGGCGTTCACCACCGGACGTGACATCAGTTCGATCATCACCACGAACGCCCAAGCGAGCAGCAGAAGTGCGATCTCCGTGGCGAAGTAGACCAACGCAATCGCAACGATGGCCAACGAGATGAACGCGAGGCTTACCCGCCAGCGGGAGAACAGTTCGACGGTGGCGATCCGCGCCACATCGCGGGTCCGAAAGGAAAAGAACGAGCTGATCACGAGTGCGTGCCCCGCCCACAGGACGCTCAACACCGCAAACACGACGCTGACTCCACGGAGGGCTGGCCCCGCGAATACGGCATCGGCGAAGACGATGTTGACGCTCAGGACGACACCCGCCACCACCACGGGCACCCACCATTTCAATACGTCCCGCACGTTCAACAGGTAGCCCTTGAGGAACACGAGGAACGGGCCTTCGTCCGAATCCTGTCGCCAACTGCGAACCGTGTAGAGGCCCGCTGACAGCGCGGGTGCGACCGGCAGCAGCGCAACCACGAACACGGGGATGTTGGACAGGTCCGATCGGAACAGCATCTGCACGATAACCGTCGGAAGGCACGCCAGGGCAAGACTCAGCCCTAGCGCCATATGCCGATAGATCACGTCCGTGACGCGAGTGAGCGGCGCGTCGGCGACACGCGTGAGGGGCGCGTCGCCGACGGTATCGATCCGTCTGCTCATGACCGGCCTTTCCAGGTGTACGGGATTGTCGCCAAGGCTCAGCCCTTGACCGAACCAAGCATGACGCCAGAGACGAAGTAGCGCTGCACCATCGGGTACACGGCCACGATCGGAATCAGAGTCAGAATCATCGTCACCGCTTGTATATTCGCCGAGATGGCATCCTTCTGCGTCCCGGCGGCCGCAGCGCTCTCGGTCGCCGCCGACGAGGCGCCCGCGATGAGGTTGCGTAGGAACAGAGTGACTGGGAACAGCTCCCGCTGGTCGAGGTAGAGGAACGCGCTGAACCAGTCGTTCCAATACGCAACGGCGTAGAAGAGCACCATCGTCGCGAGCACGGCCTTCGACAGCGGGAGGGTGATGCGGGTGAAGATGCCCCACCAGCCGAGACCGTCGATCTGCGCGGCTTCTTCGAGCTCGCGCGGCAGGTTCTCGAAGAAAGCCTTCATGACCAGCAGGTTGAACACCGACAGGGCTCCCGGAAGCACGACCGCCCACATCGTGTTTTTCAGGCCGAGCGACGAGATGAGCACGTAGTTCGGGATGATGCCACCGTTGAAGAACATCGTGAACACCGCGAGGCCCGTCAGCAACGATCGCCCGCGCAGGTGCTGCTTGGAGATGACATACGCGAGCATCGTGGTGAGCACCATCGCGATGCTCGTGCCGATGACGGTGTAAAGCACGGTGTTGCCATACGACGTCCAGAACTGCTTGTTCTGCGCGACGGCCACGTACGTGTCAATGTTGAACCCGACAGGGATCAGGTTGACCAGTCCCGCTTTGATCGCCCCAGGGCTGGAGAATGACTGTGCCAGCACCGCGACGAACGGGTAGAGCATGATCGCGCATATCAGCAGCAGCAGGATCGTGTTCAGGATAGTGAAGGTGCGATAGCCCTTCGTGTCGCGGATTCCGACCGGACGCGCGGCGCGGCCGCGATTCGACGGTGCCGCCATGCTTTGGATTACCACAGGCTTGTTCCCACCAATCGCCGCGAAATGAGGTTCGCGGTCATGATCATCGCGAAGCCGATGCACGCCTGGAACAGGCCGATCGCCGCCGCATAACTGAGGTTGTTCGAGACCAGTCCGACCCGGTACAGGTACGTCGATATGACGTCGGCTGTCTCGTAGGTCAGCGGGTTGTAAAGCAACAGCACTTTCTCGAAGCCCACATTGAGGAACGTGCCGATGTTCAAAATCAGCAGCGTGATCATCGTGGGGCGGATACCCGGGAGCGTAACGTGCCAGGTCTGGCGCCATCGACTGGCGCCGTCGATGCGTGCCGCTTCGTACAGCGAAGCATCGACCGTCGTGAGCGCGGCGAGGTAGAGGATGGTGCCCCACCCGACCGTCTGCCACGCCTCGGTGCCGACGTAGATCGCACGGAACCATTCCGCACGCTGCAAGAACGGGATCGCCTCACCTCCGACCGCTTCGATGAACTGATTCACCGTTCCGGTCACGGACAGCAACTGCATAGTCATGCCCGCCACGATCACGATCGAGAGGAAGTGCGGCAGATAGGAGATCGACTGGACCGTGCGTTTGAACACCGTCTTGCGCACCTCGTTGAGCAGGAGGGCGAGCACGATCGGCAGCGGGAAACACACCAGGAGGGTCAGGCCCCCGATGATGACCGTGTTCGTGAACACATGCCAGAACGTGGGGTCGTTGATGAACATCTGGATATAGCGCAGCCCCACCCATTCCTCGCCGAAGATGCTGCCGCCTGGGCGGAATCGACGGAAGGCGATGACGTTCCCGATCATCGGCATGTACCGGAAGATGGCGAGGAAGATCAGCGGCAGAACCGCCATTGCGTAGAGCACCCAGTCGCGTCGAAGCGCGGTGCGCCACGGCACCGCAGGCACCTTCGCAGAGCCGGGAGACCTGCGGTTTCGGCCCATGCGCAGCACAGAACCACGAGGGCCAGGCGTAATGAGCGTCCTCGTATCGGATTGCTGCTCCGATTGAGAGACCTCCTGCCCGAGGTTGAGGGTCATCTATCGCTCCTTTGCGATGCGATGGGCGGTGGGACGGCACCAGGATGCCGACCCACCGCCCGCCTGCGGCGGGATCAGTCGGACTTTTCCGCGAGACGCTGCTGCGCCCCGTTGATCAGATCGAGATACCCCGAGAGGTTCTGACCGTCAGTTTCGCCAAGGAACGCGTCCCATTCACTGAGCGGGCGCTGACCAAGGATGAATTTCAGTGTGTTCGTGTTCAGACTGTCCTTGATGGGTGTGGACATCAGAGCGGACTGCTCAAGCTCGGCTTCGTTCAGCGGCGCGGCTGGGAAGGGCGCACGAGGAGTGCGCGTTGACGTCACGGTGTCGATGTAGTCCACGAGCTGAGCCGAGTTATACGACTCCTTCAGCGCGCGCGACTCGGTTGAATCGGCGAGCACACCGTTACCGAAACCAAGATCCGTGAGGAGGTCCGTCTTGCCATCTGGGTTGATGTTGAATGCGTTGTACGAGAACTCGGGGTTCAGCGTGATCGAGCCGTCGTCGGCCTTCGTGTAAGTTTCGCCTTCGACACCCCAGCGCAACATCTCGCGAGCCTCCGGGTTGTAGTACAACCAGTCGAGGAACTGCAACATCGTGAGGAAACTCGGGTCCTTGGCTGCGTCAGCGGTGAGCATGAAGCCATTCCAGAAGTTGCGCGGCTCGATAACTTGCCCTGCCGGCCCACCCGGCGGTGCGATCTGGACGAGCTCGTAGTTGCCTTCGCCTACCGTCTCGTTCAAGGCGGTCGCGAACTCTTGCACGGTGCCGGCCGCACCGGATGCCGCGAACACCTCGCCGGCGGCGAACTTCTCGGTGACCGTGCCTGCGCCGTCATTGGCTGCGGTGAAAGACTCAGCGTCCAGCAAGCCGTCTTCGTAAAGGCCGCTGAAGTACTCCACCATCTCGCGGTAGCCCTCGTTACCAGCGAATTCAAACTCGCCCTCGTCTTCGTTCCAGAAGGTGGCGTTTCCCAGGCCCCAGCCTGCGACCGTACCGAAGGCATGCGCGGCGTAGTTGATCATCGCTTGACCTTCGAAACCGTCAGCCAAGGGGTACGAATCGGGGTACTCCGCCTTGACCTTCTCCAGGCCATCGCGCAGTTCATCCCACGTCTCGGGGATCTTGGCACCGACCTCGTCGAAGATGTCCTTGCGCAGGATGATCGTGAAGACCGGGACCGACACCTCCTGAAGACCAGGCAGCATGTAGTACTTGCCGTCGTCTTGGCGGAGGTTGTCCATCATGTCTTCCAGACCCCACTCCTTGACGTACTTCTGGAAGTTCGGCATCTTGTCGACGTAGTCACTCATGGGAAGAACGGCGCCGGCCGCAGCGAACTGATCCTCGTCGCCCGTGTAAGTCAGCGGAATGACGTAGGGCGCGTCACCGGCGCTGATGAGCAGGCTCCGCTTCTCGGTGGCGTCACTGAACGGGATGTTGGTCAGGTCGAGGGAGACATTCGTACGCTTCTCGATCTCGTCGAACACCTGCCACGAGTCAGTAATCGGGCTGTCCGGCCAATCGGTCCAGAGCATCGAGAAGTCCACCGGCTCAGTGGCTTTGAACTGCTCGTCCGCCTGGAAATTCTCCATCGCACCGACGGCAAGGTCCTCCAACGCGACGCCATCGTCGGCATTACTTTCTCCCGCGCCGCAGCCGGCGAGTACGAGTGCTGCAGAGACCGCGACGGCTACGGCCGCACTCCCCCGCCGCGCAAGTGCTGATGTCCTTCGTGTCATTGCTTCATGCTCCTCATTGAGATGTACCGCAGGGGGAATTCACACAATCCACCGATTTTGGTCTATCGATCGACTAACGCAGTCTATCGATAGACTGATTCTTGTCTACCCCGAATCAATGACAGCCGTAACAATGCGAAGTGATTTGACGAAGGTCACCCGCAGCATTGCCACCGGTAGGCTGAGTGCGCGTCGACGATCGTCCGCAAAAATCCCAGCGCATCGCCGACGAGAATGCATCATGCAACCGCAGGAGTCTCCATGTCCGAAGCCGCCACTCGCCGCATCGAGTTGACCTTGCACAAGCCCTGGTTCGCCCTGTACATCGCCCCGAAACCGACATTCGTCATCGAAGGCCGCGGTCAGCCAATCCAGTGGGGTCTCGGCACTTGGCAGGTTCCGTCTGACAAAACGGTGAAGCTGGGGGTGTTCCTCTTCAACCGGTTGTGGCGCTTCGGTCAGGCTGAGTTCTCACTGGAACCCCACCACGCGCCGGCGATCAAGTATCGGGCACCAATGCTGCCTTTCCTTCCCGGTAGGATTCAGCTCGATACGAATCGAAGCACGAACGCATAGCGAGTTAGCCCACATGCCCCCGGCAAGGGTGGTATTCAGCTTGCGCATTGCCACAATGGGAGTATGTCCCGCGAACGCGAGTGGCGGCTGCTGACTTCGGTACGCCGCGCCATCCGAACGGACCCGTCACGGGTCGCACTCACCGAGGCATATCCGGTCCTCAATGAGACCGTCGTCGTGAAGATCCTCGACCTCGCGCTGCGGGTGGGCGAGTCTATGTTCGCCGTCGGTGCCTCTGCTCACGATGCCACCTTCGCCATCACTCGAATCTCCCAGTTTTACGGACTCACCGGGGTGCAGGTTGAGGTCGCATTCAACGCCATCACCGTCTCTTACCATCGCGGCGAGGAGGACTGGCCGACCACACTGCTCCGCGTGGTGCGCGCCGCGTCTCCGGATCACGCGAAGCTGCAGCGATTGCAAGCGCTGGTCGTCGACATCACCGACGGAATGGAACTCGGCCCAGCGCGGATAGCCTTCCGGATCATCCGACGCACGCCATTCTTGTATCGCCCCATCGTCGTGATCATTGCCCGTGCGCTACTCACCGTCGGCGCCGCGATCCTGTTCGACGCTTCACCGATCATCATCCTGCTTACCTTCATCGCGGCGCTCTGCGCTGCGTTCACCCAGGCCGGCCTCGCGCGCCTGCAGGTGCCATCGTTCTTCAGCCAGATCGCCGGCGCATTCGTCATCACCGCCTTCGCCGCCATCGTCTCGGCCCTCGGAGACGCGGGCATCACACCCTTCGCTGAGGTACAGCCTTCGATCATCGTCGCCTCAGGCATCGTGCTGATGCTCTCCGGCCTGACCGTCGTCAGTGCCGCGCAAGATGCCATCGACGGGTTTGCGCTCACTGCCGGCGGTCGCATCCTCGACCTCACGATGCAGACCGTCGGCGTCGTGCTTGGCATCCTCATCGGCCTCGAAGTCGCTCGCCTGTTCGGATTCAGTGTGGCTTTGCCCGACGACGCTCTGCCGTTCGGCTCGCTCCCCTCACAGATCGCTGGCGCCGCGATCATCGCCGTAGCGGTCGCGTTGTTCAACGGCGCGGGGATTCGAATCATCCTCGTCAGCGCAGTGCTCAGCGTGATCGCGATCCTCGGCTACAGCTCCACGATCCTGCTCGACATCCACGAGGGCGCGGCGAGCGCCGTCGGCGCGCTTCTGGCCAGCTTCGTCGGCATCCTGATTGCACGCAATCTGCATGTCCCCTCCGTCGCGGTCACGACCGCAGCGATCGTTCCACTGGTACCCGGTTTGACCGTCTTTCGGGGATTGCTCGGGATCGTCGATTCCGACGGCACTGCAGAAGGGATGCTCGTCAGCATCAGCCCGCTCGTGCTCGCCGCGTCCATCGGCGTCGGCCTCGCTGCCGGCGCATCCCTCGGGCTCTACCTGGGCACCCCGTTGCGTGCCACCCTCGCCAGCGTCGCGAAATCGCGCGCCCGCGTCAGACGCTGACGGAACGCCGCCTACCCGGGTCAGCCACGGCTGCGCGCGACGTAGACGGTGTTCGATGAGACCCCACCGGTGACGGGGTTGTCGAAGTCGACGACGTGCGCGACGGCGTCGTCGAACACCGCGTTCAGTTCGACCATGAAGTCGTCGTCCGGCGGATCATCCGACCACAGCGCGAAGACACCACGCGGCGCGAGATGTCGGTCGAGTGCGCGCAAACCGGCCGCGTCGTAAAGGTCAGCATGCGTCGGGTCCAGCTGGTGACGCGGCGAGTGATCTACGTCGAGCAAGATGGCGGAGTATCCGCCGCGATCCGCGGCAGGTTCCGCGCGGATGACGGCGAAGAAGTCGTCCTCGACAAGGGTCGTCCTCGGGTCGCCGACGAGCTCGGTCGACACCGGCAGCAGCATCCGCTCGTGCCAGCCGATCACGGCGCCGAGTCGGTCGATCACCGTAAGTGCGCGCACCCGTTCGTCGCGCAATGCGGCGACAGCCGTGTATCCAAGCCCGAGACCGCCGACCAACACTGACAGGTCATCGCCCTGGACTGCGGCGAGCCCGAGATTCGCGAGTTCTTCCTCTGCCACCGTGAACAGGCTCGACATGAGGTACTCGTCGCCGAGCTTGACCTCGTAGATCTCCTGACCCACTGACGGCTCCGTGCGCCGCCGCAACATCAAGTCGCCGATCGGGGTGGGCTGCCAGTCAAGTTCTTCGAACCGAGTGATCACTGCGGCATCCCTCCGTCTCTGCTCACACTACCTGCCGTATTAGCCCAGTCACTGCAAGTATGGGTTTCGTGAACAGTGATTACGGAACGGGCAAGAACGCCAAAGACACCTCGTCTACGCCGCGTCCGGCCACGCGTGCCGTCGAAGTAGCACGCAACATCGCACGCAGCTTGAAGGATCTGCCGCCGAAGAGTGTGCATCCGGCGTTGATCCCCGGAGTGGGAGTGGAGCAGACCGGGCGCACGTACCGCACCGATTGGTTGGTGTTCGGCGTCGCAGCGGCCTTCGTCATCGCATTCATCAGCTGGGGTGTCTTCGGTGGTGAGAGCCTGTCGGCCACCGCACAGTCCGCCCTGGACTGGGTCATCGAGTACACCGGAGTCTTCTTCACCTCGGTGGCGACGGCGATCCTGCTGTTCATGATCTACCTCGGGGTCAGCAAGTACGGTCGCATCCCCCTCGGGCGCGATGGCGAAGCCCCCCAGTTCTCGATGTTCTCCTGGATCTCGATGCTTTTCGCCGCGGGCATGGGCATCGGCCTGGTGTTCTGGGGAGCAGCGGAGCCGCTGACCTTCTTCGAGACACCACCGCCTGGAACAGTCGAGGGCGGAACGCTCGAGGCCATGCAGACGGCGCAGGCACAGGTGCTGTACCACTGGGGTCCACAGGCGTGGGCTTTCTACGCACTGGTGGGCGCCGCAATCGCGTACGGATCGTTCCGCCGCGGGCGCACGCCACTCATCTCATCGGTCTTCGCACCGTTGCTGGGGGAGCACAAGACGACGGGTCCGCTGGGCAAGACGATCGACATCTTCTCGATCCTCGTGACACTATTCGGCACGGCGGCGTCTCTTGGTCTTGGTGCCTTGCAGATCGGTCATGGCGTCGAAATCGTCTCCGGCATCGGAGAGATCGGCAACGGGGTACTCATCGCGGTGATCGCCGTCCTCACCGCCTGCTTCATCGCCTCAGCAGCTTCCGGCGTGTCTAAGGGAATCCAGGCACTGTCGAACATCAACGCTGTCGCAGCCATCGTGCTGTCACTGTTCGTCTTCTTCGTCGGCCCGTCACTGCTGATCCTGAACATAATTCCATCGATCGCTTTCGAGTTCATCAATGATCTCCCCCAGATGATGGGACGCTCCAACGCACAGGGTGAGGCGACACAGCAGTTCCTCGCCTCCTGGACGATCTTCTACTGGGCGTGGTGGATTTCCTGGTCGCCGTTCGTCGGCATGTTCATCGCCAAAATCTCGCGCGGCCGCACCATCCGCCAGTTCGTGCTGGTCGTGATACTCGTGCCGTCGCTGATCTCGCTGGTCTGGTTCGCGATCTATGGGACGACCGCGATCGACCAGCAGATGAACGGAGCAGAGCTGGCGACGACTCCGCCGGAGAATGTGCTCTTCGGTGTGCTCGAGAATCTCCCGCTCACGGGGATCACGAACATCGTGCTGATGCTCCTCATCGCGATCTTCTTCATCACCGGCGCCGACTCGGCATCTCTCGTGATGGGCACGATGTCGCAGCAGGGCCGTCCAACGCCCCAGCGCTGGGTCACGATCACCTGGGGCACGCTCGTCGGCGTGATCGCTGCGGTACTGCTTGCTACGGGGGTCGAGGGCAGCGGTCTGCGCGCACTGCAGAATGTGACGATCATCGCCGCGTTGCCGTTTGCCGTCATCCTGGTGTTCATGATGATCGCACTGATGAAGGACCTCAGTCGCGATCCGTTGATCCTGCGCGACAAGTACGCACGGCAGGCACTCCGGCACAGCGTGCGCACGGGGCTGGAGGAATACGGGGACGGCTTTGCACTCATTCCGAGCGAGTATGACCATTCCCTGGACGGACACCCTTGGATCGACGTGCCAGTAGATGAGGCGTTCACCGAGGTATTCGAGACCTCGGCGCTGCCGATCATCACGACCGATGAGGTTGCCGCGGATGCATCCCTGATCGAGCCGGATTCTTCGGATGCCTCGGATGCCTCCGATGCCTCAAACGCCTCGGACGCCTCGAACGGAGATGCAAAATGAGCGACGCGACGACCGACGATTGGGCCCGCCTCTGCGCACTGTTGGACGACGACCCCGAGCTTGAGCCGGCCGTGAGGCAGGCAGCCACCGGAGGGCTCGACGCCTGGCAGGCACTCCTTGATGGGCTCGACGAGGCGGGCGCGCTCGCCTACCTCGATGGGAAAGACACCGGAGTTGAGTTGGCCGACGCACTACCCGCGCTCCCCCGGATCTTCCAGGCCAGTATCGATATCGATGCCGTCGGCGACGTCGACGGCGACCTGCCCGCCGCAGTCGCGCGCGCCGACGAGCTCCTCCACCCACACGGATTCCGCCTGATCTACCTCGACGAAGACTCGGACGCCTATCCGCTGATCGCCGTTCCGATCGCCAACGCCGAGGAGATCATCGCCCTCTCGCAGCGCGTGGGGCACACCGCGCGCCTATTCGGCTGAGGCGAGGACCTTCCTCCGGACGACACTGATTACGCGATGACGCCGACCTCTGCATCAGGCGGAGTCAATTTTTGGTCCTGCGCGGGAAACAGCACCTTCTGCACGATGATGATGATGCTCGCCGTCACCGGGATCGCCACCAGGGCGCCGAGGATCCCCCCGAGTGCACCGCCACCGACCGCGGCGATCACGACGATCGCACCCGGTACGGAAACCGCGCGACTCATGATGCGCGGGCTCAGCACGTACGCCTCGATCTGCATGTAGATGAGGTAGTAGATGGCCGCGATCAGCGCGGTGACCGGTGCGTTGAACAGACAGATCAACGAAATGATGATCGATGCACTGAGCGTTCCGACGAGCGGGATGAGCGAACCGATGAATGCGATCAGCGCCAACAGTGCCGGAACCGGCGCCCCAATGATGCTCATCAAGATGATCGTCAGCACCGCGTTGATCGACGCCAGACTGACCTGACCGATCACATAGCGCCCCACCGCCGTTGACACGTCTTCGAGCAGCTCGCTGAACCGGGGCCGCCGATATGCAGGAACGAACCGCGCCGCGGTCCGCTTCATGCTCCGCAGCGACGCCATGAAGTACAGGGTCAGGATGAGCACAATGATCACCCCGGTGACTCCGCTCGCGATCCCCGATCCCACAGCGATCAGCCCCCCGCCGATCTGGCCAAGGTTGTCGGGATCCTGGAAGAATTCCAGTGCGCCGTTGGCAGCGTTCTCAATCTCTGCGCCGTATTGGCCGGTCACCTGCGTGAACCAGTCGCTACCCATCACGTCTTCGATCATCTTCGGTGCGTCTTCGACGAGATTGCCGATCTGGCGCACCAGTATGGGCACGATCGCGAGCAGGATGCCGGCGAAGACCGCCAGCACTCCGGCGACCACTACGGTCACTGCTGCAGCCCTCGGCATCCGCTTCTCCAGAAACACCACGACGGGGTCGAGGCCGAGCGAGAGGAACAACGCCACCCCGATATAGATCAAGACCGTCGCAAGCTGGCCGACGATCGCGCCGATCAGAAGTGCGACGAGCACTCCCAGCGCCCCGACGAGCCCGAATCTGAACGGTTCGATCCGGTTCAGATGACTTCTGTTGCCGGACGTTCCACCGTCATTGCTAGCCCTAATACGACCCCGCATGATGCCCCCTCTAGTTCAATTCCGTGTGACATTTGAGCACCCGCAACGTCGTAGGTCAAGGGGCGTGCAATCAATGGCGATTCGTGATTCAGGTGGGAAGCAAACCCCACACCACAGGCCGCGGCAAACCGTCGACTCGGCGCTCGAGCTCAGCGGCGAGCGCGATGATCGCCGCTTCGCCACCAGGACGCCCGATCAGCTGCACGCTCACTGGATGCCCCGATGCATCAAGGGTCACCGGAACCACCACGGCGGGAAGACCTGCGACGTTCACGAAACTCGAGTACGGGGCGTAGCGCACCTGCTGCGAGAAGTTCTCCGCGGCATCAGTCGAGTGGAACCATCCGACCGGCTGCGGGGGTAGCGCGAGCGCCGGAGTCAGCACCGCATCGAATGGCGCGAACGCCGTGATCGTGGCACGTTCGAATGCCGTTGCCGCGGCGAGCGCCTCCAACACCTGCGCACCGCTCAGGCGACGCCCCTCCCGAACCAGCCACGCCGTGATCGGCTCGACGAATTCAAGCTCGACATCCGACAGGGTCATGCGCGCCGCGCTCGTGCGCCAGATCGTCGTGAACATCTCCGCATAGCCGCGCGGACGCCAGTCGAACTCGTCGACGCCGTGTCCGGCATCCAACAACAGCTCCGCCGCCACCGAAACCGCCCGCGCCGCATCCGGGTCAAGCCGAATGTCGTCGGCATCGTCCCACGGTGAGACGGTCGTCACGCCGACACGAGCGGATGCCGCATCCGCCGTCGCTGCGTCAAGAAACGGACCAGAGCCGGGCGCCACCGTGGCATACGGGTACGGCCGCCCGCCCACTTGCACGTCAAGCAGCAGCGCAGCATCCGCGACCGTGCGGGCGATCGGCCCCGCCACCGGCAGCCCACCGGGACTATCAAGTCCCGAAGCGAACGGGATGCGCCCGCGCGAGGGCTTGATCCCCACAACGCCGACCGTCGCGGCCGGAATGCGGATCGACCCGCCACCATCGGATGCCGGGGCGAGCGGCAGCAGCCCCGCCGCCACCGCGGTCGCTGCTCCCCCGCTTGAGCCGCCTGCACCGTTCGCCGGATTCCACGGGTCACGCGCGGGAGGTGCGACCTGCGATTCGGTGTATCCGGTGAGTCCGAACTCGGGGGTGTTCGTCTTGCCGAGGCTGATGCCGCCCGCCTCATCGAGCACCGCGGCCTGGTCCGCCGTGGCATCCGGCACGAAATCCTTGTGTAGGCGGGAGCCGAACCGCGTCGGCACTCCGGCGCGTGCGACGAGGTCCTTGTCCCCGAACGGGAGTCCCCAGAGGGCGCCCTCAGGTGCCTCGTTGGCCATGGTCGCGGCGCGGTCGCGCGCGGCATCCGCTGTTACCTCCACGAAAGCGCCGAGTCCACTGTCGAGCCGGTTGATGCGTTCGAGGTAGTGCGCGACGAGATCGGCCGGGCTGATCTCACGCGAACGAAGCGCCGCCAGTTGTTCGATCGCGGTCAGGTCGTGCAGCTCAGCCATGGCTCGAGCCTACGGGTGACTTGCCATCGAGCATCCACCGATCGGTGGATACGCGAATCAGCCGCCCGGCCGCTATCGGCCGGCCCTGCACCAGGCCACGCTGGAACCATGACAGAAAACGTGATCGAGGTTCGCGACCTCCGCAAGTCTTACGGAGCCTTCACCGCCGTCGATGGCATCAGCTTCGACATCCACCGCGGCGAGACCTTCGCTTTGCTGGGACCGAACGGTGCGGGCAAATCCACGACCATCGAGATCCTGGAGGGCTACCGCCACCGCACTTCCGGTGACGTGCGAGTTCTCGGCGTCGACCCACAACGCGGCGGACTAGCTTGGAAGGCGCGACTCGGCATCGTGCTGCAGTCAACCGGCGAGGCCGGCAACGCTTCGGTGCGCGAACTGCTCACCGAGTTCGCTGGCTATTACCCTCGCCCTCGCGACATCGACGAGGTGATCGCTGCGGTCGGGCTCGAACAGAAGCAGAAGACGCGCGTCGGCAAGCTCTCCGGCGGGCAGCGGCGCCGCATGGACGTCGCCCTCGGCATCATCGGCCGCCCCGAGATGCTCTTCCTGGACGAGCCGACGACAGGTTTCGACCCCGAGGCCAGGCGCCAGTTCTGGAGCCTCATCAACTCGCTGAAGGCCGAGGGCACCAGCATCCTGCTCACCACCCACTACCTAGACGAAGCCGCGCAGCTCGGCGACCGGGCAGCCGTCATCACAGGAGGGGTGATCTCCGCGATCGGCCGCGTCGACGAGATCGGCGGGGCGGATGCCCGCACCCCACGCGTGCGCTGGACCGACTCCGACGGCACGACTCACGAACAGCACACCGATCAGCCCGGCGCCGTCGTGGCCGGGCTGTTCCGCGACGGCGGGGAGCCGCGCGGGCTCGAAGTCGTCCGTCCCACGCTCGAAGACATCTATCTCGGCCTGATTCGCGAGCAGTCAGAAGCCGACACCGTTTATAACTCCGCAGAAACGGCCGAGAAACTCGCAAAACCTGCAGCGGCACCTGCATCCACGCTGATCTCTGAGGAGTTGTGAACATGAACGCCACCACACTGACCCCGAATGCCACGAACTTCGGCCTGCCCCGCACCTTGCGTCTCGGCGTCCGCCGCATCGGCTTCGAGCTGCGCCAATACTTCCGCGCCGGAGACCAGGTGTTCTTCACCTTCCTCTTCCCGACGCTGATGTATCTCGTCTTCGCGACGATCTTCACCGGCGACATCGGCGAGGGCCCGGATGCCGTGAGCATGGCGACGTACTACCTGCCAGGGCTCATCGCCGGTGGCATCCTGCTCTCCGGATTGCAGGGTCCGGCGCTCGAGATCGCTGCGGAGAAGAGCGACGGCACACTCAAGCGCCTCGGTGGCACACCGATCTCGCCCGTGACGTACTTCATCGGCAAGCTCGGCCAAGTCTTCGTGACCGCCATCCTTCAGATCGCCCTACTGATCGTCGTCGCCGCCGTCCTCTACGGCGTAGAACTACCGACGGATGCCGCAACATGGGGCCGCTTCGCCTGGATCTTTGTGTTGGGACTCATCACCTGCACGCTGCTCGGCATCGCGCTGTCCTCCGTGCCGCGCACCGGTAAAACGGCGTCAGCGGTCGTCATCCCGATTGTGCTGCTCATCCAGTTCATCTCCGGCGTCTACATCGCGTTCTCGATGCTCCCGGAGTGGCTGCAGAATGCCGCCGGTGTGCTGCCGGTGAAGTGGATCGCACAGGGCATGCGCTCGGTGTTCCTGCCGGATTCCTTCGCGGTCGCCGAGGTCAGCGGCTCATGGGATCTCGGGCTCATCGCGCTTGTGCTTGTCGGTTGGCTCGTGGTCGGACTCATCATCAGCCGGCTGACGTTCCGCTGGATCCACCGCAACGGATGAACAGGGGTGGAAGAGTGGTACGCATGAGCAACAGCATCCACCGCGAGCAGCTGGGCTGGGATATCGCCAGCGGCGGGCTGTTCATCGTGATCACGATCATCGCGTTTGTGGACCCGCCCCGATTCCCCGGATCGCCATGGGTGTTGGTCACGATCGCTGCCGGCATCCTCGCCGTCTACGCGTTCGGTGCCCGGCGGTACGTCAGCATCCGCGAATCACCGCTGCCGACTCCGTTGACCTCGGCGCTCCTGCAGATCAGCCTCGTCGTCCTCCTCGCCGTCGGAACCTCACTCGCTCCGAACATGCTCCTGCTGCAGACCATCGTGCTACCGCTGATCTGGATGACGTCACGATCCACCCGCCAATCGGTGCTCGTCACGCTCGCGAATGCGCTCATGCTGACCCTCGCCTACTCGGTGTGGGGCGGATTCGAACCGGCGACGGTGGTCGCCGGCTTCCTCACCTCGGGCCTCTCCGCGGCGTTCAGCATCGCTTTGGGACTCTGGATCACGCGCATCGCCGAGTGGGGCGCTGAGCGCCAGCGTCTGCTCGCAGAGCTCACCGAAGCGCAGACCAGCCTGGAGGCCGCCAGCCGCGAAGCCGGTGCCACCGCCGAACGCTCGCGTCTTGCACGAGAAGTGCATGACACGATCGCGCAGACGCTGACCAGCATCGTCATGCTCGCAGAACGCGCCCGCCGCGATGGATCAGCCGACACCATCGCTCTGATCGAGGAAGGCGCCCGCGAAGCTCTGCGCGAAGCCCGCACGCTCGTGGTCGTCGAGTCGCCGGCGTCCACCCCTTCTGGTTCACTCGCGCAGGCGTTGCACCGACTCGGCGAGCGATTCGAGCGCGAGACCGGTGTGAGTGTTCGCGTGGAGGCGTCCGAGTGCGACGTATCGCGCGACATCCAGGTCGTCCTGCTGCGCTGCGCACAGGAGGGGCTGGCGAACGTCCGCAAACATGCCGCTGCGAGCGCGGCATCCGTCGTCCTCACGATCGGTGCCGACGCGACGCTTACTGTGCGCGACAACGGCCGCGGTCTCGGCGATGCCACCATCGATGCCAGCCATGGCTTCGGGCTGGCTGGCATGCGTGATCGCATAGCTCTCGTAGGAGGAACGTTGAACGTGACGGATGCCGCACCGAACGGCACGGCTCTCACCGTGCACATCCCATTGAAATCTGAGGCGGCGCTGATCGCTGCGGAGGTTCCGGAATGATCCGCGTCATTGTCGCCGACGACCACCCCATCGTGCGCGCCGGCATTGTCGGACTGCTCTCGCTGGATGACGGACTCGAGGTCGTCGGCGAGGCGTCAGACGGCGCGGAAGCAGTCGCGCTGGCGCACGCGCTGCGTCCAGACGTCGTGCTGATGGATTTGCGGATGCCCAACCTCACCGGAGCCGAAGCCACCGCCCGTCTCGCCGCAGAACTACCGGATGTGCGGGTGCTGGTGCTCACCACTTATGAGAGCGACGACGACATCCTCGGCGCGATCGAAGCCGGCGCCAGCGGCTATCTACTCAAGGCCGCACCGCAGGAGGAAATCGTTGCCGGCATCCGCTCGGTCTCTGACGGCCACACGGTGCTCGCGCCTTCGATCGCGGCGACCCTGGTGACACGCATGCGCACCGCGCGCGAGGAACGCCCGCAACTGAGTCCGCGCGAACTCGACGTTCTGAGGCTCGTCGCGGCGGGAGGCAGCAATCCCGCGATCGCGAAGTCGCTGTTCATCGGCGAAGCGACGGTGAAGACGCACCTGCTGCACGTGTTCGAGAAGCTCGGGGTCTCCGACCGCACTCGCGCCGTCACGCTCGCGTTGGAACTCGGGTTGCTGTAGCAACGGTCGCACGTTCGAGAGCGTCCGCGTCGACGCCCCTGACGATCAGCCAGACACCAAGACTGAACTCCCATGCGGCGATAGGGAGGGCGGCGATCGCCGCGATCGCCGACACCTGATCCACCACATCGAAGACCGTCAACAGAGCGGATGCCGCGAGCAAAGGCGCCCCAATCAGACCGATCAGCGGGATGACGCGCGGCACGAGCCGGGCGCGGTACAGCACCGTGCCGAGCAGGAGTGCGTTCGCGGCAGGCAGCAGGCCCGGTCCCGCAAGGAACGCCGCGTCGTGGAGTGCGACAAGCACCGGCGCAGCACTGCCGTCCGCGCGCCCGATGTCCACCAGCGACAGCAGCGCGATCACGCCGACGAACACGGTTGAGGCCTCGAGCACTCGCGAGCCGACGAACCCGAGTGCGAGCGCTTCGTTCGCCCTCCGCACGAGCGGGTAGAGCGCGATGGCCGTCCCGAGGCAGCTGAGTGCGAGCAAAACGTCAAGCACGATCGCCCACCTCATGGATGCCGAATCACCAGCTCCGAGCGAGTCCAGGAACGGCTGCTTCAGTGCCAGGGCGGGGATCGAGGTCACGAAGGTGACGAGGTACAGGATGCCGGCGATCCTGGCGAGCGTGCGGTCGGACATGGTTTTCCCTTCGAAATCAACGAAAGGTGTACGGCGTACACCTGTTCACCCCGAGCCTAGGTGTACGCTGTAAACTCGTCAAGAGGGAGATCGATGACCGCACCGAAGCGCGTACCCCTCGACCGAGGTCGCGTCCTCACCGCCGCCGCCGCGTTCGCCGATCGCGAAGGCTTGGCACCGCTCAGCATGCGCGCACTTGCGGGCGGACTGGGTGTCGTGCCGATGGCGCTCTACAAGCACGTCTCCGACCGGGATGATCTCATCGGTGGAATGATCGACCTTGTCGTCGCGGAGTATGAGGCGCCGGCATCCGGTCTTCCTTGGCGAGACGCCGTACGTGCGCGGGTGCTGTCAGCGCGGGAAGCGCTGGCTCGGCATCCGTGGCTGCGATCTGCGATCGAGAGCGCCACCCGGCAGACTCCGGGCGCTCTCGCCTATGTGAACGCCGTCGCCGGAGAGTTCATCGATGGTGGAGTGTCAGTAGATCTCGCCCACCACGCTATGCACGCGCTGGGCTACCGCATCTGGGGGTTCAATGCCGAGGCGTTCTCGGCCGCACCTGCGCCGGCCGCGGCATCCGAAGCAGAACAGCAAGCGATGATGCAGTTCATGGCTGCTCAATACCCGCATGTCACAGCGATCGCGATGGATGCGGCCATCCGCAACCCGCAGGGCGCGTGCGACTATCAGTCCGAGTTCGAGTTCACACTCGACCTGCTGCTCGATGCCTTCCAACGCCTGCACGAGACCGGATGGGTGTCGCGGGTAGCGTGACCTGCAGCAAGTTTTGCGGCCGTAACGAACTTTTGCGGCCCTAACGAACTTCTGCGGCCACTCCCGAAGGATGTGGCCGCGGAAGCGCGGATGGACCGCTGAAGTTTGCGGGGAGCTATGCCGCTGCGCGACCGAACTGCGTCGCAGCAGGGCAGTCGAACGGATCGGCACCCGCGGCGAGCCCGACGCGGTTCAGGTACTCGATGACGATCGCATAAGAGCGGATCAGGTTCGTCTCGGTGTACGGCACGTCGTTCGAGATGCAGTAGTCGCGCACGATGCCGCGAGCCTTGGCCAGGTGCGGCCGTGGCATGTTCGGGAACAGGTGGTGCTCCACCTGGTAGTTCAGGCCACCCATGAACATCGTGACCCACCAACCACCGGAGATGTTGCGAGAGGTGCGAACCTGCTTGGTGAAGAAGTCCAGTCGGGCACCCGGCTCAATGATCGGCATGCCCTTGTGGTTCGGGGCGAACGCGGCGCCCATGTATACGCCGAAGACGGCAAGCTGCACGCCCATGAACGCGAACGCCATCCCGAGCGGGAGCATCAAGAAGACCGGAACCAGAACGGCGGCGAGACGCGCGGTGATGAGTGCCAGTTCAATCCAGCGACCCTTGACACCCTTCTTAGTGAACAGGTACTTCAGGCCGAGGTAGTGCAGGTTCAGACCCTCCAGCGTGAGCAGCGGGAAGAACAGCCACCCCTGCTTGCGGGTGATCAGGCGGATCAGGCCACGGGACTTGGCAGCATCCTCTTCGAGGAACGAGACCGTGTCGACTTCGATGTCCGGGTCCTTGCCAACCTGGTTGGGATTGCCGTGGTGCTTGGTGTGCTTGTTATCCCACCAGGAGTAGCTCATGCCGACGAGGCCGACGAGGACGCGAGCGAGGCGGAAGTTCGCCGGCCCAGAAGTCAGCACCTGCCGGTGTGCAGCTTCGTGCGCAACGAAGGCGATCTGCGTGAAGATGATGCCGAGCGCGCCGGCGATGAGCAGCTGGAACCAGCTGTCGCCAAGCAGGATGAACCCGGTGATCGCACCACCGAGGGCGAGGGCGATGCCCACTCCCGTCAGCAGGTAGAACCACTGGGTGCGATTGAGCAGTCCGGTCTCACGTACGACCTGCGACACGCTTCGATATGCCTTCGCCATCGGAGGGAAGTCGGCATTGCCTGCGTACGTCTGGCGTACTGGTCCGAGGATGTTTTCGGTCGTTTCGACGACCGTTGAGGTGGAGATAATGCTCTCCTGTCGATCGGAGCCCTTGAGCTGTGAAGCCAAGGGCGGACGCCGTTCGCTTCACTCCAGGCTAACGTGCCCCGTATACGCCACCGCGTATACGTTCGGCCAACGGAAGCGACCTTCAGGAACGAGCCCTGGTCAGATGACGACGCAGCGTCTGCCGAATCGAACGCGTGCGGCGGCGCGGCGGGTACTCGAGGGCCGACCGAGCGTCGGCGAGTGTGGAGAACGAACCGAGGTCGGCTCCGTGGTTGTCGTGGACAACGTGTGTGGCGCCTTCGCGCTCGACGAAACCGGCGAATTCGCCTTCGCGGGTCGCGACAAAGACGTTGTCGTCTGCTTGTTTCCAGTTCAGGGGTAAGGGTGAATGTGTGGACGTACTGCTCATTATGGTGATGCTCATTGCTTTGTGCGGACGCGCGCGCAGGCGCATCTCAGGTTCTTGAAATCAGAAGCGGATGCCGCGCGCGTCGGTGCGAGCGGTCCTTTACGGCCCTGATCAGTGGCTACGTGAAGCGCCGAATCACGGCGAATCGTTCACGTTGCACAATCAGCCTACCAGCCCTTCCACGATGCGGGCTGGGAACGCTCAACTTGTCACTCAGACGTCGGCCGTGCGTGCGCCGATCTGATTCGGCATCATCAATCAGCCGTGAGTACGTCCATGATGTGCTCACCGATGAGCAATGACGCCGTTGCCGCCGGTGACGGCGCGTTCAGGACGTGGAGGGTGCGGCCGCTGCGCACGAAGTGGAAGTCGTCGAGCATCCGTCCGTCCCTGCCAACCGCCTGCGCCCGCACGCCTGCTTGGGAGGGCGCGAGGTCGCCGGGTTGCAGTTCAGGGAGCATCTCCCGCGCGGCGCGCAGCATCGCGCGCCCGGAGAGCGAACGGAACACCTCTTTCGCCCCCACGCCGATATAGCCAGCGCCCAACCGCCAAGCACCGGGGAAGGCGAGCGTATCCGCAGTGTCGCGGATCGAGATGCGACTCCAGGAGTAACCCTCTCGCGCAAGTGCCGGCACGGCGTTCGGCCCCACGTGCACCGTGCCGTCGATCCCGCGCGTGAGATGCACGCCGAGGAACGGTAGGTCAGGATCAGGCACCGGATACACCAGCCCCTTCACCAGATGGGCACGGTCTGCGCGGAGTTCGCTGTACTCGCCACGGAAGGGAATGATCCTCACGTCGACAGAAAGTCCCGATCGACGGGCGATCCGGTCGGCGTGCAGCCCTCCGCACACGGCCACCCGATGAGCGACAAGCGAGAGATCACCAGCCTCGACTCTGGCTCCTTCTCCCGACTCCACGACAGAGGACACCTCGGCTCCGAACCGCACCTCACCTCCGGCTGCCCGCACCTCTGCGGCGAGCGCCCGCGAGACCTCCCCATAGTCGACGCGTCCGGTCGGCTCGACGACGAGCGCAGAGAGGACATCGATGTGGGGTTCACGTTCTGCGATTTCGCCGGGTTCTGGGTCGCGGACCGACACCCCGTTGGCAATACCCCTGGCGCGCAGCGCCTCCAATCTGGGGAGCTCCTGCGGACGAGTGGCGACGACGAGCTTGCCCGGAACGTCGTAGCGGATGCCGTGCTCCTGGCAGAATTCCTGGAGCAGGCGACCTCCGCGGATCGCGAAGTCGGCCTTCAGTGAACCGGGGGCGTAGTAGAGCCCCGAATGGATCACGCCCGAATTCCGACCAGTCTGGTGCAGCGCGACGTCGCGCTCCTTCTCGAGGATGACGAGCGGGCGATCTGGATCACGCCGAAGCATCGCCCTGGCGGTGGCGAGTCCGACGATTCCGGCCCCGACGACAACGTTTGGCAGCATGAGCAGCATCCCTTCCGTCAGGCGGGTTGCATCACACGAGACGAAGCAGCGCGCCGCCCCTCATCCTAGGGTCGCCCGTCGACGCTCAGAGCTCGCCGGGGCGCATCGCCTCGGCGTCGATCGCACGGATGATGCGCTGCCCCGCCGTATCAGTCGGCGGCTCAGCCGCGGCATCCGACTTCCCCCGCCTGCGCGGCGCATAAACAACCAGCGAGTGGAACAGGAACCTCGCGAAGAACGCGACGATCAGCGAGAGCGCAGTGGCCAGCACGCTGGAGATGTGCCAGGTCTCGACCATGAGCGCCATAATCGGAATGCGAAGCGTCGCTTCGATGCCATTGAAGGTGAATGATGCGCCGAACCGCGCCCAGGCGCCGCGGGCATCCTGACGCATATCGGCGAACACGAACCGTTCCTGCAGCAGGAAGTTGCCGATGATCGTCACCACTGCGCCGATGATCGCCGCCCAGACATATGGCATGCCCATCGTCGTGAGCGCCCACATGATGCCGAGATTCGCGACCGCGCCGATCACGCCGATCAGCGCGAACAGCGACATCTTGCCGAATCTCAACCGGGTCAGGTGTGCGACGAAGGTGGCACCCTGACGTAGCGTCGCCTTCGACGTGCCATTGCGGCGCTCAGAGAATTCCATCGGAACCTCGGCGATGCGCACATCCGACCGAGCGAGGATCTCCAGCAGGATCTTGAATCCCTGCGGCCGCAGGGCCGGCAGATCGAGGCGTCGTCGATCGACGAGGAAGAAGCCGGTCATCGGGTCTGTGCTGCGCGCCAGCCGCCGCGGGAACATCGCTTTCGCCAGCCAGGTCGCCGCCCGCGAGACGCCGAATCGCAGCGCCGTGCCGAGCCCACGGGAGTCACCCCCGCCGACGTAACGGGATGCCGCGACGACATCAGCGTCGCCCTGCTCGAACCGCTTCAGCATGATGGGCAGCAACTCGGGCGGATGCTGCAGGTCACCGTCCATCACGATGCAGATGTCGCCTGCGGCCTCTGCCATGCCCAGCACGACCGCGCCGCCCAGCCCGCCGACGTTCGCACTGCGATGAATCACCCGCACCGGCAGCGCAGCGTCGGAGGCGACGCGCACGACCTCCGCGGCCGTGTCGTCTGAGCTGTCATCGATGAAGAGGATCTCCGCTTCGCGGCCACCCAATGCCCCACCGATGCGTGCGACGAGTTCGGCGACGTTGTCACGCTCGTTGAAGGTCGGCACGATGACAGTGATTGACGTTCCCACGTGCCTCTCCTCCCCGACGCTCGCATTGCCAGCATCTATCGTTTCATGGCTTGCGATCCGACGGTGACAGCACTTTCGACGCCCGGTCTGCTGGGTCGACATATCCTGGATATATGACTTCTCCTGCCTCTGACACCATCACGTTGTTCGGCGCCGACTGGTGCCGTGACTGCATCCGCACCAAGAAGCAGCTCGACGAGCTCGGTGTCGAGTACACCTACGTGGACCTGGTTGCTGAGCCGGCCGCCGCTGACATCGCCAAGGAGATCTCCGGGCGCATGAACATCCCGGTCATCGTGTACCCGGATGCTTCGCATCACGTCGAACCTTCGAACGACGACGTCGAGTCGCGGCTTCGCGAGCTCGCGCTGATCTGAGCAGGCTGATCTGACCCGGCTCCGCGCCGCTACACTGGCGCGATGAGCACTGGCGCTCGGCCCGAACGAGCATCCTCCCGCCTGTCTCCGCGCACGATCGTGAATTATGCGATCGGCTCGCTGGGCACCGGCGGTTACGCGACCCTTCCCGGGCTTGTCCTGACGTACTTTCTCACCGACAATCTGGGTGTCGCCGCCCTCGCCGCTGGACTCATTGTCACCTCCGCGAAGGTGTGGGACGTCGTCATCGATCCGCTGATCGGGGCGGCATCCGATCGCCAACTCGCACGCACCGGCTCTCGCCGCGGATTCATGGTGACCGGCGCACTCACACTGCCGGTCTTCTTCGCGCTGACGTTCGCCGTGCCGCCGTCCTGGGGCCCTGCCGCGAGTGCGACCTGCGTGCTGCTGGCATTCCTCGGCACCGCGACTGCGTTCAGCCTTTTCCAGGTGCCATATGTCGCGCTGCCGGCCGAACTCACCCGCAGCTACGACGAGCGCACCCGCCTGCTCGGCTGGCGCGTGGTCGTGCTCACCGCCGCGATTCTGCTGTTCGGGGCGGGCGGGCCCATGCTCCGCCGCGCCACTGGCGATCCGGTCACCGGCTATCTGCTGATGGGCATCGTCGCCGGCGTCGTGATCGGGATCGGGATGCTGCTCGCAAGTCGCACAGCGACGGATGCTGCTGCCGCGGCCGGTTCGATTCCTGAGCCTGCCGAGGGATCAAAAGTCGTAGCGTCCAGCCTTCGCGACCAGTACCTCTCTGGGTTCCGGGCGCTGCGCCGCAGCATCCCGTTCCGCGCGTTGCTCGGCACCTTTCTGCTGCAGGCCCTTGCCACCGGCACGATGCTCGCCGGTGCGCAGTACGTCGCAAGCTGGGTTCTTCGCGATGAGGCCGCGGTCGAGCTGCTGTTCGTCGCGCTTGTCGGCCCTGCGCTTCTCGCGACGCCAGGCTGGACGGCAATCGCGAACAGGATCGGCAAGGAGCGAGCGTTCTTCGGTGCCAGCATCCTTTTCTTGGTCGCCTCCGCGACGATCACCATCGCGGTCTGGGCTCCTGGCGAATGGATATACGCCTCAGTGGCCGTGGCCGGTATCGCCTACGCCGGCCTGCAGTCGTTGCCTATGGCGATGCTGCCGGATGTGATCTCGCACGACGAGCTGACGAGCGGCCCAGGCCAGGCAGGCACCTTCACCGGGATCTGGACAGCCGGCGAGACCATCGGATTTGCGCTGGGTGCCACCACCGTCGCACTCGTGCTTGCCGCAACAGGTTATGTCTCCAGCGTGGCCGGCCTCGACCTCACCGGCGCCGTAACTGTGCAACCGGACGCCGCGATCGCGGGCATCGTGCTCAGCTTCAGCATCGTGCCAGCCGTCCTGATGTCGCTGAGTCTCATTCCTCTCCTCCGGTACCCGCTGCGCCGGCACGATATCGAGACCGCGGCAACCCAGCCCGCATAGGCTGGAAACCCGCCTGAAGGAGATCCTGATGACCTCAGCAACCGCTGCCGCGACCGGTCTGACTGACACCGATCGCGCACGCCTCGACACCGCAATCGACGAGCTCGAGACGGGCTCGCTCACTTGGTCTGCTCTCGGCGTCGGCCAGCGCGCGACGCTACTGCGCGCTGTTCGCACAGCTGTCGCCGCCTCCGCTGAGGAGTGGGCGCACACCGCCGCAATGTCCAAGGGGTTGAACGGCAGCCATCCCTTGCGGGGCGAGGAGTGGCTGGCAGGGCCGTACAGCGTGCTGGGAGCGCTCGACGCATACATCGAGACGCTGTCTCGCCTGGCCGAAGGACGCAATCCGCTCGAGGGAATCCAGCTCGGTCGCGCACCGGGCGGCCGAACGATCGTGCACGCGTTCCCGCTGACCGGCATCGACAAGGTGCTGCTCTCTGGCTTCACCGGCGAGGTGTGGCTCACGCCTGGCACGACGCCGCGATCGGCGCGCGCGGGGGCAGGCCTCGCCCAGCGCACTCCCGCAAGCGCCGGCGGTGTCGGCCTGGTGCTCGGTGCGGGCAATGTCACCTCGATCCCCGTGCTCGATGTGCTCTACGAACTGCTCGCACACAATCGCACCGTACTTCTGAAGGTGAACCCGACGCAGGATGCTCTGGTGCCGGTCTTCGAACACGCCCTGGCCGCACTGATCGAACCAGGCTTTCTACGGATCGTCCGTGGTGACGGCGAGACCGGCGCCTACCTCACGGCTCACAAGAAACTGATCCATGTGCACATCACTGGGTCGGCAGCGACCTTCGACACGATCGTGTGGGGCAAAGGCGCGGCAGGCAAGCGCCGCCGCAGGGAGAACCGCCCGCAGCTGAAGACGCCGATCACCGCGGAGCTCGGCGGCGTTTCGCCCATCATCGTGGTCCCCGGCGAGTGGACGGAGGCCGACCTCACGTTCCAGGCAGAGCACATCGCGACGATGCGACTGCAGAACTGCGGCCACAATTGCATCGCCGGTCAGGTCGTGATCATGTCGTCCGATTGGGCTCAGCGCGATGCGTTCCGTGTGGCACTGCGTCGCGCCTATGCGAAAGCCCCGGAGCGTCCGGCCTGGTATCCGGGCTCCGTCGACCGGATGCAGCAGGCGAGCGATGACTACCCCGACGCCCTTGTGCTCGGCGATCGCCTGCTCGTTGAGATCGGCGATGGCGACGACGCGAGCGCGCTGCAGAGCACCGAGTACTTCGCTCCCGTGCTCGGCGTTGTCGAGATCACCGGCACCGGTCAGGAGTTCTTGGATGCCGCCGTCGCCTACGCGAACGACGAACTCCAGGGCACGCTCGGCGCAAACCTGCTGATCGACCCGACCACGCAGCAGTCCCTCGGCACGGGATTCGAACGAGCGATCGCTGACCTGCGCTACGGCTCGATCGCGATCAATGCCTGGACCGCATTCGGCTTCATCACACCGACGTTGACGTGGGGCGCATTCCCCGGGAACACGATCGACGACGTCGGCAGCGGACTCGGCGTCGTGCACAATGCCCTGCTCCTCGACAACGTGGAGCGGTCGGTCGTGCGTGGCCCATTTCGCCCGTTCCCGCGCTCGCTGCCCGTCGCAAACGGCGGCGGACGCTTCACGATCCTGCCGAAGCCACCATGGTTTGTCACTGCACGCACTGGAGCGGTCGTGTGTGAGGGCCTGACGCGTTACCGCGCGAGTGGCGACGTCCTGGGTCTGGCGAAGACGCTGTTCCAGGCACTTCGCGCCTGAGCCGATTACGCGGGTCGGCGCGGATCAGTCGTCGGCGAAAAGATCGGTTGCGTCGCGCAGCGCGCTCTGGATGCCGGGTTCGGATGCCGCGTGCCCGGCGTCATCGACAACGACGAACTCCGCCTCCGGCCAGGCTCGGTGCAGATCCCACGCGGTCATCATCGGCGTGCAGACGTCGTAACGCCCCTGCACGATCACCGCGGGGATGTGCCGGATCGCGTCTACCCCGTCCAGCAGCTGCCCCTCAGCCCACCAGCCACGGTTCACGAAGAAGTGGCTCTCGATGCGGGCGAATGCCACCGCCGTGGCATCCTCGGTCATCTCCGCGACCTTGTCTGCATCCGGTCGCAGTGTGATGGTGGAGCCTTCCCACGTCGACCACGCCTTCGCGGCCGGAACGTGAACGGCAGGGTTCGGATCGAACAGTAAGCGGTGATAAGCCTCGATCATGTGGTTGCGCTCGAGAATCGGAATCGGCGCGACGAAGTCTTCCCACAGGTCGGGAAAGAGTGCACCCGCTCCGCCCTCGTAAAACCATTCCAGCTCCATGCGGCGGAGGGTGAAGATGCCGCGCAAAATCAGCTCGGTCACCGCATCCGGATGCGTCTGTGCGTAGGCGAGCGCGAGTGCACTCCCCCACGAGCCACCGAAGACCTGCCACTTTTCGATGCCAAGGTTCTTACGCAGCAGTTCGAGATCGGCGATCAGATGCGCGGTGGTGTTGAAACGAAGATCAGCTTCTGGCTCGCTCGCGTGCGGCTTGCTGTTGCCGCAGCCACGCTGATCGAAAAGCACGATCCGGTACTTCTCCGGGTCGAAGAACTGTCGATGCCACGGGGCGGTGCCGCCGCCGGGACCGCCGTGCAGGAATACGACCGGCTTCCCGTCAGGATTGCCGCTGACCTCCCACGCGATGCGCTGTCCGTCGCCGACGAGAAGCGTCCCGCTGTCGTACGGCTCGATCGGTGGATAAAGCGCATCCAGATTCATATTCAACCCCCGATGAATAAGATTTGCCGCCACATGGCGGTCTCTTCACCGTACCGCGCAGCACCCGCCGACTGCGGGAGGAGAGACGCTATCCGAGCTGGTCTGCGCTGATCGTGAAGGTGTCGCAGCTGCCGAGCCCGTTCTCGTAGCCGCTTGCGAACCACCTCTGACGCTGGTCGCTCGAACCGTGCGTCCAGGACTCGGGGTTGTTGAAGCCGGACTGCTCCTGGATGTGGTCATCGCCGACGGCAAAGGCGGCGTTCAACGCGTCCTCGATCTGGGCCTCGGTCGGTGTCTCCAGGTAGTTCCGGCCCTCCGGATCAGTCTGACTTGCCGCATCGGCAAGCCAAGCGCCCGCGTAGCAGTCGGCTTGAAGCTCGGTGCGCACGCTGTTGCTGGCGGGCCCGGTGCCGTTGTTCGGGTAGGCGTCCATCGTGCCGGTGATGCTCTGGATGTGATGGCCCCACTCGTGGCCCACGATGTAGAGCTGCGCCAGTTCGCCGGCGGATGCGTCGAACTGCTGACGCATGATCTGGAAGAAGTCCGGGTCGATGTACACGCCCTGCTCCGGAGGGCAGTAAAACGGACCGACCGAGTTCGACGCCGTGCCGCACTGCGTCGACGTTTGACCATGGAAAACGTACAGTTGCGGCGGCGTGTAGCCCTCGACATGCTGCGCCCAGTATTCGTCGAGCATCAGCTGGGCGCCCGCCATGCGGCAGTCGTCCTGTGTGTTGGCATCCTCGCCGCTCTCGCAGGCGAGCACCGTGCTCTCGTCAGATCCCGATCCGGGGTCTTGGGTGCCGCCGACGAGCCCCGACAGGTCGATGCCGAGCAAAGGACCGGCGACGAGCGCGATGAGGACGAGCAGTCCGATACCGCCGCCAGCGACCGCGGCTGTGCGCCCGGGACGACGAGTCTTGTGGCCCGAGATATCGGCGTCAGGATTGAACGTCATGCGATGAGATTACCGCGCACTCTGTGCTTGAGTGACCCCCAGTCGTAGGCTCGAATCATGTCGACCACAATCACGATCACAGGTGCGGGCGGGCAGATCGGGTATGCGCTGCTGTTTCGCATCGCCGCAGGGGCACTGCTCGGCCCTGACGAGAAGGTGCGGCTGCGGCTGCTCGAGATCCCCCAGGGCCTCAAGGCTGCAGAAGGTGCGGCCCTCGAACTGCAGGATGGCGCATTCGACCTGCTCGAGCACGTCGAGGTGACGGACGACGCCGCCACCGGCTTCGACGGGGCAAACCTCGCACTGTTGGTCGGTGCTAGGCCACGCGGGCCCGGTATGGAACGTGCTGATCTGCTGGCGGCCAACGCCGGAATCTTCGGCCCCCAGGGCAAGGCGATCGCCGACAACGCTGCGGCCGATGTGCGTGTCACGGTAGTCGGCAACCCCGCGAACACGAACGCGCTGATCGCCGCGGCATCCGCTGACGGGCTGCCCTCCGAGCGCTTCACGGCCCTGACGCGTCTCGATGAGAACCGTGCCCGCGCTCAGCTCGCCCTAGCACTGGATGCACCGGTCTCGAGCATCCGACGCCTACCCATCTGGGGAAATCATTCCGCGACGCAGTTCCCTGATGTCTCGCACGCGACCGTCGATGGGCGGCCGGCTCTCGAGGCGCTCGCGGAGCGTGTCGGTGATGTCTCGGCGTGGCTGGAGCAGACCTTCATTCCGCGGGTCGCGAAGCGCGGTGCCGAGATCATCGAGGTGCGCGGTTCTTCTTCCGTGGCATCCGCCGCGAACGCGACGATCGAGCACACCCGCGATTGGGTGCAAGGGACGGATGACTGGACCAGCGCCGGCGTCGTCTCACACGGTGAGTACGGCGTTCCGGAGGGGCTCATGTCATCGTTCCCGGTGCGCTCGATCGACGGCGAGTGGCAGATCGTCGAAGGCCTCGAATTGGATGCGTGGGCGCGGGCGCGAGTGGACGCGTCCGTCTCTGAGCTCGTCGAGGAACGCGAGGCGGTGCGGGGGCTCGGGGTTCTCTGAGCCAGTACCGCGCACGCTCGAGAACAGGGCAGAATGGATGCTGGAGGTGCGCCGATGAGTGATTCGACTGATCTGACGACCGTATCCGGACATCACGAGCCATTGACAAGCCCGCTGCATCTGCCGCACCAGGCGACCCAGTGCTCGAAGTGCTTCACCCAGCTTCAGCACGACCACGACTGGTGGCACGCACGCCCCACTGGATCGCGCTTGGTCGGGCTGGTCGTCTCACGCGATGGGATGCCGTCGGTCGTGCAGCAGCGCGACGACCTGACCCGGTTCGGTGTCCCGATCGAAGGGTTCCGGCATCCGGCACCCGAGATCCTGGAGAGCTGGAGCGACCGTCTGGCGCGTTTCATCCCCACACTGAAGAAGGGTGATGTGCTCGTCGTCACGAACGTGCACGCGCTG
Organism: Microbacterium sp. Y356; assembly: GCF_059445355.1. Taxonomy (NCBI): domain Bacteria; kingdom Bacillati; phylum Actinomycetota; class Actinomycetes; order Micrococcales; family Microbacteriaceae; genus Microbacterium; species Microbacterium sp. Y356. The sequence continues at coordinate 1,399,203 of NZ_JCAIUE010000001.1, forward strand.
GGCCGCGACCGTGACGAAGAGACCCGTACGATCACGGATCTGCGTCAGCGCGGGATCATGGTGAAGGTACTCAGTACCGACTCACGCCACCTCGCCGACGCGATGCGCTGAGCAGAGCAGAGCAGCTCAGTCGCCGTCGGAATCGCTCTGATTTCGCAGTGACTCATCGTCGAGTAGAGGAAGGTCCGCGCGGGTAACAACCTGTGTGGTCACCGCGTACTCGACCAGGCGGGCACGACGGTTGGTCGCCAGCTTGCCCGGGCCGCCGCGAAGACCCTGCACTCCCATACGGTCAAGCTTGTCGCAGACGTTGTCGAGCTTGCGGTTGAACTTACTCATCGTCCACCCGAGACGCTCGGCAGCGACGCTCGACGACGGCAGCTCGTTGATGCTCACGCCTTCACGGCGCAGCATCGGCTCGGCAAGGGCGACCATGAGCTGCTTCTGCAATGGCGTAAAACTGGCCGGCATGACCGTCTCTTCGCCGCTCATTGACGCTTCCACCTGGTGGGACACCTCATACGGGGCCTGCTCGGTGTGCAGGCTCAGCTCATAGGTGACGGGGCCAGCAGTAAACACGATCACGCTGCGCTCGAAGACAAGCGGCATCCGTGCGCCCGGCGAGAGCCACGACTGGACCGCGCCGCCGGCGCTGGAGACCGTGGCCGCGATACGCACGCCGATGTTCGCCAGCCACCACAGGCCATCGCGGTGCTGCAGCTCCAGGAAATGGCGGTGCAGGTAGGGGTTGTCGTCGATCTCGAGGTCACCCTCGCGTCCGATAATGAACGGTTTCTCTGTGGGCAGGTCGTGCCATTCACCGGCGAACTCAAGGCGAAGCGGTGCGACATGGTTCGCATCCCTCGCCCTGGCGGCCTCTTCAGGCTCCGAAGCAGGATTCAGTTCATTCACGTAGCGAGCCCCCTCGGGAACATCCTGCCATGGAGGGGGCGGCGGCGCTGGATCGCGATGCGGTCAGTCGAACTTTGGGCGCAATTCCTCGCAGATCTCGTCGAAATTGCGCGGCGTGACCTTCCAGCGTTTCTCGTCAGTGTCCTCGAATATCACGTTGTAACGTCCGGATACACGGTCGAACTGAACGAGAATCTTCACCGGCAACGTCTCATCCGGTTTGTAGTAGCTGTCCGTATACGCCTTTACCGCCGGTGCGACCGCCCACGGGTCTGAAGCAACGGCAGTGATGACACCGTCAGGAGAATACGTGTACCCATGAGCCTCGTTGAACTCCCCTTCGGGGAATTCGAGGATCATCGCGAAGGAGTCCCAACCACCGCTGTCGCCCTTCATGTTCTCGATCAGCGCTCGAATGACATCGGCTACGACGTTGTCTGGCATGACGTTTCCTTTGGGTCGATTCAAAGCTGGTCAATCCGGTCAAACGTCTGATCAGCGATGTTGGCGAAGCTCGGGTCGCGGACTTGAAGGATTCGGCCTGTAACTGGGTCGGACACCACATACACGACCTGAAATCTATCAGGTCGTATTGCCCCGGGCGGATCGACTGAGATGCGGTAGTCGACCCGGCAGCCCTCGGCAACGGAATCGGCCCACTCACTCTCCATCTTCTTCCACGCGCCCCGGTTGAGGTTGGCGATCTGTGGCACGATTCCTTCATCCGCGGTGTCCCCGAAGAAGCGATGCGCGCCAAGGTGCCCACCGTCGTCGCCTGGGTTGCCGAGATGGCCGACCGCGGTTGCGTTGTCGCCGCGCGTCGTACCGCCGAAGTCCGCAAGGATCGTGCCCTCTTCCTGGACGGGCCGCTTCGAGTCAGGATCCCAGTACGTCGTCTTGGTGTTCGGGCTTCGCGGAGTGACGGTGCTGTTGAGATTGTCAGTGTCGCGTACCTTCTTCACCACGGCGTCGAGGTGTTCGGTGATCTTGTCGGCAAGCCGTGGAAGCTTGTCATCCATGTGGCGAGCGGCATCAGCACCCGCTTGCTTCAGTTGTCGTATCGCGGCTCTCGCTCCTGCGCTCATCAGGCGTCCCCTCCGAAGTCGAGTGCGGAGAATTCCGAGAAGAACGTCGACGTCAACGTCTGAATATCCGCACCGTGCAGCTTCATCTCCGACTGCGCATCCTCCAACGCCTGCAGATCCGCGTAAAACTCATCCGAATCGCCCACAGAACTTTCCACCATCGGCGCATCCAAGATCGCATCAAGCACCGCAGGCAATTGCTCGGCCATCGGCTCAATCGCCATCGGCAGAAGCTGATTCAGCAACTGCTCCACTGCGATGTCCACCGCCGCATTCAGCAACTTCTTCTTGATCAGCAGCATCGGACCCGCGCCCACCGCAGTGATCGGATTCGTCAACATCGCAACCAATGTGACCAACGTTGTCGTCACATCGACGATGACCTTCATCTTCAGCGCGAAGATCGCGTCTGCCCCGATATCCATCGCCGTCGACGCCGGGGGCATAATATCGATCAGTTTCTGCAGGTTCTGCGAACGATTCGTGTTCCATGCGCTCATCGTCGCGGGGCCCGTGTGACCCTTCATCGCACCGCCAAGGTCCCCATTGACCTTGCGATCCACAGCCTGAATCACTGTTTCCAAATCCGAACCAAAGGTGCGCACCAGGACAGCGCCCTGGCGCACCTCGTCCTCGTCGATATCCGGCCATTCAAAACCCAGCTTCTCCAACACCCAGACAAGCTCGTTCGGCAACATCATTCCCACGATCGCACCTCCTGGATCGACTGTATGATCCGGGCGCAGGCACCACCATGGGTAGCACTTCCCACATAGCGGTGTCCGTGCACGCCGTTCACTCTCCGGGGTAATCGATCTCGATACTCGCGAAGCGCGTGTCTGGGATCAGGTTGATCTCGACCGTCGCACCATTGAGAGAGCCGGGTTCCAGTCCGAATCGTTCCTCGAGCTCGGCGTGACTGAGACCTGTCAGATCGTTTGCCTCGCTAGCAGGAGCGAGGAATCTCGTGTCTCCTTGGCCCGTTTTGCCGTACTTGTCTGGGTCGTCCTGCCCGATCGCATCTTCATACAGCTCTTCGACGAACTGCCCCGGCACCTTCTTCGGCACGTCCTTGATCTCGTCGAGGACGTCGCCGGGGAGCGCACGAACGTCCTTGCCCAGCGACAGACCGAGATCACGGGCAGAGTTGTAGTCCGGGTTGCGGTGTCGCGGCTCGTGTCCGAACGACTCGCGACCGCGAGTGACATCCTCGACGATCTTGTACTTCTTCGCGTGCGACGTGGACGGTTCAGCGCGGTGCTGCGGAGTGCTGTCGCGTCCGCGCCGGTCCACGCCACGAATGCGGTCGGCATCTGCCCGGTGCTTTCCGCCGCGTTTGCGAAACGCACCCGCGAAACCCTGTTTGAACTCGCGCCCTGCGCCATCCACGGCATCCACGAGGTCCCGCATCAGCGTCTTCATCGATGACATCGTTCACTCCCCTGAGATCTGTAGGTTGGCGAGGTCTGCGAGCAGTCGATCCGTCAGATCCTCGACATCGGCGGCGTGCGCATCCATGTCGTCGGCTGCCTGGTCGAGAGCTACGAGATCCGCGTAGAACTCGTCCGCGTCGCCAACTGCGCCCTCGACGACGGGAGCGTCCAGCATCGCCAACACCAACCCCGGCACCTGTTCCGCGAGGGGTTCGATCGCCAGCGGCAGCACCTGGTTGATGACCTGCTCGAGCGTCGCCTCCATCGCCATCGAGAAGAGCTTCTTGCGTGCCAGTATCAGCACCGCGGCGCCGCCCAGCCCGAACGGTCCTGCGGCCAGCAATGGGATCAACTGGGCGAGAGTGACCGTGACGTCGATGATCACCTTCATCTTCAACGCGAGCACGATATCCGCGGCGAGGTCGATACCGGTGGCTGCGGGTCCGAGAATATCGAGCAGCTGTTGAACATTCTCGGAGCGGTTGCGATTCCACCCGGTCACATGTGCGGTGCCGGTCTGTCCGACCATAGCAGCACCGAGGTCGCCGTTGATGCGACGATCGGCTGCCTGCACCAGCGTCTCCATGTCGTCGCGGTAAACGCGCACGAGACCGGCGGCCTTCCACACCTCGTCTTCATCGATGTCGGGCCATTCGAGCCCCATCTTGTCCATCACCCAGATGAGCTCGTTCGGCAGCATCATTCCCACGGCAACCACCTCCGGCTATGACGCTACCGAGGGGCGAGTGCAGAGGCGATGGGGAGATCAGCCCATCACGCTGGTATTTTCCCTTCAGTAATCGTTTAAAGATTCTAAAGTGGAATATCTTCTTGTTTCGGATCAAACCCTTCAGTCTCAGGATATTTCCACTATTTTAGAACAAATCTTCGATACTGACTCGATTTTGCGATAAGCTGAAGACATGTCAAAGCTGACCGTTCTGCACCAGGCGCTCTCTCGCCTTGATGAAGTGTGGGCAGACGCCAGCGAGGCAAATGACCTTTCGAGGGAACAGCTCATCGCGGTCACGAACGCGGTCGGCCTGTTGCAGCGTCGGTTGGATGCTGTGCATGTCGATGTGGCGGCGGGGATTGCGAGCGAGTCACGTCCTGAGCTCGGCGCCGACTCTCTGGCGAAGCAGCAGGGATTCCGTTCGGCGGCAAAGCTGATCGCGGCGGCGACTGGCGTGTCGACTGGGGACGCGTCGCGTCTGATCAAGGTGGGCGAGGCAACCGCGATCCGCACGGATCTGCTGGGCTCGCGCCTGCCTGCGAAGTACCCGCGTGTGCGGGAGGCGATGGAGGCCGGGACGCTCAGCGCGCAGGCGGCGGCGTTGATCATCGCAGTGCTGGAGCGGTGCCGGATCGCGGCCGGGCTGGAGCAGACGTCCGAGGGCGAGCAACTGTTGGTTGACGCTGCACCGGGACTCGCACTCGATGAGGTGCGCCGACTCGTGGTGCGCGTGGAGGCATGGCTGGATCCAGACGGTGTGGAACCGCGTGAGGATGAGCAGCGCGGCAGACGTTCGCTGACGTTCCACGAGCGTGGCGGGCGGTTGCACTTCGACGGGGACTTCGACGTCGAGACCGGTGCGCCGATCGTGGCCGCGCTCCGCGGTTACGTGTCCGCCGCGTTCGCCGCCCGCAACAACGCCCCCGATCCGGATGCTCCGGATGCCGACCGCCGTACTGTCGCGATGTTGCAGGCCGACGCGCTCGCCCTGTTCTGCTCTCACGCCCTCGGTTGCACATCGCGCACCCCTGTTGCCGGAGCGACGGTCATCGTCCGCATCAACTATGCAGACCTCGTAAACGGCACCGGGACGGCGACCATCGACGGCATCGACCAGCCCGTCAGCGCAGGCGCCGCACGGCGAATGGCCGCAGGCGCCGGCGTGATCCCGCTCGTCCTCGGTGGCGACAGCGAAATCCTCGACTGGGGCAGACACAAACGCCTCTTCACAAAATCACAACGCCTCGCGCTCGTAGAACGCGACGACGGATGCGCGATGTGCAACCTCCCACCCGAGATGACCAAAGCACACCACCTGCGATGGTGGAATCGCGATCACGGACGAACGGACCTCTCCAACGGGATCCTCCTGTGCGAGACCTGCCACCACCGCATCCATGACAACGGCTGGGAAATCCGCATCGACGGGTCGGGTACCACCGCAGGGGTCTGGTTCATCCCGCCCGTCTACGTCGACCCCGCACGCACACCACGCTTAGGCGGCCGCGCACGATTCGACATCGCGGCTTGACTGTCCGCGACACACTCTCGATCGCCGGGAGCGTGGTCAGCGCGGCGGTTCTCCAGGCACGAAGTAGCGCAGCGGCGATAGGCCAGTGCGCACGACGGCCTCGCCAGCGGCATCGAGGAACTCGTTCATTGTCGCCACACTGAGTGCGCCTGCCGGATCCGCGATGATCACATTGTCAACGACTGGCAGCAGCGTCGCGGTGCCCTTTGGCCAGGTCGCGAACGTGGTGGTGACACCGGTCTCGAGGACCTGAATCTTGGGGTCGGCGAGGTGAACATCGGGACGCTGGAGCGCCACGGTCTGCGCCTCGTACGCACGCACGCCGAACAAACGGAGTACGCGCTGGATGCGCATCTCGAGCGCCGGGAAACGCTCGAGCCACGGGAACGGTGCCCAGGCGCCGTCATCAAGGATGATGGGGTGAGCGCTCACCAACGGACCACCCGCGTCATACAGTTCCTCAGCCAGGTCTAGAACGCGTGCGATGCCGGCCTCGTCGTCGGCTCCTGCGATCACAAGTCGGTCACGCGACAGCGCGAACACGACCGGGGCGCCCTGAAGCGCCACCGCTGCGGCACGCGTGCGATCGATCAGCACTGCCGAAGCCAGCACTTCATCGTTGATGACGATCGTTCCCGCCACGACGTCGGGCAGTGCGCCCGCCGTTGCTACGGCCGCAGCCACCGCGTCGCTGAACGGGCGTGACCATTCCTCTGCCTGCCCCCGAGTGACCGCCGCGCGAATGTCGCCTGCGTCCAGTCCGACGAAGATCTCGCCGCCGACATACTCCACCCGAGGATGAGCGTCGCCCGGAGCCGTGATCGACAGCACTCCGAGCTCGCTCGCACCGTAGATGCGTGGTACCACGTTCACGTCGACGTTCCCAAATGCACCTGTCATGAGTCCTGCCCCTCTTCGTCCACCTTTGCCAGGGTATCTGCCGTCACAGACGCCTCCCGACGTGCGAACTCGACCACTTCCGCCCACGACCAGCTGAGGTCCAATCGCGGTACCTTCTTCGCAGGTCGGCGCGTTGATACCCAACCGCTCGGAACCACGTGCACGGCGATCATTGTCTTCGGGGCCGGTAATGGTTCGCCGTGAACGACCAGGACCACCGCACAGTCGCCGAATTCCCACCAGTCAGCTCGTCTGACTCCTGTGCGCACCAGCTCCGACACATATCGCCCACTCTGACCGGGCTCAGGGGCAAGATCGATCGCGATCGGATTGCCCTGCCGGTACGAGCATGAACTCCGAATATCGATCCACAGCTCGTTGGCTCGATCACGCAGCTTTTGTCGTTCGGATGCATCCCCGTCACGCTGCAGTGGCTCCCAAGACAGCGGCACGATCCACGCCGCACCTTTCGACAGAAGAGGTACGTTGTTCGCGAGCCACTGATCAGTGCGGTCCAGCGTCAGTCCGGGGGCCGTCAGTCGAGCTTCGACGGCGCGAATGATCACTTCCCCGCTCACGATGAGCTTCTCCCCGCTGAACGAAATCACGGCGCCAGTACGGACCGAGTCAGGAGCAAAGGCCTTTTCGAGACTCATGGTCGCGTCGGCATGCTTTGGCTCGTTCCGGGCCAAAGTCCGGGGTTATAGTCATCGCCGCCGTTGGGTATGACGTTGCCATCATTGTCCAAGACGGCCCCTACTCCGGTGGCGCTTCCAGGAATGTCAATCACTGCCTCTGGAACCCCCGTCGGCAGGTAGCCTCCCGGAATCCACTGGGCGTTCGCGCCGCCTTCGTTGCCGGAAGGCATGCGGATGTTGGCGAGTTCGGACGGATCAAAGTGGCGGATTTCCAAGGGAAGCGGGTTGCCGTCCGCATCGAAGAAGTCACTTGGCTGCATGCCGAGCCGATCCGCAAGTTCAAAGGGATTTCCACCCGTCTCGTCAAGAATCTCCTGCAGCTGCGAGGTGGGGAACACGTAGGTGCTTCCGCCATTGCCTGGGCCCCATTTGTGCAGAGAGTCTGAGAAGTAGATCCGGCTCGCGCCGTCTTCAAATTGGGCGAGGTGATTTCGGATGTAGTCGTCGTCGAGGTACTCGCTCGGGTCGGGACGGTCACCCTTACCCCAGCTTTCGACCTGGTTCGGATTCCAGCCGGAATCCGTGTTCCAGCCATCCCGCAGCTCCTGCGGCACGCCGGTGTTGTCAAGATCAGTGACGTCGCTGTTGTTGCGCTTGTGCGCATTACCGTGCTTGCGGAACATCTCCGCGAGCTGCCGCACGTGAATCGGCATGCCATCAAGCGAATGCTTAATGGCATCGGCGATCTCTGAACCAGGACCCCTACCCATACTCAGTCTCCCCCGATGTTGAGCGTGGCGAGATCTGCCATCAGCCGCTCCGTCAAAGTCTCGATATCGGAGGCGTGCATTTCCATGTCACCCTCCGCTTGTTCCAAAGCCTGCAGATCGGCATAGAACTCATCCGGGTCACCCGCGACGGCCTCGACGATCGGCGATTCCAGCGCCGCCATGATGGCCGCCGGAAGATGCTCAGCCAATGGCTCGACCACCATCGGGAGCACCTGATTCAATGCCTGCTCCACCGCGATATCAACCGCCGCATTCAACAGCTTCTTCTTGATCAGCAGCATCGGACCCGCGCCCACCGCCGTGATTGGATTCGTCAACATCGCCACCAACGTGATCATCGTCGTCGTCACATCCACGATGACCTTCATCTTCAAACCGAAGATCACATCAGACGCGATATCGACACCCGTCGGCACAGGACCCAGCAGATCCAGCAGCTTCTGCAGATTCTGCGAACGGTTCGTATTCCACGCGCTCACATACGCGGGTCCCGCCTGACCACGCATCGCCATCGCAAGATCCCCGTTGACCTTCCGGTCCATCACTTGAATCTTCGACTCCAGCTCACCGTGGAACGCGCGAACCATCTCGCCGCCTCGACGTAGCTCGTCCTCGTCGATGTCCGGCCACTCGAACCCCAGCTTCTCCATTACCCAGATCAGCTCATTCGGCAACATCATTCCCACAGCAAAACCTCCAGAGGAGACTCTACGGGTCGCGACCGCTGCCTCGCGATGGGGAGAACAACCCACAGCGTCCGGTTCACGGCACGACCGCCCACTGCACGGAGCCGTACGTCAACGGAGCCGCCGCGCCGTTGCGTGATGTGACGCCGGTCACGTCGCGATCGCTGATCGTCACCCGCGGATTCGCGGCGATCGGAAGTGCGATGGCGGCACGCACAATCGTCGCCTCAATCTGCGCACGAAGATCTCGTGCTTCGTAGATATCAGTGGTCTGGGCGAGCTGAGTGATCAGAGCGTCACGCTCTGGATCCGCGTGGCGAGTGATGGATGCGTCACCCTGACTGCCCCACTGCGCAGCGATCTGCCCTGGCGTCTGCGGGATCGGCACGCGGGCGATCACTGCATCCCACCCGCGCTGCACGAGCGCGCCGTCGAAGTCATCGCTGCCGCAGTCGACCACGCTCCAGCCGAATTCGCCTGCGGCATCCCGAAGTGCCGCGAACGCCCCGACCGCGAACTCGCTCCGCCGGTCGTACAGCACGCAGACATGTGTTCTTGGAGCGAGACCGGCAGCTTCCCGCTCCAGCGCCGGGTCGTCTCCAGGATCGCCGAGCGTCTCGGCGAATCCGGAGTCGGCGCTCACGATGTCGTGGGCGCGAGAGCCGGGCGCCGACACCATCGATGTGGTGACGGCGTACGCGGCGGCCCATTCACCGGAACCGCGCTCCACCATCGCACTCGCCGGTACCGCGTGGATGAACGCGGTTCGCGCCTGCTGCTCAGTGAAGACACCAGCAGGATTCAACAGCATCGCCCACACCGTTCCGTCATGCGTTGTATCAACAGTGAAATCCTTGCGCTCAAGCTCGACGATCGGCGCCCGATTGGCCGCGATCGGAGCCACTTGCGCAGCATCCAGCTGGTCGCCGATCGTGGCGATCGGGTCGTCGCCCGGTGGCACGAGATCGATGCGGGCGACCTGAGGCGTCACGAGACCCTGGTACGACGGGTTCGGCACCAGCGTCACACTCTGTCCTGCTTCGCTGCGATCTGCCCCTTCAACCAGGAATGGTCCGCTGGAAAGCATCAGATCCGCGGGAAGTTCCCCCTGGTCGGAGAGCTCGAAGCCTTCGTTCCAGACCTTGGCGATCGCCTCGAGCGCGGTCGGATCCCGCTCTTGAATCGCCCGGATGACCGCCTGCTTCGCCTCCATGTCGTCGTCCATGTTGAAAGCGAGTCGACCGACGACGTGCGCGGGCACCGGCACCGTGACCGCCTGCTGCCACTCGATAATCGGCCGCGGAAACGTCACCTGAATCGCGCGTGCGAACTCATCAACGATAGGGATCGCGAGCTCGGGATCCGCTGTCTCGCTTTGGTCACTGAGGTCGAAGTATCCGGATGCCCCGGCCCAGCCCAGCAGCAGATCTGCCGCGTCGAGAGGGATGTCATCCGACCACGACGGCTCGGCGAGGTCAAACCGCACCGTGAACGGGTCGTCACTGACGATCGTGACCGCGCCGAAGCCTTCGTCGGGAACGAACTCGCCGTCGATCACGTCTCCGAAGTCGCCTCGGATCGTCTCGGCGATGTCGACGTTGCCTGACGTGGGGGATGCGGCGGCGTTGGTCGATGTGAACTCGCCCGTCCACCCCACGGTGATCGCCGAACCGGGCACGACCGATTCCGGCATCGCCGGCGCGCACGCTGCCAGGCTCACCGCAAGGAGGGCGACAAGCGGTACCGCGATGCGGCGGCGCATCCTCATGACGTCACCGTCACACGAAGTCGGCGCTGTCGTCGCCTTCAGCCATCTCGCGGAAGCGCTCGCTCTCTTCGCTCTCCAGCCACGCGCGCGCGTGCTCCAACAGCACCGCCGGCGAATCCTGTGCCTCTTCAGCAGTAGCGAAGGGCCCGATCGTGTCCTCGGAAGGGCGCTCATCCGCACGCTGGACCGACTGGGTCGACAGGTTGTACCAGTAGCTCTGCGTTCCGCTCATGTTCCCGATTCTATTCGCCGTTTAATGTGCGTCTCAGGCAAAAACAGAGGTCGTGGCGTCAGTCCCCCCGACGCCACGACCTCCGAAAGTGCAATGACTCAGGCGCCGCCGGCCATGCTCGAGTCGGTGTCGCGGATCTGGTCCGCCATCTGGTCGAGTGCCTGCGCCATATCGTTCACGGCCTCCGCAGCATCGTCGAGCGAGCTCGTGAGCTCCGAGTACGACGTGTTGTACGCCACCGAAGCGTTCTCGGTCTTGAACCCGTCCTGGACGAGGTCCTCAATGACGCCCTGCAGTTCCTTCAGCGTGTCGGTGACGGTGGTACGTCCGTCACGAAGGCGCTGAGCCGCGCTTTCCATCTCGCTGTATGTTGCACCAAAATCTGCTGCCATGAGAGCCGCCTCCAAGTTTCGTCTTCTTCAGGCCGCTCGGCCTCTTACAACGAGGTTAGCCAAGGTTCTCGATCTGGCATACGGGGAGCGGTACCCATGTACCTCTACCCATGAGTCGGCGCATCAGGCACGAACGGGATCTGCATCGTGACAGCTTTACCCGCCTGTACGAAGATGCCACGACCGACGGGAAAGTCCGATCGCTTGACGCGGCCGAACGGAGATTTGAAGATCGATTCCCCGTCGTAGGTGTCTGGCTTGAGCACGATGCCCTGCCTTCCGGTCTTCCACTCCCCCATCACACCGATGCTGCCGCTGGCACGGCTGATCTCGGCCTCGCCGATCAGCAGATGGTCGCTGTTGTTCATCGCCTGCAGCAGTGCCCGCATCGGGCGGTCAGCCGCACCGTCGGCCAGGTGCGGCATGTCCTCGATGACGATCATGATTCGGCCATCGGGCGAATCGCTTACGACCAGTTCTGCGAGCTCTGTGGCGAGGTCCTTCTCGTCCTCGGCGCGCGTCGCGCTGCGCACCCACGGACGGAAGTCCTTGAGCTCCGAGCGACGGCTGCCGAAGTGATACATCCGCACGTTCGGGTTGAAGCGCTCCATGGCAATGATGAGCGCCTTCAACGTGTTCGTCCTGCCGGATGCCGGGGGACCCGAGATCACGAACGAGCCGATCGGCTCGAAGCCGTGAGGTGCGAGTGTGTCGTCGGCGACGCCGAACACCGGCATCCCGCCTACCTGTGCCGGCATCTCGGTCACCGGAACCATAGTCGGAAGTGCGCCGATCTCCGGCAGATCACGCACGCCCTCCTCGCGAAGACGGTCAGCGAGCACAGCGAGCGCCTTGGTCTGTTCGACCACGTTCATCGTGCCGCCCAGTACCGCGATCTGCGCCTCATGCCCGTCGATGACCGACCGACCCGGCGCGGATTGCTCGTCAAGGATGTCCCGCGGCGCGTTCAGCAGCATGTACTGGCTCGGATCTCCCATCCGCAGCACGACGCGACGCGAGATGTTCGCCGCGACCGCGCTCGGCACCGCGTTGCCGCGGTCGGCGGTGATCACCGTGTGCACGCCCAGTGTGCGTCCCTCGCCGAGGATGCGCATGAAGATGCGGTAGAACGGCGCACGGCCCGGCGCGAACTCCCAGTCCTTCTTGAACTCGGGGAAGTTGTCGATCAGCAGCAGGATGCGCGCCATGTTCGGATCGACGAGTTCCCGGTATTCCTGGACGGATGCCGCGCTGGCAGCCGAGAACGACGCGGAACGGCGATCCATCTCCCGATCCAGTGTGCGCAGCAGTCGCTGGATGCGCTCGACGTCTGCGCTGTCCACGACAGAGCCGACATGCGGAAGTACGGCAAGCGCACCCAACGCACCCGAGGCGAAGTCAAGGCAGTAGACCTGCACGCGGCCACGATCCGGCCGCATGCCTGCGGCTGTGCCGATCGTCTTCAGGAGGGTCGATTTACCTGAACCGGAGGTGCCGTAGATCACCAGTGAGCCATCGCGGTCAGGGGCGAACACCGCCGGCTGCTGCAACTGCTTCTCGGGCACATCCACCAGCGCGAGCGGAATGCGAGTGTCACCATCATTTGGCAGGTCGTACAGATCCACGAGTGGCGACAGGTCGTCGAGCCATGGGCGGCGGGGCCGGATGAGTCCCCCGACGTCACTGGCGCGGATCAGCGTCGACACGATGCGCTTCTGGTCGTTCGGCCCGAGATCCTCCTCGTGGGAGTCGGACTCGGCTGGGCGGTCGGATTCCCACTCCGCGCTGGAGCCGAAACGCAGCTCGGCCACGCGCACCTCGGCCACCGCGGCATCGTCGTCGGTGGTCCAGCCACCCGCGTACGCCGACTGGAACGGTACAAGCCGGCCAGGGCCGGTCTTCGCGATCGCACGGCCGGGGATCGCTGCGGAGAAGGTCGACGCGATGCCGTCGTCGACGACGTCGCGGGAGTCTGCCTCGTCCGCCATGCGCAGGGCGATGCGCAGGTTGGTGTTCGCGCGCAGGTTGTCTTTGATGACACCGGCTGGTCGCTGGGTCGCCATGATCAGGTGGATGCCGAGAGACCGACCGCGCTGTGCAATGTCGACCACGCCATCGACGAACTCCGGCATCTCGGATGCGAGAGCGGCGAACTCGTCGATCACGAGAACGAGGGCTGGAGGGCACTCCGGATCCTGACGCTTCTCGAGCTCGAGTAGATCCTTCGCCTTCTTGCGATTGAGCAGATGTTCCCGCTGCTGCAGCTCGGCTCGCAAGCTCGTCAGCGCACGGCGCACGAGGTGCGGGCTCAGGTCAGTCACGAGCCCCACGCAGTGCGGCAGCTCCACGCAGTCGGCGAAGGCGGATCCGCCCTTATAGTCAACGAACAAGAACGTGACGCGATCCGGACTGTGCGCCGCAGCCATACCAAGAACCCATGCCTGCAGGAACTCGGATTTTCCCGCGCCGGTCGTGCCGCCGACGAGTGCGTGCGGGCCCTGCGTGCGCAGATCGAGTGCCATCGCGTCGCTCGCCCCTTGGCCGATGATCGCGCGGAGCGTGCCGGACTTCTTCAGCCGAGGCCGAGGTCTCGGCGAGCGATCAACGATGGTGTTGTTCTGCCGCCAGCGCTCGATCACGACCTGCGGGTCGTCCGCGATCGCCGGGTCGACCAGTTGCAGGAACATCACCGAGCTGGGGATATCGGACGCATCGTGCACCACGGTGCTCGCGTCCACCACCGGCGCAAGACGTCGCGCGAGCATGTGCATGTACGCGTTGGAGACACCTTCCACTCGCACATGCTCGAAGTTCTCACCGGTGCGGACCAGGCCCACCTGGGCATCTTCGAGACCCGTTGTGACGTCGATGTAGCTGCGGCACACGGCCGGGAGAGACTCGACTGTGGGCGAGAGGAACACGGCGTGCACGCCGCGATCCGCGCCGCGCTCCAGCACATCCGTAAGTCGCCCACGGTCGACCGGCGCATCACTGGTCACGAAGACGATCACCGACAGCGGTGGAGTGCTCTTGTGATCGGTAGCCGCACGAGCGACATCCGTCCCGTACAGCTGCGGATTCCAGTCCTCCTTGAACGGCCCGCGCGGCTCACCTCCGCCGCCTTCTCCGCCGGCGCGCAGCACGTACTCCTCGAGCATGCTCAGCAGGGCGGCACCTGTCGGCGCGGAATCCGCGAGTGCCAAATCCCGGAACGGGCTCTTCTCGCTGGATGTGTGCGGCATCCATTTGAGCCAGTCGAGCTCGGGTGTCCATGCGGAGTCGGCGAAGGCTACGGCGACCACATCGTTGGGCGCGTGCAGCCCGAACAACTGGACGGCCATGCCGCGCATCGTGTCTGCCACCGCGGCTTGAGGACCAGCGATTCCGATCGATCCGGCGTCGGCCATCGTGTCAAAAACCGGCACGTCATCTACGAGCTCGTAGCGCTCGCGCAGTCTGTCGATGCGATCGATGAACTCAGGAAGGCCGTCCGGCTCATCGGCATCGGCGATCATGTTGCGTGCCGGGAGCCTGCAGCTGCCCAGCCTCAGGCCGAGGAAGTTCCAGTGCTCTGGCCGCCTCGTCCACAGCATTGCACCCAAGCGCATTGCGTGGTCGAAGACCTCGGCGACAGGCGGCGCCTCCGCGTTGCGGGCGCGTTCTTCTTCCGGCTTGCCACGGAAGAAATCCTCTTCAAGCTGTTCATACTGTCGCTCGAACAGGAGGAACTCGTGATTGGTACTCTTCTTGCTCTGCACCGCCTGATTGATGATGTTGCCGAACGCCATCAGTGGCGTCATCACGATCATCAGGAGCGATCGCGGATTCTCATTAAGGGCGTACAGCGCCATGCCCATCAGGATCGGCGCAACCAGGATCGGCCAGGGGAAGATCTTGCCGATCTTCTCGGTGGGCAGACGCGGGGACTTGAACCGCGTCCCCGGGTAGCGCACCTCGACACGAGGGCTGCGGTTGAAATGCAGGCCGCCGCCTCGTTCGATGATCGGCTCCTCAGCCGCCGAGCCGTCAAAGGATCGCGCAAGGCGCAGGACGAGCGTGGTGCCGCCGATCACGAACGGCTCACCCTCTTCAACCCGCACGCGCTGCACCGCGACGCCGTCCACCAGCACGCCGTTCGCGGAGTTCAGGTCGACGACTTCGATGTGCGTACCGACTTCGAGTCGGGCATGACGCTTGGAGACCATCGGGTCGAGGAGCACAACATCGTTGTCCGCGTCCCGCCCTACGAACACGTGCCCGGCTGCGATGGCGAACTCCTGACCTTCGAGAGTTCCTGCGGTGGCGCGCAGTACGCCGACGATGTCGCCTCTTCCGGTGGACGCGTAGTTCGGGCCGTAATTGACGATGGATGCCGCGAAGCCGGAGCCGATCGGTGCTTCGCCGATTGGGATGTCCGGTTGAAGGGGAATGAGCCGCTCACCGGCAGGGGGCGCGACGGCGAGTGTGAGCACGTCTCCCTCGGCGACGGGTGTCGACCGGGTCGGATCCGCCTCGGCGACGTGACGGGCCACGTCAGCGGTGGTGGCCGTCGAATCCGTCGTGATCACGATATCGACGGGATCGCCCGCCTGACGGTGCAAGGTCAGCTTCAGTCGCATTCGTGTTCCTCAGTCCTGCTCAACTCGCCAGCGATCATGTGCTCGCCCTCGCTCATATCCGAATCACGGCCGCCGTACGGTCGCCGATCCGAATCAGGTCGCCGTCCGTCGTCATGACCTGCGAACCAGCAACGACAACGTACTCGACACCGTCTCGGATCAGTCCCGACCCGTTTGTGGATCCGCAGTCGGCGATCTCAAGTCCACCGTCGACGGGGCGCACCAGCAGATGGGTCTTCGACAACGACCTGCTGTCATCTGCCAGCGCGATCGGTCGTGCCCCAAAGTACTGCGCCGGATCCGGGTTGCGCCCAAGAAGGACGGGTTCGGATATCAGGATGCTCTCACCCGTATCGAGGCGCAGCCCGAAGCGTGCCGCCGGGGCGGACTCAGGCACGGGCACTGGGGCAGGCTCCGGTACGGGCGCTGGGGCGGGCTCCAGCATGGGCGCCGGAGCGGGCTCCGGAGCGGGCTCCGGAGCGGGGGTCGGGTCGGGAAGCGGCGCGTCCAGGCGAACGCCAGACGCCACAGTCTGGGGCTCCGCTCCGGCGGCGGGCGTGCCGTCAGAGATCCGGTATCCGCCGAGCACCGGCTTGCCCGCCTCACCTGGGCCGGCCTCCGCAGGCGGGACCGTCTGGGGGAGACCAATAACCGGACGCTCACGCGCCTCGTAGGGACGCGCAACACCGATCACGCCGGCGCTGACGCGGTTGCCTGGGCGATATTCGGGCTGCGCCGCCGGATCCACCGGGGTGGCAAGGGAAGGTAGCGCCGATCGCTCTGGAGCCGGCTCAGCCTTCACCATCTTGCGTGCGACACGCATCCGCTTTTCGTCGTAGGGTTGCAGCCCCTTGCGTACGTCCACCAGCCAGACGTTCGTTGCCTTGTCGTGCCATCCGCGACCGCGACGCTGTGGGTCGAGCGTCGGAGAGATCAGGAACAACACGAGGCCAAACAGCGGCACCAGGCTCGCGGCTGCGACGATGAGGAAACGAAGTAGCACCGCGCCGAAGCCAGGACGCTCGAGCGTGCGCACATTCACGCTTCGGATGCCGGCGATGGCCTTGCCGATCGTCAGCCCCTTGGTTCCGTGGAGGGCCAGCTGCACGATGCTGAACACGAGGGTGAGAAGTACCGTGACGCCCGCCGTCACGACAGCGAGTACGAAACTCGGATGATTGATGAACCCGTAGGACGAGATCGATCCGGTTGCGAGTTTGAACAGTAATGGCATCGCGCCGAGCCAGAGCGGCAGCTGCAAAAGCAGCCAGAACGCAACATCGCATGTCAGGGCGAGTGCACGGCGCCCGAACGGAGCACGCAGCAGGCCGAGCGCGGCGGCATATGCGGGATCCGGTCGCCCATCGGCGTCGAGTCCCTCAACCGTCTGCTTCTTCTCGTCGATCTCCCAGATCATGTCAGCTCACGCATCCCCGCACCGGTTCGGACGAGCGCCCGTCCGCGCGGATCAGGGAGACGTCGATGCAGACCTCTCCTGGCCCCTCCGCGGTGAGCGTCGCCGTCGGCGTCGTCACGCGCTCGGGGCTGGTCTCTCCGGAAAGGACGATCTGCTCCCAGATGTAGAAGTCGCCCTCTTGCTCGTCTGGATTCGCCCAGGTGAAGGTGACCTGTTCACCGTCACGGGTACCGGTGACATCAGTCGCACTCGGGACGGCAGTCGAGACGACGTCCTGTGGGTCCACGACCTGTTCGGTTTCCTCGGGGTCGGGCTGCGGGGCGTTCAGACTCGTGGCGATGAGGTTCACGCCGATGATGCCGCCGACGATGACCACCACCGCCGCGGCGATCCCGCCGATGATCCAACCCATGCGCCCCCGAGCAGGTGACGCTTTGACCTCGGCAGGGGCGAGTCCCGGCGTCTGCGGCGTCTCCGGCGCATGCGGCGCCACGATCCGTGGCGGACGCAGCAGGGTGCGGTCATCCGCGGAATCCTGCGATGGCTCGGGAACGACGACCGTGGGCGGCCGCATCACAGTGTCGTCGACCTTTGGCGAGACCGGCGCAGAGTCGAGGCTCGGGGCGAACGGCTGCGTCATCGCGGACGGACGGGTCGCTCCAGCATCCGGGGCGATGCTGACGACTTGACGCACCCTGGTGAGTCCGTCGTCATCATCGTCGATCTGCTCGACGGGATGATCATCGACGATGTCGATAGGTGTGACGGAGTGCGACAGCTCGATCTGAATCTTCTGCAGCGCACGTGCGAAGGCGACAGCACTGGGGTACCGGTCGGCGGGATTCTTTGCCATCGCCCGGTCGAGGACGCGCTGCAGACTTGCCGGCGAATCCGCGCGTTCGAGTGGTACCAACGGAGCGCGTTCGATGCGCTCGATCAGGTCAGCGCTGGCGTTGCGCTCACCCGGACGTTCGAACGGCGAACGCCCTGCGAGCAGGGTGAACAGGGTGGCACCGAGGGCCCAGACATCCGACCACACGCCGCTCCGCGGCGGGTCGCCGAACGACTCAGGCGGCGACCACGGAATCGACATCCCCATCGCTTCTGGGAGAGTGGCGGTCGTCGAGGCGATGCCGAAGTCGGTGAGCGCAGGGCGGTTGTACTCGGTGACGAGGATGTTTGCCGGCTTGATATCGCGGTGCAAGACACCGGCACGGTGCGCGGTCTCCACGGCTCCGGCAACCTGGATGCCGACGCGCAGAGCCTCAGCGACCGAGAACGGCTCCTTACGTGCACGCAACTGCAGGTTCGGTCGAGGGCAGTACTCCATCACGAGGTACGGTCGGCCGTCTCCGGCAACCGCGGCCTGATAGATGGTCACGATCGCCGGGTGCGTCGACAACATCGCCATGACGTTCGCCTCGTCGGCGAACTCCTGCGCGGATCCGCTCGAGATGCGATCGGCCAACAACACCTTGACGGCGACACGCCTCTTCGGCATCTGCTGCTCATACAGGAACACGTCGGCAAAGCCACCAGTGCCCAGCGGCTCCACGTATGTGAAGCCAGGAAGCTCGGGAGGCGAAGAGGGGGGTCTGCTCACAGAAGACCCTCGAACGTGACGACGACACCATCACCGAGGTCGACGGCGTCGCCGCTCAGCACCAAGACCTGCTCACCGGGGTGCAGGCGCATGGGATCGACACCCGGCCGCAGCAGCGTAGAGCCGTTCGTGGTGTGCAGGTCGATCACCACCACCGTGTCACCCTCTGGGCGCACCTCAAGGTGATTGCGGGAGATGTCCTGCTGGGGGCTGTCCACCGCGATGAGGTGAGGCAGGTTGGCGCCGCTGGCCCTGGTCGATCGCGGCCGCCGGCCGATGATCACCGGGCGGTCAAGAGTTGCGCTCTGCCCTGTGGAGAGCCGGATGCGGCCGACGGACGCCACGGGGATCACGACGGTCGGTGCTTCCGATGATGACGCTGCGGCCGGCTCACGGAGCGCGCGGGCCTCGGCGAGCGAGATGGTTTCACCGTCATGGTCGCCGGTGGTGCCCTTGGGCACGGGACTTCCCGCCGGGATGATGTGGACAGTGTCGCCCCACAACAGATCGAAGTCATCTACCTCTGCGGTGGAATCGACCTGCTCCGGCATTAGCGTGTCTGCAGTGTCTGGGCCCTCGTCCGAGGCAGCAGAAGGTGTCTCCTGTCGTAGCGGCAGGGCCACGGGAACGGGAGGAGCCACCGGCAATTCCAGCTCCACCGTTGCCGGCGCCGCTTCTTGTTCCGGCTCTTGTTCCCGCTCCGACGCCACCAGCTCCACAGTCACTGCAGCAGCGAGCACCACACCGCCGACGATCGGGAAGGAGACATCAGCGTCGTCTGCGATTGCGATGTGTATCCGGCTGGCCGAGCGGATCAGACGTTCACTCCAGGTGGTGATTTCTCGTCCGCTGACGCGCATCTCACCCTCGGGTGAGTCGACCGTGACATCGGGCACACCGCGTACGGCGACGCGAACGTCTGCGCCATCCGTGGCGATCGCCACGAAATCCGGGATCCCTGCGAGTGATCCTCCGGAGCCGAGGGTGAGCAGATCCACCAGCGCGCCGAGTTCATGCGCGTCGCGCATACCGTCCCAGATCTCGGCGACGAACGCCGCGTCTGCTCGCGGAGGCAAAACGATGACGGTGTCTGCCCTGATGAGCGCGTTCCACTGTCCAGGGCGATAGGTGACGTTCATGGGCGCACTCCTCCTGCGGCTTCGCGCGGACGAGTATCCGCGATATCGGGAACATCTGTCTCCACAGGCCGCCCCGGACGGGACGCGACGGAGACGGCGTCGACGATCACGGCCGTCACGTTGTCGCGACCGCCGGCTCTCACAGCTTCGGCCACAAGGACGTTGGCCGCGTTCTGCGGGTCGGCCTCGAGGGAAAGGACGTCGCGGATGTAGTTGTCGGGCAGTTCAGAGCAGAGCCCGTCCGAGCAGACCAAGATTCGGTCGCCGAGGTCTGCGGGGAACATCCAGTAGTCGGCCTCGCCGGTGCTGCCGCCGCCAATCGCCCTGGTGATGATGTTGCGGCGATGATCGGTGGCGGCTTCAGCCGAAGTCAGCTCGCCAGACTCCAACAGCTCCTGAACAACTGAATGATCCACACTGATCTGTTCCAGCTCGCCGTCCGACAGTCGATATGTGCGGGAGTCGCCGATGTTCAGGACGAGCCAATAGCCGGTGCCGTCGACGGAGGCCAGCACGACTCCACTCAAAGTGGTGCCTGCGCGTCCGGTGCTGGCGGTGGAGATGTCGTCGACGGCGAGACGTGCACTGCTCACGGCAGCGCGCACATCATCGAGGACGAGTGACTCACGGCCGGAATACCGCTCGAACTCGGCGAGCGCCGCGGCGCTCGCGCGCTCCCCCGCCTCATGTCCGCCCATACCGTCCGCGACGAGGAAGACGGGAGCGCTCGCCAACAGCGAGTCCTCATTCAGAGTGCGGCGACTGCCCACATGCGTGGCCGAGCCGGACGTCACGATCAGCGATGCACTCATACGTAGCCGCCGATCGTGACGATGCGATCGCCGATCTCGATGGCATCGCCGAGACGGACGCTCACCTGCTCGCCCGGGGCGCATGCGATCCGCTCCCCGTCTCGCACGATCGTCAGTCCGTTGGTGGAGTGACGATCCATCACCCATCCGCCGCTGACGTCCGCACCGGCTTCGAAATGAGTCTTCGACAGCGACAGCGTCTCGTCGCGCACTGACACCACGGTTGCACCTTGCTCTGGAAGGGGATTGCGCCCGAAGAGGGTACGCCCGGACACCGAGACTCGGGTGCCGTCATCCCAGGTGAACACCAGCCGGTGGCCGGGGACGCTGATCCGGGTGTCCTCGATGTCCTCCGGTTCAACGCCGTCTGAGTCGGCAACCGCGGCGAGATCGGGCACGATAGTGAGCTCGCGATCGAGATCGGGCTGTGAAACCGTCACATCGGCGGTCCGCGCAGGCCGCTGCGGCGGGGTGTCCTGCGTCACACCGGGCACGAACGCAATCAGCGCTTCCTCGGCAACCGGTGCAGGCGGCGCGACCGGTGCGACAGGTGCAACAGGTGCGGAGCTCGGCGTCACAGGAACGGCCGGCATCTGCGGAACCATCGGCATCTGCGGAACAGTCGGCCGCGGGGCCGTCGCGAGTGTGGGCGATCCGGGCTGTGCCTGCGGCAGCGGCGGGCGCGGCGGCACCTGCATCGCCTGGGTTGGAGGAGCCGCAGTGGCCGCGGTCGGCACCGTGTGCGAGTCCAGCATCAGCGATTTCGCGACCTTGTCGTGCCAGCCCTGGAATCGCCCCGAGCCGTCGAACAACGGCGTGAAGTAACCAACGATGATGGATGCTGCGAGGCCGAAGATGATGTTCCGCACCAGGGTCATGCCGAATCCGAGCGGCGCGCCGTCGACCTCGCGCACGAGGCGGATGCTCTGCGCGCGCATGCCGATCGACCCACGGCCGCTCTGCATAAGCGTGTAGACGATGAACCATCCGAGCATTACCACCGAGATCAGCGGGCCGCCGATGGCGAGCACGCCGAGGATCCCATCAAGGCCTGCCGAGATGGCAACCACCGTGAGAATTATGCTGAGCACGATCCCGAGCCCGGCCGCGATCGCGGCGTCGATGATGTATGCCACGGCGCGCCGCGACGTCGGGGCGACCGTGCCGAACGCCAGTTGTGTCATGGTGTCTCACTCTCGGATACATCGGAAGTGCTGTTCTTGATCGTGCCAGGTTCTCGTCGAACGCGCGCGGTCGCGGCATCCTTCAGGCCCTGGATACCTGCCGAGAGGTTCGAGCCTCCCAACAGTGAGCGGAGGTTCAGACGTGCCTTGATCCGCTTCCAGAACCCGACCTCGCTGCCGAGGCCGACGACGATCTCGTCGACCTCCTTCCAGAAGGCCTCGACCTCTTCTGGGCTCGGGTCGCTTGGGCCGAAGACCTCGGCGTCGGCACGATCGGCGAGCGACGTCGCGGCAGAAACCGCCAGCTTCTCGGCGACATGAGCGGCCTCCTCACTGCGGGTGGCGCCGGCGGTGAAGCGCGCCCCATAGTCGACCGCCCGGTCGGTGAGCTCGTCCCAGCCGCCGGAGATGCGATCCGCGGTGCGCTCTGCAGCCCGGCGCGACCGGCGACGCGACGCCTTCCACGCGCCGATGATGATGAACGGTGAGGCGAGCAGGGCGATCACGCCGAGCGAGATGCCACCGATCGCGAGGATCACGGCGATGATGCCGCCGATGTCCGACTTCTCATCCTCGGACTCGCGATCGTCCGGAAGGGTCGGCGGAAGGTCGACCGGCTCCTGCGGCGGAGGCGGCGGCTGCAGCACCTGCGGCTTCGGATCGGCACGGGGCTTGGTGTTCTGATCGTTCGGAACCTGGTCTTCCGGAGGCGTCGGATCGAACGACACCCATCCGAAGCCGTCGAAGTTGACCTCGACCCAGGCATGCACGTTCTCGCCGGTCGCGGTGAACACGGCGTCCTTCTGCTGTTCTTCGTCGGGATAGAAGCCCATCACGACGCGTGCCGGAATACCGAGCTCGCTGGCGAGCAAGGTCATCGTGACCGCGTACTGCTCGTCGTCTCCGACCATCTGCGCGCCGCCGATGAGAGTAGAGATGCGCTCGGAGGTGTGCCCGGCGCGTGAGATCACCTCACCCTCCAGTCCGTGGCTGAAGAAGCCCTCTTCCGAGAGGAATGTCTCCAGCGCCCGCACCTTCTCGATCGGCGTCTCCGCATCCGCAACGGTCTCCGCAGCCAGCGCGGTGAGGTCTTCGGGGACGTTCTCGTTCTTGGGCGCGCGCACGGTGCCGAACTCGGCATCCGCGAGCTGCTCCTCGGCATACTGCGCGGGGATCGTCGTCTGCACGGAGTAGGCATCGCCCTCCGCGATCCCGCTCGTCGTGACCGCGGTGCCGGTGCCTGTGCTGTAGTAGGTGTTCCGTCGCAGCTCGTCTGCATCGTCGCCGTCGAAGGTGAACTCCGACACGGCGCCGGCATTGGGTACCCAGACCCCGTCGTAGTCGCCGATCTCGAACTCCAGCGTCACCGGCACGCCTTCGGCGCTAGGTGACATGTTGGAGCGGATGGGCGAGAATGCGCTGGAAGAGCCGGGGCCTCCGTCTACGACATTGATGACCTGACCGTCGAACTCGTCCATGGATGCCAGCCGGATGCGCGCACCGGGCGGAAGACCGCTCACTGTAAACAGCGTCTTCTCGGCGGCGTCACGCACATCGCCGCGGAAGGACTGCAGCGCGCTGGGGTAGTCACGCACATCGAACGGAGGGATGACGACGTCGCGGAGCACGTGGCGCGTCTCGGACGGAGTGGTGAACGCGCTGGTGGCGACGCCTGCACCACCGGCGAGCGCCAGCACCGCAGCCCCGGAGAGCAGCCGACGCGTGCGCATGTGACGGGCACGCGCCACATCGACCTGGCCGGCCGATACGGCCGCGTTCTGCGGAGAGGCGATCTCGCGCAGGGCGAGCCAGGCCACACTCACGATGGCGAAAACAGTGCCCTGGATGGCGGGAACGGCGGGCTCCGGAGTGCCGAAGGCGATAACCAGCGCGAGCAGTGCGCCGGCGGGCATCAACGCCCAGGCAGGTCGGGTAAGACGCAGAGCGAGAGATGCGGTGAGTACTGCGGCGACCAGCATCAGCAGGAACGGCACGATCAGGTGCCCGTCAGGCGCGGCCACCGGTGCAACTGTGGTGAGCATCCGCTTCCACGCCGTGATCACCCCGACCGCCAACTGCTGCAGCGTGTCGAGCGTCGGGATGACGCCAGCGATCGCCGTGTGCGGGAGCGCGAGCGCGCCTCCGAAGACGAAGTAGACGAGCACGGTGAGCCCGGCGACGAGGAGGACACCCCACTTGCGCCAGGTCGAGACGGCGGCGATACCGATGCCAAGCGCCATCCCTCCGAGCGCGGCGACGAGGTAGCTCGGACCCGCGAAGCTCGGCCAGAACCCCACAACGGAGACGCCGAGCAGCACTGCCACCGCCGCGAGATCGATCATCCATCGGCGAACGAAGACCGGCGGGGCAGCGGACGCGCTCATGCGAGAACTTTCTGGAGTGCGAGGGGGATCTGGTCGAGCGCGCCGAGGCTGACGACATCCGCATCGGCGATCCGACGCAGTGTAGGCCGTTCGACCGTCGTGTCGGCCACGACGGCCATCACGCGTGCGCCGAACGGCAGACGTGAGCAGGCGAGGCGGAGCTCTTCGTTCGAGACTTTCGAGCCACAGACGAGCACCACGACACTCGCGAGCGGCATCGTGGCGGCGATTAGGCCGCTGAGCTCCGAGATGCCGCCGTCACGCGGTTTACTGCTCTCCACGGCCGCGAGCGAGTCGAGTAATTGCTTGCCGCTGCCCGCCCGCAGTTCGCTCCCCTGCACGCGCGCATCAACGCGCTGCGAGTCGCGCAGGGCGCGCAGGCCGACTGAACCGGCCACCGAGACACCGAGCTCGAACTCGGCGTCGGTCGCGTAATCGCCGCTCGAGCGCGAGAGGCCGATGACGAAGTGGGATCGGCGGGTCTCCTCGTACTGTCGCACCATCATCACACCTGTGCGAGCAGTCGAGCGCCAGTGCACGTGACGAAGGTCGTCTCCAGGCTGGTACTCGTTGAGCGCGTGGAACGAGACGTCGTCCCGAGAGAGATCTGCGGCGGGAAGTCCTTCGAGATCTCGGAGGAACCCCAGAGACTGGCCGCCGAACATCACCGTCTTCGGGTGCACATAGAGGTCGACGGGATCATCGCGCCGATGTGCGCGCTCGAACAGCCCCAGCGGGTCGCCGCGCACTACGCTGACTGGGCCGACCTTGACGACGCCGCGCCTCTGGGTCGGGATCGCGAACAGCTCCTCCGACTTCTCCCCCGGCGCGAGCCGGTGGATGCCGAACTCACCGCGTCCGGCCCCGACTGGAAGTACCACCCGCGATGGCAGGATCGCACGACTGCTCGGATTGGCTAGCGTCAGCGCACCGACGGCTCGCTCACCGACAACCACACGGGTGCGCGCTAGATCGAGCGCGACGTCATACTCGGTGCGCCCGATCAAGAAAAGTGCGCACAGGATCAGCGTGATCGTGATGACGACGGCGGCGATCGTGGGCTCGATCCAGCCGAGGCGCTGGCCAAGCAACCAGAAGACGATCACCAGCGCCATGAGCACCCAGGCGAGCGGTCTGATCACTCTCACTATCTTCCGCAGACGCGCGCCGATTCGCGCCCCGATGACCGCCGCGATGTCGCGCCAACCGGCGTCGCGTTCGATCTCCGGTGCGTCTGGCGGCGTACCTGCGGTCATCAGGCCGCCGATCGCGCCTGCGGTGCCGCCACACGGTCGAGCACACGGTCGATGACGACATCCGGCGTCGTACCAGCGAACTCGGCTTCGGCGTCGAGCAGAAGACGATGCTGCCACGCTGGACGGACCAGCGTCTTGATATCGTCCGGCAGCACATAGTGCCTGCCGTGGGCCGCTGCCCAGACCTTGGCCAGACGGACTAGCGCGATCGCGCCCCGCACGGACACTCCCAGGCGTACGCCGGTGTCCTCACGAGTCGCTTCGGCAAGCTCTGCCACGTAGCGCAGTACCGCCGCGTCGACATGGGCACTCGCGCCGAGGTCTGCCATATCGGCGACCGCACTGGTGGTGATGATCGCCGAGAGCCTCGCGGAGGGGTTGCGATCGGACGCGCCCGCAAGGATGTTCTCGGTCACCGCAAGGTCTGGATAGCCGATCGAGGTCTTGATGAGGAAGCGATCGAGCTGCGCCTCGGGGAGCTTGTAGGTTCCGGCCTGTTCGACGGGGTTCTGCGTCGCGATAACGAGGAACGGGCGGCCAGCCTCGTGCGTGACGCCGTCAACCGTGACGCGTGACTCTTCCATAACCTCGAGCAGCGCGGACTGGGTCTTCGGAGAGGCGCGGTTGATCTCATCCGCCAGCACGATCGATGCGAAGATCGGGCCCTTGTGGAACTCGAACTTGTGCTCCTGCTGGTCGTAGATGGTCACGCCGGTCACGTCAGATGGCAACAGGTCAGGTGTGAACTGGATGCGTGAGCTACTGCCCTGCACCGTCGCGGCGAGCGCCTTCGCGAGGCTGGTCTTGCCGGTGCCTGGAGCATCTTCGAGGAGCACGTGCCCCTCAGCGAGCATCGACGCCAGCACGAGGCTGACGATCTCACGCTTGCCCTGCAGTGCCTTGTCGACGTTGTCGACGAGGCGGTTGAAGGTGCCCTGGAACCAAGCGGCCTGCTCGGAGGTCATTGTCATGCGTGTGATTCCTTGTTTCTCTCAGAGAGTGCGCTCACGGCTACCATGCGCGTTTCTCATAGGCTTTGCCGTCAATTTCCACCCACACGTTGTCGCCCGGGTACCCGTAGTAGCAGGAAAGCTGCTTCGTATTGTTGGAGGGGACGTCCACGGGGTTGTTGCCGCCGACCGTTCCTTTGTCTGACACGCATTGCACGTTGTG
Source organism: Microbacterium sp. Y356 (assembly GCF_059445355.1). Classification (NCBI taxonomy): domain Bacteria; kingdom Bacillati; phylum Actinomycetota; class Actinomycetes; order Micrococcales; family Microbacteriaceae; genus Microbacterium; species Microbacterium sp. Y356. The sequence continues at coordinate 1,425,891 of NZ_JCAIUE010000001.1, forward strand.
TTGACCGCCCGGGAAATCCTTGGTGTTCAGCAGGAAGTACGCACAGGACGCCGAGTCGCAGTTTGGCATCCCCTGAGCGGAGTCACCGCGGGTTACCCAGGCGCGCGGGGACGGCGGTGGTGGCGGTGGCGGTGGCGCCTCCGCCGTGGTGCGCGAAATCGAGGTGGTCTTGGTCTGTCCTACGGCGTCTGTGACTCGCACATGCATCTTCACCGGCTGGCTGTACCCGTAGTTGCCGGTGGTGCTCCCATTGAGAGCGACTTTTGCCCACGCACCCCCGTCGAAGCGAACTTCCATCACGATGTCCCGGCCGTTGCGGGCAGGGGCTGTCCAGGACCAGTTGATCGTGGTGCCGGTGACGGCACCGTCTGCACCGGGCTGGCCCACCTCTCCGTAGGGTTGCACGGCAACGGACGACGCGGACGACGCTCCGGCGTACACAGTTCCGTCCACGGTCGCGACTGCTCGAACGCGGATCCCGTAGCTGCCGTTGTTGCCTACCTGGCCGTTGCCGATCGTCGTGCCGTCCCAGTCCGAACGCCAGCCGCCGTTGTTCACGCTGTATTGGTACGTGACCTCATTGGCCCTGGCACCGTTTCTGTCCCCGGGCGTGTAAGTGACCGGGCTGATCACGTTGTCACCCGGGCTGCCGGTAACATTCGTCGGCGCCGAGGGTGCGATGACACCTCTCCGTTCCGCTGACGGTGGGCTCCAATCGCCCCAGCCCGCCTTGTTGATCGCGTGCACGATGTAGGTGTATCCGGTCTCCGACGTGTTGACAGTCACTGCCTGGCTGGTCTGACCGGCCGGCACGTTCAACGTCTGCACGACCGTGGATCCGTTGCGCACCTGCAGCTGGTAACCGGAGATCGCGTCACCGTTATTCGACGGTGCGACCCACGACACGCGCATCTGCGCTTGCGAGCCCACCGGGTCCAACGCCGACGTCGTCGGCGCGACCGGTGCGGCAGGGGGACCAGCCGGAATCTCCGATGTCGACCAGCCGCTCCAACTCGACGGCTCGGGCGCCTTGTTGTGCGCCTGCACCTGCACCTGGTAATCCGTGCCGTTCTCCAGCCCGTCCCAGACGAGCGTGTTCCCGGTGACCTTCTTCTCTGTGATGCCGGACGGCGGGGCCGGTGAGATCCGCAGGGTGAAGGATTCGACTGGGGACCCGGGTGTCGTCGGCGTCGTCCACGCCACAGCCAACGACTTGTCACCGAAGTTAAGCGTCGGCGGGGCCGGGGTGTCCGGGCGGGCATCCGGACGCGCGACCTCGGAGACAGCCGAAGGTTCCGAATCGCCCACCCGGTTCGTCGCGGTCACCTGGAAGGTGTACTCGACATTGTTCGTCAGCCCATCCAACGTGCAGGTGGTCGTGTCACACACCTTCGAATACGGGCGGCCACCCACGCTGGTCACGGTGTACTTCGTGATCTCAGCACCATTGTTCGTCGGCGCCGCAAATGACACGGCGACCTTACGATCCTGCACACTCGTCACCGTCGGGCGTCCTGGCGCATCCGGAACGCCCTGCACAGTCAGGACGATCTTCCCTTCGACCTCGCGGTCGGCATCCTCAGTCGCATCCTGGATCCGATAACGCACCACCATGGTGCCCACGAAGTCGTCCGACGGCGTCACGGTCACCTGGTCGCCGTCCACCTTCACCGAACCTTGGCCAGTCTCCCGCTGCGCGGACAGGACCTTCAACGGCGTTTCCGGGAAGGGGTTCGAGTCGTTCGCCAGTACCGGGACGGTAACAGGTTCGCCCTGATCGGCTTTCGCGATCGTGTCGGTGTTCGCGGCGGCGAGCGGCCTGGTCGACGCGGTCACGTGCACGAGAATCGTGCCCTCGATCGGATCGGTCTCTCCATCGGAGACGCGCACGGTCAGGGTCGCCGTCGTCCCCTTCTTTGCATTCGACGCCGCCTCGACGCTGAGCGTGCCGCCCTCGATACCGGCAGTGAGTCCGTCGCCGGGGCTGCCCACGAGTGCGAATTCGTGCTCGTCAGCGGCATCCGGATCGGTCGTCAGAGCGGCCAGATCGAGCGTCGATACGGCCTCCCCTGGCGAGACCTCGAGTTCCCCGCGAATGAAGGTCGGTTGCTGATTCTCAGGCGGCAGCACCCTGATCGGGATGGTCAGCGTCGCCTTGCGTCCGTCCGGATCGTCGGGGCCGGTGCCGTCGGTCACCTCGAGCGTGATGCCGTCTTCGCCGAAGTATCCCTCCGCGGACGTGTAGACCAGTGTGCTCGGGTCGCGGATGAGATTCGCGCCGTTCGCGTGGGCGGCGCTCACCTTGGCGTGCTCGGTGATGATGACACCGTGGCCGTCGGCAGCGGTCACGTAGTCGGCGAGCGGGAGCACCTTCGTCTCACCGCTGACGACCTCGACGGCGGCGGCGAGGATGGGCACTGGGCGCAGATCCGCAACGGCAGGAACAAAAATGAACGCCGAAGTGGTCAGCCCGTCAACGTCGGTGAGCCCATAGCGGATCAGCTGCATCTGGTCGCCGATGGTCACCTGAACGCTACCGTCTGGCATCTGCGTCGCGCCCTCGCCGAGATCGACGTCGAGCGCCTCGGTCGTGCCGTCCGGATCCTCATCATTTGAGAGGATGTCGACCGTGGTGGTCAGCTCGCCGACCTCCAGGTCCTCCATCCGCACCCAGTCATCACGGGCGATCGGGGCGAGCAGCGGAACCTCTTCGTCCACGGTGATCTGCAGCACAGCATCCGCGGTGGCGCCGGCCTCGTCGACAATCGTGTACTGGATCGACGTCTCGATCGCATGATCCGGTGCCTGCACCAATACCCGATCACCAGAGACGCGGGCGGTCAGCCCTTCCTGATCCGGCACGACCAGTGCATCTTCGACCAGGGCGACGGTTCCACCCTCCGGGTCGGAATCATTGACCGTGACGGGAACCGCGACCTCGCGGCCAGGGCGGACGACGATGGAATCCTTCACCGCGTACGGCGCCTGGTTAACGTTCTCTGCAGGTGCAATGCCGACCCTGATCGTCGCGAGTCCCTCTTTTCCGAGGCGGTCCCGCACACGGTAGGTGAACGTGTCGACACCACTCGAATCGGCGTACGCCTCGTAGGTGAAATAGTTCTGAGCGACGGTGACGCGCCCCTTCGCGGGGTTGGATGCCAGACCCACCAGCTCGATGGAGTCCCCATCGGCGTCGATCCCATCCAGCGGCACCGCGATGTTCGTCGTCTTGCCGCTGAGCACACGCGCCGTGATATCGCGTGGACGAGGAGCAGCATTGTTCTCCTCATCGACCGCCAGAATCTGGATCGTGATGTACCCGCCGACTGACTGGCGCGAGTCTGAAACCTCGTACGTCGCGTAGACGGTCTTCGCCTCATCCCCTGCCTTGAAGCGCACCTCGTCCTGCGAGACGAAAATCTCACCGTCCGCCGGATCGACGAACGGTTTTGCCAGCTCCGGCTCGACGTGCAGTGCCTCACCATTCGGATGCGTGTCGTTGTCCAGCACCGGGATCGTCACGACGTCTCCCACACGCACCACGGCCGTGTCCGGGTTCGCGACCGGAGGCTGCAGGTCGTCGGGCGCCGGGATAGGGATGACGATAACCTCGCCTTCGGCGATCTTCGATCCGTTCGAGATCCGGTAGGTGATGCGCACCTGCTCATCGAGAGCGCCCTGATCGCCGATGCGCAGCGTCTCGTGGTTCAAGACCGACACGGAGATGCCGCTGCCCGGTTCTGCGTCCACCGACTGGACCACCAGGATGCCGCCCGAGGGATCGGTGTCATTGTTCAGCACGCCGAGCAGCACCTCACCGCCGGTCGGCAGCAATGCGACGTCGCGCACGGCGATCGGAGGCAGATCCTGCTCGGTGGCATCGGCGACGTCGATACGGACGAGGCCAGGGACACCGTTTGGTCCGGCAGCAACCTCGTACTGCACGTAGTAGACGCCGGCCGTCGGAGCGCTGAAGGTGAATGTCTTGTTCGGGTAGTCGGGAACGATCGTCGCCCCCGGCGTCTCGTCGCCGTTGACCCGGGTGAGGCGCAGCGGCTCACGCCCTGAGCTGGTGTCGTTGGTGAGCGGTGCGACGGTGACCTGCTCGCCCACGCGCGTCATGACGTGGTCGGCGTTGGTCTTGGGATCCGTAGAGCCAGAAGGGCGGACGTCGAGGATCATCATCGCTGTCGTGATCTCGCCCTGTGCATCCGCGACGGAAACCGCAACTTCCTTTTGACCCTCCCGGCTGGCCGTCGCCCGGTACGTGATCTGGCCATCGGTGGTGAAGTCGACTTCGTCGCCAGGAGCCGGAACGACATCCCTGAGGTAGATGTCATCACCCTCTGGATCGATCCAGTCCGGCAGTACGTTGTACGAGACGGTGCCACCGGTCTCGATGGCGAGCCTGGTCGTGCGCTTCGACTTTGGCGCGGTGTTGGTGTCCCAGTCCTTGACACGCAGCGTGACGGTGGCGGTGTCCGTTCCGTCCCGGCCGTCATCTGCCTCGTACTGGAACGTCGCCGAGCCTGAGGCATCCTCATCGACCGCGATCTGGAGGGAGCCGCCGTCATAGATCGGCTGTACCGTGCCTGCCGAAGGCCCGTCACCCTTGACTGTCGCGACCAGCACATCGCCGTCGGCATCGTTGTCGTTGTCGAGAACGGGGAGGTTGGTGGTCTGGCCCGGGCGCACACCGAACTCGTCATCCTCGGCGACCGGTGGAGTGTTGATCGCACCGCGCTCGGGGAGCGTGGTCTCCGGAGTCTCCTCCGTGGTCTCCTCCTCGTCTTCGGTCTCGCCATCCGGAGGAGTCAAATCGCTCCAGTTGTCGACCTGCTGCAGGCTCTCGTCCGCGAGCCAGGCCGCACCGCTCACCGTGTCGTTCAGGATGATGACGTTGCGGTTCACGCGGAACTGGAGCGCCGCCGAGGCCTCGACATCGGGGACCGCGGCCGCGACGTCGTTCGAATCTCCAGGGCATTCGCGCACGAAGGTGCCGGCGCCGGACCATGCGCCGTACGAGCAGCCGAGCAGCGACACCGGAACCGCCGGCTTCCCCTGTCCCATCGCACTGGTCTGTTGGATTTCGCTGCCGTCCAGCGGAATCTGGATGAGCTGTGAGGCTGTGGCGACCGTGACGGAGTCCGTCGCCGCGGAGGCATGCTGCAGCACCGCACTGTCCGCCTCCGAGATCTCCGTGCGGAGCCCGGTGGTCGTCACGACGGCACCTTCGGAGGGGAGGAGCACCACCGGGGTCTGCCCGACCGCCGCAATGGTCGGTGCAATCGTCGTGTCGATGTCGCCCAGCGGCGCTGTCGTCTCCTCGAGAGGGGCACCCTCGTTGTCGACCGGGATGGTAAGCACTTCTGCGTTCTCACCTGAGACCGCGTAGACCGTCCCGTCCTGGCCGACGGTGACGTCGGAGTTCTTGCCGAGTTCGGTCAGCGGCTCCGCACCCTGGAACTCGAAGCCCGCGATGCCCTGGACTGGGATCACCCATAACTTGCCCGTCGCGGAGTCGAGGATCGCGGCCGTCTGCGCGCCGAGCGCGACCTTCGCGGATCCGGGGATCGGTGCGGTGTCGGTCAACGACACGCGTGCCGGGTCGATCGCTGTCACGGATGACTCACCGGAATCGACGACCAGGATCGTGGAGGAGTCCTGCAGGATGTCGAAGGATTCACCAGTGGTGCGCAACCCGCCGTCGAGCAGCGTCGACTCATTATTGAAATGACCAACCATCATCCCTGAGGACTTGGTGATCCACACACCGCCGTCGTTCAGATCGACTTTGGTGGTCGGGTTTCCTTCGTAGGCGAAGGCGAACCCGGTGATGGCGATCGTGGCAGCGGTCAGCGCAGCGACGGATGCAATGGTCTTCGGCTTCGCACGCACCCACGACAGCGCCTTCATACCCTGCTCCCCCTGAACGGCCTCTCGGCGGCCGCTTCATCCTCCGATCCGCTTCGCACAGCGAAACGGCACATCGGACAATGGTAACCGCCACGATGCTGAGCATCTATGGGGAGAGATACCCATCATGGGCGGGGCCCACTGGAGAGATCACCCGACCCGCCAGCATCCTTCGACGTGATCGTCGACCATCCCAGAGGACTGCATGAGCGCATACATCGTGGTGGCACCGACGAATCGGAAGCCGCGCCCCCGCAGCGCCTTACTCATGGCCGTCGATTCGTCCGTCACCGCCGGCACGTCGTCGAACGAGCGTGGTCGGATGCCACCGACCGGCGCGAACGACCACATCAGCTCGTCCAACTCCCCCTCCGCCATGCCGAGGACCAGGCGCGCATTGCCGATCGTTGCGAGGATCTTCGCGCGGTTGCGGATGATTCCGCCGTCCTGCATCAGACGTTCGACATCGTCGTCGTCGAAAGCGGCAACGACCTCCGGCTCGAACCCTGCGAACACCTCGCGGAACCGTGGGCGCTTACGCAGGATAGTGATCCAGCTGAGCCCTGCCTGGAATCCCTCCAGCGCCATCTTCTCGAAGAGCGCGCGGTCACCGTGCAGCGGCACGCCCCACTCCTCGTCGTGGTAGCGCTGATATTCGGCATCCGCCCCGGTCCACGCGCAACGCACGACGCCGTCGGAACCGGCAATGAGAGAGGTCATAGGTTCAGCGTAGACAGGGGTGCCGACGCCACGGCCGCGGCTACTTCTTGGCGGCCTTCTTCATCGCCTTCTCCGACAGGGGCGCCTGGCCGGATGCCTCGAGGTCTGCGTAGTATGCGCGGGCCTCGTCCTGACGCTGCTGCTCGATGCCGCTCGCGATGGGCGCGCGCACGTGCTCCGGCTCGTAGCCGAAGGCACCGACCAGGTCGAGCGCATGGGGGCGCAGCCGCTGGCACAGCCGGTCGATGTAACTGGACACCGCCGCCGCGCGCTGCGTCGAGAGGCGACCGTTGATGATGTGCCATGCGAGGTGCTTCTCGATCAACTGCAAACCGAACAGGTCACGGAGCCACGTGAGCACCTGCTTTGTGTCCTCGTCCGGGATGCTGTTGACGGCATCTGTGAATGCCTCCCACTGCAGCAGCTCACCGTGAGCGCGGGCTGCCTCGATGAGGTCGGCTTGGTTCTCGTTGAAGAGCTTCTCGCCGAGCACCTTGTCCTTGCCCGCAGGGCGCAGGCGTCCGGCGATGTCGGCGACCATCTGCTGCACGCGATCGGCGAGCAACTCATGCTGTTGCTCGGCGCGCAGACCGTTCTCGACCGACCGGGCAGTCGAACCGAAGTCGGCCACATTCTGACCGAAGCGGCGCAGCCCCGCACCATGGAACACCTTGCCTGCGGTCTGGCCGACTGCGTACTTGGCGAGAGCCGCGGCATCCTTGTTCTTGAACTGGCCTGCGAAATCGGTGAGCAGACGCTTGCCGACGAGCTGGAGCAGGATGTTGTTGTCACCCTCGAAGGTGACGTAGATGTCGAGATCCTGACGGAGCCCGACCAGGCGGTTCTCGAACATGTACCCGGCGCCGCCGCACGCCTCGCGGGCCTCCTGCAGAGTGTCGAGGGCGTGCCATGTCGACAGCGGCTTGAGAGCCGCGGCAAGAGTCTCGAGATCTTCACGGTCGTCAGGGGTGTCGGTGCGACCCGAGAAGACACTGTCGAACTTCTGCAGGAACTCGTCGTGGGCGAAGATCTGCGCGTAAGTGGTTGCCAGGCGTGGCAGCAGCCGGCGCTGGTGCTTGCCGTAGTCGAGAAGCACGACCTCCTGCCCGTCTGCACCGTCGAACTGGCGGCGCTGTGTGGCATAGGTGATCGCGATGTGCAGCGCGAGAGCGGATGCCCATGATGCGGCCCCGTCGAGCGACACGCGACCCTGTACCAGGGTGCCAAGCATCGTGAAGAAGCGGCGCCCAGGGCTGTCGATCGAGCTCGTGTACGTACCGTCTGCGGCGACATCACCGTATTTGTTCAGCAGGTTCGTGCGCGGGATGCGCACGTGGTCGAACGAAAGACGGCCGTTGTCGATACCGTTCAGGCCGCCCTTCAGCCCGTCATCCTCGCGGTTGATACCGGGAAGATCCACGCCGTCTTCACCACGCAGCGGCACATAGAAGCAGTGCACGCCGTGGCTCACACCGTTGGTGATCAGCTGTGCGAACACGGTGGCTGCGATCCCGTGCAGGGCCGCGTTGCCAAGGTATTCCTTCGTCGCCGCACGGAACGGCGTGTGGATGACGAATTCTTCGGTCTCAGGGTCGAAGGTGGCAGTCGTGCCGGCCGCCGCGACATCCGAGCCGTGCCCGATCTCGGTCATCGCAAACGCGCCGGGGATAGAAAGATCCATGACTCCGGGGAGCCACTTCTTGTGGTGCTCAGCGGTGCCGAGCTGGTGGATGGCCGAGCCGAACAGCCCCCACTGCACACCCGCCTTGATCTGCAGGCTCGGGTCTGCGACGACGAGCTCCTCAAAGCCGGAGATGTTCGCGCCGTTGTTGTCCTCCCCGCCGAATTCCTTCGGGAACGCGCGGTGCACAGTCTTGTTCTCGACGAGAAGATGCAGCTGGCTGAGCACGCGCTCGCGGTGCTCGTCTTTGCCGAGCTCGTCTTTGCGCCAGAAGGCCGAGTCCTTGATCAGCTCGCGCGATGCGCGACGGGTGTCGGCCCAGGTGCCGAGGAGAAGATCATTGACGCGCTCGACATCGATGCGGGGAGCGTCGCTAGCGGCGGATGGCGTCGAGGTGTGGACTGCGGCGTCGACCATGGGTGTTCCTCTCGGAGAGAAGTAAGGATGCTTCAACCGTAGGACTCCTCCAATGCACTGCAAAGCGAGGTGTGCGGTTCCTCCAACCGCAAGGACGACCGTGGCCCCGTGCAGTTGTCACGAGGCCACAGTCGGCGCCCTTTCGGCCAGCGGTGTCTCTTAGAAAGCGACGCCGATTGTGCCGTTCGACTCGATAACCTCGCGCACCTCGTCGCTGGCGAAGGCCGCCTTGAGCGCCTCGGTTGCGGCGCTGTCGGCATCCTCTTCTCGAACGGCGACGTACAGCGCGAAGCGGTCGTCGAGTTCAACGATGAGCCCATCGTCGTCAGGGTTGAGGCCGATGGCCGCGATGTGCGAAGGCCACTGGAAGACGAGATCGGCCTCCTCATACGCGGCGTTCAGTGATGCGATCGGCACCTCGAGGAACTCGACGTTCTTCGGGTTCTCAATGATGTCGTCCACCGTCGAGGCATACGGATCGACCGAAGCGTCGAGCGTGATGACTCCCTCGGCGTCAAGCAGCTTGAGCGCACGACCGAGATTCGATGCGTCGTTCGGAACCGCGACCGTGGCTCCCTCAGGCAGATCGGCAATGTCGTCGAGCGTCTTCGAATAGAACGCGATGTCGAAGTTGTAGACCGGCTGCACGGCGACAAGGGTGCCATCATTTCCGGCATTGAACTCCTCCATATACGGCACGTGCTGGGAGAAGTTCGCGTAGACGTCGCCATCGTTCACGATCGTGTTGGCGGTGACGTAGTCGGAGACCTCGACGAGCTCGATCTCGTAGCCGTCTTCAATCGCGTCGGCAGCGGCTTCGACGACATCAGTCATCGGCGCCGTGACGGCGGCGACCTTGAGCACGACTGGCTCTGCGGATGCGGCAGCACTCGAGTCCGCGGCCGGTTCTGCGGATGACGCGCATCCGGCCAGCACGAGGGCTGCTCCGATCGTGGCGGCGAAGATGCCGATGCGAGGGGTTCTCATGGGGTCCTTCTTTCTTCGTACAGCTGTGGGCTTGAGTTCAGATGCGGTCTGGGGTTCAGCGGTGATCAAGGCGCTCGGAAGCGCGGTGTCCGACGGTCTGGATCAGGAGCACGCACACGACGATGATCGCGATCGTGATGTACATGAGCGCGTCGTTGTACTCCTGGTAGCCGTAGCGCATCGCAAAGTCACCGATGCCGCCGCCGCCCACGACGCCGAGGACGGTCGAGTACGACAGCAAACTGATCGCGGCCGACGTGAGCGCGTATACGAGTCCGGAGCGTGCTTCAGGAAGCAAGACCCGGAACACTGCCTGCGGCAACGTCGCGCCCATCGCGACGGCGACGCGGGAGATACCCGGCGGGATCTCCCGGAGGATCTGCTCAACCAGCCGGGCGTAGATGGCCACCGCGACGAAGCTCAACGGCAGGGTTGATGCCTGCGTGCCGAAGCTCGTGCCGACCACCGACCTGGTGAACGGGATGAGGAACACCACCAGCAGGAGGAACGGGAACGAGCGGACGATATTGATGTACAGGTTCGCAACTGACCAGATCGGTCGGTTCTCGGCGATGCCTCCGCGCTGCGTCAGGAACACGATCATGCCCAGTGGAAGACCGATCAACACGGCCGCCGCCAGCGACACGAGCATCATGTATCCGGTCTCAGCGAGAGCTTCGACGATGTCCTCGCCGTACTCGGCGAGAAGTTCGGTGAGCCAGGTCATCACATCAGCTCTCGCTTGACCTGTTCGTAGTAGCTGGGCATCGCATTCAGGTCGGCTTTCGCCACGTGGAACAGCTCACGCAGCCGCCCCTTCTCGAGCAACGCCGCGCGATCGCAAATCGCCTTGACGACATCGAGGTCATGCGAGATCACGACGATCGTCGTGCCGAATGCCTCACGAGCATCGAGCAGCACACGCAAGATCTCGGCAGTGGTGCTGGCGTCCAGTGACGAGGTCGGCTCATCGCACAGCAGCACAGGAGGACGCGTGATCAGCGCACGCGCAAGCCCCACCCGCTGCTGCTCTCCCCCGCTGAGCTCTGCAGGATGATGATCGGCACGATGAGTGAGGCCGACGAAGGCGAGCATCTCATCGACCGTCGCACGCTCTGCGGCGCGAGATCGTCCGGCAGCGCCGCGGCGAGCGATCTGCAACGGAAGCGCGACATTCTGACGCACGGTGCGGCTGCTGAGCAGGTGAGTCCCCTGGAACACGACCCCAATGTTTCGGCGCAGCATCCGCAGAGCACGCCTGCTGCGTCCGGCGACTGGCTCACCGTCGACGGTCACGACTCCGCGCTCGGGAAAAGCCAATCCGTTGATCAGCGCAAGCAGCGTGGATTTGCCCGCGCCGCTCTCACCGATGACGCCGAATATCTCGCCACGTTCGATGGTCAAGCTGATGGCGTCGAGCGCCGGCGGTTGACCAGGGCGGTCGTCATACCGCTTGGTGACGTCGTCGAACTCGACGATCGTCGTGCCAGTGGTATCCATTGATGTGTGCCGTTTCCCTCGTCAACGGCCGCCATCGCCCGGAGTTCATGTACTGCGTCCAACTATAGTTGAGGTATGAGCATGAGGTACCGGACTGAGGCAATCAACCGCGATGGTGGCGACGGGACGAGTGCGGTGACCGGCGGACTCACGGTCGCGGTGGCGTCACCGCTCAACCCCGACCGCGATCCTGCCGGTAGCAATCCGGAGCAGTTGCTGGCTCTCGCGTGGGTCACCTGTCTCAACGCGACCGCGCAGGTCATCGTCGGGGGCCGTGTGCGGACCGCCGTGCGCGTCGAGGTCGAGCTTCATGACGCCGACCCGGGGCCCGGCCTCGAGTTCCACCTTGACGCCTATCTATCAGTCGAGGGTGCGGATACCGCAGAGAGTGAGCGCGTGCTCGCCGCAGCGCACGCCCGCTGCCCGGTGTCGAAGTTGCTGAGTGGGGCGGCGGACGTGCGCGTTCATACCGAGGACTACGTCTCCGGCTGAGTCTCGTACCTTCGAGCTACGGGAAATCAGTTCGCAGCGACCACAGCAAGCACCGCGTCACCATAGGCTTCGCGCTTCTTTTCGCCGATTCCGGTGATTCCGTCGAGGTCGCTCACGGATGCCGGGCGTATTTCGGCGAGCGCGCGCAGCGTCGCATCACCGAAGACGATGTACGCCGGCTTGCCGATCTCTTTGGCGGTCTCGGCACGCCAGACGCGCAGCGCCTCGAAGAGCGAGCGATCACCCTCGACCACGGCATCCGAAGCCGCCGACGCCTTGCGCGTGCGGGTCGCGCTGACCCGCCCGATGGTGTCTTTGCGCAGCGGCACCGGGGTCTCCCCGCTCAACACTCCAATGGCAGCCTCACCCGGCGCAAGTGTTCCGTAATCGCCTTGAGCGACCAGGATGCCGCGGGCCAGCAACTGCCGCACGACACTGCGCCAGTCCTGATCTGACAGATCCGCACCGATGCCGTATGTCGCGAGCGCATCGTGCCCCTGCTGACGGATTCGGTCGTTCGAGGAGCCGCGGAGAATGTCGATGAGGTGACCAGCACCGAACGCCTGCCGCCGCTCACGCTTGAGTCGCACGATGGTCGACAGTAACTTCTGTGACGGGATCTGACCGTCGAAGGTCTCTGGCTTCTCGAGACAGGTGTCGCAGTTACCGCAGGGCCCTGAGTCCTGCCCGAAGTAGTTCAGCAGGTTCTGGCGGCGGCACTCGACGGTCTCACTCAGCGCAAGCATGGCGTCAAGGTGCTGGCCCATCCGCATCTTGAAAGTGCGGTCACCTGGGCTCTGATCGATCATCCGCCGCTGCTGCACGACGTCACCGAGTCCGTACGCCATCCATGCCACCGCTGGCTCGCCATCGCGGCCGGCGCGGCCAGTCTCCTGGTAGTAGCCCTCGACCGACTTCGGGAGGTCCACATGGGCGACGAAGCGCACATCGGGCTTGTCGATACCCATGCCGAACGCGATCGTCGCGACCATCACCACGCCGTCTTCGCGCAGGAACCGCGACTGGTTCGCCGCCCGCACATCGGCGTGAAGGCCCGCGTGGTACGGCAGCGCGTCGAAGCCCTGAGCGGCGAGATAGGTGGCAGTCTGCTCCACCGACTTTCGGCTCAGCGCGTAGACGATTCCGGCGGGCGCACCCGAGCCGCCGGTCGCCTGGTCTGCCGGCGCATCCGGAAGCGAACGGATGAACGACACCAGCTGTTTGCGCGGGTCGACCTTCGGCACGATCCGGTACTGGATGTTCGGGCGATCGAAGCTGGCCACGAAGTGCTTGGCGGTATCCAGCTGCAGGCGCTCGGTGAGCTCCTTGTGGGTGGCGCGGGTCGCCGTCGCGGTGAGTGCCATGCGCGGCACCCCGGGGAAGCGCTCCCCCAGATCGCCGAGTGCGAGATAGTCGGGGCGGAAGTCGTGACCCCACTGCGACACACAGTGCGCCTCGTCGATCGCGATCACACTGAGCGTGCCGCGCTGCAGCAGCGCAGTGGTCTGCCGGTTCGACAGCCGCTCGGGGGCGACGTAGATGAGATCGAGCTCGCCGGCGACATACGCCCGTTCGACGTCTGCGCGCTCCGACACCGACTGCGTGGAGTTCAGGTACGCGGCATTGACACCGTTGGCGCGCAGCGCGTCGACCTGGTCGTGCATCAGGGCGATGAGTGGGCTGATCACCAGCCCGGTTCCCTCTCGCACGAGGGCGGGGACCTGGTAGGTGATGCTCTTTCCGCCACCGGTCGGCATGAGTACGACGGCATCCCCACCGCCGATCACCTGCTCGACGACCGCCTCCTGATCGCCGCGGAACGCGTCATAGCCGAAAACCGTATGCAACGCCTCGCGCGCGGTCGCATAGCGAGATGGTGTCGCGGTGCGCGGAGCGGATGCCGCCGCTGCCGCGGGTGCAGGCGTCACAGTCGTGGCAGGACCAGGGCCCCAATCGAGCGGAGGTTCGTAGCCTGGCCCCTGCGGTTCCCAATCCATCTCTTCCGGCGGCGGGGCATCGTCCCACTGCTCGCCGAAGGAATCGGGTGGCGTTGGATCCCATGGCAGATCCTCGTACGGGTCACGGGATGTCTGCGGCATCCCTCAAGCGTATCGACCCCTGCCTGCGCTCGCCGCCCTAGGGTGGGGATAACTCGAAGGAGCATCCATGACAGACGACACCACAGTCACCCGCAACGACGAAGCGTCGCGTTACGAGATCCGCCTCGGCGAGACCCTCGCCGGCTTCGCGGAGTTCCGTCGACGGCCCGGCGAGATTCAGTTCATCCACACCGAGGTCGACCCCGCCTTCCAGGGCAAGGGGCTAGCCGGCACGCTCGCTTCGGAAGCATTGGCGGATGTGGCGGCATCAGGCGACACGATCGTGCCCTATTGCCCGTACATCGCCCGCTATCTGAAGAAGCACGACGTCGCGGGTGCGGAGATCCGCTGGCCTCAGCTTCCCACCGACCCCACTGACGCGGCGAGCGCGGAATGATCGGCCAGCGCAGCATCTCGCTCGAACCACGCGAGGTGCCCCTCGGTGGCCTGCGCGCGATGACGGTGCTGCGCACCTTGCCGCATCGCGACCTCCCGACGGTCGGTGCATGGTGCTTCCTCGATCGCTTCGGGCCAGAAGAGGTGCGCATGCGGGTCGAACCGCACCCGCACATCGGATTGCAGACCGTCACCTGGCCGCTGGTCGGCGAACAGCGTCACCGCGATTCGCTCGGCCGCGATGTAACGCTCACGCGCGGCCAGCTGAATCTCATGACGGCGGGGAACGGAATCTCGCACTCCGAATACTCGCTTGGCGAAGATGCCCGCCCGCTGGATGCTTTGCAGTTCTGGGTCGTGCTGCCGGAGTCTGCCCGGCATGGCGCGCCAGGGTTCGAACAGCACACGTCCTTGCCGTTCGTGACGCTGCCCTCCACGACAGGAGCGGATGCCACGGCCACGGTCGTGCTAGGCGAATTCGCCGGCATCCGCTCGCCTGCGACGGTGCACACGCCGATCGTCGGGGCCGAGATCGCCGTTCCCGCTGGCAGCCGCGTCACGCTGCCTCTCGACACCGCATGGGAGCATGCCGTCATCCTCGTCGAGGGTGACGTGCTGGTCGAATCTCACACGCTGGCTCGAAACGAGATGCTGTATCTGGGTGACTCCCGGTCGCAGGTTTCGGTATCAACGGCTGAGGGTGCGCTGATCTTCGTGCTCGGCGGGGAACCCTTCGAGGAAGACCTTGTGATGTGGTGGAACTTCGCCGCGCGAACCCACGACGAGATCGAGCAGGCGCGTGCCGACTGGGAGACGCCGGATGCGGCATCCGCTCGCTTCGGTCATGTCGTCACTCACGGTTCCGAGCGGATCCCCGCACCGGAGCTCCCGCATGTGACGTTGAAGCCACGCCGCCGCCGGATCTGACCGCCAGCCCGGCACAGATGCAGGGCGATCGAACGGATGCACGGTGACACGCCGGTGTTTCGCCCGACATCCGTGCCTTGGCCCGGCAAGTGTGCCGCACACAGAAGCGCCCCGCACTCCGAAGAGCTCGGGGCGCCTCAGACGCGTTACGGCGCTGTGTCCACCGAGACGATCGTGCGGACGTCGGAATCGGCGTACTGCACTGCCCCGAGGTAGCGTGTGCCGGCGGTGAGGCCGGTCCAACTGACCTCATAGCTCGTCGCCACACCCTGCGTCACAGCGATCGGGTTCGGCGTCGCCGTGAACGCGCCCTCTCCGCCCGGTGCCACGTTGGCGTAGGTCATGTCCCACGTCATCGGCCCGGTCGTCGAGTACACGTTCGCCACGATCATGTACGTGCCGGCTGTCGGCGTCGGCAGCGTCACCTGCTCGTCGGCCGAGGCCGTCGCTGACTGCCATACCTCGTAGTAGCGCAGATCGTCGGGTGCGACCACGCGGTACACCAGCAGATCGAGGTCGCTACCTTCGTCATCCGACGAATCGAGATCGAAGCGCGACAGCGTCGTGCCCTCCGGCACGTCGACGATCCACGCGACGTCCTTGTTGACATCGCCCGAGCTCTCGTCGCCTGAGTGCCCCTCGACCGGATGACTCGGGTCGGTGAGCAGCTGGAACGGGGTGAGTCCCGCGAGGTTCAGCGGCAGGTCGCCGTCGATGCCGGGCGTGATCTCCACGACCGTGCTGCCGTCGACACCTGTTCCAGTCACCTCAGCCGGTGCATCCGCCGTCACAGGGAACACCGCGATCGGTGTGCGCACCGTGTTCGCCTCGCTCGACCAGGTGAGTGATCCGGTCGCCCACTGCTCGACCGGAGCGCTCTCGTTGTCGAAGGTGACGGTGAACGTCGCCGTCTCACCAGCCGCACCGAAGTTGAGCGTGGCTGGTTCGACAGTCGCGTTCACGCCCGGCACATCGACGCTCGCGGTGAACGTCCCCGCCTCAGTCGACGTGACCGTGCGGGTGATCGTCTGCGCACTGGCGAGGGAGCCGATCGAGATCGAAGCGAGGTTGAGGTCGCTGCCGTCGATCGGCTCTACGCCGTCGAACTCCGCCAGCCCCTTGCCCTCCAGGAACGCCGCCCAGTCCGCGACGCCGTTCAGGTACAGCAGCCCAGGTGCGAAGAAACGAGTCGCATCGACCTGGCCCGCACCCTGCGCGAAGGGATCGGTGTTCGGCGACCCGTCGGCGTTCACCGTGTCGTAGGCGGTGGTCATCATCGCCGACTTCACCTCTGCGGGCGTCGCGTTCGGACGCTCACCGAGATACAGGGCGCCGAGACCGGCGATGTGCGGCGACGCCATCGACGTGCCGGACAGGATGCCGAAGGTCGCGGCGTCCTTGCTGCCGCTGTTCGTCGCGGCGAGGATCGCCACACCTGGGGCGGCGATGTCGGGCTTCATGACGTCACTGCCGTCGGCGTGCATCGGACCGCGGCTGGAGAAGCCCGCGATCTGCGGCACCGGAGTGACCTCGCCCGTCGTGTTCTCACCGATCAGTGAGATCGGCCGGTCGACACCACCCTGCACATACGCAAGGACCGCCGCGCGATGTGCCGCGGCGAGATGCACCGTGGGGATCACGTGGAAGTCGTTGTCGAGAGAATCGGAGCCACCTGGCACGTTGACCAGCACCATGGCAGTGCCGCCGGCATCCTTCACAACCTGCGACTTCTCCGCACGCGCATTGTTGCCGCGATCGCAGACGACGATGTGGCCGGCGACTCTTGCAGGGTCAAGCGTGCCTGGCAGGCAGAGCTGCGCATCTACCGCTCCTGCCGCAGCGGCATCGCCTGCGTAGATCGAGGGACCAGAGACGGTCTCACCGAACGGGACAGAGACGGATGCTCCGGCCTGGGCGAAGCCGGAGAACGCGACCGTGCCCTCCCAGGTCGGGATCGTGGATGCCGCGACCGTGGTGTACCAGGGCGACGCGTGGTCTGCGGTGACAGCATCCGGCCCGGCATTACCTGCGCTGACGGAGACGAACACTCCGGCGGCTGCGGCGTTTAGGAACGCGATGTCGTCGGGCTGAAGGACTGACGTGGCCGCACCCCCGCCGATCGAATAGTTGACCACGTCTACGCCGTCAGCGACTGCCTGATCGATCGCGGAGATGAGGTCACTGAGGGCGCAGATGTCGTCCTCAGTGATCAGCGGGTCCGGGCCGACGTAGCACGCCTTGTACGCGGCGACTTTGGCCGCCGGGGCGACACCGGAGATCGAACCGAGCCCAACGCCCTGCACGGTCGCGTCGACGCCGAAGTTGCCGGCCGCCGTGCTCGCGGTGTGCGAGCCGTGCCCGTCGCCGTCGCGCGGAGAGAGGTAGTCGTACTGGAAGTCGAATCCGGCCGCTGTCGCACCGGTCGCGAAGTACTGCCCGCCGATCAGCTTCGTCGAGTAGTCATGCTTGTTCCAGTCCTGGCCCTGCACGATCGCACCGCGGAACTGGGCGCCGTCTGACTTGTCGAAGTAGACGTACGAGCCGTCGCTGTATGGCGCGGTACCGCTTTGCTTCTGTTTCTTCAGCTTGTCGCCAGCGAACGACGGATGCTCCGGGGCGATGCCTGTGTCGATGACACCGACGACAACCCCTTCACCTGCGTGCTCGACACCGCCGGTGGACTCCCACACTCCGCTCGCACCGTTCGCGTCGTCGCCGAGTCCCAGGAACTCGGTGGACGACTGCGCATCCGGATGCCGGATCTCATCCGGGAACACCCCGACCACGTCCTTCGAGGCTCGCAGCGCATCGACCTGCTCGCCGGTGAGGTCGGCGCTGAAGCCGTTGACCGTCACCTGGTATGTCGCGTCTGTGGTGACGCCCTCGGCCTTCGCGAGCTTGCGCTGCTCGTTCGCGAGGTGCGCAATGTACTTCTGCGAGTCCGAGGAGTGGGCGTCGAGTTGCGTGCCGGGTTTCGGCATGGTTCGGCGCAGGCCGTTCGTGTCGCCTTCGTACGTGGCCAGAGGATCGGCTTTCATCACGACGATGTAGTGCCCCGGTGTGCCGTCCACCGGTGTGGGATGTGTCACCCCCTCGGCACTTGCGAAGCTGGCGGTTGCCGAGGATCCGATGACGACTGCGGCCAATGTAACGGCCATCGCCAACCGGAAGGGTGATCGACCCATGTGTCTCTCCGATGGTTGTGGTCTGCGGCTTCGTCGCCGCATCGTCGCTCAACATAGACCCGGCCGCCGCCGCGCACCAGAGGTAGATTCCGATCGCGCGACGCGGTATAACGTCAACCTCGGCATGGACCGACGTTGGCCACGGGCCCACCCGGCGAACCCAGCGATAGGCTGGAACAGTGCTGAAGAATCGCGTGCTGTCGACCCGCGTGCTAATGATCTGCGCTGCTGTCGGCGTCGCCACCGGGCTCGTCTCGGCGCTGTGGGCCGGCCTCCACGTGATCGTTGCCGTCAGCGCGGTTCCGCTGTACGGGCTCGTCCTGGGCTTCCACGTGCTTCCCGGCGTGATCGCACAGCAGGTGCTGCGGGCGCCGTGGGTTGCGTTGATCACCCATGCGATCGCGGCGCTCATCTCCACTGCGTTCGTCCCTGCCATGGCCGGCCGGTACCTGCTGGCCGCGATCGTGTTCGGAGGGGTGCAGGAAGGCGTGTCAGCACTGTTCCGGTATCGGCACTGGGAAGCGTGGCGCTTCTTGCTCTCCGCTGCGATCACGGGAATCGTGGTCGCGGTGCCGCTGTGGTTCGCCTTCGGCATCAGTGCGCTGCCATTCTGGGGTGGAGTCGGCTTCATTGTGTTGTTCGTGCTCGGCCCTGTGGCGTGGACGCTGATCGGGCTCGGCCTCGGATCTGCGTTGCGGCGTGCCGGGGTTATTCGCGGCTGAGCACGCCCCGGCGTGTGCGCATCAGGTAAGGCTCGGCTAACCTGGAGCCGTACCGTTTCACCGACCCGGGGAATCCGCCGTGCGCCCATCCGCGCCCCTGCTTCGCGTGCGTGATCTTTCCCTCACCCACGCTGGCGCTGCGCGCCCGTCACCTCAGGGCATCAGCTTCGACGTGCATCCTGGCGAAGTCGTCCTTGTGCTCGGGCCGAGCGGATCGGGCAAATCGACCCTGACCCTCGCCCTCAACGGCCTGCTCCCCCAATCGGTTCCCGCCGACATCGAGGGCAGCGTCGAGGTACGCGGACGCAGCACCATCACCACACCAGTCGCCGAGTTGAGTACCGATGTGGCGATGGTCTTCCAGGATCCAGACGCGCAGCTGGTCACCGGCACCGTGCTCGACGAGGTGGCCTTCGCTCTGGAGAACCTGCTGCTTCCGGTTGATCAAGTGCTGGCCCGCACCGAGCAGGCCCTCCGCCAGGTCGGGCTGTGGGATCGCCGCAGCTGGAACCCCGACCGGCTCTCCGGCGGCGGACGGCAACGGCTCGCGATCGCCTGTGCGCTCGCGATGGGATCGCCGCTGATCGTGCTCGACGAGCCCACCGCAAACCTCGATCCGCAGGGCATCGACGACGTGTACGAGGCGCTCAGCGACCTGGTCGCCGGCGGCGATCATGCCATCGTGCTGGTCGAGCACAACCTGGATGCCGCGATGCACTTCGCGACACGCGCCCTCGTACTCGATCAGCAGGGCCATCTCGCCTTCGACGGTCCGGTCGTAGAGGTGCTGCGTGGACACACCGAGGAGCTCGTGGAGATGGGCGTGTGGCTGCCGGCTGCGACATTGGCTGGACGGATGCTGCGCGAGCGAGGCATCCTGCCAAAGGATGTGCTGCTGCCGCTGACGCCGGAGGAGCTCGCCGAGGCGATGCGCGACGAGGAGTCGCGGCGCACCGCGGCACAGATGCAGGGCCGAAGCACACCTGCAGGGCGACACGCCGAGGAATCGCCCGACATCCGTGCATCGACCCTGCATCCGTACCAACCTTCGGGCCAGCCGTCGGGCCAGCCATCAGGCGAGGACCGCCCCCTCGTGCGGGCCCGCGGCCTCACCGTGAAGCGCGGGGGACAGGAGATTCTGCACGGCATCGACCTCGACATCGAGGCCGGCTCGTTCACCGCGGTCGTCGGCGCGAACGGTGCAGGAAAGACCACCCTCATCCAGTCCCTGGCCGGAGTCGTGCCGCCGCCGAAGCACCAGGTGATGATCGATGATCTCGACCCCGGCAAAGCCTCTCCACGCGACCTCGCCGCGCGCATCGGCTTCGTGTTTCAGAACCCGGAGCACCAGTTCGTCGCGCACACCGTGTTCGACGAACTGGCACACGGACTGAGGCTGAGACACACGCCTGAGCTCGAGATCCGCGAGCGCGTGGACGAGATGCTCACCCGGTTCGGTCTGCAGGAAAAGGCCGATGTGCATCCGTTCCTGCTCTCCGGTGGCGAGAAGCGCCGGCTCTCGGTCGGCACGGCGCTGATCACGCACCCACGTGTGCTCGCACTCGATGAACCGACGTTCGGACAAGACCGCGCCCGCGCCGGCGAACTACTGCACGTGCTGGGCGATCTGCAGAGCGAGGGCACGACAATCATCATCGTCACCCATGACCTGCAGCTGGTCGCCGATCACACGACGCACACCGTCATCCTCTCCGACGGGCGCGTGCACGCCGCAGGTCTCACGGCGGATCTTTTCGCCACCGAGGGACTGTTCGAGTCCGCCGGTCTTCGTCTGCCTGCGTTGCACCGCGCGCTCACCCCCGCACTCCGCGGCGTCCTCACCGAGGCGGCGCGATGACAGCCACGACGGCACCGACGACCACCATCGATCCATACGCAGTGGCGGTACCGACTCCCCCCTGGCGGTTCCTGCACCACCTCAACCCGCTATCGAAGGTCGCGGCGGTCGCGCCAGCGATGCTGATGCTGATCTTCGTGCGCGATCTCACCACCCCGGCCTACTTCATCGCGTTCGCGTACGTCATCATCCTGATCGGCGCACGCATCACGCCGCGCTCCGCCGCACTGCTGTTTCTCGCCGTGCCCATCGGCGTCGCCGCGATCGGGTTCGGCTTCTCGCTGTGGGTGGATGCCTCAGGCGTCGACGACACCGCCCCGTTCCTGCAGATCGGCGGGTGGACTCTCTTCACCGGTGCACTGCAGGTCGGCTTCGCGACGGCACTTCGCCTAGCCGCGATCCTCTCGCTTGCGCTGATCGGCGGTCTCACAACGACCGGGCCCGACCTCGTGCGCGCGAGCATCCAGCAACTACGCGTGCCGTACCGGATCGGATATACGGCCCTGGCTGCGTACCGCTTCGTGCCGCGCTTCGGCCATGAACTCGCGGTGATCCGCGCGGCGCATCGTGTGCGCGGACACCATGGCGGGCGCGGCCCGTTCTCACGAATCGCACGCGGCTGGGGCTACATCGTGCCGCTGCTCGCCGGTGCGATCCGGCATGCCGAGCGCGTCGCGCTGGCGATGGATGCCAGGGCCTTCGGCGCCTACGCCACTCGCACCGAGCGGTATCTGGTGCCCTTCCGCATCCGCGACGTGGTCTTCATCGCTCTTTTCATCGCAGCATCCGCCGCGATCGTCCTCCTCCCCTAACCACCCGCGAACAGACGGGGAGCGCCCAGTCATGCGCAACACCTGATCGAGCGTCCCCAGACATAGGCGGAAGAAAAACCCGCCTTCCCGGCGTTCGGGAGGCGGGTTTTCATTCTTTCAACGGCTGCTCGCACACGCACACGCGCGGTGCGAGAAACGTTAGCGCTTGCCGGCGATCTGGCGCGAGACGATGTCGCGCATGATCTCGTTCGTGCCGCCGTAGATACGGTGCACGCGGGCGTCGAGGAAGGCACGAGCGATGGGGTACTCGGTGATGTACCCGTAACCGCCGTGCAGCTGCACACACGTGTCGAGGATCTCCCACTCGCGCTCGGTGGTCCAGAACTTGATCTTCGCTGCTTCTTCGCCGGTGAGCTTCTTGTCCTTGTAGGCGAGCAGCGCCCGGTCGAGATATGCCCACATGACGTCGACAGTTGTCGCGACATCAGCCAGCTTGAAGCGGGTGTTCTGGAAGTCGATGATCCGCTCGCCGAAGGCTTCGCGGTCCTTCGTGTACGCGACGGTCCAGGCAAAGGCTGCCTGCGAGGCGGATGCCGCGGCGATGCCGATCGACAGCCGCTCAAGCGGAAGGTTCATCATCAACTGCAGGAAGCCCTGGCCCTCCTTGCCGCTGATGAGGTTCTCCTCCGGAACGAAGACGTCGCTGAACGACAGCTCGGCGGTGTCGTGGCCGTGCGAGCCCATCTTGTTGAGCTTCTTGCCGTGATCGAAGCCCTCCATGCCGTTCTCAAGGATGAGCAGGCTGAACGCGTCGGGGCGGTTGCCCTCACCGGTCTTCACGAATGTCACGACGATGTCGGCAGTCTTGCCCGAGGAGATGAAGGTCTTCGCACCGTTGACGATGTAGCCGCCGTCAGTCTTCTTCGCCGTGGTCTTGATGCCGCGCAGGTCACTGCCCGCACCGGGCTCGGACATCGCAAGAGCACCGAGGATCTCACCGGTTGCCATCCGCGGCAGCCACTTCTCCTTCTGCGCCTGCGTGCCCATGTGCACGAGGTAAGGAATGGCGAGGTCGTCCTGGATACCGAAGGCACCAGCGAGCGAGCCGGCCCCGGCGCCAATGACCTCTTCATTCACGATGGTGCGGAATCGGTAGTCCTGGAGCATGCCAGCGCCGCCGAACTCCTCAGGAACCGAGAGTCCGATGATTCCGGCCTCTCCTGCGGCGAGCATGGTCGCGCGGTCGATCTCGCCCGCGGCATCCCACTTCTCGATGCTCTCGTTACTGACGTGGCGCTTGACGAAGTCCTTCACCAGGTCTCGGAATGCCTCGTGGTCTTCTTCGTAGATATCGCGTTCCATGCCGTCCTCCCGAACGTGTGTGGCGTCATTGCTCCCGCGAGTCTATGCCGGAGAGCGGATGCCGAGGCAGTGCCTTGTGAGAATGCATCCCACCATACGTGAGACTGCGTGCCGCGTTTGTGGGATGCCACAGAAGAAGGGTCAGTGCCCGTAGTCGGGCGCTGCCGGGAGTCCGAAGAACTCTTCCAGCGAACGGCATCCGCTGTCGTGATAGGCCGACGCGAGCGCCGGACCGATGTAACGCAGGTGCCAGGGTTCCGGCACATACCCCGTGGTGCCTGTCACTCCAGCTTCGTAGCGGACGATGAAGCCGTACTCCCACGCATGCTCAGCAACCCATCCTGACTCGCTGGTACCGCCGAAGGCGCCAATCTCGCCACAGCCACTGCCACACGCGATGACATCCATCGAGAGCCCGGTCTGGTGTTCACTGAAGCCCGGACGTGCAGAGACCTGATCTGCACCCTCCTGCCCGCGGGAGCTCACATGTCCGGCATGCGTCGCGACCTGCAGGCGATAGGAGCGATAGCCGTTGTTCATACCCAGGACGCCTGCGCCAGACTCATTCAGCGCAGCAGCCATCTCGTTGAGCGCTGATGACGCGTCTTCGCGGAGCTGATTCGACCGCGTGGTCGTTTCAATTGCCGCACCTACGAGCGGAGTCGGCTCGTAGTCGATGGGGTTCAGCGAGAGCGTCTTGTTCACGATGACCCATCGGCGCACAGGATCCGTGAGCGAGATGCAGGGTGCGTTGCCGATGACCACAGCATCCCGGAAGGCTGCACCACCACCGAACCCAGCGATGGCCGCCTCATCGTCGCCTACGGCGAGAGCATCGATCACCACGGGGTCGGAGCAAGGATCTGCGGCTACGACGCCCGCGACATCAACCGCGGGGAGCTGCGCGGCCACGACAGGCATGGGAGGAAGCTCTGCGCCAACAAGCCCCGGCGCGTCCGCGATCGCCCACAGAGCACCGAGTGCGGTCACTGCCAGACCGATAGGTAGAGCAATTCTCAATGCTCGGGGGCGGCGCGACGCGTGCTGGGGTTGCAATGCGTCACTCATGGGTTCCATTGTCCCCCTAATCGCTGATCGAACATAACTCGCATCCCTCCTTGACTTAACATCGAGTATTTGTTCGAATGAGACTATGCGATGGCAGGGACAAACGATCGACGATGAGGATGCCGCGGCATTGCCCGGCATGGAGAATCGCACCGGCATCGTGCGATCGGTGACCACGCCGGAGTTCGCCGGCATGACTTTCCACGAGGTGCTGGCGCGCTCCGCCCTGAACAAGGTTCCGGCAGGTTCACGGATGCCGTTCAGCTGGACGATCAACCCCTACCGTGGATGCAGTCATGCGTGCGTATATTGCGTCTCCCCTGACACGCTGGTGCTGTGCGCCGACGGACGGCAGCGACCGATCGATGATCTCCAGATCGGTGACGAGATCATCGGCACAGAACGTCGAGGCGATTACCGCCGATACGTGCGCACCACGATCCTTGCAAAATGGGGCACGCAAAAGGCTGCCTATCGAGTGACACTCGCAGACGGGACGGAACTCGTCGCGAGCGGCGATCACCGGTTCCTCACCGATCGCGGATGGAAGCACGTTTCTGACGCTGAGCAAGGCCAGCGGCCGCACCTGACGACGAGTAACCGGCTCATGGGGTTCGGGATCGGTGCTGTAAACGAGATCCCCGTCGATCTGACCAACGCCTCCTACCGGCATGGTTATCTTGCTGGAATGATCCGCGGCGATGGAATGATCTTCCACGGTGTCTTCGACCTCACACAACCAGTCATTACGAGGAAACTCGGCATCGAAGGAAGCGCGGTCAAGACAGTCTCCGACCTTCGAGTCGTCGCAGTCGAGCCACTTGGCGAAGCGCGAGATCTTGTCGACATCACGACGGGAACCGGCGACTTCATCGCGAACGGCGTGATCAGTCACAACTGCTTCGCGCGCGGAACGCATGAGTATCTCGACCTCGACGGCGGTGGCGACTTCGATTCGCAGATCGTCGTGAAGACGAATGTGGCCGAAGTGCTGCAGAAAGAGCTGCGACGGGGCAGCTGGCAGCACGAGAGTGTGGCGCTCGGCACGAACACCGACCCCTATCAGCGCGCCGAGGGGCGTTACAAGCTCATGCCCGACATCATCCGCGCGCTCGCTGACTCGGGCACACCGATGTCGATCCTCACCAAGGGGACGCTGATTCGCCGCGACATTCCCCTGCTGGTGGATGCCGCGAAGTCCGTCCCCGTCGACATCTCGATGTCGATCGCGATGTACGACGATGAACTGCAGCATTCGATCGAACCTGGCACCCCATCGACGCAGGCCAGACTCGACACGGTGCGCGCGCTGACGGATGCCGGTCTCCGAGTCGGCGTCTTCCTCATGCCGATCCTGCCGCACTTGACTGACTCGGTTGAGGCCATCGATCATGCACTGCGACGCATCAAGGACACCGGAGCCGACCACGTCATCTATGGCGCTCTGCACCTTCGCGCAGGAGTCAAGCCCTGGTTCATGCAATGGCTGGAGCGCGAGCATCCGGAACTCATGTCTTCATACCGCGGCCTCTATCCTGGCGCCGCTTCCGAAGCGCCCAAGCCGTACCGGCAATGGCTGGCAAAACGCGCCCGGCCGCTTATCCGCATGCACGGACTCGAGGCGAGGCACTCCGATGACACCTATCCGGCACGACGGCTCACGCGGCCGGTATCTGCGCCGGAACCGGTTGCGACTCCCCCGGCATCGATGCTGTTCTGACAGCTCGGCCAAACCCCGCAGCTGCGACGCGTAGGCTCAACAGTTATGGCAATCGGCGCGATGATCCACACGTTCACAGTGCAGCTGGCAGACATGGATCGGGGCGCCTACGACGACTTCACGCTCCGCGTCGCACGGCATCCATCCGAGACGGATGCCTATATGGTCACCCGGCTGCTCGCATACTGCCTCGAGTACGGCGAGGGGATCGCGTTCAGCGAGGGCCTCTCCTCGACCGAAGAGCCAGCTGTGCTCGCCCGCGACCTCACCGGCAAGATCACTGCATGGATCGAAGTGGGTGCACCAGATGCCGAACGGATGCACTACGGCAGTCGGCTCGCCGAGCGCACCGTCGTCTACACCCACCGCGACCCGGCGAAGGTGATCGCTCCGTGGGCGGGCAAGCGCATCCACAACGTCGACGCTATCGAGGTGTTCAGCTTCGATGCCGGCTTCATCGACGACGCCGTCCGGGTGATCGAGCGCCGCAACACCGTGACTCTCACGGTCACCGAGCGACAGCTTTACCTCGACCTGAACGGGACGAACCTCAGTTCAGCCCTCCACGTCCGCGGGGCGACCGCGGAGGGCTGAGCCTCAGCGGGCGTTCAACAGGAACGTCGAGAACTCCACCGGGCGGATCCCCGCCGGCACGTTCAATTCCTCAGTTCCGAAAGACGCGCCGAGAAGGAACGTGCGGCGCTCGAGCTCCGAGTCGCCGCCGTGGCCGCCCGCATCGGTGTGTCCGTGGTCGGTGGTGACCGCGATCAGCCACTCCTCTGCATGTTCGGCGACGCGACGCTCCACGGCGTCAAGGATTTGGGCAACGCGCGCATCAGTCGTGCGCACAGCATCGTCGTACTCAGCGGAGAGCCCACCCGAGGCATGTCCGACGTGGTCGGGCAGCACGAAGTAGATGAATGCGACATCGGGCGTACGATCTTCCAACTCGATCAACGCCTGACGGCAGGCCTCAGCATCCGGGTCGTCGTCGTGATCTTCCCCATCGATCACGATGTTCTTGTGAAGGCCCGCGTCGATCTGCTCCGTGCGGGTCGCGATGATGGGGCCGGGACCATTCGGGTGGGCGATGCCCGGCCAGCTCGAGATGGCGATCGTGCGCGTTACGGGGTCCTCACGCCAGGCACGTGTGAGCATGTCACCGTCCACTCGCATGCGATTGTCCGTGAAGGAGTTGTCGAACACCCCGTGCTCCTCATGCGTCGCAGCCGTGAGGATGCTGGCCCAGCTCGGTCCCGAGATCGTCGGCCCTTCAACCGTCGCCGGTTGCATGATGCCGCGCGCCGCCAGCGCATCGAGAGTGGGAGCAAGGCCCGTTCCGAATGCGCGGTCCACGCGCAGTCCGTCGAGACCGATGAGGAGAAGGTGACGTTTCATGAGGGCCTTTCGATTTGGGAGAGTGATGTCCGGCAGCACGCGCTCACCGGATGCCTCTGGGGGCAGTAAGAGTCGTCACGACGGTCGGCCACTGCCCACGGTCATCGACGAGCACGAAGTCTGCCCGCGCACCCGCCGTGATGGCCCCACGGTCGGTGAGTCCGGCAGCCGTTGCCGCGCCGGAACTGACCAGAGCGACAGCCGCCGGCAGGTCGAGCACGCCGTCTCTGGCCAGCAGAATCGCGCTGGTGAGCAGGCTGCTGGGCAAATAGTCCGATGCCAACGCGTCTACCAGCCCTTCGGCGATGAGCTCGACCGCGCCGATGTTCCCCGAGTGCGAGCCGCGCCGCAGCACATTCGGAGCTCCGGCAACCGTCACCATTCCCCGCTCTCGCGCCCGCCGCGCGGCCTCCATGGTGGTCGGGAACTCCGCGACGACACCGCCTCGCTCCACGAGTGCGTCGATCGCCTCGGCGGTGTCAGGATCATGTCCGATGAGCCGAACCCCACCGAGCCTTGCCTGCTCCCCTGCCCACGCCAAGTTCTGATCCCGGATCGGAGCGGTGCGCTCACCCTCCGCGATGCGCGCCGTGACGTTGCGTTCCACTTCGTCGCGGTTCTCGCCGCCGGCGACCAGCATGTCGATGAAGTGCTCGATATCCGCATACTGACCCTGCCCCGGCGTGTGATCCTCGTGCGACAGGAGGATCGGCTCGGAATCAGCGGGAAGGCCATCCATCCGCCCGCGGATGAGCGCTGCTCCTTCTTCACCGCGCACATCGAAGCGGTGCAGAACGCGGTGATCGACACGGTCGCTGACAAAGGCATCGATCGCCTCACACACCTCGAGCGCTGCTGAAGGAACGCGACTCACCCCGTCAGAGATTTTCCGGTGAAAGCCCGCGCCGTGAAAGATCGTGGTGATGCCCGCCGCCGCCACCTTCGCGTCGAAGGATCGCATCGCGAAATCCAACGGCAACGGAGCCGCCGGCCTCGGCACACGCTCCTTCTCGAGGGCGTCGCTGTGCACATCGATCAGACCGGGCAGCAGAAGCATCCCTGCACCGGAGACGTCCGCACGCAGACCCGACCCCTCGATGACCTCGACGATCCTGCCATCCTCGACAACCACGCTCGCCGTGGCGGTGACGCTGTTCGGCAGCACGACTCGAACGTCGCCGAGCACGTAGCTCGCCGGATTCGCTCCGAGAACCCATCCTGTGCTCCGCGTCGCCGGCCGGTGCTCCGTCCGATCGGCGAGCTCCTCTGTGATGACACCACTCATGCGTAGACCTCCTCCAGTACACGATGTCCGGCGTTCAGAACCTCGTCGACACCACCGTCGGCCGTGATCGCACCGTTCTCCATGTAGAGCACACGGTTCGCGACCCGACGGATGATGTTCATATCGTGATAGACCGCCAGCACACTGACTTCGCGGTGTCGGAGTTCCTCGATCACCTCGAGCGCCAGCACGCGATTGGCCGGGTCCAGCGCAGATACCGGCTCATCGAGCAGCAGCAGCCGCGGCGGGCTCACAGTTCCCGCGGCGAGGTTCACGCGCTGACGCTCACCGCCGGAGAGCACACTGCAATCGACATCCCACAGGCGTTCTTCGATGCCGAGCTTGCGCAGAGAATCGGCCGCGGCGTCCCTGGCCTCTGACGCATCAAGACCCCGTCGCCGCGCTGCAGTGGACACCAGTCGCAGGGGGCCCTGCCTCGGCGGAGCGTTGAGGAACTGCGACACATAGCCGAAGTCCCGCCCGCGCAACCGGGCCATCTCCCGATCTCCGAGTGAGGTGAGCTCGATATCGCGCTCACCGTCGTGCAGCACGACCGTGCCGGAATCGGGGAGGTAGTTGCGGTAGATGCACCGCAGCAGGCTGGACTTTCCCGCACCGCTGGCACCGGCGAGGGCAAGGTGTTCCCCCGGCATCAGATCGAAGGTGACGGAGCGGAGCGAATCGACGGTGCGATCGATCGCGTGCAGGGTGAACGACTTGCTCAACTCCCGCACGGCGAGTATCGGCTTCTGGGCTGTCATGTTCATGATTCCTCTCAGCTGTGCGCGGCAGCGACGAGCTGCTGGGTGTAGGGGTGGTGCGGGTCGGCGAGGAGCTGATCGGTGAGCCCCTGCTCGATCACCCGGCCCTGACGCATCACCACGGCGCGGTCGGTGAGCGCGCGGATCACGGCGAAGTCGTGGCTGACGACCACCACCGCGAGCTCCCGCTCTGAGAGCAGTTCCCGCAGCAGATCCAGGACGCCGGCCGCCACCGAGGCATCCAGGCCTGTCGTCGGCTCGTCGAGCAGCAGCACCTGCGGATCGGTGGCAAGCGCCTTAGCGATCTGCACGCGCTGGCGCATGCCGCCGGAGAACTGTCCGACGACGTCATCCATGCGCTCGAGCGGAACGTCGACGCGGGTGAGCAGCTCAGCAGCCCTGTTGCGGATCGCGTGGTACGAACGCCATCCCGCTGCAATCAGCGCGTCGGCGATGTTGCCGCCGGCAGAAATGCCCAGGTCGAGGCCCATCGCCGGATCCTGATGCACCACGCCGAGGATGTTCGTGCGCAGGCGACGCCGCGCAGAGCTGTCGAGGCCGAGAAGGTTGACTGTGCCATCCCCCACCGCTCCGATGTACACGGAACCGGTGGCATCCGTCTCGTCCCCGATGATGCACTTCATCACCGTCGACTTGCCCGAACCCGACTCCCCGATCACGCCGAGCGCCTCACCTGGCGCGACGTCGAAGGAGACATCCTCGGCGGCGATGACCTCGCTGGAGCCGCGACTGCCGAAGAAGACCTTCCCTAGGCCATCGACCTTCAACGACCAGTCCTTGCCCGGCGCCGTCTCACCCTTCGCGGGTGCGATAGGAGTGCTGACTTCGACTCCGGCTCTGGCCCGAACGCGCTTCGCGGGGTCCGGGTAGTAGCGACGGGGGATGATCCGCTCATGTGCTTCGAGGTCGGCGACCCCGGCGCGCACCTTGAGGCAGAACTGTACGTCGGAGCAGATGAACTCGTTCGTCTTCGTCTCGACCATGAACGACTCTTCGGTTCCGCATTTCGCGCAGCGCACACCCTCGGTGTGCTCAACCTCGAAGGGGACGTCATCGAAGCTCAATGGTTCGACATCGGTGAATGGCGGTACCGCGTAGATCTTCTTGTCGCGGCCATGGCTGAGGAGCGTCAGGTGCTCGCTCTGGTGCAGTCGAGGCACATCCCAGCGCGGGATCGGGCTTGGCGACATCAGGTGGCGGTGATGCACGAGCACCGGGTGACCTGCCCCCGCACCCATCACGCCGGTCAGCGCGAGACGTTCATACAGCGCGACCCACATTTTGGCGTAGTCGGCTTCGGCATGACGTCGTTTGCACTCGAAGACAGACTTCTCCACCGCGCGCAGAGGCTCTGATTGCGGCACCTGCAGCACGAGCGTCTGATGGGTGCCCATGTGCTCCTCAGGCACGCGGTGCCGGGACTGCACGATGGTCGACTCGTCGGTGTCGACCGTCGATGCGCTGCCGAGCGTGCCGACGATCAGCCGGCGCAGGTTCACGGCGTTGACGCCTTCTTCATCACCCTGGTCGATGACCTTGACGTTGTCGTCACTGCCGCCGATCGCGAGTGTGACCTGTAGTCCGCCAGAGCCCCAGCCGCGTGCGACCGGCATCTCCCGCGAACCGAAGGGCACGATGTATCCCGGCACGCAGATGCCGGCGATGACGGCTCGGCGGGCTTCCCGCTTGGCTTGCTCGTCCATCACGATGGGTCGCCCCTCGTGGGGATCCCCAGGGAGCATCGCCGTCAGTAGGTCGGCGGATGCATCCTCACCGTGTTCGTGCTCTGTCTGAGTGTCGATCAGCATCGTCATCAGCTGTGTCCTTCCTGGTGGTGCTCGCAGTCGCAATCGGATGCATGGGCGCTGCGGCTGTCTTCGGTGAGGAGTCGATCGAGCTGACCGTCCTGCTCAGCGCGTGCCGCCAACGCGGCATCCAGACCCGACTGGAAGGTGACGTAGTGCGGCAGCTTCAGGTGCTCAAGGAACCCACTCGCGGCGAGCCCATCGGTGGTGAAGAGCATCACCTGCTCGAGTCGGCGGCCCGCTTCGAGACCGGCGTAGCGGACGATAGAGACGTCAAGGCTCGCGGCAGCGATCACCTTGCGCTCGTTGTGCCCGAAGGCCATCGCGTAGCCGACGTCGTATGTCGTGGGATCCTCACCGCGAATCCCGCCGAGGTGCGACACCGCCTCGCATTCGGAAGCGCGCAGCTCACCGACCTGCACGAGCTCGCCGGTGTGCGGATCGGCGACCCGCAGCGGCAGTCGACCGTGGCGCACTTCGCCGAGCGTGACCTGTTCGGCCGCGTAGTCGTCTGGTCCGAGCACCGACTGGTACCAGATGTTGATCAGTGCGCCGGTATCGGCCTGCGCGGAAGCAGACAGCACGGCAGAACGCTCCGCCGGGAGTTGAGCTGCGACCATCTGGATGTCGAACGGCTCCTCGTCGGATTCGAACGTGCGATCCACGAGGACGCCCTTGTCTGCGAGGTAGTCCCGGAAGCGCCGGAACGGTTCGTCGGCGGGATGCTGCAGCGGGGTGTCGTCGAGGGGCTCCACGATCGGCAGCGGCAGATCATGACCGTCGTGGAGGATACGAGCGGTGTAGTCGACGGTCTCACCAAGCAGGATCGGCCCGTCTGGTTGACGCTGCGTAGAGACCACCCGGCGGAGGAGCTTCATCTCACGCGGCTGCAGCGGGTCGCTGTGTGCGAGCCGAGGCAGCGTCGAGCGATGCGCGCGGATCAGGTGCACCGCCTCGGAGATGTCGCCACTGCCCTGCAGGAAGGCCGCGGCTGCTGTGGGCGGGTCCCAGAGTCCACCCTCACCCATGATGCGGTCGATCGCCATCGGAAAGCTCGCGATCACGGACTCTGCGGTCAGCCCGGAGTCGAGCTGCGCACGGCGTTCGAGCACAAGGCGCTCGGCCGCGATGATCGCCTCGGTGCCGCCCTTGTTCGTTCCTGCATACATCAGATCAGCTCGATTCGAGTCGTGCGCGACAGGGCGATGAGAGTCCCGTCATCGCAGATGAGGATGCTGTCGATGCCGGAGGGATAGTCGGAGACCAGCTCCGCGCGGGCAGCGACGAACTGCGCACTGAGCCCGTCGACCGCGATCACGACAGGGGCGTACGGCGGGATGCCTGGACCGGTGAGGCGCCAGCCGGAAGTGACGCCGGCGCGGATCGCGCCGACTCGCTGCACGAGTGTCGCCGCCGTCTCCGGCGACCAGTGCGTACCAGACGACAGCTCGCGCAGTTGCGCCGACTCGGCAAGCGCGAGAGCGTAGCGGGCGGCGGATGCCGGAACCACGCTGGCACCGACGACTCGAGCGATCGCGGCCACGGCATCCGCCGCCTCGTCGAGATCTGTCTCGGATGCGGCGCCCGAACCCGCCTCGATGGAGCGCAGTGCGCCCATCGGCGTCATCAAGTCGGCCAGTGCGAGCAGCGGAAGAACTGCGGCGGGCAGCCCGACCGGCAACTCATCGGTGGGAACATGGTGGACGGTGCCTGGACGCGCGAAGGCATCCATGAGCGCGCGGAACACCCGCTGCGAGGTCGTCGGGGTGAGTTCGCGCAGCAGCTGCCAGTTCGCCTCGGCGATGTTAATGGCGGAGGCGGAGGGTGCGGGGGTGTCGATGATGGTCACGGAATCTCCTCGAACTCGACGATGGACGGGGCCAGACGTTCCCATTCGGCGGCACGCTCGGCCACGCGGCGCGCCTTGGTGCGTTCGCAGAGCGCGACGACCTCTGCGCTGCGCGGGCCGTCAGCGTGGTATTCGGTCGCGCAGATGGCGGCGGCGAGCGCGGCGAGGCGATCAGAACCCATCCGCATCGTCCAGCCGTCGACGCCGCGACGCCGCACCTCGGCCTGTGTGACCATCACGTCGCCGAGGATGAAGCGCTGCTCGGCAACCGGCTCGCGCACCTGAGTGACGACGGTGCCAACGATCGGTGGCCGAGTGACCACGACCTCCGCGTCATCTTTGAGGCAGGCGTGCGAGAGGGCGATCACCTCGGCGGCATCCGCCATATTGAGCTCAGATGTGATCTGCGCCCTCGTGAGCGTGTCTGTCATGGTCGGCCTTTCTTCTGCGCGTACTGGACTGCTGCGCGCATTGTTCTTCTGCGTACGGGGCGGAACGGGGTCATTGGACTTCGCGTCGAGCCCACACCGCGAGTGCCTCGGAGAGCAGCACGGTGATCACGACGAGGATGAGACAGGTGGTGACGACTCCGTACTCGAGCACCCGGGAGGCATTCATCATGTAGAAGCCGATGCCGCCGGCACCGATCACACCGAGCCCTGTGGCGGCACGCAGGTTGCTGTCGAGTTGATGGAGGGTGTGCGCCGACAGTGCCGGGGCCACCTGGCGGAGCGTGGCCGCGAAGAACACCTGGGTGCCACCCGCACCAGAGGAGCGGATGGCGTGCTGTACTCGCACGTCGACCTCCTCCAGTGAGTCGGCGATCACCTTGCTGAAGAATCCGATCGCTCCCACCGCCAGCGCGAGGGCGCCTGCGGTCGGGCCCAGCCCCGTGATCACCACGAAGAAGATGCCGACGATGATTCCCGGGATAGCACGGATCGTGACGACAAGCGCACGGAACACCGCTGACACCGTCTGGTTCGGTGCGATCGTGCGCGCGGACAGGAGCCCGAACGGGATGGCGATGATGAGTCCGACGAGAGTGCCGGCCAGGCCCATCTGCACCGTCTCGACCATGGCATCCAGCAGCTTGAGCGGAATGCCGCCGTCGCTGGGCGGGAAATACAGAGCGAGCGTCTCGACCGCCTTGGTCATTCCTCCGGCGATCTGGCTCAGGGAGATTCCGGATGCCGCGGCAGAGGCGATCACGGCGGCGACAGCCACCGCAGTCCAGAGCGTGCGGCGGACCCGCTCGCCGTTCCACGGCGGTGAGATGCGCGCTTCAGCTGCGGGGCTGGCCGAGTCGCGAGCATCCGTTCGTCCGCGCAGCCAACCCTTCCCTGGGAGGTGTGGGAGGAATACCGCGAGCCACTTGTTTCCGGATGAGGTGGACTCGTGGCCCAGCTGAGTGCGTCGAATGGTGCCGGAGACGAGTTCGGCGAGAAGGCAGAGGATGAGCAGGATGACCGTCAACCCGAGTCCCAGTCGGTAGTTCATCGTCTCCAAGGCTGCGGAGATGTACATGCCGATGCCGGCGACACCGACAAACCCGAGGATCACCGACGAGCGCAGGTTGATGTCGAACGCGTGCAGTGTCGTGGCGACGAGCGTGGGGCGCAGGCCCGGCAGCACTCCGCCGACGATCTGCTGGAAGGTGCCGGCACCCGCAGCGCGAAGTGCTTCACGCGGTCCAGGATCAATCTCCTCGATGGCATCGGCGAACAGCTTGGCCATGAAGCCGACAGATCCGATACCCAGGGCGAGGATGCCTGGGAGCGCACCGAGCCCGAATACGCGCACGAAGAAGATCGCGATGATGAAGTCGGGCATCGCGCGATTCAGCACGATCAGGGTGCGCACAATCGCTCGCACGGCGGGGTTGACCGTGGTGTTCTTCGCCGCGAGCAGTGCCAACGGCAGACTCAGGATGAACCCGACGACGGTGGCCAGGACGACGATAGCGAGAGTCTGTCCGATCATCGTCACGATGACGAGCGGTTCGGGGAACTTCAACGGCACAGTGCGGCTGAGGAAGTCGACGGCGTTGCCCCAACCATCAACGAAAGTCGCAATGTTGATGCGCAGTTCGATCGTCGACCAGATCGCCAGGGCGAGGACGCCGAGCAGCACCGCAATGAGAGCGCGTCTGCTCCAGGACATCCGGGGCTGGACGGGCATCGGAACCGGTCGGTCGCGGTGAGCAGCGGAGCTGCGCTCGAGGATGACGCTCATGATCAGGCCGGAGCGATGGACGTCGCGGGAGCGCGGGTGGCCTGGGTGATCTCGGCGGTGGTCGGCAACCCTTCGGCGCTCATCGGCTCGCGGTAGATCGTCATGGCCTCTTCGCGACTGAGTCCGGCTGTCGTCTTGTCGAGCACGACCTTGCCCTCCTTCAGCCCGACGATGCGCTCGCCGAAACCGAGCGCGTACTCGACCTGGTGCAGGCTGCACACCACCGTGAGATGGTCTTCCTCGCTGATACGAGTGAGCAAGTCGAGCACGGCGGCGCTGGAGTCAGGGTCAAGCGATGCGACGGGCTCATCCGCGAGGAGGATCGAGGGGCTCTGCGCCAGTGCTCGGGCAATCGCGACCCGCTGCTGCTGACCGCCCGAGAGGGTGTCAGTGCGTTGGAACGCACGATCGGCGAGACCGACTCGGTCCAGAAGTTCCAGCGCGATTCGTCGCCGGGACTTCGGATACATCCACAGACCAGACCTCGGGCCGACAAGTCCGCCGAGGAACCCAGTGCAGACATTCTCCAGTGCGGAGATGCTGCCCACGAGGTGGAAGTTCTGGAAGATGAACCCGATCTCCCGACGCATCCTGCGCAGCTCGAACCTGCCCGCGGCGTTGATGTCCTGCCCGTGGATCTCGATGGTGCCCGAGGTGGGTTGCTGGAGGCGGTTCAGATGCCGCAGCATCGTGGACTTGCCAGACCCGGATTTTCCGAGCAGCACCACGCGTTGGCCTCTCGGGATGCTGAATGAGACGTTGTCGAGTCCGAGGACGGTTTCGTTGAACCGTTTGGTGACCTGGCTCAGCTGGATGGCTGGGCCCGTGTGCGTCGTCGTCATGTCTGCTCTCCGCTAAGTTCGTGCTGCTCGGAATCCGTTTGACTACTGGTTGGTGATCTCGCAGGCGTCGGACTTGGTGATCTCGCAGACCTTGCGCACACCGTCGTAGGAGGCGTCATCGATCGGGAGGTAGCCCCAGGTACCGAGGCCGCAGAAGCCGTCTTCTGCTGTCTCATCGCAGTCACCGCTGGCCTTGAGTGCGTCGACGTTGAGCTGCTCCAGGTAGATCGACTTGATCTGCTCGCGCATCTCGGCGGGCACGCTGGAGCTCACGGTGATCGGGCTCGGGGTAATCAGCTCGGACTCCCAGATCTGCGTGATCTGGCCCTTGGTAATCTGACCCGACTCGATCAGCTGCTCGGTAGCCATCCCCTCTGTGCTGAAGGCGATGTCGCACTGCCCGTCGATAAGAGCGAGCACCGAAGCGTCATGTCCGCCGGCGAAGATCGGGGTGATGTCGGTCTCGGGGTCGATGCCGACTTCGAGCAGTCCGGCCGACGGAAACAGGTAGCCAGAGGTGGATGCCGGATCCACGAAGCAGACCGGCTTTCCTGCAACATCCTCCAGGGACGTGATGTCGGAACCTGCGACGACGCTGGCGACCGAGTGGTAACCCGACTCAGCGTCCGGGTCGGCGGTCGGAGCCCCGATGAGCTCGACCTCAACGCCGCTGTCCGCAGCGAGGACGTACGAGAACGGTCCGTAGCCGGCGATCTGAACCTTGTCGGCACGCTGTGCCTCGATTGTCGCGGCGTAGCTGGTCGCGGCATGGAACTCGACAGGAATGCCCAGCTCCCGCTCGAGCACCGTGTAGGTCAACGAGCTCTCCACGTCGAGCGCGGTCTGGTCTTCGCTGGGGATCGACGAGATGACGATCTTGTCGGGCATCGCCCCCGCGGCGTCTCCCACGGTATCGTCTCCGGCTGCGCTGGCACCGCAACCTGTGAGAGCGATCGTGGCGAGCAGCAGCACGCTCGTGGCAGCGGTGGTGAGAATTCGCTTGGACATCAATTGCTCCTTGGGGAAAGTGGAACGAGGTGAGTGACGGAGGAAGATGAGAGGAGGGAGCGGATCACCTGCAGCGCGGCATGATGCACCATGCGGCTGGCCATGTCTTCGCTGCGGATGCCGTCACCGGCAGCTCCGGCGATGATGGCTGCGTCGACCAGACGCGCGAGCGGGGCACCCGTGTAGCTCGTGAGTGCTGCGGTCTTGGCACCGTGCTCGGCGGCGATCCGCACGGGGTGGATTGTCGCCGCGGTGGTGCCGGAGTGGCTGATGGCGAAGCAGACGTCGCCGTCGGTCAGCTGTTGGGCGACCGCCTCCTGCGTGCCGTTGTCGGTCGGATACGCGACGGATCGGCCGGCGGAGCTCAACCAGTTCCCGAACTCGATCGCCAGCGGCTGCGACGTGCCGCTGGCGATGATGAGCACCCGGCGAGCGTCGCGCAGTGCGCCGGTGACCCGTTCGATGGCTTCGTGGTCGAGCACGCTGGCCGTGCGGCGCAGATCATCGACG
This sequence comes from Microbacterium sp. Y356, assembly GCF_059445355.1. Lineage (NCBI taxonomy): Bacteria > Bacillati > Actinomycetota > Actinomycetes > Micrococcales > Microbacteriaceae > Microbacterium > Microbacterium sp. Y356. Next base: position 1,463,428 of record NZ_JCAIUE010000001.1, read on the forward strand.
ATCCGGGCGAATGTGGCTGCGCCAGCGGTGTCCATCGGCAGCGGAGAGGCGAGTCGCCCGACGCCGAGCTGCGCGGCGAGCCGCAGCTTGAGCGCGTGGATCCCTGGGAGCCCGATCAGGTGGCAGAGCCGCACCACGGTGCCCACTGAGGTCTCGGTTTCGGATGCCAACCGCGAGGCAGACATCTCAACGACGCGTTCGGGGTGCGCCAGGATAAAACCCGCAACGTGGTGGCTGCGCAGAGATAGCGACGGCAGCGCCGCGCGCAGGCTCTCGAGCACGTCACTCACTCCGTGAGCACCGTCGACGAATCCGGAGATCCTGCCCTGCTCGATCGCGCTCCGCATGATTACGAAGTTAAGAAGCGCGGGTTACCGGGGAGTGTCGCTCCGACAGATTGGAACGAACGTTCCGCTAGCCATTCAGATTTGGAAGATTCTTCCGTGCTGGCATGTTCTTCGGCGTCGCGCTGTTCGTAGCTCCTCAGAGCAGACGCGAAAGGGCCCCGGAGGTCACTTCCGGGGCCCTGTTCCTCAGGAATCTGAGGAGTTATGAACGCTGTTACGCGGTGATCTCCGCGTTGGTGGGCATGCGCCCGGTGATCTCCTCGATCACATCGTCACCGATGCGAGCAGACTCGAATGGCGCGTCGATCTCGGCACGAGCCAGCAGATCCGTCATACGACGCTCACGCTGTCGCGTGATGAGTGTGACGACCCGACCCGAGCGACCAGCACGCCCGGTGCGACCCGAGCGGTGCATGTAGGTCTTGTACTCGTCCGGCGCATCTGCCTGGATCACCAGGTCGATGTCATCGACGTGGATGCCGCGAGCGGCGACGTCGGTGGCGACGAGAACCTGCACGCGACCCGAGGTCATGCGCTCGAGGTTGCGGGTGCGCTTGGCCTGATTCAGGTCACCGTGCAACGCAGCCGCCGGGATACCGGCGTCGTCGAACTGCTCAGCCAGCGTCTCCGCGTATGCACGGGTGCGGGCGAAGACCAGGGTCTTGCCTGCACGGTCGACCATCGAAGTGAGGATCTCTGCCTTGTCGCGGTGCTCGATCACGAGCACGCGGTGATCGATCGTGCCGGAGTCCTGGTCTTCGCCAGAAACCTCGTAGACGGCGGGATCCACGAGGAACTCGTCAACGAGCGCAGCGACCTCACGGTCGAGCGTCGCCGAGAAGAGCAACTTCTGGCTGCCCTCTGCGGTGTGACGAAGAATGCGCTGCACCGGCTCGACGAAGCCGAGCTCGCACATGTGATCTGCCTCGTCGAGAACAGCGATCATGCACTCTGACAGGTCGAGCTTGCGCTGCTTGATCAGGTCCTCGATGCGACCTGGAGTGCCGATCACGATGTCGACACCCTTCATCAGCGCGCCGACCTGACGGCCCTGCGGGACACCGCCGTAGATCTGTGTGGTGAACAGACCGACACTGCGGGCGATTGGCTGAATGGTGCGGTCGATCTGCAGCGCGAGCTCACGCGTCGGCGCCAGGATGATCGCGCGCGGCTTGCGGCCGAACTCGCGACGCTTGCCGGCCTGCGACTTCAGTACTCGCTCGACGAGCGGTGCACCGAAGGCGATGGTCTTGCCGGATCCGGTGCGGCCACGGCCGAGCACATCGCGACCCTCGAGAATCGACGGGATCGTCGCCGCCTGGATGGCGAACGGCGAAGACGCACCGAGCTCCTTCAGCACCTCGACGATGTTCGAGCCGATGCCGAGGTCAGCGAACGTGACGCCTTCAACCTCTGGTGCGGCAACGGTCTTCGCCTCAAGGCGCTCGTGCACGACGTCGACGCCCGGAGCGAACTTCGCTGAGTTGGAGCCGGAGCTTGTCGACGCGTTCCAGTTGTCACGGCCGGGGCGCTGCTCGCTGCGGCGGTCACGATCGTTGTTACGCGGACGGTCGCTGGAGCGCTCACGGTCGTTCGTGCGCGGACGGTCGCTGGACCGCTCACGATCATTGGCGCGCGGACGGTCGCTCGGGCGCTCACGGTCATTGGTGCGCGGGCGATCGCTCGGGCGCTCACGATCGTTGGTGCGTGGACGGTCGCTGGGGCGCTCCGCGTTGACACGGGGGCGCTCGGTGCGACGGTCATCGCTGTTGCCGCGCGGGCGGTCGTTGTAGCTCGGACGCTCGGGCGCACGGTCGTTGTAACGAGGACGCTCGCCACCACGGTCATTGTTGAAACGAGGACGGTCATTGCCGCGATCGTTGTTGTACCGAGGACGCTCAGCGCCACGGTCAGCGTTGTAGCTCGGACGCTCGGCGCCACGGTCATTGTTGTACCGAGGACGCTCAGCGCCACGGTCAGCGTTGTAGCTCGGACGCTCGCCACCACGGTCATTGTTGTACCGAGGACGCTCGGCACCACGATCGTTGTTGTACCGAGGACGCTCAGCGCCACGGTCATTGTTGTAGCTCGGACGCTCGCCACCACGATCGTTGTTGTAGCGGGGACGATCGCCGCCACGGTCGTCGTTGAACCGAGGGCGATCATTGCCACGGTCGTTATTGAACCGGGGACGATCACCCTGGTAGCGCGAACCACTCGCTGCGCCAGCCGACGCGTCACGACGCGGGCGGTCATCGTTGTAGCGAGGACGCTCGCCACCACGGTCGTTGTTGAAACGAGGACGCTCGCCGCCACGGTCGCTGTTGAAACGAGGGCGGTCGCCGCCACGGTCGCTGTTGGTGCGCGGACGCTCGTCGCGGCGCTGCGGTGCCTCGCGGCGATCCGAATCGGTACGGCCGGAGAAGCCGCGTGAGTCATCGCGACCGGTACGCTCCTGGTCGGTCCAGCGGCGCTTGGGCGCACCAGACTCAGCCTCGGCCGGGCGGTAGCCGCGGTGGCTCGAGTTCTTGCTGCCGGCGGCGCTGCGGCCGAAGCTGCGGTCGGGGCCTGCTGCAGAACGCTGCGGACCAGCATCCGATCGTCCGCCTCGGCTGCCCTCGGGGCGTCCGGCATGGCGGTCGTGGAACGAGGTCTTCTTCTCGCCGTAGCGCGGCTCGAAGTTGCGGCCGGTTCGGCCGCCCTGGGGCTTCTTGTTGTTAGGCAAGGTGAATCCTTCTGGTTCTCTGCACGAGAACAGCACCTACGTACGCGCGCAGGGATAACCCGGACATCCGTCGGCCGGGGGCCATTCATGTGATGGTAATGTGCGTCGATCGACGCTCACCATCGGCCCCTGGACCACAAAAACGCTCGCGCCAACGCGCGGCTGTCCGAAGCCGACTTCATGAGTCTAGTCAACGCACCTGAGAAAGACCCCCGTACGATTGCGAGGTGACATCTCTCTCCCCCACCGGTATCCAGATCCATCTCCAGCTTGGCAGCGTCACGGCGCAGATCGCCCAGGTCGGAGCATCGCTTCGTGGTCTCGCCGTCGGCGGGGTCGATCTCGTCGCTCGCTACCCCGAGAACGTTCCGACCCCGTCCTGCTCGGGCGTCGTGCTCGCGCCGTGGCCAAACCGCGTGCGTGATGGTATCTGGGATGACGAAGGCACGTCCCGCCAGTTGGCGATCACCGAGCCGAAGCTCAACAACGCAAGTCACGGACTGCTGCGTTTCACCTCTTACGACATCGAGCAGTCGGACGCCACCGCCACCCTCCGTGCGACGATCCACCCCCAGACCGGGTATCCCTACGAGATCGCGACGACGGTCACTTACGCGTTGACGGATGCCGGCATCCAGGTCACGCACACGCTGACGAACCGGTCGGATGCTGCGGCCCCCGTCGCCATCGGCACGCACCCGTTCGTCACGATCGGCGACGTCGATGCTCATGATCTGACGCTCACGATTCCTGCCGAGACGCAGTTCGACACCGACGAGCGAATGCTGCCGACCGGAACCTCGCCTGCACCCGAGGTGCTGCGCGCTGGCGTTCGCCTCGGTGACATCACTCTCGACACCGGGTTCACTGACCTCGCCCGCGATGAAGACGGCAAGGTACGCCACTCGCTCACCGCGCAGGACGGGCGCCGCGTGACACTGTGGCAGGGCGAGGGCCTCGACTTCGTGCAGGTGTACACCACGACGAGCTACCCGGGTCAGGCTCTCGCCGTCGCCATCGAACCGATGTCAGCACCGGCCGACGCATTCAACAGCGGCCTAGGCATCCGTCGCCTCGCCCCCGGTGAGACGTGGACGCTGAGCTGGGGCGTCCAACTCGACGCCGTGTAGCGGTCAGACAACATTTTCGTCGTGAGACACCAACGCTTACGTGGTGTCTCACGACGAAGATGTCCGCCTACGCGTGGCGTGGTGTCTCTACGCGGAAACACCGTGCTGCCCGCGCAGCTCGCGACGCGTCAGCGCGGGCCCAGAGTCGTCCGGCTCGTCGGAACCAGGATCCGCAGCCGAAGCATCCGGCCCGGCCTTGCGCGCCCTGCGGCGCTCGCGCGCACCCTCGACGAGGTTGTACAGCGTCGGGAGCACGATCAGCGTCATCACGGTCGACGAGACCAAACCGCCGATCACGACGATCGCCAGCGGCTGCGAGATGAACCCACCGTGCCCGGTGATCCCCAGCGCCATCGGAGTGAGGGCGAAGATCGTCGCGAGCGCCGTCATCAGGATCGGGCGCAGACGCTTCTCGCCACCGGCCATGACCGCGTCATGCGCGGGCAGCCCCTTCTCCCGATACTGGTTCACCAGGTCGACGAGCACGATGGCGTTCGTCACCACGATGCCGATCAGCATCAGCACACCGATGAGGGATGCAACGCCCAACGGCACGCCCGTCACGATCTGCAGCAGGATCGCACCAGTGGCCGCGAACGGCACCGAGATCAGCAGCAGTAGCGGCTGGCGCAGCGACTTGAATGTCGCCACCATCACGACATAAACGATCAGGATCGCCGCGAGCATCGCGAGTCCGAGCTGCGAGAACGAGTCGGCCTGCTGGGATGCGACACCGCCGACCTCGGCGCTGGCGCCATCAGGCAGGTCAACAGCCTCAAGAGCCGCGGTGACCGAGGCGGTCGCCACCGCAAGATTGTCGGATGCCGGGGGCACCGTCACCGTCGCCGTGCGACGCCCCTGCTCGGTGGTGATCGAGGTCGGCCCCTCGCGCTCTTCCACGACGGCGATGTCCTGCAGCTCGACGACGCCGAGCGCACTCGGAATCGTCAGCGTGCGCAGGGCCTCGGCCGTGGTCGGCGGCTCGGTCGCTGCGAGGTACACCGTCAGTGCAGTGTCGTTCAGCTCGACAGAGCCGATCTGCTGCGGACGCATGGTGCTCGACACCATCTGCCCGACGGCGACCTCGGACAGTCCGACGTCTGCCGCAGCCTGACGGTCGACGACGACGGCGATGTATGGCAGCGAAGCGGCGAGGTTGTCGGTCACCTGACCGATGCCCTCACGTCCTTCGAGCTCAGCGGTCACCGCCGTGGTGGCCTTGGCCAGTGCATCACTGCTCGGAGCCGTGATGTTCACCGCGATGTCGCTGGAACCGAAGCCCGCGGCAGCGTTGACGCTGATTTCGCCGACATCTTCGAGTCCGTCAACAGCGTCCAGCACGTCGGCCCTGAGCTGTTCTTGATCGACATCCGCTGACGTCATGATCGAGTAGGTCACACCCGCTCCGCCCGAGAACGCATCCATGAGCGATGATCCGCTCGAGCCGATCGACACCTGCACGTTCTCGATCCCGTCGAGACCAGACAAGGCGTCTTCGACGACTGCCGCCGCGGCATCCTTCGTCTCGAGGCTCGCAGTCGGACCAAGGTCCTGCGTGACCGTCATCGTGTTCTGACCGGTGTCGCTGAGGAAGTTGATCTTCATCAGCGGCGCCGCGGCGATGGTGCCGCCCAAGACAACGACGGCGATGAGCACGGTGAGGCCGGAGTGCTTGAGAGTCCAGCTCAGGATCGGCCGGTATGCCTTCTGCAGCTTGGTCGGCGGAGCATCCGGATGCTCCGGATCAATGACCTTGCCGTCAGCGTCGAGCAGCTCCTTACCGGGCCTGAGGAACCAGTACGCCAGTACCGGCACGATCGTCAGCGACACCAACAGGGACGCGACCATGGCAATCGTCACAGTCATCGCGAACGGCCGGAACAGCTCACCGACCATGTCGCCGACGAACACGATGGGCAGGAACACCGCAACCGTCGTGATCGTGGATGCGGTGATGGCCGCCGCGACCTCGCGCACGCCGAGCCGGATCGCATCACCCTTGTTCGCGTCGCCGACATAATGTCGCTTGATGTTCTCGATGACGACAATGGAGTCATCGACCACACGACCGATCGCGATCGTGAGGGCGCCGAGGGTGAGGATGTTCAGCGAGTAGCCGAACGCCTGCAGCCCAACGAAGGTGATGAGCACGCTGGTCGGGATCGAGATCGCGGTGACGAGCGTCGAACGCACCGACATCAGGAACACCAGGATGACGAGCACAGCAAACATGAGCCCGAGCAGGCCTTCGGTGGCCAGCGTCTCGATGGACTGCACGATGAACGGTGCCTGATCGAAAACGACGGTGAATTCGGCATCCGGGAATGCCTCCTTCAGATCATCGATCGCAGCGATTACACCGTTTGACACCTCGACGGTGTTCGCCGCGGGCAGCTTGGTGATCGAGATCGACAGTGCATCCTCACCGTTCACGCGAGAGATCGACGAGGTCGGCTCTGATGCCAGCTCAACGGTCGCGACATCGGCGATCGTGGCCTGCGCCCCGATGAGCGGGAGTGCCGCGATCTCGTCGACCGAGGTGATCTTCGCGCCGGTCTGGACGGTCAGCGTCTGACCATCTTCGGTGATGTCGCCGCCGGGGAACAGCGTGCCGTTCTGCTGCAGCGCATCGCTGATCGCCTGAGCGCTGAGACCCGCTGCGGCAAGTTTCGCGTTGTCGGGTGTGATGGTGATCCGCTGCCCGATACCTCCGACGATCTGGGCGGCGTTGACGCCGTTGACGTCTTCGAGCGCGGGAATCGCAACGTTCTCGAGGTCTGATTGAGCCGTCTCGGCATCATCGAAACCCGTCACCGCGATCTGGATCACCGGGAAGTCATCGATCGACACCGACAGCACCTGCGGCTCGACATCATCGGGCAACTGCGAGGCGATGCGGTTGATCGCCTGCTGCATCTTCTGCTCGGCGGTCGCGAGGTTCTCCCCGTAGGTGAACGTCGCCTGGATGATCGAGGCATTCGTTGTGCTCGTCGCGCTGGTGCTCTCGAGGCCGGGGACCCCCTGAATTGCGGTCTCGATCGGCGTCGAGACGTCGTTCTCGACGACCTCGGGCGAGGCGCCGGGGTAGGTCGTCATGACGATGAGCGCAGGCAGCTCAAGAGAGGGGATGAGCTCCTGCTTGAGGTTCGTCAGCGCGAGTCCGCCGAACACGGCGGCGACGATCGTGATGAGGGCGATCAGTGCGCGGTTGCGCAGACTGAGAACGGCGAGTTTATACACGGGGTTTCTCTCGGTCAGTGCGGACGGATGCGTCGTGCGAGACGGATGCTTTGGAGGAGGCGGATGCGTCGGCTGTGTCACCGAGCAGACCCGCGAGGGCCGACTCGATGAGCTCCTGTGGGAGTGGGGCGTCGTTCTGCAGCGCGTGCCACATGATGCCGTCGACGAAGATGGCGACGGCGGTCGACCGCTCCTCACCATGGACGGGGGCGAGGAAGGAGACGAGCTGGGCGGACCAGTGTCGGGCGAGCCCGTGCAGCTGCGGATCGTGGATGGCCGCGGTCGCGACCGCGCGATCGAGGCGCACGGTATGCGCATCGATGAGTCCGCGGTGCAGGATTTCAGCGAGGACCCGCGCCGAAGCGCCATTGCGCTCCACCGTGCGCCGAATCATTTCAATGCGGGCATCTACCTCGACAGACAGGTGCCGCACCGCTGCATCCCGCAGATCATCGAGAGTGTCGAAATACTGCGTCGTGGCTCCGAGCGGCACGCCAGCTCTTGCCGCCACCTTACGGTGTGTGATGGCCTCACCGCCGATTTCGACGATGAGTTCGGCTGCGGCCTCGACAATCGCTAGGCGCCTGCCCTCGGGGTCGCGCTTGCGGCGCAGCGTCGCCGTCATCACTCTCCCCCGAACGCGGACATCAGTACATGTACTTATGTACATCTTCAATATCCAGGCTACCTGTGAGACAACCACTCGCACGCAGTCACATCAGCGCACCAAGGGCGAGACCTGCGAGCGCCGCGAGCACGGATGCTGCAAACGTGCCTGCCAAGTGAAGGACGGATGCCGGCCGCTCGCCGTCCTTCCACAGCGCGAGAGTGTCGAGCATGGCCGTACTGAGGGTGGTGTAACCACCGAGGAGTCCTGCGCCGATAACGAAGGCTGCGTCAGGGATGGACGCCGTGACCATTCCGAGCGCGAACGACCCGGTGATGTTCACGATGACGATCCCCCACGGGAATCGCCCCTTGGTGAGGCGCATCACGGCGATGTCTACGAGATAGCGCATGCCCGCGCCGATGCCGCCCGCGACGGATGCCAGCACGAAGAGGAGCGGAGTCACTGCGTGCGCCTCCTGCCCAGCCGCATCCCCAGCGCGGCCGCCGCAATGCCGAGGACCAGCGTGAGGAGTGCATACAGCACTGCGAGCAGCGGTGCGCCCGTCCACAGTTCGATAGAGCCAACCGCGAAGGCGCTGTATGTAGTGAACCCGCCGAGGATGCCAGTGCCGAGGAACACCCGCAGCTCTGACGATCGGGGTAGGCGCGTGGCGAGCACCCCGATAAGCAAGGCACCGAGCACGTTCGCCGTGAGAGTCGCGAGGGGCAGGCCAGCGGCATCCGGAATCATGAGCCCGAGCGCAAGACGCGCAGCGGTGCCGAGCATCCCACCGAGCACAACGAGGAGCAGTCGGCGGAGGGTCACGAGGTCACTCTATTCCTCGCGGCCCTCCGCCCTCTGCTACAGATTTGCCTCCGCGTAGACGCGCAGTGCGTCGCGCACGAACTCGGCGCCCTGCGAGCCACCCGCGCTCGTGGCGTAGTTCGCCCCGAACCGCGGATCAGCGACGTACATCTCACCGAGGCCGATGATGTACTCCTTGGAGGCTCCCGGGGTGCCAGGCGCACTCACGAGCCATTCCACGTGGCGCTTCGCGAGGGCCTGGGCCTGATCGGATGCCGCGTCCACGCCGCTCTCTGCGGCCGCGATCCAGTCGCGACCCAGGTCGGAGACGAGCTGTCGCCACTCGGCACGCTCGGCATCCGTCATCCCCCGCCACCAGCGGTCGCTGTCGGCATAGGCCTTCTTGCCCCATCTCTGCTCAACCTCATCCTTGTACTGGGTGTGGTCGAAGCCGTCGAACATGTTCTCTGCCATGAGAGATTCACCTGCTTTCAATGCGTTCACGGTCGATTCGACCGACGCGATCTGTCGCGTCAGCCGGTCTTGCTCCTCGCGCAAGTACGCGAGGTGGGTACGGAGGGCGGATGCCTCGGTAGTGTCGTCCGCACCGTTCGAAGGGGCGAGCACCTCCGCGATCTGCGGCAGACCGAGTCCGAGCTCGCGCAGCAGCAGTATTCGCTGCAGTCGCACGAGCGCCGCCTGGTCATAGTGCCGATAGCCGTTGTACGCGATGCGCGAGGGCTTCAGTAGCTCGATGTCGTCGTAATGACGCAGCGTCCTGCTGGTCGTGCCCGCCAGCCGTGAGATCTCCTGGATTGACCAGTCATTACTGTCCAATGCATCCTCCTTCCGTGTTGTTATCTCCCACGATAAAAGTTGACGCCACGTCAATGTCAACCTCCTCGCCCACGAACTCTTGACAAACTCGAGATATATCGTGTTACTCTCTCTACACGCGATATATCTCGATATCGCCACAATCCAGGAGAGAACCCATGACCGAGAAGTGGCTTATCGCCCCCGGCGAGGAACGCGTCATCGACATCGCGCAGGCAACCCGACTCAAGGTCGGCTTGGTCGGCGGGCAGATCGACGTCATCGCGCATGACGAACCAGGCATCCGCATCGAGGTGCACGGCGTCACCATCAAAGACCTCCGCATCGAATCCGACGGCACTCAGATCGAGATCGACCACCCGCAACTGGGCTGGGACAACTTCCTCGACGTGTTCCGCAACTTCGGCGCGGGCGGCCCGCGCGCGGAGATCAGCGTCGCCGTTCCCCGCAGCATCGCGCTGAACCTCGGCGTGGTCAGCGCTGGCGCCCTGATCTCGGGCCTCACCAACGACGCCCGCCTGAACACCGTCTCCGGTGACCTCATCGTCGACACCCACACGGGCGATCTGACACTGAACTCGGTCTCGGGCGACGTGCAGGTGCACGGACTCACCGGCTCAGTGAACGCAAACAGCGTCTCGGGTGACGTCGCCATCACCGGCTCGGTGCGCAAGGCGACGATCGACACCGTCTCGGGTGCCATCTGGGTGGATGCCACGGGCGCCGTCAACACCATCAGCTTGAACACAGTCGCCGGCAACAGCACTATCCGCCTCGAAGAGACACTCCCCGCCAACTACGTAGTGCGCTCGATGAGCGGCGGCGTAATGATCGACGGCATCAACCGCGGAAACTCCGGTCCGACCAACTACACCGGATCGACCGGTGAGCTCGCAGGCACATTCGTCGACATCCGCACGAACTCGGTCTCCGGCGATACGACCGTGCTGCGCCAGCCCATGATCACGGTGGCCGACGACGAGGAGTGGGACTCATGACCCCCGCCGTCTTCTCTCACGGCGACCTGCGTCTGTACCTGCTGTCGCTGCTCGCGGAGTCGCCACAGCACGGCTACGGCATCATCCAGGCTCTCACCGACCGCACCGGCGGCACATACACACCCAGTGCCGGCACCATCTACCCTCGGCTCGCAAAACTCGAGGAAGAGGGCCTGGTCACCAAGACCGTCGATGGTCGCACCACGATCTACGCGATCACGGATGCCGGACGGGCCGAGGTCGCCGGGCGCGAAGGAGATCTCGCCGGCATCGAATCTGGCCTCACCGACTCGGTGCGCCTGATCGCCAACGAGGTGCGGCAGAGCGTTCAGGATGCCATGAAGAGCCTCCGCGCCGACCTCGCCTCTGCGGCGCATGATGAGCGGACTGCCTCGAAGAGCCGGCCGTCGACATCCTCACCGATGGCCGACGAGCGGGTCACCAGCCGAGAGGAACTGCATCGCGCTGACGCGGCGATCAACGCCTTCCGTGCGAGAACTCGCACCGACTTGCGCACGCACGTCGCCCGTGGAGGAAGCCTGGCATCGACAGTCGTCACCGATCTGGAGAATGCATTGGATGCGGCGGCCCGCGCCGTCACCCAGGCACTCGGTACACCAGGCCGCTGACCGCTAGTCGGTCCAGATCTCGGCCTGGTCGTCTGGCACAGACTCCTCCAACGGCACGACCAGCACCGAGCGGTGCTGGCGATGAGCAAGACGTGCGGCAACTGATCCAGTGAAGAACTCACGGATCGATTCACCAAGGCCGCGCTTGCGCGTGCCGACGACGATGAGCTGTGCGTCGAGCTTGTTGGCGAGTTGCTTGATCGCCAAGGCCGGGTCACCGACGAGCTGGCGTGCAGTCCAGGTGAGCCCGGTGTTGTCGAGGACAGCGCCTGCTTCAGCCTGGACCTCTTCGAACTCGGCGGCGCCTGCTTCGAGATTGAGATCGATCGGCGCAGAGTGCACGTAGCCGTCCGGATCTTCATAGGTGACGAAACGTGTGACATCCACATGCGCAACCACGAGTGGGACATTCAGCAGCTTCGCGTAGCGCGCTGCTTCTTTCAGGACGTGCGCCGCTTGACCGGGCTGCATGCCGACGATCACTGCTTTTTGCAGTGCGGCATTCTGGGCCACTTCGTCGGACGTGGAGGACGTTGCATCTGCCATGAGAATCGTTCCCTTCACCTACCGGCGAAGGCCAGAGAACCTGGCCCTCGTGCTATTCTGAATGTTACTCTTACCGGCCGCACGCCGGTGTCGTGAAATGCATCGGGCCTCTAAATGCCCGCATCCTAACTCGTAAGGGGGTCTCGCGCATGGGCCGTGGCCGTCAAAAGGCGAAACACACTAAAATCGCTCGAGAACTCAAGGCGTATAGTCCGTCCTTGAACACCTCTGCGCTGGAGCGTGAGCTCGCTCACCCCTCCGACGACGAGAACGCCTACGTCGATAAGTGGGCCGACGAGTATGCGGACGAAGACGAAGACGAACTCGAAAAGGCCTGAAGCCCGAGTTCATTCTTCGACGATCCGCACTCGTTGTTGTCCCCGTATTCTTCGATGACCCCGTAGCCGTGCGCGACGGGGTCATCGACGTACCCGCGCACCAATCGATGTACCTGCGAGAATGACGTTCATGCCTCGCGTCGTCGCCCTCTTCCGCCACCCCGTTAAAGGTTTCACTCCGCAGCGACTTGACGAGCTGGTTGTACAGCCGGACGGTCGAGTCGCTGGCGACCGCGTGCTCGCCTTCCGATTCGCGGATGCCGCGACACCGGAGGATCACGACGGTCTCGACCACTGGCCGAAGTCCAATGGCCTGGCATTGCAGGACTTCCCCGCCCTTGCAGCGCTCCACCTGTCGTACGACGACGAGATGCACCGGGTCACGATCTCGCACGGCGATCGAATCCTGGTGGATGCGGGGCTCGACCCAGACGGGCGCGCAGAGCTGGAGACCGTGATGACGCGGTATGTACTCGATTCCCCCGACGCTCGCCGACTGCGCCGACCGGGCCGGCTGCCCCTGATCCTCGTCGGAGACGGAGATCGCTCTCGGTTCCAGGATCGTGCGCGCGGCTACGTCTCAGTGCACAGCACGGCCAGCGTCGCCGCGCTCGGCGAGGCGCTGGAACAACCGATCGACGACCGCCGGTTCCGTTCCAACGTGGTGATCGATGGCGTCGACGCCTGGGAAGAACTCGAATGGGCCGGCGAGGTGCGCATCGGCGACGTGGTCTTCGCCACCGCTGCGCCGATCGGCCGATGCCTTGCGACCCACGTGAACCCGGACAGCGGCGTACGAGATGCAAAGGTGCTGACGACGCTCACCGACCGCCTGGGGCAGCACAAACCGACCCTCGGCCGGCTCCTGTTGCTACCCGGCGTGAGCGGCGACGTTGACGACCGCTCCGGCCGGGGCGGCGTCATCCGCGTCGGTGACGAGGTCACGGCCGCCTGAGCACGTCGAAGCGGGTCACCAGGTGCCGTGGCGCAGTTCCCACTCTTCCTCGACCGTGCGGCGTCTCCCAGCGATGACCCCGAACGGGATCGAGACGATGAGCACGCCGCCGATGACGAGTAGCGGAATTGTCCAGCTCTGGCTGGCCTCGTGCAGCACACCGATCAACAGGGGGAAACCGGCCGCGATCAAGTAGCCGACGCTCTGCACGAAACTGCTGAGTGCCACAGCGCTCTCTGGCGTGCGTGAGCGGATGCTGATGAGTACGAGCGCCAGCGGAAACATGACGCCGACGATGCCGAAGAGCGCGACCCACAGCCATACCGTGATCGGGTTCGACCAGAACAGGAGTCCGGCAACGCCCAGTAGCCCACACACCGAAGCAACCGCGTACACCTGGCGAGTGGCTTGAAACCGCACCACCAGCACGGGCACGAGCAGCGATGCGGGAAGCCCCATGAGAGCGAACACCGACAGCAGCAGACCCGCGGTACTTGCCGAGACACCCGCGACGTCGGAGAGAATCGTGGGCAACCACGCGAACGATACATAGGCGATGATCGACGAGGTGCTGAAGACCACGGCGATCGCCCAGGCAAGAGGCAGCCGGACCAGGCGGGAGAATGCCTGCGAATTCGCGGGCACCACAGCGATAGGCCCCGTCGACAGTTCTGCCGGATCGGATGCTGCGACCGAGGCAGTCTTTCGTGCGCGCAGCGGAGCATCCACTGACGGCTGCGCCGCCGCGCGCCCGGTCACGAGCATGGCGATCCACGGCACGACACCGGCGATCGCGAACACGCCCCACAGCCCCAACGACATGCGCCAGCCCGCAGCATCCGCCACAGGAACCGCGACAAGCGGCGGCAAGAACGTCGAGAACGCCATCGCCGTCGTGTACAGCGTCAGCATCGTGCCGATGCGATCAGGGAAGTACTTCTTCACCAGTGGTGGCACAAGGATGTTGCCCATACCGACGCCTGCGAAAATCAGTGCGGTGGTGAGCAAGAGCGACACCGACCCGATCGAGAACCCGCGCAGCACGAGACCTGCAGCGATCGCAGAGAGCGCGATGATCGTGACCCGCTCGAGGCCCAGCCGACGCACAAACATTGGGGCGCAGAGCCCGAAGATGGCAAAACACACCGGTGGGGCAGTGCCGATCAGACCGACAACCGCAGCAGGCAGTGGGAAGTCGGCTGCGACGTAGTCGATCACCGGCGATAGCGAAGCTACCGCTGACCGCAGCGAGAACGCGCACAGCACGATGCCGAGAAGAGCGAGAACACGCCCTCGCCACAGCGGACGCGCATTCGTCACGAAGTCTGGGAGCTCTCCACCCAGCCGAGGTATTCCTCAGTGACGGTTCCCGTAACATACCGGCCGTCGAAGCAGCTCATGTCGAGATCGGTGACGTCAGAGCCCTCGATGATCGCGGCCTTCAGATCTTCGACCTCTTGGTAGACGAGGTGATCGGCGCCGAGCACTTCCGCGATCTCCGGGATCGTACGGCCGTAGGCGATCAGCTCGTGTTTGGACGGCATGTTGATGCCATACACATGCGGGTGCCTCACCGGTGGGGCGGCTGAGGCGAACGTGACGGAGAGGGCGCCGGCATCCCGAGCCATCTGGATGATCTCTTTGCTCGTCGTTCCGCGCACGATCGAGTCGTCGATCAGCAGCACGTTCTTGCCACGGAACTCGGTCGACATCGCGTTGAGCTTCTGTCGCACGCTCTTCTTGCGCACCGCCTGGCCGGGCATGATGAATGTGCGGCCGACGTAGCGGTTCTTGTAGAAACCTTCGCGGTACTCGATGCCGAGTTTGCGGGCGACTTCCATCGCAGAGGGGCGTGCGGAGTCCGGGATCGGCATGACGACATCGATCTTGTCCATCGGCACGTGCTTGGCGATCGTGTCGGCGAGACGATCGCCCATCCGCAGACGCGACTCGTACACGGCGATGCCATTCATCGTCGAGTCCGGACGAGCGAGGTACACGTACTCGAAGGCGCAGGGGGTGAGCGTGGGGTTCTCAGCGCACTGCCTGCTGAACAGCTCACCCTGATCGTTGATGAAGACAGCCTCACCCGGTGCGACCTCGCGGACAACCTCGTAGTCACCGTTTTCCAGCACCAGCGATTCGCTGGTGACGACCCACTCGTCGTGCTCTGCCCCGTCGCGGCGACCCAGGATCAGCGGACGGATGCCGAAGGGATCGCGGAATGCGAGCAGACCGTATCCGGCGAGTACTGCGATCACTGCGTAAGCGCCCTCGATGCGCTGGTGCGTGCGAGTGACTGCCTCGAAGATGCGCTCAGGGTCGAGGTCGACATCCGAAGTCGTGGCTTGCAGCTCACCGGCGAGCACGTTCAGCAGCAGTTCGGTGTCGCTGGACGAGTTCAGGTGGCGACGATCACGCTTGGCCATGTCGGCGGTGAGCTCACGCGTGTTGGTGAGGTTGCCATTGTGAATGAGGATGATGCCGTACGGCGAGTTCACGTAGAACGGCTGAGCTTCCTCTTCGCTCGACGCGGTGCCCTTGGTGGCGTAACGGACGTGGCCGAGGCCGACGTTGCCGAGAAGGGTGCGCATGTCGCGCGTGCGGAAGGCCTCGCGCACCATGCCTTCGGCCTTCGTGATGTGCATGACACCATTGGGCTCTGCCGTGGCGATGCCAGTGGCATCCTGCCCGCGGTGCTGCAGAAGCAGGAGCGCGTCGTAGATGTCCTGGTTGACCGGGCCGCCTGCGACCACTCCGACGATTCCGCACATTGGGTGTTACTTCGCTCCATTCGCGTATGCGCCAACCAGACGCACCGCACCGCCGTCGACGCCCTTGGCGCCCTCTTCGAATTCTCCGGCCGGGCGTGCGCCGGTTCCAACTGTGGCGACCTGCCAGGCGTCGATGCCCTCTACGGCGAGCGCAGCGATGGCAGCATCCTTCTGACTCGCGTCGATCACGGCGAGGAAGCCGATGCCGAGGTTCCACGTGCCTTCGGCAGATTCCAGTGTGGATCCGGCGATGTCGCTGAGCACACGGAAGATCGGGCTCGGCGACCAGGTGGAACGGTCGACCTCTGCCCAGCTGCCCTGCGGCAGCACGCGTGCCAGGTTCGCGGCGATGCCGCCGCCGGTGACATGGCTGAGGGAGTGCACGCTGCCGTCTGCAAGTGTGTCGAGTAGGCGCAGCAGCGGGAGCGTGTAGAGGCGCGTCGGCTCGAGGAGAGTCTCGCCCCAGGTGGTGGCGAAGTCTGCGGCAGTGTCGCTGTAGCCGATGCCAGCACCGGTGATGATGTGACGCACAAGCGAATAGCCGTTGGAGTGCAGTCCGCTGGATGCTAGCGCCAGCACGACGTCGCCGTCGCGGACGTTTTCAGCTCCGAGAACGGCATCCGCCTCGACGATGCCGGTGGCAGCGCCTGCGACGTCGTAGTCGTTCACGCCGAGCAAGCCGGGGTGCTCGGCAGTCTCGCCGCCGACGAGTGCTGTGCCGGTCGCTGTGCAGGCATCCGCGATTCCGCGCACGATGTCGGCGATGCGCTCGGGCACGACCTTTCCGCAGGCGATGTAGTCGGTCATGAACAGTGGCTTGGCGCCCACGACGACGATGTCATCGACGACCATGCCGACCAGGTCTTGTCCGATCGTGTCGTGCTTGTCGATCGCCTGCGCGATCGCGACCTTCGTGCCGACGCCATCGGTGCTGGTCGCCAGCAGCGGCTTGGTGTAACCAAGCAGCGCGCTGGCGTCGAAGAGACCGGCGAAGCCGCCGAAACCTCCGAGCACTTCAGGGCCGTGCGTTGCGCGCACAGAAGACTTCATCAGCGCGACCGCACGATCACCTGCTGCGGTGTCGACGCCGGCTTCGGAATAGGGGTTAGTGGGGGAGGCAGCCACACGACAAGACTACCGCCGCTGGAGACGACGAACTTCCGCATCTGTCTCACCCGATGGGCCGATGGTTGGCTGGGCTCCGCAAGGTCGATAGCTTCCAAAGAGTTCTGGGGACCGATAACGATCAAGGAGCTAACGATGTCCACCCATCTCGCGACACGATTGGGGGTGGCGGGGATCGCAGCGGCAGTGACGCTCTCACTCGCCGTCAGCCCCGTATTCGCAGCCGATGATCCCGTCGGTGACGGTCTGACCGCCACCGCGCCAACCCAGGAAGACATGCCCACCGTCGGGGGAAACCTCGGCAACCAGCATTACTCCGCTCTCACTCAGATCACGAAGAAGAACCTCGACCAGCTGGCTCCCACGTGGCAGACGCATCTATCGGCGGCAGCGCCAGCCTCTGACGATGTGGGCCAGCAGACGACGCCGATCGTCGTCGACGGCATGATCTATCTCGACACTCCCAGCGGCGGTGTCGCCGCGGTCGATGGCGCCACTGGCGAGACCGCGTGGAAGTGGGAGAACCATGACTACGGAATGTCGAGCACACGCCGTGGGGTGTCTGCCGGTGAAGGACGCATCTACACGCTTGCAGGCGACAACCGCGTCGTTGCCCTCGATCAGGCGACCGGCGAAGAGATCTGGGCAGTTCAGCCAACAGGCCCGAATGGCGAGGACCTCGGACGCGTCGCAAAGGTCGCGACCGTGTACTCGGAGGGCCTCGTGTATGCGCACGCAGCCGACGGCGACCGGGGTGCGGTCGTCGCTCTTGATGCCAGTGACGGCAGCTACGTCTGGCACTTCTTCGGCGGTCCCACTCGCGGTGAAGAGTTCACCGATGTGAACGGCAACACGTTCGACGCCTCTGAGACATGGGGCCCGGTGCACGAAGACGGCACCGACTGCGCGGCCGAGGGCGGCGCGACCTCCTGGGTGCACGGCGCCGTCGACCCAGAACTCGACATGTATTACATGACCTTCGGCAACCCGCGTAGCTGCAACACCTCACAGGATGGTTCCGGTCGCCCCGGCGACAACGTCTTCTCCGACACTCTCGTCGCTGTCGACGCCGCAACCGGCGAGTACAAGTGGCACTACCAGTCGATCCACCACGACATCTGGGACATGGACAACGTGCACGCCCCGAACCTCGCCGACATCGAGATCGACGGCAAAGAGCGCCAGGTGATCTTCTACGGCAGCAAGTCCGGCCACCAGTTCGTGCTGGACCGTACGAACGGCAAACCTGTGCTGCCGTTGACCGAGACTCCCGTGATCACGGACGATCGACAGGCAAACTCTGACACCCAGCCGTTCCCCACTGAGCGTCTGCTGCCTGAATGCGTGGCCTGGGAGAAGCTCGGTGCTGACAACATTCCTGGAGACCCCTGGCGAGGTGTTCCCAACTACAACGGGTACCAGCCGGACGAAGACGGGAATCTCGTATTCAACCCGGACAGCTACGTCGCCGCAGACCAGGAGCACCTGACGTACCCCGAAGGTCACGTCGGCAACCGCGAAGGCTGCATGTATGACCCGCAGTGGGATCTCCCGATCCTGTCCACCACCAGCCAGAACGGCGGCGGTGACTGGTCGAACAACGCATACAGCCACAACACGAACCTCGTGTACTTCCCGTATGGCACGAACAACGTGGCGCACTGGAATGGCGCATCCGCCAACGGTCAGCGCGCGATCGGTCAGTACCAGACCGGCGGCATCGTCGCGTATGACGCCTCCACCGGTGCGGTGGAGTGGACCCAGCACCTCGGCACGGACATGTCACACGGTCAAGGTCCGCTCGCGACAGCATCCGATCTGGTCTTCGTCGGCCAGATCGACGGGCGTCTGCTCGCGATGGATGCCAAGAAGGGCGATGTGCTTTGGGAGTTCCAGACCGGCAACGGCATCGGCTCCGCACCCGTCACCTACGAGATCGACGGCGAGCAGTACGTCGCCGTCCTCGCCGCAGGCACCACGAACCCGTATGGCGGATCGGTGACGCAGGGCGACTCGTTGTGGGCGTTCAAGCTCGACGGCGACTACGTCACCGCGTCCGGCAGCCAGGAAGGTCCGTCGACAGCGCCGCTGTCGATCCGCCGACCCGTCAGCGGGAACGCCGTCGAAGGCAGCACTGTCGACAACACTGTGCTGCTGGCTCGCGCAGATCGCACGTCCGACACGGTCGCGGCTGCAGACAGCACCAATCAGGCGGCCATGCAGCCCACGCACCTGCGCGTACCGGTTGGCACGGCGGTGACGTTCCTCAACCCTGGAGCGGATACCTTCGCGCAGCATCCGAACCTGCTCGAGCACTGCGCCACGCAGTTCTTTGAGGGCGAGTTCAATGCACGTCTGCAGCCTGGGGAGAGTTATCAGCACACCTTCGACAAGGCGGGCGATTACTTCTTCAACGACTGCACCGACCCGCGTCCCACCGGCAAGATCGAGGTGTATGCCGCATCCGAGGAGATTCCTGGCGCCTTGACGATCCGTCCAGGAAAGATCGACCTGAAGGCGAAGAAGGGTCTCTTCACAAATGTGAAGGGCACCATCAACGCGCATCTCGATCTCCCGAAGGGATACACGCAGGAAGGCGAGGTGTTCCTGGAGACCGAGCTGGGTCTGCAGCCCATCACGGCATCGAAGGTGACCGGCAGCAGGAACCACGTGGTCCTCAAGTTCGACAAAGCCGATCTCGACAACAACGTGCCGAGCGGGGTGACTGAGCTGACTGTCGTCACGAATGCTGTGCATGACGGCGTGCAGAAAGAGGTCAGATCGACGGTGAGCGTTACCGTGACCAAGTAGAGCCCAACGCACGATCCGGTGCCGCGTCGCCTCCCATGGCGGCGCGGCACCCGTGTGCTCTGGGCCCGTCCCATTCGCTGGGACTGGCTTTGGCGGGTGCAACCACCACAGACAGAGTTACCACAGCGGTCAGCGAACCGCCACGACAGAGAGGTCAATCATGCGAGGACGCAAGGAACGTGATGAGTCGATCTTCGGGCACACCGAAACCGTCTTCACTGCTCCCGACCTGAACGCGGACGTACCGAGGGAGTCGCGGTTCATCCGCGTGCTCTCCAGCGCCGAGATGATCATTTCCGTCGCGCTCTTCGCAGGAATCTTCCTCGGCGTCATGCACCAGGTGGTAGGTCGCTACTTTCCCGCCCTGGGCTGGGTCGGTTCCGGTGAGCTCGCGCTGCTGTCGATGATCGCGATGACGTTCATGATGATGGGCTACCTGACCGGACGCAATGGTCACATCGTCATCGAGGTGTTCGACGGCGTGCTGCGCGGGAAGAAGCTCTTCGTGGTGCTGCGTGTGACCGCCGCGGCGATCATGGTGCTTACCAGCATCGGGCTCGTCTACGACGCCTACGTCAAGATCGGGCTCGAATGGATGCGCGTGAGCGCGGCGATGGGGATACCACTGGGGATCCTCTACATCTTCGCCTTCATCGGTGGCCTCTCCACCGGCATCCACTCGATTTGGAAGATTCCCCACGCAAACCGACCAGAGCGTCAGCTCGAGATCTCCGAAATGGAGGGCTGATCCATGGATCTCTGGCTCTACGCCCTGCTCATCGTCGTCCTGCTACTGCTGCGAGTACCCGTCGCCTTCGCGATGATCGCTCCGAGCATGCTGTACTTCTACAGTCACAACCTCTCCGCGGGGTACGCGACAACCGCCATGGTCAACGGGATCAACAGCTTCCCACTGCTCGCGGTGCCGCTGTTCATCTTCGTCGGCACGATCGCGAACCACCTCGGCATCGCCACGCGACTCTACGACTTCGCGAAGGCGCTGCTGCCGAGGCTGCCCGGCAACCTCGCCTACGTCAACCTCACCACTGCGGTCGGGTTCTCATGGATCAGTGGGTCGGCATTGGCCGACGCCGCCTCCACGAGCAAGGTGCAGGTTCCGCAGATGCTTAAGGCGAACTACCCCTACGGGTTCTCCGCCGGCCTCACCTCAGCCGGCTCGCTGCTCAGCACCGTGATGCCCCCGAGCATCCCGGCCGTTCTGTTCGCGGCGACGGCGTCCATCTCGACGGGCGCACTGTTTGCGGGGTCAGTTCTTCCGGCAGCGCTCATGGCGCTCGGCTTGGCCGTCTATATTTTCATCTGGGTGCGCATGCATCCGGAGATCGCAGGAAGCCGCTCCTTCAGCGGGGCGATGCTGCGTCGCGCGACGGTCCGTGTGATCGGCCCGATGACGATTCCGGTGATCATCCTCGGCGGCATCTTCAGCGGATGGTTCACCCCCACCGAAAGCGCCGGGATCGCGGCAGCCGTCATGCTCGCCCTCGGTGCGATGTATCGAACGCTCACGTGGCGCAGGCTCTGGAGGGCCACGAAGGAGACCGTCTTAATATCCAGCGGCATCCTGCTCATCCTGGGCGCATCGAACCTGCTGGGCCAGGTTCTTACCCGCGAGCAGGTCTCCCGAAATCTCGGCGAAGCTCTCACCACCCTGACGGACAACCCCGTTATTTTCCTGCTGTTGCTCAACGTGCTGTTGATCTTGCTGGGCATCTTCCTGGAGGCGACGCCGGTGATCCTCGTACTCGTGCCGATCCTGATGCCGATCAGCGCGACCTACGGAATCGATCCGGTGCACCTCGGCGTGATCATGATCATCAACCTGATGATCGGCTCTCTTACGCCGCCGGTCGGCGCGGTGCTGTTCGTGGTCGGATCTGTCACCCGAAGGCCCATGGGCGAGCTGTTCCGCGGCGTCCTTCCCTTCCTGATTCCCCTTGGGCTGGTACTTCTCCTGCTGACACTCTTCCCTGCGATCGTCACGATCGTTCCCACTTTGCTCAACCTCTGACGCGAGTCATCGAAAGGACTAGACCGTGACCAGGAAGCTCTACGTGCTCAACGGCCCCAATCTCGACATGCTGGGCCATCGCGAGCCCGAGATCTATGGGACGACAACTCTCAAAGGCATCGAGTCCGAATGCACTCGTGTCGCCGACGAGGTCGGCTTCGAGCTGATGTTTGCCCAATCCAACGCCGAGCACGAAATCATCGATTGGCTGCACGACGCGTACCGTGACGGCGCTGCCGTCGTGATCAATCCGGCGGGTTTGAGTTTCCAATCGGTACCCGTGCTCGATGCGCTGCGCATCCTCAACATCCCCATCGTCGAGATTCACATCTCGAACATCCACGCCCGAGATGAGGCGCATCGGCATTCTCTGATGTCAGCGGTCGCGACCACGGTCATTGCCGGCGCGGGGCCATTCGGTTACGAGCTCGCCGTCCGCGCTGCGGACGCGCTCACCACCTAGGCGTTCCATTCGGCGAGAGCACAGTTGGCAAAAAGTCACCCGCGAGTGAGAGTCACTCATACACAGCAGACCAGCGCAATGAAGCGCAAGAACAGAGGAGAATCACATGGTCAGCAAGATCACGATGCGTCGAAGCATCGTCACCACATCGGCGTTCGCTGCAACCGCACTCATGGTGGTTGGATGCAGCGGCGGTACCTCGCCGGAGCCAGCCGGCGGATCGGGCGCAGACGAGGTCACGCTCACCGTCTCGCTCACCCAGAACGAGCAGACTCCCAACTACTACTGCGGTGTCGAACTGCTCAAGGAGCGCTTGGAGTCTTCCGACCTCGGCTTCACCGTCGACCTCTATCCATCGAGCCAGCTCGGCCCGCACGCCGACCGGTTCCCCCTGGTGCAGGCGGGTGACATCGACATCGACCTGCTTGGCGGGTCAGAACTCGCCGCCACCTTCGCACCGATCGAGGCGGTCGACGCCGCATACGCATTCGATGACGTCGACCACGCGTTCTCATGGATCGATGACGGGTCCGCCGACCTGTTCAGCTCGTTCCACGACACGACCGGCGTGACGATCGTGGATGGCTGGTTGTTCGGCAACCGCACGTTCACGACCAAAGACGTCGAAGTCCGAAGTCCGGAAGACCTCGCCGGCGTCCCGATCCGCTTCCCGAACTCGCCTGGCTTCCTTGCGAACGCCGAAGCACTCGGTGTCGACAGTCCGGTTTCGGTCGCAGTCGAAGAGCTCTACACGGCGTTGCAGCAGGGCATCGCCGTCGGGCAGGAGAACCCGATCGTCGCCACCCACTCGTCAAGCTACGACGAGGTGCTCAACGTCGCGATGCTGAACGACCACAATGTCGGCATCCAGTTCGTCGTTGTCGGAGACAAGACGTACGAAAAGCTGAACGAAGAGCAGACCGAACTGCTGAACGAGACGATTCACGAGATCCGCGGCGAGAACCGCACCTGCGTCGAGGAAGAGACCGAAGAGATCGTCCAGGGCTACCGCGACAACCCCGACTTCACCGTCATCGAGAAGGACGAGATCGACATCGATGCGTTCATCGAGAAAGCCGAAGCGTACTTCACAGACCACTACTCCGGTGAGACGCTCGAGGCATACGAGAGCATCCGCGAATCCGCGAAATGATCTGATCGACTGAAGGCGGGGCGGGCGCGAAAGCGCTCGCCCCGCCTCTGTGTCTGGCGGGTGCATTTGTGTCTGGCAGCTGTCTCAGACGAGCTCTATGAGGCGGCGATGAGGCGGCTGATCGTCGCGGCCGCGCGCCGTACGATTGGTGCGGCATCCACAGGATCGAGCACACCGACAGCACCACTCAACGCGAGAGCCGCGACCGCGTGCCCACGCTCTTGCACAGGACTCGCCACGCATAGGTGTCCGCCGTGGAAGGCCTCATAAGTCGCCACTGCCTCGTGGGCGCCGCCTGCCGGCTCGAAGGCAGCGAAGACGGCGCCGAGTGCTGTCGCCGCACGGGGCAGCCGCTCACCGATGCGTGCAGCGGGGAAACCGGCATCTCGTCCTCGCGCATTGGCGATCACGACGACGTCTTCACCATCGGCGATCGCCAGCTGCACATTGTGCCCGGTGGTATCGCGCAGGCCGGTCATAGCGCTGATGGCGAGCCGACGAAGCCGACGGGGCCGCTCCACGCTCTGGCCGAGCTCGAACAGGCGCAGGCCCAAATATAGGTGGATGCCGACGCGGTCGAGATAGCCCTCCTCGACGAGGTCAGCAGCGATTCTAGAGACGGTCGATTTCGGAAGGTTCGCGCGCCGAGCGAGCTCGGTCACGCCTAGTCCTTCTCCGCCTTCACCGACCTCGCTGAAGGCGTCGAGGATTGCGGTCATTCGATCGAGAACGCTGACGGTTTCCGTCCAAGAAGCGGTCCGCATGATGCTCAGGCCGCAGCGAGGCGTCTGGTCAGCGAGACGCCAGCTGCACGAACCAGCGGAGCGATATTGTCTGGCCGCATTCCGCCTGCAGGACCCGCCACAGAGATCGCGCCGATGACGCTGCTGTCTGAACTGATGATCGGGCTCGCGACGGCCAGCACGCCCTGATAGGACGCACCGGCATCTGTGGCGAGCATCGACGTCCGCACGGCAAGGAGCTCCTCATGGAAGTGCTCGGCCTCTTCCGCAAACAGCGGCGCGCTGACGCGATCAATGACGTGCTGGTCTTCACAGAATGCGAGGAAGGCCTTGCCGCTCGCGGTCGTCAACGCCGGTGAGCGCATCCCCGCCCAGGTGGGCAGCATCGGCAGCCGTCCAGGAGCGGCCGCGAGAGAGACCATGTCGACCCCCTGCTGCACCCACAGTCCGACGCGTTCGCCAGTGTGCTGGGCCAGCTGGCTCATGATCGGTGCGGCAGCTGCGACCAGTCGGCGCGGCATGGTGGCCAGCGCACCCAACTCGAACAGCCGCAGGCCCAGCGTGACTCCCTCACTGTCGCGCATCAGGTAGCGTTGCGCGACCAGTTCGCTCACCAGACGAGCGGCGGTCGATTTCGGGATGCCGGTCGCCGTGGCGATGACGGTCACGGAAACCGTGCCGTTTGCCCGCTTGACCGCATCGAGTATCGAAAGAATTCGTGTGAGTACAGACGCGGGACCGCTGGAACCTGGAGAGCTGGAGAGACGCGACATCGGGATCCTTCGTAGGGCAGCTTCTTCGACCTGCCCGAGACTGAAGCTAGTGCGTGGTGTGAGGGAACGCAATGGGCCCGAACGCGTGTCGCGCATTCGGGCCCATCTGGCGGATCAGGACTTGCAGAAGGGCTTGATGCCCATCACGCTCTCGAGACCTTCCATGACGTGACTCTTGAAGAGCTCGTCGTTCTCGCCTTCAGCATCCGTCCAGTTCTCGACCGCGTGGCCGAGGCTGGAGACGAATGACCGACCGCCGTCGTAGTACTGGCACCAGCTGACCGGGTGATTCTCGCCGTGCCCTGGGTGGCCGGTTGCGCGGCCGTTGAGGCTGGTCGCCTCGTCAACCTCAAGCAGCACGTTGACGTGGCTGGGGTACGGGTAGAGGTTGTACCACTCGTCTGTGAACGCCCACGTCTTGGGCATGAAGCTCGTCGTCACGTCCTTCTTGTTCATGACTTCCACAGTCCCCGCGCGGTTGGGTGCGTGGTCAAAGAAGTTCGTGCCGCCGAGGAGGCCCTCGTACCACGGCCAGTTGTACTCGGTACCGAGCGCGTTGTGGATGCCAACGAACCCACCACCACCGCGGACATATTTCATGAGCGAGGTCTGGGCTGCGTCGTCCAGGCTGTCACGGGTCGGGCTGAGGAACACGATCGCCTGATACTTGTCGAGCCTTGAGAATGCTGCGAGATCTTCGGTGTAGTCCACCGCGATTCCGCGCTCTTCTGCCCAGCTCTTCAGACCGGCCTGTGCGACATTGTCGGCATTCAGAGCCGGGTTCAGTCCCGGCGCGAGCGGCGTGCCGAGGTGCGCATGGCGCGGACCACCGGTGCGGCTCCAGATGAGGATGCGCTTCTCTTCGCCCTCCGTCCAGCCGTTGCCCCAGTCGTGGTAGCAGTCAGCATCAGTGCCGCGGCACGCGCCGTAGTCCGCCACGCCGTCGAGATAGATGTCCGAAGCGGTGACCGGCTTGTTGCCGTTGCCGTTTCCATTGCCGTGTCCGTTGCCGTTTCCGTTTCCGGCGGCGACTGTTGCTGAACTCGCAGCAAACAGCCCGGCGCCGAGCACCGCGGCCGCCACCAGCGCGATCCCTGAACGCAAAAAGGATTTCACGTGATCTCCCTTGATCTTTCGTTTCGGATGCCAGCGACGTAGAAGATGCCAGCTGAATCCTGAACCTAGGGTTCGGGCGCACTACCGGCAACTGGTGTCCCATCCAGTAAGCCACCCCGACCTCCGCAGGCACCGCGAGATCTCCCTAGGATGGTGCCATGGCAGACAAGCCGCAGTGGTTGATCCGCGAAGACGCCGGGGTTCCGGTGCTCGTCGCACTCGCGCTGCGCCAGATGCTCGGCATCCGTGAACCAGAAGATCTGCCGAGTCTGCGTGATCTTCAGGTGCGCGCCCCGGACGCGACGGACGCCACGGCAGAGCTGGAAGCGCAGTGGCGCGAGTACTGGAACATGACTGTCGAGCCGCGCGCACATCACTCTGATGTGCCGCTGGAGCTCGTCGACGGATTCGACACGATCGTCGCGCTGCCTGCCAGCGGCGCCGAGCACCTTCGTGAGGCAATCGCTCCGCTCGCGACGTCTGTTCAGAAGTATGCGCAGACTGCACACAACCGTTACGTCGACTCGATGGACACTGCCACCGGTGGCAGCTCGTATCGTGCTTATGCGAGCGCGATCGCAGAGTTCGAGCGGGAGATCGGCAGGCGTGCGCATTCCTTCGAGCTGAACGTGCAGGTGTTGCCGTTCTCGCAGCGTGGAATCTGGTGGATCGGCGCGCTCTCAGTCGCAGTAACGGACGGGCTGCGGCGAGACGTGGTGGCGTTCGACGCCGCCATCCGACCGGTCATCGCCGAACTGGCCTGATCGGCCTAGACCAGTTTCCGATCAGTCCGCTTCGATGATCGTTTCGTGGTCGACGCGCACAACGCGGTCATGGCGGCGAGCAATGCGCTCAAGCAACATGGCGACGAGTGCGCCGAGCGCGAGGCCGATCGGTGCCGTCCATAGCAGGGCGAATCCGAACACCTGGCTCGGCGGGTAAACCACATTGTTCACCGTCGAAGGCTCATAGTTGCCCACCATCGTCAAGACGCCGGCGGCGATGATTCCGAGCACGACGCCAATGGCCATGAACACGCCGTAGCGCGGCACACGGCGAACGGTGGCTTCGACGATCTCGTGGGACTCGGGCGCAGACATACTCCTATTGTCCCACTGTTCACCTATGGGCTGAGGATGCGTTCCTGATCCAGGTTCTACGGGCGAAGCGGCAGCAGGTCTGAGAGGTCTGCGCGCGTACCGGAAGCCTGCACCCGCCCTGCGGCGACGGCGTCGGCCCACGTCTCGGCGCCGGTCGCGAGGGCAATCCAGGTCTGCGCGTCCATCTCGGTGATGTTCGGCGGGGTGCCGCGGGTGTGCCGCGGCCCTTGAACGACCTGCACTGCGCCGAACGGCGGCACCCGCACCTCGACGCTGTTACCTGGGGCCTTCTCATCTAGCAGTTGCAGCAGATAGCGCACTGCCGTCGCCGAGGCAGTGCGCGCGGGCTTCTCCCCTGCCGCGGTCGCAGTGCGCACGGCATCCAGAGCCGCCCGTCCGTCAGCGATATCGATCTTCTTGGCCATGGGTCCATCTTCCCGGATCCTCCCTGTCGCGCAGCGCGTAGGGTCAAGGTGTGAGTGTCGATCAGCATCCGGGGGGCGCCCGCGCCCAGCTGCTGAATGCGGTGCAGACGGGCGATTGGGCGACGCGAGTGCTCCCCCAGTTGGCCGACCGCACGGCTGCCCGCGAATCAGCCGTGTTGATTCTGTTCGGGGTGCTTGACCACATCCCTGCCCGCACGGTCGGCACCGCGGTCGCGAAGGATCTCGACGTGCTGCTGCAACGGCGCGCGTCTACACTCTCATCTCACCCGGGGCAGGTGTCGTTCCCCGGTGGCGGACGCGATGCGAGCGACCGAGATGTCATCGACACGGCACTACGCGAAGCCGAAGAGGAAACCGGTCTCGATCCGACCGGCGTCGAAGTGCTCGGCGTGCTGCCGGAGCTTCCGCTCGCGTCCAGCAACCACCGAGTCACCCCCGTGCTTGGCTGGTGGACGAAGCCGTCCAAGGTGGCGGCGGTCGATCATGCCGAGACCGTCGAGGTGTTCCGAGTGCCGGTCGCGCAGCTGCTTGACCCGGCGTCGCGCTTCCGCTCGGTCACCCGAAGCGGTCCGATCGTCTTCAAAGGACCAGCGTTCGACGTCGACGGCACCATCGTGTGGGGATTCACCGCGATGGTGCTCGATCGCGTATTCGACGCGTGCGGCTGGAACGTGCCGTGGGACGAGACAGACGAACGACCCGTGGAGAACTGACGGTCACCGCCTGGCTCGGTAGTCTGGAACCGTGAAGATTCTGGTCCTCGGTTCCGGTGCCCGTGAGCACGCGATCATCCTCGCCCTTCGAGCAGAAGCGGCCGAGCATGAGATTCTCTGCTCGCCCGGCAACGCCGGCATCGCTCAGGACGCGACGCTCGTCGTCGTTGACCAGCTCAACGGTGGTGCCGTCACCACGTTCGCGAACGAGAACGCGGTCGACCTCGTCGTCATTGGTCCCGAAGCTCCGCTCGTCGCCGGTGTCGCTGATGCGCTGCGCGAGCGCGGCATCCCGGTGTTCGGCCCCGGCAAGGCCGCGGCCCAGCTGGAAGGATCGAAGGCCTTCGCCAAGCGAGTGATGGATGCCGCCGGTGTCCCGACCGGACGCGCTGTGCGCGCAGCATCCATCGCCGATGTCGACACCGCATTCGACGATCTCGGTGCCCCCTATGTGGTGAAGGCCGATGGCCTGGCTGCGGGCAAGGGCGTCATCGTCACCTCCGACCGCGATGAGGCGCGCGCACACGCGGCTCATTACCTACCCGCAGGCCCCGTGCTCGTTGAGGAGTTCCTCGCGGGCCCAGAGGTGTCACTCTTCTTCCTCAGCGACGGCGACACGGTGCGCGCACTCAGCCCCGCCCAAGACTTCAAGCGTGCCTTCGACGGCGACGAGGGCCCTAACACTGGCGGCATGGGCGCGTACTCGCCTCTGCCGTGGCTGAACGAGCAATTCGGAAGCGAGCAAGAGTTCGTCGAGCTGGTCACCGAGCAGGTCGCAATGCCGGTCATCCGCCAACTGGATGCCGACGGCGCCCCGTTCATCGGACTCCTCTATGCCGGACTCATCCTCACCACCTCTGGGGTAAAGGTCATCGAGTTCAACGCGCGCTTCGGCGACCCAGAGACCCAGGTCGTGCTGCCGCGCCTGGTCACTCCCCTGTCAGAGCTGCTGTTGGCCGCAGCATCCGGAAATCTTGAGGATCAGCCGCAACCGCAGTTCTCCGACGACGTTGCGATCACCGTCGTACTTGCCAGCGAGGGCTACCCGGAGGCACCGCAGACCGGTCGCCAGATCTCCGGACTTGCGGATGCCGCAGGCGTAGCGGGCGTGCGAATCATCCATGCAGCAACGGCCGCCCCTGACGCTCCGGGCGGAGACCTCGTCGCCACCGGCGGCCGCGTACTCAACGTCGTCGCGGTTGGCTCGGACTTCGCCGCAGCGCGTGCACACGCATACGACGCCATGGGCCGCATCAGTCTGGATGGCGCCCACTTCCGCAGCGACATCGCGGCCCGCGTCGCGGAGTAGGCGACAGCGGCGTCAGCCGTCGAGCGCGAAGCTACGGGGGAGGATCTCCGGGCTCAGCACGTGCTCCACCGCGAGCAGGCTGGCTCCGCGCACCGCGGCTTCTCCTGCTGTGAAGGACTGCACGATCGCGAGGTGTTCGGTCGCCAGCGGCAT
Organism: Microbacterium sp. Y356; assembly: GCF_059445355.1. Classification (NCBI taxonomy): domain Bacteria; kingdom Bacillati; phylum Actinomycetota; class Actinomycetes; order Micrococcales; family Microbacteriaceae; genus Microbacterium; species Microbacterium sp. Y356. Next base: position 1,493,295 of record NZ_JCAIUE010000001.1, read on the forward strand.
GGAATGCGTGTAGACGACCTCGCGAACGCCGGCGATCAGGTGCTCGCCCACGCGTGCCATCGCACCGCCGATGACGATGACAGACGGGTTGAGCAGGCTCACGGACGCCGTGAGCACCTCGCCGAGGTCACGGCCGGCCTGTCGCACGGCCTGAATCGCTTCGAGGCTGCCCGATTTGACCAGTTCGACGACATCGTTGCCGTCGGTGGCCGGAATTCCGCGCTGGCTGAGCGAGCGCGCGATCGCTGGTCCCGAGGCGAGCGCCTCAAGGCATCCGGTATTTCCGCAGTGGCAGGGAACGTCCGCTCCCCTCGCGACGCGCACATGTCCGAAGTCGCCGGCGATGCCCTGCGCTCCGCGAAGAAGCCGTCCGTCGGAGATGATTCCGGCGCCGATGCCGGTTGCGACCTTGACGAAGATCATGTGATCGGTCGACGGAAATGCGAAAGCGCGCTCGCCGAGTGCCGAGATGTTGACGTCGTTGTCGACGAGCACGGGAACCTGCAGGTGTTGCTGCACCCAACCGGGCACGTCGAAACCGTCCCAGCCGGGCATGATCGGCGGCTTCGCCGGGCGACCAGTGGCGTGCTCGACGGGTCCCGGCACACCGACGCCGACCGCCGCGACGCGATCATGACTGAGCCCGGTCTCAGTGATCAACGCGTTCGCGGCCTCAACGAGCCATGAAAGCACGGCCTCCGGCCCGAGTGATACGGCGAGCTTGCCGGTGCGTTCGGCGAGGATGGTGCCGGCGAGATCCGTCACCGCGACAGTCGTGTGCGAGGCGCCGATGTCGGCCGCGATGACGACCTTCGCCGTGGGATTCAGCGCGAACTGCGAGGGCGGCCGCCCGCCGGTCGAGGCAGCATCAGCGACGGGGGCGATCAACCCCTTCCGCATGAGCTCGTCCACGCGCGCAGCCACCGTCGATCGGGCAAGGCCCGATGTCTTTGCCAGTTCCGCTCGGGTACGAGGTTCACCGTCGCGCAGCAGCTGAAAGAGCTGGCCGACACCGCCGGCGTTGAGATTGCTTGCCATTCTTCCCTGCACTTCTTGTGAACGGCCACGCGCATCATGCATGCGGCACGGCATCCGGGCCCCGGCGACGGCTCTGCGTCTGTTGATTCTATGCGGACGGTACCGCCTTGATCGCCGCCAGTCTGCTCTTCGGGACACGTCCGACGGCGAAACGCTGCTGCAGCAGAACGGCGACGACAATGATCACGCCCTTGGCCACGGCCTGCGCCGAGGAGGTGAGGTTGTTCTGAACGAACACGTTCGACAGCGTCGCGAAGATCAGCACACCGAACACCGTGCCGGTGATCGTGCCGCGTCCGCCGACGAGCAACGTGCCGCCGACGACGACAGCGGCGATGGCATCCAGTTCGTACAAGTTGCCGTGGGTCGAGGTTCCGGCCGTGGTGCGGCCGAGGAGCATGACGGCCGCGATGCCAGCCGTCAGACCCACGAGCGCGTACAGCCACATCGTGTGGCGCTTCACCTTGATGCCGGCGAGGCGCGCAGCCTCGGGGTTGCCGCCGATCGCGACCGTGCGGCGTCCGAACGTCGTGCGATTGAGCAAGAACCAGCCGGCGGCGGCGACCACGGCGAAGATCCAGATGAGGACATCGACGCCGAGCAGGTCGACGTTCATAGCGCGCACGAAGTCGCGGTCGTTCAGCACCAGGGTGCGATTGTTCGCCAGGATCTCTGCCAGGCCTCGCGCACCGACCATCATCGCGAGCGTCGCCATGAAGGCTGCGACCTTGCCATAGGCGATCACGACTCCGTTGATGAGCCCGGCGCCGACACCGACGAGCAGCGCGACGATGACCGTCACGATCCAGTGGCTGGAGCTCGCGATGTCCTGGACCGCGGCCAGTGAGGCGACGACGGACGCCAGTGCCAGAACCGCCCCGACGGAGAGGTCGATGCCACCGGCGATGATGACGAAGGTCATGCCAATGCTGATCACGCCGATGATCGACGCCTGACGCAGGATCACGAGCGCGTTGTCGAAGTTCAGGAAGTTCGAGGAGGTCACTGCCCCCACGACGATGATCACCAGAAGCGCCAGGACCAGACCGAGATTGCGACCGACGGATCCGGAGAGCAGCCGGCGTAGCACTGAGGTGGTTTCGGCCGGGGTCTGGCCCGGCGAAGTGGTGGGTGTGGTCTGCACGCTCACGCGGCGACTCCTTTCATGACGAGGTCGAGCACGCCGGACTCGTCGAGCTCAGATGCGGGAAGTGTGGTGAGGACGCGTCCGTCGCCGATGACGAGGACCGAGTCTGCGAGTCCGAGGACTTCCTCGATCTCGCTCGAGATGACGACGATGGCGTGGCCGGATGCCGCGAGCCGACGGATCAGCGCGTAGATCTCTGATCGCGCTCCAATGTCGACGCCTCGGGTGGGCTCGTCCAACAGCAGTACTGAGCTGCCGTGCACGAGCCAACGCGCGAGCAGGATCTTCTGCTGATTTCCGCCGGACAGTGTCGCCGCCGGACGGTCAGGATCCGCCGGCCTGAGCTCAAGGGCTGCGATCTGGTCCTTTGCGGTGCGGCGCTCGCTGCGCTCATCCAGCAGCGGGCCTTTGGCGAACCGTGTAAATGACGAAAGGGTGACGTTCTTGAAGATCGGCTCTCCGAGCACCAGGCCCTGCGACTTGCGCTCTTCGGGACTCAGCCCGACGCCAGCGGCGACTGCAGCGGAGACGGATCCGCGCGGAAGCACCTTCCCGCCGACCCGGACAGTTCCGGTCGATGCGCGCCTCGCACCGTAGATCGTCTCGATGATCTCGCTGCGTCCTGAGCCGACAAGGCCGGCGAGGCCAATGATCTCGCCCGCACGCACAGAGAACGACACGTCCTCGAACACGCCATCAAGTCCCAGATCCTCAACTTCGAGCAGCACAGGTGCGTCAGCAACGATGGGATCCGCCGGAGGAAAGACGTTTTGCACGGTGCGACCCGTCATGTGCTTGATCAGTTCGGCGGTGGTCGTATCGGCCACGGACAGGTTGCTCGCCACAGTCGCGCCATCCTTGAGGACTGTGATGCGATCCCCGATCTGGCGGATTTCCTCGAGGCGGTGGGTGATGTACACCACCGCGATGCCCTGCGATGTGAGCTCCCGTACCACCGCGAACAGATTGCGTACCTCTTCGGAATCGAGAACTGCTGACGGCTCGTCCATGATGATGAGCTTCGTGTCGTGCGACAGGGCACGGGTCATACTGACGATCTGCTTCTCGGCGGCGCTGAGCGAACCGACTTCTGCATGCGGCGACATCGAACCATGGCCGAGCCGCTCGAGGAGCCTGCGCGTCTGCTGGATGAGCTGACCGCGGCGTGTGAATCCGAACCTGTCGAACTCGTGTCCGAGGAAGACGTTCTCTGCCACGGTGAGGCCGTCGACGACGTCGAGCTCCTGATACATCGTCGAGATGCCGAGCGATATGGCCGTCTGCGGGTTCGCGATCTCGATCGGCTCGCCCAACCAGCGAATCTCCCCGGCATCCGGCGTGTGCACACCGGCAAGTGTCTTGATCAGCGTCGATTTGCCCGCGCCATTCTGGCCGAGCAGGCAGTGCACCTCGCCCGGTCGCACCTCGAGGTTGACTCCGCGCAACGCGCGCACACCGACGAAGCTCTTCTCGACACCGCGCATCTCGAGTAATGCCGAGGTCTGGTCATCTTTGATCACGCAATGAACATAACATGCTGGAATCGTGAACGCGAGCGGCGATCTTTCGATATGACCGATCCGTAGCGGACCCCTGAGATCGCAGTAGGCGCCCACAATCACGGGGCCTATTGGGTGCTCATCGACTTTTGATCTTGTCGCGGCAAAAGCTGGCCAGATGATGACATCTTCTGCTAGCTTGACCTTGTCAGTGCCCGGTGCGCACCAAATCGGTCCCGATCGTCATGCACGCACCGCACGCATCTGCATCACATTTCAAGGAGGAAAGACATGCACGGCATGCGCACACGCGGGCTTCGCCCGCTGATGGCAGGAGCGGCAGCACTGTTCGCCGTCACCCTGCTGGCCGGTTGCACCAGCGATGGTGCCGAGGGCGAAGGAGAAGCCGGAAACCAGGGCACCACGAGCGAGGAGAACACGGCATCAGGCGACACGGTCACCATCGGCTGGTCCGGTCCGGATAACGACCACGGCTGGCTCGGCGCCATCAGCTCGGGTGCCATCAGTGCGGCAGAGGGGTTTGACGATGTCGAACTGCTCCAGGCTGAGGGAACGAACGACGCGAACCAGCAGATCGCCGCTATTGAGAAGTTCATCAACGACGATGTGGATGCGATCGTGCTTCTCCCCACGGACGGCGCCGCACTGACCCAGGTCGCCCAGAAGGCGATGGATGCTGGCATCCCCGTCATCAACGTCGACCGTGAGTTCTCGAGCACATTCGCATCCCGCGTCACGATCCTCGGCGACAACTACGGCATGGGCGTCAGTGCCGGCACATACATCTGCGAGCAGCTTGATGGTCAGAGTGATGCCGTCGTGGCAGAGATCGCCGGCATTGACTCACTGCCACTCACGCAGGACCGCTCGCAGGGCTTCGCGGACGCTCTCGAAGTATGCGGCCTCGAGGTCGGCCCGCGTGTCGCCGCGGACTTCACCGTGGCCGGCGGCGAGAGCGCAACATCGCAGCTGCTCTCGGCGAACCCGAAGATCGATGCGATCTGGAACCATGACGATGACCAGGGCGTCGGCGTCATGGCCGCCATCGAATCGGCCGGTCGCGACGAGTTCTTCATGGTGGGCGGTGCTGGCAGCGTCAACATGATGGACCGTATCAAGGCGGATGACAGCGTCATCAAGGCGACGGTCATCTACCCGTCGACGCAGGCCGCCGACGGCATCGCCATGGCACGCCTGATCGCGCAGGGCAAGACAATGAGCGATCTGATCACGCCGAGCGTTCCGTTCCGCATCGTGCTCGATGCCCCTGTGGTCACAAAGGACAACGTCGACGAGTTCATCGACCTCGCCTTCGAGTCCTGATCACCATCTGCGGGGCGAGCGCCACCGCGCTCGCCCCGCACCGTTCCCAGGAGTAAAGATGACAACTGAGCTGCGAGTGGCCATGATCGGCCACGGATTCATGGGAGCGGCGCACTCCGTCGGCTGGCGGCAGGCGCCGGCAGCGTTCGGTCTCCCCCTCTCCCCCCGAATGGCCGTGCTCGTCGGGCGTGACGCCGAGAAGACGACTGCCGCCGCCCGCCAGTGGGGCTGGGACGAAACATCCACCGATTGGCGAGCTGTCATTGCACGCGATGACATCGACGTGGTCGACATCGTCACACCTGGCGATTCGCATGCCGAGATCGCCATCGCGGCGCTGGCTGCCGGCAAGCACGTGCTGTGCGAGAAGCCGTTGGCGAACTCGGTCGCAGAGGCCGAAGCAATGGAGCAGGCGGCACGGGATGCCGCGGCGCACGGCATCCGCGCCATGGTGGGCTTCACCTACCGGCGTGTACCAGCCGTCACCCTCATGCGCGACATGATCACGGCCGGCCAGATCGGCACAATCCGGCAGGTACGCGCGAGCTACCGGCAGGATTGGCTCGCCGATCCTGAGTCGCCGATGACCTGGCGGCTCGACAAGGACCGCGCCGGCTCCGGCGCGCTCGGTGACATCGGCGCACATATCGTCGACATGACGCAGTTCGTGACCGGACAGGCACTGACGCAAGTGTCAGGCGTGATGGAGACGCTCGTCGACGAGCGCCCGGTGCTGGGTGAGGCGGTCGGCCTCGGAGGCACCGCCGGCACCGAGCGCGGAAAGGTCACTGTCGACGACGTCGCCCTGTTCACCGGGCGATTCGAGTCGGGGACTCTGGCGACCTTCGAGGCAACCCGATTCGCGACCGGCCGTAAGAACGCCCTCGACATCGAGATCTCAGGCGACGCCGGAGCGCTGCACTGGAACCTTGAGGACATGAATGTTCTCGACTTCTACGACGCCACACTGCCCTCAGCAAGGCAGGGCTTCAGTCGCATCCTCGTCACCGAACCCGAGCATCCATACCTTTCCGGATGGTGGCCCACCGGACATATGCTCGGGTACGAACACGGATTCTCCCACCAGGTGAAAGATTTCACCGAGGCGATTGCGGGGGGTTTCGACCCGCATCCGACCTTCACAGACGGGCTGCTCGTGCAGCGGGTGCTCGACGCGGTCGAGCGCAGCGCGCGGAACGGCTCCGCCTGGACCGGCGTCTGAATACAACCACCATACGAATCTCACAAGAAGAGGACGATGATGTCACGACCGATCACTTTGTTCACCGGCCAGTGGGCCGACCTACCGTTCGAAGAAGTCTGTCGACTCGCGGGCGAGTGGGGCTATGACGGCCTGGAGATCGCCTGCTGGGGCGACCATCTCGACCCGTGGCGCTGGGATGACGACGAATACGTACAGGACCGTCTCGCCATCCTGGAGCGTAACGGGCTGAAGGTCTGGACGATTTCCAATCACCTCAAAGGGCAGGCGGTGTGCGACGACCCGATCGATCAGCGTCATCGCAACATGCTCTCCGACCACGTCTGGGGAGACGGCGACCCGGAGGGCGTGCGCCAGCGCGCCGCTGAGGAACTCAAGAACACAGCACGAATCGCAGCCAAGCTGGGAGTGAAGACGGTCACCGGATTCACCGGATCATCGATCTGGAAGTACGTTGCGATGTTCCCGCCGGCCACCGACGAGATGGTGGAGGCCGGCTACCAGGACTTCGCAGACCGCTGGAACCCCATCCTCGATGTGTTCGACGAGGTCGGCGTGCGCTTCGCGCACGAGGTGCATCCTTCGGAGATCGCTTACGACTATTGGACGACCAAGCGGGCACTCGAGGCGATCGGACACCGCGAAGCGTTCGGGCTCAACTGGGACCCCTCGCACATGGTCTGGCAGGACATCGACCCCGTCGCGTTCCTGTGGGACTTCCAAGACCGGATTTACCACGTGCACTGCAAGGACACTAAGAAGCGTCTCGGCAATGGACGCAACGGGCGCCTCTCGTCACACCTGCCATGGGCTGACCCTCGGCGCGGCTGGGACTTCATCTCCACAGGGCACGGCGACGTGCCGTGGGAGGACGCGTTCCGGATGCTCAATGCGATCGATTACGCCGGCCCGCTTTCGGTCGAGTGGGAGGACGCCGGGATGGATCGCCTCGTCGGCGCACCCGAGGCGCTGGAGTTCGTGCGGAAACTGTCGACGTACAAGCCGGCGGATGCCGCGTTCGACAGTGCTTTCTCCACGAGGTGAGGGCTTTCTCGACGCGCTGACGTGTGCTGCGCCGCTACAGCGTGATCCAGTAGCGGCGCAGCTGCGCGCCCCGCTCACACGGTGACGAGTTCGCCTCGATCTAGGTCCCGCATCCGCCCAGGGATCGCCCCGATCAGTCGCACTGTGTACTCAGCCTGCGGATTTTCAAAGACGTGATCGGCGATCCCACTTTCGACCACCCTGCCTTTTTCCAGCACGGTCACATCATCGGCGATCTGTTTCACGAGGCTGAGATCGTGCGAGATGAACAGGTACGTCAGGCCGTGCTGCTCCTTGAGGTCGAAGAGCAGGTCGACGATCTGCGACTGCACGGTCACGTCGAGAGCTGACGTCGGCTCGTCAAGGATCAGCACGCGCGGATGAAGGATCAGCGCCCTGGCGATTGCCGCTCGCTGTCGCTGACCGCCGGAAAGCTCTGCGGGGCGGCGGCGACCGACCTCATTAGGCAGACCCACCGAGGCGAGGATGTCGCGCACGCGGGCTTGCCGTGCTCGGCGGCCCGATTCGATCCCGTTGATACGCAGTGGCTCCTCGAGGGCCGTCTCGATGCTCCATCTGGGATCCAGCGCCGCAAGCGGGTTCTGGTAGACGAGCTGCAGCCCTCGAGGGTCGACGTTGGCGACGGTCGGGTGCAGCGGCAGATCGCGCCCCGACACTTGCACCGCGCCATCATCGAAGTCGGTCAGCCCCACGATGACACGGGCCGCCGTGGTTTTCCCCGAGCCCGATTCACCGACGAGAGCATGGACCGTCCCCGGCCTGACGCGCAGGGACACCTCGTCCAGTGCACGCACGTGTGATCCGCCAACCAGCGATGGGAAAGTTTTGGTGAGACCGCCCACTTCGATGATCGGCTCCTCCGCCGACGCGGCGGCGGACTTTCGGTGTGCGTACTTGTCCGGGCTGAGAGCGGGAGCATCCGCGAACAGCTGAGATGTATACGGATCCTGCGGGCGGGCGATCACGTGCTCGGTCGCACCGGCTTCGCGGATCTGTCCGTCGCGCAACACAATCAGTGAGTCGCTGCGCTCCTCCGCCACCGAGAGATCGTGGGTAATGAAGACCACAGACAACGCGAGTTCGCGCTTGAGATCGTCGATGAGGTCAAGGATCGTGCGCTGCACCGTCACATCGAGCGCCGAGGTCGGCTCGTCCGCAATGAGGATGCGGGGCTCTCCGGCGATCGCGATCGCGATCAGGATGCGCTGAAGCTGCCCTCCGGAGAGTTGATGGGGATATGCCCTTGCCCGCTCTGCGGCATCGTGGATGCCGACACGGGCGAGCAGGTCGACGGCTCCCTGAAGCGCCTGTGTCCTGGACACCTGCCGGTGCTGACGGACGGCATCCGCTACCTGATCACCGACCCGCTGCAACGGGTCGAGGGAACTCAGCGGATCCTGCGGCACGTAGCCGATCGTGCTGCCGCGCAGTCGACGCCAACGTCGGGCGTCGAAGCGAGAGACGTCCTCGCCGAATATCTCGATGCTGCCCTCGTCGATGACACCATTCTGCGGGAGCAGCCCGCCGATCGCCGCGGCGACCGTGCTCTTACCAGAGCCTGATTCGCCGACGATCGCGACGGTCTCACCCGCCTCGAGAGTCAACTCGAATCCTGTCACCACACGGGTGGCCCACCGTCCGCGGATGTACGACACGTTAAGTCCGCTGACTTTGAGAGGAGGCGCGGAGCTGATCGTGGATGTGTGGATGCTCATGATTTACCTTCCCTGGCCCGCTGAGCCAGTGTGCTCAAACGTGCGACGCTCAACACGGTCGCCGCGATCACCACTCCGGGGATGAGAGACATCCACGGCGATGACGTGATGTACTGGCGTCCCTCAGACACCAGCAGACCCCACTCGGGGTCCGGCGGCACGGCCCCGAACCCGAGGAAGCTCAGCGCCGAGATCGCGAGGATCGCACCCCCAAACTCCAGCGGCACCAGAGCAATCACCGAACCATACGAGTTGGGCAGGATGTGGCGAATGAGGGTGTATCGCCGTGCGCCTCCGAGATGCGAACTCGCCTCCACGAAGGTCAACTCCTTCACTGTGAGCACCTCAGATCGCACTAGTCGAGTGAATCCGGCCACTGATGAAAGGCCGACCGCGACGGCAGCGTTCACTGCTCCGAATCCCAGCGACACGACGATGACCATCGCCAACAGCAGCCCGGGGATAGCCAGGAGGACGTCAACGATTCGGCTGAGGAAGCTGTCGACCCAGCCGCCGAGGTATCCGGCCAGTGAGCCCAGCGCGATACCGATCCCCAGTCCGATTGCTACGGCCACCGCAGAGGTCGACAGCGTCAGTGACGTGCCGTAGACGATTCGCGTGTAGAGGTCTCGGCCCAGGTAATCCGTGCCGAAGATGTGCTCAAAATTGGGAGCGAGCAAGGTGTTCCCCGGGCTCGCCTCCAGGGGGTCATACGGGGTGAGGACGAATGGGAAGAACACCGCGACGAGAAGGAACACCGCGAATCCGATTGCGGCCAGGTCGGCAGTGTTCAACCAGATCGGGCGGCCGGGCCGACGCCCAGCCCTGTGTCCGGGAGCGACCGGCTCGAGGTCGACCTCGAGCTGTGGAGCGATGGTCATGCGTGAACCCCTCTCGCACGCGCACCGCGAGCGGGCGCCCGACGCGTGGCGTGGATATTGATGCGCGGGTCGATGAGCGGATATACGAGATCCGTCACCAGGTTGAACAGCGTGACGACGACCGCGACGACCAGGACGACGCCAAGTACGACTGGGCCGTCCTGCGCGCGCACTGCCTGCTCGGTGACGAACCCAAGCCCGGCGCGAGCGAAGATCGTCTCAGTGATCACGGAACCGGCAAGCAACGATCCGGCGGTAAGCCCGAACAACGTCACAGCGGGGATCGATCCGTTCTTGAGGATGTGCCCGAAGATGATCACACGCTCCGGCATCCCCTTCGCACGGAGGACGTTGACGAATGGCAGCTGCCTGGCTGTCGTCAGCCCCTGGATCAGCACGCGCGTGATGGGAGGGCTCGCTCCGATCCCGAGAGTGAGCGCCGGAAGCACGAGCGATTTGAACCCTTCGTCTCTGATCGAGGAGAACCACCCCAGCTGGTAGGCGAAGATCTGGAGAAGAAGAAGCCCGACCAGGAAGGTCGGTGCCGACAGCGACAGCAGCGGAAGCGCCTGCGCGAAGCGACGAATCCCCTCTGCCTTCGGGAAGACGGCGAGAAACGCGACGACGACGGAGATGACGAGCGCGAATATTAGGCCGAGGAGCGCCAGCAGAGCGGTGGATGAAAGCCCCTGGGCGATGAGCTCGGTGACCGGTCGCCCGGTGGCGAGCGAGTAGCCGAGATCACCGCGCGCGAGCCGCGTGACAGCGAGCCAGAACTGTTCGATCGGCGTGCTGTTGAGTTCGTAATAGGCGGTGATCCGCTCTGCGACGTCCTCAGGTACCGGATTCTGCGGATTGTCCAACCTGTTCTGCACGGGGTCACCGGGGAGCGCGAACAGGATGATCCACACGAACACGTACGCGAGGATGACGACCAGTGCGGCATGCAGCACCCGCCGGAGGATGTACTGCGATCTCGACATCTCGTTTCCTTTCCAGCCCGCTCGCTCGTTAGCTCCCCTCGACCCAGGTGTTGTAGAAGAGCGGGCGAGCCTCGGGCGTCCATCCAAAACCGTGTACGTCGGGCTGCAGCGCGTAGATCTGCGTGTCTGTCAGCACAGGAAAGGCGAGGGCATTGTCGATGAGATAGTCCTGCAGTTCACCAAGGATTTCGGCGCGCTCGTCCCCGTCAACCGTCGCCTGACGGTTGAGCAGATCACCCAGCACTTCGTCAGTCTCCGGAAGCGTCAGAGAGTTCAGACGCCCGGTGTCGAACGCGTTGCGGATGGTGATCCACGGGTCGGCCTGCGGCCAGCCGGTGCGGAGGATGCCGACTTCAGGGTCGGCGTACGCAGTGGAGACGTTCGCGTAGTCCACCTCGGTCAGCTCGAGCTCGATGCCGACCTGCTTGAGTTGCCAGGCGATCAGCTGGAACAACGGTGGCGCGGTCGCGTCGAAGACGTCGATCACCGTCTTGATGTGCAGGCGTTCACCGTCTTTGATGCGATAGCCATCTGCGTCGCGTTCGGTCCACCCCGCCTCGTCGAGCAGTTCATTCGCGCGATCCGGGTCGTATGAGAGTTTGGCCGACTCGTCCTTGAACCCGAAGGCGTCCTCGGTGACGAGGCTGGATGCGGTCGTCCAGTTGTCCGTGTAGAGGTCGTCGATGATCTGATCTCGATCGATGGCTGAAAGGATCGCCTGGCGCACCCGCACATCTTGAAGCACGGGGACTTGCTGCTTCAGAATCCACGTGTTGGTCTGGCCGACGCCTTGCAGGCCGAGCACCTGGAAACCCTCGTCGGCGAGCGCTGCCTCCTCACTGGGCTGCACGTAGCGGATCAGGTCGCCTTCACCCGCGCGAAGGCTGCCGAGCCGAGTGCTGTCCTCGAGCACCGGGATCCAGACGATCTTCTCGAGGTATGCCTTGCCCTGATTCGGAGAACTCGCCGGCGCCCAGGCATAATCTTCGCGGCGTGCGAGCACTATCTCCTCGCCGTAGACCTCAGACTCGACGACGAACGGCCCGCTACCGATGATGTTCACGGCCTGCTGCTGTTCCTCCGCGCTCAGTTCCAGTGACTCGTCCGCGATGAGAGAGCTCGCCCAGTTCGAGAGGATCTTGATGTAAGGGCTGAAGGGCTCAGAGAGTCGCACGGTGACCGTCTGGTCTGCATCGTTACTCTCCACCGAGTCGACCAGTGGGTAGGTCGAGTTCGGAACGATCCCCTGGGCGGGGTTGCCGTATGCCTGCCACTCGATGTTCCGCTGCACGGCGCCTGCATCGAGGTCCTGTCCGTTGCTGAAGGTGACACCGTCCCGGATGTGGAACACGTACTCGAGTCCGTCGTCACTGATGTCCCAGCTTTCGGCGATCCATGGTTCGAGCTCGTTGGTGTCCGAGTTTGAATAGACCAGGCGATCGGTGATGTTGTGCGTAAGCGCAGTGGTCTGCCAGGTGCCGTTCTGTACCGTCGCGGATGCGATCACCTCAGCATCCAGATATGTCAGCGTTCCGCCGTACTCCGCTTCCTCCGGCACGTCTGCGGCCACCGCGGCGATGGCATCCGGCTGACCCCCGAGAGCGCGTGGAATGAAGATGATGGCGAGGACGACCGCGATGACGGCAGCGATGGCGATCACTATCCAGAGTGGCGTCCGACTCTTCTTAACGATGCGGATCTGTGGTTGGGACATTCTCGCTCCTGGGCAGGGTGGGGATAGTGCAGGGGGACAGTGAGGCAACGTTGGTCCCTGAACCGGCATCCGCGCAATCAAGCGCCTCGGGTATGTCACAGAGTTCCCGAAGATGAACGCATGTTTCATCGATCAGTTGCGAAGCGGCGTGGAGGGGCGATGGTGTCGAGACTGGTCGTGTATCTCTGGCGATCAGCCACCGCCGTCATCCTGGAAGAGGAGCGCCATGCCCCGCGCCACCGTCACCGAACCTGCACCGCCACGCTTTGAAGACCTACGCGCACGCTTCACGCCGATCTTCGCCGAGATCGGCAATGGTGTGCTCGAGCGGGAAGCCGACCGCCGGCTGCCGTACGAGGCGATCACCCGCCTACGCGAAGAGGGATTCGGTGCACTGCGGGTGCCGCGGGAGTTCGGCGGATTCGGGTTGACGCTCACCGAGCTGTTCCGGCTGCTCACCGAGCTCGCCGTCCACGATTCGAACACCGCGCACATCTGGCGAGGGCATTTCGCGTTCGTCGAGGAGACGCTCCTAGACTCCGATGCCGTCCGCCGGGAGCGGTGGCTGACGCGCATCGGCCAGGACCGAGACATCATCGGCAACGCATGGAGCGAAGTCGGCAACCGCTCGTGGGAGGACAGCTCGACGGTTCTCACGGCCGATGGTGACGGCGGATATCTGCTCAACGGTGAGAAGTATTACACCACCGGCACAATCTTCTCGCAGTGGACCAGCGTCGCAGCCCAGCTCGACGGCGAGCGCGTGTACATAGCCGTGCGCCTGGACGACCCGGGCATCACGATCGTCGATGACTGGAACGGCTTCGGCCAGCGTCTCACCGGCACTGGAACGACGCGATTCGTGAAAGCTAGAGTGTCCGCCGACGAGATCCGTCATCGAGACGAAGAGAACGCCTGGCGGTCGTATCTCGCCCCGTTGTTCCAACTCGTACTCTTGGCGACTCTCGCCGGGATCGCGCGTAACGCCGTCGATGACATCGTGAGGTACGTCCTCGGCCGCAACAGGCGCGCACTCGGCGGTGACGAGAACTCGACGCCGAAGGACGACATCCTCGTACAGCGCACGGTCGGCGAGGCCAGTGCCGCCGCCGAAGCGGCAGAGGCGATCGTGCTGCATGGTGCAGGCGCGCTGGATGCCGCGTACCTGGCGTACGACGATGAAGAAGAGGCCGCCAAACCGGTGTTCGAGCGTGCCAAACTCGCCGTGTTCCGCGGACAGACCGCCCTGATTCCCCTGGTGCTCTCAGCAACCGAACGCATCTTCGAGGTCGGCGGGTCCTCCGCCACCTTCTCTACCCGTGCCCTCGATCGTCACTGGCGCAACGCGAGAACCGTGGCATCCCACAACCCTGCCGACCACCGCGCCCGCACCGTCGGATACTTCGAGCTGTTCGGCGAGTTCCCCGAGTTCCCCACTGTCGAAAAGAAGGAGAGCTGATCATGCCCGAACGCAAACAGCTGATTCTCAACCTGTTCGAAATGAACTGCGTCAGCCACATCACCCACGGGCTCTGGCGGATTCCGGGGAACAACAGGACGCGTTTCAACGAACTCGGCTACTGGCAGGAACTCGCCGAACGCGCAGAGGATGGCGGGTTCGACGCGATCTTTCTCGCCGACGTCATCGGAGCGTACGACACGTTCCGGGGAGGGCTGGACCCCGCGCTCGCTGAGGGTGTTCAGATCCCAAGTAACGACCCGCTCCTGGTCATCCCGGTGATGGCCGCCTCGAGTAAGCGTCTCGGGTTCGGTGTGACGTTCTCGACGACGTATGAGCCACCGTTCTCCTTCGCCCGACGCGTCAGCACGCTCGACCATCTCACCTCCGGCCGCATCGGCTGGAACATCGTGACGTCGTATCTCAGCAACGCGGCGCGCAACTTCGGCCTGCCCGACCAGATTGAGCACGACGAGCGCTATCGCATCGCCGACGAGTACCTCGACGTGCTCTACAAACTGTGGGAGGGCTCGTGGGACGATGACGCTGTTATCGCCGACCAGGAGCGTGGCGTCTACACGAGACCCGGAACGGTGCGCTACATCAACCATGTCGGCGAGAACTTCCAGGTGGCTGGTCCCCACCTGGTGCAACCTTCCCCGCAGCGGACACCTGTTCTGTTCCAGGCCACCGGTTCTCCGGCTGGCATCGAGTTCGCCGGTCGTCATGCCGAGGTCGTCTTCACTGGCGGCCGCAACGTGGAAGAGTTCCGGCGGAACAAGCAGAACATCCAGGACGCGCTCGTCCGCAACGAACGGCGCCCGGGAGATGCGAAATTCATCATTCAGGCCGGAGTCGTCGTCGGCCGCACCGACGAGGAGGCCGCGAAGAAGCTCGACCTCTACCGTCAATACAGCAGCGTCGAGGGCGTGCTCGTGCATTCCTCGCTTCCGTTCGATCCTCTGGCATTCCCGCCGGAAACCACGCTCGTCGAGGCACTTCGCCGTTCCGGGCTCGATCCGCAGGAGTCCCCCTGGGCCGCGGGACCGGACAGCACCGTCGGAGAATTCCTGAATCGTCTGACGTCCGGCCGCGAAGGTCGGTTCTTCGTCGCAGGGTCCCCCACGACTGTCGCCGACGAGATCGAACGTTGGTTGGATGAGGACGGTATCGACGGCATCAACCTCCGCCAGTACCACAGCTTCGACACTCTCACCGATTTCGCAGAGCTCGTGGTGCCGGAACTTCGTCGCCGGGGCAGATTGCCTTCAGCGGACGAGCTACGAGATGATCAGCGCACGCTGCGGGAGCGGCTCACCGGCGAGGGACCCCGGCTGCCAGAGCGGCACTTCGCGGCTCGATATCGCGGTGGTCGGAACCTTGAGGCGGCGGGGGAGGTCGCCTTCGCCTGAGGCTTGTTCGCCCAGGTGACGGTTCCCCGGAGGATGGGCGGCGAGCTACGCGCCGGCCACCGGAGCCTTCGGCGCCTTGCGCAGGAACAGCACGGCGACTACGCCCAGCAGCATAAACGCCGCAGGAAGCAGCATCGTCTGCGCCATAGCATCCGAGAAGGGACCCGCGACAGCATCCGGCAGCGAACCTTCACCGAACCCGCCCGTGGCGTCGCCCGCACCGGGCAGGTTCGCTTCGAGGCGGCTCTGCATGAACACGGCGACAGCGGCGGAGCCGAGCACCGAGCCGATCGTGCGCGTCGTGTTGTAGATGCCAGCGCCCGCGCCCGCCTGCCGCGGCGGCAGATTGCGGGTCGCCGTCGTCGCGAGCGGACCCCACATGCCGGCGTTGCCGATACCGAGGATCGCCGACGGGATCAGCAGCATCCCGATCGGCACATCCGTGTTCATCATTATCGAGAACAGGAACAGCGACAGCGACACGAGCAGCAGGCCAGGCACGAGCAGCAGTCGAGGGTCAACGCGGTCGAGCAGCTTGCCGGCGAAGGGTGAGAGCACACCGGCGCCGATCGCCATCGGGATGAGGATCAGGGCGGACTCGGTCGGCGTCAGTCCGCGACCCAGCTGGAGGAAGAACATCAGCGGCAGCCCTTGGGCAGTCACGGTGAAACCGACGATGGCGATCCCCACATTCGCCCAGGAGAAGTTGCGGTCGCGGAACAGTGCCATCGGCACGAGAGGTTCGTTCTTCGTCCTGGCCTGGTACCAGATGAACAGCGCCAGCACGATGACGCCCGCAATGATGAGGCCCCAGACCGAAATGGGGCCCCAGATCACGCCCCAGTCGTACGTCTCACCCTCCTGCAAGCCGAAAACGATGAGGAACATTGCGATCGCGCTGAGGAAGACTCCCGGGATGTCGAAGCGATGCGAGTGCGTAGCGAGCTTGGGAACCAGGATCCAGGCGAGCACGAACCCGATGATGCCGACCGGGATGTTCACGAAGAAGATCCACTCCCAGCCGAGGCCGTCGACGAGAAAGCCGCCCGCGAGCGGGCCGACGAGCATGGCCACACCGGACGTCGCACCCCACAGGCCCATCGCCGCGCCGCGGCGTTCCGGCGGAAAGGTGCGCGTGATGATGGCCATCGTCTGCGGTGTCATCAGCGCGGCGCCGAGTCCCTGCACAGCGCGTGCAGCGATGAGCATCTCGAGCGTGCCGGAGAGTCCGCACCACAGCGACGACAGGGTGAAGATCGTCAACCCGATTAGGTACATGTTCTTCGGGCCGAAGCGGTCGCCGAGGCGTCCGGTGATCAGCAGCGGGACAGCGTACGCCAAGAGGTAGGCCGAGGTGACCCACACGATGTTGTCCAAGTTGCTGGTGTTCGGGTCGAGCGCAGCTTTGATTGCCGGGTTGGCCACCGACACGATCGTGGTGTCGACGAGGATCATGAAGAACCCGATGACCAGCGCCCAGAGAGCTGGCCACGGGCTGCGCGGGCGCTGCCCGGTGGCGTACGTCCCGGTGGAGGGACCAGACGGTGCCGACGCCCGACGCCCGACGGGGGTGGAATCTGTCATTTTCGTGCGGCCTTTCGCTGAGCTGCATAGCGGTCTGAGTCATGGAAGCCTTCCGGCCCCCAGGGGATTGCATTGTCTTCGAGTCGAGTGAGGAGCGAGTTCATCCAGCGCAGCTCAGCTTCGAGGAGCACCTGATATCGGTCGACTTCGAGCAGGAACTGCTCCGGCACCTGCTTCACACGGGCGTCCTGCAGCCCCGAGCGGTGCAGGAGATTCTCCGCATCGAGCGCGACGCGACGGAGGCGGAGAAGGTCGATGACCTCGTCGTGGTCGAGATTGTGCGCCTCAGCGAGCGCGACGCGAAACTGTGCGGGCCGGTCGATACGTGGCAGCTCACGGCGCACCCACGCGTGCACAGTCTCGGCGCCGGCGGGAGTGAGCGTGTATGTCGTCCGCTCTGGACGGTTCCCTTCTCGGCCGGTGCCAACTTCTGCGACGAGGCCCTGGTCGAGCAGCCTCGCGACAGAGTGATACAGCGTGCCGTTGGTCACTTTTACCAGACGCTCATCGCGGCGCAGCCGCAGCAGACGCGCCATCTCGTAGGGGTGCATGTCGCCCTCGCTCAGGAGTGCGAGCACCATCACCGCGGTGGGTGTGATCTTTGCCAGTGCGTCCGTCATGAATGATCCATTTCAAATAGTCCACGTGGACTATATCATTTTCTCAGAACAGCGTCGAGCGACCCATCTGCGAGGATGTTCTGGTGAGCACTTCCATGAGCATCCCCGGCTGGCGGCACCTGTACTCCGGCAAGGTCCGCGACCTCTATGCCTCTGAGGATCCCGCGGACACCCGCATCCTCGTCGTCGCGAGCGACCGCGTCAGCGCCTTCGACTTCGTGCTCTCCCCCGGCATCCCTGAGAAGGGAGCGCTGCTGACGCAGCTCAGCCGCTGGTGGTTCGCGAAGCTTGACTTCCCAAATCACCTCGCCGAAGGCCCGATTCCGGATGCTGTCGCCGATCGTGCGATGCTCGCGCAGTCGCTGGAGATGCTGCCGATCGAGTGCGTGGTTCGCGGGTACATCACCGGTTCCGGCTGGGCCGAGTACGTCGAGAGCGGAACGGTCTGCGGCATCTCGCTGCCGTCTGGCCTCGAAAACGGCGACCGCCTACCAGAGCCGCTGTTCACTCCGGCATACAAGGCACCGATGGGCGAGCACGACGAGAACATCACGTTCGAGAAGACGGTGGAACTCGTCGGTGCGGAGCGCGCTGCCGAGCTGCGCGATGCCTCGCTTGCGATCTACGCGCGGGCTGCGGCGATCGCCGAAGAGCGCGGTCTGATCCTCGCCGACACGAAATTCGAGTTCGGCACGGATGCTACCGGCACCCTGCGCCTGGCCGACGAAGTGCTCACAAGCGATTCTTCCCGCTACTGGGATGCCGCGGCGTGGGAGTCCGGCACGACACCTGCCGAGCGGATGGCGAGCTTCGACAAGCAGATCGTCCGCGACTGGCTGGCGTCGAACTGGGACAAGCAGGGTGAGCCGCCCGTGCTGCCCGAAGAGATCGTCGAGCGCACCGCAGACCGCTACCGCGAGCTCATCACGCGGTTGACCGCGTAGCGCGCTGCGGGGCCCGCAACCCTCAGATCACGCGGCGCACGTCGGTGTGCGTGAAATCGTCGCCCTTGAACAGGAGCGGCTCATCCCGTGCAATCGCGAGGGCGTAGCTGAGGCAGTCGCCGTAGTTCAGCTTGGCGGGGCTTCCGGAGCCGCGCCCGTATCGACGGTAGGCATCCGATCCGATTCGCGCCTGCTCCTCATCCGCTGCGACCACACGTGTGTTGCTTCCTCGAATTGCGGTATCCAGCGCCGCGATCTTGTCAGCACCCCTGGCCTGCGCAACAATACGTGCTTCCAACAGCGTTCCAGCGGAGATGACGCTGTCCTCTCGCGCGAGCAGTTGACTGTATCGTTCGCCCTCAGGCTCCTCCTGCAGGATTGCCATCAACGCGGACGTATCGACGATCATCGAGGAAGGCCCATGTCGTCATACATATCTTCGATGATCTCCTCATACGTGGGCCTGGGCGGCAGATCCTTATTGAACTCCGCAACGGCCTCGCGAATCGCGGCTAACCGTCGCGCGACTTCCGCCTCTTTCGCTCCGTCCATCTCGTCGAGCCTTCGACGCACAGCGTCCTCGACGGCACTCGTCTGGCTCTGGCCGGTGAGCTCGGCAAGCCTGCGCACCATCTCGTGCACCCGCTCGTTCTTGATGTTGAGGCTCATGCGTCCCATTTTTGCACCTTTCTACCACCTCCACCACAGTTCTACCCTCGACTTGGGACATCACTCTTCGATGGGCTCAGGAATCGATGCGCCCCGGAATCGATAGTGTTGCTCCAGCACTCCCACCACCCCGAAATTTGAGGAGCACCCGCATGCCCGTGTGGAAGATTCATGGCGACGGCCACACCGTCGCCCCTGGCGCAGTCGTCAAGCCCGAAGAGCGCCTGAACTGGCCCGCCACTTTCGCGATCGGCGCGCAGCACATCGTCGCCATGTTCGGCGCCACGTTCCTGGTGCCGATCATCACCGGTTTCCCGGTGTCGACGACGCTGCTCTTCTCCGGTATCGGAACCCTGCTGTTCCTGGTCATCACGCGCAACCGCCTCCCCAGCTATCTGGGCTCGTCGTTCGCCTTCCTCGCACCGATCACCGCAATCAACGCCGGCCAGTCGCTCGAGACCGCGCAGCAGATCACCCAGGCGCTCGTCGGCGTGCTCGTCGTCGGCCTGTTGCTCGCCGGTATTGGCTTCCTGGTGCAGGCGGTCGGCAGCGGCTGGATCGACAAGCTCATGCCGCCGGTGGTCGCCGGATCCATCGTCGCGCTCATCGGGTTCAACCTGGCCCCGGCCGCGTGGAACAACTTCAACCTTGACCCGGTGCTCGCGACCATCACGCTGTCAGCGACGATCTTGTTCAGCGTGCTGTTTCGCGGCTTCCTCGGACGCATCTCGATCTTCCTTGGCGTGATCGTCGGTTACGTGGTCGCGATCTTCATGGGCAAGATCGACTTCCAGCCGATCGCGGATGCCGCATGGGTGGGCCTGCCCGAATTCCACCTCGCTGCGGTCACCGACCCGGATGCGTGGAAGTTCGTCCCCATGTTCCTGCCGATCGTGCTCGTGCTGCTCGCCGAGAACATCGGCCACGTGCGCGGCGTTGCCACCATGACGAACGACCCGTCGATCAACAAGCACACCGGCCGCGCACTCATCGCGGATGGCGTCGCCACGACGCTCGCCGGTGGCTTCGGTGGTTCTGCGACCACCACGTACGGCGAGAACATCGGCGTGATGGCAGCAACTCGCGTGTACTCGACGGCCGCATACTGGGTCGCCGGCTTCGCCGCGATCCTGTTGGCTTTCTCGCCCAAGATCGGCATGATCTTCAACACTGTTCCCGCTGGCGTGCTCGGCGGCGTGACCACCGCACTGTACGGCTTAATCGGCGTCATCGGCATCAAGATCTGGGTCGACAACCGCGTGGACTTCTCACGTCCGGTGAACCAGTACACCGTTGCTGTGTCGTTCGTGATCGCCGTCGGCGGCTTCGCGATGAAGTGGGACGGCTTCGAGCTCGGCGCCATCGTCCTCGGCACCGTCGCAGCCCTCCTGATCTATCACGTCGGAAACGCGATCGCCCGTGCGCGCAAGACCGGCGCGGACGACGGCGGCCCGATCCCCGCGGTCGGCCCGCTCGGCGGCGACCCGGAGTGACGACTGCGAAGGCCGGGCATCCTTTCGAGGGGCCCGGCCTTTGCCGTATCCGGACGTCT
Organism: Microbacterium sp. Y356; assembly: GCF_059445355.1. Taxonomy (NCBI): domain Bacteria; kingdom Bacillati; phylum Actinomycetota; class Actinomycetes; order Micrococcales; family Microbacteriaceae; genus Microbacterium; species Microbacterium sp. Y356. Next base: position 1,514,143 of record NZ_JCAIUE010000001.1, read on the forward strand.
CGTCCGTTGCGCCTGTCGGAGGATGTTGCAAATGACGGGGGAATTCGGCAAGAGCCTCCGTCGGATGTAACAACCTCCGACAAGTGAAACATGAGTGGTGCGCAGATCCGGATGCCTCGGTACCGGGCCGAGCATCCGGGTCAGCCGATGCGGCCGATCTCCGCGTCGGCGGCGACCATCGCGCCGACCGCTGCACCGTGCGCAAGCACCCCGGCCCGATGCGCGCTGACCTGAGTCTCCATCTTCATCGCGTCGAGCACTGCCACGGCCTCCCCTTCGGCCACGGCCTCACCGTCAGCGACGAGCCAACGCACGAGGCTGCCCGGAACGGATGCCCGTAGCGCGGCAGGATCGACCGTATCGACGGCATCCACCGCGACCGACCCGGCAGCGAATCCGCGCAGCAGTGCTGAGGGCACACCCAGCATCACGCGTCGGCCATCGATCTCGACCGGGAAGCGCTGCAGCGCTGCATCCTCGATCGGGGCCGGGCGCAACTGCGGCTCGAGTCGCGGCAACAGCGTGCGCTCGATCCACTGCGTGTGCACGGCGAAGGTCGCAGTCTGGAAAGCCTCTTCCTCGACCGCCAGCCGATCGAACCCGATCACCGTCGCCGGACCTTCGACCGACAGTTCGCGCAGCGCCCGACGTGCGCGCACGAGCGCCGCATCCCGGTCATCGGCATGCACGATCAGCTTCGCAATCATCGAGTCGAACGCGGGCTGCACGGTGTCACCCGCCTCGATTCCACTGTCCCAGCGGACGCCTGGGCCACCGGGGATCCGTAGCGACTCGACAAGTCCAGGACTCGGCAAGAAGCCGCGACCAGGGTCCTCTGCGTTGATGCGGAACTCGAACGCATGCCCCACGGGTGTCGGGGTCTCGGTAAACGACGGGCCGTGACCCTCAGCAATCCGGAACTGCTCGGCGACCAGGTCAACCCCAGTGACCTCCTCGGTCACCGGGTGCTCGACCTGCAGACGCGTGTTCACCTCGAGGAAGGAGATCGTCCCATCAGCGGCGAGCAGGAACTCGACCGTTCCCGCGCTGCGGTACGACACCTCGGCACAGATTCGGCGGGCCGCGTCGTGAATCTGCGTGCGCTGCTCGACGGTCAGCCCAAGCGCCGGCGCTTCTTCGATCAGCTTCTGGTTGCGCCGCTGCATCGAGCAGTCGCGGTCGCCGACGACCGTGATCGCGCCGCGTCCGTCACCGAGAACCTGCACCTCGATGTGGCGAGGGCTCTCCAAGAAGCGCTCAACGAAGCACTCGCCACGACCGAAGGCCACGACGGCCTCGCGCGTGGCGGCGTCGAACGCCTCGGCAACATCGGCGAGGTCGCGCACAACCTTCAACCCTCGTCCTCCACCACCGAATGCTGCCTTGATCGCGATCGGCAGCCCGTGCTGCTCGGCAAAGGCGACGGCTTCGGCTGGCCCTGCCAGCGGTTCATCGGTGCCTGCGGCGAGCGGCGCGCCCACCTTCTGAGCAATCCTTCGCGCGGTCATCTTGTCACCGAGTGCGTCAATGCTGTCCGGCGCCGGACCGATCCAGGTGAGGCCGGCACCTTCGACTGCACGTGCGAACTCGGCACTCTCGGAGAGGAACCCATACCCGGGATGCACGGCATCCGCACCGGAGGTCACGGCGGCATGCAGCACGGCTTCGATCGACAGATAGGTTTCCGCAGCGGTCGCGCCACCGAGGCCTACGGCCTCGTCAGCCAAGCGCACATGCAGCGCATCGGCATCTTGATCGGCGTATACGGCGACCGAGGCGTATCCGGCTTCGGCGCACGCGCGGATCACGCGCACCGCGATTTCGCCACGGTTGGCGATCAGTACCTTCTTCATGACAGACCTTCTTCAATGCGAAAACGGATGCGCGCGCCTGGCGGCAGTTGAGCTGCGAGATCCAGGCAGCGGTCAGTGAGCGCGCCGATGATCGGATACCCGCCGGTAAGTGGATGATCCGGCAGGAACAGCACCGGCTGACCATCCGGCGGCACCTGAATGGCTCCGGTCACCGCCCCCTCGCTGGGCAGTTCGCCCTGCACGGCGCGCTCGAGCGGCACCTCACCCTGCAGACGGATACCGACCCGGTCGGACCGCGGCGTGACGAGCCAGTCCTGGCCGGTGAGCTTCTCAAGTGCGGATGCCGTGAACCAGTCATCGCGCGGGCCGAGAGTGATCGCCAGTTCAACGAGGTCACCGGAAGCAGGCAGCTCTCGCGCCACGACTTCGAGTTCGACCGAATGCGGTGCGTCAATGCCAACCGCAATGAAGTCGCCCGCGGTGAGAGCGTCGGGGCCGAGACCCGCGAGGGTGTCGGAGGCGCTACTGCCCAGAGCGGATGCCGCAGCGATTCCGCCCCGGACGGCGATGACGTAGCGGAGGCCACGGCTCGGGTGTCCGAGTGCGAGCTCATCTCCGTCGACCGTCGCGAAGGGTGCTCCATGGGCGACCGAGCGAGCGATGCCCTGCGCGTCCGTCAACGTGAGTGTGCCGATGGCGCCAGCGACAGCGGCGACACCGTCACCGCGGAATCGCAGCACCGCACCTCCGACGCTTTCGAGCACTGCGACTGTGGGGACATTCCCGACGGCGCGATTGGCGTCGCGCATCGCCCTACGGTCTGCAGCACCGGATGCGGATACGCCAAGCGCCGCGTGCCCTGGGCGTCCGGCATCCTGCACCAGCAATTGCAGGGACGAGCGGATGACCTCGACGGCGGTGGCCGGAACACCGGAATCGTCCGGCCGTGTTGCGGCGTTTCGCGTGGTGGCGGGCCGAGTCTGACTGGAATCATCTCCGTGTTCCCGCCGCCCTTCGACGGCGTCCCGCTCAGCCCGTTCGAACCGCACAGACACACCAGGTGACAACAACGCTGGCGGCTCACGGTCGATGGCCCACATCACGGCATCCGTGCGTCCGATCAGTTGCCAGCCGCCGGGGCTCTCGCGCGGGTACACCCCGGTGAACTGCCCGGCCAACGCCACCGAACCTGCCGGCACGCGCGTACGCGGCGACGACCTCCGCGGCACATCGAACAGCGGATCGCTGCTCACGACATAGCCGAACCCCGGCGCGAACCCCGAGAACGCGACCTGCCAATCGGCGGCCAGATGCCGGTTCACCAGCTCCTCGGTCGAGACGCCCAGCAGTCCTGCGACCTCGGCGAGATCCTCGCCGTCGTAGTGCACCGGAACCGTGACCTCGCGCGCATGCGTGATGTGCTCGGCATCCACCTCTGTTGCTTCCAGCACTGCGGCCAGCGCAGCGGCAGAGGTCTGCACCGGATCAAATCGCACGAGCACCGTTCGCGCGCCCGGAATACGCTCGACGATGCCCGGCACGCCATCCCAGGCGAGGTTCAGGCGCATCGCCTCGTCGAGGTCAGCAGCCTCGACGAGAAGCGTGCGATCGGATGCCGTGAGAATGCGCATCAGACTCCAGCGAATGGGGCGATCGTGATGCCGGCATCCTGCAGAAGGCGCTTCGTCTCCGCCGCCATCTCTATCGACCCAGGGCTGTCGCCGTGAACGCAGATCGACTGCGCGTCGACGCGCACATCGGTGCCGTCAATCGCACGGATCACTCCTTCGGATGCGAGGCGCACCATGCGTTCGGCAACCGCAGTGGCCTCGTGCAGCACGGCCCCCTCCTGAGTGCGCGAGACGAGCTGACCGTCGGGCAGGTACGCGCGGTCGGCGAATGCCTCTGCCGCAACGGAGAGGCCTGCCTTTGAGGCGACATCCAGTACGACTCCGCCAGCGAGGCCGAGCAGCACGAGGCTCGGATCGATCGCACGGATGGCCGCGACCACATCGGCAGACTGCCGCTCGTCGCGGGCGATGGTGTTGTACAGCGCGCCGTGTGGTTTGACGTACGAGACCTTTCCGCCGACCGACGAGGCGAGCCCCATCAGCGCGCCGAGCTGATATTCGACGTGCGCCTGCAGCGTTGCCGAGTCAATCTCGACGTTTGTGCGACCGAAGTTCTCATAGTCGCGGTATCCGGGGTGAGCACCGATCACGACGCCCCCCTCCACGGCCGCCGCGAGGGTCTCGCGGATGCCTTCGGGGCTTCCCGCATGAAACCCGCACGACACGTTCGCGCTCGTGACGATGCGCAGCATGCTCGCATCGTCACTGACGATGCGGTCTGGGACATTTTCGCCGAGGTCAGAGTTCAGGTCGATGCTCACCACGAGGTCACGCTCCGATTCCGAGGAAGGCGAAGATTGGGCCGACCGAGACGATACCCATGTACCAGGTCAGCAGAGTGACCACCGTACCTGCGATCAGCAGCCACAGCGGGTACTTCTTCGTGCCGAGCAGGTCACGCCGGAACCAGCCGATGTACATGAACACCGTGAGACCGATCGGGAGGATGAGCCCGTTGAAGCCACCGACGAACACCAGGATCGCGGCGGGGGCAGTGCCGATCGACAGGTAGACGATCAGCGACACGACGATGAATGCGACGGTCGCCAGTTGCAGCGGCCAGCCACCGAGCAACTTCTTGTTGAATGCCGACAGGAATGTCGCAGAAGTGTATGCCGCACCGATGACCGAGCTGAGAGCAGCCGCCCAGAAGATCGCACCGAAGATGCGGAGCCCCGCATCTCCGAGCACTGCGCCGAAGGCCTGACCGGCAGGGTTTGCCGCCTGGCTGGAGAGATCGAGAGCGACACCCGAGGCGACGACACCGAGGATCGCCAGGAACAGCACGTAACGCATGATGCCGGTGATGATGATGCCGTTAGCGGCAGCCCGCATGACCCGGCTGGCGTGCTGGGGCCCGGTTTGGCCGGAATCCAGGTACCTGTGTGCGCCCGAGTACGTGATGTAACCGCCGACGGTTCCACCGACGATGGTGGTGATGGTGGCGAAGTTCAGCTCGTCCGGGATGATCGTCTGTCGCAGCGCATCGCCGATCGGCGGCTGCGCGAGGATCGCAACGATGACGGTCATCACGATCATGCCGATACCCAGGACGATCAGCACGATGTCCATGACCTTGCCGGCCTTCTTGACCAGGAAGATGATGATTGCCAGCGCGGCGGTCAGCATCCCGCCAATCTTGGGATCGATGCCCAGCAGCGCATTCAGACCCAGGCCGCCACCGGCGATGTTTCCGATGTTGAACGCGAGACCGCCGATCACGACGAGGATCGCGATCACGTGTCCAGAGAACGGGATCGCCGCATTCGCGAGCTCACCGGCGCGTTTGCCGGATGACGTGATCATCCGCCAGACGTTTAGCTGCACGGCAATGTCGATCAGCACCGAGACGAGGATGGCGAACGCGAACGCCGACCCCATCGTGGCAGTGAAGGTCGCGGTCTGCGTGATGAAGCCGGGCCCGATGGCGGAGGTCGCCATCAAGAAGATCGCGCCGATGACGGCGCTACGACCGGCGCGCTTCTTTACGGCGGCCAGCTGAGATTCAGTCTGAGATTGCTCGGACATGGAGGGGGTTCCCATCGTCTTTGTTGGGTGTCGGGTGACACCGAGTGTAGAACAAGATCGAGCTGATTGTTCTACAACTTTGTTTCCGGCATGCTACGAGTGTCGAACCAGACGCATAACATGAAGGCGTGATCCAACAGGGAGTACTGGCCGATGTGCTGCGACAGAGCATCATCGATGGTGATTTCGCGCCAGGGTCCCGCCTGTCCGAATCCGCACTGGCTGAGCGATTCGAGGTGTCACGCAACACACTGCGCGAGGCGTTCCGAGTGCTGGCCGAGCAAGGGCTCATCGAACACATCCCGAATCGCGGCGTCTCGGTTGCGGCCCCCACGATCGCTGATGTCATCGATATCTATCGCGCGCGCCGCATCATCGAGTGCACTGCGCTTCGCCAGTCAGAACCAGAGCACCCGGCGGTGCAACTGATGAAGGATGCCCTGGCTGAAGCCGAACTCCACCTCCCCCGTGAGCAATGGCGTCGAGTGGGCAGCGCGAACATGGCCTTCCACGATGCGATCGTGGCCTTGGCGGACAGCCCGAGGCTTGCCCGCACCTATCGAAATCTCGCTGCCGAGTTGCGGCTGGTGTTCCTTGAGATCGACGATCCCCGCGCGCTCCATGAGCCGTTCGTGCGCAAGAACCGTGTCGTTCTCAAGACCTTCCTTGAGGAAGGCCCCCACGCCGCAGCCGACGCGCTAGAGGGCTATCTCATCCAATCCGAACGACTCGTGCTGGGCGCGTTCGCCCGAATGGGCCGCGAGTAGCCAGGAATAGATTCCGGGTCGGGGCCGTTCCAACTGACATGAACGAAAAACTTGCCGCGGCAACCACCATGGGAGCCGTCACCCTGCTCGTCGGTGACCTCGATGCGATGACGGCGTTCTACCGCGACGTCATCACGCTTCAGGTGCAGAGCGCCGAGCGCGATTCCGTGGTGCTCGGTCGCGCGGGGACGCCGATCGTGATCCTCCAGCATGAGCCGACGCTCGCGCACGCGGCGACCGGCTCCGCAGGGCTGTACCACACAGCGATCGTGTTCGAATCGCAGGCAGCTCTCGCATCCGCTCTCCTCTCGGTCGCTCAGCGCGCGCCACAGACCTTCACCGGAAGCGCCGACCACCTGGTCAGCCAGGCCTTCTACCTCACCGACCCTGAGGGCAACGGCATCGAGCTGTACTGGGACCGCGACCGCTCGGAGTGGTCGTGGACGCACGGCGAAATCGAGATGGCCACCCTCTACCTCGACCCGAACACGTTCCTGAAGGAGCATTTCACCGAGGAGACGGCGACCGTGACCGCGCCCGCACAGATCGGTCACGTGCACCTCTCCGTCGGAGACATCGCCACCGCCCGCGAGTTCTACGTGGGTCGCCTGGGATTCGACGCCACGGCATCCCTAGGTAACCAAGCACTGTTCGTCAGCGCCGGCGGCTACCACCACCACATGGCCATGAACGTCTGGAACTCGCGTGGCGCAGGCCCGCGGATGCCAGCACTCGGCCTCGGTCAGATGGATCTTGCCTTGCCGAATGCGGATGCTCTTGGCGAGTTGAACGAGCGGTTGACGCACTTCGGCACCCAGGTGCAGGATGACGGTCGCACCCTGACCTTCACCGACCCGTGGCGCAACACACTGAAGGCGCAGTTGGCCTGATCTGGGACGAGCGACAGACCCTACGTCGAAGCCCGCACCACCAGCTCAGTCGGCAGGATCGTGGTCTGCGGCGGCTCTCCACCGTTCAGGCGCGACATCAGCACCGCTGCCATCGTCTCCCCCATCGCATACATGGGCTGACGCACGGTGGTCAACTGCGGAACGGAACTGAGCGCCACCGCTGAGTCATCGAAACCTACGATGGCGACATCCTCCGGCACGCGGATTCCTTCGGCGCGCAGCACGGTCAGCGCACCGCGCGCCATGAGGTCGCTGGCGATGAAGATCGCATCAGGCACCCCGACTTCGAGGATGCGCCTGGCGGCCTCGCCGCCGCTCTCCTCACTGAAGTCGCCCTCGGCTTCGGCGAACGGGGTGAGACCCGCCTCCGCGAGCACATCGCGAAAACCCTGCACGCGATCGAGCGACGCGATCATCGTCAATGAACCGGAGATCGTCGCGATGCGCTTTCGCCCGATGTCGATGAGGTGCTGGGTGGCACCGCGCGCCGCCGAGACGTTGTCGACATCGACAACGTAATCACTAGGACGCGGATGCGCCGAGCGCCCTCCGAACACCACCGGCACAGCATCCGTGATCTGGTCGATGAATGCGTCGCTGGTGTGATGCGAGACGATCAGCGCACCGTCGACGCCCCCATTGCGCACGAAACTGGCCATCTTCGCGCCGGGGTCGTCGCTGGCGATGAGCAGATTCAATAGATAGTCGGATCCGCCGAGAGCACTGGTGATGCCTGCAACGATCGATGCGAAGAAGGGCTCACCGAAGAAGCGTGTGGTGTCTTCTGGAACAATCAGCGCGATCGCGTGCGTCTGCCTGGATGCGAGCGAACGGGCCGCACGATTGGGCACATAGTTGAGCGTCGAAATCGCGACCTGCACGGCTTCGAGTGCCTCGGGGCTGACGGCGGTCGATCCGTTGACCACACGCGACACTGTCGACCGTGACACTCCGGCGGCAGCCGCCACCTCTTCGATGGTCGCGCGTGACGGCACAGCTCTCCCCTCCTTCGCGCGCTCAGAGAGAACGAGCGGCGATGATGCGAGCGTACTCCCGACCGCTGTCTTTGATGCTGCGCTCTTGGGTGTCGTAGTCGACTCGAACGATGCCGAAACGCTTGTCATAGCCCCAGGCCCACTCGAAGTTGTCGAACATCGACCAGTAGAAGTAGCCACGCACGTCGACTCCGGAGTCCGCAGCATCCAGCACTGCACCGAGGTGCAGACGCAGGAACTCGGCGCGATCCGTGTCGTGGACGCGTGTCTCGCCGTCCTCGACCACCGCGACGTCATCGTAGGCCGCGCCGTTCTCGGTCATGTAAAGCACGGTGCCTGCGGGCTGGGCGTACTCGGTCCAGACGCGCTGAAGCAATCGAGTGAGCCCCTCCGGCTGCACCTCCCAGTTCTGGGCGGTGCGCGGCAGGCCCCGCTCGACAGAGTGGATGCCATCGCTCGACGGATACGGGCTTCGGGTCTTGCGCTCGGTGCTCGGACCACCGGAAACGGTAGACGTGGCGGGCGCCGTGCCCGAGACAAAATCGCCGTGGTAATAGTTCACTCCCTGGGTGTCGATCTTTTGTGAGATCGTCTCCAGGTCACCGTCATGGATTGCGGCTTCGAATTGCGCCACGGCATCGGCATCTACCGCACGGATGTCATCGACGATGTCGGCCGGGTAGACGCCGACGTAGAGCGGGTCGAGGAACCAGCGATTGAACTGCCCATCGATACGGCGCGCCGCATCGACGTCTTCAAGGTTCTGCGGGTCGGCGGGGTCGGCAACCGTGTGGTTGAGCGTGATGCCCAGGTCCAGCGATGCGTCGCGGCCACGCAACTCGCGAACGGTCTCGCCGTGGGCGAGCAGCAGGTGATGCGAGGCGAGCAGGCCTTCGGCAATGCTCGTGTGACCCGGCGCGTGCTCGCCCCCGGTGTAGGAGAGGAAGGACGAGCACCACGGCTCGTTCAGCGTCGTCCACACGTTCACCCTGTCACCGAGCGCGTCATGCATAGTGCTGGCGTACTCAACGAAGCGCTCCACGCTGTCGCGATTCGTCCAGCCGCCGTTCTCCTGCAGCGCCTGCGGCATATCCCAGTGGTAAAGCGTCAGCCAGGGCAGGATGTCGGCAGCCAGCAGTTCGTCGACCAGCCGTTTGTAGAAGTCGACGCCCTTTTCGTTGACCGCTCCGCCATCCGGACGCACCCGCGACCAGGAGGTCGAGAAGCGGTACGTTTGCAATCCGAGCTCGGTCATGAGCGCGACATCCTCGGGATAGCGGTGGTAGTGATCGCACGCCACATCGCCGTTTTCGCCACCGATGACCGCACCGGGAACCCGTGCGAACTTGTCCCAGATCGACGCCGTACGCCCATCTTCGAAGGCCGCACCTTCGATCTGATAGGCCGCTGTTGCCGCGCCGAAGAGGAAGTTTGTCGGGAACGTCCTGGAAGTCATAGAGGTCATCCTTTCACCGCGCCAGCCATGATGCCGCTGACGAGCTGCTTGCCTGCGACCACGAAGAGCACAAGGAGAGGGAGCGTCGCGAGCACAGCACCGGCGAGCACGATGGAGTAGTCGATGTAATAGCCGGACTGCAGCTGGCTGAGCGCCGTCTGCAGCGTCGGATTCTGCGGAGAAAGGACGATCAGGGGCCAGAGGTAGTCCGTCCACGCCGTCATGAATGTGAACAGTCCGAGGATCGCCATGGCCGGGCGAGCAGCGGGAATACCCACGGTGAGGAACGTTCGGAACTGGTTCGCGCCGTCCATCCGTGCGGCTTCGATGAGCTCATCCGGGATGACGTCGACGAGGTACTGGCGCATGAAGAACACACCGAACGCCGTCACCAGCATCGGGATGATCACCGCACCGATCGATCCGGTCCAGCCGAGCTGTCTCATCAACATGAACAGGGGGATGATGCCGAGCTGCGTAGGGATCGCCATCGTGGCGATAACGAACACCATGAGTCCCTCTCGCCCACGGAAACGCAGCTTCGCGAAGGCATACCCGGCGAGAGTGGAGAATGTCACGACGGAGACGGTGATGATCGTCGAGATCAGTAGAGAGTTGCCCAGCGCCAGCCAGAACGGGATGGCGTCGAGCACCTTCGCAGCGTTGGTGAAGAAGTTGCCACCGGGGATGAGCGGGAGCGTTTCACCGCGGGTGGAGTTGGTGCCGCTGGCGACGACGACAGACCACCACAGCGGATAGACGCTGCCGATGATGAAGGCGGCGAGAAGCCCGTAGGTGAGGAAGCCGGGCCGGCTGCCGATGCCCGCGGATCCAGAGCTGACTCCGCGGCGCTTGCGGAGCTTCTCCGGCACACTCATGGCCTGGGTGGCGGTCATCGCTGGGCTCCTGTCGTGTTTTTGCGCGCTCGGCGACGCTTCGCTCTCGGGGCATCCCCGGTGGATATTCCTCGGGTGATCAGGAAGTTGATCACACCGATCCCCACGATGAGAACGAACAGCAAGATGGCAACGGCGGATGCCTCACCGAAGTCACGCCGGAAGAAAGCGAGCTCCCACATGAACAGCACTGTTGTCTGGAATTGCCGGTCACTGCCGCCGATACCGCCCGCCGTGGAAACGTCAAACAGGCGGGGTTCGGCGAAGATCTGCAGGCCACCGATCGTGGCCGTGATGATCACGAAGATCAGTGTCGGGCGGATTGTCGGGATCGTGATCGAGAAGAAGCGCCGGATCGGGCCTGCGCCGTCGATGGCAGCGGACTCGTAGAGATCACGCGGCACCGCCTGCATCGCGGCGAGCAGGATGAGGGCGTTGTAACCGGTCCAGCGGAAGTTCACCATGACCGCGATCGCGATATGCGAGAGGAACGTGTCGTGCTTCCACTCCTGGTCGGCAATGCCGATCAGGTTAAGGAGGTTGTTGGCGAGGCCGTCTGCTTCGTTGAAGATACTGGAGAAGATGATCGCGACAGCGACAGGGGTGACCACGAACGGGATGAGCACGCTCATCCGCCAGAAGGTCGGTGCCCGCAGCCCGCGGTCAAGAAGATAAGCGACCACAAGCGCTACGGCCAGCTGCGGAATCGCGGAGAGCAGGAAGATGCTCAGAGTGTTGAAGATCGAGTTCCAGAACATCGAGTCGCCGAGAATCTCGATGAAGTTGCCGAGGCCAACGAACTCGCCCTGCCCCTTGAGCAGGTCCCACTCGAAGACCGCCACGTAGACGGTGTAGAGCAGCGGGAAGAGCCCGACCAGGCCGAAAAGGAGAAAGAACGGTGAGATATAGAAGTACGGTGACGCCTTCATATCGAATCGTGAGCGACGGTGACGCCAGGAAGGTTTCCCCGCGGAATGGGGCACCCGAGCGGATGCCGTGTCCGTGCGCTGCACGGGAGGGACAGTGAGTGTCATTGCTTCGTTCCTTCTTTATCCACCGGACCAGCAGCGACAGGCTCGGGAACCGAAAGGTTCCCGAGCCTGTCGAAGGATCAGCCGACGAGTTCGTCCAGAAGCGCCAGAGCCTTGTCCCACGCCTGCTGCGTGTTCACCTCTCCGCGGTCGAGACTGGTCAGCGCGGGGCCGAACACGTTCTCCTGGATGATGGAGTCGTCCGGGCCCTTGAACTGCGCTTCGACGCCCTCTGCGCGTGCCGCGAGGATCGCACCGGTCGGCGCGTCGTTGAAGATCTCGTTCGGTGTCGCCTCAGCCGCGAGCGTCTCCTGAGCCTTGATCGTCGACGGGAAGTTGCCCGCGGCTGCGGACTGCTTCACCTGCTGCTCAGGGAGCGTCAACCAGCTGGCGAGTTCCGCAGCTGCTTCCTGGTGCTCCGAGGCCTCCGGAACCGTGAGGAACGCGCCACCCCAGTTGGTCGGTCCTCCGGGGAACACGTCGGCGAAGTCCCAGCCTGTCGACGCGTCACCGCCACCTGACTCGAGCTTGCCGGTGATGTTTCCCAGCATCCATCCGGGGCAGACGAAGGTCGCGAAGGAGCTGTCGACAAACGACTTGCCACCGTTCCAGTCCCACGCGGCTTCTGCAGCCGACTGGCCACCTTCGACTGCAGTCCCCAGCAGTTCGAAGCGCTCCTGCATCTCAGTGTTGCCTTCGACGTTCAGCTCACCGTCGGCCGTGTAATAGCCCTCGTCGAGCTGGTTGATCATGGAGTTCCAGACGAAGCCGGAGTGATCAAACCACGCCTTGCCCGTCTTCTCTGTGTAGTCGGCGCCGACGGCGAAGTAGTTCTCCCAGTCGCCGTTGAGCAGCTCGGCGACGGACTCGCGGTCGCTAGGGAGCCCTGCGGCCTCGAACGCGGGGCCGTTGTAGCAGATGCCGCTTGGGCCGATGTCGGTGCCGTAGCCGATCACGCGGCCTTCAGGGTCCGTGCCCTGATCGTACTTCCACTCGACCCAGTCGTCCTTGCGGTCTTCGATGCCGAAGTCACGCTGGTCGACGAACAAGTCGGAGACCTCCATGATCGCGCCGAGCCAGCCCTCTTCGATCGCGACGACGTCGCTGAGGCCACTGCCTGCCGCGATCTTGGTGAATGTATCGGTGCGGGCGTTGCCACCGGTGTCGATGTTGTTCGCCTCGATGGTGATGTTCGGGTTGGCGTCTTCGTATTCCTTGTAGAGGTCGTCATAGCCGAAGACGCCGAACGTGGTGACGGTCAGAGTGATCTGCTCGTCAGCGTCGGCACCGGCGTCGGCGCCTGCGTCTGTGTTGCCGGCGCCAGCAGAACAGCCTGCGAGGGCGAGGGCAGAGATGGATGCGACGGCAGCTGTAGTCAGAATCCGTCGGCGGGCACGTGTATTCACGGTCACTCCTTTGTGCGAGATGGTGCGGTGATAGTGCGGTAATAGGACATTCATGGAAACGTGGGAGCGCTCCCACGAACTGATGTGAAACTCTATGGGAGCGCTCCCACGAATGTCAAGCCCTCGAAACACTCACAGGGCGCTGGAGTACGATCTCTCAGTGCCCTCTGCCGAACTCACCCCTGCTCTGACCCGCGCCGAATCGCTCATCCGCAGCATCCCGGACTATCCAGAACCCGGCATCCTCTTCCGCGACATCACTCCGCTGCTGGCGGATGCTGACGCGCTGCGCGCAACGACCGAGGCGATCATCGAACCCTTCATGGGACAGTTCGACGTCATCGCCGGCATCGAGGCGCGGGGTTTCTTGATCGCAAGCGCCGCTGCCATCGTCGCCGGAGTCGGGCTGGTGCCGATCCGCAAAGCGGGCAAGCTCCCCAGGCCCGCAGCATCCATCGACTATGCCCTCGAATACGGCACCGCGACGATCGAGATGCACGACGACATTCCGGCCGGCTCGCGCGTGCTGCTCATCGATGACGTGCTCGCCACCGGAGGCACGCTCGCCGCCGGACGGCAGCTGATCGAGCGCCTCGGCTCACACGTCGCAGGCATTTCGGTACTGTTCGAGATCGACGGCCTCGGCGGACGCGAACTTATCGGCGACCTGCACACCGTCTTTCACTCCTGACAGCGCCTCGCGCATCTCGAACCCTCAGCTGATTTGGCGGGGGTCCTGCAGGGCAGACATCGCCTCGACAAGGCTTCCGTGGATGTACTCGAGCTCGGGCGAGGTGAAGTTCGACCAGTCCTCGGCCTCCGCGCCATCGCCATCGGTCGCCCAGTCCGCGCCGTCAGCGGCATCCGGTTCCGCTGACCATTCGCCGGACGCTTCCTGCGGGGCGTGCCGGTAGACCCACCATAGGTTGCCGGACGGGTCCGAGAAACGGGAGAAGGTGTCACCGAAGAAGTCGGTGGGACGTGTCACGATACGCCCACCCAGCCGCACCGCGCGCTCGAGCGTCGCGTCGACATCGTCGACGTAGACCTGGATGAACCCCGGAGTGAAAGGCCAGTCGGCCTTGCGATCTGCGACCGTGATGAGCGAGTCGCCGATGAGTAGTTCGGAGTGCAGGATGAGTCCGTCGGTATCGAGAGTGCGTGCCTCCGGCACATCGACAGCACCGAAGACCTCAGCAAGGAATGCGATGATCCCGGCCGCGTCATCGGTCATGAGGAACGGGTTGATGGTGTTGGAACCAGTGGGTCGAGCGGGCAGAGAGGTCATGATCGTCCTTTCGTTGATGCCAGCTTGTCACTCAACCGGGACATCTGGTGTCCTTAATTGATTCCGAATCGGGGCACGAAATCGGCCCCTCACCCGAAGGCGAGGGGCCGAGCCGAGACGTCAGATCACTCGTAGAGAACCGCGGCGATCTTCGGGTCTTCGAGCTTCGTGGCGTCGTACCAGTACGAACCGGTGTCATAGAACTCATCAACGGCCTCGCCGTTGGCCGCGTCATACGCTGCCTGAACGACCTGAGCGCCGATACCGATCGGGTCCTGCGTGATAGCGCCGGCCATCGTGCCGTCCTTGATGGCGTTGATCTGCGCGGCACCGGAGTCGAAGCCGATGATCGTCAGCTTGCCCTTCTCGAGGCCGAGCTCGCCGACAGCGTTCACGACGCCGATGGCGGAGCCCTCGTTGGTGCCGTAGATGCCCTTGAGGTCGGGGTGCGCCGCGATCATGGCCTTGGCGATGTCAGCCGACTTCAGGTGATCGCCGTCGCCGTACTGGATGTCGACGATCTCGATGTCCGGGTACTCAGACTCCATCTGGTTGACGAAGCCATCACGGCGCTCGACACCGGTCGAGTTGATCTGCGAGTGTCCAACAATGGCGACTTCGCCCTCGCCGCCGATGAGCTCGGCCATGTGATCTGCAGCCAGTGCACCGGCGACCTCGCTGTCGGTTGCGGCCAGGCTCAGGCCGACATCACCGTTGCAGGGAGCGTCGAAGTAGACGACGGGGATGTCCTTGGACTTCGCCTGCTCGAGCGGTGCAACGCACGCCTCGGGGTCGAGCGCCGCGTAGGCGATAGCATCCGGGTTCTTGTCGATCGCCGTGGTGAGCATCTCGAGCTGCTGCGCGATCTCGGTCTCGGCGGCGGGGCCGTCGAAAGTGATCTTGACGCCGAGCTCTTCCGCCCGCTCCTCAGCACCCGTCTTCACGGCCTGCCAGAACTGGTGCTGGAAGCCCTTTGAGACGAGGGCGATGTACATTTCGTCGCTGCTGCTGCCGCCGTCAGCGCCTGCGCCCTCGTCGATGACGTCGCCGCTGCCTGCGCAGCCCGCCATCACAAGCGCAGATGCGGCCACGAGTGCCGCGAATGCGGTCTTCTTGCCAAATCGCATGGGAAACTCCATTGTTCTGTGGGTGCCGATCTCGCGACCGACGATGTGGACATTCCGGTGGTGTGTGCCGGTGCGGATCACTCCGCGATTTTCGGCCGAAGCCGATCGTGGTGGTGGCGGGCACAGGTATCGCCACCACCCGAGGATCAGGTTCGCTGGCGGTTGCGCAGCGAATCGAGGAAGACGGCCAGCAGCACCACGACACCGACAACGATGTTGCGCCACTCGGTCTGGATCGAGAGGATGCTGAGACCGTTGACGAGCACGCTCATGATCAGCGCGCCGATTACGGTACCGATGATCGAGCCACGGCCACCCAGAAGCGACGTCCCGCCGATGATAACGGCCGCGATCGCCTGCAGCTCGTAGCCAGTGCCGATCTGCGGCTGAGCCGAGTCGAGGCGTGAGGCAATGACGACGCCGGCGATGCCGGTGAAGGCCCCAGCGAACATGTAAATGAGGATCGTCCAACGGCGGGTATTTACGCCAGACAGGCGAGTGGCCTCTTCATTGGAACCGATCGCGAAGGTGTAGCGACCCAGCAGCGTCTTGGAAAGCACGAGGAATGCCACGATCGCCAGCAGTGCGGTGATGAGGACGGCGTTCGGGATGCCGGGGATGATCGTGCCGAGAGCGATCCTCTTAAAGTCAGGCGCAGACGTCGAGAAATAGATCGGTGCGACACCGGAGATGACCAGGGCGAGACCGCCGGCGATCATCATCATCGCCAGAGTGGCGATGAATGGTGGAAGGCGCAGATACGCCACATTCACGCCGTTGACCAGCCCCATCAGCACACCCGTGGCGATACCGCCGATCACCCCAAGCCAGACCGGAAGACCCATGTTCGTGATGAACACACCCGTCATCACCGAACACAGTGCCATACCTGTACCCAAGGACAGGTCAATGCCACCGGTGATGATGACGAACGTGGTGCCAAGCGCCAGGATGCCGATGACTGCTGTCGATAGGAGCACCGAGGCGATGTTGCTGAACGTGAAGAAGTTCGGGCTCGCGAGCGAGAAGAAGATCAGCAGCACAACGAGCGTGCCGAACGCGAGCGATTGCTGTGCCTGACGCTTCAAGAAGCCGCTGACATCACGCTTGTCGGTGTTCTCGTTGACTGCCTGCTGGATGACGGTCGTCGTCGATCCGGGCTGTTGCGGCGTGCTCATCAGTCTTCCTCCCCATGGGCTGCGAGTTGCATGATCTTCTCCTGGCTGGCTTCTTCGTTGCGGAGTGTTCCGGTGATCCGACCGTTCGCGAACACCGCGATGCGGTTGGCGACGCGGAGGATCTCTGGTAGCTCGGACGAGATGACAATGATGGACTTACCGGTGTCAGCGAGCTGCTGCATGAGCCGGTAGATCTCTTCCTTTGCGCCCACATCGATCCCTCGAGTCGGCTCGTCGAAGATGAGGATGTCGCAGTCGCGCATCAGCCAACGGGCGATGACGACCTTCTGCTGGTTTCCGCCCGACAGCAGCTTGACCATCTGGTTGACCGATGGCGTCTTCACACGCAGCTGCCGCACGTAGTCCTTGGTCTGATTCTTGGCCTTGCTGTCGCCCATCCAGCCGATCGCGTTGGTGTATCGGCCGAGGGATGCCAGGACGGTGTTGAATGTGACGTCCTGCTCGAGCATGAGACCGAGCTGCTTGCGGTCCTCGGAGAGGTATCCGACACCCCGCTTGACGGCATCCTCAGGCTGACGGATCTTGGCGACTCGACCGTTGATGGAGATGGTCCCTGCGCTGCGCGGATCGGCGCCGATCACGGCGCGAGCGGTCTCGGTTCGGCCTGCTCCCATGAGTCCGGCGAACCCGAGGATCTCGCCCCGTCGAAGCTGGAAGCTGACGTCCTTCAAGAGCGCCTTGGTCGACAGGTTCGCCACGTCGAGAACGATCGGATCGTTGTCGTGATCGCGGGCCGTCGGACGGGTTCCCTCGTCGATGACACGACCGACCATCATCTCGATGATCTTGGGGATGCTGATCTCACTCTTCTCAAGTGATCCGATGTATTGACCATCGCGGAGCACCGAGACACGATCCGCGAGACGGCGAAGCTCGTCCATACGATGTGAGATGTAAACAATGCCGGTGCCGTTCGCCTTGAGCTGTTCGATCAGAAGGAAGAGCGTCTCCACCTCGCTGTCGGTGAGCGCTGACGTCGGCTCATCCATGATGAGAACCTTGGCGTCGAACGACAGCGCCTTGGCAATTTCGACCATCTGCTGCTCGGCGACCGTCAGCTCTCCGACGCTCTGCTTTGGGTTGAGCGCGATACCCAGACCCTTCAGCAGTTCGGAGGTCTGCCGGTTGAGCTTGCGCTCAGAGAGCAGAGGCCCTGACGTGGGCTCCCTGCCGATGAAGATGTTCTGCGCGACTGTGAGGTCAGGCATCATGTTCAATTCCTGATGGATGATCGTGATGCCGAGCTGCTGCGCCTGAAGCGGGCTGGTCAGTTCGACTTCGCGACCCTCGAAGGTGATCGTGCCCTCATCACGCATGTAGATCCCAGAGAGGATTTTCATCAGCGTCGACTTACCGGCACCGTTCTCGCCCACGAGCACGAGTACCTCGCCGGCGCGCACTTCGAGGTGCACATCCTGGAGTGCCTGCACGCCGGGGAAACCCTTGCTAATGCCTTCCACCCGAAGAATGGGATCGCTCATATGCTCGCCTGCTCCCTTGGAGGTCCTGTTGTCTGTCATGATGCGTGGACGCTGACGCGCCGGATCAAACATCGGGTCAATTCTCTACCAGCATCCACTTCGATGCAAGTTGTACCTAAATGTACCTAACCCCGCCTTGCCATGCTAGACCTGTAATAACAAGTTTGTCACGACTACGCGCGAACGCGCAGAGACAGGATTGAAAATGCTCATTGGTGCGCACGGACTGGTCTTCAGCGGAACCTTCGAGGAGGCGGGCCTGCGGCGCGCGATCGAGGGAACCAAGAACGCGGGCTTCGACCTCATCGAGATACCTCTGATGGATGCCGCTGCCTTTGACTCGGAACTCGCCGGGCGGATGCTGCGCGACAACGACCTCGCGGTGACGGCATCACTCGGTCTAACGTCAGCGACCGACCTCACCAGCGAAGACCCCGCCGTCGTAACCGCTGGTGCGTCGATGCTGGAGCGCTGCCTCGACCACGTCGCCACGATGGGCGGCGAGGTGCTGTGCGGCGTCATCTACTCGGCGATGGGCAAGTACATGACGCCGGCGACGCCGAACGGCGTCGCGAACAGCCAGGCCGCGATCTCCTCGCTGGCGGCGATCGCAGCCGAGCGTGGCATCCGCCTGTCTCTCGAGGTTGTGAACCGCTACGAGTCGAACGTCTTCAACACCGGCCGTGGTGCGCTGGGCTTCGTCGAAGGCATCTCGGGCGATGTGAGCGTGCATCTGGATACGTACCACATGAACATCGAAGAGTCCGACTTCTTCCAACCAGTGCATGACGTCGCCGCGGCAGGAAAGCTCGGCTACGTGCACATCGGTGACAGCCACCGCGGATACCTCGGCACCGGCACCGTCGACTTCGCGACGTTCTTCCGTGCACTGCACGACGTCGCCTACGACGGACCAGTCGTGTTCGAGTCGTTCTCGTCGGCCGTGGTCAGTGCTGAGCTCAGCAACACTCTCGGCATCTGGCGCAACCTCTGGCAGGACTCTGACGATCTCGCCGCACACGCGAACCGCTACATCCGCGATGCAGTGCACGCCGTGAGCTCGATCGACCGGCACTAATCCCCACGCCCCACTGGGAGCCAGGCCGACCGTTCGGCTACAACAACCCTCACGCAGAGGCGTGTCCGACGACCCCCTTGCGCAGCAGTGCATTGCCGTACTTGCGCGTCTCGCCGGTGCGGACGATGAGGTACGCGGCCTCGGCGATGTCGTAGTAGGCGAAGCGCTCGACGAACTTGGTCGTCTCGACCGTTGTTCCGGCGGCGGCCATCAACTCGCGCTGAACGTCGAGAACTTCGCCGTCGGCGGAGGCCATCAGGTCGAGACCTGGCGCATCATCCAGCGGGATCACCGTGCGGATAGCTGCCAGGACCTCAGGTGTCGTCGTCCCCGGCAGATCGATGGCGCGTTCCCCCAGCGCCCAGGCGGGGAAGTGCGCGTCCGCGATCACGACGGAATCGGAATGCCCCATCCGGTCGAGGTGCAGCAGCAGTTCACCTGTGAGCAGCGGATCAATTCCTTCAAGCATTTTTCTCCTTGCTGTTCCCGTCGCGATTTCTGTCGCCTGGCGCGCGGTCAGCCGACAGAAATCGCGACGGGAACGGTCGATTCATCCGGGGATTAGTGCTTCGGCGATGAGCTCGAGCCAGAACGCGGCGGGAATACGCGCAGCGGCGAGGGCCGCGTTCTGACGCACCTGTTCCGGTCGGGAGCTGCCGACCACGACCGAGCGAGTTACTGCATCCCGCAGCGGAAACTGAATCGCCGCCGCCGGAAGCAACACATCGTGCGCGCGGCAGACGGCAACGATGCGCTGCAGACGGTCCCAGATCTCGTCAGGCATCCCGCCGTATTCGTATCGGCTGTCGCGAGTCGGTTCTGCCTTCGCGAGCAGGCCGGAATTGAACACGGATGCCGCGACCACACCGGTGCCGCGCTCGCGACAGGCCGGCAGCACGTCGGCAGCCGCCGGCTGCTCCAGCAGCGTGTATCGGCCGGCGATCATGACGACGTCCAGGTCGGCTTCGCGCACTGAGCGGGCGAGCGCATCACTGGCCATTGCCCCCACACCGATCGCGCCGATCGTCCCCCCAGCGCGCAGCTGTTCGAGGGCGGGGAATGCTTCGGCGAGCGCCAGATCGAGGTCATGCCGCTCTGGATCATGCAGGTACGCGATGTCGATTCGGTCGAGCCCCAGGCGCTCCCGGGATTCATCGAGTGATGCGCGGATGCCGGCATCCGAGAAGTCCCACACTCGCTGCAGGTCGTTCGGCACGAAGAAGTCGTTGTCGGTGTCGAGCCCGCCATCGAAATCGGGGTTCGGCCGCAGCAGGCGACCGACCTTGGTCGAGACGACGAATTCGTCACGCGGCTTGGTCTGCAAGAACGCCCCAAGGCGACGCTCGGAAAGGCCGAGCCCATAGTGCGGTGCGGTGTCGTAGTAGCGGATGCCGCTGTCCCACGCCGCGTCGAGCACGGCCCATGCTTCGGCATCCGTCAGCGCGCGAAAAAGGTTGCCGACATTCGCTGCGCCGTACCCGAGCGCCGGGATGTTCAGGTCAGTCCGTGACATGCGCACCCGTCCAGGTGTACTTCGCGATGCTTTCCGCCTTCATCTCCATGCTGGCACCTGCAGCGGTGGGCGGCATGTAGGAACCGCCCTGAATGTCGGTCGGTGTGACGAAGTGCTCGTGCAGGTGATCGACGAACTCGATCAAGCGTCCCTCTCGGGTGCCGGTGATGGCGACGAAGTCGAACATCGACAGGTGCTGCACCGCTTCGCAGAGGCCCACGCCGCCCGCATGCGGGCAGACCGGCACACCAAACTTCGCTGCCAGCAGCAGGTTGGCGATGTTCTCGTTGACACCGGCCACGCGCACGGCGTCAATCTGCATGACCTCGATGGCGTTCGCCTGCAGCAGTTGCTTGAAGATCATCCGGTTCTGAGCGTGCTCGCCGGTTGCAACGCGAATCGGAGCGATGCCGCGGGCAATCTCGGCGTGGCCGAGGATGTCGTCGGGGCTGGTGGGCTCTTCGACCCAGGCCGGGTTGAACTCGGCGAGCGCGTTCACCCACTCGATCGCCTCGGAGACCTCCCAGCGCTGGTTCGCGTCGATCGCGATTGGGAAGTCAGGGCCGCACACTTCGCGCGCCTTGCGGAAGCGGCGGATGTCGTCGTCGAGGTCGGCGCCGACCTTGAGCTTGATCTGCGTGAAGCCGTCAGCAAGGGCCTCCCGGGCGAGGCGCTCAAGTTTCTCGTCGGAGTAGCCGAGCCAGCCGGGACTCGTGGTGTATCCGGGGTATCCGGTGGCGAGGAGTTCTGCCTCGCGTTCGGCGCGGCCGGGGACCGCCGCCTGGAGAATCTCGAGCGCCTGCTCGGGTGTGAGCACGTTAGTGAGATAGCGGAAGTCGACGAGCGAGACGATCTCTGCGGGCGTCATCCTCGACAGCAGCTGCCAAAGCGGAAGGCCTGCACGCTTGGCCTTGATGTCCCACAGCGCATTGATCACGGCGCCGATAGCCATGTGCATGACGCCCTTTTCTGGACCCAACCAGCGCAGCTGCGAGTCGCCGATGATGTCACGGAACGTCGTTCCCATGTCGTCGAGCAGCGGCTCGAGCTCCCGCCCAACGAGATGACCGGCGAGCGCGTTGATACCGGCGACCTGCACGTCATTGCCCCGGCCGATCGTGAACACGAAGGAGTGTCCGGCGATGTCGTCCGCAGCGTCGGTGCGGATGATCACGTATGCCGCGGAGTAGTCGGGGTCGGTGTTCATGGCGTCCGAGCCGTCAAGGCTCAATGACGTAGGGAAACGGATATCTGTGGTCTCGAGTGCAACGATGCGGCTCACGGGGTTCCTCTCCTGGTGCAGCACGAAATTTCTGCACGGATCTCTTGGAGTGTAAACATCCGATGTCTATACTGTCAATCAGACGTGCCGCCCGATGGCGGCCCCCTAACGAGGTAGGAGAACTATGAAGTTCGCGCGGCTTGGCGCCCCTGGATCCGAAATTCCCGTCCTGGTTGACGGCGATCGTCACCTCGACCTGCGAACCGTGACATCCGACGTCAACGGGGATTTCCTCTCCGGCGATTTCCGTTCGCGAGTGGCGGCCGCCCTCGCCGCTGGCGAGCTCGAGGAGCTTGAGGGGGCAGCAGATCTGCGCATCGGCGCTCCCATCGCACGACCCAGCGCCGTCATCTGCATCGGCATGAACTACGCCGCGCACGCGGCCGAGTCAGGTTCCGAGCCACCGAAGATTCCGATTCTTTTCTTGAAGACCCCGAACACGGTCGTCGGTCCGAATGATGACGTGACCATCCCCCGCGGCAGTGAGAAGACCGACTGGGAGGTGGAGCTCGGCGTCGTGATCGGCAAGCGTGCCGCCTATCTCGACAGCGTCTCGGAGTCACTCGACCACATCGCCGGCTTCGTCACCGCCAACGACGTCTCTGAGCGTACGTTCCAGATCGAGGTCTCGGGCGGACAGTGGTCGAAGGGCAAGATCGCCGCCGGCTTCAACCCCACCGGCCCCTGGCTGGTCACCCCTGACGAGGTCGATCATCAGAACCTGGACCTGCGCAGCTTCGTAGGCGGTGAGCCCCGTCAGGATTCGAACACCCGTGACATGATCTTCTCGGTCGAGCACATCGTGCACCACCTCTCGCAGTACGTGACGCTCGAGCCCGGCGACCTCATCCTCACCGGCACACCGCAGGGCGTGGCCCTTTCGGGCAAGTTCCCCTACCTGAAGGCCGGCGATGTCGTCGACATCGAAATCGATGGCCTCGGCCACCAGCGGCAGAACTTCGTGGCATGGGAGCCGTCCCGATGAGCGCCACGCTTGAGGGTCTCGTTGCAATCGTCACCGGCGGCGCATCCGGCATCGGCGCGGCGATCGCATCCCGGCTGCACGCTGACGGAGCGCAGATCGCCGTACTCGATCGCGACCCTTCCGGCGCCGACGAGCGCTTCGCCGCGTTCACCGCTGATGTGTCGGATCGCGCCAGCGTGGATGCCGCGGTCGCGGCCGTCGCCGAGAAGTTCGGCCGCATCGACATCGTCGTGAACAACGCCGGTATCGGTGCGGTCGGCGACATCAGCGCGAACGACGACGAAGAGTGGGCACGGGTGCTCTCGGTGAACGTCACCGGCATCGCCCGCGTGACCTCGGCGGCGCTTCCGTGGCTGCGCCAGTCGCCAGCCGCTGCCGTGTGCAACACGGCATCCATCGCTTCGTCGACCGGCCTGCCGCAGCGTGCGCTGTACACCGCGTCCAAGGGTGCGGTCTCCGCTCTCACACGCGCGATGGCCGCGGATCATCTGCGCGAAGGCATCCGCGTCAACGCCGTGAATCCTGGCACCGCAGACACTCCGTGGGTCGGACGCCTGCTCGGCCAAGCCGATGACCCCATGGCTGAGCGCGCGGCGCTCGAGGCCCGTCAGCCGCACGGCCGCCTGGTCAGCCCGGAGGAGGTCGCCGCCGCTGTGGCGTATCTGGTCTCTCCTGGCGCCGGCTCAACGACCGGCACGTTCATCGAGGTCGACGGCGGTATGGCGCAGCTGCGCCTGCGCGCCGAGTAGGCCTGGCCCACGCGGCCTGCGCGAGGGGTCGCAGATCGTCGCATCCACCCACAGATAGCGACCACCAGTGACACCTGCCCCGCCGCAGGTCCGTCCGCGCGGAGCGAGGGGTCGCAGATCGTCGCATCCACCCGCGAGTAGCGGCCATGTGCGACACCTGCCGCGGCCCGCGCTCCGGCCGCGCCCAGCGAGGTGCCACACATCGCCGCATCCACCCGCGAGTAGCGGCCATGTACGACACCCGCCGCGGCCCGCACCGCGCAGGCACACCCGCTGGCTACCCGATCCCGTAGAAGCGCTCCGCGTTGCGGTACAGGATCGCGTCGGTGTCTAGATCGTGAGACGCGGCCCAGGATGCCACGGCACCCGTCCACGCTGCGATGGCAACAGGATCAACGGTCGCGACAGTTCCGGATGCGCGCACCGCGGACACCGGCCAATCGCTGCCGAACATCAGCCGGTCGGGTCCGAATGCGGCGAGCGCGACGTCGAGGAAGGCCACCATCTGTGCTGCATCCCATGCACCGTCGGCCTCGGCGGGCAGCCCGGAAAGTTTGCAGAACACCCGGGAGTGCGCGGCGAGCGCATGCATCCCGTCTGACCATTGCGTCGACGGCGCAGCCGGCGCCTCAGCCGTGCCGACCGAGGGCTTACCGAGGTGATCGAGGACAATCCGCAGCTCAGGCAACTCCTCCGCGAGGGCGACCACGTCTTGTAGCTGCGCCGGCCCCCGCACGCACGCGTCGAACGTCAGATCTCGTTCCGCGAGCGCCAGCACTCCGGCTCGGAACGTGGCCGTACCCGCGAAGCCCACACGTTCGCCCTGCAGCAGGTGGCGCACGCCGACGACGAGCGGCTTCTCAGCCACGGTATCCAAATACTCGATCGTGGCCGCACCGCGATCGAGTCGCGCACCGGCGACGATCCCCCGTACCCCGACGCGCGCAGCCAGCGACGACACCCACTCGACCTCGTCGAGGTATTGTTCCTCAGCGCTGCCAGCCTGAACGAAGATGAAGTCGCGCGTGCCGTCGAGACCGCCAACGGCGACAGCAAGCTCGTCCACAGCAAACCGCGCCCGCAATGGACCCTCGAGCCACGAATACTCGAGACGCTCCGGATCCCACAGGTGCAGATGTGAATCGAGAATGCGCATGCACCCATCCTGCCGGAAACATCGGATCACTGGCTAGGATTGTGGCTATGGCAGTCACTGACGAGGCGATTGAGAAGATCAAGGCGATGATCATGTCCGGGGAGCTCTCCCCCGGAGACCGCCTTCCGCCCGAGAAGGAACTCGCCGAGCGGCTCGGTCTGTCCCGCAATTCCATGCGCGAAGCGGTCAAGGCGCTCGAGGTCATCCGCGTACTCGATGTGCGTCGTGGCGACGGCACCTACGTCACGAGCCTAGAGCCGCATCTGCTGCTGGAGGCCATCTCGTTCGTCGTCGACATGCATGACGACGACTCGATGCTCGAGATCTTCGCTGTGAGGCGGATGCTGGAGTCCCAGGCGACGGGCCTTGCCGCCACGCTCGGCACCCCCGAGGCGCTCGACGCGATGCACCGCGAACTCGAAACTGTCGACGCCGAGGTCACGATCGATGAACTGGTCGAGCACGACATCCGCTTCCACCGCGACATCGTCCGTATGGCCGGTAACTCCTATCTCGCCAGTCTCATCGAAAACCTCAGCAGTCAGACGGTACGCGCACGAGTGTGGCGAGGCCTCACCGAGCAGGGTGCCGTCGAGCGCACGTTGTCGGAGCACCGCGCCATCGCCGAAGCGATCGCCCAGCGCGACCCGAACCTTGCGACTTCCCTCGCCACGGCGCACATCGCCGGCGTTGAGCGTTGGCTTCGTCAGGCCGCGGCCGCGACCGACGCCTGACGCCTGACGCCTGACGCCTGACGACTGACGCCTGACGACTACCGAGGCGGCTCAGGCCCCGATCCGGCCCATGGCGGCGTCGAATTCGACGGCCGAACTGTCGCTGACCTCGTGGAACAGCACCTGGTCAAGCACGTCGGGTGCGGCGGTGAAGTACGGCACGCCGGCCAGCCGCAGCCTGGTGATGTCATCTGCCGAACGCAGACTCGCGGCAAGCACGTTCGTCGCGCTACCTGCACACACCTCCTGCATCTCGGCAATCAGCGCATCACCATCGACACCGGCATCCCTCAGCCGACCGAGATAGGGCGCGATGTACGTCGTCCCGATACTCGCCGCGGCGAGCGCCTGCGCCACCGAGTACACGGCTGTGATGAGAACCGTCGCGCCGTCGGCGACAAGAGCGGATGCCACGGCGAAGCCATCGGTGGTCGCCGGGACCTTCACCGCCACCCGCTCGCCGAACGCGCGGATCATCGCAGCATTGCGTAGAAGCTCAGCGCGGTCAGCACCCCACGTCTGGAAGAAGATCTCCTTCGCGCCCTCAGACTCCCACCGCTCGTATAGATCGGGAATCTCGGCGGCTTTGCGTCCACCACGCTCGAGGATCGTCGGATTGGTGGTCACGCCGTGTACGACTCCGGCATCCAGAAGCCGTGAGACTCGCTCGAGATCGGCACTGTCGACGTACAAGCGCGGGGCAACGGCTGCGACTGCAGACATGTCTTCGACTCCTTAGATGCAACCTGTCGTTACAAGTACAGACTCGGCTAATGTAATGACAGGACTCGGCGAAGTCAAAGAAGACCTCCGCCAAAGAAGACGATGAAGACGACGAAGACGATGAAGCCGAAGAAGAAGATCAGGAGCCCCATGACCGCCTCCCCCACCGACGCGCCCGCTACACCACGCACCGGCGTCGTCATCGTCGGCAGCGTCACCGCAGATGTGACCACCTTCTCCCAACGTCTCCCTGCACGCGGAGAAACCATTCTCGGCGATCAGTTCACAATGATGCTCGGAGGCAAAGGTGCCAACCAGGCAGTCGCCGCAGGACGCGCCGGCGCACACACATCGTTCGTCGGGTGCGTCGGTGACGACCTCTTCCACGACCTGGTCATCGACGGTCTCAGCGAGGCCGGAGTCGACCTCACCCACCTGCGCACGGTCCCTGGCCCCACCGGCATCGCCCACATCCGTGTCGATGCCTCCGCGCAGAACGACATCGTGATGGTGCCGCTCGCCAACGCCGAGTTGAACACCACGCAGATCGACGCAGCACTCGACGCGCTCGCCGCGACGACCTCGGTGCTGCTCACTCAGCTCGAGACGCCATCCGCCCTCACCGCGCACATCACCGCACGCGGACGTGAGCATGGCATGACCGTGATTCTCGACCCGGCCCCTGCCGCCGCGCTGCCCGCAGAAGTGTGGGGCAACATCGACATCGTCACGCCGAACGAGACCGAAGCATCCGTACTCAGCGGCATTGAGGTGAAGGATGCCGCCACCGCCGAGCAGGCCGGGCGCTGGTTCCTCGCCCAGGGCGTCGGTGCAGCGGTCATCACGCTCGCCGAACAAGGGTCATGCGTCGTGACCGCAGACGGCGCCGAGTTCGTTCCGCCGCTGCCAGTCGAGGCCGTCGACACCACCGCCGCTGGCGATGCATACGCTGGCTACCTCGGCGCCGCCCTCGCAAACGGCGCCACACTGCCCGACGCCGTGCGCCTCGCCACTGCCGCCGGCGCGTTGGCCGTCACCAAGCAGGGCGCATCCCCCAGCCTTCCCCTCCGCCGCGACGTCGATGCCTTTCTGGCATCCCGCGCTTCCGTCTGATCAGGAGTTCGCATGCGTAAGACCTCGACCACGATCAACCCGGCCCTCTCGCGCGTCATCAGCGAGACCGGGCACACTGACCTCATCGTCGTGACGGATGCCGGGCTCCCGATTCCTCCCGGCTCCGAGCGGATCGACCTTGCCTATCGTCCCGGCGCACCCGCGTTCTTCGACGTGCTCGACACAGTGCTTGCCGAGATGGTCGTCGAAGGCGCGACGGTATCCGCCGAGATCGCTGAGAAGAGCCCCGAGGTACTCACGGCCCTCCGCGAACGGCTGCCAGAAATCGAGATCGAGCTCGTACCGCACGTGGAGTTCAAGAAGCGCACCCACGAGGCTCGCGCCTTCGTGCGCTCCGGTGAGTTCACCCCCTATGCCAACGTCATCCTGCACGCGGGGGTGGCGTTCTAGATGGCCACAAACCAGACTGCGGACGACACGATCGATCGACACTCTGCCGCTCCGATGTACGACCAACTGCGTCAGCTGATCATCGAGGGCATCGCCCGCGACGGACTGATGCCCGGCGACCCGCTTCCCGGCGAGCACCGGCTCTGTGAGCGGTACGGCATCTCGCGCACGGTCGTTCGTCAGGCACTCGCGCAACTGGAGCATGAAGGGCTGGTCGAGCGAGTCAAGGGAAAGGGTACTTTCGTCTCACGTCCGCGCACGGCCGAGTCGCTGGTGCACACGCTGATCGGACTCTACGACGACGTCGAACGACGTGGTGGTCACGTACACAGCGACATCCTGCGCCATGAACACGAAGATGCCGATGCCGACGTCGCCGAGGCCCTCGAAATTCCGGTGGGCTCCCCCGTCATCGCGCTCGAGCGTCTCCGTCACGTGGACGGCCAACCGTGGTCATATTCAACGACGTGGATGCCGGATGCCATCGGCACTGTCACGCTCGGCGTCGATCTGTCCGAAGCATCCCTCTACCGCGTACTCGCCGAGCACGGGATACAGGCGACTGACGGCGTGCGCTCGGCCGAGGCTACGGTCGCGACACATGACCAGGCGCAGCATTTGGACGTCAGCGCGGGGTCGGCCCTCCTGCGACTGCGCAGCATCAGCCGGGATGCCACCGGCACTCCGATCGAGTACTTCATCGCGTTGCACCGTGGCGATCGCTCACGATTCGAATTCCAGCTGCGTCAAGAGCAATCGCAGGCTTCGCTGCTGCACATCGACGGCCGCGGCGGCACGTCGCGCGCGGGTACAGTCTCTCTCTGAAGGTGATGACTGCCCCTCAGAGAGAGCTGCCGACATGAACAGTGCCGCGATCTGGGGCGTGGATGAGAACCGCGCACTGGAATATGCTGACCGGATGACCCACCTCGAGGACCTGCCGTCGTCTGAGCAGCCGCGGTGCTCCGATATCCAGATCACGCTGAGCGACCGGACCTTCCGATACGACGGCGACACCGGCGAAGGCGGCTACTCCGATGAGTGACGAACGGAATGAGAAGCATCCAGGTCCGCCCAGCGGGCCTACCCCTGCGCTGATCGATCTCACGGGTCGTGCCGCACCGGCGCCTGGCCCGCTGACCAAGCCTTCACCGACGATTCGTCCCCTCAAGCGCCGTCCGCGCTGGGTCGTGCCACTCGTGATGGCGGTCGTACTGGTTGCACTCGCCGGCGGCGCCGTCGCCTTGTACTTGGCACTATGAGCGCGCAGCTACGCTCGATTGCATGACCTCCTGGACCAGCAACGCCATCGCACTGCTGGAAGCAGACGCCAACCGCAGCGCCGACACACACCTGCACGTCTTCCCGCTGCCGCCCGAGTGGGGCATCGACCTCTATTTGAAGGATGAGTCGGTGCATCCGACCGGATCCCTCAAACATCGACTCGCCCGATCACTGCTGCTCTATGGCCTCGTCAACGGACGCATCCACGAGGGGACGACGCTGGTCGAAGCATCCAGCGGTTCGACTGCGGTGTCCGAGGCATACTTCGCACGGATGCTGGGACTGCCGTTCGTCACCGTCGTGCCGCGGTCGACGAGCCAAGAGAAGATCGACCTGATCGAGTTCTACGGGGGCCGCTGCCAATTCGTCGATCGGGCTCCCGAGATGTACCCGGAGGCGGAGCGTCTGGCCGCCGAGTGCAGCGGACACTACCTCGACCAGTTCTCATACGCCGAACGGGCCACTGACTGGCGCGGCAACAACAACATCGCCGAGAGCGTGTTCAGCCAGCTGTCCCGAGAGCGGCACCCGATTCCGGACTGGATCGTGGTCGGAGCCGGCACCGGCGGCACCAGCGCCACTTTCGGTCGCTACGTGCGGTACCGCCAGCATCCGACGCGCGTCGCGGTCGTCGATCCAGAGGGCTCGGCGTTCTTCGGCGGCTGGAGCACCGGCGCCGCCGACTACACCACCGGCACTCCCAGCCGCATCGAAGGCATCGGTCGGCCGCGCGTTGAGCCGTCATTCGTGCCGGGTGTCATCGATGAAATGCTGCAGATTCCGGATGCGGCGTCCATCGCAGCCATCCGTCTGTTGAAGGACCGAACGCTGCACTGGGCCGGCGGATCGACCGGCACGAATCTGGTCGGGGCGTTCCAGCTCATCGCCCGAATGCGCGCGGCGGGCCGCAAGGGCAGCGTCGTCACGCTCATCTGCGACGGCGGCGCACGGTACGCCGGCACGTACTACTCGGATGATTGGGTCGCGGCGCAGGGCTGGGATCTCGCCCCGCATCGCGCCCAGATGGACGACTTCCTCGAGACCGGAGTTTGGGACAGCTGACCCCGCTGCGGGCTACGCTGGCGCCATGACAACTCTGATCCTCACCGTCGCCGGATCCGATCGCCCCGGCCTCGTCGCCGCAGTCGCCGATGTCGTCGACGCACACGACGGCAACTGGGAGAACAGCCAGCTGGCCGAGCTCGCCGGTGTGTTCGCCGGAGTCATCCAGGTGTCCGTCACGCCCGATCGGCAGACTGATCTCGAGACGGCGCTGCGCGCGCTCGATGGCTTGCTCACGATCGCGGTACACACCGGGGCGGATGCCCTAGACAGAACTGCATCCCGCCCAGTCACCTTGCAGATCCTCGGCAACGACCGTCCGGGCATTGTGCGCGAGGTCTCCGCGGTGCTGCACGCACACGAACTCAGCATCCACGAGATGACGACCGAGACGAAGGATGCCGCCATGTCGGGCGGCCGACTGTTCGAGGCGACAGTGTCGGCGGCGGTTCCGGCATCCACAGATCTCGATGCCCTGCGCGCAGACCTGGAGCGTCTGACGACAGAGCTCCAGGTCGACATCACGCTGACCTGATCTCGCGCCCCACCACTGCCGCCGAGCCCCCGTCTTGTCGCCGAGCCCCCGTCGTATTGACGTCAATACGACGGGGGCTCGATGCGAAGACGGGGGCTCGGCGAGGAAGAACGGGCGAGAAACTCAGACCAGGCGGGCGCGCGGTGACACCGAGTAAGTGTCCTCGGGGTCGCGGTTGACCGTGTCGCCGAGGGCGGTGTCGATCGCGGCGAGCGTGTCAGCATCGAGAGTGATGCCAGATGCCTTGACCGTGTCGGCGAGCTGCTCTGGTCGGGATGCTCCGACGAGCGCTGCCGCGACATTCTTGTTCTGCAGCACCCACGCGATCGCGAGCTGCGGCATCGTGAGGCCGGCCTGCTCGGCGATGGGCTTGAGCTTCTGCACGGCGGTGAGGATGTCATCCTGCAGGAACCGCTTGATGAAGTCGGCGCCGCTGTGCGGGTCGGTCGCGCGCGACCCTGCCGGCACCGGCTGACCGGGCAGATACTTGCCGCTGAGCACACCCTGCGCCATCGGCGACCAGACGATCTGTGAGATGCCGAGCTCTTCGGATGCCGGCACGACCTTGCCCTCGATCACACGGTGCAGCATCGAGTACTGCGGCTGGTTCGAGATGAGCTGCACGCCGACCTGCTTCGCCAGCGCGTGTCCTTCGCGCAACTGCTCTGCCGTCCACTCTGAAACGCCGATGTACAGCGCCTTGCCCTGACGAACCACATCGGCGAAGGCCTGGAAGGTCTCCTCCAGCGGAGTCTCGTAGTCGAAGCGGTGCGCCTGGTAAAGGTCGACATAGTCGGTGCCGAGGCGCGTGAGCGATCCATTGATGGACTCGAGGATGTGCTTGCGGCTGAGCCCGGTGTCGTTCGCGCCCTTGGGCCCGGTGGGGAAGTAAACCTTCGTGAAGATCTCCAGGCTCTCGCGGCGCTGGCCCTCCAGCGCCTTGCCGAGGATGACCTCCGCCGCGGTGTTCGCGTAGGTGTCAGCCGTGTCGAAGGTGGTAATACCGGCATCCAGCGCCGCATGCACCGTCTTTACTGCAGCGTCGTCTTCGACCTGAGATGCGTGCGTGACCCAGTTGCCGTATGTGATCTCAGAGACCTTGAGACCACTGTTTCCGAGGAAGCGATAGTTGACCATGGTTCAACGCTAGAGCCTCTGAAGATTCCTCGGCGCAAGAATGTCAGATTGTCACAGATATCGGATGCCAGAGGGTCAGGAGCCGACCGGCGGCTGATGCTTGCGCAACCAGAACTCGGTTTGTGCGACATGGCCGGCGGCCGCGGCGGACGCGGCCACCGGATCACGCGCCTCAAGCCCACGAAGAATCGCGCGGTGTCCGGCATCCGACAACATCTTGATCTGCGCAGCATCCTCTGTGGAGAAGATGCGGTAGGCGCGCGAGCGTGCACGCAGCACGTCGAGCAGCGTGGCGAGCGCATCATTTCCCGCGACGTCGGCGATCGCCGAGTGAAACTCATGGTCGAGTTCCGAGAGCGCTTCGTCATCGGACACAGCTTCGAGTTGCACCAGCAGATGATCGAGCCTGGCGATCAGCTCGTCGTCGATGCGGGCGGCCGCGAGGCTCGCCGCATGCGCTTCGAGCGCACGCCGCAGCTCGTACAACTCGATGATCGAGTCCAGTGGCAGCAGCCCGACGGTGAGTCCGAGTCCTTTGATGAGGTCGGCGGCGTGCAACTCCGAGACATAGCTGCCTGATCCGTGCCTCGTGTCGATCACTCCAAGCGCCGAGAGCGTCCGGATCGCCTCACGCAGCGGCCCCCGTGACACTCCGAGCCTCGCGCACAGATCACCCTCGCTGGGTAGTCGGTCCCCTGGCTTCAGATCGCCGTCGGCGATGAGCGCACGCAGCCCGTGCAGTGCTGTCTCCATTGCGCCCATCTGCGCACCTTTCACCTAGTTGTATTACGACTTTGCTAAATCTATGCCCGAACATCGCGTTATTGCCCGTAATGTGACAGCGTTGTACAACAAGTTCCAGGCATCCGATCTTTTTTCGAACGAGGCACCATGCAGCATCCTTCCCCCACTCTTGCACCCGTGCGCCTCGCGTCGGGAATGCGCGCACGGGATGCCTGGCCGCTTGATCCCAAAATCATCCACCTCAATCACGGATCCTTCGGCGCCGTGCCGACCGAAGTGGTGCATCACCAGAATGCCCTACGCGCGCAGGCCGATCGCAACCCTGTCGGCTGGTTTCCACGCATCGCAGAGCATGTCGCCGATGCACGAACGAAGGTGGCACCGTTCCTCGGCGCGCGCACCGAAGACAGCGCCTTCGTGCCGAATGCTTCGGCCGCGGCCACGGTCGTTTACAACAGCCTGCGTCTTGGCATCGATGATGAGATCCTCGTGACGGATCACGGATACGGCGCCATCACGATGGGCGCCGCCCGCCTCGCCCGACGCTTCGGCGCGCACGTACGGGTGGTCAGCATCCCTCTGTTCGCTTCCGCAGATGAGGTCATCGAGCTCTTCCGCCAGGCGATCAGTGAGAGCACCCGCCTGATCGTCGTCGACCAGATCACATCTCCTACGGCGCGGAAGCTGCCGACGGCCGAGATCACCGCGCTCGCCCACGAAAGCGGCATCCGCGTGCTCGTCGACGGAGCGCACGCGCCGGGGCTCATTGCGGATGCAGCCGAAGTCGGCGGCGGCGACTGGTGGTTCGGCAACATGCACAAGTGGTCCTGCGCACCTCGCGGGTCTGCCCTGCTCGTCACGACCGACCCCGACCGCCAGGACCTCTGGCCGCTGATCGACTCCTGGGGTGCCGCTGAACCGTTCCCCGGTCGCTTCGACACTCAGGGAACGGTCGACGCCACCACCTACATCAGCACCCCGGCTGCGATCGAATTCATCGAACGCGAGTACACCTGGGAGCGCACCCGCGAGACCATGCGCGAGCTCGCAGATCACGGCGCGCGCATGATCGCGGATGCTGTGCAGCCTTATGTCGCAGACGACGCGCTCGCGCGTCTGCCGATGCCGGTCGATGCCATGCGACTGATCCGCTTGCCTGATGGCCTCGGCAAGACACGCGAGGAGGCGGATGCTCTGCGCATGACACTCTTCGACCGCGTCGGCGTCGAGACCGCGTTCACGAGTTTCGAGGGGCGCGGGTACTACCGCCTCTCTGTTCACCTCTACACCGAGATCAGCGACTTCGAGGCATACATCGAGCGTTGCATCCCTGAGATTCTGCGCGCCGCAGAGTCCGCGGCAATCTGACCTTCTCACCCGATCGAACAACACAGAAAGAGGTACGTCATGAAACGCACTCGTGTGATGACAGCCGTCGGCATGGGCACAGTCGCCCTGCTGGCGCTCACTGCCTGCTCCGGCGGTGGTTCCGACTCGTCCAGTGACGGCGGCGACGTCGAACTCCAGATGGTCGAGAGCCTGACCAACCCTGCGCGCACCGAACTACTCCGAGGCCTCCTCGACGAGTTCGAGGCAGACAACCCCGGGGTCACGGTGAAGCTGATCTCGCCGCCGACCGAGCAGGCGGACAAGACCATCCAGCAGATGCTGCAGGCCGGGAAGGGCGTAGACGTCCTCGAGGTGCGCGACATCACAGTCGGCCCGTTCTCGAACAACGGTTGGCTGTACGACATGACCGACGATCTGTCGAGCTGGGACGGCTGGGATGCTTTGACCGACAATGCGAAGGCGGCCGCCGAGGGTGACGGCGAGAGCTACTTCGTTCCTTACGGCTTCTACGGCCTGTCGCTGTTCTACCGTACCGACCTCGTCGAGGCGGCCGGCTTCGACGGCCCTCCCGAGAGCTGGGAAGACCTTCTCGAGCAGGCATCCGCCATCCAAGACCCGGCGAACAACACCTACGGTTATGCGTTCCGCGGCGGCCAGAACGGCAACACGAACGTCGTCGCCGCAATCGAGGCCTACGTGATCGATGACCTCGACATCGGCAATGCGTTCCTCCTCGAGGACGGCTCGACGATCTTCTCTGCCGATGAAGCGCAGGATGCCGTCGACGACTACTTCGCGCTGTTCGAACAGGGTTCTCCGCCATCTGCCGTTTCCTGGGGCTACCCCGAGATGGTGGCCGGCTTCACGAACGGTTCCACGGCGTTCCTTCTGCAGGACCCCGAGGTCATCGCGACCGTGCAGGACTCAAACCTGACCGAAGATCAGTGGGACACCGCGCCGCTCCTCGTCGGCCCGACGGGCAAGGCTGCACAGCCGCTCGCCGTCGCCGGCTGGGGAATCGCCGAGGCCAGTGAGCACAAGGATGCCGCCGTAGATCTGGTCGAGTTCCTCTCATCCGCAGAACCTGCCACCGAATTCGCTCAGGCGAACAGCCTCGTCCCGATCATCGCCGCAGCCGCAGACGATGACTTCTACGCGTCAGGTCCGTGGACGAGCTACGTGACGATGACCGACAACCCCGACACCTACGTGAACGTGCAGCAGCCGCGCGGTGTGAGCTGGTGGACGGAGTGGATCCAGAAGTCCGACCAGGATGTGCAGAACGTGCTGCTGGGCAACATGACCAGCACAGAACTGCTCGAGTCGTGGGATGCGTACTGGACAGACAAGTACGCCGCCGAAAAGGACTGATCCATGACGACACTGACGCGTTCGAGGCGCCCCACCGGTGAATCCGGTGGGGCCGTCCCGGCGCGGCCAGGAAAGCGGATGTTCCGTGCCAGGCACGCCTGGACGATCCTCGCCTTCCTGGCCCCGGCGATCCTGTTCGTGTGCTGGTTCACGTACTATCCGATGCTGCAAGGCGTGCGGATGGCTTTCCACGACTGGAATCTGTGGGATCTGACATCCACCCCGTTCGTCGGCTTCGACAACTTCGTGCGCGTCTTCAGCGATCCGGTCTTCCCGACGGTCGCGTGGAACACGGTGTTGTGGGTCGTTGGCTCGCTGGTGCCGCAGTTCATCATCGGGTTCCTCATCGCGCTCGCGCTGCGCAAACGGTTCCGCTTCCGCGGCGTCTACCAGGCGCTGGTGTTCTTCCCCTGGGCAGTATCCGGTTTCCTCATCGGGATGCTGTTCCGCTGGATGTTCAACGCCGAGTTCGGGGTGGTCAACGATCTGCTCATGAAGATCGGCCTCATCGACGCTCCGTTGCCCTGGCTGGCCGACCCCAAGCTGGCGATGCTCGCCGTGATCATCGCCAACATCTGGTACGGAGTGACGTTCTTCGCGATCATGATCCTCGCGGCCCTCCAGTCCGTGCCGGACGAGATGCTGGAGGCTGCGAGCCTCGACGGCGCAGGCAAGGCGCGCCAGCTGTTCTCGGTGATGATCCCCTACATCCGCATGACGCTGCTGCTCACGGTGCTTCTCCGTGTGATCTGGACCTTCAACTTCCCCGACATCATCTGGGCGATGACTGCTGGGGGGCCAGCGAGCCAAACGCACATCATCACCACCTGGATGATTAATTACACCCAGCAGGGCAACTACGGAATCGCGAGCGCGATCGGACTGATCGTCGTCGCCTTCCTGTTCGTGTTCTGCGCGTTCTATCTGCTGACGATGAGAAAGGTGAGCAAATGAGCGCCACCGTGCAGCTGGCACGGCCGTCCGGCACCCGCCGCCCCGCACCCACCCGCAGGCGGCGCAAGGTCACCGTCGGCGGAGTCGTGCGCGCCGTCGGGCTCACCGTCTGGATGCTGCTGACGCTGTTCCCGCTCTACTGGATCACCCTCACCTCGTTCAAGGCTCCATCGACGGTCAACGTGTTCCCCATCGAGTACTGGCCCAGCCAGCCCTCGACGCAGAACTACGCGAATCTGTTTGAGAACAACAGCTTCGGGGTATTCCTGGCGAACTCCGCGATCGTTTCGCTCGTTGCCGGCCTCACCGCGACGCTGATCGCCCTGCTCAGTGCATTCGTGATCTCCCGCTTCGAGTTCCGCAGCAAAGGAGCGGTCCTGATCGCGTTCCTGCTCACCCAGATGATCCCCGCGTTCATCGCCCTGGGCCCGCTGTACTCGATGATGGCGGACCTGAATCTGGTGGACAGCAAGTTCGGCTTGATCCTCGTCTACATCGCCGTATGCATCCCGTTCTCCACGATCATGCTGCGCGGCTTCTTCGAGAACGTCCCCGTGGCGCTCGAAGAGGCGGCGATGATCGACGGATGCTCACGCCTGGGTGCTCTGTTCCGCGTGCTGGTTCCGGTGATGACTCCTGGCATCATCGCCGCGTTCATCTTCAACTTCGTCAACTGTTGGAATGAGCTGTTTCTCTCGGTCGTGTTGATGCACTCCGAGGAGAATCGCACGGTCCCCGCCGCGCTGAACGGCTTTATCTCCACGTTCAACGTGGACTGGGGCTCGATGTCGGCCGCAGCCGTCGTGACGATCCTGCCGACGATGGTGATGTTCGCCCTGGCGAGCCGCTGGATCGTGCAGGGGCTGACATCGGGTGCCGTGAAGGAGTAGCCGTCAAGGAGCACGACACGTCGCGGGGTACCAAGAAGAGGCACCGCGAAAATCCAACCCACCCCACCAAGT